>NZ_CP047936.1:1355417-2710834 GCF_014279975.1 Synechococcus sp. BIOS-U3-1 | reverse complement strand
AGCCCCTTTCTCGTCAATGCTTTTCTGATCACACAGGGCTGGGGAATCTTGATTCGCCAATGAGGAGAAACCTGCGTTTCTCACAGAATCAACAGCCTGGGGAAATCTGAAGGGTCACGCGCGAGTGCTTTTGGGGCTGGATTTCCACAGCTTTCAGGCATGGTTTTCTGCGGTCTTCCTCAGGCAGTTCGTCATTTGGTTGTTCGTTCTCTTGCGTTTGTTGACATCAAAAAACCCCTTTCAGGAAGGGGCTCTATCGAGGTTGAGACCATGTGCTGCTGACTGCTGACTCAGAACCCCATCACTTTGGCCACTGTGCCCAGATCGGGGTTCAGATCGGTATGGAAGGCAGCATCATTGTTGTTGATCGCGCAATCGGGATCCTTCAGTCCGTTGCCTGTGAGGACACAGACAACCGTGGCTCCGGAAGGGACTTCGTCTTTGCGTTTGAGCAGACCAGCCACTGAAGCAGCGCTGGCTGGTTCGCAGAACACGCCCTCCTGTCCTCCCAGCAGCTTGTAGGCCTGAATGATTTCCTCATCTGTGACATCCAGGAAGGCGCCGTTGCTGGCGGCTCGTGCGGCAATGGCTTTCTCCCTGTTCACAGGATTGCCGATGCGGATGGCCGTTGCGATCGTTTCTGGATCGGTCACGGTGGTCTCGTTGACCAACGGAGCTGATCCACTGGCCTGGAAGCCCATCATCCTGGGGAGCGTGCGGCTTCGCCCTGCCTGGTGATACTCCTGGAAACCCATCCAGTAGGCGGTGATGTTGCCGGCGTTGCCCATGGGGATGCACAACCAGTCAGGGGCATCACCAAGGGCATCGATCAATTCAAATGCGGCTGTTTTCTGGCCTTGGAGGCGATAAGGGTTCACCGAATTCACCAGGGTGATCGGGTATTGATCCGACACTTCACGCACGATGTCGAGTGCTTTGTCGAAGTTGCCGCGAATGGCGAGAACCTCGGCGCCGTAAACCAGTGCCTGAGCCAGCTTCCCTTGGGCGACATATCCGTCGGGGATCAGCACGAAGGCTCGCATCCCTGCGCGTCTTGCGTAGGCCGCGGCAGCCGCTGAAGTGTTGCCCGTGCTGGCACAGATCACGGCTTCACATCCAGCTTCCTTGGCCTTGCTGATCGCCATGGTCATGCCCCGGTCCTTAAACGAACCAGTTGGGTTCAATCCGTCGTATTTCACGTAAACCTTCACCCCCTTTCCGATCCGTTCAGCGATCGAAGGCACAGGGATCAATGGTGTAGCGCCTTCCCTCAAGGTCACCACCGGAGTGGAGTTGCTCACTGGTAACCAGGTTCTGTAAGCCTCAATCAGCCCTGGCCAGTCCTGCATGACGGGAGCCGGGGAGAAGCGGCGACGGAAGCTGTTGAGCAGTGACACCTGCGCAGGGCAATGATCTTCAGGAATCTATGTGGCAGACACTGCGGCCGGATTCAGTTGCTGCCGTCCTTCAGACCGTCCAGGGGGGAATCTGAGAAGAATTGCACCAAGCCCGCGATGGATTCTGCTTTTTCGATCACGGCAATCAGTGCTGGGATATTCACTTCCATCACGTCCGATGGATAGGCCTCGAGAAATTTGATGGCCGTCAAGCCGCCTTCACCGATCTGAAGCCCGTTGATGACACCAGCGCGGATGGCTGGAACACTCACCGAGGGAGCAGGCACTCTCAGCGGATAGATGATCCGAGCCACCCTGGTCAGAATCACGTCTCCAATCCTTGTGGACATCAGCCTGCTGGTTAGCACCAGTGGCAGATTCAGTTCCTGATTGAGCAGTTTCGCTACGTCCTCAGGATCCTGACGGCTCAACTTCAGGAGGTCGACCAGTAATCCACGCGCTTCACCTGTTTCGGCTAAGTAGGCCAGATCCGCAACACTGATTGAACGGATAAACGCACCACTTACGAGGGCAACATCCTTGGCTGCGTGAGCGGGTTGGAAACAACTCAGCAGGCCCAGAGCCATCGCCGAGCCTGTTGCCAGAGCGTGCCTGCGAAGGCGTGATCGTCGTGCAGACATGGGCTGATCAAGTTGGCCGGAATCTAGGGGGAGACTCCTGCTGCTGCTTTGACCAGTCGGACAACTCCTCGTTCGGCTAAGCCCTGGGCAAGTTCAACGCCCATGCGACGGGCGTCGGGTTCACGCATCAATCTCGGCAAGCGGCTGAACAGCAGATCTGGACTGAAGCCGGGTAGCTGCTGGAGGACTTGGATGAGTTGACGGACCGGTTCGAGATCCATGTAAAAGTCCTGATCCAACTCGGCTCCTGACGCCATGAGGCGAGAAGGTTGCAACTGACGTGGCAGACGTCGTCCGATGCGTTGCAGGGTCATCCATCCAAGCGAATCGATGCGATCTGCTGCGGTTTCAACCAGCTGTTGGCGCAGCATGCCCCCATGGGTTGACAGAAGGAAATCCAGAACCTGATCAAGCAATGCATCCAGGTCCAGTTGGTCTTGACTGGCTGCACTGGCCACTAAATTTTCCAGCCGGGTCCAGCTGAAGATATCGCCGTCAAACAACATCTCTTTCAGGCTTTGACGGAGTTGTGGGTCCGGATCCTCCATCAGCCGGCGAGCGAAATAGGGATAGGCAGCGCCGAGAATCTTGAAGTCGTAATCCACGCTCAGAGCAATTCCCTCAAGGGTGACCAGTGAGCGGATGATTAAGGCGTAGTAAGGCGGGACTCTGAACGGGAACTTGTACATCACGCCGGACAGATCATCAGTGACCGCTTTGAAATCCATGCGACTGACACCTGCTTCCAACGCTTGACTGAAAACGGTTTCGAACGCCGGAACAATCGGCTCCAGATTCACGTCTTCAGCAAGGAATCCGAGGTTGACGAAATCCTTGGACAATTTGCCGAAATTGCGATTCACCAGGTGAACCACGGCTTGGATCAATCCGGTGCGTGATTCTCGCGAGACTTCGCTCATCATGCCGAAATCCAGGTAGCAGAGCCGTCCATCAGAGAGGGCTAGCAAATTGCCTGGGTGTGGATCGGCATGAAAGAAGCCGTGCTCAAGCAGCTGTTGCAGGCTGCAGTTCACGCCCACGGACACCATCTCATTGGGATCAATACCCATCTCTCTCACCGCCTCAAGGTTGGTGAGCTTGACGCCGTCGATCCATTCCATCGTTAGCACCCTTCGACTAGTGGCTTCTCGATAGATCAGCGGAACGGCGATACGGGGATTGTGCTGATGCAGCTCGCTGAATTTTTCCGCGTTCGAAGCTTCATTCAAATAATCCATCTCTTCGAACACCCGACTGCCCAGTTCATCAATGAGGGCAACAAGATCGCTGCGAATCAGGCCGATATTGCTGTTGAGCCAGGCGGCAATATTGCGCACGATGTAGAGATCCAGCGTGATCTGTTCGCGCAGACCCGGCCTTTGCACTTTCACGGCGACGCGTTGACCGTCGTGCAATGTTCCGCGATGCACCTGGCCGAGAGAGGCCGCTGAGATTGGTTCGCGTTCTAGTTCCGCGTAGATGCTGTCGACGGGAGCTCCCAGGTCTTCCTCAATACAAGCCATGGCCAGAGCGCTGTCGAACCCTGGAAGCTGGTCCTGCAGCTGGGCAAGTTCCTCCAGTAGTACCGGAGGCACGATGTCTGGCCGTGTGGAGAGAGCCTGGCCGGCTTTGATGAAGGCTGGTCCGAGCTCCACCAGCAGTTCAGCGCATTCCCGAGCTCTGCGTCGGGCTCGCTCTTGATTCTTGAGCAGCTGGAAGATCCAGTCGAAACCGATGCCGATCAACAGCATTCCAATCGGCACCAACGTCTGCCACAGACGCCGCAGTAGACGTTGGGGATGACCCGCATAAATACGAGTGATGGCTGCCGGGTCATACGTGAGCAGACCGGCGGCTTCGATGAAATCTCCGAGCTCTTGAGGGGCCACTGGCCTTAATGCCATCTCCACCCCTTCTAAACGAGCTGAGCCGCCGCTACGGTCAGCTCCAACACCGGGGTCTGTCGTGCTAACCGGTCTGCGACTCGAAAACATCGCTTTAATCGACAGCCTTGATCTGGCGTTTGATCAGGGCTTTTCCGTGCTGACTGGCGAGACGGGCGCAGGAAAGTCGATCCTGCTTGATGCTCTCGATGCCGTGCTGGGAGGTTTGCAGACAGGTGCAGGCGGGCGCCTGTTGCGTTCCGGCTGTGACCGTGGCGTCATTGAGGCCAGTTTTCGTCCTGGTGCCGCCGCAAGCCGCTGGTTGCTTGAGCAGGAGATCACCGAAGGAGAGGAGGACTTAGTGGTGAGCCGCGAATGGCGGCGCCAGGAGGAACGTCTCAGCAGTCGCTCAAGGCTGAACGGTGTGATGGTCAATCGTCAGCAGTTGTTGGTGCTGCGTCCCCTGCTGATTGATCTCACCGTTCAGGGTCAGACCCAGCAGCTCGCACGTCCGGGCCAGCAGAAACGCTGGCTTGACCAGCTCGGCGGAGCTTCGCTTGACGCCGAGCTCACTCAGGTCCGTCGTCATTGGAGCGACTGGCTTCGTTGTCACTCCGAGCTTGAGCGGGCTGAAAACGATCGGTTGCGGCTGGATCAACAACGTGAGGAGTTGGATCTGCTGCTGGCTGAACTCGACCGAGCTGAGCTTGATGACCCTGAGGAAATCGATCAGATCGAACGGGAACAGGACCGTCTTGTTCATGGTGTGCGCCTGCAGGAGGGTCTGGGTCTGTTGATCGGGCGTCTTCAGGACGGTGCTGATCAGGCACCCTCAACCCTTGATCATCTGCTGGCCTGCAGCCATGAGTTACAGCAGATGCAGAGCCTCGACCCATCGCTGACGTCTCTGAGCGAGCGATGTCTGGATCTTGAATCAGGTGTTCAGGATCTGATCCGGGAACTGGAGGGTTACGGAGCTTCTCTGGACAGTGATCCCCATCGTTTGGCTGTGCTTCAGGACCGTCTGGCCGAGCTCAAGAGCCTGGAACGCCGCCATGGTCAGGATCTGATCAATCTGATCAAGCGTCGCGATGAGCTGCGTGACCGTCAGCAATCCGGTGGTGTTGAGGCATTGCTTGAGCAATTGCGCAGCCAGGAGCTGATGGCTTGCGAGATCCGTGATCGCAGCAATGCTTCTCTGCGTTCACAGCGACTGGCCGTGGCGGCGGAGCTGCAAGAGCGGTTGATGGCTCTTCTCAGGCCCATGGGATTGGCCAATGTGCGTTTCGAGGTCGCCGTTGAGCCATCCGAACCTGGAGAGAGCGGTGCTGATGCTGTGTGCTTCCTGTTCTCAGCCAATCCAGGTCAGCCCATGGCACCGCTCGCTGAAGTGGCTTCCGGGGGTGAGATGTCACGTTTTCTGCTGGCTCTCAAAACCTGTCTTGCCGAGGTGGATGGATCCAGCACCCTGCTGTTCGATGAAATCGATACTGGAGTGAGTGGCCGTGTCAGTGGTGCCATGGCCGATCTGCTTCGCATGTTGTCGAGCCATCGTCAGGTGTTCTGTGTCACCCATCAGCCGCTCGTGGCTGCTGCGGCTGATCATCATTTCCGCGTTAGCAAAGATGTTTGCGATGGGGTCACTCATTCGCGAGTGTCCCAGCTGCGGGACACTCAGGAGCGTCAGCGTGAGCTAGCTGAACTGGCAGGCGGTGATTGCCACGAAGCTGAGGCTTATGCAGCCAGCCTTCTGGATCAGAAAGCAGCATGAGCGTGATCTGATCTCAGTAGACTCGTCAGCTATTGAGATCCAGTCCGTATGGGGCGAACCGCTCCCAAATCAAAGGCTTCATCTCCGGCAGAGCCGGTGAGGCTTACCACTGGATCTGAAGAGGATGTGATCCGCGTTCGTGGTGCTCGTCAGCACAATCTCAAGAACGTTGATATCACCATCCCTCGCAACAAGATGGTGGTGTTTACCGGGGTGAGCGGCAGCGGTAAAAGCTCCCTGGCTTTCGACACGATTTTTGCTGAGGGTCAGCGTCGCTACGTCGAGAGCCTTTCCGCTTACGCACGTCAGTTTCTAGGTCAGGTCGACAAGCCAGATGTTGATGCCATCGAGGGGCTTTCACCGGCGATCTCAATCGATCAGAAATCCACCAGTCACAACCCACGTTCGACCGTCGGAACCGTTACGGAGATTCAGGATTATCTGCGTTTGTTGTTCGGTCGAGCCGGTGATCCGCATTGTCCGAAGTGCGATCGTCCGATCCGGCCGCAGACCATTGATGAAATGGTCGATCAGATCCTCACCTTGCCTGAATCCACGCGGTATCAGCTACTCGCTCCGGTTGTGCGTGGCAAGAAGGGCACCCACGCCAAATTGATCAGCGGGCTGGCCGCCGAAGGGTTCGCTCGGGTGCGGATCGATGGAGAAGTGCGTGAACTGGCGGACAACATTGAGCTCGACAAAAACCAAAGCCACCACATCGAAGTGGTGGTGGACAGGCTTGTTGCTCGAGAGGGAATTCAGGAACGGCTCACCGACTCCCTGCGCACGTCTCTGAAACGCGGAGATGGTTTGGCCATCGTTGAAGTGGTTCCCAAAAAGGATGAGCAACTTCCTGAAGGAGTCGACCAAGAGCGTTTGTTCTCAGAGAATTTCGCCTGCCCCGAGCACGGGGCGATCATGGAGGAGCTCTCACCAAGACTGTTTTCTTTCAACAGTCCTTATGGAGCTTGCGAGGCCTGCCACGGTATCGGCCACCTGCGCAAGTTCACACCTGAGCGAGTGGTTCCAGATCCTTCGCTGCCGGTTTACGCCGCAGTCGCTCCCTGGGCTGAGAAAGACAACTCCTATTACTTCTCGCTGCTTTATTCCGTTGGGGAGGCCTTTGGCTTCGAAATCAAGACTCCCTGGAAGGACCTGTCTGAAGAGCAGCAAGATGTTCTGCTCAACGGCAGTCGTGAACCGATCCTGATTCAGGCTGATAGCCGCTATCGCAAGGGAAACGCCGGATATCAGCGTCCCTTTGAGGGGATTTTGCCGATTCTTGAACGTCAGCTGCGTGATGCCAGTGGCGAAGCCCAGCGTCAGAAGCTGGAGAAATTTCTGGAACTGGTTCCCTGTTCCAGTTGTGCTGGCAAACGACTGCGCCCCGAGGCATTGGCTGTGCGCATGGGCTGCTTCCGAATCACAGATCTCACCGCTGTGAGCGTTGGGCAAACCCTTGAACGGATTGAGCAGTTGATGGGCGAGGGTGCCTTTGAGGGCAGTGAACCACTGCTCACGAATCGTCAGATGCAGATCGGAGACCTCGTGCTGCGCGAGATCCGCATGCGATTGCGTTTTCTGCTGGATGTCGGTCTGGACTATCTGAGCCTCGATCGCCCGGCGATGACGCTGTCTGGTGGAGAAGCGCAGAGGATCCGTCTGGCCACGCAAATCGGAGCAGGTCTCACCGGAGTGCTCTACGTGCTTGATGAACCGAGCATCGGTTTGCACCAACGGGACAATGACCGCCTGCTGGCCACCCTCGAAAGGCTGCGTGATTTAGGAAACACTCTCGTTGTGGTTGAACACGATGAGGACACGATCCGCGCAGCTGATCATCTCGTGGACATTGGTCCCGGAGCTGGGGTGCATGGTGGTCACATCGTGGCTGAGGGCTCCCTCCAAGATCTGCTCGATGCTGATCAATCGATTACTGGTGCCTATCTGAGTGGACAGCTCAGCATTCCCACTCCTCCGGAACGTCGCTCGGCAGGGGCTCGCAGCCTCAAGCTGCTCAATTGCAATCGCAACAATCTCAAAGACCTGAGCGTGGAGTTTCCGCTCGGACGTCTTGTTTCCATTACTGGAGTGAGCGGCAGTGGCAAGAGCACCCTGGTGAATGAGTTGCTTCACCCCGCGCTGGAGCATGGCCTCGGGCACAAAGTGCCTTTCCCCAACGGTCTCGGCGAGATGCGTGGCCTCAAGTCGATCGACAAAGTGATCGTGATCGACCAGTCACCGATCGGTAGGACTCCCCGTTCCAACCCCGCCACCTACACCGGTGCGTTCGATCCGATCCGTCAGGTGTTTGCAGCCACGGTTGAAGCGAAGGCCCGCGGCTACCAGGTGGGTCAATTCAGTTTCAACGTCAAGGGCGGTCGCTGCGAAGCCTGTCGAGGACAGGGGGTCAACGTGATCGAAATGAACTTCCTGCCTGATGTCTATGTGCAGTGCGATGTCTGCAAGGGCGCCCGATTCAATCGAGAGACTCTTCAGGTCACTTACAAGGGGCACACGATCGCCGACGTTCTGGAGATGACCGTTGAGCAGGCTGCCGAGGTGTTTTCCGCCATTCCACAGGCAGCGGACCGACTTTGGACCCTGGTGGATGTGGGTCTCGGTTACGTGAAGCTGGGTCAGCCGGCACCCACGCTTTCCGGCGGTGAAGCCCAACGGGTGAAGTTGGCCACTGAACTGTCCCGCAGGGCCACCGGCAAGACGCTCTATCTCATTGATGAGCCCACCACTGGCCTGAGTTTCTATGACGTCCACAAGCTGATGGATGTGATGCAGCGTCTTGTGGATAAGGGCAATTCGATCATCTGCATCGAGCACAACCTCGACGTGATCCGTTGTTCTGACTGGTTGATTGATCTTGGTCCAGAGGGTGGTGATCGTGGTGGAGAGTTGGTGGCCTGTGGAACGCCGGAAGAGGTGGCACAGCACCCAACCAGTCACACCGGTCGTTACCTAGCAAGGGTTCTGGAGCAGCATCCACCTCAGACTGTTCCTCTGGCGGCATGAGCTCCTCCCCCTGTTTCCGCTTCAGTGGCTTGGTTGCAGCCCTGGCTTCGCTGTTGGTCGCTCAACCGGTCGCAGCTGTCGAGCGCCTCACTTTCACCTTGCCTTTGCTGGATGAGAGCATCAGCCTGGATTTGAGTCAGGCCTCCAATGCGCGGGAGTTGATCGAGTCCAATCGAGATCTTCAGGAGCTGGATTTGGCAGGCGATGGATCAGTACAGAAGCTGATCGAATCTCTGCTCACGGCCCCTCTCCCTGAAGCAACCAGCAGCATTATTCGCCAATCCCTTGGACACCCTCTGTTTGAGCAGCTGCTTCTCGCTGCTTCCAAATTGGTTGAGGTCAAGGGTCTTCCGGCTGATACCAGCGGGCGAATGGTGTCGGAAGCTTTGGCCGCGGCTTATCGGGATGATGAGCCCCATCTACTGGGATTCCTGCGACATGTTCCTGGAGATGAGCTCTCGATCAATCTCCAGGAGCTTGCTTTTTACGCCAAGAGACTCAGAAGCAATCAGGACGATGCAAGGGCGCTGATGCAGAAGGGCACCGCGGCCACGCCTGTTTCCTCAACGATCGTCGCGGCTGCGGCATCTGGCTGGAGCCGTCGACAACGCTCCGTTGCAGTGAACCATCGTCCGCAGCCTTTGCAGGTCACGGTGATCTCCCCGACTGGAATGTCAAATGGTCGATTGGTGGTGATTTCCCATGGGCTCTGGGATGCGCCCTCCAGTTTCGAAGGCTGGGCCTATCTGCTTGCTGCTCATGGTTATTCCGTATTGCTTCCACGTCACCCAGGTAGTGATTCCAAGCAGCAGGAGTCACTGCTGAAAGGCCAACAGCCACCGCCGGCATCCGAGGAACTGCGCTTGCGTCCAATGGATGTCACTGCCGTGATTGATGCGGTCGAGACTGGCAGCCTGCTCTCTGGTGCCGCTGTTCAAACCGATTCAGTGGCGGTTGTGGGTCATTCCTGGGGTGCCACTGCGGCTCTCCAGTTGGGTGGTCTTCAGACCACGAGCCGGAAGCTGAGTTCCCGTTGTCAGGATGCTCGTGATCCAGACCGCAACCTCAGCTGGGTTTTGCAGTGCAGCTGGCTCAAAGGTGCCGATCAGGGATCATTGGCCGACATGAGAGTACGGACTGCGGTTGTGGTGAGTCCGCCTCTACGACTGCTGTTTGACGAAGCCAGTGGCCCGTCGATGCATGCGAAGGTGCTGTTGGTGAGCGGGACCCACGATTGGGTTGTTCCATCGGATCCTGAAGCGGTTGTTCCGCTGCGCAATGGTCAGCCTCTGGCCAATGGTCACCGCCTTGTGCTGGCCTCAGGTGGAGATCACTTCAATCTTTGGGCTCCGGTGGGTGCTGAAGAACCCCCGGTTTTGGGCCCCCTGATCCTTGCCTGGATCAATGACCAGTTGGGAATCAACGATTCGCTGAGCTTCAGGGGCGGTGGTTGGGGCCATCAACGCGTGCCTTTACTGGATGTGACCGGTCAATTATGAAAATTCTTTACGCCATGTCGCTGTTGTAAACAAGCCTTATTTGTCTGCATTTCTACACTCAAAACAATTGCAAGCGATAGTGCTGGACGGCCTTAAACCGTCTTGAAAGCAAGCGATCTCGGCATGCTTTTGCCTTACTCCCTTTCAGTTATCAGATTGTTTTCATCTTTTCGAAGTTCTTTATCACCTAATCCTTGATCGGACACCAGGACCTGTTCCTGAACGTGTTGGAGGTCCTGTGGGACTGAAGCTGCTGCATCTTCATCTCCACGGCTTATTTCGCTCGCAGGATTTGGAGCTTGGCCGTGATGCAGACACCGGAGGTCAGACCCTCTACGTCTTGGAATTGGCCCGTAGCCTGGCCAATCGCGCCGAGGTGTCTCAGGTCGAGGTCGTCACGCGGCTGATTCACGATCGGCGTGTGTCCCTCGACTATTCCAAACCTCTCGAGCCGATTGCACCTGGTGCATCGATCCGTCGATTCAGTTTTGGACCTCGCCGTTATTTGCGTAAGGAACAGCTCTGGCCGCATCTGGATGAATTGGCCGATCAGCTGGTTCGTCATCTCCGAGTCAGTGACAATCGACCCGACTGGATTCATGCCCATTACGCCGATGCCGGATATGTAGGGGCTCTGGTCAGTCGACGTCTAGGAATTCCCCTTGCTTACACAGGCCATTCCCTAGGACGTGAGAAATTGCGCCGTTTGCTTGCGGCCGGTGGAGAGCATGAACAGATCGAGCAGAGTTATTCGATCAGTCGGCGCATCGATGCCGAAGAGCTGGCTCTTGCCCATGCCGATCTGGTCATCACCAGCACGCGACAGGAGCGTGATGAGCAATACGCCCGTTATGGATGCTTCAACCCTGACCATGCGGCGGTTGTACCACCGGGTGTCGACAGCCGGCGTTTCCATCCTCACGGCAACGCGGAAGAATTCACTGAGGTCTCAGAGCTACTGAGTTCTTTTCTGAGGGAGCCTGAACGTCCACCTCTGCTGGCTATCTGCCGTGCGGATCGGCGCAAAAACATTCCTGCCCTCGTTGAAGCTTTCGGTCGATCTGCGGTCCTGCGGCAGCGCCACAACTTGGTGCTCGTGCTTGGCAATCGTGATGATTCCCGCCAGATGGATCGTCAGCAGCGGGAGGTTTTTCAACAGATCTTTGATCTGGTGGACCGTTATGACCTCTACGGCTCCGTTGCCTATCCCAAGCACCATCGTCGTGATCAGGTTCCGGCCATCTATCGCTGGGCCGCGGCTCAACGCGGTTTGTTCGTGAATCCAGCTCTCACAGAGCCTTTCGGTCTCACGCTTCTGGAGGCTGCGGCGTCGGGTTTGCCGATGGTTGCCACGGATGACGGTGGTCCGAGAGAAATACTGAGTCGTTGCGATAACGGGCTTGTCGTTGACGTGACTGACCGGGAATCGCTCCAGGATGGAATGGAGCGTGCCGGTGCTGATCGCGATCGTTGGCGGCGCTGGAGTGACAACGGCGTGGAGGCTGTCAGCCGTCACTACAGCTGGGATGCACATGTGTGCGGTTACCTGGCACTGATGCAAGACCGTCTCAAGCGCTCGAGCACAGTGACTGTGTCGTCGCAGCTGTTGGCGACACCATCGGCGCTGAGTCCTTTCGGCTCTCGTCTGCTGCTGCTGGATCTCGACAGCAGTCTTGATCAGCCCGATCTCAAGGATTTGCAGAGTCTGCGGCAACAACTGATGGCACCATCTGCCCAAGCGGCCCAGACAAGCTTCGGCATCATTACTGGTCGGCCTCTCGGTGTGGCCCGGCAGCGTTTTGCTGAGCTTCATCTGCCTGACCCGCAGGTCTGGATCACACAGGCGGGCACTCAGATTCACTATGGGGATGAGGAGCAGGCGGATCGTTTCTGGCAGTCTCAAATCAGCGTTGACTGGCAACGCGAGTGTGTGGAGCAGACCCTTTCCGATCTTGGCGATCACATCAAACTGCAGAAACCTGAGCACCAGGGTCAGTTCAAGGTCAGCTACCTGCTGGAGCAACCGGGCCCTTCCGTGTTGCCGTTGATTCGCCAGCGTTTGCGTCAGAGCGGCCTGCCTGCAAGGCCCCAATTGCGCTGTCACTGGTTCCTTGACGTGCTTCCCATGCGGGCCTCACGCAGCGAGGCGATTCGCTTCCTTTCGTTGCGTTGGGGTTTGCCTCTGGAGCACATTCTTGTGGTGGCCAGTCAGCAGGGGGATGCGGAGCTGGTCCAAGGTCTGCCAGCGGCTGTGGTGACTGCCGATCATGACCCCTGTCTTGATGGCTGCCGCCATCAGCAGCGGGTTTATTTCGCTAATCGGTCACGCTTGATGGGCGTGCTGGAGGGTCTCCAGCACTACCGCTTTCTCAACGCACGGTCCCGACTGGATTAGGCCTCGATCTGAAGCGTCACAGCAGCAGCGCTGCGGTCGGCCTTGGCTTGAGCATCAGTCGCTTGGTTGCCGCATGCCAGAGCCACACCCATGCGCCGACCGGGCCGGGCCTCCGCTTTCCCAAACAACAACACTTTCGTGTCAGGTTCGCTCAGGGCTGATTCCAGTCCGCTGAAGCTCACCTGGCTGCCATGGCGATCCGCGAGGATCACTCTGCTGGCAGCCGCAGCGGCACAGCGGATCGTGGGAATCGGTAAACCAAGCACAGCTCTCAGATGCAGTTCGAATTCACTGAGGTTCTGGCTGATCAGAGTGACGAGACCTGTGTCATGGGGACGAGGCGACAGCTCTGAAAAAATCACCTCCTCGCCGCAGAGAAAGAACTCCACTCCGAACAGACCAGTTCCTCCCAGGTTGTCTGTCACTGTGCGGGCCATGGTCTGGGCTCGTTGCAACTGCTCTTCGCTCAATTGGGCAGGCTGCCAGCTGCATTGATAGTCACCGTTGGCCTGTTGATGTCCGATCGGTGGACAGAACAGAGTGGATCCGCCGCGTTGGCGGATTGTGAGCAGTGTGATTTCCTGATCAAAGTGCAGGAACTCTTCCACGATCACCTGGCTGGAGGTGCCACGCGCGTTGGTGATTGCCGCCTCCCAGGCCTGATCAAGTTCCTCAGCGCTGTTCACAACGCTCTGTCCCTTCCCGGAGGAGCTCATCACAGGCTTTACAACCACCGGGAACCCCAACGGTGCCGCAGCGTTGTGCAGTGCTTCGGCACTGGTGGCGTAGGCGAAACGAGCAGTGCGCAGCCCAAGCTCAGTTGCTGCCAGGTCGCGGATGCGATCACGGTTCATCGTCACGGCAGTGGCGCGGGCTGTGGGAATCACGGTGATGCCTTCTGCTTCCAGTTCGGCCAGTGCGTTCACGGCGAGAGCTTCTATTTCTGGAATCACCACGCTTGGCCTATGGCGGCGCACCACCTCCAGCAGTGCCTCAGGCTCGGTCATCGGTAGGACCTCCGCGAGATCTGCCACCTGCATGGCTGGTGCACCGGCATAGCGATCGCAGGCGATCACCCTGCAGCCCAGGCGCTGGGCGGCAATGGCCACCTCTTTACCCAGTTCACCACTGCCCAACAGCATCACAGTGGCGGGAAACGTCGTCATGGCCTTTTTCAGGGCAGCATGGATTGATCCTCGCTCCACGCCTGATGCTCTTACCCCTGAGCTTCGCTCCCGTCGCATTCACGACGGCGGGAGATGCCGCTGATGGGCTGATTTTTGGCTGGGAGATCGCCACAGTCCAGAAATGGGCCCTGATCTATCTGGGCGCATCGCTGCTGGCGTTTGTCATTGTTTGGTTGGTTGGAGCTTTGCGCACCAGGGTCTGAGTGCAATCAGTTCAGGGTTCGAGGTCGTGCATCAGGGTCAGTTGGCGCTCTGCTGGCTCCTCGTTCACAAATCCCCACGACTGGAAGATGTCGGCATCCGTGTGGGTGATGTGTTGTGCGCCATTGCGTTGTTCAAGCACGAAGCCTCTGTCGGCCATGCGGCGCATCAGGCTTGCGGCCTCCTCGAATCGGGAGGCCATTGCCTCAAGGCTGGCGCAGTCGGCAGTGAGACCTGCTTCTTTCCAGGTGAAATAACTCATTGTTAGCCGGCTCAGGTGGGGCGGAGAACGATACCAAGAATGACCAGACCTGCTGTTGCAAGCCAAAACATCGGCACCACGATCTGCTCGGTTGTCCCACCCAGTTCGAAATGGTGATGGAGCGGTGCCATGCGCAACACCCGGCGCCCTACTCCGTCAGGCCCCTTGGTCGCTTTGAACACCCACACCTGGATGATCACTGACAGCGATTCAGCCAGGAAGACGCCACCCATCACCAGCAGCGGCCAGAGGCTGTTGGATAGCAACGCCACTGCACTGAGTGACGCACCCATCGCCAGGGACCCCGTATCTCCCATAAACACCCTTGCCGGGTTGCGGTTGTGAATGAGAAAGCCGAGCCAGCAACCGGCCATCGCCATGCAGAACCCTGCCATCGCAGGGTCACCCTCGTTGCCGCGCAGCATCAACTGCAATCCCAGACCTGTGAACACCAGGGCTCCACAGCCCGAGGCGAGTCCGTCGAGTCCATCGGTGAGGTTGGTGGCGTTGCTTTCCGCAAGGAAAACGAACAAACCCAGTGGCCAGATCAGCCAGCCAAAAGGAATCACCATCCCGAGGGGCATGTTCACCGCGTCAGGGATCCATCCCTGCCAGGCTGACCAACTCAGAAACAGCATGGCTGCAGCACTCTGCAGCAGAATTTTGCCTCTGGGTTTCAGGCCTGTGTTGGTGCGTTTGGTCAGGCTGCTCCAGTCATCGATGCCACCGATCACCATGTAGGCCAGCGTGACCAGACCAACAGACAACAACTGAGCAGCGCTGCGTCCTCCCCAGCTGATCAGGCATCCCGCAATCACTCCGACGGGGACGACTAGAAGGCCACCCATCGTCGGTGTGCCGGATTTACTTTGATGAGCTTCCGGACCCTCGGTTCGGATCACTTGACCCATCTTGAGTGATCGCAGTCGCGGTGTTCCCCACCAGGTCACGAGGGCAGAGATCAGAGTGGCCGTGAGCAGTGGCAGGCTCAGCAGGCTGTTGGGGATCCAGCGGTCTGATGCGAAGGTCGCCGCTACCACCACCGTGATCAACACAGCAGCGGGACCACGTCCATCGCGACGGGTGGATCGCTCCACAGAAGACGACACCTAAGTCAGTCTTCCCAGTTTTCCTCGTTCTCTTCGTCAGCTTTGTAATCCTCTTTTTCGCCCATCAGCGCGGAGAGTTCCTCCTCTTCCACCGTGCTCACCTCGGGTGAACTGGACTCCTCGTCCTCCACCAAGCGACCGCTGGTTTCAAGCCAGCTCAGCAGATCGGGCTCCTCGCGTAGCGGGAGCACCGGTGCAGGCTCCTTGCGTCCGTAGCGGGTCAGGGCCGGGTTGACGTTGTCGAGGGCGCTCAAGTCGGTGAGAGCTGAGGACAAGATCTTCAGAGCCAATCCTCCATCATAGAAGACCGCGCATTTCTAGTTCTTGAAAAAAGTGGCGATTCTCGCTTCCGTCTGGGGAATCTCTCTACTGATCAGTGCGCTTGTGCGGTTCTGGGGACATCAGCATCCACAACCTTTGCAGCCCAGTTTCATTCCTGTATTGGCTCTGTTGTTTGTGCCTTCAGGGCTAATGGCCGGATGGTTGCTGTGGTCGTCCCGTGGGAGTGGAGAATCGGAATAGTTCCGATACAGATCAGGAGTCCGCTTGATGGGACGCGCCAAGAAGGTTGTGCTCGCGTATTCCGGAGGTGTGGACACCAGTGTCTGCATTCCCTACCTCAAGCAGGAGTGGGGAGTCGACGAGGTGATCACTTTCGCTGCAGACCTCGGACAGGGCGATGAGCTCGAGCCGATTCGTCTTAAGGCTCTGGACGCTGGTGCAAGTCAGTCTCTTGTTGGTGACCTGATTCAACCCTTCATCGAGGAGTTCGCTTTTCCAGCGATCCGGGCCAACGCTTTGTATGAAGGCCGGTATCCACTGTCTACTGCGCTTGCGCGTCCGCTGATTGCCAGACGCCTTGTGGAGGTAGCGAGGGAGGTTGGCGCCGATGCCGTGGCTCATGGGTGCACCGGCAAGGGAAATGATCAGGTGCGCTTTGACGTGGCGATCGCTGCCTTGGCTCCTGATCTGAAGGTGCTCACACCTGCCCGTGAATGGGGAATGAGCCGTGAGCAGACCATTGCCTACGGTGAGCGTTGCGGGATCCCCGCTCCAGTAAGCAAGAAGTCTCCCTATTCAATCGACCTCAACCTGCTGGGCCGCAGCGTCGAGGCGGGTCCGCTTGAGGATCCGATGGTTGCGCCTCCTGAGGAAGTGTTTGCCATGAGCGTCTCCGTGGACGCGGCTCCGTCTCAGCATCAGGAGATTGAAATTGGCTTCGAAGCGGGCAATCCTGTCAGCATTGATGGCGTGCGACTGGCTCCGGTCGAGCTGATCCGAGAAGCCAACCGTCTGGCTGGAATGCACGGCATCGGCAGGCTCGACATGATCGAAAACCGGGTGGTTGGCATCAAAAGCCGTGAGATCTACGAAACCCCTGGTTTGCTCCTGTTGATTCAGGCCCATCAGGAACTGGAGAGCCTCACATTGGCTGCCGATGTGCTCCGCACCAAACGTCAGCTGGAGATGCAGTGGGCGGATCTGGTGTATCAGGGCCTCTGGTTTGGTCCTCTCAAGGAAGCTCTGGATGGATTCATGGATCGCACCCAGACCCACGTGAACGGCACGGTCCGTCTTCGTCTGCACAAGGGCAATGCCATTGTCACGGGGCGCGGGTCTAGCGACAGCAGCCTCTACGTTCCAGAGTTGGCCTCTTATGGCAGCGATGATCAATTTGATCACCGCGCAGCAGAGGGGTTCATCTACATCTGGGGGTTGCCGATCCGGCTCTGGTCTGCAGCCCGACGTCGTTAGCGGTCAGGAAGTCGTTGATTGAATCAGGCGGCGTTCCGAGCGGATCGCCCTTGATGGCTTTGCTTTCTGTTCCGCCAGCGTTCGAGGAAGGGAATGGGGATATCGGTCAGCGGTTCTGAAGGCTCCTCAATCAGGGGCAAAGCAGGTTCACCGAGCATTTGCTGGGCTCTCGCCAGGAGGCGATAACGCTCCATAAGGGGTTCAAGGCGTTGCTGAAACTTGCGCTCAAACAGCTCTGGAAGCTCACTCAGGAGTGATTCATAGCTCTCAACTGTCTGCTCGAGTTCGTCGATGCGCGCTCGCAGAGCATTGTTTTCAAGCGTCACGTTTGCCTGAATCCCTTCTGACGACGGGTTCCAGACAGGCAATGGCGCCTGATGGTTGGGTTCTTGAACCTGCATGACCGAACGCTATCGCCCGGTCATCAGTTGAACAATGCCCTTGTTTCAGGCGGGAGCTTCGGCTGTTTCAGGCTGTGCTGCGGGCTCACTGCCAGGAGCCACGCGGGGAGCAGGGAGAGGACCGTCCTGCTTGACGGTGAGATAGCGGATGACGTCTTCGCTGAGGCGCATTGCTTTCTCAAGAACAGCAACTTGCTGACCATCACCGTTGTGACTCAGCTGAACGTAGATCCCTTCTTTGTGCTTCGCGATCGGATAAGCCAGGGGGCGCTTGCCGCGCATCTGGTTGTCCAGAACATCAGCACCGGTTTCCACAAGGATGTCGCGGTATTTGGTGAGGTGAGACTCGACCTCCTCTTCCGGAATATCCGGACGAAGGATGTACATGGTCTCGTAATAAGGCTGCTGGGTCATGGAGACAGATCCGACAGGGACTGAAGGCTCACTACGTGAGCGACGGATTCAACAGCCTATCTCCTTGGCGTTGACAGACTCAGTAGAGCTGCATGCGTACAGCCTGGCTCAATCCAGGCAAATCAGGCTCTCTGCCACGGATGCACTCGATCAAAGCGAAGACCACCACGGCCAGCGCTGCCACCACCACCGTGCTCGAAAGAGTGCGCAGCATCAAGCCACTGCTGAGGGGCTGCAAGAGGATGGCAAAGGCGTAGCCGATCAGCACCACGATGATGTCCACGAGCAGGGCCTGGAGCGTGTTGAATCGCAGGAAGTACGGCACGTTCGGATTGCGCACCACTGCCAGGAACAGTACGAAGAACACCAGCAGATTTCCGAAAGGAATGCCCCGTTCGAGCAGTACGAGAGGAAGTGCAGGCAGCGTGAGCCATTGCATCCAGGGGAACTGACCCATTAGGTGGCTTCCGAAAGGAATTGCATCGCTCCAAGGCAGCACGTACACCAGCAGACCCAGGAACCGTTGCCAGACGGGAATAGCCATCGCAGCCTCGATAGTCGCTCGAGCGTAGAGCGTGTGATTCAGTCCGTGGATTGTCCGGGTTAAGCCTGATGTGCACCCAGGCTTCGAAGAGCACCTTCCCGCATCTGATCAACCGGGACATCCTCTCGGCCTGACCATCGACGCAGCGCTGCAGCTCCTTGCTCAACCAGCATTTCCAGGCCATCAATGGTGCGGCATCCGTGCTGTTGACCCAGTTCAAGCCAAGGTGTTGGTCGCGGCGTGTAGATCAGGTCATAGAGGGTTACGGATGAATCGATACTTTTTGTCCAGAGGTCACTGCTGAGCGGCATTGCCTTGTCATCCCCGTGCCCCTGCATTCCCACAGGAGTGGTGTTCACCACGAGCTTCGATCGTTTCAAGACCCTGCTGAGCGGTTCAGGATCGAGGCTCATGGAGATCAGCGGCACGCTGTCGTTGCACTGGTCTGCACGCAGGTCTTTCAGGAAGGTATCCAGCGCATCTGGGCGTCTCCCGGCGACATGAATTGCGGTCAGCGGAAGTTGCTGCAGCCCAGCCACCACGGCGCGGGCGCTGCCACCGCAGCCCATTACCACGGCCTCTGCACCCTGCCACTGCTCCAACTGCGTCTGCAGCGGCGCAAGAAAACCCTCCATATCGGTGTTGTGGCCATGCCAGCCTCCTTCTTTGAGGGGAGTGAGCGTGTTGACGGCACCCAGTCGTCTGGCAAGGGGGCTTAGCTCTTGGCAGAGACCTACCACCTGCTGTTTGTGCGGAATCGTCACGCTCAGGCCGCGGCAACCTACGCCCTGCAGTCCATCGAGCGCCGCCTTCAGATTTTCAGCGTCACAGGGAAATGCCATGTAGCGCCAATTAAGCGCCATTGCCTTCAGTGCGGCGTTGTGCATCGCCGGTGACAAGGAGTGGCTCACGGGTTGACCAAGCAAGCCGATCAATTCAGTGGTTCCGCTGATCATTCGGGGAAGCGCGATCCTCTTCACCAGCCTGCTGCGTCATCGGTCTGTTCGGGAACCACACCTCGCCTGGAGGCATTGCCTCTGCCGAAGATGCAAGGGATTTAATCAGTCACTACGCGAAGCAAGGAGACAAGGATGGGCAAGGTTGTCGGCATCGATCTCGGAACCACCAACAGTTGTGTGTCGGTGATGGAGGGCGGCAAGCCCACCGTGATCGCCAATGCCGAGGGCTTCCGCACCACGCCGTCCGTGGTGGCCTACACCAAGAATCAAGATCAATTGGTGGGTCAGATTGCCAAGCGCCAGGCGGTCATGAATCCTGACAACACCTTTTATTCCGTGAAGCGATTCATCGGCCGTCGGGTCGATGAAGTGAACGAAGAGTCGAAGGAAGTGAGCTACACGGTTGAAAAAGCCGGCTCCAACGTGAAGGTGAAGTGTCCGGTTCTCGAAAAGCAGTTCGCCCCTGAGGAAGTTTCCGCCCAGGTGCTGCGCAAGTTGGCAGAGGATGCCGGCAAGTACCTCGGCGAGTCTGTGACCCAGGCGGTGATCACCGTTCCCGCCTATTTCAACGACTCCCAGCGTCAAGCCACCAAGGACGCTGGCAAAATTGCTGGTCTCGAGGTGCTGCGCATCATTAACGAGCCGACTGCGGCTGCACTCGCCTACGGCCTCGACAAGAAGAGCAATGAGCGAATTCTGGTTTTCGACTTAGGCGGCGGCACTTTCGACGTCTCCGTTCTGGAGGTGGGTGATGGTGTGTTCGAGGTGCTCTCCACCTCGGGTGACACCCATCTCGGTGGCGATGACTTTGACAAGGTGATCGTCGATCACTTGGCCGACACCTTCAAGTCCAATGAAGGCATCGATCTGCGTCAGGACAAGCAGGCGCTTCAGCGCCTCACCGAAGCTGCTGAAAAAGCCAAAATTGAACTCTCCAGCGCCACTCAGAGCGAGATCAATCTGCCGTTCATCACGGCTACCCCTGAAGGTCCTAAGCATCTCGATCTCACCCTCACACGGGGCAAGTTTGAGGAGCTGGCCTCCAAGCTGATTGATCGTTGTCGCATTCCTGTTGAGCAATCGCTCAAGGACGCCAAGTTGTCCTCCGGCGAGCTCGACGAGATCGTGATGGTGGGTGGTTCAACCCGGATTCCAGCCGTACTTGAGCTGGTCAAGCGCGTTACCGGTAAAGATCCCAATCAGACCGTGAATCCCGATGAGGTGGTTGCAGTGGGTGCTGCCATTCAGGGCGGCGTCCTTGCCGGTGAAGTCAAAGACATCCTTTTGTTGGATGTCACTCCCCTCTCTCTGGGCGTGGAGACTCTCGGCGGTGTGATGACCAAGATGATCACCCGCAATACAACGGTTCCAACCAAGAAGTCTGAGACCTACTCCACTGCTGTGGACGGCCAGACCAACGTGGAAATTCACGTGCTCCAGGGCGAGCGCGAGATGGCTTCCGACAACAAGAGTCTGGGAACCTTCCGTCTTGATGGCATTCCCGCTGCTCCCCGTGGCGTGCCTCAGATTGAAGTGACTTTCGACATCGATGCCAACGGCATTCTCAGCGTCACTGCTAAGGACAAGGGCAGCGGCAAGGAGCAATCCATCTCCATCACCGGAGCCTCCACCCTCAGCGACTCCGAGGTGGAGACCATGGTCAAGGATGCCGAATCCAACGCCAGCGCCGATAAGGAAAAGCGTGAGCGGATCGATCTGAAGAATCAGGCTGAAACCCTCATTTACCAGGCAGAGAAACAGGTCGAGGAGCTGGGAGACAAGGTTGATGCAGATGCCAAGGCCAAGGTCCAGGAGAAGCGCACCAAGCTCAAAGAGGCCACTGAGAAGGAGGATTACGACGCGATGAAGACTTTGCTGGAAGAACTGCAGCAGGAGCTCTACACCGTTGGCGCATCTGTTTATCAGCAGGCTGGTGCTGAAGCCGGTGCAGCTCCAGGAGGCGACTCAGGCGCGAATCCTGGAGGTGGATCTGGATCTGGTGAGTCTGGAGATGATGTGATCGATGCTGAATTCACTGAATCCAAGTGATCAATTAAGGCAAACCATTCTTGATTTGTCTCCTTTTTATCTTTCCCCGTCTGGTCACAGACGGGGTTTTTTATTGCACAAAAAAGGAAGCATTCGTTCCCTGCGATCGCTCAGTTGATGGAATCTGCAGCAGCTTTGGCTTTGTTCACCACTTCAGGAGGTAGGGAGATGTAGCCCAGTTCAGGAGCTTGCGATTGTGCTTCCTCTGAAAGCATGTAGTTGAAAGTCTTCTTCAACATTGCCGTTTTGTCGTCGTTGCCTGTCTTGTAGGCCAGCACCCAGGTGAAGGTGACGATCGGATAGCCCCCTTTTGGATTGGGATTACTGCCGATCAAATCGGGACCCAGGACAATGGAACCCAGAGCTTCGCTTGCAGTGGCATTGGTGGGCTTGACTTTCTTGCCGCTGGCGTTTTCTACAGCCGCCGCCTTAAGGGCTCCTTGGATGTAAGCCAGCTCGACGTAACCGATTCCACCATTGATTTGAGTGAGTTGGGCGGCCACACCTTCATTGCCTTTGGCTCCCACTCCAGTGGGCCATTGAACGGATTTGGCAACACCAACTTCTGTTTTCCACCGGGGGCTGATGGCTGCCAGATGTTTGGTGAAGTTGAAGGTGGTGCCGGAGCCATCGGAACGGTGAACCACGTTGATCTCTTTGTCAGCACAACCCAGTTCGCTGTAGTTCGTGATCTGCCCGAGAAAAATGCCTGCCAGTTGTTTCTGCGTGAGTGACAGCTCGCAGTCGGCGTTGTTGTAAGCCACGGCGATCGCACCAGCGGTCATCGGAATCTGCACCACTCCGCGGCTCACTTTGGAGATGGCTTCGGGCTTCATCGGTTTGTCTGATGCACCGAAATCGACTGTTTCTGCTGTGAATTGCCGGACTCCGGCACCTGAGCCAATCGACTGATAATTGACGTAGACACCTTGCTGTGACAGTCCCTGAAACCACCGCTGGTAGATCGCCGCAGGAAAGGAAGCGCCAGCTGCAGAAAGGTTTCTCTGGGCTTGGTTACCGTCGCCGCTTGAGCAAGCAGACAGGGTCAGTCCTGCGGTCATGCTGGCGACAGCAGTGAGTGCCCATGCGTTGAGAGAGCGAGCCATGATCTCGAGGATGAAAATGGAAGAGCTGAATTGATGCCTGTCGGAACTTATGTCAGGCCGTTGCCTCTTCATTTAAGAGCTGGTAATCATTGCTTTATTAATGTGTTGGCCAACCCACTCAGCGGTTGCCGGGGTTAGCAACACGCCGTTGCGGTAGTGCCCTGATGCCAGCAGAAGTCCAGGTTCGAGCTCTTCCAGCAGTGGAGCAGGTCTTTCTCGTGGTCGTGCACGCAAGCCATGCCACTGGCCGAGTAAACAGGAGTCTTCAAGCCATGCCGGGGCTAGGCCGTTCAACCGTCTCATGGTCTCTGTGGCTGCGGAATCCGCTTTCACCCCTGGCTCCAACGTGGCTCCGATCCACAGCCGGTCTTGTCCATGGGGAATCAGATTGATGCCGCCGCAGGTGAGAACTGCTGGCCATCCTGACCATTGCTTGGCTTGCTTGTTGAGCTGAAGCTCAAGCACCTGTCCGAGTACGGCATCCATGGGGCGCTGATGCCCAAGGCGCTGCAGCAGTTTGGTGCTGCCTAATGCGGAGCAGATCACCACCAGATCGACGTCTTCGTTCCGTCCGTCCGCGTTGATGAGCTGCCAATGGTGCCGATGTGAGCTGCTTCGCCGCTGCAGTTCCACAACGTCTGTCGCTCGAAGCTCGACGTTGTGTTGAACCAGGCTCCTCCTCAGCGCCTGCAACAGTTTCAGAGGATCGATCCGGCCATCATTTTCGGACAGCATTGCCCCATGACCAGCCTGGGGCCAAACAGGATCAGCCTGCTCAAGGCTGTCGTCGTCGATGAAATGCAGTCCTGAATTGGGTTTCGTTGACGTGAGCTGTTGCATGCGCAGAGCTTCTTCGGCACTGCCTGCGAGTTGGATTAGCGGAGTCTCCAGATGCAGAGGTGACTCTGGATGATTCAGTTGCTCAACCCACGACGGCCACAGCGTCATGCTGCGTTGGCGCAGTCTCCAGGCCCGGCCGCTCGAACGCCGAAAGGCATGGCCCATGAGAACACCAAGCGAAGCAGTGCTGCCATTGAGATCACGATCAGCCGGCTTGTCCGGGATCGGCTGAGCCAGCAGAGGGTCGGCGATCAAAACACTGTGCCCTTGCTCGGCAAGTTGCCAAGCTGTGCCGGTGCCGGTCACTCCAGCACCGATGACGGCAATGGAGGCGATCAGCTCAGAGCCTGCTCTGGGATGACTGCGGCGTAATTCGCGAAGTCAGCCTCAAGGTCGTCGTAAAACTTCTGAAGTTTGTCGCTGTCCTGCAGACGAGCGGCTTCATCGAGATCAGCCATGGCGTCCTTCAGGGATTTCGCCAATTTGTTGGCTTCTGCTCGGTCCTGGGGAAGCAGGCGTTGATTGATGTAAAGCATTTCGCGGCCCACTTCCTGCATGGGGCCATGGATCAGGTTGCGAGTGAAGGTCCAGTCGCGTTCATCAACGAGCTTGGCAAGTTCAGGCAGCCGATCCTTGGCAGCAGTGAACCCTTCCGCCTGGCGGCGGATGACAGCCATATCCTCAGGACTGATGGTGGCAGGATTGGCATTGGCGCTGCCGTCACAAGCGGCGAGGCCGAAACAGAGGACGAGGCAGAGGCAAAGGGCGGCCACGCGGCGCAGGGCGCTCAGCATCGGAGTTCACATGTGTGCAAGCGACTTTAACCGCCACCTAAATTCCGCTGATCAAACGTCGTTACAGGAGTGCGCTCATGAGGGTGGACACGGTGGCTTTGGCATCCGTCCGTCGACCTCTGCAGCGATTTCTTGACGAAGACAAGGTGGAATCCCTGATGGCTTCGATACGCCAGGAGGGATTGCACGAACCGATCGATCTGCTGGAGGTGGATGGTCAGCTCTGGGGGTTTAACGGCTGTCACAGGGTTGCAGCTCACGAACGCCTCGGATTGCCAACCATTCGTGCTCGGATCCGAAAGGCCACCACCAGAGATCTGAACCTGCATCTTCGTTGAGACGTAGGGAACCATCCGGGCGCAGAATCAACGTTCTCATCTCTCTGAGATCCTTGTCCTCCGCTTCGGTCATCCTTCAGCTGATCTGTCCTGATCGTCCGGCACTCGTGAGTGAGCTCGCCGGCTGGGTGGCTGCGAACGGGGGCAATATTCGACATGCTGATCACCACACCGATGTCGGTGCCGGTCTGTTTCTCAGCAGGATCGAGTGGGACCTGGAGGGTTTCGGTTTACCGCGCCAGGCGATTGCACCTGCAGCGGAGTCTCTGGCACAACGGCTCGGTGGTGAGGCTCAGCTGCACTTCTCTGATGAGCATCCCCGTGTGGCGATTCTGGTGAGCAAGCAAAGTCATTGCCTGCTTGATCTGCTCTGGCGGGCACGCAGTGGTGAATTGCCGATGCAGGTTCCCATCGTGATTGCCAATCACAATGATTTGGAGAGCAGCTGTAAGGAGTTCGGGGTCCCTTTTGTGCATGTGCCAGTGACCCGCGAGACCAAGGCTGAAGCTGAGCAGGCCATCCTTGAGCTGCTGATGGAACATCGGGTGGAGCTGGTGGTGCTGGCCAAGTACATGCAGGTGCTCAGCGGTACCTTCCTCGAGCAATTCCCCAATGTGATCAATATCCATCACTCATTTCTGCCTGCCTTTAAGGGTGCACAGCCCTATCACCGTGCCTGGGAACGGGGCGTGAAGTTGATTGGTGCGACCTCCCATTACGTCACCGAGGAACTGGATGACGGCCCGATCATCGAGCAGACCATCGCCCATGTGAGCCATCGCGATGAGGTGCAAGATCTGATTCGAAAGGGTCGCGACACCGAGAGACTGGCTCTGGCAAGGGCTCTGCGCCTTCATCTCTGCCGTCAGGTGATGGTCTATCGAGGCCGCACTGCAGTGTTCGCATGATGGTCTGGCTGGACCAGAACCGACCTTCACTGGCGTCTTCACGCGGTTGGCGTTGCTTTCAGCTCGGCCTGTTTCTGCTGCCATCGTCAGCTCTGCTTGGAAGTCTGTTGCTGTTCCCTGCGCTGTTGTTTGGCTGTGTTGGGCGTGAACGGTCCTGTTGGCGTGACCTCTGGAATGCCCCGCTGCTGGCGGCTTCAGGCCTGATGATCCTTGGTTGCTTTCAGGCCTACGACCAGGGACTCGCCTGGGTGGGGCTGGGCAACTGGCTTCCTTTTTTCTGGGGATTCTGGGGTTTTCAGCCCTACGTCATGAGTCGGGAGGCCCGGCGGCGCTCTGCCCTTTGGTTGGTGGCAGGCAGTGTCCCTGTGGTGGTGACTGGTCTCGGCCAACTCTGGTGGGGATGGCAGGGACCCTGGCAGCTGCTGGGTGGTTTGATCGTCTGGTTCATGGCAGCAGGTGGCCGTCCTGAAGGGCGTCTTTCCGGTCTGTTTGATTACGCCAACATTGCTTCCGCTTGGTTGTCCATGGTTTGGCCACTGACCCTGGCTGCCCTCGTTCAACAGGGGCTGAACCGCTGGCGTCGGTTCGTGGTCGTCATCCTGGCCGTGTTGTTGGTGGTGGCCTTGGTGCTCACGGAATCCCGCAATGGCTGGGGTTCACTGATGCTGGTGGTGCCTCTCGTTCTAGGTCCACCCAGCTGGCCCTGGTTGATTCCTCTGCTGGTGCTGGCGCTTTTGCCTGTGTTGCTGTCAGTGCTTCCAGGTGTGCCGCTGATTCTCCAGGATCCTGCTCGGTCGCTGGTGCCAGAGACTCTCTGGGCTCGCCTCAACGACAGTCAGTACGCGGGAGAGCGGGTTCTGGCTTCCACTCGCATTAGTCAATGGAACGTTGCTCTGCAATTGATTGCTGAACGTCCTTGGTTGGGTTGGGGAGCAGCAGCGTTCTCGGCGATTTATCCACTTCGCACCGGTCAGTGGCATGGCCATGCCCACAATCTGCCGCTGGAGTTGGCCATCGGTCATGGCCTCCCGGTGGCGTTTCTGCTTTTGGGCTTCGTCTTAGCCCTGTTGGTGGTGAGCCTGCGTCGAGGACTCTCAGGACTGTTTGACCGGGCCTGGTGGACAGCGTTCTTCGTGCTGATGGTTTTGCATGGAACGGATCTGCCCTTTTTTGACAGTCGAGTGAACATCGCCGGGTGGATTCTGCTCGCGGGTCTGCGAGCGTCCTTCAGTCCTGAACTGTCGGTGCGGCTTCAGCCAGAGAAAGCTTCTGATGCTTGAGCAAGGTCTTTTGTCCCAGCGGGCCGTTGAGGTGGTCCCAGGGCAGCACAACGTCTTCACCCCAGTTGTCGTGCACCACCTGTTCCCATGGGGGAGGCAAAGGTAGATCTATCCCACCACTTCTGGCCCCCGGCAGTTCTCCTGCTCTGCTGCTGCGATAAGCCTTCTTCCAGCCCCCGAGGCTTTCCTGTGATCCTCGGACTGCGGCAATCACCGGAGCCAAACGGCGGTCACTGCGAGAGAGCAGAGCTTGGATCACACTCCAGCCGTAACTTTCGGGTCGCAGATCAATTCCTTTTGGTTTCAGTCGTTTGGCCAGCCGTTTAAGGCGTTTGTCGGCTTCAGGTCTCACGCCCTGCCATTGGAAAGGCGTCTGAGCCTTGGGGACAAAGGTGCTCACACCCAGGGTGAAACGCAAGCCAGGGGTGGTTTTCTTGAGTTGAAGCAGCAGATCTGCCGTTGATTCCACATCCTCATCCTGTTCACTGGGCAGTCCAACCATTCCGTAGAGCTTGAGGGCACGCAGACCCCCTTCCTTGGCATGGCGCGCAGCGGCGCTGATCTCCTCGTTGCTCAGCTTTTTGTTCACCACCTCGCGCATGCGTTCGCTGCCGCTTTCGATGGCGATCGTCAGTGATTTACTGCCGCGTCTGGCCAATCCGCTCGCAAGTTCAGTCGTTACGGTGGCTGCCCGCACCGAACTCACACTCAGGCGAACGTCATCAAAGCGGTCATGACCAAGCCAGCTCAATAGCTCTGCGAACTGTGGATGCTGCGTCACTGATGCACCAAGCAGTCCCAGCCGGCGCGTTGCGACAAGACCTTTCTCGACGGCAGGAATCAGGCCGTCGTCAAGAGAGGGAGTGCGGAAGGGAAGGGTGAGATAGCTGGCCAGACAGAAGCGGCACAGTTCTGGGCAGCTGCGCACCACCTCCACCATGTGGATATCGGGCCAGGCGGATTCGGGAGTGATCACCGTTGAATGGCTGAGGCTGTTGCCACGCCAGGTCTGCTTGCTGATCGTTGGTGGCAGATCTGTCTCGATGGGGTCAATGCTTTGTAGACAGCCGTCGTTTCCGTAGCGCGGGGCGTATAGCGATGGCACGTAAATCCCGGGGACCTGAGCCAGCCGCCGCAGACGGACGGATCGTGATTCAGTCCGGACCTCCTGAAGAGTGTCGATGAAGCTGGGCAGCAGTTCTTCGCCGTCTCCCAGAAGAATCACATCGAAAAAGGGAGCCAGCGGTTCGGGGTTCGCAGTCAGCACAGGACCACCCCCGAACACGATTGGATCCTGATCCGATCGTTGCTCGCTCCAGATAGGTATCCGTTGCTGCTCCAGTAGATCAAGCAGAACCGGACCATCGAGTTCCCAGCTGAGGGAGAGTCCGAACAGATCGCATTGTCGATGAGGTGGATCGCTCTGGTCGGTGAACAGCCGCCGCACATCCAGATCGGACCGCATGGCCAGAGTCGCCCACACGATTTGATATCCGAGGCTGGTGATTCCCACTGTGTAGGTGCTGGGAAAAGCCATCACCGCACGCAGGGCTCCAGTTTCCGGCACAGCCGGATCAAACAGCAGCGTTTCCTGGTTCAGGAGAGCTTGAGCTTCAGATAGTCATCCTGAAGGATCAAGGATTCAGATGCTCCAGCCGATGCCATCGACGCTGTAGCCCCGCGACGTGAAGAACTGCTCATCACCGGCGGCAGCAGAAACACCGAAGGCGCCTGTTGAGCTTCCTAGCCATGGAATCAAGTGCCCCTATGGATCAGGTGGATTGGCTTTGTTTTTTGGAGGCGTTGATGGTTTGGGAGCATCAAACTTCCGGCGTCGAACGGACCCCTCCCAAGCGTGGTGGATGCCACCACGCCGTTCTCTGCGCGCATCCAGGTGGTCCTCTTCCAACAGCTCCATACCCAGCTGGCGCTCATAAATTGATCGGTCATCAAATAGACGTGCCACGAGGAAGCTGGCCAGGCAAGCCACCAGGATCGGCTTGAGAATCAGCAGATCCTTGGTGAGCGCGAAGGCCAGGAACATGGCCGTAATTGGCGTGCGTGAACAGCTCGCTACGAAGGCACCCATGCCGGCGAAGACATAGGTGCTTGGAACGTGTCCGGTGAGCGCTTCCACCCAGATGCCGCAGGCCAGACCGATGGCGCCTCCAAGAGTGAGCATCGGGTAGAACAAGCCTCCTGGAGCTCCTGATGCAGCAGCCAGACCGGTGCTGAAGAAGAGCACGATGAAGGTGCCAAGCGCCATGGGGATATCGGCCTTGCCATCAGCAATCAGGTGCTGCAGCCCTTCAAGGTTGTGAAAATCTCCAGGTAGAAAGGCGTACACGGCCCCCAGCACGCCACCACTGATCACCATGCGCAGCACTAGGTGATCGCCGAACCAGGCATTGCCTTTGCGTTGCATGGCGAGCACATAGCGGCAGTAGAGCTCCGCCAGAACCCCAACCACCACACCAAGCCCGATCAGGTAGCCAAGATCAATTGGCAGGAAGTTCACCAGTGGTGTGTATTCCCGCTCCAGCTGGAATCCCTGCGTTGCATCGAGGCCACCACCGCTGGAATTGAGGCCTGCCAGACCCAGCACATCTGCCCAGGCATCGGCCCAGAAGGTGGTGACAATCACCAGCAGCAACACCACCGGTCTGGCGGAGTGCAGCAATTCCTCCACGGCGTAGACGAAGCCTCCGATGGGGGCACTGAACACCGCTGCGATACCGGCTCCGCCACCGGCGGCCACGATCATGCGGCGAAAGGCCACAGGTGCTTTCAGCCAGCGGGCCATCTGCCATGCCACCGAGCCGCCCATCTGAACCGCAGGCCCTTCCGGGCCGAGAGGGAAGCCGCTGCCGATGGCCACGATTCCAGCCACCAGCTTCACGAGGCCCACCTGCAGCCCCATCGGCACCGCCCGGTGTTTCAGGAAACCCATGATGTGGGTGATGCCTGAGCCGCCAGCGGCTGGGGCCAGGTAGGCCACCATCAGCCCTGAAATCAGGCCGCCCAGGGCTCCGAGTCCAGGCAAAACAGCCCAGGCCGGTAGATCCGCCAGCAGTTCCAGTCGCCAGCCACTCAAGACTTTGATGCCGGCCTTGAACAGCACACCGGTCAGGGCAGCGCCCAGGCCAGTGAGCATCAGGGCCAGCACCACAACCCACCAGCGTCGCTCAAGCAACCGCCGGATGCTGCGGCTGGAGCCCAGCTGGTGGCGGCGTTGTTTTAGTTCACTGAGAGCGACCATTGCGTTGCCTGTCGGGGGTTAGGCCCCGGCGAGCATCTGAGCCTCCTCATCCGCACTGATAACCCGACCCTGATCCTCGAAGCCGTTGATCTGATCAAAATTCAGATAGCGGTAAAGCTCGTCGGAAAGAGGGTCGATCTTTGCTGAGGCGATGCTGCGGTAGTCGTCGGCTGTAGGGATCTGGCCCAGCTGGGCACAGACCGCTGCCAGTTCGGCGCTACCGAGGTAAACCTGGGCGCCTTTGCCGAGGCGGTTGTTGAAGTTGCGAGTGCTGGTGGAGAACACGGTGGTGTCGTCTTCGACCCTGGCCTGGTTGCCCATGCACAGGGAGCAGCCTGGCATTTCCATGCGTGAGCCGGCTGCTTCGAAGGTGGCGTAATAACCCTCGGCCTTGAGAGTTTCCTCATCCATGCGGGTGGGAGGGCAGACCCAGAGTCGGGCCTTGTTTTCACCGGCTCCCTCCAGCACCTTGGCCGCGGCCCGGTAATGGCCGATGTTGGTCATGCAAGAGCCGATGAAGACCTCCTGCACCGGCGCTCCAGCCACCTCGCTGAGCAGCTTTACGTTGTCGGGATCGTTCGGGCAGGCCACAACGGGTTCGGTGAGTTCGTTGAGGTTGATCTCCAGCACCTCGGCGTATTCGGCATCGGCATCTGCGCTGAGCAGCTGGGGATTGGATAGCCACACCTCCATCTCCTTGATGCGGCGGGCCAGGGTGCGTGCATCGCTGTAACCACGCGCAATCATGTTCTTGAGCAGGGCCACGTTGCTGCGCAAGTATTCGCTCACCGTGTCCTCGGAAAGCTTGATCGTGCAGCCGGCACAGGAGCGCTCGGCGCTGGCGTCGGTGAGTTCAAAGGCCTGCTCGAGCTTCAGATCAGGGAGGCCTTCAATCTCCATGATCCGGCCATTGAACAGATTCTTTTTGTTGGCTTTCTCGACTGTTAGTAGGCCGCGTTGAATGGCAACCCAGGGAATGGCGTTCACCACATCGCGCAGGGTCACACCGGGCTGCAGAGAGCCGCTGAATCGCACCAGAACTGACTCAGGCATGTCGAGCGGCATAGCGCCAATGGCCGCGGCGAAAGCCACAAGGCCTGATCCGGCCGGGAAGGAGATGCCCAGTGGAAAGCGGGTGTGGCTGTCACCGCCGGTGCCCACCGTGTCGGGAAGAAGCATGCGGTTCAGCCAGCTGTGGATGATGCCATCGCCGGGCCGCAGCGCGACGCCGCCGCGCTGAGCGAAGAAATCGGGCAGGTCCTTCTGGGTCTGAAGATCTACAGGCTTGGGATAGGCGGCGGTGTGGCAGAAGCTCTGCATCACCAGGTCGGAGGAGAAGCCCAGGCAGGCCAGCTCCTTCATTTCGTCCCGGGTCATCGGCCCGGTGGTGTCCTGGGAGCCGACTGTTGTCATCAGCGGTTCGCAGCTGGTGCCTGGGCGCACACCGGTGAGGCCGCAGGCCTTGCCCACCATTTTTTGCGCGAGGGTGAAGCCCTTGCCGGTATCCACCGGAGCGCTGGGGCGGATGAACAGCTCGGAGGGCGGCAAACCAAGCTTTGCGCGCACCTTGTCGGTGAGGGCTCGACCGATCATCAGCGGAATGCGGCCACCAGCGCGCACCTCATCACTGATCGTGGCTGGCTTCAGATCGAAGCGGCTCACCACCTCACCATCCCGTTCGATCGTGCCTTGGTAGGGCCGAATGGTGATGACATCACCGGTGTTCAGACCAGTTACATCACATTCGATCGGCAGTGCGCCCGAGTCTTCCGCGGTGTTGAAAAAGATGGGAGCGATTTTTCCGCCCAGAATTACCCCGCCGGCTCGCTTGTTCGGGACATGTGGAATGTCATCGCCCGTGTGCCAGAGCACCGAGTTGATGGCGCTCTTGCGGGAACTTCCTGTGCCGACAACATCGCCTACGTAGACCACGGGATGTTTACCCTGCTTCAGCGTTGTGATGGTCTGAAGGCCTTCAGGGTCTCGGGTCTCCAGCATTGCCAGGGCATGCATGGGAATGTCCGGACGGGTCGTGGCATGGGTTGCTGGAGAGAGATCATCAGTGTTGGTTTCACCTTCGATCTTGAAGACAGTCACGGTGATGGACTCAGCCAGCTCCGGTTTGGAGGTGAACCATTCCGCTGCTGCCCAGCTGTCCACCACCTGTTTGGCGAAACGGTTGTCTGCCGCCAGCTCCATCAGTTCGTTGAAGGCGTCGTACACAAGCAGGGTGCGGCTCAGGCCCTCAGCGGCACATTCAGCCAGCTCTTCATTGCTGTGTTTCAGCAGCTCTATTAGGGCGGCCACGTTGTAGCCCCCCACCATCGTTCCAAGCAGACGGATCGCTTCCAGCGGTGACACCAACGGGCTGGTCGCTTCGCCCTGCGCCACAGCACTCAGCCAGGTTGCCTTCACGTAGGCGGCTTCATCCACCCCGGGTGGAATGCGTTCACTCAGCAGATGCAGCAGTTCCTGCTCTTCTCCAGCAGGCGGGTCCTGCAACTGCTCCGTAAGCGCTTTGGCCTGGCTGGCATCGAGTGGCAGCGCTGGGATCCCCTGAGCCAGGCGTTCTGCAGCGTTCTCGCGGTAGGTGCTCAGCATCGGAATCGGCGCAGGAACGGCAAACGCACTTCATTCTCCTGCGTCACCGTTCCCTGCTGACGTCATGCGCTCTGAAGCAGCTTGCGTAACGTGACCTCATTTATTGCTCAGGGCATGACCACCACTCACGATCTGCATGTGGTGGATACCCTGCCACTGGTTTCACCGGCATTGCTGCACGGGGATTTTCCTGCCGACGCCAGGGCCACTGAAACCGTCGCAACCGCCAGACATCGCATCCAGGCCATTCTCCGGGGAGAGGACCACCGCTTGCTTGTGATCGTTGGCCCCTGTTCCGTGCACGACGTGGATGCGGCCCTTGACTACGCCCGCCGTCTCGCTCCCCTGAGGGCCCGTTATGCGGGGGAACTGGAGGTGGTGATGCGGGTTTATTTCGAGAAGCCTCGAACGACCGTGGGCTGGAAAGGATTGATCAACGATCCCCACCTCGATGGTTCTTACGACATCAATACCGGATTACGGATGGCGCGTTCTCTGCTCCTGGATCTCGCCCGGGACGGCATGCCCACTGCGACGGAATTGCTGGATCCAGTGGTGCCGCAGTACATCGCCGACTTGATCAGCTGGACTGCGATCGGTGCCCGCACCACAGAAAGTCAGACCCACAGAGAGATGGCCTCAGGTCTTTCGATGCCTGTGGGCTACAAGAACGGCACCGACGGCAGTGCCACCATCGCCATCAATGCGATGCAGTCAGCCTCCAGTCCCCATCATTTTCTCGGGATCAACTGCGAAGGGAATGCGTCCATCGTGAGCACCACCGGTAATCCCTATGGCCATCTGGTGTTGAGGGGAGGGAACAGCGGTAGTAACTACCACCTGGAGGCGATTCAGGAGGCATGCACGGAATTGGCTGGAGCTGGTCTCCCGGATCGTTTGATGGTCGACTGCAGTCATGCCAATTCCAATAAGGATTATCGCCGCCAGGGCGAGGTTCTCCGGGCTGTGGCTGCTCAAGTGCAGAAGGGATCAACCCTTGTCATGGGTGTGATGCTGGAAAGCCACCTGGTCGAAGGCAATCAGAAAATCAGTGCTGATCGCTCTTCACTCACTTACGGACAGAGTGTCACCGATGCCTGCATCAGTATTGAAGCAACGGCCGAGTTGCTCGCTGAGCTGGCTGAATCCGTGAAGAAAGCTGGCACTCCTGCCTCAGGGATTCCTGCGTCTTGAGTTGTAAGGGAGGTGGCGGCCGTTTAAACGGTCATCCATGTCCAGCACAGGCCTACTGCTAACGGCACACTGAGGTTGTCGATTCCCCAGCGCCCCCATTGCTCGAGGCCGACGGCCAGAGCACAGACAGCGATCAGACGCAGGGGATGCAGAGGACTCTGACTGATCAGCACCAGCAGGAACAACACCAACGCCGTGACCAAGCCCATCGTGAGGGTGCCAGCGACGGACTTCCGCTGTTGCCATACGGTCCAGCTTGGCGATGTCATGCCACGACCAACAAGCCCCGCCAGCCCATCGGCAAAGGCCATCACCAGCACACCAGCACAAACAGCAACCGCTTGGTCGGGCCAGAACAGGAGCAGCAACAGACTGATCGCCAGACCATACGCCACGGTTCCGTAGCTGTTGCGGTCGACATCCTCAACAGCGGGCAGAAGTTGTATGCGGTGATTGACGGCCGTGATCACGGTGACGACGAGGGCCACCGGTACGGCAATCGAGGCTGGAATTGCGAGCCACCAGGCCAGAAGAACGATCGGGCCGGTGCCGATGTGCACGATCTTGCGACTCAGTTCCTGTTGTTCCGGCCATCGCTTTCGACAGATCACAGCTGCTGAGAGCACCAGCAGCATCCAGATGCCGATGATCAGTAGGGACGTGAGCAAAAACTCAGGCCGCCTGCTGATGGTTGGTCATCACACGCAACTTCAAGATGGCTTTGGCTTCTAGTTGTCGTACTCGTTCGCGCGACACATTGATCTGACGTCCGATTTCAGCAAGCGTCAGTGGCTCGGCTCCATCAAGTCCGAAGCGCAATTTGAGGATTTTTTGTTCACGCTCATTCAGCTGAGAGAGCCATCCGCCGAGGTGCTCCTTCTGAATGCTGCGATCCATTCCCTCCATTGGCTCAGCACCATTGGGGTCAGGAATCAGTTCGCCGAGAGTGCTGCGATCTTCTTCGCCACGGGCATGGGCATCAAGGGATGCGCAGGGTGCGCTCTGGGCGATGAGGTCTTCGAGATCGCGAGGTTCGATTCCCATCGCGTTCGCCAGTTCCAGTCGGTTCGGTTGACGACCGAAGCGATGTGAGAGCTCACGCGTGATGCGGCGCATCTTGGAGAGCTTTTCGCTGATGTGAATCGGCAGGCGAATGGTGCGCGCGCTGTTGTCAATGGCGCGAGTCATGCCCTGGCGAATCCACCAGTAGGCATAGGTCGAAAACTTGTAGCCCATGGCAGGGTCGAACTTGTCCACGGCCCGCTCCAGGCCGATGGCTCCTTCCTGAACCAGATCGAGCAATTCCAGGCCCTGGTTCTGATACTTCTTGGCAACGCTCACGACGAGTCGGAGGTTGGCGGCCATCATCCGATCTCGGGCACGTTTGCCCATGCGAATGCGGTGACGTTGCCTAGGAGTGCGTTCCTCCTCAGCCGTCTCCAGCAACTCTTTCATCGCTTGCACATGATGAGCAAGCTCGATTTCTTCGGCTGCAGTGAGCAGCGGAACGCGACCAATACTGCTCAGGTAATAACCAATCGAGTCAGTGGCCAAGCGCCCGCTTTGACGTGTTGAACGACTGGAAGATGAGCGTGAACGTGTACTGCTGTCGCGACGACCAGTGGTCGGCAACACAGGTTCTGATGAAGCAACTTTTTGAGTTGCTCCTTCAGATTCCAGAGGGATCCCCATCACCCTGGCCTCCTGAAAATTAGATTTGGGGAAAATTTAGCACCCAAAGCAAAAAGTGAGCTGATTAAATCGAAAGTTTTTACGAATCAATGATGCGGTGTTAAGTCTCGTGGATCGAATATGAAATAAAGACAAAAAGCACAATTTCCCCGTATCGATGAACACGGCTCTCGATGGTTCAGTTTTTCGCGAGCAGTCCTGTTCTCCAGGTTTCAATCAGGTTCAGCTGAGAATTACGTTCTGCACCTTCTGGATGGCGCTGTCTGAAGGATCCATCGGTTTGCATGTCGAATGATCCACGGTTGTCTTCGAGATAGATCTGCATCAATCGTTCCAGTTGCTCTCGAAGTGCTGGCTCTTCAACCGGGGTCACGGCCTCAACGCGTCTGTCCAGATTTCTGGGCATCCAATCTGCGCTACCGATGTAAACCTCGGGTTCGTCGTGATTGGCGAACCAGAACAGGCGTGAGTGTTCCAAAAAGCGACCGATGATGCTCACTACGCTGATGTTGTCGCTGACTCCCTCGCGTCCGGGGTACAGGCAGCACATCCCGCGGACGATCAGTTCGATTTTCACACCTGCCTGTGAGGCTTCGTACAGCAGGGCAATGATGCTGGGATCCACCAGTGAATTCATCTTGGCCCGGATATGCCCACCACGGTCGTTCTGCGCGTGTTCAATCTCACGACGAATCAGATGTTCCATGCCTTTGCGCAGTGAAACAGGTGCAACCAGTAATTTTCGGAACTCCTGTTGTTTGGAAAACCCGGTGAGGTAATTGAATAGCTCGACCAGATCCTGGCCGAGCTCGGGTCGTGCCGAAAGCAGGCCTAGATCGGTGTAGAGACGTGATGTCTTCGAGTTGTAGTTGCCAGTGCCGATATGGACATAACTGCGAAGACGTTCTTTTTCCTTGCGCACCACCAGCACGATCTTGGTGTGAGTTTTCAGGCCCAGAACTCCATAGACAACATGCACTCCTGAGCTTTCCAGGTGCTTGGCCCACTGGATGTTGTTGTCTTCGTCGAAGCGTGCCTTGAGCTCCACCAGTGCCATCACCTGTTTGCCGTTTTCCGCAGCGCGGATCAGCGCGGCAATAATTGGTGAATCCTTGGAGGTGCGATAGAGGGTCATCTTGATCCCCATCACCAGCGGATCATCAGCGGCCTGGTTGATGAACTCCTCCACGGATGTGGAGAACAGGTCATAGGGGTGATGTAGCAGCACATCACGGCGGCGGACTACCGAGAAAATGCTTTCGAACTCCTCCTCTTTGATGGAGCCGTCTTCGAGCATGTTGCGCTGGGCGCGACGCAGAACCGAAGGTGTCTGGCCCGAGTGGGACTCGTTCTTGAGATTGGCTAATGGAATTCCCATCAGACCGAACAGATCGTCGAGGCCTAGAGGCCCGTCAACCCTGTAGAGATCAGCTTCCTCAACGGACATGCCCTCCATCAGCATCTCGACGACGTCCTGTGGCATCCCCTCGGCGACCTCCAGCCGCACCACTTCGCCACCCATGCGTCGCTTTCTCAGGCCCTGTTCAATGGCGATCATCAGATCGTCGGCTTCCAGGTCGCGCAGTTCCAGATCTGCATCTCTGGTGACGCGGAAGAAGTAGTGCCCTTCGATGCTCATGCCGGGGAAGAGAAGACCGAGGTTGAAGGCCACAACCTGTTCCAGAGGAACAGCTGTATGAACAGGTTCTGATTGCTCACCTGCAAGGTCGGTGGGGATGGCGACGAAGCGGGGCAGGATTGTCTGGGGCACTTTGACGCGTGCGAGCAGACGTTGACCGGTTTCGGGGTCATCAATCAGAGCCGCCACATTCAGGCTGAGGTTGCTCACGAATGGAAAGGGATGAGCCGGATCCACCGCCAGGGGGGTCAGCACAGGAAAAATCGCTGTCTGGAAGTAGTTGTCGACCCAGAGTCGCTGACGTTCGTTCAGTTGTTCGTAATCGAGCAGATGGGCGCCATGGTTCTGTAGTTCACACCTGAGCTGACTGCGGTAATGCTCTTGCTGCTGTTGAAGCAAAGGTGTGAGATGTTCTCGTATCGCCTGCAGCTGTTCCAGTGGCGTGCGGCCGTCCTCACTGCGCTTGTCGATGCCGGCTTCTACTTGGGCCTTGAGGGAGGCCACCCTCACCATGAAAAATTCGTCGAGGTTGTTGCTGAAGATGGCACTGAATTTGGCCTGTTCCAGCAAAGGGGTGCGTTCATCCAGAGCCTGAATCAGCACTCGCTTGTTGAAGGCGATCCAGCTGAGCTCTCGGTTGATGTAGAGGTCGGTGGAAAGAACGTTGTCACTCATCGGGTGACCAAGTGTGCATGAACCGATCCGCGAAACGTAGCAATCGTCGAGAGGACGAACTGCAGTTCGACCGATGTTCCGAAGCTGGCTGGTTCATTGCGTTCTGGAGGGCAGCGGGCTGCCTCCCACCAGCAGCATCACCATGATCAGCAGACAGGCACTGCCAACGAAAGGACTGATTTGTCCTAAGAGGTCGTAGCTGAGTCCGGCCAGGGGTGGTCCTAGGAAACTCCCCAGGCTCTGCAAGGCCTGAAGACTGCCCAATGCCGTGCCCTGGCCCTCGGAGTCAAGGCGGCGAGACACCAGGCTGCGCAGGCTGGGGGTCACCAATCCTGTTCCTGTGGCGAGGATGGCCACGGAACTGAACACGCCGAGCTGTGCTTGTTCAGGAGATGTCGAGGGAATCAGCAGGCATCCAAGGATCACCAAGCCCAGACCGATCAGGGTCAGTTTCCATTCCCCGAGTTGTTTCACGAGGGGACCGATCAGGCCTCCCTGCACCACGGTGGCCACCACACCCACAATCAGGAAGGCGGTCGTGGCGAGCTCTGGTCCCCAGTCGAAGCGCTGTTTGAAATAGAGCACCAGGATGGCGGTGAAGCCGTTGAAGGCCAGAAAGAACAGGAAGAAGCTGAGACAGAGTCGTCCGACAGCGGGGTTGCCAATCACCTTGGCGATCTGGGCAAAGGGGTTGAGGTCTCGTTTGCGCGGCATGGCTTGGCGCGCCGAGCGGGGATGGGTCTCAGGAAGCAAACCCAGCACCACCAGCAGGTTGAACAGGGCGAAACCGGTGGCCACCCAGATCGGCACGGTCACGTTGATTCGGGCGAGCTGTCCTCCCACGAACGGTCCGATGATGAAGCCGAGACCAAAGGCCACACCGATCAAGCCGAAAGCGCGTGCCCGTTGTTCCTCCGGAGTGATATCAGCCAGCACCGCTCCAGCGGTGGCTGCTGTTCCGCCGCTCACACCATCGATGAGGCGAGCGCCGAACAGCAGCACGAGCGGCAAAGTGGCGCCTTTGGGCCAGTCCATGCTCACGGTGAGGGCGAACAGGCCCAGACCCAGCACCGAGCCTGCAACGCAGGTGGCGATCACTGGCCGGCGGCCGAAGCGATCACTGAGGGCTCCGATTAGGGGTGTGGCAGCAAACTGCGCGAGTGCGTAGCTGCCGGCCAGCAGTCCCAGTGTGCGCCCATCGGCGTTGAAGCTCGCCAGCAGGAACGGCAGCAGTGGGAAGACGATGCTTTCGCTGAGTCGGTCATTGAGCAGCGTCAGAAAGGCGCTGAGCAGAGTGGGGACACGTGGTTGCTGCAAGGCAGCCGCTGGGCAGGTGAGACTCACATTCCCATAGGCATCGGCCATGGCCCTGCGATTGATCGTTCCAGCCGATGAGAACCTCCTGCGGGAGATCTATGCCGATGCCATTGAAAGTCAGGGCCCACAGCTGTATTCGGATCAGCAGGTGATGTCCTGGGCAGCACTCGCCTGGTTGCCGGGTGTGTTGGATCAAACTTTGAAGGAGGGCTCCGGATGGATCAGTGGCGAGGATGCCGCCTTTGCTATTCGGCATCCACAGGACCGGCTTGCCCTTCTGTATTGCCGGGGCCGGTCGGCACGTCAGGGCCACGGCAAAGCGCTCCTAGAGAGACTTGAAGCTGATGCGATCGCGGATGGCGTCAGATCTCTGCGCACCGAAGCCAGTCAGTTCAGTCGCCCGTTGTTCGAGCGTTACGGCTGGAGAGTTGTTGCTCCAGAAACAATCACAATCGCTGGAGTGTCTTTTGAGCGTTATCTGATGCACAAAGCACTTGGCAGGCTGCGCAGTTGATCGAGCTGATCTAGGGCCCGACCTTGTTCCAGCACTGTGGTGGCCCTCTCAATCCCCGAGTCAAGACTCTCGCTTAGGCCAGCATTCCAGAGATAGGCACCCGCATTCCAGCGCAGAGCTTCGCTGAGCGGACCACGGTTGCTAAGCGCCTCGAGGGCCTGGCTCTTCCAGGCGCTTTCCGAAGACCATTCGATGTCTGCGTTGTGGCATCCGTGATCGCGGGGGTGAAGGATCAGACGTTCAGGCTGACCATCGCGGACTCGGGCCGTGATGCAGGCCCGACCGATGGGAAGGTCTGTTCCTCCTTCGAGGCCTTTCACAGTGAGCAGGTCGGTTTCGCCGGCGAGCCTGAGCGCTTCCCAGGCCCGGCTTTCGGTTGGTGGGTGTACGAACCCACTCACCAGAAGGTGGTCTCCCTGGTGAGCAGTCCATAAGAGCTCGAGGCTGGCCACCGGTGGCCGTTTGCCCAGCTGCTCGCGGTAATCAATCAGTGTTTCCGCGATCGCGAAATGATCCGATTGATGGATGAGCGCGAAGCCATGCGTGTTGAACCCTTCCTGAACGCTGCTGAGGGGCAGTCCACCCAGATTCAGACCCAAGAGGCGGAAGAGCTCGAGGGCTGTGATGCCGTATTTGATTGGCATGCGGTCACCCCCCTGAAGGACGACCGGTTGACCGCAAGCCACCAGCACCAGGCTGGTGAGTGGATAGATGGGCGCAGTTCTTGACCGACCGTCAAATGGCATGCCGAAGCAGAGCGGTCTTCTCTGATCCGCAGGGCTGTGAACAACGGGCCCCAACGATCGATAGGTGTCGAGCATGCCGGTGAGCTCTTGGGGCTCCGGCCGGCGAATGCGGTGGGCAATCAGGAAAGCGCCAATCTGTGCCGGTGTGGCCTCCTCCCTGAGCATGAGTGCCATTGCATCGGCAGCCTCTTCTCGACTCAAGCCCTTGCTGGTGTGTTCGCCGCTCCCGACTTTGCGCAGATGCTGTTTGAAGCGTTCACGACCGTTGCAGACATTGTTTGCCAAGGGCTGCAGCGGTCTCTTCATGCAGTGTTCTGCAGTGAGGTCACTCTCGGCGGTAGCGATTGCTACTGATCAACTCACGCGAGTACGGAAAGTCCATCGAAGCTTCCGTGCTGTGGATGGCTGGTGTTGTGGCGACCATCGGCGTAATAGAGGCGCTCAAGCACCAAGCTTGTGGTGAAGCTTGAATTTTGATTCTGGCGATTCAGCAGTGTGGCGAGAGTGCGGAAAAGAGTGTTCATCGATCACACGTTCGTTGAAACCAATAGAGCAGTTCTGAATTCATCAGGATGTAGTCAATGCATCCAAAATAAGTTTTGATTTTGGTCGTCTTTGTAGCTGTTTTCTGGTGTAAGTCGCGACAATATTTTTCCGTTTCTAGTGCTTTTTATGACTGTTTCGCCCATGTCCACGCCATCACTTGCAGCCCCTTCGCCGGCTACATTGACTGCCTCGTTGATGGCTGCCAAAAAAGCGAAGGGAATGAGTTTCGCCGATCTTGAGGCGGCTCTTGGGCTTGACGAAGTGTGGATTGCCTCTCTGTTCTATGGACAGGCCACAGCCTCTACTGTTGAGGCGGAGAAGCTGGCGTCCTTGTTGTCCTTAGACCCCGCTATTACAGCTGCAATTCAGGAGTTTCCGACCAAAGGCAGCCTTGAGCCGGTGATTCCAACCGATCCCCTGATTTATCGCTTTTACGAGATCATGCAGGTGTATGGCATGCCGCTGAAGGATGTGATTCAGGAAAAGTTTGGCGATGGAATCATGAGTGCTATCGATTTCACCCTGGATGTGGACAAAATTGAAGACCCGAAGGGTGATCGTGTTCAGATCACGATGTGCGGAAAGTTCCTTCCCTATAAAAAGTGGTAATCATCCATTTGATTTAGCTTTAAATCAATCTCATACAGCTCTCCAGCCCGATATTGGTCGGGCTTTTGTTTGCTCAGATTCGAAATTGCTGCTGCAACTGTTGGCAGGCAAGTTGTTTTCGTGACTCACTGCTGAGCGTTTCACTAAGCTCTTTCAGGTATCGCTGACTAATCGGAGTTGCAATGCAGCCAAGGGCCCGGAAAGCTGCGGCAGCGACATCGTCGGATCCGGTTTTACATAGATTCGATAAGTGTTCGCTGATGATTGCGCCATCTCTGCGTTGCAACACTCGAATTGCGGCAATTACCACTGGATCCCGGAAATCGCTAAGGGCTTCAGTGCAGAACTTGAGCAATTCGTCGTCACTCAGGCTGTGAGATCGGAAACCCACTAACTGCAATCCCGCCAAGCGATGATTTTGACCGGGGTGATGCAAGCACTCCTGCACTACATGTGCTGGAACATCTGCACCCCAGCAAGACAAGGCCTCAAGGATGCAAAGATTGACTTCAGCTAATTCAGAGCTGTTTTTCAGTTGATCAAGCAGCCAGTCCCTCGCTCCTGGCTGGTGGCACAGTCCAGCTGCCAGGACAAGATCGGGAAGTGCTCCATGCCGCTGAATCAATCGTTCAATGATTGGCCAGCCTTGTTCAGCCAGCATTCCAAGTTTTTCGCAGAGAGCACGGCGAAGTTCAATTGAAAAACAGGGCGAGTAAACCTTCTCCAGCCATTCGGGCTCAAGTGGAGCACGTCGTGATTTTGAAAGCCGCTCCCAGAAAACGGCTTCATTCACTGGTTGAGACACAGAACGTCAGTCAGCGGGCGCCGAGTTCAGCGGCCAGTTCGCGTTCCAGTTTGTCATCGTGCTCGCTTGGCAGCACGTTTCCAATGTTGGTGCGGTGGGTGCTGTAGAAGAGCATTCCGATAAAGACCATGCCGCCAATGATGTTGCCAATGGTGACGGGCAGGAAGTTCCAGAAAATGCATTTCCAGTAGGGAACTCCAGAACCAAGGATTGGTCCTGCGGTGTGTAAGAACTGGTTCACCACGATGTGCTCCATGCCCATCGATTGGAAGGCTGTGATTGGCAGCCAGCACGCCAGAATCTTTCCAGGAACACTTTTACTGACCAGGGCCATCGTCACACCCAGACAAACCAGCCAGTTGGCGATTAAGCCTCGAACAATGGCCAGGAAGAAGCCAAGAGACTGAAGATTCTCATATTTGACAACAACATTGGCTTTATTTAGCCCGATGATTTTTGCAGCGACCTGTTGCCACATCCCGCCACCCTCAGCAGCTGATGCTGGGTCAACAGTTCCTCCACTTGTAAGGCTGATGGCCATCAGAACTGCCACAACAGCAGTTCCGATCCAGTTTCCCAACCACACCCAGCACCAATTTCGGAAGGTGGCTCCCCAGGTGCTTTTGCCAGCCCAGGTGGCCATTGGTAGCAGGGCAAAGTTGCCCGTGACTAACTCCATGCCAAACAGAACGATGCTGGCGAAACCGAATGGGAAGAGCAGCGAGCCAAGCCATGGTTGCCCACTTTTAAGCCCCACAGTGAGTGCAAGGATCACGGCCAGGCCGAGGATTGCTCCTGAATAAAATCCCCTAAGCAACAGGTTTTTGACACTGACGGTGGATTTTTTGCCGCCGGCACCGATCATGCCGTCGACAAGTTCGTTGGGAAGTACGTAGTCCATCTGTGAAGCAGTCACACTCATGATTTCAATGTGTTTGATGGGGGATGAGATGAGGTGGTTGATGAAGTGCCGAGGCCAATAGTTAACCGCTGATCTTGTTCATCAATTTGGAAAACGCATCCCGTTCATGTTCTGCGCGTAAAATGGGTTGTTTGTCTTGGCCAGCTTTTGTAAACCAGTTAACTAGCTTTGAGAAGAAATCACTGTTGCTGGTCATAAAAACAATTTCGTAAGGTTGGCATGTGATCAGCTTGGCTGTGATGGCTTCAAAAAGTCGGCACCAGCACTGCATAATCATTGATCTGCTTAGCTATTTGAATTTATTTTCGCGGCTTTGCACCAAATCTCTCAATCAGAACTTCGCGAAGAACCTCTTTGATGTTTTCAGCCGGAATGGCCTTCTGATGTAATTCACCCACAGTTGGATTGGGTCCTTGGGATCCACCCAGAGTCATCGTGTATCCATCATCTGTTTTGCCCTCACTGTTTTTGGCTTTGGCTCCTGTTAAGCCAATTGCACCCATGTAGGCCTGACCGCAACTGTTGGGGCAACCTGTCCAGTGAATCTTTAATTCCTCAGGTAGATCAAGCTCCTGATCGAGTTGTTTGGCCGCGGCCAAGGCTTGATCCTTGGTGTTGGTGAGTGCAAATCCGCAATAGGTACTTCCTGTGCAAGACACAGTACCTGCCGAAATGGCGCCAGGATTGAGTGGAAACCGCTGAAGCAGTGGATCACTTTCAAAGGCTTCGACCTGTGCTTGCGGTAGTCCAACGATGATCACGTTCTGATCTTCGGTTAGCCGTACTTCTCCACTTCCGTAGGTGATGCTCGCTGTAGCTAAGTCATGGAGATCCTGAGCTGTCAGTCGACCAACCGGAACGTGCAGTCCAGCAAACACTAGTCCGTCCTGTTTCTGCGGATGAATGCCGTAGTGCGATCGGGGAGTGGTGTTAAAGACTGACCCGGGATCAGGTGTTAGCGGTCCGAATTGTTCTTCAACTTGATCGCGGAAGTTGTCGTGACCAACTTCATCGAGATACATTCTGAATCGACCTTTAGGGCGCTTGTTGCGCTCTCCATTATCTCTCCAGAGGCGAATCACAGTATCTGTCATCCGGCAAATGTCTTCTGGCTTGACCCAGGCATTCATGGGAATGGCATAGGCATTCTTCTGTGAGGAAAGAATGCCGCCAATCCATATGCCGAAACCCATCACACCATCTTTTTCAACGGGGTGGAAGGCAATGTCATTATGAAGAAGGAAATTGTCTTTTGCACCGGCAACTGCCGTATTCCATTTTCTGGGAAGATTGGAATATTCAGGATTGCCCTTATGGTGATTGGTTAAAAAGTTTTCAAGTTCATCTGTGTAAGGCCTGGTGTCAAGGATTTCATTGGGATCAATCCCCGCGATTGGGTTTCCGGTGACATTGCGAGGATTATCGAAACCCGACTGGATCGTACTCAGATCAGCTTCTTCAAGGCGCTTGAGGATTTCCGGTAGGTCACCAAGAAGCACTCCCCTCAGTTGCAGGTTTTGCCTGGTGGTGATGTCACAACTGCCATTATCGCCGTAGCGCTCAACAATGGAGCCGACAACTCGCAATTGTTGAGCTGAGAGCACACCGTTAGGAACACGCAGGCGCAGCATGAATTTTCCGGGTGTTTTAGGCCGCCAAAACATTCCATACCATTTGAGTCGAAGTTGAAGGTCAGTTTCATCAACCTGCTCCCACCCCATTTCAGCAAATTTCTCAATTTCGCTACCGACCAATAGACCATCTTTGGCCGACTTGTTTTGTTCGATTTTATTCAGCTTCTTGCCATCCAGATATGGCCTGGAAGGAGAGCTAGTCGTCATGATCTTGTCGAGCGAGGGGCGAATGATTGGTCACGAAATGCTGCTTATCAATCAAAGGGTTCAGATGACCTGCGCTTCAAAAAGAAAATGAGCGCTTTCGCGGCATTTAAGAGTCTTGTCTGGTGACTGTCGGTAGTGGATCAAACAATTTCCTCAGTTGATTCTTCAATCCAGCTGGGATGAACGAATTTGTGACTGTGGCTACAACTCATCCATCTGATGTAGCCCTAGAAGGCTGCCTTTCGCGGGCTCAGTATTGACGTCCAACTTCGCCGATCATTCGGATGGCCCCATAACGAAGCATTTGCCAGACTCGTTTCATTGCGGCGAAATCCCGGTCGAGCTCGGTTTTGAACTGGCCGTGTCTCCGGTGACTGCTGCGTCTTTCATCGGAATGCGGATCAACCCTTTCAGAGCGATAGCTTTGAACAGCGTTGTCTCGCTTGTACCGTCCTTCAGAGATAGTGCGATTGGTGTACGGACGACGCGGCATGGCAGCTGGAGGAATGACAATCCACTGATGACAGCAGTCAGTTCGAGTATCGATCCGTGGCCATTGCTACGGAACAGCGATTTGGGTTGTCAGCGAGCGATCAGGTTGGTTGTGCATGGGCGTTCCGGTGGTGTCGTGCCTGAATCGCTGATCGAATTTCATCGGGCACTCCAGCAGCGTCGTCAGGCTCCTGTACAGCTGGAGGTACTCACTGCAGATTCACCACCAGTGAGTCCCGAGCAACCGAGTTGGTTGGTCCCCTTGTTGTTGTGGCCGGGGTCCCACGCGCGTGCGGATGTGCCTGAGATCAAAAATCGAATGCAGCGTGAAGGTGCCGAAGTCTCGCTGCTTCCTTTTCTTGGTTCCTTGCAGTGGTGGTGGACTCTTGTTGCTGAAGCGCTTCAGCCCTTTGCTGCTCAGGGCTCGGTTCTGGTTCATCACCCATTGAGTTCCGAAGAGGCCGATCGTTTCCTTCTGGAGTTGTCCCAGCGCATGGGGCTGCCGTTGCTGTCCTTCGACGATTGGTCTGACTATCAGAAAAGCCATCCCGAGGCTCACCCACTGATGCTTGCGCTGGCCCCCAATCGCATGACGGAGGCACTGAGCGAGGCTGGAGGTCTTCCACCGCTTCTAGACCTAGCTCTGATTCGTCAGGGCCTGATCGACTTGCTTGCCGCTCTGCCGTGACGACTGCTGAACTCACCGGAACCGTTTATCTCGTCGGTGCAGGCCCTGGAGACCCCGATCTACTCACCGTGAGGGCTCATCGCCTGTTGGGTCGTTGTGACGCTTTGGTTTACGACTCTCTGGTTCCTCGGGAGGTTCTTGATCTGGTGCCCGAGAACTGCGAACGTCATTTCGTGGGCAAGCGACGTGGGCATCATTCCGTACCGCAGCCAAGCACCAATGCAGTGCTGGTGAAGCTGGCTGCTCGTCACCGCTGCATTGTGCGTCTCAAGGGCGGGGATCCCTTTCTGTTCGGACGCGGTGGTGAGGAAGCTGCGCATCTGGTGAAACACGGCGTTTCGGTTCAGGTGGTGCCAGGGGTGACCGCTGGAATCGCCGCACCCGCCTACGCCGGGATTCCTGTGACACATCGTCGAGCCGGTTCTTCCGTCACCTTTGTGACCGGTCATGAGGAGATCGACAAGCGCCGCCCCAGTGTGAATTGGCGTTCACTGGCCACAGCCAGTGATGGTCTGGTGATTTACATGGGCCTGCACAACCTGCCGAAGATCGCTGCTGAGTTGGAGGCAGGTGGTCTCAGTGCGGAGACCCCAGTGGCTGTGATTCAGCAGGGGACTGTGGCCGGGCAGCGTTGTCTCAAGGCGACTCTCTCTGACGTGGCAGCGCGCACCCGCAGTGAAGGCTTTGCCTCCCCCTCCGTGATTGTGGTTGGAGATGTGGTGAAGGAGCAGGTGGAATCCTGTGCGCCACAGCCGGCCGATGTCACCATGCCGATCCCGTTCTGATCTTCAGGTTGGTGGCTGATGTGCGGATTCCTTTAGCCGTGATTTGAGCTGCGCCAGATTGCAGGGGCGGGTTTCGCTGTTCAGCTGGGCTGAGATCAGTCGCTCCCAGGCTGTGGTGACGGCATCCTGCGATCCAGGCAGAACGAAAATGAACGTACCGTTGGCCACTCCGGCGAGGCAGCGACTCTGCAGGCTGCTTGTGCCGATGGTCTGGAACGAGAGCATCCGGAACAGTTCACCGAACCCATCGATGGTCTTGTCCAGCAAGGGGCCGATCGCTTCAGGGCTGCCGTCGCGTCCCGTCAGGCCTGTGCCGCCGGTGGTGAGCACCACGTCAACGGCTGAATCGGCGATCCATTGGCTGACGAGCGCTCGAATCTGATAGCGGTCGTCGGGACAGATTGAACGAGTCTGCAATTGATGACCGGCATCGATCAGTCGTTGTTGAAGCAGATCTCCGCTCGGGTCGTTCTCCAGGGTCCGACTGTCTGAAATCGTCAGCAGGGCAATGGACAGCACGCAGCGTTGATTGAGGTGTGATCGACAAACGCTAGAACCGTGATGGTTTCGTATGGCACGGATGAACCAGAGGCAACCCGATGCGCCACATTCGGTGAAGGTGTTGTTGTTTGCCTCACTGCGGGACCAGGCGGGTTGGTCTGATCGTTGTGTTGCACTGCATGCGCCGGCTGTGCAGACAGCCAGAGAGATCTGGAATCAGCTTGAACTGGGTGACTTACCCCAGGTGGTGCTTGTTGCCATCAACCAGGACATCGTCAGCGCCGACCACCCAGTGCAAGCGGGCGATGAACTGGCTTTTCTGCCGCCGTTTACCGGAGGTTGATTGTGGGAACGAAGCCGGTTGACCTTGAGATTGTCATTGCTGAGCAACCCCTTTTGGGTTTCTCACAGCTCGACGGCTGGTTGCGTTCCCAGAGGGATGCCGCCACAGCGATGTTCATGGGCCGCGTGCGCGACGTTGCCATGGATGGGCGACCGCTGGAGGCCCTTGAGCTCAGCCACTATCCAGGATTGTGCGAGCGTTTGATTGAGGTTTCTACCCGCGAACTGCTGGAGAAACACGATGCCCGTGCTGCGCTAGTGCTGCACCGTGTAGGTCGGTTGCTGCCCGGCGAGCTGATTGTTTTGGTGGCGATTAGTGCTGATCGACGTGGGCCTTCACAACGCTGCTGCACCGAGTTGCTTGAGGCGCTAAAGCATGACGCTCCTTTCTGGAAGCGGGAATGGAGCCATGGCGTGGGCACCTGGTTATCGGAGAACACACCGCTGTGACCCTGAGGGCTTTCTCAGAGCATTCGCCGTCGCAACAGCTGTGCCCAGAGCTGATCCCCGCGTTCCAGTTCACCTGACTCTGCAGGAATTTCCAGTAGCAGATCTGCATTCTGCAGTGAGCCGATGCGTGAGGAGGCCTGGGATCCATCGATTCGGGCACGCAGTTGCCCGTCGGCGGTGCAGATCAGCGAAGCCCGGGCTAGTTCCGGCCGTCCTGGCCGACGTCGGTAAGGCGTTTCAAGGTTCACACGCAGTCTTGGTAACAGCTCCGGTTGCTGCTGGCCCTCCAGCACCTGTAGTGCTGGCCAGAGCAGTTGCAAAGCGGTGATCGCTGCTGCTACGGGATTGCCTGGCAGGCCAAAGAACGGCACGTCAGTGCCCACGCAGCCAAAGGCGAAGGGCCGACCTGGTTTGAGGAACAGTTTCCAGAAGTCCACCTCGCCAAGCTCCGTCATCAACGGACGGATCCAGTCGCTGTCACCGGCGGAGACACCTCCGGTACTCACCAATACATCACAGCAGGCGCTTAGCTCAAGGAGCGTTTCGCGCAGTGCGTGCGGTTGATCGGCCACCACCCGGCAATCCCATGCTTGGTAGCCAAGACGCCTCAGCAGACCTTTAAGCAAGGTGCTGTTGCTTTCCCAGATGGCTCCTTTAGGTCGCTGTTCACCTGGAGGCACCAGTTCATCGCCGCTGATCAGCAGCCCGATGCGTGGTTGGCGATAAACATCCAGTTGCTGGACGCCACAGCTGGCAGCTTGGGCAAGATCAGCAAGTCCGAGGTGCTGCCCTGGTTTCAGCAAGATGGATCCTTGACTGCATTCCTCGTTGGCCGGCCGGATCCATGGGTTGGCAGAGGCTTCGTGTTTTAAGCAAAGACTGTCGTTCGTCCTCTGCACCAGTTCTTGGGGGAGAACCCAGTCAGCCCCTTCAGGCAAGGGTGCACCGGTGAGAATTCGAATAGCTTCACCGTGGGCAAGCACAGTGGTGTAAGGGTCGGCCGGTGCGGATCGACCAACCAACCTCCAGGTGTCATCAACGGCTGGTTGCTGCCTTTGGCCCAGGGCGTAGCCGTCCATGATCGAGGCCCTAAAGCCGGGAACATCGGCCCTGGCCAACACCGGGGCTGCGTTGACGCGCTCAAGGGCATCATCTAGCGCGACCGTTTCGATCGACGGTTCAGTACGACGCGATGTTTGATCCCGGATGGAAGCCAGAATTTGTTGTCGCGCTTTTGTCAGGGGCAAGCCCTCGCGGCCGTAGGGGTCAGCAGCTCCAGCTTCCATGGCGACCCCCGTCTTTGTGCATGAGCTGAATTCGGTTGATCGTCATGCCTGGTTCAACCGACTTCAACATGTCGTAGAGGGTGACCAGTCCAATGGAGACGCTTGTCATCGCCTCCATCTCCACGCCGGTCTGACCGGTCGTGCGACAGCTGACCCTCACAGTCAGACCAGGAAGCGATGGGTCAGGTTCAATCGACACGTCGATGCCGCTCAAGGGCAGCGGGTGGCAAAGAGGAATCAGTTCCGATGTGCGCTTGGCGGCTTGAATGGCAGCGACGCGTGCCACGGCCATTAGGTCGCCTTTGGAGGTTTCGCCGCTCAGCACCAGCTCCAATGTGGAGGTGCTCATCACCAGCGAACCCATCGCGGTTGCCTCGCGTTTGGTGATGGCACGATCACCGACTTCAACCATGTGCACCTCACCCTGACCGGTGAGGTGCGAAAGCTGTTCAGACATCAATGAATCGGTTGCTGACTGAGTTCGTCAGTGTTGATCAGCGATCACCCAGTACAGACCACATTGCAGCCTGAGAGGTGATGACTGGCTCCACCTGGGTTGAAGACTCTGACGACATCACTGGAGGGACTGCAGCTCGCTGGCTACGGACCATCTGTACAGCCAGAGAGGCCACGATGAACGCGCCGATGAAACCTGCTGCAACGGTGATTGGGCTGCGGCTTGCGCTGGTTGTTGAGTAGGAGCGAATCATTCTGAGATGGACAATCTGCTCTCACTATGGATAAAAACTGTAAGAATCGCTACTGAGCTCACTGAAACTTTGCAGTGTCGACCCCTCTTGCGGGGAGTTGATGAGCAGGAGCCCTGAAGCCAATCCTTCGGAGGCCAACCAGCCATGGGCCGAGCCGAAAATCATTCCCAAACAAAGGGCGAAACGCATTGAAGTGAAGAACGTTGAGCTGAGCATCTCTGCTTTGCTCAACGTCGTTGGTCGTTGTTGCCACTGTTTTCAGCTAGAGATATGCAAAGCGTTGTTGTTACTACCAATGCATCCGCAGCTGGATCAGTCGCGGCACTGTTTTGCATTCGAACAGGACTTCATTGGCACCTGGCGATGTATCCCGTTGTGTGTTCGCCGCAAACTTGATTTGGCAGGAATCAAGCTCAAGCTCAGTCATTGGTTGGCGATGAGTCATGAGCAGCGTCAGCGTCTGGTCGACTGGGGCGATTCCCCCGAGCACCTCGCTCAGATGCGCGATCACCTGCGCGTCTGCACGGCTGCGATGGCGGATGGCATGGTCAAAGATCTGCCTCCTGCTGTGAAGGAGCCCTGGCAACGGCCGGCTCAGCTTCCCGATCAGCTTCTGGATGCGGCTCGTCTTCGTGGCATCAACCTGACTTCACAGGCCTGGATGAGGCTGCGTGAGCTGGATCGCTTCGCTCTCTGCAAGCTGGTGCGCCCTGGCCATGATCATCACAACCTTGATGCCGCGTTCAGCGAAGTGCTGGGATGAGCATCCTGCGCAGTCTCTCCAGTCGTCCGCTCTGTTGTTCGACCGGTTGCATCACTGAGACGGCCGGGGCAACCACCACTGCCGTTGCCTTGAGTTCAGGTTGTTTGGAGATCGGGCAGGCCTGATCGTGCATCAGGGTGTTGGCCTCGCAGGCGTCGGATTGCGTGAACCCCCAGTGCATCGGAAGAAAGACTGAGCCCTTGCGGATCCGATCGGTCACACTGACGCGTGCTGTGAGTGTGCCTCGCCTGGAGGTGATCGCCGCCAGACCCCCATCCTCAATGGAGAATCGTTCCGCATCACTAGGATGAATTTCCAGGCGGGGTTCCGGGTGCATGCTGTTCAGGCGCTTCACTTTTCCAGTGCGCGTCATCGTGTGCCACTGGCCGAGGTAGCGACCAACGGTGAGCACCAGTGGATAAATCTCACAGGGTGGTTCCGCCAGTCCCAGCGGAGCATCCGCTTGGAATCGGGCACGCCCGTTGGCTGTCGGGAATCGCTTACCGACGTATAGACGCTTGGCTGCTTGTGTCGGCTCATGGCCGAGGGGGAAAGGCCATTGCTGGGGACCATGCTCGTTCAACAGCTGGTGGCTCAGCCCTGATACATCGCAGATCCGGCTAGCGGACAGAGCGGCAAATTCGCTGTACACCTCTGCAGATGAGGCGTAGGTGAACTGTTCGACGAACCCCAGACGACGTCCGAGCTCTGCGAAGACCTCCCAGTCGGGCCGGCTGTCGCCATGTTGTGGTCTGAATGCCGGGCAGAGCGTCACACGGCGCTCCGAATTTGTCATGGCTCCAGACTTTTCGCTCCACTGCGATGCCGGCAGCAGCAGGTGGGCGTAGTGAGATGTTTCTGTGTCGGCATAAGCCTCGCTCACCACCACGAGGGGGCAACGTTCCATCGCTGCCTTGACCCGCTCCAGATCAGGCATGCTCACCAGGGGGTTCGTAGCAGCAACCCACCAGAGATCCAGCTCACCCCGCTCCATTGCTTCCACCTGTTGCCAGGCACTCAGACCAGGTTCTGCAGCGATGGATCCTGAGGCCAATCCCCAGGCCTGCTCCACTTCGGAGCGATGCTCCGGGTTGGCCACCAGCCTGTAGCCCGGCAGCAGATGGGCCAGGCCTCCGGCTTCACGGCCGCCCATGGCATTGGGCTGGCCTGTCAGTGAAAACGGTCCTGCACCGGGCTTACCGATTTCGCCGGTGAGCAAATGCAGATTGATCAGTCCACTGACTACGGCGGTGCCCTCCCTGCGTTGGTTCACGCCCATGGACCAGAGGCTGAGGATGCCTGCTTTGCGGCTCCAGAGCCTGCCAACGTCGCGTAGTTCCTGTTCTGTGATCCCGCAGAGCTTGGCGGTCTCCTGCGCTGACCAGGCATGAATGGTTTTGGTGTAGTCAGAGAACCCTTCCGTCGCGGCATCAATGAAATCGCTGTCGAAGCCGTTGTCTTCAATGACGAGTCGAGCCAGACCGTGGAGCAGGGCGAGATCGGTGCCCGGGGCGATGGCTAGATGGTGGTCGGCAATCTTGGCCGTGTCTGTGCAACGAGGGTCCACGACAACGATGGTGAGGCCCTTTGGATCACGTTTTTTGCGTTTGAGCAGGCGCTGGAACAGCACGGGGTGGCATTCGGCAGTGTTTGTTCCGATCAGGAATGCAACAGAACAGTGATCGAGATCCTCGTAACAACAGGGAGGACCGTCCGAGCCAAGGCTGCGGGTGTAGCCGGCCACCGCTGAACTCATGCAGAGGCGTGAATTGGCATCGAAATTGTTGGTGCCCAGAGCTCCTTTCAAAAGCTTCTGGGCCATGTAGTAGTCCTCGGTGTGGAACTGGCCGGAGCCATACATGGCGATGGCATCGGCCCCTTTCCCGCGGAGGGTGCTGCGAATCCGCCCTGTCAGGAGGTCAAAGGCACTGTCCCAGCTGATCGGCTGGAAATCATCGTTGAACGTTGGCCGGTACAGAGGCTGAGCCAGCCTGCCTTTAGCCAGCGTCTCTCCCACTGTGGCCCCCTTGATGCAGACCTGTCCGAGGTTCGATGGATGCTGTTTGTTGCCACGCGCAGTCCACATCGGGTTACCTTCGGCATCCCGTTTCACGGATTTTCCGGCTTCTCCAGGTGGCATTAGTTCCAGACCGCAGCCCACGCCGCAGTACGGGCACTGACTCTGAATGCTTTCGCAGGGACTGGTCATCAATGAGGCCGATGGAATGAGAGATCCCCGGTGCTGTTTGCACCGGGGATCTGTGATTGCAGTCGAGGCTGCTGATGGTTCAGCGAGCCAGGGCTGGCGTGGATGATGAGGGACTTTCACCTTCGTGCAACTCAGCGAAGGATCCCTTGGGTTCTTTGAGGAAGAAGAAGCAGAAGAAAGCCACGATCAGTCCTGCGATTCCCAGAATCTGGAAAAAGGTGCTGTTGGAGGCTGCAATCACCTCAGGGGAAGGATCTTTCCCTCCACCCATCCAGAGCGGCAGCAGGCTGAAAATGGTGAGGTAAGTCACGGCGCCAACATTGCCGTAGGCCCCAACCAGGCCTGCCACCTGACCAGTAACCCGGCGTTTCACCAGCGGTACGAGGGCGAATGTTGCTCCTTCCCCAGATTGAACGAAGAAGGAAGCAAGCATGGTGATCACCACAGCAATGAAGATTCCTGTAGAACCGCTGAATGTGCCCGGTTTGATCTGGCTCATCACCAGATAGCCGATGCCCAGTCCGGCTGTGAGAAAGCCCATGGTGTTTTTTCGGCTGCCGAGCTTGTCGGAGATCAGACCACCAGCTGGTCGAGCCACCAGATTTACAAAGGCGAAACAGGACGCCAAAATTCCTGCTGTCGCTTTCGGCAGGTCGAATGTGGTTTCAAAGAAGGTTGGCAGCATTGAAACCACAGCTAGTTCGGAACCGAAGTTCACGATGTAGGTGAGTTCAAGGATGGCCACCTGACGGAACTCATAACGATCTTCTTTGGGATACACCTTGGTTCCCATGATCAGATCACGGTTGGTTCGGATGATTCCCCAGGTTTGGAAGATGAACCAGATGAGTACAGCCAATAGGGCCAGTGGATATGTTCCAGTGTTTAGGAATCCAACTTTCTGAAGTCTCCAGCACAGCACGCAGAGGATTGCTGCGAAGGGAACATTCATGCCTAGCAATCCCCAGAAATCCCTCATCGAGGTCACTTCAAGACCTGCAGTCTTCTCAGGTCGTTGATACTCCTTTCCTGGCGGCGTGTCGCTGACATTGAAGAAGTAAATTACCCCATAGACGGCGGAGATAATTCCCGTTAAAGCAATCGCTCCTCGCCAGTTCAGGGCTGGGCCAGTCGGCAGCTCGAATCCCCCGGAGAAGGAGAGAAAGCCAGCTAGGGCTACCAGGCTCAGCGCTGAGAAGGCGGAGCCGAAGTTACCCCAGCCGCCATAGATGCCCTCTGCCAGGCCAATTTCTTTGGGAGGAAACCATTCGGCCACCATGCGGATGCCGATTACGAAGCCAGCGCCCACGATGGAGAGAAGCAGTCGAGACACCACCAGTTGATTGAAATCCTGGGCTGATGCAAACATCAGGCAGGGAATGACCGAGAACACCAGCAGGGTGGAATAGGTGCGGCGAGGACCGAATTTATCCAGCAACATGCCAATCAGCACACGGGCTGGAATGGTGAGTGCAACATTGCAGATTGCAACCGTACGGATCTGACCGACAGTCAGTCCAAGATCTGCTTTAACGGTTGTGGCCAGTGGTGCCAGATTGAACCAAACGACAAAAGTTAAAAAGAAAGCAAACCAGGTGAGATGAAGTGTTCGGTATCTCCCCTGGAATGACCAGAGTTCGCCAAGCATGGGGTTTGTTGGTGTAGAGATTCAAACCCCGGTGTCGAAACGAAGGCACTCAGGATTTCAAGATACGGCGCTCATGCAGACCGCCGATTAATTGCACCATTTGGGGCCTTTAAGAATCGTTGCATTGGCTACAAAATTGCATTGCTGAGGTTTTGCTTCAATTGTGTTTGTAAGTGACTTGAGTCTTTTTAGTAGTCGTTGTGACTGCACTGTCGTTGGCCTGAGGTGTTACCAAGGCTCAAGACCTTCGGTTCTATGTCTCGTCGTCTTCTGGGTGTTGTTCTTGCCGGCGGTGCCAGTCGTCGCATGGGTGCAGATAAGGCCTTGCTGAGCCATCCGGATGGATCGCGCTGGCTTGAGGCTCAGGTCCAACTGTTGCGCTCAGCGGGTCTTGAGGTCTGTGTGCTGACGGGTCATGTCAGTCATCACGAGCTGCTTAGCACTCGCAAAGGTGTGACTGTCCAAGCTGAGCCATGGCAGCCGGCAGGTCCCCTCTGGGCCTTGAGCTGTCTCCTGCACGATCGTGATGATGAAGCGCTGCTCACCTTGCCTGTGGATATGCCCGGCTTACGTCTGGAAGCATTGCAGCAACTGATCCGTTGCTGGAGAACGCAGCAATCCAGAGCGTTTGTTGCCGATGATGGCTCCAGGCTCCAGCATCTATTTGGCATCTATCCCTCCGGTGCGCTCTATCGCAAGGCGCTTGACGATGAGCTGACGGAGGGGAAGGGTCGTTGGCGCGGCTGGCTTGAACGTATTCCTTATGACACGGTGAAACTTCCCCCTGATCAGTTGGTCAATGTCAATCGGCCCATTGATCTGGCAGCGTTAATTCGATGATTGCCGCATCTCCCCCGATTGACCAGAGGGCTCGAGCGCTCGGGGTGCTGCGGATGTCGCTCACGGCACGCTGCAATCTGGCCTGTCCTTATTGCTGCCCCGATGCTGTGGATCCCCCAGGTCTGCTCAGCCTTGAACAGCAATTGCGACTGATCCGGGTTGCTTCCCGATTGGGGGCCCATACTCTGCGGCTCACCGGAGGCGAACCGTTACTGAGCGATCGGTTGCTCCCGCTGCTGGAGCAGGTTGCCTTGGGGCGTGCCACTCCTGGCAATCCTCTGCAGGGTCTACGGCAGGTGGCACTCACCAGCAACGGTGTCTTGCTGACGCAGGAACGGGCTCGTGCTCTTCGTGCTGCTGGCCTCGAACGGATCACCATCAGTCTTGATGCGGTCGAGGGTGAGGTGGTGGCGCGCATGGCTGGCCTGCGCGGTGGCGAGCCTGCTGGAACGCGACTGATTCAACAGGTACTGGCTGGTCTTGAGGCGGCTCGTTCGGCCGGATTTGACCCTGCTGTCGGCGCCCTAAAGCTCAATGCGGTGATCCAGCGGGGCGTGAACGACGATCAGTTGATTCCTCTAGCAATGTTGGCCCGTCAGCAAGGGCTGGAGCTGCGCTTAATCGAATTCATGGATGTGGGCAATCGCAACGGTTGGGCCATGGAGCAGGTTTTGCCTGCAGCCGTGATGGTCGATCGCATCAGCCGCCAATGGCCGTTGTCGTCACTCGGTCGATCACCGGGTGGTACTGCCTTGCGCTGGCGTTATCGCGATGGCGTCGCTGCCATTGGTGTGATCGCCTCAATTACTGAGCCGTTCTGCGGAGACTGCAACCGACTGCGCATTACCGCTGATGGGCAAGCCTTCACTTGTCTGTTTGCAGCTCGTGGAACAGATCTGAAACCGGCTCTGACCAGTGACGATGACCTGGAGAGAGAGATCTGTGCCCTGTGGCAGAGAAGGCTCGACCAGTACAGCGAGGAGGGCCGGGGCCAGGCTGCTTTCAGGACGTCACCTCATGCAGAGATGGCTTATCTGGGTGGCTGAACCGTTATCGACGGCACCGTTTCAGTAGAGAAAGCTCGGTAAAAACAGTTCAGAGTTCGGGCCTTCATCCGGCCCATCGGTGATGTTCGAACTGTTGTCTTTCGAGCGGTTTCGCGACACGCCTTCTGTGCGTTTCTTTGACGTCACGGTTGAGACGTCCAATGCCCGTGATCTGGTGATTCACTCCGGCCCTGCCGTGAGTCCACCAGATGACCCCGAAACAGGGGCCTGGCAGTTTTATATGCATCCCAATCAGGAAGACAATCTTCTGGCTGCCAGTGGTGGACGAACGTTTTACTTGGTGAATCTTGCCTGGGAGCAGCCGTTTCACATCGTCAGGCTTGAAGGTGGTGGCGATATCTTGCGCATCCCCCCGCGGACCTTCCACCGTTCCATCTCTGATCCGGATGGCTCTGTGGTGTTGAACCAGGCTGTTCGAAAGCCTGGAGTGTCTCTTGTGCAGGAATTTCGCGTGTACAACAGTGCGCGGATCCCTTCGCTGATGAATGCAACGACGACGTCGGATGCCAAACCCCAACTGCACGGGGTCAGACCCCTGCCACTAGCGGCTTAGGTCAAATTTTTTATAAGTCATCTTCAGTGAGGATGGCTTGCAACAGCGCCATTTCAGTGGATGTACGCGACACCTCGGTATTTCAATTCGACTCTTTCCCGTTGGGCTTCGGCCTGGCGTGTTTGATAGACCTGCCGGCGATAAGTGAGCTTGATAGCTGGTTTTTTTGCAAACTCTTTGTACTGGTCGTAGGTGTGGCCGCGATAGAGAAGCGTACTCATGATTCAGTTATCCGAAGCAAGCTCAGGTCCCCGTTCCATGGCCTGAGTTGTACTGCGCTTCACCCAAGGATGAAGTGAACGTTGTGTAGTAACTACTACACGACAATTTTGATTGAGTGGATTGTTGTTGTGGTTTTCAAACTGATACCAGTTTCGAAATGTTTTGGATTTACTGACTGCTGATGTTTTGTAGCTGACTGAACACATTGGTGAACAACTGGGCCCCGCTTTTTTGCAGATGCCCGCCAAGTCGCTTCCAGTCGTTGCGAAGCTGATCGGCTCCGTTTTTTCCGATTGCGCTAACGATGTAAGCGGCGTCGGCTTGAATCCACCGCTCCAGGTTTGGTTTTGAAATTTCGAGGTGGCACTGAAGGCCTACGGCATGTCGATCGATTTTGAACACTTGCTCTGGGCAGTGCAATGACGATCCAAGCAAGGTGGCCTCATCGGGAAGTCGGATGCGGTCGCCATGCCAGTGCAGGGCCAGTGCACTGGGATCAAGGCCATGGAGTAGTGGTTCTTCGCTGGGGTCGACCAGCCAGTGGATGGCTCCAATCCCCAGTTCCTTCAGGGGTGCAGAAGGTTCTCCCACGCTGAGCGGCTCCACCGATCCTCCCGCCGCCACGGCTAGCAATTGGGCTCCCAGGCAGATTCCCAATACTGGTTTTTTCTGCCGATGCCAGCTCGACAGCCACTCCAGTTCATGACGAAGCCAATCCATCTTCGGGTCGTTGCGTTGGTTCACCCCCATCGGTCCTCCAAGCACCACGGCAATGGTGTCTGGAGTGCTGGCCGGGTCGGGTAGTTGCTCTCCGAGATCTGGACGGATCGTCTGGATGCTCATGCCTCGTTGCATTGCGAGTTCATGGATCAGATCAGGACCCTCGTGATCAACGTGTTGAATCACCAGCAGGGATTGATTCATAACAAGAGGTAGCGCTGAGAAAGTGGCAGCTCGTCGGCGGGCGCTCATCTGAGCAGCTTGCCATCAGCGAACACCTCATAGGTTTATGAGTCGACGCTCATCTTCGGCAGGGTGGAGTTGAGCTTCGGGGAGCTTTTGTTGATTCAGCGGGTGTCCGCGACCGCCATACAGGTTCGTTCAAGCCCCAACTGTTGTTGGAGATCGGCATCCATCGCGTAGTCGGCTGTATATGCTCGTACATCCAACATCTGACCTTGTGGAGACATCATCCAGAGTTCCAGCTGAGCCTCTTGTGGAGCTTCAAACCAGAACATCTCTTTGGGCATGACAACCTTTTCCAGGTAAAAGTGCGATTCCCCAATGCACTTCACAATCACCATCTTGTCAGTGTTGTTGCGGTACGCGCATTCGATCATCTAGTTGCAAAACTCGCTCCTTTAATATCGTCAAAATCTGACAGGTCAAATGTCTGATTTGTCACAAAACGAGCCTCTGCAATATTTCAATTTTACAGGCTTGATACCAAATCTTTTGATTCGGTAGTTGTCGCAACATTGATTGAAGTTCGCTGTGTTACACCCATCATCTTTTGTTCACTGATTTCCACGAAAAGCTTTAGTTCATGCTCAGCCTCAAGCTGCTGCGGTTGTTGAAGCGTTGGCCTGGACTTCGAGTCTTGCTGGTGAGTGGTTGGGACGTCTAAGTCTGATGGCGCTTGTTGTGTAGCTCGGTGACTCGCGCCCGACTCTGCCTGCTTGTGCGAGGTCCATTGCAAAGGATGGATTGCAGCTGTTCAGTCGTGACCAGCTGGGCAGCTGATGTGCGATCGGCGAGGCCAGCAGACCGCTCAGGCTTGGGCGCAGCAGGTCTGCAAACCTGTGCAATGCAAGCTCCTCTCCATGACGGTCGTAGGGAAGACGGTTAATGGCGGAGTCGAGCCCGAATTGGCGCACTCTGTCTTCTCCGACACGCCGGTAAAGCACCTCCAGGGTGGGTAGTTGATCCATCGACATCACGCAGCCCTCGTGTTCCATCAGGCTGCGCAAGACAGTGCAGAAGATTTCGCTGGCCATGCGTTGCAGGCCTTCGTCAGGTTTGTTCCCCAGGCTTTTGTGCTTGTGATCGAACAACCCCAGATCCACCTGCGTAATCCGGCTGGGTGCCACGTGGCGATACACCTCGGAGAGCAGTCCCATCTCCAGTCCCCAGTCGGAAGGGATCCGCAGGTTCATCGCCAGGTCGCGGGTGAAGGCGAATTCACCAGCCAGTGGATAACGAAAGGTCTGGAGGTAGCGGAGGTAGGGCAGTGCGCCGAAAATCTGTTCCAGGCTTGCCAGTAAGGGGCCAACGAACAATCGTGTAGCGCGCCCCTGCAGCGCCTGGGTTTCTAACGAGAGTCGGCTGTAGAAGGCCTTCACATAGGCCATCCCATGGGATGGGTTGAGCAGTGGTCGCAGCATTCGCTCCGGATAGCCAGAACCAAAGGTGCGGATGTCTGCGTCAAACAAGCCGATCACTTCCGCCTGCTGGCAAGCCACTCCCAGTCCTTGCCAGACAGCCCAGCCTTTGCCAGGTGGGCCGGTTAGATCCAGGCCCAGGCTGCCCATGGAGGAGAGCACTTCATGCACTGCCGGGCCGTTGGTCCAGTGCACCTGCACTGGGAAAGGCATGTTTGCAAAGAAGGCTTCGGCTGCATCGACGTCCTCGATGCTGTCGGCGGAAAGGGCGATCACCAGACTGGAAAGTCCCGTAAGCGTGGATAAGGTGTCGCGGATCAGGCTCAGGGCTGGCCGCTTGAATTCCTCCATCAGACACGGAATTAGCAAAGCGGTGGACCTTTGCCGAAGCTCCTGGTTGAAGTCGATGGCGTCGAGATTGCCAAGGCTGTAATCATGAACCGTGGTGATCAGGCTTTGCTGAAAATCCATGCGGTGTTCGATGCGACAACAGAGGAGAAGAACTTGTTCCATACCTGAACGACGTTCTGGTGGAACCTGATGCAGCCTCCGCGCGATCAAACGCTGCGAATCCTGCTAAGTGATCTCTACCCGCATAATTCTTCCGCCGATCTCCAAGCGTTGTCGTCGCAATTGCTGCAAATTCTCGGACCGGCTTCGGCGTTTGCCGATTCGGCAGACCCGAATCACTGCTGGCATCGAGACGATGTGGTGCTCATCACCTATGCGGATTCTGTCGTTGATGATGCAAAACCTGGATTGCAGGGGCTTCGCAGCTTTGTGAATCGCCATCTGCAGGTGTTTGCATCTGTGATTCATGTGCTGCCGTTTCTTGAGTCCACCAGTGATGGTGGGTTTGCCGTTTCGAGTCATGAGCAGTTGGAGGAGCGGCATGGCGACTGGAGTGATCTCGCTGCGTTGGCCGAGGGCCGTCGATTGATGGCCGATCTGGTGCTCAACCATGTTTCTGCATCTCATCCATGGGTGCGTCAGTTTTTGAGAGATGAGGAGCCTGGTCGCTTGTGTGTGCTGGAAGCTGCCCCTGATCCCTGCTGGGACGACGTGGTCCGTCCGCGCAGTTCAGCGCTGTTCACCCATCTGCGGAGCTCTGTCGGTCAGCGTCAGGTGTGGACCACATTCGGACCGGATCAGGTTGATCTGGATTGGCGTTGTCCTGAAGTTCTGCTTGGCTTCACGCGTTTGTTGAAGCAGAAGCTCGCCCATGGTGTGCGCTGGATTCGACTCGATGCCGTTGGCTTCGTCTGGAAGGAGCCGAACACCTCGTGCATTCATCGCCCTCAAGTCCATCGACTGGTCGAGGTGCTGCGACATCTGCTCACCTACGCCTGCGCTGGTGGTGGCGTGGTGGTGACGGAGACCAACGTTCCGGAGGAGGAGAACCTCTCCTACCTGCGCAGTGGTCGCGAAGCCCATCTCGCCTACAACTTCCCGCTTCCTCCCCTGTTGATGGAGGCCGCCATGAGCGGGTCTGCTGATCTGCTGAACCGCTGGCTTTCGCGCTGGCCCCAACTGCCAAACTCCACTGCATTGCTCAACTTCACGGCATGCCATGACGGCGTGGGGTTGAGGCCTTTGGAGGGTCTGATGCCCCAGCGGCGTCTGTTGAATTTGCTGATTGCCTGTGAGCAGCGAGGTGGCTTGGTGAGTCACCGTCGACTCGCTGATGGGGATGATGTTCCCTATGAGATCAACATCAGCTGGTGGAGCGCCATGGCCGATGCCGGTGTCGATCCAGCTCATCTTCAGCGCCAGCGTTTTCTGCTCACCGAAATGCTGAAGTTGGTGCTTCCAGGCATTCCTGCCTTTTATCTACCAGCCTTGCTTGCGAGTCCGAATGATCTGGCTCGCTTTCGTCAAAGTGGTCATCGCCGGGACATCAATCGCCCTCAATTCAAAGCAGCAGCGCTGGAGCGGCGCCTTGATGATCCCGATAGCGATGCAACCGCTGTGTTGACGGCTCTGCGCCATGCACTCACGTTGCGTGCCGAGCTACCTGCACTGCATCCGGACAGCGTCTTGGACGTGCTTAGTGTCGATCGCGTGGATCGTGTCGTTCTGCGTTGCTCCCATCAGGGTCACAGTTTGGTGGCTGTGCACAACTTCACAGCCTCACGTTTGACGTTTGATCCCACCGTTATGGGCGGCCGAGATGATCTGGTCTGGGTCGATCGCCTCACTGATCAGCAGTTTGCGCCGCGAAGGCGGCATGCACTCGAGCCGTATGCCGTGCTCTGGCTGGTGCAGGCATGACGATGACTCCACACTCCAACTGGTGGGTTGTGACTGATCTCGACGGCACGCTGATGGATCATCACTACGACTGGTCAGCCGCGAAGGACGCGATCCGTTGCCTTCAGCGTCACGGCATTCCCGTGATCCCCTGCACGAGCAAGACGGCTGAGGAGGTGCTCCGCTTTCGTGAGTTGGCGGGTCTGCATGATCCGTTCATCGTCGAGAACGGTGGGGCCATCTATGGAGAATCCGCGACTGGTGAGGTATGGCGCCAAGACCTGGGTCCATCCTGGAGACAGCTCAGACCGCAACTTGCTGATCTAGAGCGTGAGCTCGGGGAGCCGCTCCATGCCCTTGATGATCTCAGTGACATGGATGCCGATCGGCTCTTAGGCCTCAGCGGTGAGGCTCTGCAGATGGCACAACGCCGTCAGTGCAGCGTTCCCTTCGTCCCACCGAAGCTCCCTGAATCGCGGCATCGTCTTCGGGTGCTGGCTGAAATGCGTCAGCTGGGAGTGGTGCAGGGCAATCGTCTTGGTCATCTGCTGGGTGCCGGGGTGAGCAAGGGCCAGGCATTGCAGACTCTCAAACAACGTCAGGGAGTTCCGGACGTGAAGGTGCTGGCCCTGGGGGATTCGCCGAATGACCTGGCGCTGCTGGATGCCAGCGACTGTGCGGTGGTGGTTCCAGGAGCAGCCGGACCCCATCCCGAGCTGAAGGTCGGCGTGGCCGAGGGTCGTTACCAACTGGCGCCAGCACCCCATGGCGAGGGTTGGTCGGCAGCAGTGTTGAAGTGGATTCCAGGGTTGCACGACAACAACACACTCCTTTCCTGAAAGCCTGTTCTGCCTCAACCAAGAAGCAGCTGCTGCCACAGCAACTTTGCTTCTGCAGAGGGATGCAGCTCCATTCTGTCGACCTGTTTGAGGGACCTGCAGCCCAGGCTGTTGATCAGCAGCACCTGGTCGTCGGCTTGCAGTGTTGGACCAATGCGCGTGGCTGTGACGAGTTTCTGTTGAAGTGCTTTGGCTCGCATCACACCTGGCAGGCAACCGCTGCTCAGCGGTGGGGTGATCCAGTGCCCTTCTCGCTTCACCAGCAGGTTGGCGCTGTCGCCACAGCAGAGATCACCGCTTGTATTGCGCAGTAGAGCCAGCTCTGACCCCAGTGCTTGCGCTTCCCGCCTGGCCTGAATCGACTGGCCGTAGGCGAGAGTCTTGCATTGGCTCAGAACACTGTTGGCGTTGCGTTGTTCCTGAACACTGATCCAGGCCTGCGCGGGTTGAAAATTGGGCTGATGGGGTTGAAGGGTGAGCCAGAAGCGGTGCTGAGTTGGATCCGGATCAGCTGTCGGCAAGCCGATTCCACGGCCACCAATGCTGCCTCGGCTCCAGTTGAGACGCATCGCCCCCGTTGTGCCTGCTCTGTTGAGAGCAGCACGGGTGATGGCTTCACCAACCAAGTCCTCCAGCCAGGGGCGAGCGGGAGGAGCTGCCATGCCGAGTCGTGCTGCGCCGTGCTGCCACCGCTGCAGATGTTCACTCAGCAGCTGGGCATTTCCGTCCTGGATCAGCACCGTCTCGAACAATCCATCCGCAAGCTGCAGACCGCGATCCGTGAGCGGCATGCCCAGTGCATCGGCGCTGCCCCACTCGCCGTTATGCCAGCCAAGGATTGTTGAGGTCATCTAAGTGCCTCCAGCAAGGGCAGCAGTTTCCAGTCGAGTTCGTCTGCTTCCGCTTCTGGATCGGAGTCAGCCACAATTCCACAACCGGCATGGAGCCGTAGCTGCGTGTCTTTACGCAGCAGGGTGCGGATCAGGATGTTGCTGTCGAAGTGGCCGTTCCAGTTGAGGTGGAGAATCGATCCGCAATAGGGTCCACGGCCTTGAGCTTCCAGTTCGTATAGCCGTTGACAGGCCCTCAGTTTGGGTGCTCCCGTGATCGAGCCTCCTGGCCAGCTGGCTTCCAGTAGATCCACCCAGCTGGCGCCCGCACGCAGCTGACCGGTGACAACGGAGGTGAGATGGTGCACGCGGGCATAGCTCTCGAGCCGTACAAGATCAGGCACCTGCACCGATCCAGGCCGGCAGACACGACCAAGGTCGTTGCGCAGTAAGTCCACGATCATCACGTTTTCGGCGCGATCCTTGGCACTGCAGACCAAGTCCGCTGCCAGGTCGTCGTCGATGCAGGGATCGGCATGGCGTGGCCGGGTTCCTTTGATTGGTCTTGTCTGCACTGCTCCGCTTGGCTCTACCTGCAGAAAGCGTTCCGGGGAGGTGGAGAGAATCGCTTCACCTGTGGCAGCACCGCTACCAACGAGGAGACCGCTGAAGGGAGCGGGGCATTGATCGCGCAATCGTCCGTACAGCTCCAGATTGCTGACGTTGTTTCTGAGAGTGCTGCTTGCGCAGCTGGTGAGGTTGGCCTGGAACAGATCGCCGCTGGCAATCAGCTCACGGATTTTGCTGACGCCGGCTTTGTATGTGGAGCGGTCACTGTGCCGATGCCAGCTGCATCCAAGCGTCTTCTCTTGCCATGAAGTGATCTTGTTTGGTGTCAGGCGTTCCAGTGTTTTGGCCATGGCCGCGTGGCGCATGGGGTCAACCCCTTCCAGATGGATTTCTCTGGCTTTGAGATCAAATCGCAGCACAGGATCGTGGCGTGCGATCCAGAGGGTTGCCATCACATCGCGACGCCAGGGGTTGCCGGGTTCCGTCCAGGCGGCTGCGTCGTAGCTGAGCCATCCAGTCCAGTGTCCGTCCTTGAGATGCCGCAGCGTTGTGAAGGGATTGGACGCTCCTGGATCACCCGGCAGCCCTCGGCAGCAGTGCTGCTCCAGAGGATCAACCGCCAGGGTGATGTGGCGTCCAAGTTCGCTGCCATCTCCATCGAGCCAGATCAGGCCGTTCTCACCGTGAACGTGAGCTAGGTTTTCAGCGACCAAGGTCGGCTCCAGCCAGGGCAGACGGCTGCGCAACAGGGTCATCGGCTTTCGCTGCTGCAAAGATCGGGGCGGCCGGCATCGCGCAGGGCGGCATCACGAATGCGACAGCTGTCGCAGACGCTGCACGGCTTGCTCCCACCGCTGTAGCAGCTCCAGGTCGACTCGATGGGCACGCCCAGGCGCAGGGCTTCCTCCACGATCCGTTGCTTGCTCCATGTCACCAGTGGTGCCCAGAGCCGGGGGCCATGTCCTTCCCGGCCCACTTTGCTGCTGAGGTTGGCAAGGGTCTGGAAAGCCTCCAGATAGTCGGGCCGGCAATCGGGATACCCCGAGTAATCCACGGCATTCACTCCAAGAACGAGGCGGTCTGCGTTGCGGGCCTCAGCCAGGCTGAGGCCGATGCTGATGAACACCGTGTTCCTTCCAGGCACGTAGGTGTTGGGGATGACTCCCTCCTGCAGCCCATGGGTCGGTAATGCCTGTTGTTGATCCGTCAGCGATGACCCCCCCCAACTGGCCAGGTTCACGCTGATGGTGTGGTGCTCGGCCAGGTTCAGAGCTTCGGCGATGGTATTTGCTGCCTGCAGTTCACGTCGATGGCGCTGTCCGTAATCGAAGGAGAGCCCGATCACTCGCCCGCCCGCTTCAATCGCTAGAGCTGCCGCTGTGGCCGAATCAAGTCCGCCTGATAAGAGGGCAATCGAGGTGAAATCGGTCATGCTGAGCATTCTGTTGCCCATGGGGTGATGACGAAGCCTCCGCATCAGCAGTTGAAGCCGATCGCCTGCTTTGGAGCTGCTCTATCACTCTCCGCTTTGGCTGCGCAGCCCGGTGTTGCGATTCCGCGTCTGAATCTGAGTGGCTATCCGCAGCCAGCCCCAGGCCTTAAACGTTGGGTAATTCAGCCTTCGGGTCTGCTGCCCAAGAGTGCAGATCCAATCATCTCTGCATCACCAATCGACTGGCGGATTCAGTTGATCGTGGGCCAGACGGTCACGCTTGATTGCAACACCAAGCGCCTTTCAGGCTCTGGAATGACCATGCGCATGCTGCCCAAGGCATCCGGTAAGGCTCTCTTCGAAGTGAAAGGTCCAGTTGCTGTGATCAGCTCCAAGATGGCCTGTCTTGATGATCAGTCGAGCAGGAGTTCCTTCCTATCGCTGGGCAAGCAGCCCTACCTCGTTCCTTACAACGCCTCCTGGCCAATCGTTGTCGATTTGCCCGAGACCTTGCAACTGCGCTGGCGGGTCTGGAAAGCGGAGACGCGTCAACAGAACGCCGTGAAGCTCTAGATCCGGCATTAGTGGGGCAGTAGTGGGCCAAGGTCCAGGGCAAAGGCCTGGCGACCCTCCAGTCGTCTGAGCTCCACGTGCAGATGGTCGGTGCTGGCGGAGCCGCTGCGTCCCACGCGACCGATGTTGTCACCGGCTTGCACCAGCTGACCGACATGGATGTCAGAGCTCTGAAGATGGGCATACACGGTTTGCCAGCCCCGGCCATGGTCGAGCAGCACCGTGAGTCCATAGCCGCTGATCGACTGCACCAGTTGCACTCGTCCTGAAAGCATGGCCAGAACCGGCGTTGCCGCAGGAGCGATCAGGTCATGGCCCACGTGCATGCGCCAGCGTTGGCGATGGTCTGAGTAGCGCCAGCCATAGGGCTGAACCTCCTCCGCAGGTTGAGCTAATGGATACACCAGACGCAGCGTTTCCCCTTTTCGGAACGGGCGGTGCGATTCGGGTAGCCGTCGTGGGCGGGATTGGCTGAGTAAGGCCAGATTGGAAACACCGGTGCGTTCAGGAACCTTTTCTGGAGGGAGATCTTGTGCACAGATGGTCGTTGCCATACCGACAAAGGCCCATGCGATCCCCGTCGCCATGGCTCCGATCAGCTGCAGATTGTTGCGCTGCATAGCAAGCGGATTTGATTCCGCAGTTGTATCGATTCAGCGCACGCCAAGCCACTTGTGGTTTTGCAGGCTCAGCCGCCAGCGTCCATCTCCCTGTGCTTTGGTTACTGCCAGCTCTTGGCCTTCATGGCTGTCCCATCCCGGTTGCACGAGCCAGTGAGCCTGTGGAGCTTGAGCGGCTACTGCATCGGCGAACAGCAGATCTGCAGATTCATGAACGACCACCTTCAGTTCATGGCAGCAGCTGAGCAGATCCTGTCTTGGTGGTTTGTGTCGTTTCGGCGAGAGCGTGATCCAGTCGGGGCTGCCGCTGAGGGGATCGACGCCGCTGGTCTCGAGGTGGATGGGTAACGAACAACTGCTGCGGATGGCGCTGGTGAGCGGTTCGAGTGGGTGATGCAGTGGTTCCCCGCCAGTGATGACCACAAACGCTGCTCCAGCTTTGGCTGCCTGTAAGGCATCCTGCGCAAGGTCATCGACGCTTCGTTGTGGGTGCATATTTGCCGACCAGGAATGCTTGGTGTCACACCAGCTGCAGCCCACCTTGCAGCCACCGAGCCGGATGAAAAAAGCGCTGCGACCTGCATGCAGACCTTCTCCCTGCAAGGAGTGGAAGGTTTCCACCAACGGCAGGCCGTTCTTGGTCTCGGCAATGCTCAAGGGTTGCGGCTGGATTCGGGGAAGTCGCGGCTGCTGATGGCTGAACCCTGTTGACGTAGAGCTTCGCTGGGACTCGAGGGCAGACGCTGCTGGGCGGCCTCGATCAAACCGCGGAACAGAGGGTGTGGCCTGCCCGGGCGCGACAGGAATTCAGGGTGGTACTGGCAGGCCGTGAAGAAGGGATGACCCGGCAACTCGATCAGTTCCACCAGCCGGCCATCCGGTGAGCTGCCGCTGATGCGATAGCCCGACTCCAGGAACAGGGTGCGGTAAGCGTTGTTGAATTCATAACGGTGCCGGTGGCGTTCGTAGACCACTTGATCGCCGTAGAGACGTTCGGCCATCGAGCCTTCGGCGATTCGGCAGGGGTAAACGCCCAGACGCATGGTGCCGCCCAGATCAACAACATCTTGCTGCTCTGGAAGCAGGTGAATCACTGCATGCTGGGTTTCCGGATCGAGCTCAGCACTGGATGCATCCGTGAGACCGGCCTGATTGCGTGCCCATTCGATCACCGCCGTTTGCATGCCGAGGCAAAGACCCAGGAAAGGCACGCGTTGTTCTCTTGCCCAGCGAATTGCGGCCACTTTGCCGTCAACACCCCGGTTGCCGAAGCCGCCCGGCACCACGACGGCGTCCATTCCTTTCAGCAGGCTTTCGGCTCCGTCGTTCTCGATCTGCTCAGCGCAGACCCAGTGCAAATCAAGTGAGGCATTTTGCGCCAGACATGCGTGGCGAAGCGCTTCGACAACCGAGAGGTAGGCGTCGTTGAGCTGCACGTACTTGCCGACTAGCGCCACTTTGACGGTTGGACCTGGGTTGCGCATCTGGTGGACTAGCTGGGCCCAACCGGCCATGTCGCTGTCATGGTCCTCCAGTTGCAGAATATCGAGCACTTCACGGCAGAGACCTTCGTCCTCGAGGGTCAATGGCACGGCATAAATGCTGTCGGCGTCTAAGGAAGGGATGACGGCTCGTTCAGGCACTCCACAGAAGCCGCCGATCTTGCGTTTGAGCTCTGGGTTGATGTCCCGGTCGCTTCGGCAGACCAGCACATCGGGCTGGATGCCAATCGATCTCAGCTCCTTCACGGAGTGCTGGGTGGGTTTGGTTTTCAGCTCTCCAGAAGTGCCGATAAACGGCAGCAGGGTGACGTGGATGTAGGCCAGGTCATTGCGACCCACATCGCCACGGAATTCACGGATCGCTTCCAGAAAGGGCAGCGACTCAATGTCACCCACGGTGCCGCCGATTTCGGTGATCACCACATCGGCGCCACTGTTGGCGGCCACGCGTTGGATCCGTTCGCGGATCTCACCGGTGATGTGGGGGATCACCTGCACCGTGCCACCGTTGTAATCACCGCGGCGCTCTTTGTTGATCACCGACTGATAGATCGAACCGGTGGTCACGCTGTTGAGGCGTGACATCGCTGTATCTGTGAAGCGTTCGTAGTGACCCAGGTCGAGGTCAGTCTCGGCTCCGTCTTCTGTGACGAAGACTTCGCCATGCTGGAACGGGCTCATCGTGCCTGGGTCCACATTCAGGTACGGATCGAGCTTCAGGATCGAAACGCTGTAGCCACGCGATTTGAGCAGGCGACCAAGGCTGGCGGCCACGATTCCTTTGCCGATGCTGGAGACGACACCACCGGTGACGAAGACGAACTTGGCCATGAACCCCTGGTCGTTTCTTCAATGTACCCATCGCACCAAGGCGTCCAGGTCTTGTGAAGGGTCAGCCCTCCAGCAGGCTCCTGAGCATCCAGGCGGTTTTTTCGTGAATCTGCAGGCGCTGTGTCAGCAGATCAGCGGTGGGCTCATCACTCGCGGCCTCCGCTAAAGGAAAGATGCTGCGAGCGGTTCTGGCTACGGCTTCATGGCCAGTCACCAGCTCCCGCACCATGTCGAGCGCAGCAGGCTGCTCGGTGACTTCCTTGATGGATGCCAGTCCGGCAAGGGTCGAGCCTCCGTAGGGGGCCACCACGCCGAGAGCCCTGATCCTTTCCGCGATCTCGTCCAGGGAGTTCCACAGCTCGGTGTACTGGTCCATGAACATCAGATGCAAGGTGTTGAACATCGGACCGGTTACGTTCCAGTGGAACCCATGTGTTTTCCCATAAAGCACATAGGTATCAGCGAGTAAGCGACTCAGACCAGCTGCGATCTCTTCGCGCTGTTCCTGAGGGATACCGATGTTGATCTGGGGCGCGCTGGCCATGGAGTGCTTGGGATAACGGTTGTTGGGGTTAGGAATCCAGGCCGAGGATGTAGTCCTTCACCTTGGATCGTCTCTGCGGTTGGCGCAGCTTGATCAGAGCGCGCGTCTCGATCTGGCGCACTCTTTCCCGCGACAACGCCATGGCTTCACCGATTTCAGCCAAGGTGCGCGGGTGATCATCTTCGAGTCCGAAACGGCTGCGGATCACTTCAGCCTCCCTCGGTGTGAGCTCATCCAGCAAGTGCTCCAGGTCGTCATGGAGGGAATCGCGGGTGAGGGTCTGCTCAGGCGTGGCACTGCCGTCTTCCAGTAGGTCTCCCAGCTGGGTGTCCTGGTCCTTGCCGACCCTGGTTTCCAGGGAGACCGATCGAGGAACCCGCATCAGCGTCATGCGCACTGTTTCTTCGCTCAGACCCAGCTCCTTGGCAAGATCACTCACCGATGCCAGTCGTCCCTTTTCAGTGGCGATCTCCTGCTGGACACGTTTGATGCGGTTTAGTTTTTCGGTGACATGCACCGGCAGGCGGATCGTTCGGCTCTGGGTGGCGATGGCCCTGGTCATGCCCTGTCGGATCCACCAGTAGGCGTAAGTGCTGAAGCGGAAGCCTCGGGTGGGGTCGAACTTCTCAACCGCCCGCTCAAGACCAAGCGTGCCTTCCTGAACCAGATCCAGCAGCTCCATGCCCCGTTGCTGGTACTTTTTGGCGACCGCGACCACAAGCCGCAGGTTGGCCTGGATCATCCGGTCGCGGGCCCTGCGTCCCTCGCGAAGCCTTCGTTGTAGTTCCTTGGCCTCAAGGCCCACTTCCTCGGCCCAAAGGCTGTAACCCTCATTCAGCTGACGACTGAGTTCCTCTAGGGGCAACTGAGCCGCCCGTGCCCATTCCTGACGTGTGGGCCAGTGGCTCACTTGATTGGCTTCGCGCAGCTGCAGTTCCTCGAGATCCAACAGGATTCGGATTGCGGCATGGCGATTGCTGAGATCCCTCTCCTGGACCAGCAGTTTTTCCCGCGCCTGAACAAGACGAGAGAGGGTGACTTCTTCCTCGCTGGTGAGCAGGTCGACTCGACCGATGTCCTGCAGGTACAGGCGCAGCAGGTCGTTGCCACCGCTCCAGCGGATCGGGGCATGCCCCGTCGATCGCGCGTGTTTGGCCAAGAAACCCTGGATGGCTCAGTGTCCTTCCAGGGTTGATGCTCTGAGGCTGCAGTGCTCCGAACCGCCGGTTTCTGTTCGGGTTCTAGTTCGTGTCCTCGATGTCTTCTTCAACCCAGGTGCTGGACACATGCAGCTCCTCAAGCTGTTTGTTGGCAACACCGCCGGGAGCGTTGGTCATCAGACAACGCGCTTGTTGGGTCTTGGGGAAGGCGATCGTGTCACGGATCGATTCTTCGCCAGCCAGCAACATCACCATCCGGTCGACGCCGAAGGCCAGGCCTCCGTGTGGAGGAGCCCCGGCGTCTAGCGCATCCATCAGAAAGCCGAACTGCTCCTGGGCTTCCTTGATGGGCAGACCCACGGTCTCCAGCACCTTTCGCTGCAGGGAAGAGTCATGGATGCGCAGCGAGCCACCACCCAGTTCGAGTCCGTTAAGCACGAGGTCGTAGGCCTGAGCGCGCGCTTTCGGCAGTGTTTTGACCCACTCCGATGGGTCGTTGCCCAGATCTTCGGCGTTTGGAGCGCAGAAGGGGTGATGCAGAGCTTCAAAACGATTTTCATCGCTGTTGAACTCGAACATCGGGAAATCCACAACCCAGAGGAAGTTCCACTGGTTGTTGTCCCGGTCCGCTTGGACCATTCCCAGCTCTTTGGCCAGGTACTGACGCACTCGGTCGAGGGCCTTGTTGACGGTCGCGGTGTCACCGGCACCGAACAGCAGCAGTGTGCCTGGTTGGGCTTCGGTGCGACTGAGCAGCTCCTGCTTCTGTGCGTCGCTGAGGTTGTCTTTGATCGCACCGATGGTGTCGATCTCTCCCCCTTCGCGCACGCGGATGAAGGCCAGACCACCGGCTCCAGCGGCCTGGGCCTCACTGAACACATCTCCACCGGGCTTGATGCGCACGTTGGAGATGGCGTCGTTGCCGCCTGGCACCGCAATCACCTTCACTGCGCCGCCGGACTTCACCGCGCCGCTGAACACTTTGAACCCCATGTCCTGAACGATGTCCGAAACGGTCACCAGCTCCATGCCGTAACGGGTATCAGGCCGGTCGGTGCCGTATCTCTCCATGGCGTCATGCCAGGTCATTCGCGGGAAGGGTCTCGGCAGCTCGATGTTTTTCACTGCCTTCCAGATGGCGCAGATCAGCGATTCATTGAGCTCCAGGATCTGTTCCTGATCCATGAAGCTCATTTCGATGTCCAGCTGGGTGAATTCCGGCTGGCGATCGGCGCGCAGGTCTTCGTCGCGGAAGCAGCGGGCCACCTGGTAGTAGCGCTCGATGCCGCCCACCATCAGCAATTGCTTGAACAGCTGAGGTGACTGCGGCAAGGCGAACCATTCGCCGCCACATACGCGGCTAGGTAGCACGTAATCACGAGCGCCTTCCGGTGTGGAGCGCGTCAGCACAGGAGTCTCCACCTCAATGAAGCTCTGCTCCTCTAGGAAGCGGCGGGCCGCCTGGATGGTCTGGGCCCGCAGCCGCAGATTGTCGTTCATGCGCTTGCGGCGCAGATCCAGATAGCGGTAGCGCAGGCGCAGTTCTTCGCGAGTGTTCTCCTCGTCGTGCACGGAAACGGGGAAGGGAAGGTTCCCTTTCACGCTGTTCAAGACCTCGATACCGCTTGCCAGTACTTCCACAGCGCCGGTTGCGAGCTTGTCGTTGAGAGATTCATCTGGGCGGGCTCGCACCTTGCCATTCACCTGCAGCACGGTTTCGCTGCGCAGATGTTCGGCCACAGCAAAAGCTTCCGCACCCAGGTCGGGGTCCACCGTGATTTGCACGGTGCCGGTGCGGTCGCGCAGGTCAATGAAAATCACACCGCCGTGGTCGCGGCGTCGATCTACCCAGCCGCAGAGCTGCACTTGTTGGTCAATGTGCTGCTTGCGCAGGTCGCCGCAACCATTGCTGCGCATGGGATCTATCAGCTGGTGACAGGCGATTTTCCCATAGCTCGGGCCCCTTTATCCACGTCGGTAGAAGGGTCGCTTCACCACTGTGGCCGGTTGCACCTGCCCTCGGATCTCCACGCCAACTTCGCTGCCGACTTTGGCCAGTTCTTTGGGCACAACGGCAAGGGCGATGGCCTCCTCCAATGTGGGTGACCAGCTGCCGCTGGTGACGACCCCCACCGTTTCCCCGTTATGCAGCACTGGGTAGTCATGCCGGGCAATGGCTCGTCCCTGAAGCTTCAGTCCCACCAACCGTTGGGAGGCTCCATTGGCGGCGACCTGCTCCAGAACCTTGCGTCCAATGAAGTCTTGCGGCATCTCGAGATGGACGAGCCAACTCAGGCCTGTTTCGAATGGGTTCGTGCTGGCGGTCATGTCTTGGCCATAGAGGTGCATGGCGGCCTCTAGACGCAGGGTGTCTCGTGCTCCCAGCCCGCAGGGCACGACATCCAGTTCCAGCAATTGCTCCCAGAGTTTGCGTCCGTCTGTCCGGCTCAGCAGAAGTTCAGCTCCGTCTTCTCCCGTATAGCCGGTTCGGGCACAGAACACTTGTTCGCTCAGCCCTTGCAGTCGTAAGAGGCGATGGCCAAAGCGTGGTAGCTCATGCAGAGACTCTCCGCTGAGTGTTTCGAGAATTGCGATCGCTTTTGGACCCTGTAGGGCAAGCAGCACGCCGTCTCCTTTTTCATCTTGAACACGCAGTCCGCGGGGTTCCAGCTGCTGCTTCAACCAGGCCGTATCGGTATCAGCGCAGGCTGCATTGATCACCACCAGCAAGGTGCCGTCGCCTGATGCAGTTTCTCCCTGGTCGTAGACGATCAGGTCGTCACGGATGCCGCCGTTGTCATTCAGCAGCACGGTGTAGCAGGCCTGCCCTACTCCGATTCGGTGCAGGTCTGTTGGCACCAGAGTCTGGAGTGCGTCCTTGGGGTTGCTGCCTTCGATCCGAAGCACGCCCATGTGGGAGATATCGAACATCCCGACGGCTTCACGCACGGCTGTGTGTTCGGCGATCAGCCCTGAAAACTGCACTGCCATCTCCCAGCCTGCAAAAGGAACCATGCGGCCCTTGGCCTCTCGGCAGAGGTCATGGAGTGGAGTGCGTTGCAGATCCATGACGGAGATCAAGCGTTCGTATCGGATCCTATGGATTCGATTCCTGTTTGCGTCGGAAGTGGAAGCAAAGCCGCAGATTGCGCCTCCAGCGTCGACCTCCATAGGAAGGGTCCTTAGCGTAATTAACTACGCACAAAAAGCCTTCTGACCCAGTCGTCCTGCCAGTCCTGTCAGCACTGCATCCCTGCACAGGGCGGCGGGGGTGGTGGATGGTGCAGGCTGCGGGATCTCACGGTGCACGTTGAGCTTGCAAGGGTGATCTGGTGCCATCACTGGACAGCTCGTGCTCCGGTGCTCCCTGGCCTCGTGTCCCCCGATCAGCCTCTCCTCGGAGGTGATCGACAGCTTGATCTTGGATCATCTGTGCATGGTCTTGGCCAGTCAGGAGAGCGAGCCCAAGTGTTGTGAACCGACAGGGTGTGTCGGTTCAGTTACAACAACCCTCCAACCGCTCGCAACAATGAAGAGACTGAACAATATTTGCTTCTCCGTTGTCGGTCTCTACACCCATGCCGACCGCTGTTCAGCTCATCGCTGAGCATCGCAACGTTGATCAGTTGCTGTTGCCTACGGGCAGCATCCTGTTCGAGCGGGGTGAATCGGCGACGGCCCTTTACGCCATTGAGCGCGGACTTGTAGAGCTCACGACCGGTGCTCGTGACCGCCTTCGCTATGGGGATGGAGAGGTCTTCTTCTATGAAGACTTAGTGGCTGAAGATGCACATCACAGCCGAACGGCGCGCGCGATCACGCCAGTTCATGTTCTTCGGCTAGATCGCAACAGTTTTTTGGAGCTGATTCACGGGCATCCCACACTTGTGCTCAGCCTGCTCAGTGGTCAGCACCGACGACTGCGGGAGCAGCGTCTGGAGGCTGCTCACTTCTATTGAGCCATCAGTAACAGCAGGCTGCGGGTCACCTTGGCTGCCAGCAGGCTGCTGATGCCGCTCGGGTCTAGTTGAGGAGCCAGTTCAACAACATCAGCTCCGACAAGGTTGTGGTGTCGTAATTCGCTCACTAGTTCGGCGAAGTGTTGCCAGAGAAAGCCTCCTGGTTCGGGGGTCCCTGTGCCCGGCATCACGGCCGGGTCAAACCAGTCGAGGTCTACGGTCAGATAAAGAGGCTTGCCGCGCCAATTCTGCAGTCGGGAAACCATCTGATTGAAGGGGACCAGGCGATCGCTGCTGCGTAGTTCTGAGAACTCTTCTTTGGTGCCGCTGCGAATGGCGATCTGCAGCAGCTCCCGACTGGGAAGCACTTCCAGGCAGCGCCTCATGGCACAAGCGTGGCTGTGGCGCGATCCCAGCCATTCATGGCGGAGATCTGCGTGGGCATCGAGCTGCACGAGTGCCAGATCCGGATGCTGTTCGGCGACAGCGGCGACAGCTCCAGAACTGATGGAGTGTTCTCCGCCCAGCATCAACGGCTTGAGCTGCAGGCCCAGGACATGGCCCGTTGCGTTGTGAACGGCCTCCTGCACCGGCTCAGGGGCACCGAAGGGGATCTCGATTGCTCCGAGGTCGGCGTAGGCCATGGTTTCGAGGTCAAGGTCGAGCTGGGGGCAGTAGGTCTCAAGACCTGTACTCACGTCCCGCACGGCTGCAGGTCCAAAACGGGTGCCGGGCCTGAAGGATGTCGTGCCGTCGTAAGGCACGCCGAACAGGCCCACCTTGCAACCTTTCGGATCCCGGCTGGCGCCCATGTAGATCGCCCCCTCTCGATCAAACAGTGGATGACTCGGGATGCTCACGCCAAGAGCTCCCGTTCGATGAAGGCAGGCATCGTTTCAAAGGCACCGGATTGCCATCGAGGGCTCCAGATCTCGCAGCCTGCGGCGATGGTTGCTGCCCGCTCCGGGATGGCGTTGCGGTAGTGGGGCCCCTCTACTGCCGCGAAAGTCCAGCTCCACCAGCCGCTGGGGTACATCGGCACCCAGCCGTAAAGGGGGTCGGCATGGCCGAAGACATCCTTCAGCAAGCGAACAGTATCGATGTGAACCTGCCGGAAGGCCTCTGGTGATTCGCTCTGGGTGGCGAAGACGCCTCCAGGCCTGAGGATGCGCCGGCAGTGCTTGAAGAAACTGCGGTTGAACAAACCTTCGGCGGGCCCTGCCGGATCGGAACCATCCACGATCACAACGTCGTAGCTGGTATCAGGGCAGTCCGCGGCCCAGGCAATGCCATCACCCACCGTGAGGTGAAAGCGGGGGTCCTGCCAGCAGCCTCCACCCACTGAAGCCAGGTGCTTCTGACTGAGTTCCACCACCCGGCCATCGATCTCCACCATGTCGAGATGTTGGACGCCAGGATGGCGAAGGCATTCTCGGGCGGTACCGCCGTCGCCACCGCCAATCACGAGGATCCGTTCGTTGGCCGCGGCACCGCAAAGAGCCGGATGCACCAGTGATTCGTGGTAGTGCCGTTCCTGGCGCTCTGCGGTCATCCAGCAACCGTCCAGCAGCAGCCCTTTGCCGTAGCGCTCGCTCTCAATCACGGTGATGCGCTGAAAGTCGCTTTGCTCGTCCAACAGCACTCGTCCCGCGAGGCCATAACGAACCCCTTCATGGTGTTCATCGATCCAACCGCCATTGGCCGTGGATGCCTTTGTCATGAAGGTTGTGGAGGATTCCTTCCTCCAGCTAAGAACAGCGTTGGTTCATCGTTGCCCCGCAACGGACCCAGACTGGCGAGATCACTTTCAGTGCTCGCTGGAGTCGGAGCGTGATTCAGGATCTGCCGATCAATGACCGTTTGGTGATTCCAGCCGCTGAGTTGCAGTGGCGGTTCTCCAGGTCTTCGGGTCCTGGCGGGCAGGGGGTGAACACCACCGATTCCAGAGTGGAGTTGAGATTTGACCTGGAGAGTTCCAAGGTCCTGGGTCCGTTTCGCAAGGCCCGGTTGCGGCAGCAATTGGCGTCGCGTCTGGAGGGGAACTGTCTGAGGGTGGTTGCTGCTGAGGAGCGTTCCCAGTGGCAGAACCGTCAGAGGGCCATGGCGCGACTGGCGGACTTGCTGAGAGAAGGACTCAAGCCGCCGCCGCCGAAGCGCAGGCCCACACGACCGGGGCGTTCTGCTGTTCAACGCCGGCTGGATGCCAAAGGCAAGCGCAGCGAGCTCAAACGTCGTCGGCAAGGCAGGCCCTCACTGGATGATTAGAGATTGGTTCAGATGAATTCCTTAGTTCAGGTGTAATTAAGGAAGCTGTCTTGGAGGTGGATTGATGAATCAATCGCATACTCACCATCCCTCAGCTGATCAGCGTTCCTGATCCTGAGATTCGCTCCGGATGGCTTGCTTGGCCTGCTGCCATAGCCCCTCCAGTTTCTGGATGCTGTGACCGCGCAGATCACCGTCCAGGGCTGCTTCCACCCGTGAGAAGCGATCCAGGAAGCGTTGATTGGTTCCTGCCAGTCCTTCCTCCGGGCTGATTTCACACCAGCGCGCCACATTGACCAAGGTGAACAGCACATCTCCAAGTTCCTCCTGCGCATGAGCTTTATCGCCTGAAGAGATGGCGTCCTTGAGCTCCTGGAGTTCCTCATTCACCTTGCTCCAGACGCCGGCGATGTCCTCCCATTCGAATCCAGCCTTTGCCGCTTTTCTGGAGATAGTCATCGCCCCAGAAAGGGCTGGCTGTCCACGCACCTTGCTGGCGAGCTGATCGCTGAGGGGAGATGCCGAGACTGAGACAGCTTTTTCCTGCGCCTTAATGGCATCCCAGCTGATCCGGACAGCTTCGCTATCGCGGGCTTTGGCGTCAGCAAAGACATGGGGATGGCGACGGATCAGCTTTTCGCTGATACCGGCTGCCACGGCATCCAGATCGAATCGGTCGCTTTCTTCGGCGATCCGTGAATGCAACACCACCTGCAGCAGTAGGTCACCGAGCTCCTCCTTCAAGTGTTGGTCATCGCCGTGACGGATTGCATCGGCCACCTCATGGGCTTCTTCCAGCACGTAGGGCGTGAGTGACTGGTGAGTCTGTTCCAGGTCCCAAGGGCAGCCTTCTGCGGGATGGCGTAACCGAGCTACCAAGTTCTCCAGCCGGCGCAGGGGGTCCTGGTGCTGGAACACGTCGGAGGCTGAGGCCATGAAAACCGCACACGCTTGTGGTCACCCTCTCACCGACGTCGATGCCTCCGCCAGGGTTTTGCCAACTCTGCAGGCAATGGATCCCCATCCAGAATCAGATGCAGCCATACGCTGCTTTCCAAACCCAGAAGGACGCCGATCAAAGTTCGGGGATGTTGCCTTAAAACCGCAACCATTGCTGGCCATGCCTGGGATGGGGTCGGAATGGCAGGTGCAAGCAGTGAGGCAGTGGTTGTCCAGATCAACAGCATCAGAGTTGATAGCCATGCCAACCGCAGTGCCATGCCAATCAGGGGGCCGTGGGACAAAATGGATCGATGTGGAAGCAGGCGTCGATAGGGCCACCAGATCGCACCCAAAACCCCCCAGCGCCTGAGTGCGGTCGAGCGCACGTCAAGGTCTGGCGATAACCAGAGGCCTCCCACCAGGAAGGCCAGCGCTGTTAGAGCACCGTTGATCCATCCCAACCACCATACCGTCAGCAGGCCAATGGGCAGGCACCAGGTCAGGGTGGCCCGATCATGGTCTCGCCCTGAGGCCACATCAATTCAAGTTGAGCTGTTCCAGCCTGCCTCGATCAGGCAGAATTGGCTCATGGGGCGATTAGCTCAGCGGTAGAGCACCTCCCTTACAAGGAGATTGTCACAGGTTCGATCCCCGTATCGCCCATTCCCGAACATCACTCAAAAAAGCAGTTCAGAACTGGCTTTTGGGAGTTCATGCCATCAGGTGTCCGTGACGCTCGAAGTGGCTTGATGCACCGTCGCGTGGAAAGAAAAGCTGAACAAAGAAGCGTTCGCAGAGCAATTTGAGGTTGGGCATGGCGCGTGGGAACTTCCCAGTCCGGATATGAAAAGGCCTAGTTCTGGGGAACCCTGTTGCGCTTTTCACAGGCTCGAATAAGCCCTTGATCGGACAGGGTCAGAAACCAATCTGACTGAGGATTCCCTGGCCGGTAACCAGCTCTGTGCCAAGGCCAATGACAAAGCCCAGCATTGCTAGACGACCATTCCAGGTCTCAGCGAAGTTGCTGAAGCCGAATCGAGTTTGAGCTTGAGTTGAAGTAGTCATGTCTTTAATTGAGAGGGTGAGCCTCACATTTGCGAGGCTTTGGTCTGCTGTTATCAGCCAGCTACAGCTGAAATGCTGTACGGAGCTTCAGGGAAGCTGGTGGGCATTGGATCAAGCTTGCCGAGTGCCAATGCTTTGGCGCGGACATACATCTGGCTTGACGTGTCACCAGCTGCTTCTAACGCTTTGGCGACGACATCCCAATTGCGGATTTCAGTTGACATTGGTGGGCTTTTGTTGACTAAGCAACCATCGCCAGCCAGCTGGCCTGCCCGTGACGGTGAAACCCGCCAAGGGACCGAACATGCGAAACGAGACATGCCCCGCTAAGGCCACCCCGATCGGACGAGGTCGATATTCATTTGTGGTCTTGGCCTCTATCTGATCAGACGAAAATCACAAAATCTGCATACTTCCCTTCTGGTCGTTCATCAACCACCCCACATGGCCATCCGCAGGAACGATCAGCTGGGCTGATGTGCTGAACCGCGCCAACCTCGGCATGGAAGTCATGCACGAGCGCAACGCTCACAACTTCCCCCTCGACCTGGCTGCTGCTGAGTCCACACCTGTGGCTCTGCAAGCACCTGCCATCGGTTGATCTGGAATCAACAAACGATTCAGGTCAACTGAATCGGAGAGCCCCCTAGTGAGAGGGGGCTTTTTGTTGGTTGTCTGGTCGGTCAGCTAACACCAAAGAGGAAGGCCGCCCTTCCGGATGGAAAGACGGCCTAAGTCGCTCGTTTGTGCATTGTTCAACCCATCGCTTGTAGAGAAAGGAAGGGGTCGAAGCTTCTGGCTAGAGGCGCCCTGGGGCCATTGGCTCTAGGTGGGGGGTTGTGAACTCCTGGGGCACCTAGGGCGGTGCAAGCGGAGTGTCGATTGGCGTGGCGCACAAGTCATGCCCGCCAAAGGACCAACCCAGGTCATGGATGAGACTGTTGGAGCAGGGGCCAGAAGTCAGTTTGCTTCTGGGATCTGCTGTGTTGGACCGTCGTCTGTCATGAACGCCTCCGATCTCGTGCACTTACTTTTCTCCCAGCACGAGATCTTGGCATCGGTCAAATCGCGCATTGCATAACAAGCCAATCCGTCCGAAATTGGAGGCTTATGTGTTCGTTGGTTGAAGAGGAAAGGGGGCGGTATCCCTATCGCCCCAACTCACGTTCTCGATCTCAGGTCTTTAATCGCGAGTGCTGTCAGCCAGAAAAAGAAAAGGCCCCAGCGTTTGAAGCGAGGGCCCATTCTCATTGCCTGGACAGAAAGAATTTGGTACGCAGAAGTTCAACTCAATAGAATCGGATGAATAATAGAAAAACACATTATTGGCCAATGGCCTATAGAAGAATGAATACTCAAAAGAATACCATTCAAACTGTTATACAGATCTCCACAAAAGCCAGCTTCATCCCGTCGAGCACAAAATCAAACAAAAGGTCAGCAACTTCAATTTCTACCTTTTCCAAAACAATCAATAATAGCCTTTAAGCGATATTATCCTTCACCCTGAAAGCCGAGTCGGGAAGCCTTACAAGCAGGATCTATCATAGACTTATACCTAGCACCCACAGACGGCGGAACTGGAAACTATATTGTGGGGATGAGAACTAACCTATTGACTTGACCCTAGGCCCTATATTGAAATTTACAGAAACGATCAGCTCCGCAAAAACAACTTCGAAATACATCCCTAAACAATTTTTTTATCCCACAAGAGCGGAGCTACTCAATACCCTGCCACCGGAGCTCTCGAAGCTAAACCCGGCAAAGGCTTGGACATCTTTGGCCATGTCAGCAGGGCTTTCAATTTTGGCCGTTGGCGTTGGTACACAGATCCCACTTTCTGCAACAGCCTTTCCCCTGTGGCTCCTCTATTGCGTCATTACCGGCACTGTCGCGATGGGCTGCTGGGTTATCGCCCATGAATGTGGTCATCACGCCTTTCACCCCAATCGTTGCATTGAAGGAGTTGTGGGCTTTGTACTCCACAGCATTCTACTTGTGCCTTATTACAGCTGGGCACACAGCCATGCCGTGCATCACGCACACTGCAATCACCTAGAGAAAGGACAAACCCACGTACCGTCAAGGGCAACGTCACCGACAGGAAAAATCACAGAAAAGCTGAAGCAAAATCTAAATCCAGTCATTTTCGGGATTATTTCTCTCTTCAGCCATCTCATTATTGGCTGGCCGCTTTATCTATTTTTTGGCGTGACTGGAGGGGAAGCATATGAATCACCTACGAGTCATTTTTGGAACCGCGAATACAATAGCACTAGCAAGAAGCGCCTTTTTCACAAATCATTCCAGAAGTGGATGACGCGATCCAATATCGGCTTGCTATCCATGATTTCTCTCTTGATCGCGGCATCAATTCAGTACTCCTTGCTTCGGGTAGTCTGCTTGTATGGATTGCCGTACGTGGTAATCAATATGTGGCTTACAACATACACCTGGCTTCAACATACAAATCGAGATATTCCACATTTCTCAAATGAAACGTGGTCTTGGTCGAAAGGAGCTCTTCAAACAGTTGATCGCCCATACGGCCCAATTTTGAATCTGCTGCATCATGGAATAGGATCCACTCATGTTTGTCACCACATCAATTCATCGATTCCGCATTACAACGCTTGGCATGGATCAAAGCTTTTAAAACAACACTTTCCCGAGCTTGTGAGATATGATCCAACACCGATTCACAAAGCACTTTGGAGAGTTGCTACGACATGTGGCGGACCTGTTCATCAAAACCCATCTGATAACGCCTTTTACTATTAAGCCGAAATCATCGGGTAGCAAGAATGCGAGTTTTTTCGACTAATTACCATTGTAGATAAATCTATAAACTCATTAATCAATGGATTTACAGCATGTAGGACTGTTATTTAAAGCAAGTCAAACGCCTGAATTCATTAAAAGGCAGCAGCGGATCAGAAGCCGCGAACACCTTCAATACACTTCATACTCGCTTTAGGTTGCCAACTCTGGATCACCCTGGAATTCTCTATGCACTGCTCCATGGAAGCTTGCGGGATCTTCTCCAGAGCAGCAGTGGTTCTATGAGTGCCGTAGGTAGCCCAGGTGATGACCAGCCAAGTGATGGGTTCCATTTCAATGTCCGCAGTGGCTTGATCGTAAGAACGAAGAACAGATCACTGTCCAGCGGGAAAAGTTCAGTTTGGGCTGCGAAAGCCGTTACGGATATCCGCTTTACATTCCGCAATAATCCGCTTAATGCTTGTTGATAGATAAAAAGCTCATGTTCGGCACCTCTGATCTCTTTGTCCTGATCGTCAGTTTCGGCGCTGCTTGCTTCACGCTCAGCCTCTACAAGGCAGCTTGCACAGCTCAGTAATCGGCTGTCTGTCCAGGTTGAGGCGGACAGTTCGGATTAAATCCCTGCGAGAGTGATTGCGCTCTAAACGCGGTGAAGGACCATCGACAGCCTCGTAATTCTGTCCATCAGCCTTGTATCCCTGATGCTGATGGCGATCAGTTCGAAGCTATACAGCCGCCAAGCTGAAGGCTGAGATTTCCGCAGCCAGGAAGTTCAGCGGTTGACGTAAGTCTCTTTCTCTCGTTCAGGTGGTCTTCCATCCGCCTGACTTCCGCATCGTTTCCTAAGGTTCGATTGGGTTGTGCGTAAGCAAGGGCCTATAGGACTGAGGACAGATTGACTGGCCTCATTCCGCGCTGGACACGGGCGACATTATGTATGCACCTGCTTCCGTTCCATGCTGCATTCGCTATCAGCTATGGCATTGGTCATTTGTTTAAGCGTTATCTCGCTTTTGACTGCTTGCTCAAATGACGGCATTTCGTTGTCGAATCGCGTTGTTGATCGAGAAGCGGCTTTGATAGAGCTGGGAACCATGGATCAAGCGCTAAACGTGGGCGAAGAGTCAAGGAAATTCGATCCCCTTTAGCCAATTAATAAGTCGGAGTCAGCCGACACCCTTCTTTGGTGCGTGGCGATCAACTAGCGGGCGGTCCTTGTTTGGCATGACGCCACGATGGCGAAACCATCGCTGTTCTGCTGGCTGCAGCGGTCACCCCAAACGGGGGAGGCAGGCGGCTGAAAGATCACTCGAATGGGTGATGTGAAACCGATTGATTCCGGAGATGGTGAAGAGGTCGAGGAGGGATGACCTTTCTACTCATACGAAATAAATGAAATTTATCCATTTAATTGCTTGCACTACCTTTATAGTAACAATAACAATGTTTACTGAGCCATCTTTAGCTCAAAAACTAGAAAGCGGCACGGCAGCAGCTAGAACGACACCAGAATATGCCAAGAAAGTTGCTCAGACTTTTTGTGATTTTCTTAAATCAGGAATTTCGCCTGAAACAGCACTTTCTCAAGCAGAGTCAGAGGTAAGTAATTCAGCCCAAAAACCTCAGCCATTTAACGAGTCGATATATCGAGCAACACTTGAAAAAGCTGTAAATGAAAAGGGTTTTTGCCCTGAAGTGCCAGAGAAAAAACTTGCCGAAATTAGGAAACCAACCACATGCAATCTAAGTCCACACGAGGCTGCGGATCTTGTAATTAGTAGATTAATCACCAAGCAAGGAATGAATTGTCTATTGCATATCAAAGCTCATTAGGGTTTTTGTCGGGAAGCCTGAAGCTATTGCGAGGTGGCTGAAAGCAATACAAAACCCTTGAAGGGAAAAGCAGGGGTCGTTGAGTAGCCGCTATCGATCTCCCGACTGAATATTCACTCGCCCCGCCAAGTGCGGGGTTTTTGCTGTCGGCAGTAGCGAGATTGTTTTCTGTCTGGTGATCGCCCCGCCGTGGGGACATTCGTTCGTTGGGCGGATGCGTCTTCACCATCTTTTCAGCGACGGTGCCCGTGATCCGAAGATCTATAACCTGTTCTAGATCGCTGATGTGGATTCCGGTGTGATCCGCTGGGTGAATTCCGATTGATTCAGACTGGCGGCTGATTGATCTATTGCGGTCCGATTCCTTGAGATCAGCGTCCTGCTGAGGAATTACGTAACCCGCTCTCTATGCGATCAAGAGATCTTTGTTCAGCGTGTGTAGCCACCAATCCAATAATGGTGAAAGCAAAAATGAGTGCACAGGCCATGACAGGTAGGAATAATGCTGCTGGGCTAGTGACCCCTCGACATCACTAAGGTCACATCCCGTCTGGTGAAACCCACTGCACGGTTTTGGTGAATTCCTGGTGAACTTACTCGAATCAGACAGACGGCTGATTGATCTCTTGCATGCCAATTCCCTGGGGCGAGCACTTCGACCTGGCCCGCCACGGTGGCGATGGCTGCGGGCCTCCATCTCCTCCAGAGAGACCTGTGCATTGATGTCTGGTCCGTGCGCACGCAAAGAGGTGGTCATAGGTCATATCTGTACTCACATCTGCGCTTGCGCTCTCTGTAAATCGCTGAGAATGCAGTGAACGACTAGAGCTAGATGTTGCCTTGCAAGGAGATTGTCATAGGTTCGATCTCCGCGCTCATTCGTCACCGCAATGCATCTCGGCGAAACATCACCCGCCAACTGGCGGGTTTTTTGATTGTTGGATCGACTTTGATGGCAACTGAGTGAATGGGTTTGGAAGTCTGAGGCCAGCAAAGCGATAAGGAGAGTGGGGGGATTGATCGCCGCTATCACTGGCCCAAGAAACAATCCTGATGGGCAACGGAGGGATCAGTTACAGATTAAAAGCAGCATCACTGCATAATTTGCCTAAAAGTGTGCTGAGAGAATGTTGTTATTTATTCACTTACTTGGGCTCGATGAACGCTGCAAAGTAAGAATGAAACGACTGCCAACCCCAACTTCTGATTGCACACTCACACTGCCACCCATGCCTTCCATTAACATTTTAACGATGGATAAGCCTAACCCTGAGCTGGTTTCTCCACGGCGCAAGCTGACCCCATCCGCACGCACGAAGCGTTCAAAGATTCGTGCGTGTTGATCATCCGGAATTCCCTGACCGTGGTCCTGAACACTGAAAAGAACGAGCTGGTCTTCTAAAACAATATCAAGTTCTATCAGACTCTTAGGTTCTGAGTATTTGACTGCATTTCCAATCAGGTTTTCAAGGCATTTGACCAGACGGTCTGGATCACCGATTGCCCAGACCGATTCTTCAAATCGACTGTCGTCTAATTTAATGATGTTGTTCGGAAAGGCAAATTGCGAAAGGCGCAGTGCTTCGCGACAGCTCAAAATGCAATCAAAAGGCTCACGCAAGACTTTGAATTGATGATTATCAGCACGGCTAAGATCTAATAAATCACTTAGCATTCTATTGAGCCTAAAAGCTTCTTTGTCGGCAATCAGTAAAGACTCGCGATAGCGCGAATCTAGATCTCCTGCGCGGTTTAAAACTGACTGAATAAATCCGGAGATTACAGTCAGTGGTGTTCTGAATTCATGTGATATTGTCGAAGCAAATTGCTTTTGATTTTGGGCAGAAGTTTCTAATCGTTGAACCATGCGATTAAACTCAGTGAGAATGGGCCGTAGCTCAACAGGCTGACCATTTAACGGAATTAATGCAGTATCAAGATTGTCCAGTTGAATATTTGAAAGACGAGAACGCACTGATCGCATTGGTCTGAGAATATAGGTGAGAGCTATTGCAAGTAAAACCACCAGAGAAAGCATTAGGACGATCTCAGACAGGAAGCGTATGCGGCTTAAAGTTATAAACAAAGACATGCTATAGATTGGCCTAATATAAATTAAAGCCCCAGTTTCTGAGCCACCAGATAAGTTGACAGACTTTACTGCTACTGCCTGATCAGTTCCGTAATCAACCAATGCGAAACGACTGACATTACTAGTCGCATGCTTTGCAAAATTACTCAGCTGTTGGGGTGTGTAGTGACCAGCACCGTTGCCTGGAACAAGGCCTGCACTACCAGAAATCATCACTGCTTTACCATCAGCCAAGGCGATTCCAGATAAAAAGTTCTTATAATCTTCCTTCGTACAGCATTCCATAGCCTCTTGGGCTGTGAGTAAATCTAATTGATTATCAACAAGATTCAAGGGCTTCAAAACTTGGCGTGAGAGAACAGAATCTAGGTAGAGTGATGTAAAGTCTTTCCAAATCTTTCCGGATATTGCCAAGCTCAAACCAGATTGAGCAACAATTAAAATAAAAGACGTAAGAAAGAATCTTCGAGCAATCGACCAGCTTCCTGCAGAAGCAGTTGATGATTGGGGATCACGATTCGATGCTTGCAATGCTCTCAACCCCGCTTTGCTATCAGATTATCTGATGTAGTGGGTCTATTTCTGGTGATTTTCTGGTGAAAACTCGGTGAACACCTGAAGTCATTCTGAAATATCATTGCTTTCTTGCTTTCCGTTCTTTTTGCAGCGAGTCTTGTCACCCAGCAAAGAGGCAAACTCTGTAATTTCATTGAGGTATTCTAAATCACTCCTGCTTTTTGGTAGTTCAAAACCAGTGACACCACCAAGAGCGTCCAGAACTGCAGCATTTGCAGTCGATTCTTGATTGAGAGCAAGAAGCGCATTTTGAACCTTTTGCACCTTATTAGTTTCTGATGGTGCTAAAAACTCAGGCGACGCAATAATATAGTAGTTTCGCTTAATCTCACTTACCCAGCCCACAAGCACCTCAGAACGAGCCTGTTCTGGAACGTATTTCAAGGGATCTGCCTCCGAGCCAGGCACAAAAGCAAAGTCTTGTTGATCGCTATCACCAATGAACATGGCTCGATGTCCATGCTTTGGTTCATGTACGCATCCTTTTAAATCATTTAAATCAACACCTTGGGCTTTCATCTCTATCAGTGGAGTAAGGAAAGATGAGCCTGAGTTATTTGAGCCAAAAACAACACTTCTACTTTTTAATACTTGAAGCGGATTGTCACTTCTAAGTTCGGCCTGTACTTCTTTGATGAGTGTTCTGTCAACAAGTAGAACATTGATGAATGATTTCACTTCAGCTGCAATTGGCATTGCATTTTCATTGGCAGCTAAAACCTTTGAGGTACCCAAAGAGCCTGCCCACAAAAGATCTACTTTCCCAGACAATAGAAGCTGACGAGCGTGGACATAATTAATCGCAGGCACGTATTTGACTTTCAGCCCTGTGCTTTTTTCAAGGTATGAAGTAAAAACTTTCATTTTCTTATTCATAATGTCTTGCGCATAATATGGCTCTTCTGTAATGCGTATATCAGCTGAAGAATTTAACGGATCAATATTGTGTTCATCGGAATTGGTTTGACTGCGATAGCAGCCAAGTAAGCAAGTGCATGCAAAAATAAGGCTAAGCCACGATTTCACTTATTAGTTTTGCTAACGCATTAAAATTCAACAGTTAATGTAGCAACACGAGCATGGCCGATTACATCTCTTTATTAAATTAAAAGACTTCTTGGTCTCAATGGCCATCAGAATAGGACCAAAGGGACGCTAAAGATGAAAGCGGACGATGTAATTCTCATCGCTGATGATGAGGCCAACATCCTGATGCTTCTGGAAATGGAGCTGCAAGCCGAAGGATTTCATACGATTGCTTGCGGTGATGGGGCAAAAGCTTTGGCGCAGATTCGGGAGTCGAATCCCGCAATTGCGTTGCTGGATTGGAATATGCCCATCATTACTGGGCTGGATGTGTGCCGCAGGCTGAGGGATACTGGTAATCGCTTGCCTGTGATCATGATCACCGCACGCGATGAAATGGATGATCGCGTCGCTGCTTTGGAAGCTGGTGCCGATGATTTCATTGCCAAGCCGTTCAATATCCGTGAGGTGCTTGCCAGAGTGAAGGCCTTGCTAAGGCGCAGCACTGCAGTCAGTCCCGATAAGCTCAGCTTCGGTGATCTTCGGCTTAATGGCCCAGAGCGGCGTTGTGATTACTCAGGTGTTCCGTTAAACCTAACTGTAAGAGAATTTGACCTCTTGGAATGTTTCATCCGTAATCCGCGTCAAGCCATGAGCCGTTCTCAGCTCATTCAGAATGTGTGGGGAGACGACTATTTTGGAGATGAGAATGTTGTTGATGTCTATGTGCGCTATCTGCGTAAAAAGCTTGAAGATGTAAAGCCTGAGCGCATTATTCAGACAATTCGTGGAATCGGCTTCGCGTTGCGACTGGATGAGTAATAAATAGCTAGATCACTCCCAGTATTGTTTTACGGCTGAGACTTTTTGTTGTATTGTAAGAATTCAAGGTTGTTCCGATTCAATATTTTTTTCATTTATGAATTCTTCAGGTGTAATCGCTGGGATGCATGATTTTTGATCAGCTTCAGAACAATGCGTTTTGGAGACGAGCGCCATTACGAGATTGGTTGCAGCGAGTTGATCAAGGCCTTAGGAGGCGCAAATAAGCTGCATGGTGAATCCACCTGATCTCCAACAGGCCAGTTGGGTCGATTGGTTTCATGGTTTCACCAGCCTTTCACCAGAACTGCTTCGAGACCGCACCAGAGCTGTGCAGTGGGGTTCACCAGAAGGGCTGTGATCTTGAAGGAGTCGAGGGGGCCACCCCCAATCATTCACTCCCACAAGCCATGTCGATGAAGTCCGCTTTCCTCTATCTCCTCACCCTCTCGCTGGGCATTGCTGCTGTGACCCATTCAAAAACGCTGTTGATTGAGCAGGGTCCTCAACAGGCCGCTGACAACGAGCAGTTGGTTCAACGCACACACCAACTCTCCCCCGTTGGAGTTGTCGGGTACCGACGCCACCGCATGAGGCCATCTTTCGCCTATGCACCCACTCACTGGGGTCGTTGGGCTGTGTGATTTATCTCCCTTCAATCAGCGAGCTCATTTGAAATCGGGCTTTGCTCGCTGAATCGGGGAGACGGTGTCCACTTCGGGAGTGGCTTAGGCAGGAGCTAAGCCAGATTCTGGCTGCTGGATTGTGTCCATGGTGTTTTTCAGCTCTGCAACATCAAGCAGTCCTTCAGCGCTGAACCATGGTGAGTTTTCCCAACTGAAGCCTTCTCCAAAGGTGTTGTCTGGAGCGACGACATACCAATGACAATCAACGTCAGGAACGTCCACGGAGCATTGCGACCAATCGGCTTGCCATTGGGGAACCTGCACCCACATGACAGCTGCAAGGACGACTGAAAACAGGCTTTGCAGCATTGCCATCTCGATTAAGGATGTTGACCTTACTCGTGAGTGCATTCAACAAGGCGCTCAGCTGTTCAGAGGCCTGACCGGGTCTCCACAAAAAACGCCCCTTTCTCAAGGGGGCGCAAATTGAGGATCCGTGTCGTAGTCATTCAACTTGAGATTTCTGCGCTGTCCAGTCGGCCAGCGATGACCAACCATGACTCAACTTCGGTACTGCAGCTTTGGATGGCGTCCGATTCAGCGATAAAGAATCGGAATTCCTGTGGATCTGGCCTAAGTCTTAATCGAACCGGATCAGAGACGCAGCGCCACCAGCAGCCCTTGGTGGAGCAAGGTTTCACTGGTGATCAGTGCAATGAAGCCGAGCATGGCCAGACGTCCATTCAGGCGTTCAGCCTTAGCCAGGCGCTCTCGGCGCATCTGAGCTGCGGCAAGGCTCTGCCAGTACCGCTCATCAGCCAGAAGTGTTGCAGTAGTCATTGGTGTCTCCGAATGGGACCCAATCGGTCTATGACCGCTCGACGCCGCTAGGAAGCTGGGACAGCCGCCTCAGAATGTTCGGTTTTAGGACCTTGCCTCGCTGGACATAACGGTGGCCAGTTCAGTAATCGGCAGCCACAGAAGCGCCCATTCAATTGCCAACATTGCGCCGCGGGGAAATGAAAGGCCCACGTGCGTCTCGACAAACCCGGCGGCGTAATGCGGATTGCAGCGTCGGGTTGGTCAACGTTGCCGATCAACCGCTCCTCTTCGGTTGATTGTTGAGCTTGCCTAAGGGTTGCAGGAGAGGTCTAAGAGACAGGCTTGCACGACAGATTGTTTGCCCCCTCGGCGAGAGGTGAAGGTATCGACAAGATCATCTCGACCTGTTGCTTTGGTTCCTCTGATGACTGCGGAGGAGATGTCTGCCAAGTGGAGGCGGCTGAGCATCGTGTTGGGCTTTTCAGCCAACTGCTTCTGGACATTGGATCCATCGCGGTTGAACCCACCATCTCCGAAATGTGTTGTTGTGTCTGTCAAGCAGGGGACACATGTCTCGCAATGCTCAGTTGCAGGGCCCCCATGCTTTTGCCCAAGCGATCAGGGTATGCATGACGCGGCTGCTTGCTGGAGTCGCTCTAGCCTTTGGCCACGGGAGCCCCAGAGCTCAATCAGCTTCGGCCGATTCATTTCCGGTATGACTGAGAAGCGTTCATCTCGGTAGATCTGTTTAAAGAGCGCATCCACCTCTGCTCGGTAGGGAAGATCGACAGGTCTGATGCCGTCATCCTCCAGCTCCACTGGCCAGCGATCCGTCATGGGAATAAAGACCAAGAGGTCAAGCCGTTGCAGAGTTTCCCTGACTCTTGGCACCATTGCTGCCACAAATGCATCATCAATATCTGTTGCTTCCTTGTCAGCTGTGTATTGCGAGTATGCGATGTAATCCACCGGAGCACGGTCGAATATCACGCAGTCGTTGATTGAGGAATAAAGATTCACGCGACTAGCGTTGTAATACATCTGTATGCCGTTGTGAAGGCGGTTGCTTTCCTGCCGAAATCGGATGTCATACATTTCGCTATCGAGGGCGCGAAACGGCTCTTCTTCACGTGTGTATTGGGGATGCCGTTTCACCCAATCCCAGACCAAGGTGCTTTTGCCGAGAGAGTGGGATCCACTGATGGCGATGCGCATGGTGAGATCGGCGGTCAAGATCCGTTATTCATTATGTTCCCACCTCAATAAAATGCAGAATTTTAGTTAGCGATTCACCCCTCGATTGGGGGATTCAATGGCCTGTTCGATCACACTTTCGGGTGATGTGAATTCAGCTTGTTTCAACGATGCTGGAATTCTCGGAGGCATGACCTCCCCAACTCAGGCTAAGCAAATGACATTTTCCCCTATTCACGCTGTCACTGTCGCCGGGCGCGGGTCATCGTGGACCGAGCGAAAGCTACCCTTCGGCCATCTTTGTGCCTTGCAGCGCTGACCGCTGATGAGAATTGTTTGAGTTGGAAGCCACCGCGTCGTAGCTGAGAGCCTCGCAATATCGCTTGAGGACAAAGCAGCGCGCTCTCGTTGTGCTGATCCCTTATCCGATAACCCCTTGTCATCAACAGGATAATTTGAATGAGACAATCAATGTCTGGAACAAGTGCCAAAGCCCATTTGCTTGAGCTGTTGCTCGAACCACTGAAAGGCTGCAAAGGCTTATACAGCTATAGGCAGGATCTCATGACAAAGATCATGAATATGCCAGACCTACAAGTGAGGGAGTTTCTCGACTATCACGAGCGTTGCGATGCATCTGGCTAATGCAAGGGTCTTTTCGTGAAGAGGGTCTTCGTGAATTGTCTGTAGATGTAAAAATGATTAGTGCAGACTTGTAAATCTGACTGACAAGGATGAAGACCGACTTCACGCTTATTTTGCCAATTTTGGCATTGATGTTGTCTGCTCCAGTTTTAGGCCAGTCCAACGAACTGCGATGCAGTTTGGATCCGGATCATATTTTCAATCTGGACCCAGCAAACTCGGCCGTGACCTTTCGCACTGAGTTGTCCGGAAATACCGAGTCCAAGCCGGCCTTTTACGTCGTGAATGCAGTCAATGACAAAATCAAACTTGTAAGTTGGCTTGAAAAGCCTGGTGAAGTCCTGATCCTTACGAAGCTTGTCCCCCAGGATGAACACTCCTGTGTCTACTTAATCGGCTTTCCCGAAGATGGTGATCCTATTCAAATGACGACTTGGGGGACTTGCGCTATGGGGCAGTCAAATCATTGACGTCTGTGTATCGAGGGATTGCGCCTCACGATTGATCAGCCAGACATCTGTAGAGGATCGACATCTGGCATGGATCCCCTTTAAAGACCAATGGTGTGGAGGAGCCCTTCGCCACTGATCAACTCTGTTGCGATCGCAGCCATAACCCCGAGCATGGCTAGGCGACCGTTCAACTTCTCCGCCCGTTCGTGGAATCCCCAGCCTGCGTCAGGTCCTGCAAGTTCCATACGTGGCTCCTTGGCGTAGACGTTGTCGTGACCTTCAAGATCATGAGTCACCAGTCCAGTGGGTGCCTGAAGTGTTGTGGCTGTCATGGATGTCTCCGAGTGGGACCTGTTCGGTCTACGCCTGCTGTTAACTCCCTGGAAGAGAGGACAGCCGACCATGCAGGTTCGGTTTCAGGACCTTTCCAGATGGGTTCCGCCGCAGCAAATTCATCGTTGGCTGTCCCAAGTGCGGGACACTTTCCCGCCCGTTACCCAGGCAGGTTTTCGACTGCACGGTGCATGAAACGTTTCACTAGCGGCATCGGCCACCCTTCGCGTTGCAGCGACTCAGCGATGTGGTCAATCTGGAGGGCAATTTCCTCTGCGACGACATCCTCCAGCAGGGATTCGGAATGGTCAGTGCTGCTTGTCATAGAGATGGATGGCATCCATTCGCTCTAGCCCTGGTTCTGAGCGGTCTGCAAACGCTTCAGCAATTCAGGAAATAAGTGCGCATTTGCTTGCCCAGGTGATCTGGGTTGGCCAGAACTGAACCATCCGCACAGTCTTGATGGCATCGAGCTCTCCTCAGCGGCATCCCGACGACATCACGCACCATCTGCTTCGAGCGTTTGGGGTTCTTGCAGGGGTCAGCGTGCTGGCTGTGGTGGTCTGGCTTGTGACTGCTTCTCAAGCCACCGCCTCCAGACTGCCTACGGACACTGCGCTTGATCGTGTTGAGCCATCAGCAGCGCCCCCGATGCCAATGCCTCGCTAAGGCTTGGGCCTGTGGAGAGTCACTGGAGAGTCATGTTTCCTGTGGAGAGTCACATCTGCGACTCTCTAGTGGACTGGCGGTGAGCAGCGTCGCCAACCCGTCTTGATCATCATCTCCCAAGCTTCGATGGCGTTTTGCCTGAGCATTCGTCGTCGTGACTGAGGCTCGGGGGGATGTGGTGGCACCCATCCGTAGGTTCTGACGGAGACCCACTGCTCCTGGGCTGATGGTGTGTCGGGTTTGAACTGCACCAGCAGCTTTTGTGCACCATTGACCAACCAACCCTCTCCTCCCGACTTCACTGGAGCTTCTTGGGTGATCCGATTGCGGTTTGGCATGTTCAGCAGTCTGATCACACCCTGTTGAAAAGGATCACCAGGGCTAAGGCTTGTTTGATTTGGAATTGGTGGGATTCAGTCCTTGGTATGGCATCTGTTGCAGAGCCCAAAGAATTCCAGCGTGTGAAAGATCAGCTTGAAGTTCTCCGTTTCTGGAGCCTTCACTTTCAATTCATGAATCGGGCAGAGCTGCAAGATCTGAGTGCTGCCGCAGCTCACGCAGGTGAGATGGTGCTCATCTCGATCCACGGGTGCATAGAGCGCTTCACCTGTCGGCAGATGCCGGCAGCGCACCTTGCCCTGTTGATGGAGTTTGCGCAGATTGCGATAAACCGTTGCAAGTCCCATGGCACCTGGTTGCCCCTCCAGACACCGATGGAGCTGCTGGCCGGTCATTTCGGACTGACTCTTATGCAATTCTTCCAGCAGTAATTGCTGCCGTTGCGTCCCTGTGGATCCTGGCTGCTCCATGTTGAATTCCTAGCTCATACCGCTGCGCTTCTGGTTTGGATCAGTTCGGCACTGATTGCCCAAAGACGGGATCTCTGGTCCTGGTTGCGAGCGGCGCGAGCCACAGGCTGCTGTTTGGGAGCACCACGCAGTCCTCCAAACTGACTGGGACCGTAATGCTCCCCACCTTTTGCGGATGGGGATGTTGCCGCCAATAGCTGCGGCAGTGCCCCCTCGGCTGCGCTCTGGAACAGGGGATCCATCAATCGGTAAGCCAGGGCTTCCTGCCAGGCACCACTGGATGCCACGGATAGTGGTTGAAGATTCGTTTTCGCCAGGCCTGGATGGGCTGCCAGCGATCTCACGGTGCTTCCCGACTGCTCGAGACGCTGATTCAATTCCACTGCAAACATCACGTTGGCCAACTTGCTCTGGCCGTAAGCCTTCCAGCGGTCGTAGTTCTGTTCACTGCTCAGGTCGTCCCAAGCGATCTTGCCGAAATATTGCGCTCCTGAGGTGACGGTGACAACTCGCGCCTGCTCACGGCCCTCCATCAGAGGCAGAAGGGCCTGGGTCAGCGCGAAGTGGCCAAGGTGATTCACAGCGAACTGCATTTCATGGCCCTGTTGGCTCAGCAGACGGGGAGGCGCCATCAGTCCGGCGTTGTTGATCAGAAGATCCAATCGCTCGTAGCGCGATTGCACTTCTCGGCAGCAGGCATCGACGTTGTCAAGATCAGCTAAGTCCAGGTCGAGCAGGTCGACGCCAGAAGACCCCAGCTCCAGCAGTTCGGCGCGTGCCGCCTCTCCTTTGCGCCTGCTGCGACAGGCCATCAACACAGTTGCTCCTGACCGAAGCAAGGCCCGCGTGGTCTCGAGGCCGAGACCACTATTGGCCCCCGTAACGAGAGCGATCCGTCCTCGCAGGTCAGGGATGTCGTCGATGGTCCAGCCCATGCGGCGATGTCAGTGCTCGTTCAGTTTCGCGGGTTCGCTCAGTCTTCGGGGAAGAGCAAGTTGGCCAGCTCGTCCGCATCCACGTCGTAGACCCGCGCTAACGAGGTTTCGATCGCGCTGGTTACCTCACCAGGCAGGAAACGCATTGAGTTCAGAGCATCTTCAGCGATCTCGTCAGTGAGAAGGGTTTCCTCTCCCTCGAGCTTTTCGTCATTGATGATGGCCATCACCCAGCTCTGATAGGCATAAACCAGATCCGAGAACTCGAGTTCGGGATCGTTGAGATCCAGGGTCATGGTCAGGCGTAGATGCGCAGCACCAGTCTGACCCCCGGGGGAGAGGATGTCTTCAAGTGAGGGTCAGCATGAGTCGTCCGGATGCCGAACAGTTGCAGGGCACGCTTGTGGACTTTGCCCTGCTGGAACTGATTCGCCAGCACCGCGAGAGTTTTCAGCCGCTCTGGACTGTTGATAGCTGGGCCAAGTTGATGATCTGGCTTTCGCTCAATTGCGGCTTGTCCGGAGAACGCGACACCCTTGAGCATTTCGCCTCTGCCCTTGGTGAACGCATCACCTCGCGTCTGCGTCGAACCTTCTTTGAGCGAGAGCTTGCGGATCTGGAACTTCAGGTGCTTGCGGATCCAGCTGAACAGCAGGTCTTGCTGTTGTCGCAGGCTCCCCAGGACCCTGCCGTGCTTGACGCTGATCGACTCTCGGCAGCTCTAGACCGGGTGGGACTGACTGGTCGGGTTGTTGCGGATCGCAGTCGCTGGCAGCAGCTGGAGGCTGTGGTGACGATTCCCTGGAAGGGCTGATGTCAGAGCAAAACGACATCAGCCTGATCGGTCACTACGGCAATGCCGGCTACGAAGCCGTAGCTGATGCGGTGATGGCGTTCTTTGATCGTCGCACCGACTTACACCGTCCTGGCATCGCCTTCGGTCCTGCCGGAGATCAGCAGCCGTCGAAGCTGAGCACCGATATCAGCCTGGTGGCCATCGATCGCGAGGATCCTGAGTCCTGTGCCATCTCGGAGGTGATTGTCCGTGGCGTCACTGCGGGTTTGGATCGCTACTTGGCCGAACGGCCCCTGTTCCGTGAGGTTTGTCCTGAGCAGGCTCTCTTCGTGTTGCCGATCTTCAATCTGCAGCGCTACGCGCCCGGTGAGGGATTTCGTCAGTGGCATTGCGACTGGACCATCAGCGATGAGGCCACGGAGCCTGTTCATCGCGTCCTGGCCTGGATTCTCTACTGCGACTCCGTGGCTGAGGCCGGAACGGAGTTTCATTGGCAGCGGCATCACGAGGAGGCGGTGCGGGGGAAACTGCTGATTTTTCCTGCTGGTCCCAGTCACATCCACCGCGGCAGGGTGACGCAGAAGCACAGCAAAACCATCGCCACAGGCTGGATCAATGCGGGGACCCAGGAGGGCTATCTCCGGCGCTTGGCTCGCTCCTGAACGCTGGAATCTCACTAACGGTGTTGACCTGTTGTGGGAAAGGAATTTCAATCCCCTCCCGTTTGAACGCTGTCCAGATTGCTTGGTTCACCTCACTCACAATGCCGATGTTGCTCATGGGGTCGGAGATCCAGTAGCGCAGTGAGTATTCGATGGCGGAGTCGCCGTAGTGCACCTGCAGCGCCCTCGGCGCTGGATCATTCAGCACTCTGGGCACTTCCAGAGCTGTTTGCTCAAGGAGCTTCAGCACAACCTGGGGATCATGGCGATAGGCGGCGCCAACACGGATCTCACTGCGCCGCATTCGGTCGGTGGCGGTGTAACTGGTGGCTTGCGCGGTGAAAAACATCTGATTGGGAATCAGCAGTTCCGCGTTGTCTCGATCTCGCCAGAGCAGGGTGGCGCGCAGGCCCAGCTTGCGCACTTCGCAAGGATCTCCATCCACCATCAAGATCTCTCCCGGACGTACTGACCCCTCAAACAGCAGCCAGATGCCGCTGATGAAGTTGGAGAACACTTCCTTGATGCCGAAACCAAGGCCTACGGAGAGTCCACCTGCGATGGCGACCAGAGCCGTGGAGTTCAGACCGATGTGAAACCCCACGGCTGTGAAGCCGATGCCAACGACCACGTAGCGGATGATCAGTTCAAGAGCCTTTCGGCTGCTGTTACTGCAGCCGAGGAGCTTCTGCAGCACCCAGGCCACCCCAGCGGCTGGAAGCTTGGTGCCCACGAGCAGCAAATAGGTCACCACCATGGCGATGACCAGATTGTTCACGGTGAGGATCTCGCCGAAGAGGCTGCCCAGCTTGATCACGCCGAGATCAGCTGGATTGTCGAACTTGCTGATCAGATTCAGGCCCACCAGAACCAGGAACAGCGGTCTGAGCAGACGACTTTCAAGTTGATGAATGCTGGAGGCAGGAAGCAGTAGCTGCAGCAGCCGGTTCAAAAGGTTGAGCAGATTCCAGCCCAGCCAACAGAGGCCGGCATAGCTGACCAGCCCAGTTGTTCCGCCTGGAAGCTCGATCAGCCAGGCGATCAACAACATGGCGATGGGCGCCACCAGCAATCGCAGTGCTGGGTAGAGGTTTTCAAGCCGGCGTTGCGGGTTGATCAGCCGCCATCCCACGCTGAGTCCAGCGATCAGCAGCACTTGGGCGACGACAGCACTTCGCTGCAGATATCCAAGCCAGCCAAGGATTTCCCAGAGCAGTTGGCTCATGATTCACTCCCCAGAGCTTTAAGCAGGGCATCAAGGCTGGATTGTGGGTTTGAGGCTCCAAATACCAATGGAACCAGCACTTGTGCCCCATCACGATCGAGGTTGCGATGGTGAGCCAGCCCTGCCAGGGCTGATTCATGCAGCAGCGAATTCTCTCTGGACTGCACCAATGTGGCCAGTGTTTGGGAACTCCGCACTGGCACGGCCACGGCGGGGTTCACCGGCAGGAAAGCGAGGGAGCGCAGCGACAGATTCCTTTGCACCATCGGGTTGGTGATGAACTGGGCCAGGCTCACGGCCACTTCACGTTGGCGTGGGCTTGAGTTGGCTCCGAGTGCCAGCACCCTCAGGGCATTCACGGGGCTGGAGGTTCCTGCAGAGCCTCTGGGCAGAGGAGAAACCCCGAGGTTGTCGCCCATCAGTTTTCTGAGTCGTAGCAGGCTGTTGGAGTTGCAGCTCACCCAGTCGAGCTCACCATCGTTGAGCAGGGTTTCCAGATCCCCCTGGTCTTGGAAAAAGGAGATGTTCTGCTGGGCACTGGCCTGTTGCAACCAGGCCAGCCATGCCACCAGCATTTCGTTGTCCTCTGCACTCAGGTTCTGGTCATCGTTGGCGCGGGCCAGGCTTTGCATGGCTCCCAGGCTGCCTGCGGTCCAGAGCACTTCCGAGAAGTTCACCGCCAACCCAATGCGGGTCCCGGATGCGCCCTGTTGAAGCAGCTTCTGCAGGTTGGTGGGAGGGTTCTGAACGATCTCGCGGTTGAAGCAGGCGATCTGTGGGTAGATCACGATCGGCTGAGCCGTGATGCGCCCATCGTCGAGCTTCACCCGCTCCCACAGGGCTTTATCTGTTTGTTGGCGTTGAAATGCCATAACAGGAATTTCGTCAGTGAGCCCGTCGCGCAGCAACTGATTGGCCTGAGTGGCATCCGTGACCACCAGATCAGGTCCCAGACCTGAGGCATTGCGGCGCTGGAGTTCCTGGCTGAGATTGGCGCGGTTGTACAGCGCGACTTGCACTTCCACGTTGGGCTTGATCTTGCGGAAATCGCTGATGATCAGTTGAATCCGCTGGCGGAAGTCGGTCTGTGTGGCAGTGTCGATCGCGCTGTCCTGGTCGATCACCATCGCCAGGTAAAGCATCACCGGCAGCTGATTACCGAGGCGACTGCACCCGCTGACGCTGAGCAGCAGGGTGGAGAGCAAAACGCTCGCTGCCAGCGGAGCACGCACGATTGAAAGGTGATTGACGGAACCATTCTGATCTTGAAAATCGTGGCTGTCTCGCCACTGCTCTTTCGATGGCTAGCGGGCTTGCTAGCTGGACCCGGTTGTTGATGTTGCGGCTGCGCGTTGTTCAGACCGCTGTTTTGCGAGCATGGATCGCTGTTGTTGCGCGCGTCCCGTGTCCGAGCTGGCCAAGACCTATGACCCAGTGGGCACCGAGGCCCGCTGGCAGCAGGCCTGGGAGGACCAAGCTGCTTTTCATCCCGACCCCAAGGCGCCTGGGGATCCGTTTTCGGTGGTGATCCCCCCTCCGAACGTCACTGGCAGCCTGCACATGGGCCACGCCTTCAATACGGCCCTGATCGACACGATCGTGCGCTACCAGCGCCTGGCGGGAAAAAATGTGCTCTGCCTCCCTGGCACTGACCATGCCTCGATCGCCGTGCAGACGATCCTTGAGAAGCAGCTCAAGGAGGAGGGCAAGACCCGTCACGATCTTGGCCGCGAGGCATTTCTGGAGCGGGCTTGGCAGTGGAAGGCCGAAAGCGGCGGCCGCATCGTCGATCAGCTGCGCAGGCTCGGCTATTCCGTTGATTGGGGTCGGCAGCGGTTCACCCTTGATGAAGGTCTGAGCGAGGCCGTTAAAGAAGCTTTTGTCCGTCTGCACGAGCAGGGTCTGATCTATCGGGGCGAGTATTTGGTGAATTGGTGTCCTGCCTCCGGCTCGGCGGTCAGTGACCTTGAGGTGGAAATGAAGGAGGTGGATGGTTATCTCTGGCATTTCCGCTATCCCCTCACCAGCGGTGACGGTTATCTGGAGGTGGCTACCACCCGACCCGAGACGATGCTTGGAGACACGGCGGTCGCGGTGAATCCCAGCGACGACCGTTATGCCCATCTCGTAGGACAAACCCTCACGCTCCCCTTTGTGGGGCGTGAGATTCCGATCGTGGCTGACGATCATGTGGAGAAGGAGTTCGGCACCGGTTGCGTCAAGGTGACGCCGGCCCATGACCCCAATGACTTCGCCATCGGCCAGCGCCACGGTCTGCCCCAGATCACGGTGATGCGCAAGAACGGCACCATGAATCAGGAGGCGGGGCAGTTCAAGGGGCTGGATCGCTTTGAGGCGCGTAAAGCGGTGGTGGCTGGTCTCGAAGACCTTGGTTTGCTGGTGAAGGTGGAGGACTATCGCCACAGTGTTCCTCATTCCGACCGTGGCAAGGTCCCTGTGGAGCCCTTGCTCTCCACGCAGTGGTTCGTGAAGACAGAGCCGTTGGCAGCCCGTTGTCGTGAAGCGCTGGAGAAGCAGGATCCGCGCTTCATTCCCGAGCGCTGGGAGAAGGTGTATCGCGACTGGCTCACGGACATCCGTGACTGGTGCATCAGCCGTCAGTTGTGGTGGGGACATCGCATTCCGGCCTGGTTCGTGATCAGCGAGACCGGTGGCAAGTACACCGACACCACCCCTTATGTGGTGGCACGTAATGAAGCGGAGGCTCTGGAGAAGGCCAGGGAAAAGTTCGGTTCAGCTGCCCTGATTGAGCAGGACGAGGACGTCCTCGACACCTGGTTCTCGAGCGGCCTCTGGCCCTTCTCCACCCTGGGATGGCCCGACGCCAACAGTGCCGATCTACAGCGCTGGTATCCCACCAGCACCCTCGTGACAGGCTTCGACATCATCTTCTTCTGGGTGGCCCGGATGACGATGATGGCCGGCGCTTTCACGGATGTGATGCCGTTTAAGGACGTCTACATCCATGGTCTGGTGAGGGATGAGCAGAACCGCAAGATGAGCAAGAGCGCCGGCAACGGCATCGATCCGCTGCTGTTGATCGAGCGTTACGGCACCGATGCTCTGCGTTTCGCGTTGGTGAGGGAAGTGGCTGGCGCCGGTCAGGACATCCGGCTGGACTACGACCGCAAGAAGGACACCTCCGCCACCGTTGAAGCCGCGCGCAATTTCGCCAACAAGCTGTGGAACGCCACCCGCTTCGCGTTGATGAATCTGGATGGTGAAACTCCGGCTCAGCTCGGAGATCCAGATTCTGCTGCTCTGCAGTTGGCGGATCGCTGGATCCTGTCGCGCCTGGCAAGGGTGAATCGCGAAACAGCCGATCGCTACAACCGCTATGGCCTGGGGGAAGCGGCCAAGGGGTTGTATGAGTTCGCTTGGAACGACGTTTGCGACTGGTATCTGGAGCTCAGCAAGCGCAGGCTGAATCCAGGTGACAACGCCAGCTCAGAAGCTCTCGCTGACCAGCGCACTGCCAGGCAGGTGCTGGCCAAGGTGATCAGCCAGATGCACCTGATGCTGAATCCGCTGATGCCGCATCTCACTGAAGAGTTGTGGCACAGCGTCACCGCCGAGCCTGAGACAACGTTTTTGGCACTACAAGCCTGGCCGGCTGTCGATCAGGTAGCGCTGGATGATGATCTCGAGGCTTCATTCGCCGAGTTGATCGCAGCGATCCGCGTGGTGCGCAATCTGCGCGCGGTAGCAGGCCTCAAGCCCTCTCAGACCGTTCCGGTGCGTTTCGTGAGTGGCCGCGGCGATCTTGTTGCGGTGCTGCAGCAGGGGATGGCCGACATCACAGCGCTCACCAGAGCTGAAACGGTTCAGGTGATGACGCCGTCTGAGGCGGATGCCGCACCGGTGACCAAGGCTCTGGCTGGCGTCAGCGGTGAGCTTCAGGTGTTGCTTCCGATTGAAGGCCTGGTGGATCTCGACGCCCTGAAGGCACGTTTGGAGAAGGACATCGCCAAGGCCGAGAAGGAGATCAAGGGCTTGTCCGGTCGACTGGCCAATCCCAATTTCGCTGACAAGGCTCCGGCCGCAGTAGTGGCGGAATGCAAGGCCAACTTGGCTGAGGCTGAGTCACAGGCTGATTTGGCCCGCAGGCGTCTGGAGGATCTCAGTTGAGTCGCTTCCGCCGTTCAGATTCCTAGCCTTCGTCAAGCTCTGCCCATGACCGCTGGACTCTTCGTTGATCACGGTCGAAAGGCTGAGCAAGACGTACCGCGTCGCTGATAAACAGCCTGGCTTGGCTGGCACCTTGCGGCATTTTCTGCGCCGTCGACAGCGCGATGTGTCCGCGGTGCGGGATGTGTCCTTTGAGATCGCTCCCGGGGAGATGGTGGGTTTCCTCGGTGCCAATGGAGCCGGCAAGACGACCACGCTCAAAATGCTCTGTGGGCTGATTTATCCCAGTTCCGGTCAGGTGCTGGTGGCTGGTCATCAACCCCAACGACGGCATCCTGATTTTCTGCGGCGGATCACGCTGGTGATGGGCCAGAAGCAACAGCTCATCTGGGATCTGCCGCCAATGGATTCGTTGCGCGTCAACGCGGCGGTGTATGGCATTCCGGATCGCGTTGCCAAAAGACGGATCGCCGATCTGTCAGACCTGCTGGAGCTGGGCGAAGAGCTCACCCGTCCGGTGCGCAAGTTGTCGCTGGGTCAGCGCATGAAGGCTGAGTTGCTTGCTGCCTTGCTGCACGAACCCGAGGTGCTGTTTCTGGATGAACCGACCCTGGGGCTGGATGTGAATGCTCAGATGCGGGTGCGCCAGTTTCTTGCCGATTACAACCGCCGCACCGGTGCCACTGTTTTACTCACGAGTCATTACATGGCCGACATCACGGCCCTATGCCCGCGGGTGCTGCTGATTCATCAGGGGCAGTTGTTTCACGACGGCGCCCTGGATCGCCTTGCTAGTCGTCTGGCGCCAGAGCGCCACGTGCGGCTCGAGCTGAAAGAGCCTGCATCTGCAGAAGCCTTCACCGGGTTGGGTCGGCTCGACAGCCTTGAGAATTGTGAGGTCAACCTACGGGTGGATCCGGCATCACTCACCAGGGTTCTGGCAAAGATCCTGGAACGTTTTGAGGTGCGCGATCTGGAGGTGAATGACCCTCCGATTGATCAGTTGATCGGCGAGTTGTTTCGCCAGGGAAGCCTCTGATGCGCATCTTCGGGCTCAATCGTCGAATTGTGCGCGCCCTGTTGGGCAGTCAGTACGCGCACATGCTCGAGTATCGCGCTGAGATCGCGCTCTGGGCCTTGTCTGGAGTGCTGCCGTTCATCATGCTCAGCCTCTGGAGTGGCAGTGACGCGCGAGCTCAACTGGGATTAGACGGGGTGGCTCTGGACCGTTATTTCCTCAGCGCTTTTCTGGTGCGTCAGTTTTCGGTGGTCTGGATGGTCTACGCCTTCGAGGAAGATGCACTGCTGGGAAGGTTGTCGCCCTATCTGCTTCAACCGTTGCATCCTCTCTGGCGCTACGTGGCCTCGCATCTGGGTGAGCAGCTCACCAGGCTGCCCTTCGCTGCCGGTATCGCCGGTCTGTTTTTTCTGATTCAGCCGCAAGCCTTTTGGATTCCATCGCTGGGAGGATTTTTGCTGGCCTGGATCGCCACCTGGATGGCCTTTGCCATTGCCTTTTTGCTGCAGAGCCTGATTGCATCGCTGTGTTTCTGGAGTGAGAAGGCCACGGCGCTGGAGCGGTTGCTGTTTTTACCTTTTCTGTTTTTCTCCGGACTGCTGGCTCCACTCACGGCTTTCCCGCCTGCTGTGCAGAACTGGGTGCGCTGGACACCGTTTCCCTATCTGATTGATTTTCCAGCTCGGGTGTTGTCGGGCGATCCGGTGGATTTGGCTGCAGGCTTTGGTGCACAGCTGGCCTGGGTGTTGCTGCTGCTGCCGCTGGTGTTGTTGCTCTGGCGAGCCGGTGTTCGGCGCTACAGCGCCATGGGGGCCTGAGATGGGGCGCTATTGGCGAACCTTGCGCCGTTTCTGGGGTACTGCTCTGGCCACCCAGCTGGAATATCAGCTGAATGTGGTGGTGGAGCTGCTGGCCGTGGTCCTCAGCCTCAGCGGCAGCCTGCTGCTGTTGTCTCTCTTCTTCGGGCCCGGCCGGGAGCTTGGGGGATGGAACTGGAACCAGGCTTTGATCGTGCAGGGCTTCTACACCGTGTTCGACGGCATGACGACCGCCTGGCTGAGGCCCAATCTCGGAGCGATCGTCACCTATGTGCGCGAGGGCACCCTTGATTTCGTGTTGCTTAAACCGATCGATAGTCAGTTCTGGGTGTCGTTGCGAACGTTTGCGCCTGCAGGTTTGTCTGAAGTTGTTCTGGGCCTTGGCCTGGCCGGTTGGGGCGCGCACCAATCCGGCGTTGTGCTGACTCCAGCTGTACTGGTCACCGTGATGCTGATGCTGATGGTGGCTGCAGTGATCCTTTATTCGCTGTGGTTTCTGATCGCTGCCACCAGCATCTGGTTCGTGAAGACTTGGAACGCCACGGAAGTGCTGCGGGCCGTGCTGGCATCGGGGCGCTACCCGCTTGAGGCCTATCCCGCCTCCTTGCGGCTGCTGTTCACCTTGGTGGTTCCTGTGGCGTTTCTCACCACAGTGCCTGCAGAGGTCCTGCTGGGGCGGGCTTCACTCCCCTTGCTGGCTCTGGGGTTTGTCTTGGCTGGCGGCTTTTTTGCTGCTGCCAGGGGGTTCTGGTTGTTCGCGTTGCGGCACTACACCTCGGCCTCCAGTTAGTTGGTGGCTTTGATTCCATTGTCATCAAAAGCGACCCAGATGGCCTGCCTTAATTCACTCCCAATTGACAAGGCCTCGAGAGGATTAGGAACTGAAAACTTGAGTTTGTAGTCGATCGATGATTCAGAGAAGTCGATGGCAAAGGCTTTTGGTGACGGCATTTTGAGCACTCGCTGATGTTTTTTAGCAACTTCTTCAAGCACAGCGATCACTGCCTTCGGTTCGTGCTGGTAAGCAGCACTCACATGAATCGATTCACGCCGGTCGTTTTCTCCAGCGGTGAAGGATTCAGCATCTTTTGTGAAGAAGGTAAAATTGGGAATCAATAGGGTCGCATCATCTCGTGATCTTGATAATTCAGTGGCTCTGAGGCCTAGTTTGGTAACTCGGCAGGGATCTCCGTTGATCATTAGAACTTCTCCTGGTTGAATCCAACCTTCGAGTAAAAGCCAGATACCGCTTAGAAGATTAGTCATGATTTCTTTGAGGCTAAAACCAAGGCCAAAGGACAAACCACCTGAGATCCATAACAAAGCCGTGGCGTTGAAACCTGCCTGCAGGGCTATTAACAAAGTGCCGATAGCGACGATGAGGTATTGAATAAGTTGTTCGAGTAGTTTGCGACTTTGTGTTTTTGTTCTCAGAATAGTTTGCAACAGCCAGGCCATCACAAAGGCGATTGTTCGGCTACAAACGAAGATTAGATAGAGGCCCACGAGTGATACAAAAACATTGCCGATCGCAAGCTCTGCCTCAAGAATGGTGCCTATCTGAATGAGTGCGATCGATGAAATACTGCTCAGACGATCGATAAAATAAACAATGGCAGCGACCAGAATGGTTGGCCGTACCACCTTGCCTAACCAAGGTGTGAATCGAGAGGCCTTATATCTCCTTTGAAGTTTTATCTCTAACCAGCTCACGACGTTCCAAAGACTCCAGATCCAGCCGAATTGAGTGCTGATTCCTGTGGGAACAGCAATGAGTTTAAGTAAAAGGCTGGGTATCAGCAGCAGTAGGGGACCAAAGAGCAGGTCGAGGGAGGAAGATACACGTTGGCCCTTCCTGTATTTGTGCAAGATCGTTGCTGCGATGAGGGCCAATAGAATGAATCCCAATTGCCAGCTGACGGCTTGACGATCGAGATATCCAAGCCAGGCAGAGAGCTCCTTGAGAATTGCATTCATGGCTCGCTGCCCTGTTTGAAGTTGGAAATAACATCTAATGCTTGATCCACTTTTAAGTAGCCACTGGTTAGATCAGCGAGGGCGGAACTAACTTCTTGGTATCGATTGGGATGATTCTTGTGACCCGTTAAAAAGCGCAAGACCCCAGGCCACTCCTTCGTATATCCTCTAACCTGCTTGTTAAAGGATGTGTTTAAGGCTTGCAGTGTTTGCGAGCTGCTAATTGGAATTGACACATGTTTGTTGGTCGCTAGAAAGTCGACATTGCGGAGCATGAGCTGCCTTTGTACGATTACATTCGTGCTTGATTGAATATATTTAATAGCGGCATTTCGTTGTTTTGGGCTGGAATTTATTCCGACTCCAAAGGAGACAAAGGTAGGCCAGGGGAAGGCCGAAGCTCGTGCACCATTCGGAAGTGCAGACACTCCAAGAGAGGCCCCCATCTTGTTGCGAATTTTTTCAATCTCTGAGGCATGACAGGTGATCCAGTCGAGCTCATTGTTGATCAGTGAAGTATCTTTTTGTACATAAGATTTGAAGAAAGAAATATTTTGATAGAACGCAGCTTTGCGGAGCCAAGCAAGCCAAGAGCGAATTGCTTTTGTATCTGTGCTTTTGCTTTCATTGAGCCCGAGTGCACTAATCTCTTTGATGGCGCCCAATGAACCTGCTGTCCATAGAAGCATTGCTGGCTCTAAAGATAAGCCGACACGTGTTCCGCTGGCGGTGAGTTTTTCCAGCTCTTGGATGGTTTGAGGTGGAGATGGAACAGTTTTTTTGTTGTAGCAAGCAACCTGTGTAAAAGTCAAAAAAGGTGCTGCAATATATTGGCCATCAGTGCTTGCAATTTCTTTTAGTAATGGGTCGTATGTCTGATCCCAATCGATTTGAGCTGGAAGCGGAGCTGCAAATCCTTCCTCGTGAAGGCTTTTGATGATCATCTCATTTGAAATGATCAGATCTGGGCCTAAATCGAGTGTGCTATCTCTGACAATATCTTCCCAAATTCGACCGCCTTTGTAAACAGACAAGACAACCTGAACTTCGGGATGAGACCGTTTGAAATTTTCTGTGAATTCCGCAATTCTCCCCTCAATGCGTGTTTTCGTTGCCTTCGAGAAGTTGACTTCGTCTATGCCATAAGCAATGAAGAGTGTGTTTCGTGTCTGAAAGCCTTTGCCACAGCCTATTAAGAGGTTTGGAATGGCTAGTGCAGCAATGACCAGCGAGATTTTTGGACGCCTTGGCAACAGCATTGCAAACTTAATCGCTGCTGCTTGCCATGCTATCGATAATTGTTTAGATCTATCAGCTAAAAATTACAAAATGAGCATAATTGTAATTGTTCGGCTTATGCGCTCCAATCACTTGTTCAGATTATTCGGATATTTTTGAACTTGATGAGCAAAGCAAAGCAGAAGCTGTCTGGATGGCTTGCAAATTATTCATTGATGCTTTGTTTTGGTTGCCAGGTTTCAGTCTATGTGCGGTGAGTCTCTAGGCTTTGCTGGGAGAGAGAATCCTTTTTACTCTTGCCTGCCTAGAGCAGTATTTATTGCATTTGGAGCGATATTTGGAGCAGGATATAGTGTGGTGCAATCAAAGGCAAAATCAGCGCCACTGCGTTGAACAATTCCAGCGATCTCAAGGAAAATCGATTGTTGGATGTCTAGCCAGTCTTTCCATACTGTTGTTTTGGTGAAGCAGTAAACCATCATGTTGATCGATGACGCATCCCATTCGTTGAAGTTGACAAGAATAATCTGACTTTGATCAATGTCTGGATGTTGCTGAAGGCGCTGGCGTACTTCTTTCGTGATGCCATCAATTTTGTCTAGATCTTCATAGCGCAAGCTGATATTGGCGCGAATTCTGCGGTTATACATTTCACCGGGATTTTGGATCGGATTTGTTGCGAATACTGAATTCGGTATGAATAAAGGTCGTCGGTCAAAGGTGCGAATTCGCGTGTAATACCAGCCAATATTTTCGACGGTCCCTTCCAGATCGTTCGCGTTGATCCAGTCGCCTTCTCGAAAAGGGCGGTTGAAAAACAGCATGAAGCCTGAGAGGAAGTTTTGGCTGATCTGCTGTGTTGCGAATGAGAAGCCGATGCCGGCGCCTCCGAGCATCGTGGCAATTGCGGCTGAGGGAACCCCGAAGTTCACCATCAGGGCCGCAACGGTAATCAGCAGAACAGTAATGGTGTAGAGCCTGCTCATCACATTGATCAGCATGGCTTCATCCTGCTGATCCTCGATTTGAATCCATCGCCTCATCGAGGCAGAGCGCAGCACGGTCTGGCCGATATTCATCAGGGCCCAGGTGATGCTGGCGATCACCAGTGTTGTGGAGATCTTGTTCACTTGAGACTGAGCGACCAGCCCTAGCTCAAGTTCCTGGTTGACCTGATGGATGATCCAGCTGGCATAGAGCGACACGCCAAGCCCAAACAGCAATGGTCGACGGACTGCTGCTGCAAGTTGGCTGCCTATGTTGCGTCCATGGCGGCTGAGCAGCTGTAGCAGGAGCCAGGCACCCAGAAGCGCCAGCGTGCCCACCAGTAATCCAGTGTTGGTCTGAAGGAATTGCAAGTGGAAGCTCACGGCTGGTTGAGGCTCTGGCATGAGACTCGTGTGTCGCAGTGGCGAACTTAGCTCACGCCGTCTGATGGTTCGTGATCAATTGACTGCTCAGCTTGCAACTGTGGCCTGAGGCTTTGTTGCGTTTTGGGAGGCCACTCCATCGAATAGATCTGACGTTGAGGAAAGGGAATGCTGATGTTCTCTTTCTCGAATCGTTTCCAGATTGCACGACGTAGATCACTGCCCACGTTGAAGGCGTCGAGAGGATTTGCCACCCAGAACAACATCTTGTAGTTGATTGAGGATTCCGCAAATTCAGTGACAAATGCCGCTGCAGGCGGATACTTCTTCACCTTGGAATGGTCTGCCGCGATCTCCAGCAGGATGTCGATAATTTTGTCGGGGTCGTGTCGATAGGCAGCACCCACCACCACGCTGTCGCGTCTAGAGGTTTCTGTCGCTGTGTAAGACGCGGCCTCCTGGGTGAAAAAGTTCTGATTGGGAATCAGTAGTTCGGCTCCATCACGACCTCGCTTCAACTGTGTGGCGCGCAAACCAAGTTTGCGAACGGTGCAGGGATCACCGTTGATCATCAGGATCTCCCCAGGCCGGACTGATCCTTCGAATAGCAGCCAGATGCTGCTGATGAAATTGGAGATGATTTCCTTGGTGCCAAAACCAATCCCCACTGACAAACCACCGGCGATTGCAATAAAGGCGTTGCCGTTGATGCCGATGTAATAAGCCACGCCGATGATGCCGATGCCGATTACGCTGTAGCGAAATAACAACTCCAGCCCGCGCTGATTGCGTTTCTGCACCCCGAAGATCACACCGCTCATCCAAGCCATTAGTGCTGCTGGCCTGGATGCAATGGTGACGATCAGGTAGATCGCCACAATGGCCGTATACAATTTGCCGAGAGTAATCTCAACTTCGAAGAGATTGGCGATCCCAATTCTTGCTAAATTCTCCTGACTGCCGAGCAAGCTCAGCAGCGACAACGTTGCTGTGAACACATAAATTGGCTTGAATAGTGTTGTTTCCACTTCTCCAATCGGGAAGCGGGGATTAGTTTTTTCCACCAACACTTTTAAGGGAGTGAACAGATTCCAGCCCAGCCAGAGCAGTCCGAAGTAACGCAGCAGTCCGTAGGGAACTTGTACGACTGCGAAGACTCCTGCGAGCAAAAGTAATAGAGCGGGCCCCAGCAACACGCGGATTGAATCCGGGAAGCGTTGATGTAGACCTGCTCGGTTGAGCAGGCGTTGAAGGTGTCGGTTGCGCCTTAGAAGGATGCTGCGTGTCCGTGCAATCAGCAGCACGATTAGCACCAGGATCAACTGAATCAGAACAGGCCAGCGCTCCACAAAGGACAGCCAACTGAGCATTTCGACCAGGATGTCTCCAGGAGCCACCGTGATCAGAGGATTAGAGAAGGTGGACATCATGAGGATGACCTCAAAACGGTCTGCAGTCGCTTGGCTCCCTTGGCGGGAGTTTTTGCCCCAAAAATCACATCATTGAGGATGTTTTGGATGCTTTTGGCAAGTTTTGGATTTGAATCGATGGCAGCCACAATCTCATCGCCAATTTTGATTTCTTCTTTGCCTGTGTAGATGTAGAGATTCTTGATTCCTGGAATCTGGCGGTTAATGATCGTGGCCGCTGCTGGATTCACGGGGTAGTTGGTTCGAAAACGCAGTGACCAGGTCTTCTGGGCCCATGGTTGAACGATGAATTGCATCAGCTCCTCTGCGGTCTGCCGCTGGCGTCGACTGGAGTTGCGGCCCAGACCCCAGACCTGGAGTTTGCTGATGGGTGTGGCCGGAGCTGCGGGTCCAGCGGGCAAAAGGGTCATGCCGAGATTGTCTTTCATCGCTTCTCTCAGTTGAGGTAACTGTGAGCTCCAGCAGCTGATCCAGTGCAGTTGTCCATTAATCAGCTGTTTGCGCAGGGTGGCCTGATCCCTGAGGAACATCACGTTCTGCTGATAGCTGGCATCCCGCAGCCAGCTGAGCCAGCGAACCAAACGCTGGTTTTGTTCGGCAGTGGGTTGTTGGCCTCGCAAGGAGCTCACCAGTGCGTTGCCCGCCTTGAACCCGCTCATGCTCCAGTAGAGGTCTTCAAAATTCTGGGTAATGCCAAACACCTGACCCTCACCGCTTTGTTTGGACATCAGTGCCAGCGTTGTCGGCGGCTCCTTGAGTTTGCGTTTGTCGTAACAGGCGAGCTGGAGGTACTGAGAGACAGGAAGACCTGTGAGCTCCCCGCCGGAGTTGGTGACGCGTTGCAGTAAGCCTGGCGCGATGGCGTTGCGTTGTTCTGCTGTGACGGGCACAGGGTCCAGCAGCTTTGCTTCGAAGAGTTGTTGGATGAGGCGGGCATCGCCCATCACAAGATCCGGCCCAAGTCCGCTCGAGGTCTGACGTTCCAGTTCCGATTGGACGGCAGCTTCTGAATAGAGAGCGGGTTGGATGCGCAGGCCTGGAACCACATCCCAAAGATTGTTCTGAAAGCTGCGTAAACGCCTCCGGTCCCTGGAACTGTCAGTCGGGGTGACTCTCTCATCGGTCGGCATGATGCGGGCCACCCGAAGCAATTTGATTGGGGTTCGACCGCTGCTGGTGCTGCAAGAGCTCAGCAGCCCAGCTGTGCAGAGAAGCCCCAGCAACAGCAGGCGCTGTCGGATCAGTGGTGCCCGGAGACGTTGATGTTGCACAGCAGCCTGCAAGTCTTCCTTCCAAGGGCTCAACGCTAAGCCTGATAAGGGTTGGGTCAGTGTTCTGATGTCACGAGTTGTCTGAGTCAGTGAGGTGCGGTTGTGTTGTTGCTGTGGTCCTAAGAACAGTGATGGCATTGATGGATGAAGGATGGAAGCAATCGTTCAGCTGATTGACATCGACGTTCTTCTTGCATGGCTGGAGTCGCCCGCAGGAGCCCTGCTGTTCATTCCTCTTTATGCCGTCTGGGTGACTTTGCTGCTGCCGGGGATCTGGGCTTCGATGCTGGCCGGTGCGTTGTACGGACCCTGGTGGGGCAGCCTGATCGTGTTTGCCGGGGCAACACTTGGGGCGGAGGCTGCGTTCCTTCTTGGTAGGAACTGGCTTAGGGGCTGGGCGCAGCAGCGTCTGAGTCGTTTTCCGAAGTTGCTGGCGATTGAGAAGGCCGTCAGTCGGGAGGGGTTTCGTTTGGTGCTACTCACGCGCCTTTCCCCCGCTTTTCCGTTTTCTTTGCTGAACCTGGCTTACGGATTGAGTGAGGTGAGCCTGCGTGATTACAACCTCGGCCTGATCGGGATCATTCCCGGCACGATTTTGTTCTGTGCTCTCGGTGCTCTGGCCGGCAGCGCTGCCAGTTTTGGTGAGGTGCTGGCTGGAGAGACCTCCGCGCAGGCCTGGGTGCTTCGGGTCGTGGGAGTGCTGGCCACGGTGGGTGTGGTGTGGCTGGTGGGACGCTCAGCCCGCAAAGCTCTTCAGGAACCAGGCGCTGATGTTCAGGATCCTGAGGTCTGATCAGGATCAGGCAGACGCCAGTCACGCAGAGCGGCGATTACAACAAACCAACCCAGCCGGGTTTTGGATGCGAATCCGCTGCGGCTGCTGAGGTCGGCATATTTGGCTCGACCGCACTCCGTTTTGATCCACCTGAAGATGGTTGGGTGATCTCTCTCTGAGTTGTTCATTGCCTTGATGGAAGCGCTGAAGTACCGCTGAATTTGTTGATCTGATTGGGAATCACGCTGATCGTGATCTTGGCGTCATCAAGGTTGAACTCTTCTTTGGCGCTTTTCATGATGGTGTCGGAGAGCTCATTGGCCAATTCTTCGCTGAGAACACCCTTTGGTGCGCTGAAGACCAGATCCACGTCGGCTTTGTTGTTAAGTACCCGCACATTGCTGAACAGCAGGCGCACCCTCTGCCACAGATAGGGGTTCTTGCTGGTGATCTTGAGTTGATTGACCTGACCTGCTTTGAAGGTGTCGAACCTGCTGACAATTTCCTGCCTGATGCTGAAGTCGTGCAGAGCTGAAGACAGGGGAACGCATAACAAACCAAGTAGAGCCAGCCACACCAGCAGATTGCGCCAACACTGAACGACGCTTCCATAGCGCTGAACGAGAAAGATGAACAGGCTGGCCACCGTGATCCCGATCAAATTGACCAGAAACAGCAGGAAGGAGCCTTCGGAGATCTGATTGGTGAGACCGGCCACCGTGCCGCGACCAAACACCGCCACCACCTCATTGCCCATGCTCAGGCCGATGCCGCAGACGCACAGTGGTGGCACCAATGCCACGGCGATGGCCACACCGGCCAGTGAATTGGAGAGCCGTTCACGGGTCATGCTGAAGGATCCGGCCACAGCAGCCGCCACGGCCACTCCGAGGTCAATCAGGTTGGGCGCTGTGCGGGAGGTCATCTCTCGGTTCACCTCACTGACATCCAGTAGTGATGACAGCAATGCTGCGGTGGCGATCACGGTGAGCACGCCAATCACAACCGTTAGCAGCGAGCGCTTTGCAAGCTTGTTGTTGCTGATGGAGAGTGCAAAAGCGAGGCTGAGGATCGGATCCATCAGCGGCGCCACGATCATGGCTCCGATCACCACCGCCGTGCTGTTGGCGATCAGTCCCAGAGTGGCGATCACCGCTGCGCACAGCAGCAGCACGAAAAAGCCAAGTGAGGGCTTGGATGAAGCGATTCGGGCCTGGTAGAGCTCCTTGCGTGGGATCCGGTTTTCGAGGTTGATCTTCCACTCACCGGACAAATTGTCCAGAACGCTTCGACGGGGAGATGAGGAGTCCACTGGGGCTAGATGCTGGACATAACTGCCTGTTCAGTCTCCGCCATCACATCCCTTGGTCGGATGCATTGACCATGGGCAATGCTTGTTAAGTGTCGATGGATTGGAGCAAGGCGATCAGTCCCGCTTCATCGATCACGCTGACGCCCAGTTTGGTGGCCTTCTCGAGTTTGCTGCCAGCCTCGTCTCCAGCGAGCACGAAGGAGGTCTTTTTGCTCACGGAGCCACTGACCTTGCCCCCTGCGGCTTCAATCAGCTCTTTCGCCTGAGTGCGACTCATGGAGGGAAGCGTTCCGGTGAGGACCACGGTTTGGCCAGAGAGCACTCCGATCGTGCTGTTGCGGCTTGCCAGGTCTTGGCGCTCCTGCTCACTGGTGGCCAGGGAGAGGCCCACGGCTTGAAGCTGCTGAATCAGCGTTTGATTGGCTCCGGTGTTGAACCATTGCTGCAGGCTCTGAGTGATCTCGAGACCAATACCATGCAGCTCGCTGATCGCTTCAGGATGATCAACGGCTGCTTGGGCAAGCGTGTCGACGTCTGGAAATGCTGCGGCGAGTGCTTTGGCGTTGACCTCGCCCACATGGTGGATGCCGAGTCCATAGAGCTGGCGTGCCCATGGCTGGGCACGGGACGCCTTCATGGCTGATAAAAGGTTTTCAGCACTTTTTTCACCCATCCGTTCCAGGCTGCTCAGCAGCGCGATATCCAGGCGATACAGGTCGGAGATCGCGCGCACGAGCCCCCTCTCCACGAGCTGTTCGATCAATTTGCCGCCCATTCCTTCCACGTCGAGAGCTCCCTTACTGACCCAGTGACGCAGCGCACCGCGCAGGATTGCCGGGCAGCTGCTGTTCACGCAGCGAGTGGCGGCTTCACCGCTTTCTCGAACCAGCTCGGAGCTGCAGCTGGGGCACTGATGGGGAAGGTCAAGGGGTTGAGCACCTTCAGGTCTGAGTTCGGCAAGCACTCGCAGCACTTCAGGGATGATCTCTCCGGCCTTGCGCACCACGATCGTGTCGCCGCTGTGGAGATCCAGTTCCGCCAGTCGATCAGCGTTGTGCAGGGTGGCGCGACTAACGCTGGTTCCTGCCAAAGCAACCGGTTCGAATTCGGCCACTGGAGTGATCACGCCGGTGCGCCCCACCTGGCAAGTGAGGCGTACCAGTCGGCTTGGAGCTTCCTCGGCTGGGTATTTCAGAGCGATGGCCCAGCGTGGTGCTTTCTGTGTGAAGCCTGCGGAGTCCTGGAGGCGCAGGTCGTCGAGCTTCACCACCACTCCATCTGTGGCGTAGTCAAGGTCGTGACGGCGGCTGTCCCATGTGTTGAAGAAGGTCTCCACCGCAGCAAGATCCGGCAGAAGGGATGCATTGGGATTCACGCGGAAGCCAGCGCTTCTCAGCCAGCTGAGGCATTCCCACTGGCTGGTCGGACGTGGCCCATCCCAGTCGTCCGGTAAGTGCAGTGTGTACGCGAAGAAGTCCAGCCGTCGTGCCGCCACCACTTTCGGATCGAGCTGGCGCAGGGTGCCGGCACAGGCATTGCGGGGATTGGCGAACAGTGGTTCATCCCGCGCTGCCCGCTCGGCATTGATGGCAGCGAAGGTGCGATCGGGAATCAGCGCTTCGCCACGAACTTCCACCCAAGGCGGTGGTGGATCGAGTTGCAGCCTCAGCGGGATCGAAGCGATGGTGCGCACATTGGGGGTGATCACTTCTCCCTGTTCGCCATCACCGCGGGTGGTGCCGCGGATCAGCACGCCGTCCTCGTAGCTGAGAGCCAGGGCATTGCCGTCGATTTTGAGCTCACCGACCATCGCCAGTGCTGGCATAGGAGTATCCGCTTGTGGCTCTCTGTCGAGCACCTTCAGCAGACGTGCGTACCAGCTGCGCAACTCTTCGGGACTGAATGCGTTGTCGAGGCTGAACAGCGGGATGCGGTGGGTCACGCTGGTGAAGCCTTCGGAGGGCGTTCCACCCACGCGCTGGGTCGGGCTATCAGTGGTCACCAGTTCTGGGTGATTCGTCTCTAGGTCCAGCAGTTCGCGGTAAAGCCGGTCATAGATCGCGTCTTCCAGCTCGGGAGCATCCAGCACGTAGTACGCGTGGGCGGCTCGGGTGAGCAGTTCCCTCAGTTCAGCGGCTCGCTCGCTGAACTGATTGGGAGCGGTGTCTGGAGCTGGCGCTGTCACGGGCAGGACAAATCAGCTCTTGACGGGGGTGATGCGCTCGATTTTCCAGCTGTCTTCCGCCTTGGTGAAGGTGAAGTCGAGGGGCATCTCCTCCTTGTTTTCCGCGATTAGCTTCACGGTGAGAATCATGCTGCCCTCTTGCAGGCGGGGCCGGCCCGATTTGAGGTTGCGAAAGCGGTTGAGTTTCAGGCCAGCCAGGAAGCGAATGAACTGCTGTCGGTTGACGTGCTGCCGGTACGACTTGGTGGTGAGCAGATAGGCCGCATCCACTCGACCCGCCGCCACCTGCGTGAAAAACTGCTTGATCAGCGGGTTGATGCCGCGGGCGCTGAGGACCAGCTTCACGGCCGTGACCGTCCAATAAAGAAGCAGGGCGCCTCCACCGGCCAGGAGGGCCTTGCTCCCGATCTCCCGCACCAGACCCAGATCCATCAGCTGTTTCCAAGTGAGTGCAGAGTCTGACTGACGGACCGCTGGATGGAGGCAGACTGGGCCGACGTTGTTGTCAAGGCCTTCGCCATTCATGCCGCTCGAGCCGCTGCTCCCTCTGTTTCATCGCCTGAATCGGGAGCATTTCGAGGGAGCCCTCTGCCAAGGACATCAACCCCTGCTGGCGTTGCGTTGGAGTGATGGTCGCCTGCGCCGTACAGCTGGTCTCTACCGACGAGGCCCTGCAGTGGCTCCTCCATTCGGGCGTGAAATTGTGTTGTCCAGACCATTGCTGGACCCTTTGCCGAGAGAGGCCACGGAAAGCACCCTCTGTCACGAGATGATCCACGCCTGGGTGGACCTGGTGCTGAAGCGAGAGGAAGGGCATGGACCTTGCTTTCGGCATCGCATGGAGGTCATCAACGCGGCCCAGAACCGGTTCGAGGTCAGTGTCCGCCATCGCTTTCCTGTGCCGCAGAGCTCTCCGCGTTGGATCGCGATCTGTCCTCAGTGCGGGCACCAAACTCCCTATCGCCGCAAGATGCGGCAGGCGGCGTGTCGATTGTGCTGCGATCGGCTTCATGGGGGTCGCTGGAATGCCAGTTGTCTGCTTCGCTACGAACCTGCACCGGAGGTGAGCTGAGCGGGATGGAGGTTTTTCTCTGGGTGTTGGAGGTTGGTGGTGTTTCGATCGTTCTGATTGGTCTGCAACGAGAGCGTTGGTTGCAGCACAGACGTCGGTAACGTCAGAGCATGGATTCACGTCGACAACGCTCGCAGCGCAGTCCTGATCCCTTGGACCGGCGGCTTGACCGGTGGTTAGACACCGGACGTCAGCTCGTGGACGGTGTTTCGGGGGCCAGGCCGGGGCGTCGCAGTTTCGACCGGCTGGATGGCGCCTCCCGCTTGGACGCGATGGGTCGTTGGGTTGGTGACCGAATCGACTGGCTGTTGGATGAAGAGGATGACTGGCGTGAGCTGTCTGAGCGGCCGCAGAGTCTGCAGTCCGCACGCCAAGGGCGAGCGGACGTCCCTTCATCAGTTGAACGATCAACGCCTGCCAGACGCAAACGCCCACTCCAGGCGCTCTCCCGCCGCCAGCCGATGTTGCCTCCGCCAGTGGCCTCGACAGCGTCTATGAGGTCGTCTTCGCAGCCGTCTGATAGTGAGGATGTTTGGCCAGAAGACGATAGTTTCCGGGTGGAGCGCTGGAAGCGATCTGTCAGCCGTGATGCCGTTGTGGATCCTGGGTCTTCGCCCACATCATCTCCGCCAACACATTCACCGCCAACAGCCTCATCGCCAACCTCTCGGTCGTCATCTCGACGCTCCTTGCCGCGTTCCAGTCGCCGTCGCGATTAAGCGCCCGCATTCCTATCTATGGTTGGGACCATTGCATCAACACGATGAGCAATCTTGTGGTGATTGGTTTCCCGAAGGTGGAAGAAGCTGAGCAGGTTCGGCTTGAGCTGGTGGCGATCCAGGAAGAGCACCTGATCACCCTCGAGGATGCTGTGGTCCTTGAACATGGCAGTGATGGTCACGTGCACCTTCGTCAGGCCATCAATACGACAGCGGCCGGTGCGATGGGCGGAAGCTTCTGGGGACTGCTGATCGGACTGATCTTCGCCAACCCGCTGCTTGGTGTGGCCGCTGGTGCCGGTGCCGGTGCTGCTTCAGGAGCTCTCAGTGACATTGGCATCAACGACAAGTTTCTCAAGGAGCTCACTGAAACCCTGCCTGAGGGCAGTGCAGCACTGGCTCTACTCGTACGGGATTCAACGCCTGATCGCGTGATTGAGCGCTTGCGTCGTCACGTGCCCAATGCCCGTTTGGTGCACACCAGCCTCAGCTACACGGATGAGGAGAAGCTCAAAGAACAGTTGGAGCAGGCCCGCAAGCAGGCCGAAGCCTTGCGGTTGGCCTGATCCAAAAGCAACTCAGTGCCGGCTGCTGACTGGCCGGCACACCTGATAGCTGCAGCCACGTCGGCTCAGTTGATGGTTGACGTCCTCCACCAGATCGGTGGGCAGCTCTTCAGCCATCTGATCTGCGGTGGTGGTGATCGACGGGGAGCCAGCCGTCATGGCCTCCAGTAGATCTGTCCATTGGCCGATGCGCTCAGATCGCGTCACGGGTCTGTAACCAAATCGCTCCAGGACGTTTGCGCAGAGATCAGCGTTCCAAAGCACCGAACGTCCACCCCTATGTGGCGTGCGTTGTTCAACGGCACCTGCTGTGAGCGCTGCGTCCGTGGGACGTCCCTGTCGGTCCCGCCATCCTTCATGCTCGAGAGCTCGGCCGCAGTGGATGGAGGAGATGCCGAAATTGCGGCCCAGATCGTTGAGGGTTACCCAGGTGGAGGTCGCCATGGAACCATTGCCGATGTGGCCATGATTGCTTCAGTACACCAGTCGGCAAGTTGTCAAGTGAAAATCCGCATCAAACGCTGATTTTCTTCATGACGTTGCATGAAGCGGTCGTCTTGGCGCTTCGCCCAGCCAGCGCTCAAGAGCAGGGCTGAACACTTCACGGATCACGGTGAGCTCTTTCCCTTGCCGGAAGAAGCGGTAATGGCGGCTCCAGAAGGGTCCGCGTTCGCCAAATCCTTCTTCCAGCCAAGGTTCCGTGACGAGTGCCAGTCCGTCCACCTCACGGAAGAGTTCTGAGCGCCCTTGGGTGAGGCTGAGCCAGATCGGCTGCTCACGGTTGCTCAGATTGCGCTCGGCTTCGTCTTTGTTCCACCAGCTTTCTGCCCAGGCGAGCGTGGTGTCACCACAGTTCAGCCAGACCTGACGGCGCAGCAGGGGTGGTTCCAGTTCCTGAACCTCCGCTGGACGTGCTCCGCCGGTTGCGTCGTTGAGGCTGTCGTCCGCGTCCATTGCGATCAAATTCACTTGCACGCTGTGACCAGTGAGCAAGCGCAGGTGTCTGGTGGGACTGCCATCTCCCAACAGCATCAGTCGCCATGGGCCCGGCAGCCAGCCAGGTTCCTCGCCAGCCAGAACAGAGGATGTGGGGGCTTCCCACAGCACGGAAGGGGAGGGAATCAGGGAGCTCAAGGTGTTCAGAAAGCACCTCCGACACTGAGGGATTGAGTTGCACCCGATCGCTCAATGACCGCGCCGTTAGCGCTGACGCTTTGCAGAGTCCAGCCGCTGTTGCCGATTGATTCACCGGGAACAGTGGAGAGGGATAGCCCGCCGAGTTGAAAGATGGCTGAGCCGTCGCCGTTGCCAGCGTGGACAACACCAACCAGCAGAGGTTGGGGTGCGATTGATGGTGTTTGGTCAGCGATTGAGGCGGTGCTGCTGAACTCGGTTGTCGGCAGTGGAACCGTGATCGGGTCCAGTTTTGTCGCCGCTGCGTTTGGTAGTGCGGTGATCTCCAGTTCGTCTGCTTCTGAAGTCGCTTCGGTTAACGGCTCCGTGACCGTCTGCGATGTGATTGTTGGAGCAGGCTTGCTTTGGTTGTTCCTGCTTTGAACGGGTTGGTTGTTGCGCAGTCGTTCGATCAAGGCGAGATTGCCTTCCCGCTCCAGCGCCTGCTGGCTCAGCTTCCACTGCAGTGCCAGGCCGCTGCTGCCCAGTACGGCAATCAGACCCAGGGCCGCCAGGCTCACTTGCGGCCAGGTGAGTGCAGGGAGATTGAGAGTGTTTGTTTCTGCCTGAGCTTCTTGAGCTCCCTGCGCTGACTGAGCTGTCTGGGGATAGACCTGGACCTGCACGGTCTTCAGGATGTTGTCTCCGTCAGTGAACACGCGGTCCATGACCTGTTCGGCGCGCAGGTTCCAGTAAGCCTTGGACGTGGAGATTCGAGGGGGCAACGTAGACCGGTGAGTCCACCAACGCTATCGAGCGTTTGCGCTGGAGGCGAGTGATGCCTTGCTCTGGTTGCGGCGCTGCTGCAGTTCCAGCCAGACGAGCAGGGCGCTGAGATCTGCCTGGCTGACACCGGGAATCTGGCTGGCCTGTCCCAGGGTGAGCGGGCGCACGTCGGTCAGTTTTTCGCGGGCTTCGCGTGACAGCGTGTTGATGTTGGCGTAATCGATCCCTGCGGGCAGTTTGCGTTTGCCCTGACGTCTCACCTGATCGATCTGTTGCTGTTGCCTCTGGAGATAGCCGCTGTATTTGATATCAATCTCAGCCCCTTCTCTGACGGGTAGCGGCAGGTCGGCATCGGCGAGGCCATGGCGTACGAGGTCTGCTGCGTGCATGCCTGGTCGGCGCAGCAGATCGGCCAGGGTGATCGACCCTTTGATTGGTGCGCCGGTTTCCGCTTCCACAGCTGCTGCCACCGGGTCGCTCACTTTGAGCCGTTGGCTCTGCAGCCGCTGTTTTTCGGTTTCCATGGCAGCGAGTTTTTGCTCGAACAACTGCCAGCGGCGGTCATCGATCAGTCCGAGTTCCCGGCCTAGAGGGGTGAGGCGCCTGTCAGCGTTGTCGCCGCGAAGCACGAGGCGGTATTCGCTGCGGCTGGTGAGCACCCTGTAGGGCTCGTGCAGATCTTTGCTCACGAGATCATCGATCATGGTGCCGATGTAGCTGCTCTCCCGGGAGAAGTGCATCGCCTCCTGGCCGCGGATGCGTCGAACGGCGTTGAGTCCGGCGACTAGGCCCTGAGCAGCGGCCTCTTCGTAGCCGGTTGTGCCGTTGAGCTGGCCTGCGCTGAACAGCCCTTCCACCCGCTTGGTTTCCAGCGACGGCAGCAGCTGGGTGGCTGGCAGGTAGTCGTAATCCACCGAGTAAGCCGGTCTCAGCATCACGCACTGTTCCAGTCCTGGGAGGCTGCGTAGCAATTGCAGCTGGATGGGCTCCGGGAGCCCGGTGGAGAATCCCTGCACATAGATCTCAGGTGTGTCACGACCTTCGGGTTCCAGGAAGATCTGGTGGCTGTCCTTGTCCGCAAAGCGAACGATCTTGTCTTCAATAGAGGGGCAGTAGCGGGGCCCCTTGCTGTCGATCACGCCGCCGTAGATCGCCGTGAGGTGCAGGTTGTCCTTGATCAGCTGATGGGTTGCAGCTGTGGTGCGGGTGATGTGACAGCTCATCTGCTCACCACTGCTCCATGAGCCTGGGTCAAAAGAGAAAAAGCGATCTGCGGCGTCGCTGGGTTGTTCTTCCAGCTGATCGAGAGCGATGCTGCGCCGATCGACACGCGCTGGAGTGCCGGTTTTGAGCCGGTCGGTGTGGAAGCCAAGCTGCTGCAGGGCTTCGGTCAGCCCTTCGGCAGCCTGCTCCCCGGCCCGGCCAGCGGCCATCGACTGGTGCCCCACCCAGATGCGGCCCCCAAGAAAGGTACCGGCGGTGAGCACCACGGCCTTGGCGCCATAAGTACTGCCGAAATAGGTGCGCACGCCTTTGATGCGTGCAGCTGGTCCTTGGCTTGGATTCCAGGTTTCTCCGCCGCCGTTTGGATCGCCGTCGATTTCCAATCCGGTGACCATCGCTTCGCGCAGAGCCAGGTTGGGAGTGTGTTGCAGCAGTTGCAGCATTTGGCGCGAATACTGCCGTTTGTCGGTCTGGGCACGTAGGGCCCAGACCGCAGGGCCGCGGCTGGCATTGAGAACTCGCTTTTGGATGGCTGTGGCATCGGCGAGGCGCCCAATGACGCCGCCGAGAGCATCCACTTCATGCACCAGCTGGCTTTTGGCCGGCCCACCAACGGCTGGATTACAGGGCTGCCAGGCGATCCGATCGAGATTGAGGGTAAACAGGGCGGTGTTCAGTCCGAGGCGGGCAGCGGTGATGGCGGCTTCGCAGCCTGCATGGCCTCCTCCCACGACGATCACGTCGAACACTTCGGTGGGAGCTGTGGAGCCGGTCATGGCTTCATTCTCCAACGCCAGAGGTTTGTGCGCGCTAACAACTCAGATCATTTCCACCATCATGGTGATGTCGTTGAAGTCCCAGTCGGAGTCTTCAGCTGAGAGTGTGTCTTCGTAGCCAAAGAAATTACTGCCAAGAGTTTTAATTGAGTTATGTTTTGCACCGGAAAATGTAATTCCGTAAGTGGCAAGTTTGCCTGTCTCTTGATTAATGAAGACAGGAGCAAAAAATCCTTCATCGATTTGATTGAATGTCCATTCAATCTCTCTTGTTTTCTCTCCAGTCATCAGGATCTCAGTGTCGCCTGGGTTGATCAGATTGTCGCGCACAGATTCTTCAAAGGTGCTCCCAGCTGTTGATGCAATGCCATCAATGGTGAATCCATTGATTTGATCTGCATCTAGTTTCACAAAAGCCACACGATTGGTGTTGCTGCAATCGCTTTGCAAGGTCAGGCGTAATTTTGTTGTGCCTGCATTGAGGTCCGTGAGGTTTAGGATCGGATCATTGATGTGATTCTGCTGCGAGGAGAGTTTGAACGCATTAATGCTCTTGGGCTGTTGAGAGGTGGTAATTTTGATTGATAAATCATTATAGTCTGCATCTTGGTTTTTGCTATCTTCAAGATGCAGCATAAAGCTGTTGTCGAGCTCTGGATTGATTTTCAGATCTGGGGACTGATTGAGTTTTTTATGATTGCTTGACTGATGAAACCTGATTTCACTTCCGCCGCTTAGGAAGAACTCATTGTTTCCCATGTTGGTGGAATTTTTGGTGGCACCCACGGAGCCAATGGCATGTCCTTCAGAGTTCACGATCTGCAGGCTGTTCTGCAAGTCGGCGTTGGCTTTGAGCACTTGCATTTGGACCCAAACACCGCTGGTTCCAGTCACGCGGAAGCCAGTGCCATTGTTGTTGCTGATCAGCTCACTCAGGCTTGAAGGAGTCTGATCGGTGTTGTTATTACCACTGCTACTGCTACTGCTACTGCTACTGCTACTGCTACTGCTACTGCTACTGCTACTGCCGCCATCGCTATCGTCGTCGGTGTTCTTGACCGTGGTGGTTGCTGATTCGGTTCCGGCGTAACCACCAGCGTTGTTAGCGGTGACGGCGAGTGTGGTGGTGATGTCGCCATCCACGATGTCATCATCAACGCCTGTGACAGTGATGGTCTGAGCTGAGTTCCAGTTAGAACTGGTGAAAGTAAGTGAATCTGCGCTCAGAGAGTTTTCTGTTGCATCATTTCCAGTGGTGGAAACGGTGACATTGGATGTTGGTTCTGCATCAAGAACGACGGTGAATGAGGAGGACCCACCGGCTTCTGTGGTGAGGAGATTCCCGGAACCATCGTTGGTTCCGGTTTTGGCAATGGTGACGCCATTAGTGTCGTCATCGGTGTTTTTGACCGTGACGGTTGATGTTTCGCTGCCGGCATAACCACCAGTGTTTGATGCTGTGGCAGTGAGTGTTGTTGTGATGTTTCCATCATCGATATCGTCATTAACGCCAGTGATGGTGACTGTTTGGGGAGTATTCCAGTTGGTGTCGGTGAAGGTGAGTGATGAGGTGCTGAGTGTGTTTTCGGTGTCGTTGTTGCCTGAGAGAGATACAGTGACATTTGAACTGGGTTTTGCATCAAGAACGACGGTGAATGTGGAGGACCCGCCGGCTTCTGTGGTGAGGAGATTTCCTGAACCGTCGTTGGTACCGGTTTGGGCAATGGTGATGCCGTTGGTGTCGTTATCGGTGTTCTTTACGGTGGTGGTATCGGACTCGGTGCCGGCGTAATTACCAGAATTGGAGGCAGTTGCTGTGAGTGTTGTTGTGATGTCTCCATCGACGGTGGAGTCATTAATGCCGGTGACTGTGACAGTTTGAGCTGTATTCCAGTTGCTGGTTGTGAATGTGAGCGATGAGGCGCTCAGGGTGTTCTCGGTGGCGTCGTTGCCAGAGAGAGAAACAGTGACATTTCCACTGGGTTTTGCATCGAGAACGACGGTGAATGTAGAGGTACCTCCGGCTTCTGTGGTGATGAGGTTGCCGGATCCGTCAGTTGTTCCGGTCTGGGCAATAGTGATGCCGTTGGTGTCGTTGTCGGTATTTTTGACATTGGTGACTGCCCGCTCCGTACCGGCATAGCCCCCGGTGTTTGATGCAGTAGCAACTAACGTATAAGTGCGATCGCCGTCCTCGTAATCATCATCGCCGCCTGTAACGGTGACTGATTGGGTTGTATCCCAGTTTGCATTAGTGAAGGTGAGAGTGCTTGTGCTTAAGGAGTATTCCCGTGCGACAAGGCCAGAATCCGTTGAAACACCTGATAGGGAGATGGTGACATTTCCACCTGTGGGTTGACTATCCAGAACGACCGTGAATGTGGAAGAACCACCGGCTTCTGTGGTGAGAAGATTTCCTGATCCATCTGATGTACCAGTTTGATTGATAGTGATACCGCTAAGTGTTGTTTTGGCGACTGCAAATCCACCGGACCAGTAACGCGTGACGTCATCGCTGCCCCAATCATCTGCCAACCTTTTTGATGACCATGTGGTAACGCCACTAGATCGACGTGTTCCTAATGCATATACAAATGCAACCTCTTCAACATTTCCGCCAATATCGCCATCAAGGTTTAAGTTAGGTGATTCATAGTGAGAGTTATTTGCCCATTGTTGTGCGAGTGCCGCATCACCCCACCATGGCATTGATCGTAGTAGAGCTACGCCGTCTCCAGTGCCTTCATCCTCTGCTCCAAAGCTGAAATAACTGGCTGGTTGTGACCCTGTTGAGTGGCCGTTTTCAACAGTTACGTAATGATTGGCAGGGGACATCAAATTTCCTTTCCATGTTCCGATCTCCCTTGGGCAAATGATTTGCTCTAAATAAGCCGTATTTCCTTTGTTGCTGTCTATCCTTGTATTGTTTTGCTCAATAATATTTTTACTAGCAAAGACTTCTGCGCCTGTTAATGATTCAAGGGTTGACAGAAGGTTTGCATTGTTGCCAAGATTGCAGCACCAGAGGTAGATCGAATCAAGTTTCCAGCTCTGAAGATGCTGGGAATACTTTTTTAAATATTGTTTGGTGACTAATGTATTGCCGAGCTTGAGCTCACTATTAATTCCGTGGGCAACAATATGTAGATCCTTGATCTTTTGGCCTGCTTGCCTGCTCTGGTCTAATCGTTGCGATATCTCTTCAATTGGATCACCCTCGATCCAGGCGATGTCGTCATCCAGGCTCTGGAGCCATTCAACATCTGTGATGTTCTGATTGCTCGTAACGAGACGTTCCGCCCGTTGTCGGCGTTGATTTGTTTCCTTGTCTCCGTAGGGCTTGAGGCTGCTGCTTGTTTTCTGCCCTTGGCAGGACGTCTTTTTGGTCCTCTCCGCGAGGGCGATGCTGCCTTCGAACAGTGCGGAGGTTGTGAGCAAGGTTTCATTCGTTCCTCATCTCATTCTCAGAAGCTTTGTCCCCGCGGGCTGCCCTTGATGGGGGAGGGCGGCTGATTTCTGCACGATTGGGATCAAAACAGATGTTGACGCGAAACGCTGTCTTGGGAGTGGATCAGTTCGCTAAGCATCGCTCCTTGCTGAGTTTGGAATTCGGTGCCACCTCTGGAATGGCCCCAGCGCCTCAGATCATTTCCACCAGCATGGTCATGTCGTTGAAGTCCCAGTCGGAGTCTTGAGCTGAGAGTGTGTCTTCGTAGCCGAAGAAGTTGCCGCCTAAATTTTTGATCGAGCCCATTCCATTAAACGTATTGTTGACGCCGTAGGTGACAAGATTGCCTGTTTCCTGATTGATAAAGACAGGAGCATAAAATCCTTCATCGTTTTGATTGAATGTCCAGTCAATTTGTCTTGCATTATTTCCTTGCATCAGAATCTCTGTGTCGCCCGGGTTGATCAGGCTGTCCCGAACGGCGGCTTCAAAAGTATTTTCCTCCGTTGATGCAATTCCACCAACGCTGAATCCATCGTGATCATTTGCGGTGAGTTTCACAAAAGCAATCCGATTGGTGTCGCCACAGTCACTGGTTAATGTGATGCGCAGCTTGGTCCCGCCAGGATTGAGATCTGTCATCTTCAAGAGCGGATCATTGATGCGATTCTGCTGTGAGGAGAGTTTGAACGCGTTGATATTCTTGGGCTGTTGAGAGCTGGTGATTTTGATCGATAGATCGTCATAGTCTGGATTTTGCTGATCACTATCTTCAAGGTGAAGTGAAAAGCTGTTGTCAAGCTCTGAATTGATTTGTAATTTTGGTGAGTGATTGAGTTTTTGATGATTGCTTGACTGATGAAATTTGATTTCGCTACCTCCACTTAGAAAGATCTCATTGCTCCCCATGTTGGTGGAATTTTTGGTGGCACCTATAGAGCCAATGGCATGTCCTTCAGAGTTCACGATTTGCAGGCTGTTCTGCCAGTCGGCATTGGCTCTGAGCACTTCTAGTTGCACCCAAACACCATTGCTTCCAGTTACTTGGAAGCCACTGCCATCGGTGTTTTTGATCAGTTCACTGGGGGTCGCGTTAGAGCGATCAGTGTTGCTGTTACCACTGTCACTGCCTGTGCTGCCAGCTCCACTACCTCCGCTACTTCCATTGGAGTCATTGGCACCAGTGATGTTGACCTGAAAGGTTTGGGTTGCTGAGAGGCTGCCGTCACTGACGTAGACCTCAAAGGAGTCGGAAACGCTGTCACCTTGATTGAGGGCTTCAATCACAGCGGTGGTGGGTAGGTATTCGTAGGCTCCGGTCGAGCGATTGAGGCTCAATGTGCCGTAGTTGCCTGATGACGTAGAGCTGCTGTTGCCAGTGATTCCAAAGCTCAAGACTGCAGAGGCGTCAGCATCGGTACCGGACAGTTGGCCTGAAATGTTGCTGGTGACCAGGGAAGATGAATTGGTTTGGTCAGCAATCGTTCCACCCGTAATGGCGGCCAAGACGGGAGCATCGTTGATGCCTGTCACTTCAATGGCCATTTCAGCGCTGTCATCGCTGCTCAGATCGGTGAGGGTGTATGTGAAGCGGTCGATCTCCTTGTCACCACTGTCCAGTGCATCCGCCAGGTTGGCGGTGTAGCGATAGGAGCCGTTCGGATTGACAGTTAAGCTGCCATAGGTGCCTTTAATCTCGGTACTGAGACTATTGACGCTGGAGCTTTGATTTCCGGATTCGATTTTTTTGCTTTGAATTTCAGTGTCTAAGCTTTCACTTGAAGCTCCTGTATCCGAGCTTTCACTTGAGGATTCCGAATCTGAGTTTTCATTTGAAGTTCCTGTGTCCGAGCTTTCACTTGAGGATTCCGACTTTGAGCTTTCATTTGAAGTTCCTGTGTCCGAGCTTTCACTTGAGGATTCCGAATCTGAGCTTTCACTTTGAGTTTCTGATACAGTTTCGTTGCTTTGGGTTTCAGTTTCTGATGTGCTGTTTTGTGATACGCCATCTGTGCCTGTATTTAAACTTCTCCTACTAGTTTCGGCTCCTGCTCGAACACTTTTGATGTAAAGTTGATCTCCATCAATATCAGTGTCGTTTTTTAAGATTCCCAGGTGATCTTCAAATTGTTTCGAGCTGTCTTCGTCAATTTTTGCAGTGTCATCAATTGCCGTGGGCGAATCATTGACTCCCGTGATTGTGATTGTGATTTCACCGCTATCAATTCCTTCGTCGACGGTTTGACTGTCTGTGATTGTGTATGTATACGTTTCAGTTGCCGTCTCACCCGCGAGTAATTTGTAGGCGGCTGTCTCTTGGGCTTGATAGCTGTAAGTGCCATCCGATTGGATGGTCATTTTTCCATATGATCCAGTAACGGTTGCCCCTGGCGAAAACCCGGCATTTGACTCTTGCTCGTTTCCGATTCTGAAGGAGGTAATGGACCGAGAATGGCCTTCAGGGTCGGTGTCGTTTGCTAGCAGATTCGTTTGCGTTGTAACTGTTGAGCCACCATCGACACTCGCTGTGTCATTGCTCGCTTCGGGCGCATCATTTTGACCAAGAACAATGATATTGGATTCAATGGCTGTGGAGTTTGCTGCTCCATCATTCACCAACCATTGGATCGTTCTCGCGCCGGCTTCGGGATTAGAGGTATTGGTGTTGGTATAGGTAACTGTTTGCAGGGCATTGATATAATTTGCTTTTGTTGCTGAGCCGCTGAGAGTTAATACGCCTGACGTGGAATTCCAGTTACTACTGATTCCATAGACACTGGTGAACGCAAGTGTGTCTTCTGTGCTGACGAAAGTGGTGGATGAGATGGAGACCGTTGCACTCTCAATATTAGTGTCATCGACATCGCGGATGTCGAGGCTGCCATCAATGATTAGTGGAATATTAATCTGTCCTTCGGTATATTTTTTGGTTTTAATCGCATCAACGAGAAAGGGCTGGTCGTTGACGCCTGTGACGGTGATTGCAAGTTCTGCCCTGTCAGTTAATTTGGTGTCGCTGACTCTGTACGAAAAAATATCGATGCCCGTCTCGCCAGCAGCAAGTGCATCGGCAGCTGCTTTGTTGGCGGTGTAGCTATATGAGCCATCAGTCTGCAGGCTTAGTTGCCCATAATCACCATCAAGAGCCGTGTTGAATTGGCCAATCCTTGGTAATGCCTCACTTAAGTCACCAGCATGAAAGTTGCTGATGACCAGGCTGTCTCCATCACTATCGGTGTCGTTATCAAGGATCAGTCCAGCTGTTGCAGCCTTGCTTAGCGTTTCGTTTTCATTGACCGACCCTGTGTCGGCGTCTGCGACCGGTGCATTATTGACATCTATAACGTTAATGCTGATATCAGCGGTTGTTGTTTTAACTCCGTCAGTTGCTGTAATTTCCAGAGTGTGAAGATCACTTGTTTCATAATGCAGTGATTGTCCTGCGGCTAATGAGATCTTTCCTGTTGAGGCTTCAATGGCAAACAAGTCGGCATCATTGCCGTCACTGATTGAATAGGTAATGGCATCGCCATCTTGGTCTGTGTCATTGCCTGAATTCGCATCTGCCAGGTCCAGCAGCTCCGTGCCACTGCTGGTGCTTTCCAGAACATCATCACTTCGATCCGCAATGGAAGGTGGATTGTCGTTGTCTGATGTTTTGAGAGTGGTGGTGGCTTGTTCAGTGCCTGCATAACCGCCGGTGTTGGAGGCGGTGGCGGTGAGTGTGGTGGTGATGTCGCCATCAACGATGCTGTCGTCAACGCCTGTGACGGTCACGGTCTGGGCTGTATTCCAGTTGCTGGAGGTGAAGGTCAGCGATGAGGCGCTGAGTGAATGTTCAGTGCTGTCGTCGCCAGTGAGGGAGACGGTGACATCAGCCGTTGGCTTGTTATTAAGAACAACGGTGAATGTGGAGGTGGAGCCGGCTTCTGTTGTGAGCAGATTGCCGGAGCCGTCGGTGGTGCCAGTCTGGGCAATGGTGATGCCGGCGGTGTCGTCGTCGGATGTCTTGAGCGTTGCGGTGGCTTGTTCAGTGCCTGCATAACCGCCGGTGTTGGAGGCGGTGGCGGTGAGTGTGGTGGTGATATCGCCATCGTCGAGGCTGTCGTCAACGCCTGTGACGGTCACGGTCTGGGCTGTATTCCAGTTGCTGGTGGTGAAGGTCAGCGAAGAGGCGCTGAGTGAATGTTCAGTGCTGTCGTCGCCTGTGATGGAGACGGTGACGTTGTCTGTGGGTTTGGCGTCGAGGACGACGGTGAATGATGCAGTGGAGCCGGCTTCTGTTGTGACGAGTGGAGTGCTGGCCTGGGCAATGGTGATGCCGGCGGTGTCGTCGTCGGATGTCTTGAGAGTGGTGGTGGCTTGTTCAGTGCCTGCATAACCGCCGGTGTTGGAGGCGGTGGCGGTGAGTGTGGTGGTGATATCGCCATCGTCGAGGCTGTCGTCAACGCCTGTGACGGTCACGGTCTGGGCTGTATTCCAGTTGCTGGTGGTGAAGGTCAGCGAAGAGGCGCTGAGTGAATGTTCAGTGCTGTCGTCGCCTGTGATGGAGACGGTGACGTTGTCTGTGGGTTTGGCGTCGAGGACGACGGTGAATGATGCAGTGGAGCCGGCTTCTGTTGTGACGAGTGGAGTGCTGGCCTGGGCAATGGTGATGCCGGCGGTGTCGTCGTCGGATGTCTTGAGAGTGGTGGTGGCTTGTTCAGTGCCTGCATAACCGCCGGTGTTGGAGGCGGTGGCGGTGAGTGTGGTGGTGATATCGCCATCGTCGAGGCTGTCGTCAACGCCTGTGACGGTCACGGTCTGGGCTGTATTCCAGTTGCTGGTGGTGAAGGTCAGCGAAGAGGCGCTGAGTGAATGTTCAGTGCTGTCGTCGCCTGTGATGGAGACGGTGACGTTGTCTGTGGGTTTGGCGTCGAGGACGACGGTGAATGATGCAGTGGAGCCGGCTTCTGTTGTGACGAGTGGAGTGCTGGCCTGGGCAATGGTGATGCCGGCGGTGTCGTCGTCGGATGTCTTGAGAGTGGTGGTGGCTTGTTCAGTGCCTGCATAACCGCCGGTGTTGGAGGCGGTGGCGGTGAGTGTGGTGGTGATATCGCCATCGTCGAGGCTGTCGTCAACGCCTGTGACGGTCACGGTCTGGGCTGTATTCCAGTTGCTGGTGGTGAAGGTCAGCGAAGAGGCGCTGAGTGAATGTTCAGTGCTGTCGTCGCCTGTGATGGAGACGGTGACGTTGTCTGTGGGTTTGGCGTCGAGGACGACGGTGAATGTGGAGGTGGAGCCGGCTTCTGTTGTGACGAGTGGAGTGCTGGCCTGGGCAATGGTGATGCCGGCGGTGTCGTCGTCGGATGTCTTGAGAGTGGTGGTGGCTTGTTCAGTGCCTGCATAACCGCCGGTGTTGGAGGCGGTGGCGGTGAGTGTGGTGGTGATATCGCCATCGTCGAGGCTGTCGTCAACGCCTGTGACGGTCACGGTCTGGGCTGTATTCCAGTTGCTGGTGGTGAAGGTCAGCGAAGAGGCGCTGAGTGAATGTTCAGTGCTGTCGTCGCCTGTGATGGAGACGGTGACGTTGTCTGTGGGTTTGGCGTCGAGGACGACGGTGAATGATGCAGTGGAGCCGGCTTCTGTTGTGACGAGTGGAGTGCTGGCCTGGGCAATGGTGATGCCGGCGGTGTCGTCGTCGGATGTCTTGAGAGTGGTGGTGGCTTGTTCAGTGCCTGCATAACCGCCGGTGTTGGAGGCGGTGGCGGTGAGTGTGGTGGTGATATCGCCATCGTCGAGGCTGTCGTCAACGCCTGTGACGGTCACGGTCTGGGCTGTATTCCAGTTGCTGGTGGTGAAGGTCAGCGAAGAGGCGCTGAGTGAATGTTCAGTGCTGTCGTCGCCTGTGATGGAGACGGTGACGTTGTCTGTGGGTTTGGCGTCGAGGACGACGGTGAATGATGCAGTGGAGCCGGCTTCTGTTGTGACGAGTGGAGTGCTGGCCTGGGCAATGGTGAGACCACTGGCTGTAAAAACCCTGACGTGGCCTGCGTCTTTCAGCGCGTTTGTGTCGCCATCATGGAATGGCGCCCCGATGGCAACAGTCTTTCCATCGCCGCTCAGGCTGAGTCCGGTTATGCCAGCACTGGCTCGATCTCCAGTGGCGACGCCCTTGATGTAGGAGCCAACTTTTGTCCATGAATCACTACTACTGTTGTAGTCAAAGATCGTGACTCGCCCTGAATTGGAGTGGGTACCATCGGCATATTGGGCGCCAACTGCTAAACGTTGCCCATTGCTGGATAAGCTGACGGAGCCTCCAAGTTGTTGACCACCAGTTGTGCCATTGATGTCATCGCCAAGTTGCTTCTCTCTTGATCCACTGATGTCATAAACACGAGCATGGCCTGAATTGTTGCCGCCTCCGTCGTTCTGAGCTGCGCCTAAAGCAAGGATATTGCCATTGTCTGATAGAGAGACAGATGAAGCGAAATCATTCTTTTTTTCGCCAAAAATGTTGAATTTGAGTGTCCAGGTGCCTCCAACGTTGTCGTAAACCCTGACGCGCCCACGATCATTTCCGCTGGAATCGAAAGCCCAGGATCCAACGGCAACTCTGCTGCCATCTTCTGAGATCGCGACTGACTTGCCTGAATATTCTTTTTTCTGAGTGCCTGTTATGCGGGCGCCAACACGCCCCCAAGTCGTTCCATTCCATGTGTAGACACCGGCATATCCTTTTTGTTTTGTGTGTCCTCTCTCTGCTCCAACGATGACTGTGCTGCCATCGCCCGAGAGGGCTAGGGATCCGCCTGCGCGATTATTTGCATTAACGCCATCAATATTGCTGCCGAGCTTTGTCCAGGTACCACTTTGGAGCTCGTAAATTGATACGCTGCCAGCCCATTTTCCGCCATCATCATCTCGAGGGGTGCCAACGCCGAGTCTTGATCCGTCAGCTGAGAGACTGACTTGGGCTCCGAAGCGGTCCCCGTTGTTAGTTCCATTGAGTACATTGCCGAGCGCTTGCCAGCTATTGTTAACTAACTGATAAACAGCAACGCTGCCTCGCGAACTGCCAATCGTGCGGTCATTCCAGCTTCCAATGGCAACAATGCTTCCGTCGCTCGATAGGCTGACGGTGTATCCAGATCTTGCTTGTTTTTTGCGACCTTCTATCTCATCGCCAACTTGAATCCATTGAAGCGCAGTGCTTGTTTGTGAGAATTCGACATCAATGACTTCACCATTGACTTTGATCTGGCCTTGATCACTGATGTGCCATTTTTCTGATTGATGAATATGGATGTCATGTTGATGGAGTCCCCCTGTTAGGAACTCGGCGAAGATCTTTCCTTCGTCGCCTGAGGTGTCTTGGGGATGCACCACTGAATCCAGATGGTGACCAAATTCTTCACTTAGTACCTTGACGATTTCTGATTGGTTTGTTGTATTGGCCCAGTCGCTGTTGAGATAAATCGTCTGTTTTGTGGCTGAATAGGCGCCGGCGGCACCGGGCATTGCTGTATGTTGCAGCAACTCAATCTTTGGAAGATCGCTGGTTTCACCCTCGACCAGTCGCTCCACCAGAGTTGTGAGCTCTGTCGGTGGTTGATTTGGATCGAGATGCAGCGCATGCACGGCTGCATTAAGTAAGTCACCTTGCTCTGCCCACTCCTGAAGTTGTGGGTGCCATAGCTCTTGTAGAGATTCAGAGGTAACGGGACGCTTTTGGCTTGCGTCTTGCTTCTCCTGGAGGACATCGCCGGAGTGAGGCAGTTCCTCTGGAATCGGTTGCTGCGAATTCTGGGTTTCTGCTAGTCGACTGGTTTCGTTTGGATTCTTCTGGTTCGCTTCTTCCAAGGAAGACGCATTGAATATGTCGTCCATTGAGCATTGCGAACCATCCCCCTGCAGGTCTCCAACCTGTGTGGATTCCTGCGTCGGCGCGTTGAATGATTCCTGGGCTGAAGAGGTCACCGCATTCCCCTTAGCCCTGGGTCAAGGATCTGAGAGCAAACGCAGCCAGCTCGGCGTGTCGTATTGACATCGGGAGGGGCTCTCAGCAATCACTCATCCAATTTTTGGACATTTCCCAGATTTGCCAACGTCAGTGTGAGCCCGATAGTGCGAGACATTGCCGGACTCTCTTCAGTTAGGCGTGTTGCTGTTCCGGTTGAGCGTGTCTTGCGGTCGTTCCCCGTAGTGCTGCTGGTATTGCCGTGCGAAGTGGCTACGACTGGTGAATCCGATGGCAGATGCGATGGCTCCGACCCCTTGCAGCTTGATTGTCTGGCGAAGGCCTTGACCCAGCAGCAGTTGCCGAACCTTGTCCATGCGCATGGATCGATGCAGTTGTAAGGGCGTGCAATCAAAGTGCTCTCTGGATCCCTTGAACAGCGATGTCCGCGATTGATGCAGCTCGGCCGAGAGCTCATTCATGGTCAGCGATTTGCTTGTGTTCTTTGCGCACCAGTGCAGCAATTCGATCGCTGCTTCGTGGCGAGTCTCCCGTTTGGCTATGGGCATGGTTTGACTCTTTGGCGCTTCAAAGCAGCGAATCAAAGTCTCGATCAGTTGATCAGGCTCTTCCGGTTTCCAGGTGTCCTGGTTTCGTTCCACCAGGTTGTTGAGTTGCTTCTGAAGCCGAAGACGCAGGTCTGTCTGGACTTCCAGCTGGTTGGTGCTTTCCCAGCGCTTCAGCATGAGTGGCCCACCTCCTTGCTGTGTGTGGCGTTCCAGCAAGGCTTCCTTTCCGATCACCACGGTTGCCAGTGCTGCCCGGGCAGGCACTCTGAGATCGAAATCGCTCAGCGACCGGTTGTAGCCCATCAAACCGGCCCAAGGCATGGCAATGCCCTGGGCGCGATAAGGCTGATCCGCCATCGCGTCCGTCAAGGGAATCGCCAGCGTGCATGGCTTGGTCCGCCGAGTTCCGCTGAGAAAGAGGCTTTGGCTGGTTTCGAGCACGTTGAAGCGGTAGCTTCCCAGCACAAAAATGCGCACGCGCCCATGCAGAGGACCAGGGCTGAGCTGAACGGCGACCAGATCGGGTGAGAGTGGCCGAAACAGTTCCTGAAGTTCCGCGCAAGTCTGAAACCGGGCATCCAGGCGCTTCACCAAGCTTTTTTCAGACCGCTTCATCAAGGTTGTGGCCTCAACGCGCTCTCAGGCTCTCTGCTGATTTCATTGATCTTCGGTTGGTGGCTTTGAGCGTGGCGCGGAAGCTTCGTCGCCCGAGGCGTCGAAGCTTGTGTCGACCGCGTGGCAGCCAACCAGTGGTTTTGTGCAGTGCCTTGAGCCAAGCGGCCACATAGTTGCGATGTCGCTGAGGACTGAGGATCCAGCGTGCGATGTAGGACGAGCCAACACCAAGCAGAAGGATGCGCCCAATCCACATGTTGAGGCTTAAGCGGCAAGGTTGCGGAAGCGCGTGAACTGGGGCTCGAACAGCAGTTTCACGGTGCCCACCGGTCCGTTGCGGTGCTTGGTCACGATCACTTCGGTGATGCCCCGGTCTGGGGTTTCCGGGTTGTAGTACTCATCGCGATAGATCATCAGCACAAGGTCGGCGTCTTGCTCAATGGAGCCCGATTCGCGCAGGTCGCTGAGCATGGGGCGTTTGTTGGTGCGCGATTCCACGCCACGGCTGAGCTGTGACAAGGCGATCACCGGTACGTTCAGTTCTCTGGCCATACCTTTGAGAGCCCTGGTGATTCGAGAAATTTCTTGGACGCGATTGTCGGGGGTGGAACCTTCCATGAGCTGCAAGTAGTCGATCACAATCAGCCCCAGCTCCTTGCCCTGTTCGGCCATCAGTCGCCGGCAGAGCGAGCGCATCTCAAGCACACCGGAATTGGGTTTGTCATCGATGTAGATCGGCAGCTGGCCAAGCGTGTTGATGCCCTGGCCGAGCAGCGGCCATTCCTCCTGTTGCAGGCGGCCCGTGCGTAGCCGGCCGGCTTCAATGCCCACTTCCATTGACAGCAGCCTGTAGGTGAGCTGCTCCTTGCTCATCTCCAGGGAGAACACGCACACGGGCAGATCGTGCAACTGGGCCACGTTCTTGGCCAGGTTGAGCACGATCGAGGTTTTGCCCATGGCCGGGCGTCCGGCCACGATGATCAGATCACTGCGCTGCAGGCCCTGGGTCATGGCGTCCAGGTCGTAGAAATTCACCGGAATGCCTGCCACCGAGGTGCCCAGCGAGCGGCTCTCGATCTCGTTGAACGTACTGGTGAGAATTTCGGCGGTGGGCGTTAGTCCTTTGGACGGTTTTTCCTGGCTGATGGCGAAGATCGTTTGTTCGGCCTTGTCGAGCACCTGCTCCATCGGCAGCCCTTGATCGAAGCCCAGTTGGATGACTTCATTGCCTGAGCGGATCAGTTGCCGGCGCAGATATTTATCCATCACCAGGCGCGCCACCTGCTCGATCGAGGCGGTGGAGGCCACGCGCTCCACAAGTTCCACGAGCCTGCTGCTGCCCCCCACCTTTTCGAGTGCACCGGTGTCCGCCAGCCAGGCGGTCATTGCCGTGAGATCGGTTGGTTTGCCCTGGCTATGGAGCATCACCGCGGTGCGGAAGATCTCGCGATGGGCATTGAGATAAAAGGCTTCTGGTTGCAGCGCATCGGCGACGCGACCGATGGCGTCTGGATCGAGCAGGATTCCTCCCAGCACCGCCTCTTCCGCTTCCAGGTTTTGAGGTGGGATCGAATCGGGCAGTGCCTCGAAGCTGGGCTCTTCACGCCGGCGGCCTTTGCCGAAGCCACGGCGTTCCCCCTCGGTGGACTCGCCACCGGGACTGGATACGGGAACGCTCACCATGGCGGCAGCTGCTCAGAAGTAAGAACCACTCTGACGCACCTTGTCGGTGACATCAGAGTCATTTTTAGTTGTTGCTCAGTAGCTGACCACTTCCAGGTTGATTTCAGCGGTCACTTCGCTGTGCAACTTGACCTGAACCTTGTAACTGCCGGTCCGATGGATGTCGGGAACGCTGATGTCTCGGCGATCGACTTCCTTCTTGGTGGCCTCTTCAATCACCTCGGCCACATCACCATTGGTGACGGTGCCGAACAGCACGTCGTCCTCCCCGGTTTGCTTCTTGACCGTGAAGCGGCCGATGGTGTCGAGGGCTGTGCGGAAGGCAACAGCTTCTTCTTTGAGAGCAGCCTGGCGCTCAACCTCCTTGGCCCTGCGGTGCTCCACCTGCTTCATCACCGCAGGGGTGACAGGCACAGCTTTCCCGAAGGGCAGCAGGAAGTTGCGGGCGTATCCAGGCGCAACCTCCACCAAATCTCCATCCCGGCCGAGGCTGAGAACGTCCTCATTGAGTACGACTTGTACGCGCTTGGCCATGGGAGAACGATCCTGACGACGTCTGATTAGCGGTCGATCACTTTACGACTTCACGGGCAGGCGAATTTTGGTGGCCAGGCCCAGGGCGCGCATCAGACGGATGTGCTCCCAGGTGAGGTCGATCTGACCCGCTTGGAGGCCGTGACGCGCTGAATGGGGGAAGGCATGGTGATTGTTATGCCAGCCCTCGCCGAAGGTCAGTGCTGCAACCCACTTGTTGTTGCGGGACGCGTCGCCACTTTCAAAGGCCACGGTGCCCCAGGTGTGGGTGGCGGAATTCACCAGCCAGGTGACGTGATAGACGAGGACAAGACGGAGGGGAATGCCCCAAAGCACCAAGGCCCAGCCGCCGGCACCTGTTGCATTGCCGATCCAGAACAGCAGGCCGGCTAAGGGCAGCTGCAGAACCAGGAACCAGTTGTTCAGCCAGCGGTAGTAGGGGTCCTTGGTGAGATCGCCTGCCATGCGGGGAACGTCCTTCATCGCCGGAATTGCATTGAACATCCAGCCCATGTGGCTCCACCAGAAGCCTCGGTGGCTGTTGTGATGATCCGCATCCGTATCGGAATGCTTGTGGTGATGCCGATGCAGCCCCACCCAGTCGATGGGTCCATGCTGGCAACTCAGGGCGCCGCAGGTGGCAAAGAAGCGCTCCAGCCAGAGCGGCACTCTGAAGGAGCGGTGTGAGAGCAGTCGGTGGTAACCGAGGGTCACACCCAGGCAGGCGGTAACCCAATACAGCACCAGCAGGCTGGTGACGGCCTCCCAACTCCAGAAGCCAGGAGCGAGCGCCAGCAGCGCCAGGGCATGAATCACGATCATGAATCCGATCGTTACCCAGCTTTTTTCGGTTTTTGGAGACATCGGCGCCTTGCTGCTGGGGCGCTGGTAGGTCTTGATTGCCAGCCTTGGACCACGATGCGAAACTGATTTCCGACTGGGTGGCGAAGGCGTTCTAATCGCGCTTGGTGCCATGACTTGATCCCGGTTATCTCTGCACACTACACGTGATACGGATACGTATCAAGCAATGGACAAGGCAAGCGGTTCTGATCATGTGACCAAGGGTTACCGACAGCGTCTTGAGGAAGGGCGCCAGGCAATGGCCCATCTCATTCATGTGTGGCATGAGCGCAACGGCTGGTCGCACAAGGTGTTGCCTGCTCTGGCCGATGCGTTGGACCTCGGCCGCGTGCACAACTCCCAGATCTCCAATCTCCGTAACGGCAAGCTTTCGTCTCCGGGGCCGGAGGTTTTTCTCGCTCTCGGCCAGGCGAATGCGGTGCTGCATCAGGGCCTGGATCCGATCCGCGATCAGTTGGCGGAAGTTCACCCCGACCTGCTGCGGGTGCTGAGCGACAGTGCTGTTCCCCTGCTCGCAGCCCATGGGGAGCCCCTCGGTGCTGGAGAGCTGCTTGAAATCTTTGTCGGCCTTGGACCGTTGCCGCCAGGCTTCGATTGGCGGATTGATCAAACTGAAGCTGCTGCCTTGAGTGCAGCGATCGCCGACAGTCTTTGCCGTGGTCTGGCCTGGCGCCAGTGTCGTGATCAGGTGATGGAGGCCTATCCGGTCACCAAAAACCAGCGCCGTGATCGTTTTGCCGAAGTGATGGCTGGTTTGCGGGAATACAGCGCCGAGGAGCTCGACGGTGAGTTCCTCGATCTTCATGCCACACACATGGCTCTTGAAGGCAGCAAGGGCCAGAGCGCTGAGGCGTTTCTGGCCGAGTTGCGAATGGCTGCTCAGCCGGGATAGCGCGCCTGACGCACGCGCCGGGTTAATCCAAGCTTCTGCAGCATCCGAATGTGCATCCAAGTGATGTCGAACTCAAACCAGCGCAGACCATGTCGGGCGCTGCCCGGATGGGCGTGATGGTTGTTATGCCAACCCTCTCCGAACGACAGAACAGCCACCCACCAGCAATTGCGTGAGAGATCAGGGCAGTCGAAATTGCGATAACCAAAGGCGTGTGTTGCCGAATTCACCAGCCAGGTGACGTGATAGACGACCACTAAACGCAGAGGAATGGCCCACAGCACCAGGCCAACACCGCCTCCATGAATCTGGGCTGCATTGCCGTAGTAATAAAGCGCCAGTCCGAGCGGAATCTGCAGCACAAGGAACCAGCGATCTAGCCAGACATAGAAGGGATCTTTCAGCAGGTCGCCGCCAAATCGCTCCTTGTGCTCGAGAGCGGGGATTTCGTGCAGCATCCATTCGCTGTGGCTCCACCAAAGGCCCCGGCCTGCATCGTGATGATCATTGGATTGATCGGAGAATTTGTGGTGGTGTCGGTGCAAGGCCACCCAGTCGATGGGACCGCTTTGGGCGGCCAGGGTGCCCATGATCACCAGCACCCGTTCGAGCCAGCGGGGCACCTCAAAACTTCGGTGTGCCACCAGCCGATGCAGGCCTAGCGTCACCCCGAGCACCGTGGCCCAGTAGAGAACGGCGAGGGCCACAACTCCCTGAATGCTCCAGAACCTCGGCAGCAGAGCAATGGTGGCAAGCACGTGCATGGCCACCATGAAGGATGTGGTGCCACCTTTGAATTTGCGCTGTTTACGCGGTAGCCGTTCACGGGGCGCCATCACCGCCGCACGCATGCGCAATTCGCGGTTTGAGGTGGTAGCTGCCGGAGTGGTAGTAACCAAGAAGTTTCTCGTTGAACCAGTTCTGTTGCGGTTGACACGGCGACAGCCGAGACCAAAACAGTTGGTTGGGAATGTGAATGTAAAAGAAAACAGCAGGCTTTTCGCGGTTCTTCCATGGCACTGGCTTCAAATCGCTATGCAGAGAGCACCGGTGTACAGGGGATGAATCTCAGTGAGGCCAGGGCATTTGCCCGCAGGAAGGTCGCTGCTGTGCGCGAGCGTCAGCAGCCTCTTGCCGAACAGCGCACCGCTGCTGTGGCCGATCGTCTGCAGAAGGTGCTTGCGGCGTTTGAGGCAGAGCGGGTGGGAACCCAGCATTTCGCCTCCGTGAGCGGTTACGGGCACGGAGATCAGGGCCGAGAGGTGATCGACAGGGTGTTCGCACGCGTGCTCGGTGCGGAAGCAGCGGCTGTGCGACTTCAGTTTGTGAGCGGTACCCATGCCATTGCCGCCGCCTTGTTCGGTGTGCTCAGGCCAGGCGATCGCCTGCTTTCAATCACGGGTCGTCCTTACGACACGCTCGAAGAGGTCATCGGTCTGCGTGGAAGTGGGCAAGGATCTCTTCAAGACTTCGGCATCAACTACAAAGAGCTGCAGCTCAACGAAGCCGGGGCTGTGGATGAGCAAGCCCTGGAGCAGGCCCTTGATCAACCTCATCGCTTGATCCTGATCCAGCGCAGCTGCGGTTACAGCTGGCGCCCATCGCTCAGCGTGCAGACCATAGGCCGCCTCTGTGCTCGTATTCACGAACGGCAGCCCAATTGCGTTTGCTTCGTGGACAACTGCTATGGGGAACTGGTTGAGGCCCAGGAGCCGCCTGAGGTGGGTGCGGATCTGGTCGCGGGTTCATTGATCAAAAACCTCGGAGGAACAATCGCACCCGCTGGTGGCTACGTCGCTGGACGTGCCGATCTGGTGGAACAAGCCTGCTGTCGTCTCACTGCACCAGGGATCGGCAGCGAAGGGGGGACTGGTTTTGATCTGCACCGACTGTTGTTGCAGGGATTGTTTCTGGCTCCGCAGATGGTGGCTGAAGCCTTGATCGGGGCTGATCTCGTGGCTGGTGTGTTCGCCGATCTCGGATTTCCGGTACAGCCCGTTGCTGGCGCGTCCCGAGGTGACCTGATCCAGGCCGTACAGCTAGGGGATCCTGAGGCACTCAAGCTGATTTGCCGTGCCTTTCAGGCCTGCTCCCCGGTGGGTTCTTACCTGGACCCTGTGCCGGCAGCGATGCCCGGTTATGCCAGCGATCTGGTGATGGCCGGTGGCACTTTTATCGATGGCAGCACCAGTGAGTTCTCCGCTGACGCGCCATTGCGTGAGCCGTTCAATCTCTACGTTCAGGGCGGTACCCATCGCGCCCATGTCGAGTTAGCTCTGATCCAGGCGCTGCAAGCCCTGGCTGCGGCAGGACATCTGAATCTGGCGCAGACTGATTAAGAGACGCTGGTGCGGCCCGATGGCCTTCGATTTCCCTGCCTCCTACCGCTATGCGGACAGCCATGAATACGCTTGGCAGGACGCCGATTCGATCCGCATCGGCTTAAGTGCCTATGCCGTGGATCAACTCGGAGACATCGTTTTCGTGGATCTCCCCGAGGTGGGTTCTGATCTCAGCCATGGCAACAGTTTTGGCACTGTTGAGTCGGTCAAGGCTGTTGAAGAGATGTATGCCCCCCTGAGTGGGGAGGTTCTGCAGCGCAATGAAGCTCTGCTGGCCAATCCCGAAGAACTCCAAAAGGATCCCCACGGCGAGGGTTGGTTGCTGGTGATCCGTCCTAGCGATATGACGCAGTTTGAGCAGTTGATGGACGCTGGCACCTACGCCGCCAAGGTTGCCGCGACCTGATATCACATCGTCGCCCGGCGCAAGTTGCCTACAGTCGGCGCCTTCTGAAGCGCCACCATGACCCTGCTGGACCAGCGCATGGTGGAAACCGCTTCAGCGAAGACTCTTCCGCCCTTCGCGCAGCGCCACATCGGCCCAGGATCCACAGCCAATCAGCTGATGCTCGATCAGCTTGGTTTTGCTGATCTTGAGCGCTTTCTGCAGGCCGTCGTGCCTCCGGACATTCTCGATTCCAGTCCGCCACAGGCGCAGCTTCCGGAGGGAGTTGGAGAGGCCCAAGCTCTTTCTGAACTCCGCCAACTTGCCGGTTTGAATCGCGTGGCGCGGTCCTTGATCGGCCTCGGCTACTACGGCACCGTCACCCCCGCGTTGATCCAGCGACAGGTGTTGGAGAACCCCTCCTGGTACACGGCTTACACCCCTTATCAGGCCGAAATCGCTCAGGGACGTCTCGAGGCATTGCTCAATTTCCAGACCTTGATCAGTGAGCTGACCGGTCTGCCGATCGCCAATGCCTCACTTTTGGATGAGGCCACAGCGGCAGCGGAGGCCATGTCGATGAGCTTTGGCGTTTGTAAGCGAACTGAAGCCACCCGTTTTCTCGTTGATGCTGCCGTGTTGCCACAGACCCTGGCGGTTCTGCGCACCAGGGCCCAGCCAATCGGCGTGCAGCTCGATGTGGCTGAGCCGGATCAGTTCGCGTGGGGTGACGATGTGTTCGGAGTGTTGTTGCAGCTGCCTGGACGCTGTGGCCGGCTCTGGGACCCTCGTTCCTGTATCTCCAGGGCCCATGAGCATGGCGCTTTGGTCACGGTGGCCATTGATCCGATGGCTCAGGTGCTGCTCGAGCCGGTCGGAGCTCTCGGTGCCGATATCGCCGTGGGCAGCGCGCAGCGTTTCGGTGTGCCAATGGGTGGAGGCGGTCCCCACGCGGCATTTTTTGCCACCCGTGATGCTTACCGCCGGCAGGTCCCTGGTCGCATTGTTGGGCAATCGAAAGATGGCGAGGGCAATGTCGCTCTGCGTCTGGCGTTGCAGACCCGTGAACAGCACATCCGCCGAGACAAAGCCACCAGCAATATCTGCACGGCCCAGGTGCTGCTTGCAGTAATGGCTTCGTTCTATGCCGTTCATCATGGGCCGGAAGGTCTTGAGGCGATTGCTAGACGCCTGCTGCAGCAGCGCTGTCAGCTCGAAGAAGGACTGAGCACGCTTGGGCTCGCTTTACCGCAAGGATCTCGCTTCGACAGTGTTGATGTGGTCTGTGCTCAGGCGCCGCTCGTGCATCAGCTGGCAGCCCGAGCTGGTTTCAACCTGCGTGTCCTGCCCGATGGTGCCGCGATCGAACAGGCGCAAGGCTTCGGCATCAGCCTGGATGAGCTCAGCGATAACAAGGAGGTGTCTCTGCTTCTGTCGCTGGTGGCTGAGGCCACTGGAGGCCATTGTCCAGAACTGTCTGATATCGCCAAGCATGACGAGGCTCTGACTGGTTTGCCGCTGCGTTCCAGCCCCTGGCTGCAACAGCCAGTGTTTCATCGCTATCGCAGTGAGACCGAGTTGCTTCGCTATATCCAGCGTCTGGTCAGCAAAGACCTTTCGCTGGTGCACGGGATGATTCCCCTGGGTAGCTGCACCATGAAGCTGAATGCTGCAGCGGAGCTGGTACCGGTCAGCTGGAGGGAGTTCGGAAGCATTCACCCCTTCGCCCCCGCTGATCAGTTGAAGGGCAATCAGCGCATGGCGCAGGATCTCGAGAGCTGGTTGACTGAGCTCACCGGTTTCGCTGGCGTTTCCTTGCAGCCGAATGCAGGCTCCCAGGGGGAGTTCGCTGGTCTGCTGGTGATTCGCGCCTGGCATCAGGCTCGCGGGGAGGCTCATCGCGATATCTGTCTGATTCCCACCAGTGCCCATGGCACCAACCCAGCGAGTGCGGTGATGGCCGGCATGCGTGTGGTGCCTGTGGCCTGTGATGAGCAGGGGAATGTCGATGTCGATGATCTCCGCAGCAAGCTCTCCGAGCACGCCGAGTCCTTGGCGGCGCTGATGGTCACTTATCCCTCAACCCATGGGGTGTTCGAGACCCGAATCCGCGAGATCTGCAGCCTTGTTCATGACCATGGCGGTCAGGTGTATTTGGATGGCGCCAACCTCAATGCTCAGGTCGGTGTTTGCAGGCCAGGGGCATTTGGGGCAGATGTCTGCCATCTCAACCTGCACAAGACGTTCTGCATTCCCCATGGAGGTGGTGGCCCAGGCGTGGGTCCCATCGCTGTAGGAGAGCATCTGTTGCCATTTCTCCCTGGTCATCCCTTGACGACCAGCGGCGGTGACCAGGCCATTTCAGCGGTGTCTGCAGCCCCCTTAGGTAGTGCAAGCATCCTGCCGATCAGCTGGATGTATCTGCGTTTGATGGGTCCTGCTGGCCTGCGGCAGGCCACCGCTGTGGCATTGCTATCGGCCAATTATCTGGCGCATCGGCTGGGCTCCCACTACCCGGTGCTGTTCCGGGGAGAAGGAGGACTCGTGGCCCATGAATGCATTCTTGATCTGCGCGATCTGCGTCGGAGTGCTGGTCTCGAGGTGGATGACCTGGCGAAGCGTTTGATGGATTACGGCTTCCATGCTCCGACGGTCAGCTGGCCGGTGGCGGGCACGGTGATGGTTGAACCCACTGAAAGCGAGAGTCTTGAAGAGCTGGATCGCTTCTGTGACGCCATGATCGCGATCCGCGCTGAAGTCGCTGCGATCGAAAACGGTGTCAGCGATCGTGAGAACAATCCCCTGCGCCGCGCTCCCCACACCTTGAGCGCTGTGACGGCCGACCACTGGGATCGTCCCTATTCCCGAGAACAGGCTGCATTTCCGTTGCCGGATCAGCGGCAAAGCAAGTTCTGGCCCGCTGTGGCCAGGATCGACAACGCCTATGGCGATCGCAATCTGATCTGCACTTGCCCCAGCGTTGAAGACATGGTTGCTCTTCAGCTCACTGCGCCTAAACCCACTGCGTCTCAGTCAATGGGTTAAATTTTACCGAAATCGGAAATTAATCTTCGGTTTTTCATCGTGCAATGCGAACTTTGATCACACTGCACAGCATTCACCGTCGCAAATGGGGAATCAATGAGTCGCGACACCAAAAAACGAATTGAATCGACGGAGCAGACCTCAGACTCTCTGCAGCTTCCCGACATTCCTGATTGCTTGCAGGCTGCCCTCGGCCGTGGTCATACCTTGACCATTGAAGGCACCAATGTGTTACGGGTTCCTTTTGGAATTCGTCAAGCAAGACGCCAACGTCCCGAGCGCCCTGAGCGCTGGGCAACCCTTGTAATTCCCATTCAGTCTCAAGGATCGCCTACGCCACCACCTCAGGCGGCCTGAGTCTCAGGCGGCCTGAGGTGGTGGCGGCTGAGATCAGGCTTGTGTCCTGCTCCAGTCGCCTATCCAATAGTGCTTTCACATCCGCCAGCGAACAGGTTGGGGTGCGAAATGGCAAAAGCCTCATCGGGCTTCGTTCTGGTCTGACGAGCCAACTGTTATTGCGTTGTTGCAAGAGAACAAAGCCGCGATAGCGAAACGCGTACTGAGGATCTTGGGTCATGCCCATTCGGGGAATGGAAGTTGTTAGTGACCTCGCTATTTTAGTGCGCTAGATGTGGTGTGTGTATGAAATCCCGATTCTCTTTTGAATTGATTTCCGTTTGAGGTTCAGTGGCCAATCTTGATTCAACGCTTGTTTCTGATTCATTGGCTGCTGAATTCATTCACAGCTGCAGTGGTTTCATTTGCATGAGGCGCTGGATGAGGTCGGCAATGCTGTCATCTTTCGCTGCTTTCGAGTAATTGCTGAGCAGTTGGCGCCCCACAACTTGGGCGCCGAGATGGGTGAGCTGGATCCGAAGCGACACCAGCAGCTCCATGCCGCCGCCACCGGAGAAGCTGGCCATGGCGATCGGCCGACCGTTGAAGAGAGATCGGAAGTCATCTCCCTGAACGGACAGCCAGGCGATGGCATTGGTCAGCACCGGGGGAATCGAACCGTTGTATTCAGGTGCGCAGATCACCCATCGGGGCGCTGCCATCAGTTGTTGCTGCAAGGGCTGCACGCCATTCGGCATGCCTTGTTCCTGCGCGCGCGGTGTGAACAGGGGGAGCTCGAGTGTGGTGAGGTCGAGCAGATCAGCGCTGCTGCCCTGCGCGTGTGTCTGGTCCACGAAGCGTTGGGCCAGTTTGAGGTTCTCGCCGTTGCTGGCAGCAATCACCAGCACCTCAGGATTGTTCGCCTTGCTCATGAGCAGCGTGCACTTCAGAGGTTGAATTGTGACGACTTTTTCAGGCTGATGCTTGTTGACTGGTCGATATCACTGATCCAGTGAGCTCTTCAGTAGTTGGCGCCGCTCCGCCTGTGGTGGACGGCCGTCGAGGCTTCCTGGTCCAACAGCCCCCCGTGCTCCACCTCGGCATAGATCAACCAGTGATCTCCGCATTCCATCCGCTGGCTCACTCGACCCTCCAGCCATGCGAGCGCCTCGGGGAGCAGCGGTTGTTCATTGGGACTGGCGTCCAATTCCAGTCCGCTGAGCCGGTCGGCGCCAGGTTTGAACGGTTGTAGGAACTGTTTCATCGGTCCGCTTTCGCGCCCCTCGGCCAGCACGTTCAGCGCAAAGCGATCGCCTTTGTGCAGAAGGGCTTCCACGGCGCGGTCCTTAGCCACGGCGACCGTCAGTCCAGGGGGAGTGAAGCTGGCCTGGCTGACCCAGCTCGCCACCATGGCACCGCTGAGTTCGCCCTTGCGTGTGGTGAGGATGCAAAGGGATCCCACCACCCGACCGAGGGCCAGCACAGCTGGATCGCTCCGGCTTTCGCTCATGCTTCCGGCATGACGGCGTTGAGCGCGCTTCTCCGCCTGCAGCAGTTTGCGGGCGAAACGGGTTCCGATTTCTTCTAGCTCCTGCACCTTGGCCCGATCAGGGCTGAATTTGACCCGGATTGGGTCGAACCCGAAGCTGAAGCCGCCATCGCGCAGCTTTGTTTCCAGTAGGTCGACGGCCTCACCGCTCCAGCCAAAGCTGCCGAACACTCCCACTGGCTTGCTGCGGTCACCCTCCGCCAACAAAGTTCCAAGAGCTGAGACCACTGGGGTGGGAGCGTGTCCACCGAGGGTGGGTGAGCCGATCAAAATTCCATCCGCAGACTGGATCGCTGCAACGAGTTCCTCCGATGGTGTGAACTCGCAGTTGAGGTTGGTGACTCGGATCCCGGTGCGACTCACGCCCCGTGCCAGGGCATCGGCAATCGCAGAGGTGTTGCCGTAAGCGCTGGCGAACAGCAGAGCCACATTCAGGCTGGATTGCTGGTGGCTTTCCCCCCAGCGGCGGTAGTCATTCAGCAGGCTGCGCCAGCTGGCATCGATGGCGGGACCATGGGCCGGTGCAATCGTGCGGATGCTCAGTTCTTCCAGACGCTCCACCAGCAGGTCCACCTTGCGGGCCATCGGTGCCATCAGGCAGTCGTAAAAATGTCGACGCTCCTCTTCGGTGCTGATTCGGTTGGCTTCCGCCCAGGTGTTCGTGCAGAGGTGCGCACTGAAGAACTTGTCGCTCATCAACAGTCCCAGGCTCTCTTCGAAAGCCATCAGTCCGCCTGGCCAACGGGGCGTTGGTGCCGGTAGCAACAGCAGGCTGCGCCCATGGCTCAACTCCAGCGTCTGCTCCCTGCGGATCACTTGCAGTGGTGGGAACGGGGGCAGTGCTGGTGGTTCCTCTTCAACACCGGGGGTTGACGGTTTGCGTTGATTCCAGAGTTCTTCCAGCAGCTTGGCACCGGGATTGGATGCGATCAGTTCAAGGCCTGGATAAATCCCGGCCAGTTCCTGCAATAAGGCCACACGGTTGGGATTCACGTGCCCCACGACAATCAGCAGGGGCTGATCCGTGGCGGGCAGAGCTTCCAGCAGAGCAGGAACAAAAACGCTGCTGTAGGCCATTCCCGGTGGATGTACCAGAACAGCGGGTTGCTGAACTCCCGTTGCATCAGGTCCGGCTTCGAACAGGAAACTGTTGGCCGTGCTGCCACGCTCCAGCGCGTATTCCAGCTCGAATCGCAGCCGTTGAGGGCTTAGTCCGCGCAGGCAGACCAGACCCTGGTCGATCGGCAGGCTGATCACCTGCCGGTCAGCGGATGCCGAGCTGGCCGCGACGGTTGAAAACATCAGTAGTGAGTCTCCACTTTCTTGTCTTGCAGTGCGATCTCAAGGAGGTTTAAAACAGTTTTCAATTGAGTGATTCACCTTTCAAAATTCTTGATCAGTTGAGACGTTTACTTCATTATGGGAGATTTGGATCAGATGGTGACGTTTGAGCCTCATCAAGCTAAAGGGGGAGGTTTGTTAGTTCAGTTTTCAAGATATTATTTTAGCATGGCGTTTTTGGTGTACGTAAAATTTCCCCCAAGCTTTTTGTCTGACTTGTTTGCATTCTTTAGGTTTTTGTTTTTGAATGCGTCAATCGTGTCAATTTGCAAATTGAAATATTGCTTTCGTTTGGAGAGCATTTTTTTTGATCAAAGCCAAGGGCCAGGCTCTGTAATTACTTGGTTGATATTGCTTGTTCTCGATTTGATCTTTATCCTGCATCCCGTCGAAGTTAGATAATTAATTGCATTGAGTGTAAACAAATAGTTGCAAAAAACTCAAATGTGTAAAGTTAGAATTTTGGCTAATCTATTGGCGAATGAAAATATGCCGTATCGATAGAGTTGCTTTTGACTTTTCAAATCTTTTGGATTTTCTAAGCGAGGTAATAAAGGTAGGCCATTGAAATGTTTTAGATAAATAGGAGTTTCTGCTGCCTCGTAATGAGTTACATATGAATATCTAGTGAGTGTTTCGTTGCGCGGTTTGGATCCACCATGCCAAAGTCTTGGATGCCAAATGAATGCGGTGCCGGCTTTGCAGCTTAAATATTTTGGCCTCAGATTTAAACTCTTTATTGTTCTTTGGAGATTGTTTTCGTATTTGCAATAGGCAGCCTTGATAAGATCTTTGCTTTTTAGGCCACGGTCTCGATGTTCCGTAGGAAAATCATACTTACTAAAAGTTGGGAGAAGATGGGAATAAGGAATGTATTCAAGCGTACCATTTTCCAGGCATACATCTTCAAGTGCTATCCAGCATGCAAGCATCATGTCGTTTGGATATGTCGAAAAATGTACCGTATCCTGGTGTATTAATTGTTGAGTTGGATATTTAAATAGTAGGCTTTGAATGGGCTTTGCTTCTTCATCGAAGAATAATTTTGCGACTTCTAATATGTAATCGCTGTACGAGATATTATAGAATAAGTCATCTTTTATATTAGCAATCCTTTCTCTCGGTCCTAGATTTAACCATCTTAGAGCTTTTTGCGACTGATCTATTGTTTTTTTGTCCAGAAAGTCTTCAATGATTGAGTATCCACAATCTAAGACTTCAGAGCATACTGCTTGGATACTTTTTGTGACCATAAAATTTTTGGAAAAATTGCGAGGTGCCTGTTTGCGGTTAAGGCCTAATTGCCTAGGTTGAACCTAAGTCTTAGAGGCTTCAGGCGAGAAATATTATTTTGTTTTGTTGAATTGATATAGATAAAATAGTCTGTTGAAGGAAAAAGTGGCGGGGTTAGTAGTGATTACCCGTTTTGCGGTGATGAACGGCGGTTCGCCCGTCGATGTCTGCCACGTTTCCTTGCTCCACCAGCGCGTAGATGATCCAGTGGTCTGGTCCTTCCATCCGCTGTTCCACCCGGCAGCTCAGGTAGGCCAGCGCGTCCGTGAGCACCGGACCACCTTCAGCGGCGCCATGCAGCACGTTCACCCCTTCGAACCGATCGGCGCCGGGGGGGAAACGCTTGAGGAAATGCTGCATCAAGGGCTTGTAGCGATCCTGCCGCAGCACGTTGATTACAAAGCTGTCGCCAACCTGCATCAGGGCTTCAATCGCTCGATCCTTGGCGACGGCAACACTGAGGCCAGGCGGGCGGAAACTCGCCTGGGCGACCCAGCTGGCCACCATCGCGCCACTGCGGCGGGCGTCACCTTCGCCCTGGCTCGCCGTCACGATGTACAACCCTCCGGTGAGGCGACCCAGCGCCTTATCAAGGTTGGCATCGATGCCGCGCAGCGCTTCGATGGATTTTTTCCTGGTCAGGATCTGGCCAAGGTCGGTGCCCGATTCTTCGCAGCGCTGGTAGTCGCCGCCCTGTGGCAGCTGGCGGATGCGCAGCGGTTCAAAGGCCGGTTTCAGACCCTGATTGCGCAGTTGCTCTGCTATGGCATCGATCGGTTCGTCATTGCCACCGAAAGCGTCGTAGACCCCAACCAGTTGCTTGGGCTGAAGGGCTGCCAGCAGGGTGCCGATTGAGGCCTGCAGTTCACCATCCGGTTCCGCCGGCCAGGTGGGAACCACCACAGCCTTGGCTTCGCCGACCAGTGCGGTCAGTTCCTGCGGGTCGGTAGCCCGTAGATCCACCAGCTGAACCTGCGCATCGGCTTTACCGATGCCGTGAGCGATGGCCTGACTGAGGCGGTCCGAAAAGCCGTACTGGCTGAGGTAGCAAACGGCTGCATAGCTGTCGCCCTTGCTGCGTTGGCTGCTCCATTCCCTGTAGTCGTTCAGCCAGTGGCTGAGGTGTTGGCGCAGCAGGGGGCCGTGCCCCACCGCGACGGTGTTGATCTCCGGTAGTGCATCCATGCGCTTCAGTGCCTGCAGAACACTGCGGGCATTGGGGCCCATCAGGCAGTCGTAATAGAAGCGGAAGTCCGGTGCGATCGCACCGGGGTCCGTATCGAACAACTCCTCGGAGCAGTAATGCAGTCCGAAGGCATCACAGGTGTAAAGGATGCCGCTGCCGTGATCGAACGAGAAGATCGTGTCGGGCCAGTGCAGGTTCGGGGCACTCAGAAACTCGAAGCAATGCTGCACGCCGCTGTGAGCACTGGTGCCGAGATCTAGTTCGTCGCCGGTTTTCACCGCTCGCGACTTGAACGGGCGATGCACCTGATCTTTGAGGAACTGGATCGCCACCTTCGAACCCACGATCTCGATGTCGGGATTGAGGTCAATCAGATCGCCGATCAGGCCTGAGTGGTCTGGTTCGGTGTGACTCACGATCAGATGGTCGATCGCCTTCGGATCGATCTGTTCTTTGAGCAGTGGCACCCAGGTGTCGCGGAACTTGGCGTGGCTGGTATCGATCAAGGCGGTGCGTTCGCCTCGCACCAGAAATGCGTTGTAGGTGGTGCCGTTGCGCAGACCGAATTCAATGTCGAATCGGCTGCGTTCCCAGTCCAGGGAGCGGATGGTGGTGCTGTCTGCGGCGATCGGCTCACACTGGAGTGAGAGGCGAGGGATCACAGCAGAGGAGTTCGTGCTGTTCAGGCTTGCTGTGACCATCACCGAATCGCGCGTTGTAACCAACTTTACGGAGATCTTCAGGTCATCGGACCCGGGCTGAGAGCTCCAGCCAGGCGGGGTAACCAGTCCACCAGTCCCGGCACCGCGATGATCAGGGCCAGGACCGCAACCTGCAGACCGACAAATGGCAGGGCGCCTCGATAAATATCCCCAGTGCTCACTTCATCGGGAGCTACGCCGCGTAGGTAGAACAGCGCAAAGCCGAAGGGCGGCGTGAGGAAGGAGGTCTGCAGATTGGCGCCGATCATCACGCCAAACCAAACCAGAGCCTCGGGCCCCAGCAGCTGACGAGCGGCGGGCAGCAACAGCGGCACTGCGATGAATGCGATTTCGAAGAAATCGATGAAGAAGCCCAGCAGGAAGATGATCAGCATGCTGAACACCAGGAACCCAACTCGCCCTCCCGGCAGGTTGAGCAGCAGTTCGGAAATCAGCTGATCGCCGCCTACTCCTCGGAACACGAGGCTGAAGGCGGTGGATCCCATCAGGATGGCCATCACCATGGCGGTAGTCCGCATGGTGCTCTCGCAGACATTCGAGAGTTGTTGACGGCTAAAGCCGCCATTGAGGCCTGCCAGCACCATGGCGCCGACCGCTCCGATCACCCCCGCTTCAGTGGGGGTCGCAATGCCGAAGAAAATGCTCCCGAGCACCGCCATGATCAGAGCGATCGGTGGCAACACCGATTGCACCAATTGCAGAGGATGACTCGAGCCGGAGAGCTCGGGCTTGAGTTCGGGGGCCAGTTCCGGCTTGAGCGCACTGATCACCAGCACGTAGATGGCGAATACGGCCGACATCAGCAGGCCCGGCAGCAGTGCTCCGATGAAGAGATCGCCGACTGAAATTCCAAGCTGATCCCCCAGCACCACCAAAACAATGCTGGGGGGGATGATCTGCCCGAGCGTGCCTGACGCCACAATCACCCCTGTGGCGAGGGTTTTGTCGTATCCCGCCCGCAGCATGGCCGGCAGGGAGATCAGCCCCATGGTGGTGACGGTCGCTGCCACCACGCCGGTGGTCGCCGCCAGCAGCGAACCCACCAGAACTACGGCTAGCGCTAGACCACCGCGCAGGCGCCCTAGCAGCCGACCCATGGCTTCCAGCAGCCGTTCGGCGATGCCGGAGATCTCCAGCATCGAACCCATGAAGACAAAAGCGGGGATGGCCAACAGGGTGAAGTTGGCCATGATCCCCAGGATTCGCTGAGGCAGGGCAGTGACGAATTGTGGTTCGATCTCTCCGCTGAGCATGCCCAGCAGGGCGAAGATCACCCCAATTCCACCAAGACAGAATGCGACGGGAAATCCGCTCAGCAGCGCCACGATCAGCGCCAAAAACATCCCGGGAGCCAGCACTGCTGAAGGGTCAAAGCTGATTACCCAGCCCAGAGCTTCGATCTCGATCACAGCGTGGGGCCTCCCTCCTGGTGCTGCTCAACGGCAGCTTGAGTTGCTTCGGGGTTGCTGAGCGACAGCCGCAGCCGTAGTGCTTCGGCGATCCCCTGCAGCCCCAGCAACAGAAAGCCAAGGGGAATGAGCGATTTCACCCAGGTCCGTGGCAGCCCGCCAGGGTCGGGCGACATCTCGGCGATGCTCCAGGAACGCAGTGCCGGTGCGATCGAGATCGCCATCACCCCGAAGGCGAAGGGCAGCAACAGCAGCAGGATGCTGTTCAGTTCCTGACGGTTGCGGCGGCGTGGTGACCAGCGGCTCTGCAGCACATCCACACGCACATGACCCTTTTTTTGCAGGGTCCAGCCAAGGCCCAGCAGAAAGATCAGATCGAAGAGGTACCACTGGGCTTCGATCAGCCCATTGGAGCTGAGATTGATCCCGACAGCAGAACCCAGATAGCGCCCCACAACATTCCAGATTCCGATCGCCAGCATCAGCAGCACGGACCAGCGCGCCAGCCAGGCGGCCGCGGCATTGAGGCGATCGAACAGGCGCACCACGCCGGAGAGAGGTTCGCTCATCCCGCAGCTCCCTCGATGCTGGTGTTGAACGTCGCCAGAGGCAGTTCATTGATGCGATTCCAGTTCAGGGTTTCCTTCTGGAAGAGGCGCCAGCGTTCCAGAAGGTCCCTGAAGTTGGCATCGTCAGCCGCCAGATCTGCAAACAACACGCCGGTGGCTTCCTTGGCCGCTTCGAGGATGTCGTTGCTGTAGGCCTCAAGTTTGATTCCCTGTCGCCGCAGTCTCAGCAGCGCCTCGCTGTTGCGTTGTTCGTATTTGCTGAGCATGCCCATATTCGCCTGGTAACAGGCTGTGCTGAACATGGCCTGATACTCCTCCGGCAGTTTGTCCCAGGCACTGCGGTTGACTAACGCGGTCAGGCTGGGCCCGGGTTCCCACCAGCCTGGGTAGTAGTACTTCGCTGCTTTTGGCAGGCCGAGTTTCTCGTCGTCATAGGGGCCTGTGAACTCCGCGGCGTCAATGGCTCCCCGCTCCAGTGCGAGATAGATCTCGCCGCCTGGCAAGACCTGCACGTTCACCCCCAGGCTGGCCATCACCTTGCCTCCCAGCCCTGGGATGCGCATCTTCAGGCCCTTGAGGGACGCCAGATTGTCGACAGGTCGCTTAAACCAGCCGCCGAGTTGACCGCCAGTATTTCCGGCAGGGAAGCTTTTGGCGCCGAAATCAGCAAACAAGGCATCCATCGCCTCATTTCCGCCCCCCTGATAAAGCCAGGCATTCTGTTGCTGAGCCGTGAGCCCGAAGGGCACGGCAGTGCCAAAGGCGAACGCGGGATTCTTGCCCACGTAGTAGTAACTGGCCGTATGGCCGCATTCCACGGAGCCGGCTTGAACGGCATCCAGCACTTCAAGCCCTGGAACGATTTCACCGGCGGCAAACGGTTCGATGGTGAAGCCTCCGCCACTCATCACTTTCACCTGTTCGCAAATGGTTTCGGCTCCTCCGTAAATCGTGTCGAGCGAGACCGGCCAGCTTGTTGCCATCCGCCAGCGCACCTGGGGAAGGCCACTGCTGCGACCAGTTTCAGCACGACGAATCGTGCAGGCGCTCAGTGCTCCGGCTCCGGCTGCAGCGGCGAGCGCTTGCCCACTGGTCCGGAGCAGCTGCCGACGTTGCATGACGTGCTCCTGGGTAGGTCGCCTGGGAGACGACGCTGTCTGGGCAAGATTATCGATTGCTCCGGGTTTGATCCTGGTTTCGCAATCAAAAAAAGCCCCCTGCGTTGGCAGAGGGCTGAACCGTTCTCTTTTGGTTGAGGCTCAATGCGCTGCTCTCAGCTTTCCACCTTCACCGACACGGTGGTGCGGTTGTCCGTTTTGGGAGCCTCGATGGTGAGGATGCCGTCGCGGTAGCTGGCACGCAGCGCATCGCGGTCGAGAGAATGGGCGAAGCGAAAACTGCGACTCCAGTTGCCGTAGCGAAACTCGCTGAGCAGGGTGTGATCTGCCGACGCCTCGGCCTCACCGGCTGCATTGGCCTGAGGATTCAGACGCTCAGCGCTGACGCTGAGACTGCGGTCGCTGGCTTTCACGTCGATGCTGTCGTGAACCACCCCGGGCAGTTCCAGGTGAATGGAGTAGTGATTCTCCGTTTCGTAAATTTCAGCGGCTGGCACACGTTCGACCTGTGAAAGTTGCTGGTCGAGACGTTCAAACAGATCAAACGGTGATTGACGAAGGGTGATCATGGGTAACTCCTGAAGAGTGATGTTGATGGGGTGTTGACATCACCCACAACGCCAATATGTGCGGTCTGATTGACTCTGAGCAGGGGGACAACCGCCCAATTCTGTTCGGTCTAGACCACCGGATTCGGTTGTTACGAAAGCTTTGTCGCAACAACCGAACATCACCGCAGGTCACTCAGAGCCAATACCAATTGGAAAACGCTGCCGCTTGCCCGCAGTGGCGTCCTTTGTCATCCCAGAGGGTCCAGATTCTTGCGTTGTTGATCATGAATCGTTGACCGGTTCGTGACACCCGCACGCCGCTATAGCCCTCGAAAGCATCCTCACTCTGCGCCCGTTGAAGGGCAGAAGCTCGTTGCTCACGCGCTCCTTCCTCGGCCGTGTAACGGGAGGGCATGCCAATCATCTGTTGCCAAGACCGCTCCCAGAGACGCAGAGCGGTGGCATTGGCATAAATCAGGAGGGGATCACGGCTGTTGTCATGAGCGAGTACAGCGATGGCGCTGCTGAACAGGTCCGTTGCCTGGTCTCCACTGGTCAGCAGCGGCCGCCTAAAGGCCCTTTGGTGAGAGAGCATCAGCCTGGAGGACAGGCACTGGGATTGACGCGTTTGCCAGGGCGCTGATTCAGCCACCGGCCGCCATGGCTTCCAGCATGGCTCGCTGCGCAAGAGCCTGACCTTGATCACGCAGGTGCTGCAGAAAGCGAGGTCTTGATTCCGGGAAGCGTGGCTCCTCAGCCAGGGGAAGATCGCCTGCCGCATCAAGGCCTGTGTCTCCTTCCATTGCTGGGGTGATCACCACCAGATCTCCGTCCAGGTTGGCTTCATAACGCCACCAGAGCGTGGGGTCCAGAACCGCTGGATGCGGCGGTGTGATGGTGTCGTCGGGGTTCGACCCGTCGCTATCCGCGGATGGCCTTGATTTGCGCTGAGTCTTGGCTTGTGCAGCCCTGACCTGCAGAGCTTTGAGCCGATGTTCTGCGAGGTTTTCTAGCAGCTTCGTTCGTGTGCGACCCCTGAGCTGAAACAGCACGAACGGGTCTTCACTGAAGCGTTCTCCCATGAGGAAATACACCGCGCTGATGTGCTTACAGGGATTGGCCTTGTCCGGACAGTTGCATTCACTGCGCACCTCCTGCAGCTTGAAGGGGAACAGCCGGCGGCCACTGGCTGCAAAGGCTCGTTCGATGTCCGCCGGCATGATTCCAGCCAGGAGCTGTGCCGACCAGCGGGCCTTTTGCGTGAGAGCTTCCAGTACGAAGCCCCAGTCCTCATCGCTCAGCACATCCAGCCAGAGCTTCACTTTGTAAGGGTCTTCATCGGTTCCCTGAACACGGGCATGCACCCGTCGACCTTCGAAGCGAATTGACGTTACGTGACCTTCTCGGGCGTAGGTCCAGGCCCGTTCAAGGCGTTTTTTGAAGCGGTAGGAGTTGATCAGCTCCATCCACTGTTCAACCCACCAAGGTTGTTGCCCGAGCCCTTCGTCACTCAGTGAGGTGTTGATGCCGCTGCTGTTAGGGGTGATGGTCATTGCGTCAGGAGGGATTGTCTTCAAGGCTCACCAGCTCCTTGAGCTGGCCCATTTCGAGTCCTCCGAGCCATTCCTCGCCGGAGCCCACGATGTCTTCCGCCAGTCTGGACTTCTCGCGGATCATGCGGTCAATCTTTTCTTCCACCGAGCCACTGGTGATGAACTTGTGCACCATCACCCGGTTGGTCTGTCCGATGCGATAAGCCCTGTCTGTGGCTTGGTTCTCCACGGCTGGGTTCCACCATCGATCGATGTGGAACACATGGCTTGCACGGGTGAGGTTGAGGCCCACGCCACCGGCCTTGAGTGAGAGCAGGAATAGCTGTGGTCCGCGGGGATCTTCCTGAAAGCGATCGACCATGGCCTGCCGCTCCGTTTTGCTGGTGCTGCCGCTGAGGAAGGGCACCTCGCTGCGCCAGCGACGTTGCAGATACTCCCTCAGCAACGTTCCCCATTCCGCAAACTGGGTAAAGAGCAGAGCGCGGTCGCCGGCCTCGATCACTTCCTCCAGGATCTCTTCGAGCCGTTGCAGCTTTGCGGAACGCTGCAGGAAATCCTCGCTGGCGTCCTTCTCCTTCAGAGCGAGGGCGGGATGGTTGCAGATCTGTTTGAGGCGGGTCAGCAGTCCCAGGACCTGTCCGTGGCGTTTACCCCTCGGAGCACGGGCGATGGCGTCAAGGGTGTCCTCGACAGTCTTGGCATAGAGAGATTTCTGTTCCTTGCTGAGCCCGACCCATTCGCTGAGTTCCACCTTCTCCGGCAGATCAGAGATGATCGCCTTGTCGGTCTTCAAGCGCCTGAGGATGAAGGGTCCCACCCGCGACTTGAGATCACGCAGAGATGACATGTCGCCGTAGCGCTCGATTGGCATTCGATAGCGCTGGCGGAAGAATTCCTCCTCACCCAGAACTCTGGGGTTGAGGAAATCCATCAGTGCCCACAATTCACTCACCCTGTTCTCCACCGGCGTACCGGTGAGGGCGATGCGGAAGCGGGTGCCCTTGTGGGTGCGGGCCAGATCGCGCGTGGCTTGGCTCTGTTTGGCAGAGGGATTCTTGATGGCCTGCGCCTCGTCGATCACCGTTCCCTGCCAGTCGAAACTCTCCAGCAGCTCAATGTCCCGCTGCACCAGTCCATAACTGGTGAGAACCAGGTCAACATCCTTCAGAGTTTTTTTAAGAGCAGCCAGAGTGGTGGGCCGTTTGGGGCCGTAGTGCTCATGCACATTGAGCTCAGGCGTGAAGGCTGCTGCCTCCCGTTTCCAGTTGGTCAGCACTGATGTGGGGGGCACCAGCAGCACTGGTTTTTTCAGTTCCTGTTCCACCTTGAGGTGTTGCAGGAAGGCGAGGAGCTGGATTGTTTTGCCCAGCCCCATGTCATCGGCCAGACAGGCACCCTGGTCGAATCGGTGCAGGAAGGCGAGCCAGCCCAGCCCACGTTCCTGATAAGGCCGTAGTTGCCCACAGAAACCTTCAGGTGCTGGCAGTGGATCCGGTGATTTCTGCTGGTGGTACTGCTCAAGGACCCCCTGAAGCCGGGGTCCGGCATCGAAGGCGTGCACGGGCAGACGCATCAGCGTGTCGCCCTCGGTGGCGGTCAGCCGTAGGGCATCGTCGAGGCTGAGCTCTGGATTGGCGCTGCAGAAGCGTTCAGCGTTCTTGAGGTCATTGGGCCGAAGTTCGATCCATGCTCCCTTGTGACGCACCAGCGGGCTGCGCTTACCACTCAGACGTTCCAGTTCGCGCAGGGTGAGCGTCACGCCGCCGATCATCAGTTCCCAGCTCCAGTCGAGGCTCTCACCCAGGGTGAAGCCGCGCGAACGTTCGAGGAGTTCCGCTTTGATCGCCAACCCCAGTCGGCTGGCCAGCCCACCTGAAAGGCTCGGCGGCAGATCGACTCCCACTCCCACATCACGAAGTTGGCGTGCTGCCGTGCGCACCAACACGAAGGCTTCGGCAGGGGTGAGCTGCATCGCTTCCGGTGTTGCGCTTTCTAGGCCCCGCTCGATCGGTGCGAACACCGTCAAAGCCCGGCCCATGCCTTCCAGAAGCACTTCGCTCGGATGCTCCACGGGAATCTCTCCCAGCTGAAGACCCCGGGGGCCTGCAGCCCATGCAGCACTGGCCGGAAGTTTCAGTGTGGGGTCCGACTCCGCCTGCAGGAAGAAGCGCAGGGGCCAGAGTTCCTCACCCTCGGACGGCGTGGCCAGTTCAAGGCAGGCTCGTGCTGGAGCGACATTGCCGGCCACGCCCTCTCGCCAGTGGTGGCTTGCGGTGGCCAGACGCTCGGCATCCTCATCATTGAGGTTGATCACGCCGGTTTCTGAGCTGAGAGCGTCTTCCCAGGCGTAGAGCAGTGGGTCCAGGCCGTCCTGATCAGGGCTGAAACCTTTGCGCAGTTGAGCATCCAGCAGGTCTTCCAGCAGGGTGGCCACGCGCAGTCGGCCGCTGCGGGGTCGACAGCAGGCCACGGGATTGGCCGCTCGCATCGCCTCCGGACGCAGCCGTGTCATTCGGTTGCTGCGTCGGCCGGTCGGTTCACGCCAGGGCAGGGCGCAGGTGGCAACTAGGGGCAGGCCTGCTGCCAGATCCTCCAGGCGGCGACGGTCTTCCTCTCGATTGAGCAGGGGCACCCAGCGAGCTCGGTGGGGGTAGCCCTCTCCTTTGCTCAGTTCCACCTGGGGCAGCCAACGACCTCGTGCCACCAGGCTCAGGGCCCAGCGCTGCATGTGGCTCCACCAGCGCAGCTCATCAGCCAGATCCGGATGACGACCTGAAAGCGGCAGCTTGGCCAGCCACTCGGTGGCGGCCATTGGTTCGATGGCCAGGCCCTGAACCTGCCAGGGCCACCATTCAGTGGTTTTTGGAATCGGTTCACCGGCTTGGAGCGGTAGACCGCACCACGGCGGATCGTCCTCGGAGGGCGTTTCGGCTGGGGCAGAGCGTTTGCGTTTCGCTTTGACGCTGCGACTGGGCAGTGTGAGACAGGCCGTGGCGTCGATGATTCCATCCGGCAGCAGGTCACGAGCCGTGAGCAGGGCCCGAAGCTCCTCGGGGCTGAGGGCGAAGGGATGAATTGCTGGGGTGGCGCCTGGTCCCATCGGCTCGGCCACACGCCAGGTGTCAGCCCACACGAGTAGAGCAGCTCGACCGGAGCTGCTGGGAGTACGAATGGCCGGAAGCCAGGTGGCGTGCAGCAGGCTCATGGCCGCGACGCAGACAACATGCGTTGGGTTCCGTGTAACAAGAGCGAACTGCCGATCAACGGCAACCACCCCAGAACGAGATCCTTCCCTAATGATGCCAGGGAATCAGCATCTGCCCAAGGGGCTGGCAAGCACATGCCCAAACTGCGTATCCCGCAGACGGCCCCCACCAGCCCAGCCTGGAGGTGTGAGTCCTCAGGATCCACACGGACAAGATGGAATGCCAGCAGTCCGTAGAACAGTCCGCATCCGGTGGATCGCACCGTCTGATCCACTCCGAAGGGAAGGCTGAGCAGCCCTGCCGCGAATCCTGCGATCAGGGCCCAGCTCAGGGAGCGCAGTCTCAACGCTGCGCGACTCTGCTCGGCGGTGCTATCGGCCAACGTTGGTGGCAGCTCAAAGGCGATCATGGCGGGAGGACCTGCTGTTCAAGCCCGAATCCGCCATGGCTGTTGCACGATCGTCGCGAAACGAAGCAGCTGGTCCCCGCACTGGTGCGGAGATCCGTGAAGCGTTCCTCGCGTTCTATGAGCAGCGTGGTCATCGGCGGATGCCCAGTGCATCACTCGTGCCCGAGGACCCCACGGTTCTGCTCACGATCGCAGGAATGTTGCCGTTCAAGCCGATCTTTCTCGGACAGCAGCAACGGCCTGCCCCCTGTGCGACCAGCAGCCAGAAGTGCATTCGCACCAACGACATCGAAAACGTGGGTCGCACCGCCCGGCACCACACTTTCTTCGAGATGCTGGGCAATTTTTCTTTCGGGGACTATTTCAAGCAACAGGCGATTGAGTGGGCCTGGGAGCTGAGCACAGTCGTCTACGGCTTAGATCCGAAGAATCTGGTGGTGAGCGTCTTCCGAGAAGATGATGAAGCCGAGCAGATCTGGCGTGATGTTGTCGGTGTCAATCCAAAGCGGATCATCCGCATGGATGAAGCCGACAACTTCTGGGCTTCAGGCCCAACAGGACCCTGTGGTCCTTGCTCGGAGATCTATTACGACTTCAAGCCAGAACTCGGTGACGAAGGAATTGACCTTGAAGACGACGACCGTTTCATCGAGTTTTACAACCTCGTTTTCATGCAGTCGAATCGCGATGCGGAGGGCACTCTCACACCGCTGGCGAATCGCAACATCGATACGGGGATGGGTCTTGAGCGTATGGCTCAGATATTGCAGAAGGTTCCCAATAACTACGAAACCGATCTGATTTTTCCTCTGATCAAAGCGGCGGCTGATCTGGCTCATGTCGACTATCAAACGCTGGATGACAAGCGTCAGACGTCGCTGAAGGTGATCGGCGATCACAGTCGCGCCGTGACGCAATTGATCAGCGATGGAGTCACGGCAAGCAATCTGGGCCGCGGCTACATCCTTCGCCGGTTGCTGCGTCGGGTGGTGCGGCATGGACGTTTGCTGGGCATCGACAAGCCGTTCCTCAAGACCATGGGTGAGGCGGCCATTGCACTGATGCAGGCGGTGCATCCTCAGTTGATTGAGCGCAAGGAGGTGATCCTGGCGGAACTGCAACGCGAGGAAGCCCGGTTCCTGGAGACCCTGGAACGGGGAGAGAAACTGCTTGCGGATGTGCTGGCAGCTCAGCCCAAGCAGATCAGCGGGGCCCAGGCCTTCGAGCTCTATGACACCTACGGATTTCCGCTGGAGCTCACGCAGGAAATTGCCGAAGAGCATGGTCTGCCCGTTGATCTGGCTGGATTTGAAGTGGCGATGCAGCAACAGCGTCAGCGCGCCAAAGCCGCTGCTGTGAGCATTGACCTCACATTGCAGGACGCCATTGATCAGGTGGCCTCAGGGATTGATGAAACCGATTTCCGTGGTTACGAGCAGCTGGAGCAGAGCAGCAGTGTGCAGGCACTTGTGGTGAATGGGGACCCCGCTCAACAAGCCATTGCCGGTGATGCTGTGCAGGTGGTGCTGGACACCACTCCCTTCTACGGCGAAGGGGGCGGCCAGGTGGGTGATCGCGGCACACTCGCCGGTGAAGGCCATGACGGCGATGGCCTGATTGTCAGCGTGGACTCCGTGAGCCGGAACCGCAGTGTGTTTGTGCACAGCGGCCGTGTTGAGCGCGGCACGCTGGTGGTGGGCGATGTCGTGCAGGGTCGTGTGGATCGGACCTGCCGTCGCCGTGCCCAGGCCAATCACACCGCGACGCATTTGTTGCAGTCGGCCTTGAAACAGGTGGTGGATCCAGGCATTGGTCAGGCCGGATCACTGGTGAACTTCGATCGTTTGCGTTTCGACTTCCATTGCCCGCGGTCAGTGAGCTTCGAGGAGCTGGAGCGTATTGAGATTCTGATCAACAGCTGGATCGCCGATGCCCATGAGCTCCAGGTGCAGGAGATGGCGATCGAGAAGGCCAAGGCCGCTGGAGCAGTAGCCATGTTCGGTGAGAAATACGCCGATGTGGTGCGTGTTGTCGACGTGCCTGGTGTGTCGATGGAACTTTGCGGTGGCACCCATGTGGCCAACACCGCTGAGATTGGTTTGTTCAAGATTGTCAGCGAAAGTGGAGTGGCAGCGGGCATCCGTCGCATCGAAGCTGTGGCAGGCCCTGCTGTGCTCGCCTATCTCAATGAACGCGATGTTGTGGTCAGGCAGCTGGGAGAGCGCTTCAAAGCCCAGCCCGGCGAGATCGTGGACAGGGTGAGCGCTCTTCAAGACGAATTGAAGACCACGAGCAAGGCGCTGCAGGCTGTGCAGGCTGAGTTGGCGGTTGCCAAATCAGCGGCCCTGGCCTCCAAGGCGGTTGCTGTTGGCGACTTTCAGCTGCTGGTTGAGCGTCTTGATGGTGTGGATGGCAGCGGTCTGCAAGGCGCTGCTCAGAACCTGAGCGATCAGCTGGGTGAGGCCGGTGCGGTGGTGATCGGTGGACTACCGGATCCAGCTGATCAAGGCAAGGTGATTCTGGTGGCAGCCTTCGGCAAAGCTGTGATCGCCAACGGCCAGCAAGCGGGCAAGTTCATCGGCGGGATCGCCAAGCGCTGCGGTGGCGGTGGTGGTGGCCGCCCGAATCTGGCTCAGGCTGGAGGTCGTGATGGTGCTGCTCTCGATGGAGCCTTGGATGCTGCAAGGCAGGAGTTGGGGGCAACACTTCAATCAGACGCTCGGGGCTGAGATTGCTGGCTTGGACAGCAAAGTATCAAATAGTTCTTTGATCTGTCTTACGACATCATGACCAGTTGATGATTGTGATTGGGTTATTTCTCTTGATGAGTTGCGCTCATGACGCCGCGCCATAGCGCGCTATCAAGATCAACCATTCGCCTTTCTTTTGTGGCTAGATGAATAGGGACGTGGGTGAAGAAATTGTTCCAGTAACCAATGACAAGATTCGTTTTCCCGCTCATTCCTGCATGGACGGCATATTCGGCAAGTAGCTGACAAAAAACAGCATCCGATGCATTGGCTGCAACGCTTCGTATGTGGTAGCTCGGGTCAAGATACTTGATGTTGATCGTCATGTTGTGTTGCTTGAAGTGAGCTGTCAGCTCTTCTTTGAGCAATTCTCCGATATCCTCTTTAAGGATGTTTCCGGAAGCATCAATCTTGCTTTCGTTGCTAGCAAAGAGTTCCTGTCCTGCTCCTTCTGCAACGACAATCACGGCATGGTTTTTTTGTTCAAGCCTTCGTTGAATAGCCGTGCAGATCCCGTTCGGGCCGCCGATTTGAAAAGGGGTTTCTGGGATTAGGCAGTAATCAACTACAGAGTTTGCGAGAGATGCCGTGGCAGTGATGAAGCCTGAGTCTCGTCCCATTAACTTCACGATGCCGATGCCGTTTTCAGCTCCTTCTGCTTCGTGTTGGGCTGATGTGATGATTTCCGATGCTGTTTGTACTGAGGTTTCAAAGCCGAAGGTTTTCTCGACAAAGCCGAGATCGTTGTCAATGGTTTTAGGTACACCGACAATGCTGATGTTCGCTTGGCGACTGATTGCGGCTTCCGCAATCGCCTGAGCACCCTTTAAAGTTCCATCGCCGCCAATGCAAAATAGAAGATTGATTCCTTTTGCCTGGAGCATGTCCACCATTTCTTCTGGATCCTGACTCCCTCTAGATGATCCAAGGATGGTTCCGCCCTGTTTATGGATCTGATCGACGATCAGAGAATTGAGTTGGATTGGTGGATAAGTTGATGCCTTCGTGAGTCCTTTGTATCCATAGCGGATGCCAAGAATGTTTTTGACTCCGTAATCCTGCTCGAGAATATTGACCAATCCTTTGATGACATTATTTAGCCCTGGGCAGAGGCCTCCGCATGTAATGATGGCGGCTTGGGTTGATTCTGGATTGTGAAAAATTTTTCGACGGGCGCCTGCTTTTTCAAATGAGAGTACTTCTGCACATGTTTCCAGTTGATGCTTCAGGTTTTTGAGTTGGCTCGAAAAGATTATGCGCTCCGTATTGTCAATAAAAACTGCATTGTTGCTGGGATTGGAGTATTGGTTTTCACCAAGCTCTTCGATTCGAAAATCGAATGTAGTCGGGTTATTAAGAACGTTTTCGTATGCCACGAGTTCTTCAATGATGGTTGCTCCTAATCTGGCAATTGCTTCTCGACTCAGCAACGCTTGAGGGACGTTTTTGCCTTTTGATTGATTAGTGGCGCCGTTGGTGCTTTTCTGTCAGCCTTGGATAAATGTGGGTTGCATGTGTTGAGGCAATCGGTTCGTGTCCAGGTGGCCACGTTCTTGTTGGGGACAACCTTGTTCGGTCTGCCTTCGCAGGCGGCTGTGCCACGCATCGTCGAGGTGCCTAATGGCCCTGCCTTTGTCAGATTTCCTGGCAAGACGGAGGTTGATGCACGTTCTGGTCAGTTGTTACGCAGCGATGCGTTATTGCGCACTACAAAGCCAGGACGCATGCAAGTGATGCTTGGCACCGGCCGCCAGTTCAGGATGGGAGGCGATGCGCAGCTGCGTCTTGGTTCTTCCAGTGTCGAATTATTGAAGGGATCGATCATCGGCTGGATCAATCCAGGCACCCAGACCCGTCATCCGTTCACCATCAAGACGCGTCTGGCTACGGCTTCCATCCAAGGCACCACGGTGTTCATTGAGTTCACCGACAGTCAGTTCAAGATTTTCAGCTGGGAAGGCAAGGTCTTGGTGACGACCAGGAGTGGTCAGAGTTTCACGCTGAATAGTGGTCAACAGTTGTTGTTAGATCTGAAACGTGTTCAACCTGATGGCCGTGTTCAACAAGACGATTCGCTTGCTGTCTCATGGCTGCCACCCGTGGTGATTGCGGAACAGGAAATTGAACGTCGACTCCAGAAGAGCCGTTTGATTAACGGGTTCTCAACACCTTTGGATACTCTCCCTGAAATTCAGCGAGAACTGGGGGTTACGGCTCCATCACCTTGACAGGATCGATTCGTCAGCGCCTGATTCCTATCGTTTGGCGCACATCCTTGCTGTTGCCTCTGGTGCTTGTGCCGTGGCTTGGGCGTTTGGATACTGCAAGTCGGCAGCTGCTCTTTCAGTGGCGTGGCTCGATTCCCGTCTCCGACGACGTCGTGTTGTTAGGGATTGATGAAGCCTCCCTGGATCCACAGTGGACCGGGTTCGGTCCTTGGCCTTGGCCAAGAGAGAGGCAGGCTGCTTTGGCACGACAGGTTTTGCGGCACGGTGCCCGTCGTGTTGTGTTCAACATCGTGCATGCGGGGCCAAGCAGCTATGGCCCTGAAGATGACATTGCTTTCCAGGATGCTCTGAAGCCATGGCAAGACAAAGTTCTGCTCAGTTCATCCCTTGTTCGACAGCAACTGGACGATTCTGAACAGACTCAACTGCATCGTCCCTGGGATAACAACTACCAGGCGGGTCTGTCTGGTTTTTCAATGGATGAGTTTGGCGTTGTCCAATCTGTTCCTGGCCTAGGGCGACTCCAGTCCATGTTGGAACCGTTCCCCAGGCCACATCCTTTGCCACTGGCGCATCTGGCAGCAGAAGTGACCCCATCATCAGGCGACGATGGAATTGATTTTCTGGGGCCGAGAGGATCGATCCAGGTGATCCCCGCTTGGGCTGTGGGCACGCTTCCGGAGAACACTTGGCGGGACAAGGTTGTCATTATTGGTTCTACGGCTCCCTCTCTTGGTGATCAGCTCGAGACACCATTTGGACAGCAGAGCGGTTCTGAGGTGTTGCTTTCAGCTGTCTCCGGATTGCGCAGTGGACGCGGGTTTCGCAGTCCGGCAGCGATGCCGCTGGCGGCCCTTGTCGTTATCTGGTTGCTGTTGTGCAATTGGCGGATTGCTGTGCCATCGACGGCACTTGGTACGGCGATCGTCTCCGCTGCCCTTGGGGCGTTGGCGATCGGACTGACGATCCTCGCCTGGATCTACGGCATTTGGTTGCCTGCAGCTGGCTTGACGTTGATGCCTTTCGTCGCAGGAGCTCTTCGTACTGGGGATTTGTTTCAGAAGGAGAGCGTACAGCGCCGATTTCTGCACTCTGTGTTGTCAAGAAGGGTCTCGCCCAACCTCATGCGCGACATGTTGCGTTCGGGTCAGGAGAGTTGGATGCGTCTTGGCGGCCGACGGGAGCGATGCGTCGTGCTGTTTACTGATTTGGTCGGATTCACTGCCCGCAGCAATGTGATGGATGCAGAGAGTCTGTTTGGTTTGTTGAATCGATATTTTGAGGCGATTGCAGCACCTGTGTTGCTCGAGCAGGGGCTGTTGGATAAATTCATTGGGGATGCCGTTATGGCGGAATTTGGTGTTCCCGTTCACCGTGGAGATCGGGTCGAGGCGCTGGCTGCAGTGCGAACTGCTCTCGCGATGCAGGCGAACCTGGAGGAGCTGAACAGAGAGCTGGAGAGGGAGGGGCTAGAACCTCTGCGTCAGGGTATTGGCATTCATTGCGGTGAAGTGATTGCTGGCAATCTTGGCTCGAGTGATCGGTTGGAATACACCGTGATTGGGGCGACAGTGAACTTAGCGAGTCGACTGGAATCCCTTACGCGTCAGTTTCCGGATTACCCGATTTTAATGAGTGGTGATGTTCGAGATCAAATCCTTGACGATGTGGTTGTTCAGGATTTGGGAGAACACCTTGTTAAGGGTTGGCCGGAAGCAATCAAGGTTTTTGGCTTGATTTCTCTTCGGACTTCTCATGATCGGGTCGATAGGACTGGTTGATTTCAGCCTGCTTCGATGACTTTCTTTTGTCCTTTGACGTAGGCTTCCAACACACGATTGGGAAGGAGTTCGCGATCTGCCTTGGCGGAGAGAAGGTAGTCGAGAATGGCTTCGCCGCTCTGAGGGTTGGTTGCAAAGGGGATCTGGTACACATCACAGAGACGTCCGAGAGCTTCGATATCAGCATGGTGTGGGTGAGAAGAGAGTGGATCTCTGAAAAAAATCACGCCGTTAATGTTTTGCGTGGAAATCAATGTTCCTACCGCTTGGTCTCCGCCCAGAGGGCCTGATGCAACTTTTCGGCTGAGACACATTCCAGTTTTTTTGTACAACATGCTGCCGGTTGTTCCTGTTGCGATGAGGGGAAATTTTTCAAGCTTCTCAGCGTGAATGCTGCAAAATTCCATCAGGCTTTCTTTCATGTTGTTATGAGCGATTAGAGCTAAGTATTTGCGTTTATCGATATATGTTTCTGCCACGTGTTGCTGGGCGCGGGCACGTTCAACGGCCTTGAAGATTTCCCTGAATTGAAGCGCAAGTCTTTGGTTGGTCTTTAAAAAATCATGGAAATCGTGAATTGTGAATAGGCCGACTGTTGTTTTCTCCATGGCTTGAACATCTGCCACGCGTGTTGCTTCGTCTGAGAACAGGCTTTCTCCAAGGAAATCGCCTTTGGTAAGGAGTGCAATCTGTCTCTCATCTTCCAGAATCTGAACCCGGCCCTCTACAAGGAATGCCATGCAGTCGGCAGGCTCTCCTTTGCCCATCATGATTCTGTCCTTGTCGAACGTTTTGATCGACATGTGTTGAGCAATGAGTTCAATATCTTCGGGGCTGAACGAATGCTTCAGATTCCCTTCATTTTGCAGGGCTTCGATCAGCACGTTGCGATCCATGAGGGCTTTGCTCTTTGTCTGACCTTAAGGGCATTGGCCTCAATGGGCAGTCGTGAGTCCCTTCCTCTGTGCGCTTCGACTGGAAGACCGTGTTGAATCGCAGGGTCTGAAACAGCTTCGCACCAGTTGACGTTATGAACACCGTTGGCGAAGACCCCCCCACTTGCTTCATCGCTTGATGGATGTCCACGGCTCAATCAATCCCGGCTGATTCCTGCGACGGCTGTGAAGTAACCACTGAGATGGGGTTCTCGCCATGACGCGGAATTCAGCGGAGATGGGGTTGTTCTCTCATGGTTTTTCCTGTATTTGCGCCAGTCGCCTCAACCGTCGGGCTGCATTGGAAAGGGCTGGATCAGAGCATTGCTCTAGTTCTTTGCAGCACCGATCCAGTGCGGAGGAATCCTCTTGATCCAAAGCCCCTAGGGCTTCAAGGATGAAAGTTAGATGGCGATTGGTTTGGCGGCAGCGGCTGCTGCTTAGGGCCAGCAGTTCCATCACCAGGTCGCTGTCGTAGATGGAAGCCTTAAGTAGATCATCTGCCTTAACCACCAGGATCTCGGCCGGTCCGCGACTCACTGTGACGCTTGCGCTGTGGTGTTGATCACCGATCAACGCCATTTCTCCGACCAGCTCATCCGGTCCGATTCGGGCGATCACTTGAGGCGTGCCACCTGGTTCACAGCGCTCAACTTTCAATTCCCCTGTTTGCACAATCAGCACCTTTACGGCAGGGCTGTCCTGTTGGATCAGCACGTCACCCACAGCTGCTGTAAGCGTTTGATGGCTGACTGTGGAGAGATGGGTGCTCAGCAACATCCGCAGACGATCACGAATTTGGTTGAGCTGTTGGTTTTCGCTCTTCATGCATTGCGGGGAGCCGCTGCATGCATGCTGGCTGTTCCTGGAAGATCAGGCATCTCTCCTTTCCTTAGCGTCATGTTCCGACGTTGCTCAATGTCCATCCCCTTGTCGGATGCTCTGATCCTGTTGGTGCTGGTGGCTCTGGATGGAGTGAGTCATTCAACTTCGTTGCCGTTGACGTAGCTGCTGCAGTTGTTTGCTGGCTTTGGAGATGCAGAAATGGATGCCCCCAAGCTCTGTCGTTGCTTGTTCGATTTTCTCCTGGGAATCGTCATGTACGGCTTCAATGCCACTCAGCAGCATGGCGATGACCTGATTGCCGCGGCGGCAGCGCTCACTCACCAGTGACAGCATCTCCACCACGAGATCAGAGTCAAACAACATGGCCTGGAGTAGTGCTTGGCCTGGAATAGCCAGCAGTTTTGCGGGTCCATTGACAACCCGGAAGTCGGCGTAGTGCTTGCCATTAGCGAAGAAACCAACTTCGCCAAGTAATTCCACGGCCTCAACTTCTGCCAGTGTGTGGATCTCATCGCCGAAATGAATGTCAACGGCGACACGGCCCTGGTTCAGCAACATCAATGTCTTCACCGAGTCGCCCTGGTGAAACAGAATGTCTCCTTCTGCTGCGACGATCTTCTCCGGATTGAGCTCCTGCTGGTGTCCAACCAGTAGGAGTTTCAGTCGTTCTCGGAAGGCCTGCAGCTGAGGCTCGTCTCCCCACATTGCTTCACGGCTTATCTCTCCGTGATACCTGCATTCGTGCGATAGCGCCCGTGTGCCTGCAAGGATCAGCTAGGGATTGCTTCAGGAAGCCTCAGCTCACTGCGCCACTCGTTGAGCGGGCGATCCCAGCCTTCTTCCAGTTTGCGGGAGATCACAAGCTCAGCATCCAGTCCCATTTGGAAGCCTTTCGCCAGTGCGCGCAGCATTGGGGCCAGAGGTTCATCGTTCTGAAGTGCCGTGAGCATGCCTCCGAAGATCAGCATCACCGCCAGTGGTGATCGGTTCTGGGCAAGGTTGAATCCCTGTAGGCCCAGTTCACTGTCGCCATCGATTCCAAATCCGGTCAATACATGCGTGATGTCGTGGGTCTCCCTGAGGCGATGCGTGATGTAATCACGCTCATCGTTGATGGGTGAGGGGTCGATCAGCGAGTCGGGAGTGATTCCCTGGCTAATGAGCTGATCGGCATAGCAGCGTCCGAGCGTGCCCGCCGGGAGTGTCTGGAGTGCAGACAAGTCGATTGACTGAGGACGCCAACCGTTCTTTACCAGTTGGGCGAAGTCGGGATTGTCCAGTAGATGTCGGGTCATCTGTTCGGCAAGCGGGCTGTCCTTCAAGCTGGCGCTCACTGCGAGGACGCTGTCTAGAGAGCCAGGGTTTTTGAGGAATGCCGCAAGGCTGGCTAAAAGCTTCAGGCTCTGCAGTCGTTCTTGGAGATTGATTTGCATTAAAAGAGTGCCGTTTCTGTCGTTTCAGAGAAAGTAAGGGGATGTTGGTTCAGTGCCAGTGGACCCTGCTCCGCGTCCGCTGCAGGATGCCCCTGACTGAGAAGTGGTCTGAAAGCGCACCGCATTCTTCAGGCTGCCACCCATTCCTGTCCCGGTGTAATAGAGCATCGAGGAGCTGCCTGAGCCTCTGCAGACATAGGTCAGAATCATTGGTTCTGGTTCTGGTTCTGGTTCTGGTTCTGGTTCTGGTTCTGGTTCTGGTGTTGGTTCCGGTTCTGGTGTTGGCTCAGGCTCTGGTGTTGGCTCCGGCTCAGGTTCAGCCTCCGCCTCCTTCTCTTCTTCTTCCTCGTCTTCAGGTTCTGCGACTTTGGCCTCCTGCTTCGGCAGCTTGTTATCGGGGACCACGAGATTATTGGCACCACGCAGTCTTGGGTAAGGCGTCCTCGCTGCAATCAGCCAGTCGGATCCAAGGATCGATAGCAGTGTCCTGTCTGGCAGACCGTAGAGCTCTTGATAGACAAGGTTGATTAAATGACTTTCAGGCAGAAGGTTTTGCCCGCTCATCGTGTCGATGATCAATTGTGAGAATTTCTCCTTGCTCATCATTTGCTGAGTCAGGAGTCTTCCATCACTGTCGAAGGTGGCCACCTCGCCAGCTTCAATTCGCACTTTTTCATCGGCATTGCCGATCAGGTTTCTGAATGAGGCTGGAAGTGACTGGGTTTCAGTAATGTGAGGCTGTGATGGTTGTGCCGCGTCACCACGCTCCAGTGCGATCTGCATCGGACGTCCCGTGTTGAATTCGCTGCTCTGCCAGGGCAAAGGAGATGGCTGGGTTGGCTCTCGATGGTTCGGATCGTTGACAAATCCTCCATTCGTCGCAAAGCGATAGCTGACCTGGCCTCCAACCACTGTGTCGAGAAGGTTGTCGTACTGACCGTAGGCAGAGAGTAGGAGCTGGCTGCCGATGGGGACATTCACGCCAACTCGGCCTCCCCCATATGACTCGCCAATCCCATGCAACAAATAAGGAGAAAGTGACAATGTGATCGATTGGTCGCCTACATCAGCGACCGGAATTCCTACCTGTCCAATCGCAAATCCCAGATTGTTGACGCACTGATCAAGGGGAACACCTCCATTGACTCCGAACTGCCAGCGCCCCTTTTGCCAAAGCCCGCCTAGGGCTAGTTGGGAGTGGTAGCACCCACCCATATCCCAGCCGTCGTAACCCACCAGTAGTGAGCTGATACTGCGGTTGTCGGGGTTGAACCACTTGTATCCCAGTTCAGTGCTGCTTCCCCAAGCACCCTCGAAATTACTGCTGGCAGTTGTGTAGCTGTAGAGGAGATTGCTCCCCATGCTCTGGCTCAGCGGAACAAAAAAGGAGGCGTCGCTAAGAATCAGTCCTGCGGCTTCTCCGAGTGTTTCTCCTGATGCATCGCTACCCCAAGCACTTGATCCCAGCCCGATGACGGGATTCAAAGTGGGGTACATCGAAAGGATATCGGTTCGATTCTGCTTTGCAGGTTCCTCGAGGACCTCTCCTACGGTTGCAGCTCCGCTCAGCACCGCCAGTTCGTAGGTTTCGTTGTCTCTGATGCTGAGGACATAGGTGGTGCCACGAATGCCGAGGACCTTGCTACCGAGGCAGGTGTTCTGTGGTCCATTCACGAGGACCTGCCCACGATTCAGGCGAAAGCAATCCTCCCCCAGTCGGATCAGAGTGTTGTTACCTAAGAAGCCGAGAGCGCGTCGATCGAATAGCACTTCAGCCCTGCTGCTGCCGGTGCTTAGCTCCTGTCCCCTTTCGGCGGTCTCATTGACTGAGGCCTGACGACGGTCGATAAAAACTTCATTGCCTTCGACGATACGGCGAAGGGTTGCCCTGTTGAACGGAGTTGCAGCGGCTTCAGGAGAGATCAGGGCTGCGGAGCAGGCTAGGGCCAGAAGCTTCCTGAATACACGCATCGCTTGCTCTCTGCAGTGGACAAATAGGTGTTACTAAAGAGTGTCTGGCCAGTCGTCAGCATCAGTGTCAGTTCCAAGTGCGAACACCTGTTGCTTCTCTTGCCCGCGCATGGCGAATGTTCCGATGTTCCGGAGAGGAAAATTACTTGGGAGCTGCTCGGCCACAGCGGCACTTATTACGATCAGCTGACCGGTTTGTTTGGCGATTGTCTCTAGGCGACTGGCTGTGTTGACGGCATCACCGATGACGGTGTAGTCCATGCGGCTTGCACAACCGATGTTGCCGCTCAAGACCCAGCCATGGCTGAGCACGATCACCTGCTCCCATGGCTTTTGGCCTTGCTTTTCCCAGCCACGATTCAGAACCGCCAGCTTTTCCTGCAGTGCGAGCGCGGTTCTGACCGCAGCACGCACATTCGCGCTTCGGCTTTGTTTCAGCGGAGCACCGAACACGGCCAGAACAGCGTCGCCGATGAATTTGTCAACGGTCCCCTGTTCGGAATGCACGGCATTCACCACCTCACTGAAGTATTGATTCAGTCGGTTGACCAGTTCCTTCACCTTCCCTTGTTCTGTCATTTCCTGGGTGAAGCCGGTGAAGCCCCGGATGTCGCTCATCAGGATTACAACATTCATTAGTTGTCCTCCCAGCAGACCATCGGTCTCCTCGGGCTGGTCCGCGATCTTTGCTGCCACAGCGGGAGAGAGATAGCGCCCAAGCGTGCGGAGCAGACGCCGTCGCTGCCACTGCAGTCGCACGGTTGCATCGGCACTTGTCACGATTCCGGTGATCGCCACACTTCCTGCCACCCCCAGAATCGGCAGCAGAACCCCGCCCCAGACGATCAGACCAGCACTTCCTGCGACCAAAAGTCCTGCTGCGCTTAGGAGAAAGCCCAGGCGAGCAAGTGGTCGTTCAAGCCGGGCTGTGCTCACCCCGGCGACAATGACTAGGAACGCCATCACCAGATTCCATCCTGCAGGTGTGGGGATCCAGCGCAGTGAGCGGGAGTCCAGACGGTTTGCCAGTTCCGTTGCATGCAGTTCCACTCCTGGCATGCCCTGAGCTCCTGAGAACACTGCCGGGTGGAGATCCTGCAACACGGCTGCCGTCGGTCCCACCAGAACAAGGGCATTGCGCAGCCGACCGGACCTCTTGATCGAGGCGTAGGCCTGTGGTTCAAGTAGCTCCCAGATGGAGAGGGTGGGGATGGTGCCCGGAGGCCCGTAGGGATCTAGAAGGTCTTGGCTGAAGATGCTGAAATCAGCTGCTTGCTTTTGTTTCTTGAGTAGCGCGATGGCCAGCCCATCCGGTATGGACGGATCCAACTGTTCACGCATGAACTGAGTGACTTGCCCCGGACGGCGTCGAATTACTCCATCGCTGTCCGGTTCGCCGTTGAGTAGTCCTCGATCTATGGGTGTGTCAGCAGGCCGCAGGGTTGGTGTGACATCTAAGAGGGACATCCCTGCAACGGGGCCCTGACTGCTGAGAACCTGAACTCCAAGCACCACCTGCTCACGATGACGTCTCAGGACCTTGGCGAATGCAGCATCATCTGCTTCTCCATGGCTGCTGGGCGACTCAAAGAGCAAATCGAAAGCCACCGCGGTCGCCCCTGCTTCGATCAGGCGATCCAGCACCGTGGCATGGATGCGTCGTCGCCAGGGCCACTGGCTCAGGCTTTGCAGCAGCGGGTCGTTGCTGAGATCGGCATTCGCTGCCTGTTGCAGGCTGAAGTCGTCAATGGCAACGATTATCAACCGATCAGGTACGGATCGAACCCCGCGGGTTTCCTGCACCACTCCTGCGAAACGCAACTCGATGCCCCTCAACCAGGTGCTGCTCAGACCACCGCCAATAGCAATAACCCCACTCAGGATCAGAACAGCGCTGTGGCCACGCATCCATCGGAGAAATGAGATTCTTCTCATCGTTGGTTAAGAATCTGATCCAGTCTTCGCAGTCGATCTGCGGGAATGGCAAGGATCTGATCGGACTCCTTTCCCAGCTCTTGGCAGCAAGGTTCAAGCGTTAGGGATTCTCTGCTGTTCAGGGCTTCGAGCCCTTCCAGAAACAGTGCCAGATGCTGATTGGGCTTCCTGCAGGGGCGACTGCTGAGACCTAGTGGTTCCATCACCAGATCGCTGTCATAGATCATGGCTTGGAGAAGGTCATCCGCCAATACGTCTAGGAAGCGTTCAGCCGGTGTGTCTTGCTGGATTACTACCTCTGTGAGCGCCGTTTTGAGTGTGCTGTGATTCAAGGCTGATCGATGGTTGCTCAACAGCATCCGTAACCGGTTGCACATCGTGCTGAGCTGTCGGTTCCTGCCCTGCATGTGTCGCCGGGGAGCGGATGAGCTCATGCTGGTCATAGGAGGTCGATCAGGCTTTGTTCACGTCATGTTCTGAAGTTCCTCAGATCCGAACCACTGGTTTGGGCAGAGCTAGTTGCGGCCTGACTCCAACATCGTCATGGTGATTCTGTGGCTGGCCTTCCTTCCGGTGGCACTCTTTATCAACGATGTCTGCGCTTACACCTGAGGAACTTGGGTCCATGCCGCTGTTTGCCTGCCTACCGGTTGAACAGCTGACTCTGTTGCTTGATCGTCATCGGGTGATCAGTCACCAGCTCGACCAGGTGATCGTCATGGAACAGGACTGGGGTGAATCACTGTTCTTGATCCGCGATGGCTTAGCCAAGGTGCGCACTTACACAGCTGACGGGGATGAAGTCATCATGTCGCTGCTGGGCCCTGGTGATGTTTTTGGTGAAATGGCAGCACTGGATGGCGCTACACGTTCAGCAGATGTTGTCGCTCTGACGCCTCTGAATCTGATCAAGATGCGATCTGCCCCCTTTGCATCGCTGCTGGGTCAGCTCGCTCCATTCGCTTTGGGGCTGGCACGCTTGGAGGCCAGTCGACTGCGTGATCTCAACCAGCGTTTCGCTTTGCAGAGCGCCGATGCCACCACTCGGGTGCTGGATGCGCTGGCGTATTTGGCCCGTAAAAGCTCAGGAGGGGAGGACTTGCAGGCGGAACTCCCGCCATTGGCACAGAGGGAGATCGCCCTTCTAGCCGGTTTGGCGAGGGAGACTGCTTCACGCACGCTCAGCAAGCTGCGGACTCGAGGAACGATTAGTGAGCAGAACGGGTGCTTGCGTCTGGCTGATCTCATGCCGCTTCGCAAGCGTGATCTGATTCCCTGATGCTTGTGTTGGACTGAGTGATCACTCTGCTCAGGTGAGGTTAAAAAGCCTCTGCATGCGTGCGATCAACGCGAGTCGACGGGTTTCAGCGCGTTGCTCTTTGTTGACTTTGAGTTGTTGCTGCCGTGCGGCCATGATCGAGCCCATTGTTTCGAGAATTTCTGGTTGTTCTTCGAGCAGTGGCAGAAGGTGTTTGCGCTCGATCTCGATCAAGACGCATTCGCTCTTGCAGATCACACTTGCTGAACGAACTTCACCGGTGCAGAGTGCCATCTCGCCGAAGCTGTCACTTGTCTCAAGATCCGCGACATGTCGGCTTGGCTGGGTGGTGGAGTTATTGGCGTTTGTCTGTAACACCTCCAAGGTTCCACGAACTACGAGATATAGGCTGTCACCGCGCTCTCCTTGCCTAACGATCGATTCGCCGGGTGCAAAGGTTTCGCAGCTTGCCAGGTCCGCCAGCATTGCAAGCTGATGCTCATTGAGATGACTGAAGATTTCAGTTGAGGCCAGGAGGTTTTGCTTTTGTTCCAACGTGATGTCATTGGATGGCAACTTGGCTTGGCTGGGCTTGGTGCGAATGTCTCGAATTGGGTAGGGGATGGACTGGTCAACGCGATGGAGGGCGTACCAAATCTGTTCAAGCACTGTGCTCCTCAGATGCCGTAATTCCAGTGGTGATGTCTGCCAGGTCAGTAAGCGGTAGGTGATTGAGCTGTCTTCGAAGGACGACACCCAGACTTTCGGGGTTGGTTGACGGAGCACCTTGCGGTTGCGTTGAAGAGTTTGTTGCAGCAACTGGATCGCCTGGCTTGGAGGCAGGCTGTAATCCAATCCCACATCAATCATCTGTCCAACGGGTTCTTCAGGTTTGAAGCGGCGCAGCCCCTCCACGGCGATGCGGCTGTTCGGTACCACGGTGATTGAGCCGTCTAGTCCGCGTACTCGGGTCGTCATTAAACGGAGCGATGTCACGACGCCGGTTGCTGAACCCAGGTCAATCCAGTCACCTTCTTCGAACGGTGAATCAACTTGCAGTGAGATGCCTGCGAACAGATTTTTCAGCGTCTCCTGCGCAGCAAGACCGATGACGGCGGTGACGACGGCTGACGTGGCTGCCAGCCCGACAAGATTGACCTGGAAGTCTCGGTGAATCACCACCATCGTGACGACCGTGATCACTGCAAGGGTCAGCAGGTCGCGCAGGATCTTGGCAGTGGGTTTCCACCAGCCGAGTTCAGCAGGAATTTGCAGGATGGCCCAAGTCAGGATTCGGACCAGGTTCAGAGCCCAAAGCAGAGTGATGGATGCTGCTAGCGAGCTCTGCAGCACCGGCAGGCCCCCGTAGCTGACGATTTCAGCCAGCTTGTTCAGCACAGGGATGCCGATGGCTGCAATCAGAGGCAGTCGTAAGGGCGGTGGGCTGAGATGTTGGCGCCTGCAGACTCGATGAACTGTGAGCAGCGTCAAAATTGCCAGAATGCTCAGAGTCAGAGTCATGGCATTCAGTTCTGCAGATAGGTGCTCTGACGCAGGCTGATTTCCAGATGATCCATCAGCCGTCGAGCTTCGGCGATTTTGAGCTGGTTGGCACGGATCGACCGCTCACTGGCGACCCGCAGGCGTTCCAACAGTGTTTCCGGGTTGTGTTCCATCGCCATGAGAACGTCGGCGTTGGTGTCTCCACGCACCACATGGTCCACCTGGTATTCACCACCTGGTGCCAGACGAATGTGCACGGCATCAGTGGTGCCGAACAAGTTGTGGAGGTTGCCCATCACTTCCTGGTAAGCCCCACCCAGAAACATGCCGATTAGATAGGGCTCTTGCGGATGGAGAGAATGCAGCTCCAGCAGTTGCTTACTGCGTCCATCGGCGATGAAGCGGTTGAGCCGACCATCTGAATCGCAGGTGAGATCGGCAAAATGTCCCAGTTCGGTGGGCTTTTCTCCCAGCCTGTGGATTGGCATTAGGGGAAATAGCTGCTGAATGGCCCAGGTGTCGGGGGCTGAGCGGAAGATCGATAGGTTCGCGTAATAGGTGAGAGCCAGCACTGCAGGCAAGGACTGAAGTTCCTCGGGAAGCACGGCATCTTCAGGCAGTTTTTCGACAAGGGCCCGTGCGCAGGCCCAGGTGAGTTGTTCGGCCTGGCTGCGTTCGGTGAGGCTCAGATAGCCGAGTCTGAATGCTGCTAACGCGTCCTCCTTGAATTTGAGGGCATCGTTCCAGGCTTCCTGCAGTCGAGAGACATCTGCACTGCCGTCATTCGGAAGCGTCTTGATCCCGTAAAGGGTGTCGTGCAGGTTGCTCACGATCAGAGATTCTGTCTCGGAGCGTGAAGGTGCCGATTGCGGAAGTCCGCCTGTACCGAGAACATTGAAGACCAGAACTGAGAAATGACTGGCGATGGCTCGGCCGCTTTCGCTCACCAGGGTCGGGACTGCCACTCCATGGGGCTCACAACCTTCCTTGACTGTCGCAACAACGTCGTTGGCGTAGTTCTGGAGCGAGTAGTTCGTGGAGGCAGCGGTCGCTGTCCGACTTCCGTCGTAATCAATTCCCAGTCCGCCACCCACATCCAGATAGCCCATCGGGGCTCCCAGTTTGTGGAGTTCCACGTAGATGCGGGACGCCTCCTGCAGCGCGTCTTTGACAACACCGATGTCGTTGATCTGGCTACCGACATGGAAGTGAAGCAAGCGCAGTTCTTCCAGCAGTCCGGCGTTCCTTAGAGCTTCCACAGTCGCGAGGATCTCTGGGACTGGCAGGCCGAATTTGGCCTTATCGCCGATCGAGTTGCCCCAGCGGCCTGTGCTTCGGCTGGAGAGTCGAGCGCGGATCCCGATCAGGGGTGCTGCGCCTAGTTCCTGGCTGGCATCAATGATTCGTTGCACCTCGTCGGCTTGTTCGATCACGACGATCGGCCGCCTGCCCAGCCTTCGGGCCAGGATTGCCGTCTCGATGTAACGCTGATCCTTGTAGCCGTTGCAGATCAGTAATGCCTCGGGGTCGTCAATGAGCGACAGGGCGATCAGCAATTCAGCTTTGCTGCCGGCTTCAAGGCCGAAGTGCCAGCGCTTGCCGCAGCTCACCAGCTCCTCCACAACATGGCATTGCTGGTTGCATTTCACAGGGAACACTCCCTGGTACCGACCGCTGTAGTCGTATCGAGTGATCGCTCGCTCGAAGGCGGCATGAAGGCTCTCGAGCCGGTCTTCGAGGATGTCGTCGAACCTGATCAGCAGTGGCAGGTTCAGGTTCCTGCCTTGCAAACCTTGCACGAGTTCCACCAGATCAAGGCTTCCGCCGCGCTCTCCGCGGGGTTGCACGCTCACGTGCCCGCGCAGGTTGATAGAGAAGTAGGGATCCCCCCAACGCTCCAGCCCGTACAACTCAGAGCTGTCTTGAATATTCCAGGGCGTGCTCAGTGCTGGTCTGCCGTCTGTGCCCTCACGTTCCGGTTGGTTGGCGTCGGCAAGCACCATGCGTGAGAAAGCGCTGTTGTTGTTTGAGCAAATCTAAGGAGCCTGCATCAGAGCAGCAGAAACAAATCGTCTGCGGCTTGCTTGCCAAGTGGGTGGGTCAGCACAGAGGATGCCCCACTTCACTCTTGTAATTCTTCATGGCCACCGAACGCACGTTCATCGCCATCAAGCCCGATGGTGTCCAGCGCGGGCTGGTGGGTGAAATCCTTGGCCGTTTTGAGCGCAAGGGTTTCAAGCTTGTGGGGTTGAAGCAGATCACCCCCAGCCGTGAATTGGCTGAACAGCACTACGGCGTTCACAAAGAGCGCCCTTTCTTTGCTGGCCTGGTCGAGTTCATCACCTCAGGCCCAGTGGTGGCCATGGTCTGGGAAGGAGATGGAGTGATTGCCAGTGCCCGCAAACTGATCGGGGCCACAAAGCCCCTTGAAGCTGAGCCCGGCACCATCCGCGGCGACTTGGCTGTGAATATCGGCCGCAATGTGATCCACGGCTCTGATGCTCCTGAGACGGCTCAGTTTGAGATCGGTCTCTGGTTCCAGCCCTCTGAGCTCAATGACTGGGCCCCTTCCGACCAGGAATGGCGTGTGGAGAGCTGATTTATTTTTTCAGTGATTGCTGATTGCTGATTGCTTGCAGCCTCGAGGACCTCAGGTCTTCGAGGCTTTTTTGTGCGAAAAGCGATCCCAGCGGAAGTAGGGCATGAGCTGGGTTAGATCCTGTCGAGGCTCCTGTCCACTGGCGATGTCGGCGATCAGCTCAGAGGTCGCACTGGCCATCAATACGCCGTTGCGATGGTGGCCGCAGGCCAGCAGCAACCCTTCGATCGGACTCGAGCCAAGTAGCGGTCCCTCATCTGGCGTGCAGGGTCTGAACCCCCACCATCGCTCCATGGGCGGCCAATGGATGGCTTCCGGCATCAATGCGGCGATGCCTTCCTTGAGTGTGGTTTGGCCGTGCGGAGTGAGGCCTTCGCTGAATCCTGCTTCGCGTTCTGATGTGGCGCCCACCACCACGAGACCGTCCTCTCTTGGAACCATATAAATCCCAGGTCCAAAGATCACCCGCCGAAGAGCTCCGCGGGGGGTCTGGAGCGAGAGCATTTGCCCTTTGACTGGGAATACCGGCAATTCAGGTAGCAGCCGGGCACTCCAAGCTCCGCTGCAGAGAACTGCCTGGCGGCATGGGAGGGAGAACAAACTCCCCTCAGAGTCGCGGGCACGCACGCCGCTGAGGCGTCCGTCCCTATGGATCAGATCCAACACTTCCACACCCTCCTGGAAGTGCACACCTCGGTCCACGCAGGCGCTCTCCAAAGCCCGCATTAATTGCCGTCGGTTGTCGATCTGACCGTCCTGAGCAAAGAGCAGGCCGGCTGTCCAAGCTGCGGCAAGCCCGGGAAGCTCTTGATCCAGGTCGTCTCGGTTGAGGGGTTCGCCTTGGTTGGCTGTGGGATATCGGTCACGTTCCTCGGCACTGCGAAAGGGCACCACGATGCCTGTGGAGCGCAAGCCACAGGACAGACCACTGTCGGCTTCGATCTGGGCCACCCAACCGGAGATGCGTTTCAGGCTGATCTCGCCCAATGCCAGCAATTGGTCTTCGAGACCTTCGGCGTGCGGCGCCAACATGCCGGCTGCGACGAAACCTGCTGCTTCGCTTCGACGCCGGCTGAGCACAGCGACTTGGAGGCCGCGGCGTGCCAGTTGATGGGCGATGGCCAGTCCCATCAGGCCTCCACCAAGGATCAGAATCGCTTCGGTGGCTGTTCTCTCGGACGCGGTCATGACCGAATGTCTAGCCTTTCCATAGGATCAAGCCCTCATCGATCCTCTCAACGGATGTCGGCACCTGCAGCGACTGAACAGGCCTGGGAAGCTGTGATTGGCCTTGAAACCCACGTGCAGCTGGGCACCGACAGCAAGATTTTCACAGCATCTTCCACCACCTTTGGGGATGATCCCAACACCCACATTGATCCGGTGGTTTGTGGTCTGCCGGGAACGCTGCCGGTGTTGAACCAGAAGGTGCTCGAGTTCGCGGTCAAGGCTTCGATGGGCCTGAATCTGAACGTTGCGGAGCACTGCAAGTTCGATCGCAAGCAGTATTTCTATCCGGATCTACCCAAGAACTACCAAATCACTCAATACGACGAGCCGATCGCGGAAGAGGGTTGGATCGAGGTGGAGGTGGCTGAAAAGGGCAAGGACACCTATCTCAAAAAGATCGGCATCGAGCGCCTGCACATGGAAGAAGATGCCGGCAAGCTTGTGCACGCCGGCAGTGATCGTCTGGCGGGATCCACCCATTCGCTGGTGGATTACAACCGTGCTGGAGTGGCGCTCGCAGAAATCGTTAGTAAGCCCGATCTCCGCACCGGTCGTGAAGCGGCTGAATACGCGTCGGAGATCCGTCGGATCGTGCGTTACATCGGAGTGAGCGACGGCAACATGCAGGAGGGATCGCTGCGCTGCGACGTGAATATCTCCGTGCGCCGCGGGCCGGATGCCCCCTTCGGCACCAAGGTGGAGATCAAGAATATGAACTCCTTCTCCGCGATTCAGAAGGCCTGCGAATACGAGATCCAGCGCCAGATCAAGGCTTATGAGAGCGGCGAGCCGATTGTTCAGGAGACCCGTCTCTGGGATGAAGGCAAGCAGCTCACCAAGAGCATGCGTAGCAAGGAAGGGGCCAGCGACTACCGCTATTTCCCCGATCCTGATCTGGGACCCATCGAAGTGAGCATTGAACAGCGTGAGGCGTGGAGGGCTGAACTGCCTGAGTTGCCAGCCGCCAAGCGGCATCGCTATGCCGACGATCTGGGTCTGTCTCAGTACGACGCCCGCGTGCTCACCGATGAGCGTCCGATGGCCGATTACTTCGAGGCCGTGGTGAGTGACGGTGCTGACGCCAAGCTCGCATCCAACTGGATCACTGGAGATATTGCTGCCCACGTGAACAGCAACCGGCTGAGTTATGCAGAACTCCCGTTCCGTCCTGATCAGTTGGCGGAGATGGTGAAGCTGATCGATGGCGGCAAGATCAGCGGCAAGATTGCCAAGGAAATCCTCCCTGAACTGCTCGAAAAGGGCGGCTCACCTAAGGCGATCGTGGATGAACGCGGTTTGGGAATGATCAGCGATCCTGGAGCGATCACCGCCATCGTTGAAGAGCTGCTCGCGGCTCATCCCGACGAGGTTGAGGCGTTCCGTGGCGGCAAGACCAAGCTTCAGGGATTTTTTGTCGGCCAGCTGATGAAAAAGACCGGTGGCAAGGCCGATCCCAAGCTTGCCAACCAGATCCTTAGTCAAAAACTCAAGGGGTGAGCCTGGGTCGATAGACCTGGCAGCGATCCATACCCTTGATTGCCTGCTCACCGAGATCATCTGTGGCGATCTCAGCCCCAGCAAGGAGTGCAGTTTGCTCATCCATCAGGACGGGCGTGCCGAGCTTTCTGGTCAGTGATTCCAGGCGGCTGGACAGGTTGACCGTGTCGCCGATCACGGTGAAATCCATCCGTTGTGGACTGCCGATCTGGCCAACCACCGCTTCCCCGCTGGCTAGGCCGATTCCACAGCTGAGCGGATCAAGCCCCCTTTCTGTCCACTCCTGATTGAGTTCTTCCAAGGCCTGACGCATGGCTACAGCACAACGAACTGCCTGCCTGGCTTCCAGCTCAGTCCCTCGACTGACGGGTGATCCAAAAACGGCCATGACGCAATCGCCGATGAACTTGTCGACCGTGCCCCCATGCTGGGTGATCACCTCCACCATTCGGCCCAGGTAGCGATTCAGCTGATGGATGAGCTCTTCGCTGCGCCCTTGTTGCGATCGTTCTCGGGTTAGGGCCGTGAATCCCTCAAGGTCACTGAACAGGACTGTCACTGCAAGCGTCTTGCCTCTAAGAATTCCCTCGGCGCTGTCGCGGTCTTTGAGGATTTCCTGGACCACGCTTGGAGAGACGTAGCGTTCAAACGTCTGGCGGAGTCGTCGACGCTCTTGCTCTTCCCGCCAGAAACTGCTGACGGCAAGTGTGGAAGCCAGACCAACGACCCCGGCACTTGGTGCCAGCAAAGGCAGCACGGTCTGGCGTTGCACAAGCGTGATGATGCTGATCAGAAGGAGGCTGGTCAGACCGAGTGAGCAGGTGACCAGCCGCCAGCGCAGCGTGAGGCGTCGCGTGGCCAGGTAGGCAATCAGCCAGCTGCAGGCAGCGCTGAACAGAGCTTTCTGCCAGGGATGCTGAGGCCATTGACGCAGGCCGCTGCCGTCGAGGTCATTGGCGGTTGCTGTGGCCAGCAGTTCCACCCCAGATAGGGTTCCAAAGGGTGTGGACTGTCCGCTCTGGTTGTCTTCGAGCGTTGGACCGATCAGCACCAGACTGTCCCTGAGCCTGGCTCGCAAGGGGTGATTGCGCCAGCGCTGCGGGTCCAGCACTTCCCAGGCTGACAGTCGGGTGATGGTTCCCTCTGGTCCATACAGCCGTAGCGAACGATCAGCCTGATCGAGCGGTGGTTCGAGCCCGGCGATCTTCAGCAGGGCAGATGGGAGGGATTGCTGCAACTCGAAGCCGTAAGGCCGCAGCACCCGATGTCCATAGGCTTCTGGATGTGGACCGATACTGCCGTCTTCGGCGTTGAGCATGTTGGTGAGGCCCAGATAGGGCAGGCCACCCAGAGCATCCAGCAGGGTTGATGCGGGGGGTTCGAGGGAGAGCCCGCCCGCCCCCTGGCGATCAACCGGTTCCATCATTTCGGCGGCCAGAGCCACAGATGAACGATTGCGCTTCAGTGTTCCCGCGAAGCGAGCATCATCCTCAGGGCCATAGATGCTTTGCCCGGCAAACAGCACATTGATCGCTACACCACGACTGCCAGCTGCGATGACGCGTTCAATCAGCTGCCCGTAGACCGCTCTTGGCCAAGGCCAGCGGTCGAGACCTTCGCTCCAGGGATCTGGGTACGTATCCTCCAGAACCCATCTTGCCTGCTGCAGAGATGCATCATCCACGGCGATGACCACTACCTCTGCCGGAGGTGTGCTGGGCCCGGCCCAGAGTGTGATCTGATCGCTGATGTCTTTAGACCAGCTGCGCCAAAGAGCGGGTGGCCAGCCGCCGAGGCCACCACAGAGCAAGCCGAACAGCGTGATCGCGATGCTTGTTCTGGCCTGTCCGGTGGTGGTTCTCATCCGCCGTGGTACGTGGAGTTGGGGTGATCAGGCCATCAGAAGAAACGAACTGGGCTGGGCAGGCTGGGTGTGATTCGGATTTGGCTTCCCGGCACGCTGGGGATGCGTAACCCAGGCACATTCAGATTCAGATAACGCCTGAGATCAGCCAACCCCGGCAATGGCGCTGTGTAGCCGATGAACAGGGGACCATCAAGGATTCTCTGGTAGTCCCCGGCTGCCAATTGCAGCAGTCCGATCACCACACCCGCCGGGCTGAGTTGAAGGCGTTGGCCGGCTTCAACGGTGACAGCCTCCTTTTCACCGCTGTTGTCCGTGACTTCAACGGACCCTTCCAGCACGGCCAGATCTGCACTGCCGTCATCACTGATTTTGAGAACGTAATTGGTGCCGCGAACGCTCAATCGACTTGAAGCTGTACAACCGTCCTGACGTCCTGAGATCAGAATCTGGCCTTTGTTCAGCAGGAAACAGCTGCTGCCGAGCTTGACCAGCGATTGGCGGTTGATTCGACCGACAGCGCCGCCGCTGAAGGCAATCTGGCCGCGGCTCAGGCCTGTGCTGATGACTTGTGGTGGCTGTGCTTTTTCTTCGATTTTGGCTTTTTGATCGTCGATGAACAGCTCGTCTCCGTCCAGGATTTCTTGAATGGTGGCTTTCTGTGAGTCAGCAAAAACCGGAGCAGTTCCAGCCAATGAGACTGTCAGGCAGGAACTGAAGACGACGATCTGGCGGAAGAAGTTCATCGGTTCGATCGATCTGATCAATCGAATCCTGCCATCGTTCGCTGAATGTGACTCTGAGCTCGTTTCAATCGTCTGATTTGGATGTTGTTGGATGCACTGATCGTTGTCAGAGTTCAGGCCTTAGGGAATCAATCGCTGACTGGGAATGATCCGCGCAAGCCTTGTCTGGATCTGTCGTTCCCAGCCGATGGGCGCTGAACAGTTGTCAAGCAGCAGGTCGGCCTGTTCGCATTTCCGGCTCATGGGCCATTGAGCGCTGATTCTTGCTTCGGCTTCGGCCGTGCTGAGACCGTCACGCTGCTTCAGCCGCTCAAGCTGCTGTGCCGGTAGACAGTGAACCACCCAGATTTCGGAGACGAGTTCTGTGAGATCGGCTTCAAACAGAAGCGGAATCATCAAGACAACTGTTGAAGTTTCTGGATGCTTCGCCAGTTCGAGCTCGAAGCGCGCACGGACCACTGGGTGGATGGTCTGCTCTAGCCATCGTCTTTCGTCTTGGTTGTTAAAGACGATCCTGCCCAGCTCCCGGCGATTGATCTTGCGTTGACTTGAGCTCTGCTCGATGTCGCAACCCGGTGCAGCTTCAACCTGTCGTCCATAACGCTTCAGCACGGCCTCCGAGGCCTGACTTCCAGCCTTGAGAGCTTCATGGGCGTAACGGTCTGCATCAAGAACCACAACCCCAAGGTCTTGCAAGTAGCGCGCAACGCTGCTTTTGCCGCTTGCGATGCCACCGGTGAGACCGATGCGGTGCTGCGCACCGTTCCAGCGGGATGTTGCACTCAAGTGCCAGTGCTCGATGACTGATTCCAGTCTGTAACTCGCGCGGCGTAGATAGCGGCGCATGGGCGTTTTGAATAAGTCGTGTGGATCGCTTGTTCAGTCCTTCGATGGCGCAATCTTCCAGCTGGACGCCTATTCAAGGCGGTGTCACTGCTCCCAGTGGCTTTCAGGCCACAGGCATCACAGCTGGACTCAAGGACTCCGGAAAGCCGGATCTAGCTCTGCTGCTGGCGCCGCAGGGTGCCGTCTGTGCCGGTACTTTCACTACCTCGATGGTGCGGGCAGCCTGTGTGGATCTCTGTGCGGAGCGCCTGCAAATCATGGGGGGTCAGTGCAGAGCTGTGCTGATCAATTCCGGCCAGGCGAATGCCTGCACTGGAGACCGTGGTCTGATCGATAGTCGGCGTGCCACTCAAGTTCTGGCAGACCGTCTGGGAGTGGTAAGTGATCAGGTCCTGATCTGCTCCACGGGCGTCATTGGCGTGCCGATCCCGATGCAGCAGTTGTTGGCTGGTCTTGACCCGCTCGTGGAGGCTCTGGCCGTTGACGGCGGTTCGGCGGCTGCGAACGCGATCCTCACCACGGATTTGGTGGAGAAGCAGATCGCTGTTGAGGCAGAGATTGAAGGCCGCATCGTGCGCATTGGCGGGATGGCCAAAGGTTCGGGAATGATTCACCCGGATATGGCCACCATGCTCGGCTATCTCACTTGTGATGCCGGAGTGCCAGCAGATGCTTGGCAGGCCATGGTTCGCCGCGCCGTTGAGCGCTCTTTTAACGCCATCACCGTTGATGGCGATACCAGCACCAATGACACTGTCCTGGCCTTTGCCGCGGGTGACCCTCTCGCGGCCCATCAGCTTGAACGACTTGAGCAAGGGGTGACCCTTGTCGCTCAACACCTCGCGCGCTCGATCGCGCGTGATGGTGAGGGTGCGACCTGCCTGATTGAGGTGCTTGTGGAGGGAGCTGCATCAGAAGCAGACGCCTTACAGATGGCCCGCACAGTGTGTGGATCGTCGCTGGTGAAAACGGCAGTGCATGGCCGTGATCCCAATTGGGGCCGCATTGTGGCGGCGGCTGGACGCTCGGGAGTGGCCTTTGACGCGCAGGCAGTTTCTCTCTGGATCGGAGAGCATCATTTAATGGTGAACGGTCAGCCGCTTGGCTTTGATAGGGCGGCGGCGTCCACCTACCTGCGAGAGCGTGCTTCCGGGCGCTACCTCGACGACGATGCTGTCCTGATCCGTCTGCAGATCGGCTCTGGCCTTGGCCAAGGTCGTGCCTGGGGTTGCGATCTGTCCGATCAATACGTGCGCATTAATGCCGATTACACAACTTGATCCATTCAGGGAGGTGATGCAGCACCGGTGATCAGACGCGATGATGGGTTGCGCCGGATCTCCGGTGTTGTTCATGCCTGCCACAGCGATGACAACAACAACCCCTAATCAGCAGCGATCCAGACGACCTCGTTACTGGGTTGGACCTCTGGTTGCGGGCGCTTGTTTTGCTCTCGGTTACGGCATCACCCAGCGGGTGGTCCTGATGCAGCAGGCCTGGGAAAAGCCACAGCAGGCGACGTTTCGCCAAAACAGTTTTCCTGGAGAGACCTTGGACGGGTTGAGGCGCCGGTACGGCGCTGATCAACCACTGATGGGGGATGTGGCAGCGAAGGAAGCTCTTGACGCCAAGCAACGCAAGGTCAGTGAACAGGCCGAGACCATCGCTCAGCAAGCGAAGCAGCGTGAGCAAGCCCAGCAGGCTGCTCTGCCGGAGCCTTGGGAGATCCAAGAGCAGCCAGTGTCAACGGCTGCACCAGAGGCGGTACCCGCTCAGGATGTTGTTGAGGATGCGGGTCTCGATGGGGCTCAGCCTGCTGCCCTTTTGTCTCCTGATACTGAAACTGTGGTGGCTGAGCCGGCTTCGGCTACTGATCCTGCCTTCGAGCCTTCTGTTCTAGTTGCCCCGGACCCTGCACCTGCCGTCGTTGCCAGCCCGCAACCAGCGATCGATGAGTCGCTCATTTTCAAAGCACCACCGGCCACTCCACCTGTGACTCCACCCTCTCCCTGAGGGTGGTCACAACCCTGTCTGCGTATCTGCCACAGTTTCTGCATCGCTAGTCAGGCCATGACTCCTCCGGACGCCCTGTTGAGAGCGGCGATGAATCGTCTGATCGCCCGGGTGGGTGAAGGAGTGGCCGATGCAGCTGCGGGTGTTGCTGTCGCTGTTCAAGATGCGCCTGAGCGTATTCGTCAGGAATGGGATCTGTTTCAGGAAGAGGTGAAGGCAGAAGCGGAACGTTTGCAACAGGACGAACAGCCCTGCACAGCATCCGCAGCTGATCGCTCTGGCACAGAGCCAGAGTCACTGCAGCTGCGCATCGATCGGCTGCGTGCGCAGGTTGCTGATCTGAGCATGCGGCTGGAGGAAAGGTCTTGAGTCGTTGGCGTGCGCGCCCTCTGCCTTGGCGCAGGGGGCTGAGGGCACTGCGCATCTGGCGCACTGTCTTGGTGTTGCTGTTCCTGCTCTGGTGGGATAGCCGTGACTGGACTTACCCCGGTGGTGTTTCGCAGGAGCGTCGTGAAAGCCGTCAGCAGCAGCGTGCCCGCTGGCTGACCCGGGAACTACTCCATCTCGGTTCGGCGTTCATCAAACTCGGCCAATTGCTCTCGGCGCGTCCTGATGTGCTGCCGGCGGGCTGGGTCGTTGAACTGGCGGATCTGCAGGACAAAGTTCCGGCTTTCCCGTTTGATGAGGCCCAGGCTCTCTTGGAAGCTGAGTTGGGTGCTCGCTGTGCAGAGATCATTGATCTTGATGAGAATCCGCTTGCGGCTGCCTCATTGGCCCAGGTGCATCGCGCCAGCTTGCGCAGTGGCCGTCAGGTGGTGCTCAAAATTCAACGTCCCGGTCTGGAGTCGGTGTTCCGGCTTGATCTTGAGGTCATGCAACAGGTGGCCTCTGTGCTGCAGCGTCATCCTCAATGGGGGCGAGGTCGCGATTGGGTCGCCATTGCACAGGAATGCCGTCGTGTGTTGTTGCGCGAGCTGGATTTTCGACTGGAAGCCCAGCACGCTGCTCGTTTTCGTCAGCAATTTCTGGATGACCCCCGCATTCGTGTCCCTGGAGTGATCTGGGAACTGAGTACCCGCCAGGTGCTCTGCCTCGATTATTTGCCGGGGATCAAGATCAACAACCGTTCTGCACTGCTGGCGGCTGGCATCGATCCGGGCGAGGTCGCTGAGATCGGTGCTGCCAGCTATCTGCAGCAGCTCGTACGTTTCGGCTTTTTCCATGCCGACCCCCATCCCGGCAATCTGGCGGTTGCCAGCGATGGTGCGCTGATTTACTACGACTTCGGAATGATGGGCCAGCTTTCCGAGCGTTTGAGACGACGACTTGGTTCGATGGTTCGGGCAGCTGCATCCCGCGATGCATCAGCACTTGTGGAGGAGATGCAGGTGGCTGGAGTGATCGCTGGAGATGTCGATCTCGGGCCTGTGAGGCGTCTGGTTCGCCTGATGCTGCGAGATGCACTCACCCCTCCTTTCAGCGCTTCGGTGATTGACAAATTGTCGGGAGATCTTTACGAGTTGGTTTATGGCCAACCGTTTCGGCTGCCAGTGGAGCTGATCTTCGTGATGCGAGCGTTGTCGACCTTCGAGGGAGTGGGTCGCAGCCTCGATCCCGGCTTTACCCTGGTGGGGATCGCTAAGCCTTATCTGCTGCCTCTCATGACTTCCAGTGGATCCGGTTCCAATGATCTTTTCAATGAGCTCGGCCGACAGGTGGGTGCCCTGAGTTCTCGGGCTGTGGGGATTCCCCGTCGCTTGGATGAAAGTCTCGAGCGCCTCGAGCAAGGGGATCTGCAGCTACAGATCCGCATGGGTGAATCGGATCGTCAGTTCCGCCGCATGGTCAATGCTCAGAATTCCATTGGTCAGTCGGTGCTGCTCGGAGGCCTGGCCCTAGCGGCTGCGATCCTCGGTGCCAGCGTGCGTCCTCTTTGGGCTCTATTGCCTCTTGGTGCGGCTGTTCCGGTCGGGATGGGTTGGCTCAAACTCCAGGTGAAACTTCGCAAGGATGCCCGGATGGAAGCTTTGTCTTCATCACAACGCTAAATCGGATTGATTGCCAAGCTCTGGTTGTTTGGCCGTAAATAATTAAATCAGTTTGATTGATTATTCGATATTAATTTCTAGGAAAACCATCAATCTTGCTCCTGATTATCTGTTGTAGATGGCTCTAAGTTTGAGTTTGCTTTCTCGTGGAAGTCATGATTTGTTGATGAAAGGGTCTTTCCTGATCGGTTCAAGTTTCTTCTTGGCCTTATCTGATGATTTCGAATCTTTGCTTCAAGCACCATGAAGGCTGCCATTCACTCTTGAAATGAAAGAGTGAATGGCAGCTTCCTTGCGTTCGGATGAACTGATTCAGGATTTGCCGCGGGGGCCTTGTCCCACTGCACCGGCATAGACAGCCTGACTGCCCAGTTCGTCTTCAATGCGCAGCAGCTGGTTGTACTTGGCAACGCGCTCACTTCGGCTCAGAGAGCCGGTTTTGATCTGCCCAGCCCTGGTAGCGACAGACAGATCGGCGATGGTGGTGTCTTCGGTTTCACCGCTGCGGTGGCTGATCACGCTCGTGTACCCCGAACGACCGGCCAAGTCGATGGCTTGGAGCGTTTCGGTGAGAGAACCGATCTGGTTCACCTTGATCAGAATTGAATTGGCGGTGTTGCTGTCGATGCCCCGTTGCAGGCGCTTGGTGTTGGTCACGAACAGGTCATCTCCCACCAGTTGCACCTTGCTGCCCAGGCGCTCGGTCAGCAGTTTCCATCCCTCCCAGTCATCTTCGGCCAGTCCGTCCTCGATCGAAACGATTGGGAACTTCTCAACCAACTGCTCAAGTTGGTCAACCATTTGAGCGCTGTCGTAGCTGCCCCCATCAAAGGCATAACGACCATTCTCGAAGAATTCGGTGCTGGCAACATCAAGGGCCAGGGCGATCTGATCACCAGGCCTGTAGCCGGCCTTTTGAATGGCTTCCACCAGAATCTCGCCTGCTTCCACGTTGCCCAGATCAGGGGCGAAGCCGCCTTCGTCTCCAACTGAGGTGCTCATGCCTTTGTCCTTGAGCAGTCCCTTCAGGGTGTGGAAAACTTCGGTGCCCATGCGTAGCGCTTCCCGGAAACTTGGAGCGCCGTGGGGAACCAGCATGAATTCCTGGAAATCCAGGCTGTTGGCGGCGTGCTCACCACCGTTGATCACATTCATCAGCGGTACTGGCAACAGCGTTGCCATCGGCCCGCCTAAATAGCGGTAAAGCGGGATCCCCAGGCCATTGGCGGCTGCTCGGGCATTCGCCATGCTCACCGCCAGGATTGCGTTAGCGCCGAGGTTGGACTTGTTGTCACTGCCATCCAGCTCCAGCATCGCTGCGTCCACGGCTGCCTGGTCTAGGGCGGAGAGTCCACAGAGGGCGGGGGCAATACGCTCCTCAATGTGATTCACGGCTTGGCTGACGCCCTTGCCCATGTAGCGATCGCCGCCGTCCCGAAGCTCGTGGGCTTCGTGGGCTCCGGTGCTGGCGCCACTGGGCACGATGGCCCGACCACTGGCTCCTCCTTCCAGCAAGACCTCGGCTTCCACCGTTGGATTTCCGCGGGAGTCAAGGACTTCACGGGCAACGATGGTGTCGATGACGAGGTCGAGGGAATCGAACACGTGATGCGGATCAAAGACTTGGCGATCCTATGGGTCCCCCTGCAACGCTGATTCCCCATCCCTGCCAACAGCTCAAGACACCTGCTGCTCCTCTACCGCTGATCTTGAGGATGCACCATGCTGGTGACAGCGATTGACCCCGATCATGCGCATGTTGCACACCATGCTTCGTGTTGGTGATCTTGAGCGATCGCTCTCTTTTTATACCGATGTCCTGGGCATGCAGTTGCTTCGTCGCAAGGACTATGCCTCCGGTCGTTTCACACTGGCTTTTCTGGGCTACGGCGACGAAAAAGATCACACCGTGCTGGAGCTCACGCATAACTGGGACACCGAGCATTACGACCTGGGCGATGGCTATGGCCACATCGCTCTCGGGGTGCAGGACATCCATGCCACCTGTTCGGGCATTGCAGAGCGAGGCGGAAGGCTCGTGCGCGCACCGGGCCCGATGAAGCACGGCAGCACGGTGATCGCTTTTCTGGAGGATCCTGATGGATACAAAGTGGAGCTGATTGAGCTTGCGTCCCGATCGACGGCCGCTTGAGTGGAGTCGCCCGCGATGACATCCGATTTCGGCGTGACTCCTCAACCTCCAGCCAGTCTCACGGTGGAGCCAGACCGTTTCAGCGATGACGCCTGGGAGTTGTTGCTCTCTGCCCAGGATTCAGCCCGTCGCTGGCGTCACGGTGATCTCGATGTGGAGCATTTGCTCCAGGCTCTATTCAGTGATCCACGCTTTGAGTCGGACGTGGCCGCATTGCCTCTGGCTCCAAACCAGTTGCTCGATCAGCTCGAGGGCTTTCTGGAAGACCAGCCCATGGCGCGAGGTGATGAGCTGTTTGTCGGTGAAGACCTTGAGACCTTGCTCGAGGCGGCCGACAGGGTGCGTGGTCTCTGGGGTTCAAGGCTGATTGATGTTTCACATTTGCTGATCGCCATCGGCCGTGACCCACGCATTGGCGCCGATCTCCTATCCCGTTTCGGGTTGCCTGCCGATCGCCTGGAGGCCGAGCTGCGGCAACCGACCTCATCCGCTGAATCTCCACTGCCCACTTCTCCTGCACCTGTGATTCGTTCAGCAGCGCCAACTCCTGCTGTTCCACCCGTTCAGTCATTCACCGAGCCTGTTCAGTCGGGGCCGGGGCCTTCAGACTTTGTTGATGATCCGGCGCTTGATCGTGCCAATGAGCCAGAGCCAACGGCGCTGGATCGTTATGCCCGTGACCTCACTGCCGCGGCGGCACAAGGGCTCCTGGACCCTGTGGTCGGCCGTGATGGCGAGATCCGCAGCTTGATCAAGGTGCTCTCGCGTCGGGGCAAGAACAATCCGGTGCTGATCGGAGCGCCCGGTGTGGGGAAGACGGCTATCGCCGAGCTGCTTGCTCAGCGCATCGTTGCCGGAGAAGTTCCGGAATCACTTCAGGGATTGCGGCTTGTTGCCCTGGATGTGGGTGCGCTGATCGCTGGTGCCAAGTTCCGCGGGCAGTTCGAGGAACGCCTGCGCGAGGTGCTGCAGGAGGTGAGTGATCCCGAAGCTGGCGTGGTGCTGTTCATCGACGAACTGCACACCGTGGTCAATAGCGATCGCTCCAGCTCCGATGCGGGCAGCCTGCTCAAGCCTGCATTGGCTAGAGGGGATCTCCGTTGCATTGCCGCAACCACGCCAGAGGATTACCGCCGCACAGTTGAGAAGGATCCAGCTCTGAACCGTCGCTTTCAGCAGGTGCAGATCTCCGAGCCTTCGATCGACCACAGCGTCGAGATTCTGCGGGGTGTGAAGGAGCGCTATGAGCTGCATCACGGCGTGACGATCACCGATGCCGCAGTGATGGCTGCAGCACGCCTAGCTGATCGCTACATCAGTGACCGTTGCTTGCCTGATAAGGCCATCGACTTGATCGACGAAGCGGCGGCACAACTCAAGATGGATGTGACGTCTAAGCCGCAGGTTGTGGAGGACGCTGAGATGGATTTGCGTCGGGTGGAATTGGCGGTGCTCGCTGCAGAGCAGGCTCCTGAATCGGAGCGCGTTCAGCTTCAGCGCCAGCGACTGGAGGCTTCGTCTCAGCTCACTCAACTGCGTGAGCGCTGGCAGGCAGAGCGGGAACAGTTGCAAGAACTGCGCCAGCTGCTGCAGGAAGATGAGGATCTGCGCCATGCCGTTGCTGAAGCAGAGCGACAGGGCGAGCTTGAAGAGGCTGCGCGGCTGCAGTACGACCAGCTGCATCGTCTTCAGCAGCGTCGTAGTGACCTGGAGGAAGCACTCAAGAATGCGCAGCAAGACGGCACGGCACTGCTGCGGGAGCAGGTGGAGCCTGAAGACATTGCCGATGTGGTGGCGCGCTGGACAGGGATTCCAATCCAGCGGCTTCTGGCAGGCGAACGTCAGAAGCTGCTGGAGCTTGACCAGCGCCTTGCACAGCGGGTGATCGGCCAGTCCGATGCCGTGGGCGCTGTGGCCGCGGCGATTCGCAGGGCCCGAGCCGGCATGAAGGATCCGCGACGCCCCGTGGGTTCATTTCTGTTTCTGGGGCCGACAGGTGTTGGCAAGACCGAACTGGCTAAGGCTCTTGCTGGACAGCTGTTCGACGAGGAGGAGTCGATGGTGCGCCTCGACATGAGCGAGTTCATGGAGCGCAATGCTGTCGCGCGCTTGCTCGGTGCCCCTCCCGGTTATGTGGGTTACGAGGAAGGAGGACAGCTGACCGAAGCGGTGCGGCGGCGTCCTTATGCCCTGTTGCTTCTGGATGAGGTGGAGAAGGCTCACCCTGATGTCTTCAACGTGCTGTTGCAGGTGCTGGATGACGGACGCCTCAGCGATTCGCAGGGGCGCACGGTCGATTTCCGCCACACCGTGGTTGTGATGACCAGCAATCTGGCCAGCCGCGCCATTCTTGAATCAGCACGCCAGGACAGGGAAGCGGGAGCATCGATTGATGCATCCGCTCTAGATGGGGCTGTGGATGAAGCCTTGGGGCGACATTTCCGGCCTGAATTTCTGAACCGCATCGATGAATTGATCCGTTTTCAGCCCCTAGGCCTCGATGATCTGAGCAAGATCGTGCGCCTGCAGTTGGCAGATCTGGCCTCGCTACTGAGAGAACAAGGGCTGGAGCTGCGCGTTGAAGAAGGTGTGATTGAAGCGATCGTGAGCCTCGGTTATGAGCCCGAATATGGAGCGAGACCACTGCGAAGGGTGTTGCGTCGTCGTCTGGAGAATCCCTTGGCGACTGAATTACTAGAGGACCGTTTCAGCGGGGCTCAGGCGGTTCGTGTGCAGGCTGGAGCGACACCAAACGATCCTTTCCTGTTCGAACCGGAATAACGTCCATTAAGACGTCCGGTAGGATGATCCATTGCTGTCACGTGCCCTCAGAGCCGGCGTCAGCACCGGCCCAGACGACTTTTTGATCCGTCATCCGTGACCAGCCCCACTTCCGAGGACACCACAGCAGCGACGACGCCCCCCTCATCAGGCCCTGAACAGCCTGAGAAAAAGGGTGGTTTTCTGCAGGCCACCTACGAGGAGCTGAAGCTTGTGGTCTGGCCCAGCCGACAACAGCTGTTCAGCGAATCCATTGCGGTGATCCTGATGGTGAGCCTTTCCGCTGCGGCTATTGCCGCCTTGAGTCGCTTCTACGGCTGGGCCGCGTCCCAGGTGTTCCGTTGACCCCCTCTCCGGTCCGATCCGGAGTCTTTTCCAGTTCATCCTTCGTTCCTGCCCTGCCTCGTGTCTGATCTCGATCAAAGCCAGTCGGACTCCACTGAGGTGCTTGATCTTCCGGCGCCGAATGACGGAGATGAGGGCACCCTCGAAAGCCCAACAATCCGCACGGGTGTCGCCCGCTGGTATGCGGTTCAGGTGGCATCAAGTTGCGAGAAAAAGGTGAAGGCCACGCTGGAGCAGCGGGCTGTGACTCTCGGTGTGAGCAATCGCATTCTTGAGATCGAAATTCCCGAAACGCCTGCGGTCAAAATCAAAAAAGACGGCAGCCGCCAGTCCACAGAGGAGAAGGTGTTCCCCGGTTATGTGCTTGTGCGCATGGTGCTGGATGAAGACACGATGATGGCCGTGCGTAGCACTCCAAACGTCATCAACTTTGTCGGTGCGGAAGATCGACGCGCCACAGGTAAAGCACGAGGTCACATCAAGCCACGTCCTTTGAGCCGTCAGGAAGTCGACCGCATCTTCAAGCGGGCTGCCGAGAAGAAGACGGTTGTCAAGGTTGATCTCACTGAAGGTGATCAAATTTTGGTCACTGCCGGTCCGTTCAAGGATTTCCAGGGAGAGGTCATCGAGGTTTCCGGTGAGCGCAGCAAGCTCAAGGCACTCCTTTCTATTTTTGGCCGTGAGACGCCGGTTGAACTCGAGTTTTCTCAGGTGAGCAAGCAGAACTGATATCAGCGGCGGCCGTCTCCCTGTGGAGGGCGGCCTGAGGGGTGGTTCTTCACCTCGCCGCACCTGCCCCGAGGGCCAGGTGATCCACAGATGTTCAACTCCGTCCGCCGATGGCCAAGAAAGTCGTAGCTGTGATCAAGCTGGCCCTTCAGGCCGGCAAAGCCAACCCTGCACCGCCCGTGGGTCCTGCCCTCGGTCAGCACGGGGTCAACATCATGGCGTTCTGCAAGGAGTACAACGCCCGCACCCAGGACAAAGCCGGGTTCGTGATCCCGGTGGAAATCTCGGTCTTCGAAGACCGCAGTTTCACCTTCATCACCAAGACGCCCCCAGCGTCCGTGCTGATCACCAAGGCTGCTGGAATCGAGAAAGGTTCTGGAGAGTCCGCCAAGGGAAGCGTCGGCTCCATCAAGCGATCCCAGCTTGAAGAGATCGCCAAGACCAAGCTGCCCGACCTCAACTGCACCAGCGTTGAATCGGCCATGCGCATCATCGAAGGCACTGCCCGCAACATGGGCGTCGCCATCAGCGACTGACGCTCCTGTGTCGGTCATTGCTCACTTCCAAATTCTTCTGGGGGAGACCTTGCGGTCGTCTGAACCCCATCTAAGCCATGCCAAAACTTTCAAAACGCCTGGCCAGCCTGGTCACCAAGGTTGAAGAGCGTGCTTACGAGCCGCTTGAAGCCATTCAGCTGGTCAAGGACAACGCCAACGCCAAGTTCGACGAGACCATGGAGGCGCACGTGCGTCTCGGGATCGATCCCAAATACACCGATCAGCAGCTCCGCACCACCGTGGCACTACCTCACGGCACTGGTCAGACCGTGCGCATTGCTGTGGTCACCAGTGGTGAGAAGGTTGCAGCCGCCAAAGCAGCTGGCGCCGAGCTCGCTGGCGATGAGGATCTGGTCAACACCATCAGCAAGGGGGAGATGAACTTCGACCTGCTGATTGCCACTCCAGACATGATGCCCAAGGTCGCCAAGCTGGGTCGCGTGCTTGGCCCTCGTGGTCTGATGCCAAACCCCAAAGCTGGCACCGTCACGACTGATCTAGCGTCTGCTATCAAGGAATTCAAGGCTGGCAAGCTCGAATTCCGCGCTGACCGCACCGGCATCGTGCATGTGCGTTTCGGTAAGGCCAGCTTTGATGCTGCCAACCTGCTCGACAACCTGAAAATGCTTCAGGAGACCATCGACCGCAATAAGCCCAGCGGTGCGAAGGGTCGTTACTGGAAGAGCCTGTACGTGACCTCCACCATGGGTCCCTCAGTGGAAGTGGATATCTCAGCCCTTCAGGACATCGACAAAGAGAGCTAATTCCGCTCAGCCGGCTTGGTGCTATCTAGCCTCCACTTCTGTGGGGGCTTTGTTGTAGGTTTGGCTGCTGGCGTAAGCCAGACAACGGGCACGCGCCCGGCCCAAGACAGCAGGTTGCTTCAAGCGGTTGTTTCAACCGTGCCTGATGCATAAGACCTGCCGAGGCAGACGCGACGATTTTGCTCCCTCATGGGATTTGGATCGATACGCGGCCTCGTCTCCTACTGGAGTACTGAACGGCCGTGTGTCCAGCTTGTTCCCCCGATCCGATCCAAATCCTATGGGCCGCACTCTGGAGAGCAAGCAACAGATCGTCGAAGAGCTCAAGCAGCTCCTCGGTGAGGCCGAAATGGCATTGGTCCTGGATTACCAGGGTCTCTCCATCAAGGAAATGTCTGATCTGAGGACTCGTCTTCAGGCCAGCAACGGCGTCTGCAAGGTGACCAAAAACACCTTGATGCGTCTCGCCATTGATGGTGATAGTGCCTGGTCCAACCTCGATCCCCTTCTGAGCGGTACCAACGCGTTCGTCCTGGTTAAGGGCGATATTGGCGGTGCAGTGAAGGCCCTTCAGGCTTTTCAGAAGGACACCAAGAAGTCCGAAACCAAGGGCGGCCTTTTCGAAGGCAAGCTTTTGTCTCAGGACGAGATCAAGGCCATCGGAAACCTTCCCACCAAGGAAGTACTTATGGCTCAGATCGCTGGTTCCATTAATGCCGTTGCCACCAAGGTGGCTGTGGGCATCAACGAGGTTCCCTCCGGTCTTGCTCGGGCGCTCAAGCAGCACGCCGATTCCGGCGAAAGCTGAACGTCTTCGACCCGACTGTTTTTTTGATCTGTTGCTGAATCCCAACCATGTCTCCAAAAACCGACGAAATCCTCGAATCGTTGAAGTCTCTTTCGCTGCTTGAAGCTTCCGAGCTTGTGAAGCAGATTGAAGAGGCCTTCGGTGTCTCCGCTGCCGCATCCGCGGGTGTGGTGATGGCTGCCCCCGGCGCTGCCGCTGGTGGTGGTGGCGAGGCTGCTGAAGAAAAGACCGAATTTGATGTTGTGCTGGAAAGCTTCGATGCTTCCGCCAAGATCAAAGTCCTCAAGGCTGTGCGTGAAGCCACAGGCCTTGGCCTGGGCGATGCCAAGGCCATGGTCGAGGCTGCTCCGAAGACCATCAAAGAAGGTGTCTCTAAGGATGATGCCGAAGCCCTCAAGAAGGCCATTGAAGAGGTGGGCGGCAAGGTCACTCTCAAGTGAGTTTGTTGGATCGGCATCTTGCACTTGCCGATCCCTTCCCTGCATCAACACCGACCTTCGGGTCGGTTTTTTGATGTCTGCAGGATTCCAGACAAACTGGTTTCATCGCGCAAAAAAAAGCCCTGCCAAAGGCAGAGCTCAGAAGTGAAACGCGTTGCCGGAGTCTGTCCTTGTTTCGACCCAGAAGAGGCGTTTTCCACTCCTCACACAAGCCTAAACTAAAAAATCGCACTCTGAATTGCGCGTTGTGCTGGGGCGCTCTGTCAACTGTCCTTCAGCTCGGAAGCGGTTCAGGGTCGGAAGGGAATCACCGTCAGACGGACCGGCCCACGTTGGCGGTTCAGACGTCGTCCACCTGGCTGTGAAGGGGGCTTGGGCGCGCTGGCGGTGAAGGTCAGGCTGCTATCAAATGTTCTCGCTTTGCTGGCAGCCATCAGGGTGTTGATTGGTTTCGTGTTCGCGAAATACACGTGGCTCAACGTGCGCCCCTTGTAGCTACGACGTTCCAACGACCAGCCCGGCTCCAGCGTCAGTTTCACAAAGGCGTTTTTGTCCCTACGCACATTGCTGGCTCTCGCCACTGTGAAGCCGCCGCCGCGGACAGAGTCCAACGCCTGTAAAGCCAGACCGTTTTTGCTCTGTTTCAGACGCAGGCGATAGCGCTTGTCGACATCCCTGCCGGACGTGCGCAGGGAGTAGCCGTTGCTGTCGAGGTAGCGGCTGCAGATTCCAGTGAAGTCGAAGTTGTTCAGCGAGGGGTTCATCAGTCCGTCCTGACGTTCTTCCCAGCAGAGCGGTCTGGCTTTGATCTGTTCCAGCACCAGAAGCTTCCAGCGATCTCGTCCCACTGCCTGGGCCAGGATTGCGAAACGTTCTTCTTGCAGTGGACTGCTGTCGAACAGGGCCCGGGCCCATCCAGGCAGGCTCCCGGCCATCGCCGCCACTCCCACGGCAGCAGCACTCAGCGCAGCTTTGCGGAAGTAGGTTCGGCCCATGGCCCAGTCCTCCTGGGTGTCTAAGAACCGTGTTGTACCGAAGAAGGCGTGGGGTGACCAATGGCTGAGGCTGATCAAAGAGGTCGAGTTGTGGCGGCTGCCACCGACGGAGCCTGCAGCGGCAACCCCGGTCCTGGAGGCTGGGGGGCCTTGATCCGTTTTGAGGACGGCAGTGTGGAGGAGTTCGGTGGTGCCGACCCTGCGACAACCAACAACCGTATGGAGCTGCAGGCAGCTCTCGGGATGCTGGAGAGACTGGCGGAGCTGCCTCGTCATCCCGATCTCGCCCTGCGGACCGATAGCAAGTACCTGATCGATGGCCTTGGCTCCTGGATGGCGGGCTGGAAACGCAAGGGCTGGAAAACCGCGGCGGGCAAACCCGTGCTCAATCAGGACCTCTGGCAGGCTCTCGACGCTGCACGACTGTCCGATGTGCCGCTCACCTATGTGAAGGGACATAGCGGTGACCCAGATAACGATCGGGTCGATCAAATCGCTGTGGCTTTCTCCAAGGGGACGTCACCAAAACTGGGTCGAGTTGCCAACTCAGCGGCCTCCAAGGCCAGGACAACAGCAGGTGGGACGCAATCCACAGGAGATGATGCAGCACCCGAATCCTTGCAATGGCTGCTCACCCGACTTGAGCTGGCTGATCGTTTGGCTGCTGGTGGGTATGCACTGTCGTTGGTGGAACTCGCCCAGTTGGTGGAGCAACCTCTGACGCGCCTTGCGGAGCGTCAACAGGCCTGGAGCTGGCGTGATTGGCTGGTTGAGCCGGCGGAGGGAGACTGCTGGCGGCTGCGCCGCGCCGAGGCAGGATCGAGATCGATCGAGGAACCCAGATGACCCAGCCGTCATCGTCCGGGGTGATGTCCACCGCAGGTTTTTACCGGCGCTGGTTGGGGCCTGTGCTGGCTAGAGACGAAGGCGTGGATGCTGAACAGCTCAGCCAGACAGCCCTTCAGGCACTGGGTCAGCTCAGTCTTCGCCGTGGGTGGCCAGGTCTCTCCGGCGTGCTGGATGGTGTGGCTGCTGAACTGACACGCCGGGACCTGCGCCTGGAGCAGGTGTTGTTTGGATGTCGTTTCAGCAATCCCCTGGGGCTGGCGGCTGGTTTTGACAAAAACGGCGTCGCCGCTGGGGTCTGGGATCGTTTTGGGTTCGGGTTTGCTGAAGTCGGCACCGTCACCTGGCATGGTCAGCCTGGCAATCCGCGGCCGCGGCTGTTTCGTCTGGCCCAGGAGCGCGCGGCACTCAATCGCATGGGTTTCAACAACAGAGGTGCGGAGGAGTTGCGTCGAACCCTCGAGCGACAGGCGCTTCCGCCTCGCGGTCAGCGGCCTGCCGTGCTGGGGATCAATCTGGGCAAATCGAAGGTGACGCCGTTGGAGCTGGCGGCCGATGACTATGCCTCTTCGCTGGAAATGCTGGCGCCATTGGCTGACTATGCGGTGATCAATGTCAGTTCGCCGAACACGCCTGGTCTTCGGGACCTGCAGGACGCCACTCAGTTACGACGGCTGGTGGAGCGCTTGCGCAGGCTTCCGGGCTGCCCGCCATTGCTGGTGAAGATTGCACCGGATCTTGAAGATGACGCCATCGATGGCATCGCACGGTTGGCTTATGAGGAGGGGCTCGCCGGTGTGATCGCCGTTAATACAAGTCTCGATCGCCTTGGGCTGGGGCAGCGGCTGCTCACTCAGACCGGCCGCAGCCTTGCCGAGGAGGCGGGGGGCCTCAGCGGTGATCCACTGCGCCAGCGGGCTTTGGAGGTGATCAGGCGGTTGCGTGCCACAGCTGGTCCGGCACTCCCGCTAGTGGGGGTCGGAGGGATCAGTACGCCCGAGGCCGCCTGGGAGCGGATCGCCGCTGGAGCCTCCCTGATCCAGCTCTACACCGGTTGGATCTTTGAAGGTCCGGATCTGGTGCCACGGGTGCTGGAGGGGCTGGTGGATCAGTTGGATCGACACGGGATCCGTCATATCAGTGAAGCGGTGGGAAGCGGCGCTCCCTGGCAGTAGCCGATACCCTTCAAATAAGTCTCAGCACCCACTGGCTTGGAGTTTCATGGTGGTGCTTGCTGAACTGCGTGATCGCTTCCCTGCCCTCGATGGCTTGTTGATGCAGCTGCGGGGTCTGCTGGATCCGCGCAGGGTGCTCCTGGTTCCGGAGGATGAAGCGCTCCATTTGGCCTGGCGGTCGCAGGATGGGTGGGAGATGTCGACAATGGTTCTGCCGCCAGACCTGTGCCGCTCTGGACACCCTCTCAATCCCGAGGTGTTGGGGGAGAGCATTGCCGATCTGTTGCTGGAAAGGGGATTCAGTCTTCCCCAGGTTGAGGTTGAGTTGCTGTTGCCTCTCATCAGCTGTCAGTGGCGTCTACTTGAGGGGACTGCATCGGCTGCGCTGACCGGCGACGAATTGCGCGCGCTCCAGCCCGAGCTCGGCTGGTCGTTGTCCTTGGAGGACAGTTACCTGGATGTGCAGCAGCAGCCTCAAGCCGATGTCGCTGTTGTTGTGGGAATTGAGCGGCAGCTGTTGCAGGCGTGGGCGGACACGTTGAAGGAGGCAGATCTGCCTTTGCTGCGCGCTGAATGGTTGTTAACGGCCGGCTGGCGCGGCCTCTGTGATGCCCATGCTGGTGCTGATGAGCATCTGGTTTGGTTGGTGGAGCAGCAGGGACGCTGGCGCTTGTTGTTGATCAGCAATGGTTGCCCTGAGGTTGATCTCAGCCTCCAGGCCTTGAAACAACCAGCGCTCAGGGATGAGGTGTTGGGGCTGGTTGAAGCCTGGGCTCCTGTCGGCTTGCCTGGATGGTGGGTCACCGCCGCACCTCAGTGGCAGGGCTGCTGGGCCGCCGAGCATGATTCCCGGCAGGGGCCTTTGCGTTCCGATGCCGAACTGTCGTTGCTCGATCTGGCTTTGACGGCATCCCTGGGGGCTCGCGATGCCTGATACACCCAATCAGCAGCAACTGCCTGATCTCCTGCGGGAGCGCCGACTCGAACTCGGTTTGCTGGATCGTGCAAGCCCATGGCAACCCATGCGCCCGCTGCTGTTGCGTGGAGCTTTGATCGGCGGAGTGGCGTTGCTTTTGTCTGTTGGTACGATTGTTTGGATGGGTCGGATTGAGAGCCAGCTGCAGCAGCAATTGCAGGCGCTGTTGCCGTTTGAACAGCGGGTGAGATCGGCCGAGGGTCGTTTGCGCACTGGCAAGCAGCAGCTGGCAACAGTGCGCCAGGACAATCAGCACATCACCGAACAGTTGTTGGCAGTTCCGGCCGGCTCGCCTCTGCTGGAGCAACTGAGTCGTGTCACGCCGATGGGCATTCAGCTGGAGGATGTTTCGGTGCAGAACGACCAGATCACACTGTCTGGGAGGGTTGGTCTTGGCGGCAAGCCAGGACCGCTTGAGCGGATTAATGCCCTCGTGCTCACGTTGGAGCGTTTGCCGATCTCCCGCTCCAACGGGGTCAAGGTGCTGAAGGTCAACCGCGATGACGGCGAGGAGACGTCGGTGCGCTTCAGCCTCGACTGGTTACTCGACCCCAAAGTCCAACCGTCGATCCAGCAGCTGCAGCAGCTTGGCGCGACGGGCCTGGTGCAGCGCTACCGCTTGCTGGAACAGCAGGGGGTCGCTCTTTGACCAATCTCAGCGCTGATCGTCCGGCCTGGCGCCATCAAATCACCAGGGAGCGACTGTTAGTGGTTGTTCCTGGTCTGCTCGGTCTGGTGCTGGCTGGGGGTGTATTCACGGCATTTGGCTTTCCGTTATGGGAGCGGATGGACCAGCAGCGCCAGCGGCTAGCGCTGCTCGAAAGCAAGCGTGACGCTCTTCCTTCTCTGGAGATTCAGCTCAAGCAGAACGACAAAACCCTTGGTGAGGTCGTGGAGCAGCAGGCGTTGCTGGTGGACCTGGTGGCAGGTCGTGGCCAGATTCAGACTTTTTTAGCTCAGCTGAGTCGTCTCTCTGCCTCCAGCGGCGTGGTGATCAACCTGTATGAACCTGTACCAGTGGGCTCATCTGATACCCCGAAGCCCAGAGGCGATCAAGATCAGAGGACTAAGGGCAAGACAACCACCACTGCGACCAATGATCCGCTCCAGGCTTTGGGATATGAGAAAAGCGTGGTGTTGTTGCAGGTGGAGGGGCCTTATCAGGGATTACTGCAGTTCTTAAGGCGGATGGAGCGGCTTGAGCTTTTAGTGCAGCCAAGTGATCTCGAGCTCACCGCTCTGGAGGATCCTGACGAAGCTGAAGATCAGCCAGAGAGCATCGGCCCGCCTCGCACTCGATTGAAGTTGAGGTTGACCTTTTTTGACCAAGCTTCGAAGACCGTTAAGGGTGACCCAGGTATCAGTCAGGAATCGGAGGAGCCAGACAGCAATCCTCCGCCTCTTCCCCAAGCCCCTTCTTAAATTCAGGCATTCAGCTTGGAGATCAGGGCTGGCCCCCTTGGGTTCCGATCGATACCATCCGCCCATGTCATTGGCGTACAGGTCAGGGTATGCCTCTAACCCCTTCTCGCCTGAGCTCACTCTTGCTGGTCGCTGGTCTCAGCGCGGTTGACCTGGGCTTTTTGGAAGCAAAGATGGGATCTGGCTACCGCGCGGCGTTAGCGCAGGGGGCCATGTCATTGCTTGTCCGAAGTGGCCAGGGCAGCGTGGAGGTGGTGATTCAAGGCGTAGGGCCCCAGCCGATGTTGCAGCAACGGCTCAACGGCCAGGTTTGGCAGGGCAGTTTGCAGACACAGGGAACCCCTGGGATTCTCAATGGCCGCCAACAGATTTCTAATGCCGTCGCAGGCTTGCAGCGGGTGGCCATCACTGGATCTGGCAGTGTCTATCGCTTGGAGGTGGTCCCCGAGCCAGGGCAGACCTTGCAGGAGCCGGAGGTCAGCGCTGACGGCCGCAACCTGATTCTCAAGTTTCCAGGGTTGGTAGCGGCTCCGACTCTCCAAACAGGACGCCTGGATCTCAATACGCCAGGTTCGGTACCCCAAGCACGCTATGCACCTCCATTGCGGCCTCGAGCCGTGGCACCACCGCTTGGGGATATGGCAGTCGGGACCATGGTGCTGCAGAACCGCAGTTATGTGAATGTCAGTGGTCCACCCGTGACGCTCACACTGAACAATGCGCCAGCCAAAGATGCGCTGATGGCACTGGCTCGATTAGGGGGGTATGGCTTTGTTTTTGTTGGAGATGATGCTGGGGTTAATCAAGGAATTGATACTTCCGGAGCTAATTCAGCGAACCTCGGTGGCCTTCCGGTTTCGATGGCATTTGCGAATGAATCTTATTCACGTGCTCTGAACGGGATCCTGCTTGCTTCGGGTCTTCAAGGAAAGCTCGACGGACGTATGTTGCTGGTGGGAACATCAATTTCGTCGAAGACATTTGGCCCTCAAGTGTCAAAAGTGATTCGACTAAATCAGGTCAGTGCAAGAGCAGGAGCTGAGTATTTAGGAAACCTTGGAGCAACAGTTAATTTCACGAACACGATTACCGTAACGGCTGGAGAACCGGCTTCTGAAGGTACATCTGAAATCAGCAATACAACCTCTCAAGAGAAGTCTCAATTGACAAGTACTGAGTCCTTCGGTGCTTCTGTTGGGCCTTTGCGTGGGCTTGTGCTGACTACCGATTCAAGATTGCAGACTTTGACATTGGTCGGTGATTCAGGCCTGATTCAAGTGGCTGAAAATTATCTGAAGCAGATTGATCTTCGTCAGAGGCAGGTGGCGCTTTCGGTGAAAATTTTGGATATTACTCTTGATAATGAGTCATCCATCTCTAATAGCTTTGCGTTTAGAGATGGATATAATTTTATTGTTAGCGATCGCGGGGAGCTGATCGGGGCGTTTGGCTCCAACCTTCCGCCAAATTCAGATAATTTCAATGTAATTGCAGGCGAAGCTGAGAGTGGAAAGAGGCAAAGAATTATCTCGACTGGTGAAAATGCGAATGTTGCTGTTCAGGAGTTGAAGCCTCTTGAGCCTGCGCGAGTGAATCCTGGTTTGTCTTACCCAGATTCTCCGGATGGGTTTCTGGACTTCCTGAGAGCACTAATTCAGTCGAATAGTGCAAAAACACTTGCCTCCCCAACTCTGCTTCTTTCTGAGTCCCCGGTTGAGTTGCAGGGAGGTTCTTCAGCGAGTGTCTCTGATCCAGCGTCGGCTTTGTCGAGTGGCGCGATTGGCCGCGAGCGAGCCAACGAATCGTTTGTGACGGTCGGTACGCAGGAGATTGTGGATTACAGCGTTCAAGCTGGCCAGAACGGTGCTGCTAATACTTGCCAGCCAGAATTCCAAACAGCAGGCCTTACTTTTGGGGCAAGGGTGTCAAAAATTGATGACAATGGTTTTGTGAGCTTTGCACTATCTCCTTCGATAGCTGCAGTCACACGCTCTCAGAATGTTGAAGGTTGTGGTCTTATCAGTATTCTCAGCGTTCGGAGGTTGGATACTGGATCCTTGCGCGTGAGGGATGGACAAACGTTGATCTTGACAGGCGTTATTTCAGATGCTGACTCCAGGATTGTGAGAAAATGGCCCATCCTTGGTGATATTCCTTTGATCGGACAGTTTTTTAGGCAAACTACTGGAGATAGGGCCAAAAGAGAGTTAGTGATTCTCGTGACGCCTCGGATTGTTGATGATAAGCAAGGTGGTCAATATGGATACGGATATCAGCCTAATCTTCCGGCTGCTCGACGCATGATGAATTGATTGTAAACATCAATTGTTTTTCGCTTATTTGAGTTATTAGTTTTTTAACTTAAAGACTTTCACCTTAAAAGCCTAGCCCGATTGGGATCAGCGCCTTTGCTGCAATTGGTGCCAGCATCCGCAGCCCTGCCAGTGTGTTGTTTAGGAGCTGAATCCCAAGGCCTTTGCCTTCACCCGGTGCTTGCTCCTTCAAGCGTCGACCGCTAATTGATTTTGCTGCCTTGCGAAGCTGAATTGCCCAGTTGGCTTGGCCGTTTTTTTCGTAAATCACAGCGGCATAGCTGAAATCGGCTGCAGCAATGTCATCTTTAGCTTGTTCGCTGCGGGTGATGCCCCGGGCCACCCAGCTCAGAGGTTCCCCAGGTTGCCTGCTGATCGCATCACTGAACAGCTGCTCCGCCGCTGACCAGCGGCCGGCCTGGAAAGCGTTCACTCCCGCGTTGTGCAGCGCGGCATGACTGCGGATCCCATCAGTGATGCCACTTGCACCCTGCCAGTGAGCCTCATCCAGTGCATTGGGATTCAACAGGGCACCGGTGAGGTCTGCATCGCGTAGGTCCGTTCCGTAGAGGCGGGTCCCAGTGAGGTTGGCTCCTCGCAGCGAGGCGCCGCGCAGGCTTGTGAAGCTGAGATCGGCTCCGCTGAGGTCGGCACCATCCAGCTGAGCCTGGCCCAAATTGGTTCGCATCAGCTTGGCCTCGCTGAGGTCAGCATCACGAAGGTCGGCGTGGACTAAATCGACATCTGTCAGCCGGCAGCCGCTGCAGCTGCGCTCCTGAAGCACCTGAATCAGCGCATCACTGGCCTTCGCCTGCATGCTGGTCATGCTCAGCAGAGCACTCAACATCACACCTCCAGAGAGTCGTTGGATTCGGGTCAGGCTGCATTCCGAGTCGTTCATGGGCGGCGGCTCTCGGCCGACTGGTTGTATCGGGCACTGCTGCCGCCGTCGAGTGCGACTGGGCAGGATGGTGTTGTGTGTCGCCTGCGTTGATCTTGAGCAGCGGCCTTCCACGGCATGGAGGCAATCTCACCCAGGAGGCCCTCCGCCTCGGCTTGAAGCCGTCGCAGCTTCTTGATGCCAGCGCTTCGCTGGTGCCTTTCCGCCCACCAAGGGTCCTCCGGCGTGCATTGAACCATGCGATCGCTGGCAGCGCTCTGCGCAACTATCCCGACCGCGAACAGCAAGAACTTCGGCAGGTGATAGCGACCTGGCATGGTCTCGAGGCCACGGCCGTTCTTCCCGGTAATGGTGCGGCGGAACTGTTCACTTGGGCGGCTCGGGATGCTGTCGCCTGTGGTGTCAGTGGCCTGCCTGAACCTGGTTTTGCGGACTATCGCCGAGCGCTGGCTTGCTGGGATGGTGCAGTGCATAGCTTGCCTCTCAGCCTGAGTTGGCCTCGAACCTGGCCCCAGCCATGGCCCTTGCCGGCAGCGCCGGATCAACCCTTTCAGGTGCTCTGGATTACCAATCCTCACAACCCCACGGGTCAGCTCTGGAGTCGTGCGTCGCTTGAGCCACTGCTGCAGCACTACTCATTGGTGATCTGTGATGAAGCCTTCCTGCCGCTCGTGCCCTCGGGAGAAGCGCAGTCTCTGTTGCCTCTGGTGGAGACCCATCCCAACCTTGTGGTGATCCGAAGCCTCACCAAGCTGTTGGCGATCGCGGGGCTACGTCTGGGGTATGCAGTGGCCTCCCCAGAACGTTTGAAACGCTGGCAACAATGGCGTGATCCCTGGCCGGTGAATGGTCTGGCTCTGGCTGCTGGTCGGTCTGTGATGGCTGATCAGTTCGGAATGAATCGTTGGTTGCTGCGGGTGCAGGACTGGGTTGCCCAGGAGGGGAGCTGGTTCCATCGTCAGCTGACCCATTTGCCCGCCCTCTCACCCATGCCGTCGAGTGCTAACTATTTGCTGGTTCGTGGCAACGGCTCCTTGCTGGAGCTACGTGAGCGCGCTGCGCTCCGTGGCGTACTCCTGCGCGACTGCCGTTCTTTCACTGGCTTAGGTGAATGTTGGCTGCGGATTGGTCTGCAGGATCGCCGTGGCAACCGGCGCATCCTCAAAGCCCTGAGGGAGGAACTGCGCTGACGCTTGGATCAAGACACCAGCGCTTGCAGCAATGTTGCTAGTTGCTGATCAGCGTCGCGCACCGCCAGCTTCTGCATGGCTTGTTTCATCCCCGGAAGTGGATTGTCAGCGGCTGCGTTGCTGCCAAGGTTCTGTCCCAGCAGTCGCCAGAGCGTGTCGCGCAAGGTTGGATGGTTCGGGTGGTGCTGGTGCACAATCACAGCGGCACCAAGGGATGCGGCGCAGGCCGCATTGGCATCCTGATGTTGATCGGCGGCCTGCGGGAATGGCACCAGCACCGAGGGAGTGCCGCTCACGGCAAGCTCGCTGAGGCTGCCTGCACCCGCTCTGCTAACCGCGAGATCCGCGTGTTGCAGCAGTCCGGGGATGTCGTCGCTGAAGGGCCGCTCCACCAGGGCGGCGTGCGCGATGCTGTTCACATCAGGGTCGTTGCTGCCTGTGAGGTGCACCACCCGGCAGCCTTTGCTGAGCAGCTCCGGCAGCAGCACCCGCACCATGCGGTTGAGGCCAAGAGCTCCTTGGCTGCCGCCCATCACCACAAGCAAGGGTCCCTCACCGTTCGGGACCCAGTTCGGCAGTGGCTGGGGTTGCAGAAAAGCATCCCTCACCGGTGTGCCCGTGACCACGGCCGCACATCCGGGGATGCGACTTGCTGCTGCATCAAGACCGACGGCCACGCGGGTGCAGAAGCGCCCCAGCAGCCGGGTCACCCGACCTGGAATGGCATTGGATTCGTGCAGCACAACGGGGACACCGCACCACCGGGCTCCAAGGATTGCCGGTGCGGCGATGTAACCACCTGTGGTGAACACCGCATCGATCTGTTCCCTGCGGATCATCCGGCGTACATCGCGGCTGGCCCCCAGCAGCCGCAGCAACTGGATGAGTTTGCTTAGGCCTCGGCCCTGGAGACCTCCGGCTTTCACGGTGACCAGTTTGTACTGGTCAGGCACCAAACTTGTTTCCAAGCGATCTGGAACCCCCAGCCAGCGCACGCTCCAGTCAGCTGGAAGTGCTTCCGCCACCGACAGCGCTGGAAACAAATGGCCACCGGTGCCGCTGGCGGCGATGAGAAGCCGGGGCATGGGAGCAGACCATGAAAACGCGGCCTAACTTAGTTCGAATGCTGAGGCTGATTCATGGTTCCGCTCCTGCGAGCCTCGTTGGCGACTGTGCTCTCGGGCGCGGCCGTGATCAGTGCCCTGCCAGCTTTGGCGGTTAGCGGGAATGCCGTTGATCTCAGTGCCCGCTTGCAGCTGGCACTCAATGCAGACGATCGCGTGCAGGCCCTGTCCGCCTTGATGGCACCGGACCAAGCAACGACCCTGTTGGAGAGCTTTCGTCGCTTCAGCATGCGTTTCCCGGAAACACGCTGGGCCGTCATGCCAGGCCAGCCTCTCGCCGATGGTCGCTCCACAGTGAAGCTCGCCGTCAACGGCACCCGCCAGCAGGATGGGCTCAGCTACTCCTTCAAAGCCAACCAGCGGCTTGCCTTTTCCACGCAAGCAGGCCTGATTACTGCTCAGGAGGTTCTCAGTGATCAATCGGTGCTGACCAGCGCTCGCAAGTCATTGCCGATTTCGCTGCTGATTCCAGACACGGTGCTCACCGGCAGCCGTTATGACGTGGATGTGGTGGTGGATCAACCACTGGGTAAAGCCTTGCTGGCTGGAGGTCTTGTGGCGGTCACACCTCAGCAGGTCATGGCCCAGCAGAGCCCGGATGTACAGCTGGAGCCCCTGGGCGGTGGTGGGTTGTTCAAGTCGGTGCAGGCTCCTTTTCAGCCCGGGATTCAGACCTGGGCTGCTCTGCTGGTGCATCCCGATGGGGTGATCACGGTGAGCAAACGCGTTCAGGTTGTGAACGATCAGAGCAAGCTCAATCCCTGAGCTGCTGAGCAGGATTGGGGTTCGCAGGAAGACTTCGGCGCAGAGCTGATACATCCGCATCCCCGAGCCCAGCGTCCATCAGGGCCTGCTCCTGGTCGTGCACAGCCTTGGTGATCGGGAGCTTCAGTCCCGTCTGCTGCGCTGCATCGAGTGCAATGCCGAGATCCTTGTGGTGCAGTGCCAGCTTGAAGCCGAGTGGGTAGTCGTCGTTTAGCATGGCCTGGGATCGATGCTCCAGTGCCCAGGAGCCGGCAGCTCCCTGGCGCAGCGCATTTACCACCTGCGGCATCGGCAGCTGCAGGTGCTGTCCCAGGGCGATGGCTTCCGCCACGGCGGCGTAACTACCCGCCACCAGCACCTGGTTGATTGCTTTGACCTGCTGTCCGCTACCCACGTCGCCGAAATGGTGGATTGAGCCACCGATCACCTCCAGTAGCGGTCGCGCTTTGTTCACTGCAGCGGTCTCTCCACCACAAAGCACGGTGAGGGTGCCGGCCTTCGCGCCTTCCGTACCGCCGGTGACGGGAGCATCGATATAGGCAATGTCTCGTTTGGCGAGACGTTCAGCCATCGCTTTGGCGGCGGAGGGGCTGATGGTCGAGCAGTCGATGACGAGGCTGCCTGGATCCAGGGCGGGCCCTGCACCCTGTGTGCCCCACAGCACTGACTCCACGGCAGCGTCGTCGCTGACGCAGAGCAGCAGGGCAGAACAGCCACTCGCTGCTAATGCTGGGTTTGCCGCGGGTATGGCTCCGGCTAGGCCGGCGTCAGATTCCGCTAATCGACTGCGGGTGTGAACCTGCAGTCGATAGCCGGCGGCCTGAAGGTTCAGCGCCATCGGTAATCCCAGGGCTCCCAGGCCGATGAAGGCCAATCGGCTCTTGGGCGTGAGATCACATCCGGTCATAGTTGCAGGCCATTTGAGTCAGATCTTGGCTCGGCACTCGCAGCAACCTGAGTGCGTTCACTGTTGATGGTCTGCATGCCGTTCACCAATCGCTGGCGACGAGCACTTCTGATTCCCTGCGTTGCACTCACCGCCGCTGCTCTGCAGCAGACCGGCGGGCTGGCGGAAGCGGCTCCAGACCGAAGGATGCCTGAGTCTCAGCTCACGCAAAGCCAGAAGCAGCAGCTGTTCCAGGCCCGCCGCCGCTGGGGTCTGAGCAGCTACAACCAACGGCTTGCGCTGCTTAAGTCCGGCCAAAGCTGCCTTCAGCGTGCCCAGACCCCTGATGCTGGCAAGACGTGCATGAAGCAACAGAAGCAGGCTCGCCGGCGTCTGATGGAGCAGGGGCGACAGGTCGTGAATGCCGAGCGTCGCCGCTTGGGTCTCACGCCTCTGCGCGATTTCTGGTGGCAAGGCCAAGGGAGGGGCTGACGCTCTTCCTCCCCTGGCTCGACAAGCCTTCTCCACGGCCGCAACCGAGTCGTCGCCGCTGGGAGCTTGATAGTGATGACCAACGTCTGGCATGGCTCAACTCCGGCCGCCGTTCCTCGGATTCTGCTGGGGCGATCCGCACTGGCGATGATCCGGGAAGTGCAGATTTTGGATGCCGTCTGTCTCAATGTTGTTGTCTTGATCTGAGTTTCTTTTCAGCTTGAGAGTTGATTCACGAGACAACCGGATGAGCAGTCGTGTTCGTGCTCTGGCCCTCACCGGCGTCATGGTTCTGTCCTCCGGGCTGTCGTCTTGCACCAGTGGACCTGGAACCCCGCTCGAATCCAAGGCCGCGACATCGGCGGTGATCGAGGGTGCCCAGTGCGCCAGTGGTAACCGCGCTTACTTCGGTGACACCCATCTCCACACTGCGTTGTCGCCTGATGCCGGTCTGGCGGGCACGAAATTGGGACTCGACGAGGCCTATCGCTTTGCCAGAGGTGAAACGGTCACCAGTAATTCCGGTCAGCAAGCGGCCTTGAAGCGACCGCTCGATTTCCTCGTGGTGGCGGATCATGCCGAAAACCTGGGCCTCGCTCAGGGTTTGGCGGATTCCGACCCTGAACTGCTCAAGTCGCCTCTCGGCCAGCAGCTCAACGAGTTGCTCAAGGCTGGCAAGGGGCGTGAAGCCTTCTATTTGCTGGTGCAGAAGATGGCCAAGGGGCCGGAAGCGAAGATCTCGAACGAGACCTTCATGCGCAATGTCTGGAAACACAACACCGAGGCGGCGGAGCGTTACAACGATCCTGGCAAGTTCACAGCGTTGATTGGCTACGAGTGGACGAGTCAACCCGGTGGAGGCAATCTCCACCGGGTTGTCGTCTTCCGTGACAACAAGGCACTGGCAGATCAGATCCTGCCGTTCTCCAATTTCGATTCCGAGGACGTGGAGGATCTCTGGGCCTTCATGAACTTTTACGAGAAGAACACCGGTGGACGGGTGCTGGCGATCCCTCATAACGGCAACCTTTCGAGCGGCACGATGTTCCTGCCGAGCCACCAAAAAACCGGTAAGGCGATCGATGCCGATTACGCCCGCATGCGCGACCGCTTCGAGCCGCTGGTGGAGGTGACGCAAGCCAAAGGCACGAGTGAAACGCACCCTCTGCTGTCCCCTGAAGATGAGTTCGCCAATTTCAACATCGTCGATAACTCCAATCTCGGCGGGATTGTGGCGACCACGCCCGAGATGCTCCCCTACGAGTACAGCCGTGCCGCTCTGCGTCGGGGCCTGCAGCTGGAGCAGCAACTCGGGGTGAACCCGTTCAAATTCGGGATGGTCGGTTCCACCGACTCCCACTCCAGTCTTCCATCCACAGCTGAAGACAACTGGTGGGGTAAGTCCCCAGCGCTTGAGCCCAGCCCTGAGCGCTGGAAGGATGTGCTGATCAAGTCGTCGAAAGACGCTTCGCTCGACCTCACCGCATTGCAGCTGGGTGCTTCCGGCCTGGCTGGGGTTTGGGCCTCCAGTAACACCCGCACGGCCCTCTGGGATGCGATGGCGCGCAAGGAGGTGTTCGGCACCAGCGGCACGCGTCTCACTGTGCGTGTTTACGGCGGTTACGACTACACCGGTGAGGAGCTCAAGGCGGCGGACTGGGCTAAGCAGGTTTGTGCCAACGGTGTACCGATGGGCGGCGACCTGATGGCAGCCACCGAGGGTCAGATTCCCTCCTTGCTGGTGCAGGCCAGGAAAGATCCGGATGGTGCCAATCTCGATCGAATTCAGGTGGTCAAGGGTTGGCTGGATGCCAATGGCGAAACACATGAACAGGTCTTCGATGTGTCGTGGAGTGATCCGGATCAGCGCATGCGGGGTGCCGATGGCAAGGTGCCATCCGTCGGTTCGAGCGTGAATGAGCGTGAGGCCACCTATACCAACGCCATTGGCGCGCCGATCTTGATGGGGTACTGGAAGGATCCCTCTTTCGATCCCACCCAGAAGGCGTTCTATTACGTCCGTGTCATGGAGATCCCCACACCGACCTGGCTCGCCTATGACCGCAAGAACTACAACCTCCACGACGAGATGCCTGCAACGGCTCCTTACACCAGTCAGGAGCGGGCTTATACCAGCCCGATTTGGTACAACCCCTCCTGATGCGCTGGTCTGATCGACTGCGCACGCTGGTTCAGGAACCGATCGTTCCGTTTCTGATCGTGGGTGTTGGCCTGTATGGCCTGCAGGGAGCCTTGGATGCAAAGGCTCCCAAGGGAGACAAGGAGATCGTTATCAGCAACGACCAGGCGGTGGCGATGGTCCAGGCTTTCACACGCACCTGGCAACGCCCCCCCTCGCAAGAGGAGCTGGAGAGTTTGTTCGATGAACACGTGCGAACGGAGGTTTTCGTGCGCGAGGCGATGGCCCTGGGGCTGGATCGGAACGACACGATCGTGCGTCGCCGCTTGCGCCAAAAAATGGAATTTGTCAGCCATGGCGAGCAGCCCCTGACAACCCCCAGCGTTGGGCAGCTGCAGGCGCATCTCGAGGCCCATCCTGAACGCTTCAGCAGCGAGCCTCGCTTCAGCTTTCAGCAGGTGTTCCTCGATCCATCCCTTCGGGGTGAGCAGTTGAATCGCGATGCGGAGGCGTTGTTGGCCCAGCTCAACCAGGGTGATGCCGCAGCTGATCTTTCGGCATTGGGGGATCCCCTGGCGATGGCTTCAGCAAGCTGGGAGAGTGAAAGCCGCAGTGAAATGCTTGCTCAGTTCGGCTCCACCTTTACCGACGCTCTGCAGCAACAGCCAAAGGGCCGCTGGGTCGGTCCGATCAGCTCGGCTTACGGCATGCATCTGGTGCATGTGTCGTCCATCGTTCCCGGTGAGCTCCCGTCCCTGGAGCAGGTGCGCGATGGCGTCTTGCGTGACTGGCAAGAGGTGCAGCGGCAACAGCACCAGGAGAGCTACTACCGCGATCTGCTGGCCCGTTACAGCGTGCGGGTGCCCCAGTTCTGACCATGGTCCGTCGCGTTCTGGTGCCCTTACTGATGCTCGCGGCCTTGTTGATGCCGCGGTTGGTTTCAGCACACGACCTATTTCCTGGCTTTCTCGAAGTGCAGGCCACCAGTGCCAGCACCTATCAGGTGCTCTGGAAGTTGCCGCTGCTGCAGGGGCAACGTCTGCCGATCGCCCCACGATTCCCCGACGACTGTGCGCTGCAGAGTGCACCTGACAGTCGTCAGGAGGCCTCCGCCCTTGTGTATCGAGCCGAGCTCAGCTGCCGTGAGCCTTTGGAAGGCCGCTTGATCAGCATTGATGGGCTGGCATCCGCAGGTACGGAGGTGCTGCTGCGGGTGCGCCCGTGGCAGACGGAAGCGCTGCAGACCCTCCTGATTCAGCCGGAGCAGCCCGAAGCCGTTATCCCAACCGCTTCCGAGGCGGATCAGCAGCCAGGCGTCTGGTCGTATCTGCGCCTGGGAATCGAGCACATTCTTCTGGGTGTCGACCACCTGCTGCTGCTGCTGGGCCTTGTGCTGATTGTTCGTGATGGCTGGATGCTGCTTAAAACAGTCACGGCGTTCACGCTCGCCAACAGCATCACCTTGTCGGTGTCTGCCATTGGCATCGTTCAGGTGCCTGTAGCTCCCCTGAATGCGGCCATTGCCTTGTCGATCCTGTTTATCGGCACGGAAGTGGTGCGTTTCAGGCGCGGACAGACCAGTTTCACGCTCCGTCATCCCTGGGTTCTGGCCTGTGGTTTCGGGCTGCTGCATGGCTTCGGGTATGCCCGTGGCCTTGCGGAGCTGGGACTACCGCACCATGAATTGCTGCTTGCCTTGTTGTTGTTCAACGTGGGCATCGAGATCGGTCAAGACGTTTTTGTGGTGTTGGTGCTGGCGCTGGAGCGTGCCTTCCGACAGCTGCAGATCCGTTGGCCTTTTTGGGTCCGGTGCGTGCCCGCCTGGACCATCGGTTGTGCCGGTGCCTACTGGACGATCGAGACCACGGTGTCCCTGATCAAAGGAGGTGTTTGAGATGCGTTGGCGTTGGTTGCTTCTGGCTCTGCTGCTGTCATTCCTCCCGTCTGCTGCCTTGGCCCATGTGCCGGAGGGCGGCGCCGGCAGTGTGATGGCTGGGCTGCTCCATCCCGTGACCGGAATCGATCACGTGGTGGCGATGGTGGCCGTCGGGCTCTGGGGTGCGGTGTTGGGAGCACCGGCGATCTGGCTGCTGCCAGTTGCTTTCCCGATGGTGATGGCCTTCGGTGGCGTCATGGGCCTGCTCGATCTGCCGTTGCCTGGAGTCGAGACCGGCATTGCCCTATCGGCCCTGGTGCTGGGGGTGATGGTGATGCTGCAGCAGCGCCTGCCGCTCGCCCTGGCTGCCGGGCTCGTTGGTCTGTGTGCGCTATTTCATGGTTACGCCCATGGCGTGGAGCTTCCCGATGGTGCCGATGCGCTGCTGTTCAGCCTGGCATTCGTCGGTGCCACGGGCCTGCTGCATCTGGTGGGAATCGGCCTGGGTGAAGCGCGGCGTCTGGCCTGGGGGCATCGCCTGCTTCAGGTGGTCGGTGCCGTGATTGCAGTGGTGGGGGTCTGGTCGTTGATCCAGGCGGGAGCAGCGTGATGCCTCTGCTGTTTGCGCACCTTATGCAGACCGGTTTCGGCGGCTTTTACGACGGCGTCGCTCATCTATTTCTGACGCCATCGGATCTGTTGCTGGTGCTGGGTCTGGCGTTACTGGCCGGTCAGCAGGGACCCCAAGGAGGTCGACTGCTGCTGACGCTTCTGCCCTTGAGTTGGTGGATCGGGCTTGCCGTCGGTCAGCATTGGGGCCTGGATTTCACGCTGGCGTTGCTCACCACCATGCTGTTCAGCTCGGTGGGTGTGCTGGTGGCGTTGTCACTGCGTCTGTCTCCTCTTTTGCTCGCGTTCACCGTGGCTGGCTCAGGGTTGCTTTTTGGCCTGATTAATGGGTTCACGATGCCCTCCGCTGCGAGTGGATTGCCCCTGGATGTGTTGGGGGTGGTCAGTGGCGTGGCGGTGCTGTCGGTGTTGATCAGCGCTCAGGTGGCGGCAACCCGCAGCAATGGCTTTTGCATTGCGGTTCGTGTGGCGGGCAGCTGGATCGCTGCCGCCGGTTTCTTGTCTGTTGGCATGTTGTTCAAGGCCGCATGACATCGCGATGCTGCCCAGCAAAAAGCCGCTCCAGTGGAGCGGCTGAATCGGGAATGGTTGCTGGCTGCGTTACACCGCCTGTTGGCCTTTGATCAGGCGGCGTCGAGAGCAGCCACTCCTGGCAGTACCTTGCCTTCCAGAAGCTCCAGACTGGCGCCACCACCAGTGGAGATATGAGACATCTTCTCGGCCAGGCCAGCCTTCTCCACAGCTGCAACAGAGTCGCCTCCGCCGATGATCGTGCAGCAGCCTTTGCCGCTGAGTTCAGCCAGCGTGGTGGCGATGGCGTTGGTACCGGCTGCGAACTTGTCGAACTCGAACACGCCCATGGGGCCGTTCCAGATCACGGTCTTGCAGTCGGCGAGAGCGTCTTGGAACACCTTGATGGAGTCAGGGCCGATGTCCAGACCCATCCAGCCGTCAGGAATGGCGTTGATGTCAGCAATCTGGCTGTTGGCGTCGGGAGCGAAGTTGTCGGCGAGCATCACGTCTGTGGGAAGCAGCAGTTGAACACCTTTGGCCTTGGCTTTGGCTTCAAGCTCCTTCGCCAGTTCGAGCTTGTCTTCTTCTACCAGGCTCTTACCGACTGACAGACCGCGCGCTTTGTAGAAAGTGAAGATCATGCCGCCGCCGATCAGCACCTTGTCGCACTTGTCGATCAGGGCTTCTAGCACGCCGATCTTGGAGCTCACCTTGGAGCCACCGACAATGGCGGCGAGGGGACGCTTGGGATCGTCAACAGCACCCTGCAGGTACTGCAGCTCCTTTTCCATCAGGAAGCCCGCTACCGCGGGTTTGAGGAACTTGGTCACTCCTTCGGTGGAGGCGTGAGCACGGTGGGCGGCGCCGAAGGCGTCGTTCACATACACCTCAGCCAGAGCTGCCAGTTTTTCGGCGAAACCAGCTTCGTTCTTCTCTTCTTCCGCGAAGAAACGCACGTTCTCCAGCAGAACCACATCACCATTCGCCATGGCGTTCACCTTGGCTTCGGCGTCAGGTCCGATGCAGCTGTCGGTCTTGGAGACAGGCTTGCCCAGCAGTTCGCTCAGACGTGCAGCAACGGGAGTGAGACGCATGGCGTCATTCACCTGACCCTTGGGCCGTCCGAAGTGGGCGGACAGGATCACCTTGGCTCCCTTGTCGATCAGATCCTTAACGGTGGGCAGCGCGGCACGGATGCGGGTGTCATCTGTGATGGCCCCGGCATCATTCAGGGGCACATTGAAATCGACCCGCACGAGAACACGTTTTCCGCTGAGGTCGGCGCCGGAGAGGCTGGCCAGGGAACGCTTCGCCATGGGGGTTGTGTGGTGCGGTAAGAAAACGGGGAGAGATTAACCCGAGTTCTGCAGGCCCAGCGCTAGGACTGGCTTAATGGGCATGGGCTGGAGGTCGTGTGAATGTTCGAGACCGTGCTGTTCCCGATCGATCAGAGCCGTGGGGCCCTGGATCCCGCGGACAAGGCCCTAGAGCTTGCCCGCCGTTATGGCAGTCGTCTGGTGTTGCTGTCGGTGTTGCAGCCTGTTAGTGCTGAGAGGCATGACCACGAAGTGGGTGCAGGGGTGCTCAGGCAAACCCGTGAACGCGTTGAACAGGCCGGCGTCACTTGCCAAGAGGTCGAGCGCAGTGGCATGCCCGCCTCTGTGATCTGTGATGTGGCTGATGAGTTGAATGTGGATGTGATTGTGATGGGAATCGGGGGCTTGAATTTGGAATCCGACAGCGGCAGCACGGCTGCAGGGGTGCTTCAACGGGCGTCCTGTCCTGTGTTGGTGGTGCCGTGAGTTCACCACCGATTCAGTGGTATCCAGGCCACATTGCCAAGGCGGAGCAGCAACTCCGGCGCAATCTCGACAAGGTTGATTTGGTGATCGAGGTGCGTGACGCACGCATCCCTCTGGCCACAGGTCATCCCCACCTCAGCCGTTGGATCAAGGGCAAGCAGCACTTGCTGGTGATCAACCGCCGAGACATGGTCACTGCTGAGGCGCGAACCGCCTGGGAGGCGTGGTTCAAGGGCCAGGGGCAGCGCACGGTTTGGTGTGATGCCAAGGCTGGTACTGGGGTCAAGCAAGTGCAGCAGGCGGCAATTCGCGCCGGCGATCAGCTGAATGAACGCAGGCGTAATAGGGATATGCGCCCAAGGCCCGTACGAGCACTCACACTTGGTTTCCCCAATGTGGGTAAATCAGCACTGATCAACAGGCTGGTGAGGCAGAAGGTCGTGGCTAGTGCCCGTCGGGCTGGCGTCACTCGCACCCTGCGTTGGGTGCGCCTTGGCCAAGACATTGACCTGTTGGATGCGCCGGGAGTACTGCCGCCACGTCTGGACGACCAGCAGGCTGCGTTGCATCTGGCCCTTTGTGATGACATCGGTCAGGCCGCTTATGACGGTGAACTTGTTGCTCAGGCGTTTTTGCGGTTGCTGATGGGTTTGCAGCAGCAACAGTTCTCCGGCGTGTCGCTTGCTGTGCTGGAAGGGCGTTATGGAACGCCACTGTCGGGTGAGACTGAAGACCCGGCCCTGTGGCTTCAGGCAGTGGCACAGCGCCATACCTCTTCAGACACGGCGCGCATGGCCCAGCGCTTACTGGATGATTTTCGTAAGTCAGCGCTGGGCAGCATCGCTTTGGAGTTGCCGGCATGAGTCGTGCCTGGAGTCGCCCTCCGCTGCCGGAAGAAACGTTCACTCACGGGTTCGGCGAGGGGGATGGAGATTTGCTGTCGCTTACCTATCCCAAGCCGCTGCCGATGAGGCTGGACCGTTGGCTGGTGAGTCAGCGCACCGAGCAGAGCCGCGCCCGCATTCAGAAGTTCATTGATGCTGGGTATGTGCGTGTGAACGGCAAGACCGGCAAGGCCAAGACACCGCTACGCGAGGGCGATGAGGTGCAGCTCTGGATGCCTCCACCGGAGCCGCTGCCCTATCTCAAGCCGCAGCCGATGGATCTCGATGTGCTCTTTGAGGATGAGCATCTGATCGTGATCAACAAACCTGCCGGTCTCACAGTGCATCCGGCACCGGGTAACAAAGACGGCACTCTTGTGAACGGTTTGCTGCATCACTGCCCCGATCTGCCCGGCATCAGCGGCAAGCTGCGGCCTGGAATCGTGCACCGGCTCGATAAGGACACCACCGGTTGCATCGTGATTGCCAAAAGCCAAGAGGCTCTGGTGCGCCTTCAGATCCAGATCCAGAAACGTATCGCTTCACGGGAATATCTGGCAGTGGTGCATGGTGTGCCTGCTGGAGACAGCGGCACGATTGTGGGAGCGATCGGTCGCCACCCGGTCGACCGTAAGAAATATGCGGTTGTCAGTGGAGACAATGGCCGTCACGCCCGCACGCACTGGAGCCTGGAGGAGCGACTCGGTGATTATTCGCTGCTCCGTTTCAAGCTGGATACCGGCCGCACCCATCAGATCCGGGTGCATTGCGCGCACATGAATCACCCGGTTGTAGGCGATCCCACCTACAGCCGCTGCCGCAAATTACCGATTGAATTGCCGGGCCAGGCCCTGCATGCCTTTCAACTCGGCCTCGATCACCCGATCAGCCGTGAGCGGATGCTGTTTGAATCTCCACTTCCGCCGGTGATGGAGAAATTACTGATGGTGCTTAGGAGACGGGTCTGATTGAACTTTGATCATTGAAGCAACTTTTTGCATGCTTAAGGAGTGAAAAATCTATCGTTGTAAATGAAGGCCAATGGCAAGATTTTGGTTCGATTCTCTTCGTGAGATTTCTGATTGCTTTTGGTCAAGCATGGTGGTGAATTCTGCGCTGTCCTGATTTGTTCAATGGATCGATCTATTCCTGAAGCCAGATTCGACTCAACTTGGCGTGAGTGCCGTCGTAATAGCTGCGCGCAATGCCGTCGTTGATTATGCGGGATCGTGGATCCTTGCCGAATTGGTCGGAGATCGCAAAGGCCATGAACAAGGTCATCAGCTTCTCCGATGCTGGTGTCACCTTCGGTTCTGGTGGCATGGTTTTCAAGGCTGAACGCATCGTCAGCATGTCGTCGAGAATGGCATCGGCTTTCCCTGACTGGAGTAGGCCAATGCAGGTTTCTGCAACGTCGCAATCCACTGTTTTGGCGCCGCTGCTTTTCAGGATTGACGTTTGGATATATCCAGGGATGGCGGCAAATGTGCTGTTTTTCAGGATCTCGAAGTTGAGGTCTTCCATCTGATTGCCGCTGTTCGCGTTCGTTTCGCTGGTCGCGACTTTGAGGATGAATGATGTGAAATAGGCCGTGAGCAGAACTCTTGCGAACAGGGAGCCGATAGAGATCAAGCGAGTGCGGGTATGGCGTGTGTGATCTGTTGAGAGCAGCAGGGTCTTTTGAAGAATGAACACCAGTTGGTGCCGCTTGCGCTTATCCGCAAGATCAGGCCTTTTCCGCTCCACGAACCAAACCGGTAGCGCGAAGATGCAGGCGATTACTGCTAGTCCCAGGAAGATCAATAACACCTGCTTCGATAGCAAAATGCGCAACATTTTGATAGCTGTTGGCTCCTGGTTGTCCAGGGTGTAGATCTTCAGATCACTACTGGCAGTTGGAAAGGAAAACCGGAATTGTTTGCTGCGATTCTCGTTAATCAGAACACCGGAAATGGCCAGATCGGCTTGGTTGGTTTGGATGGCTTCCAGTAAGTCTTCAAAGCTGTCCGCCTTGCGAATGCGATAGGGGATCTGGCGTGTTTCGGCAATCATGCGCCACAGATCGATCTCAAACCCTGCGGGCACGCCTTTGCGGTTGACGGCATAGGGAGGATTGGGAAACCAGATCACGTCCACAGGATCCTGAGCATCCGTGATCTCGTTGTTGGCGTGAGACGGGTGCTGCAAACCTCCCATCGCACAACCCCAGAAAGTACCCAGGCTCAGGATTAGGACGGTTCTTAGTCGTCTCGACATCAAAGGCCACATCGCACTGGTGACTAGTCAAAACCACGATGCGCTGTTTGCTCTTCTTGCCTCCGCCCAGGGGTCTGAATCATCCATTAGGTATGGCCAAGGATGATTCAGATGTCTGATTCTTTGCGGTTTGGCCGTCGTGCTCAGAGCGGTGTGATTTCGCTATCTGCTGCTAGCAACATGGCTTCGCTCAGGTTTCCGCTACGGCCTAGATCCGTGCCTGAGAGCGCATTGAAGCCCACCGTCATGGATTGGCCAGCACCGATCGATGAGCCCCAATCCGCTCCGGAGAGTTCGTAGCGATAGAGCTCTCCACCTAACTGCTCAGTTGCCACGTCGACTCCCCAGGACTCGCCATAGAACTTGTGGTTGCTGTTGAAACTCAGCGACCAGTCCTCAAGTTGCTGTTCGCTCTGATTCGTCACTGTGAGGGAGGCGGTGAATCCTCCCCACCACAGATCACCGCTGATCTCGATATCGAGAGGTTCGCCTGTTAGAGGATCAGCTTCTTCTGGTTGGATTTCGGGGAGAATTGATCCTGGCGAAGGAACGGGTTGTGGTTCCTGATTGATGACTCCAGGGCTTGCTAGTGCCTCCAAATTCTGAGCAAGTGGATTGCCCAGCGAAACAATCCCCTGGTAGTAGTTGATCACCGTGGAGTCAGAAACATCCAGTGCCGGCCATTGTGGCCAGTCAAAGGTGTCATTCATGAACGGTTGGTCCTGATCCCATCCCAGAACCGTGAGGTGATTGATGTCATGGGCAATCGCCACACCTTCAATGTCTAAAAATCCATGGGTGCGGCCATGCATCCAGCCTCCGTAATGGGGCTCCATTTTCAAGGTGTTAATGAAGTTGTTCCTCAGCCCGGATTGCTCGATGTAGTCGGCAAATCCCGCATGGCCAAACTCACGGACCATTTCCATGACGTCGTCTTGGGATCCCAGTCGTGCCGTTCGTTGGATATCAGCGAGGATCTGAGGGTCATACGCCTGATCTGCAATCCAGCCCACCTTGGCTCCCTGCATGGCATACCAAAGTCCGACCCCTTTGGTGTCATTCCCCCAGGCTTGTGAATTGTTGGTCATGCCGTTGGTAAACGCCCATTCGCCAACCGCTTCAACGCCAACAGCATCAAGTCCTGCGAAAGCACGTAAGCCGTTGTAGGCCGTTAAGGCTTCGGTCGTGATGGCTGTGCGGCCTCCGACCAGTTCGTTGTGCTCGGAATTGTGATTGGAGTCATGGAAATTTCCCCAGCTGTTGATATCCCTGTAAGCCCCTGCTGAGGCAGCGTGCTGATGCATGGAGTGATCGTGGCCGGCATGGTCGTCCATTCCGGCTGCGTTCATCGACATCTCGGCCATGGTCATGGCGTAGTCGGGATTGGTGTCGGTGCTGGTGTTGGTGTTCCAGCCAGCCTCTGAAACCAGCATCTGTTCGGTCAAGCTGCCGTCGCGTCCAAGCTCACTGCCCTGTGTTCCGTTGAAGCCAACATTGATAGTTGCTCCTGCTGGGATGCGACTGCCCCAATCCGCGCCTGTGAGGGTGTAGCGCGTCAGTCCGTTCTCCAAGGACTCGCTTTCGAGAGCGACTCCCCAAGCATTGCGGTCGAGTTGATGGCGACTGGTGAAGCTGATGGTCCAGTCTTCAAGCGCTTGATCACTTGAATTGGTGATGGCCAGATCGGCAGTGAAGCCGCCCCACCAAATGTCCCCACCGATTGAGACCTGCAGTGACTCAGATGGCGTCATGGCATGAATGAGAGGTACAGATCCAGTGCAGCGACGGGATGTGATTCAGATAAAACTCATGACGTTCAGAGTGTGTCTGAATCCGACTTGGATCGTCTTCTCTTGATCTGTCGTTCTTTTATTCAGCCTTCAATGCTTGTTTCCTTGCATCTTTCAAATGAAGGATGTGAGGTTCTTGAGTCTAAATTAAAATACGTTGTTTGTGTTGCTGTTGCTTGTTTCGGATTTGTTTTTTGGATGAGCCTTGGTTTGCTGCTGTGTGGCTTCTCGGTCTTTGCTTCGACGAGCCATGTTCGAGCGATTGAGCTTTGATTTTATGCTCTACAAATACCCATTAGGGGTATTGCTTGATGCCTAAAACTCCTGATTGAACCCCTGGTGTAATTGTCTGGTTGGTTTCACTGTGGCCAGGCGCCTGTCAGCTGGGTAGGCGCGGACAGGCTTCGACGAGTGTTCGCGTGATCTCGGCTTGCGGTTGATGCAGCAGTTGGTCACCGGGCCCTTCTTCCACGACGTGCCCCTTGTTGAGCACGATCAGTCGATGGCAGAAGCCACTGGCCACTGAAAGGTCATGGGTGATGAAAATCATCGCCAGCCCGAGTTCATGCTGCAGCTGGCGAAGCAGTGCCAGAACCTCCGCTTGGATTTCGGCATCAAGCATGCTCACGCTTTCATCACAGATCAGCACCTTCGGTTTCAGCGCCAGAGCGCGGGCAATGGCTACCCGTTGTTGCTGGCCTCCGGAAAGCTGTCGGGGAAGACGGTTTTGGTAACGATCTGCTGGTCCAAGACCGACGCGTTCCATCAGCTGACGGCCTTGTTCCCGAGCTCCTGCTGGTGAGGCCAGATTGTGGATCAGCAGTGGATCGACGATGGCATCCAGCACCGACATGGCTGGATTCAGGCAGGCCAGAGGGTCCTGGAACACCATCTGAATGGTTCGTCGCACCTGACGAGCCTCACGTCCCCGCAGCTTCAGTAGATCCTTGCCGAGTAGCTGTACCCAGCCGCCACGAATCGGCGTGAGTCCCATCAGGGCTCGGCAGAGGGTGCTTTTGCCACAGCCAGAACCTCCCACCACTCCCAGGGTTTCGCCAGCTCGCAACTGGAAGCTGATGCCATCCACCGCTTTCAGCCAGGAAGGATTCCAAGGTGGACCACCAAGGTTGTGCCAGCAGCGCAGTTCCTGCACAGACAGCACTGTGTTCGCGTCAGGTGCTTCAGGGCTGCTGCCCCCCTCTCTGGCTCGGGCAGCCGCAAGCAGCCTTTGTCCCACTCTGGAGCTGGGATAGGTCAGGACCACGTCGCTGCGGTTGATCTCCACGACGCGTCCACCATCCAGTACCGCCATGCGTTCGCACCAGCGATGGGCCATCGCCAGATCGTGGGTGATCAGCAACAATCCGCTGCCAAGTTCCTCGCACAGCGTTCTTAGAGCCGCCATCACCTGGCCTGCCACGGCCACATCCAGGCTTGTGGTGGGTTCGTCAGCGATCACCAGCGGAGGGCTGAGGGCGATGGCCAGTGCGATGGCCAGGCGCTGGCGCATGCCGCCGCTGAACTCGTGCGGGTAGGCGCGGAAGCGAGTGGCGCCGATGCCCACCTGCTCCAGTAACTCTTCGGCTCGCTGGAGACGCTCCATATCGTTCATCTCTGGCCTATGGGCACGCAGGGTGTCTAGTAGGTGACCGCCCACGGTCATCAGTGGATTCAGACGTGTCATCGGATCCTGAAAGACCAGTCCCACCGATTCACCGCGCAATCTCCTTAGATCGGCCAGGTTCAGGCTGCGTGGGTCGTGACCGTTCAGGGTGAGTCCTCCTTCGCAACTGCTGCCTGGGGGCAGTAGTTGCAGCGCTGCTCTGGCCACCGTGCTCTTGCCGCAGCCGGAGGGTCCCACCAAGGCCAGGCGTTCGCCCGGACGCAGACGCAGGTCAAGCCCATCAAGAGTCCACGCCTGGCTTCCGGGGTAACGGAGCCGGAACTGGTCGAGTTCCAGCACAGTCCCTGGCGCGGTTGTCATGGCAATCGAAGCGCTGGTGCTCATGGCTACATACCATGGACTCACCTGTTGGGTCGGATGCTCAACGCCACCTCCGAGACGGTTGCAGTGGAGATCCGGAACGGATCTGCTGCACCGGCTTGCGGTCTTGTGGCTTTGAGGGATCGCCCTATCCGCACAGCGGACGACTACGGCATTGATCTGCCTCCTTGGTTGCGTGAGTGCATCGATCATGTGCCACCAGGAATCGGTCACAGCTGCCCCACCGATTCAGAGGCTCTGCTGGCGGCGGCTTTTGATTTCGCTTTTCAGTTGCACGAGGGCCAGTTCCGAGCTAGCGGAGACCCTTACATCGTCCATCCGGTGGCGGTGGCTGATCTGCTCAGGGATATCGGTGCCAGTGCCAGTGTGATCGCTGCCGGATTCCTCCACGATGTGGTGGAGGACACGGACGTCACCCCAGAGCAACTGGAGAGTCATTTCGGACCGGAGGTTCGGGAGCTGGTGGAAGGGGTCACCAAGCTTGGGGGTCTTCACTTCACCAATCGCACCGAGGCTCAGGCTGAAAACCTGCGCAAGATGTTTCTGGCGATGGCCAGTGATATCCGAGTCGTGCTGGTGAAGCTTGCGGATCGGTTGCACAACATGCGCACTCTTGGGGCGTTGCGGGAGGAAAAGCGTCAGCGCATTGCTCGGGAAACGCGGGAGATTTATGCACCTTTGGCCAATCGGCTTGGCATCGGCCGCTTCAAATGGGAGCTGGAGGATCTGTCCTTCAAATTGCTTGAGCCAGAAGCCTTCAGGGAGATTCAGCAGGAAGTTGCGACCAAGCGCAGCGAGCGGGAGGATCGTCTAGGGGTCACCGTTCAGTTGCTCAGTGATCGACTGGCGGCTGTCGGGCTTGAGAACTGCGAGGTGAGCGGCCGGCCCAAGCACCTCTTCGGCATCTGGACCAAGATGCAGCGCCAACAAAAAGCCTTCCACGAGATCTATGACGTGGCGGCTCTGAGGATCCTTACCCCCAGCGTTGAAGCCTGCTACAGGGCTCTTGCGGTTGTCCACGACACCTTCCGCCCCATTCCTGGTCGCTTCAAGGACTACATCGGTCTGCCCAAGCCCAATGGCTATCAGTCGTTGCATACGGCTGTGATCGGACGGCATCGTCCGATCGAAGTGCAGATCCGAACGCTTGAAATGCACCGGGTGGCGGAGTTCGGAATTGCTGCGCACTGGAAATACAAGGAGGGTGGTTCACCAGCCGCCGGTGGCGATACGGAACGCTTCAACTGGTTGCGGCAGCTTGTTGACTGGCAACAGGAGGGGGGAGCTGACGACCACAACGACTACCTCGCCTCGATTAAGGAAGATCTCTTCGATGAAGAGGTGTTCGTTTTCACCCCGAAAGGCGATGTCTTGGGTTTGCGCAAGGGTTCGACGGCCGTGGATTTTGCTTATCGCATCCACTCAGAAGTGGGCAATCACTGCCATGGCGTGCGCATTAACGACCGACTTTCTCCTCTGTCGACGCCGCTCCAGAACGGCGATTTTGTGAATGTGCTCATGAGCAAGACTGCACACCCCAGCCTGGATTGGCTCAATTTTGTGGCGACGCCCACTGCCCGCAATCGCATCCGCCAGTGGTACAAGCGCAGTCATCGGGATGAAACGATCGAGCGCGGCAAGGATCTGCTCGAACGGGAGCTGGGACGCAGCGGTTTTGATGCTCTGCTCAGCAGTGATGCGATGACGCGTGTGGCTGAGCGTTGTAACCTGCTCAGCACCGAGGATCTGCTCGCGGCCCTCGGCTTCGGAGCTGTCACCTTGCATCAGGTGCTCAACCGGCTGCGAGAGGAGATTCGTCTGCAGGCCACCATCGCTGAGCCACCGCTCAGTAACGAAGACGTTGCCCGCCAGCTGGTGCAGCAGGCGGAAACCGGCACTCCACGACCTAGTCATGATCAGCAGGATCCAATCCTTGGTGTTGAGGGTCTCGATTACCGCCTCGGTGGTTGTTGCAGCCCTCTCCCCGGTGAGGCGATTCTGGGCACGGTTGCCCTCGGCAACCATGGCATTACCGTGCATCGCCAGGACTGCTCCAATGTGGAGGCGATTCCGAGTGAACGGCGATTGCCTGTTCGCTGGAACCCGGCCTTAGCGACCAGAAGCCAACGCTTCCCTGCTCAGCTGCGGATTGAGGTCATCGATCGTGTCGGGATTCTCAAAGACATCCTGATGCGCCTATCCGATGGACGCATCAATGTCAGTGATGCCCGCGTCAAAACCAGCTATGGAAAGCCGGCACGCATTGATCTGCGTCTGGAGCTGGCCAGTGCCGAGCAGCTGCAGCGCACGATGCACCAGATCCGTTCAATGGCGGATGTGATCGACATTGCACGCAGCAGCGGCACCTGATTTGTTCGCCTTTGCTCTCAGCGTTTGCGCTGTTGCTGTAGGAGCCAACTCAGGCTGAGCCACCATCCCAGTGCCGCGCAGACCGTCCCTGTGATGCTGGAGCCCAGCAGCAAACGGCTGATCACGCTCCAGCCCAACTGGCTGAATCCATTCAGCTGAAGGGTGTCGAAGCCTGGCCATTCGCGACCCGGGCCTAGCAGCAGAGCCCCGATTCGGTAGTTGAACCAGTAAAGCGGCAGATAGGTGAAGGGATTGCTGATCCAGGTGCCAGCGGCTGCCAGCAAATGGTTCCCGCGCACCACACTGGCCAGGGCGATTCCCACCAGTGTCTGCAAACCGAAGATTGGAAAGCAGCCACAGAAGATGCCGGCTGCAAGCCCACGGGCGCGCTGTCCTGGAGTGCCTTCCTGTTGCCAGATCCATTGCAGACTTCTCTGCAGGCGTCGATGTGCCTTTCTCAGCATCAGGCCCATGGGAGTGTCGGCGGTTCCCGCATGGCAATGAAGATGTGATCGTAGGGACTGGGGTAGGGGCTGTTGCAGCACTGCGATGCAGGAGATCAACCTGAAGAGGCAAACGATTGCTGCCGTGGCCACGGCAGTGGCACCCGGGCAGGGCGGCATCGCGGTCATTCGTCTGTCAGGCCCTGATGCGCAACAGGCTGTGCGTGAGGTCACCTGCTTCCCTGGTGAACAGCCGTGGGAGAGCCATCGAGTGCTCTACGGCCACGTGATGGCAGCCGATGGAGTGGAGCACCTCGATGAAGTGCTGGTGCTGTTGATGCTGGCTCCGCGCAGTTTCACCGCTGAAGATGTGGTGGAAATCCATTGCCATGGCGGCGTGATGGCAGTGCAGCAGGTGATGGCCCGTGTGCTTGAGCAGCCTGGGATTCGCCGTGCATTGCCCGGTGAATTCAGTCAGAGAGCTGTCCTGAATGGGCGCCTTGAGCTCACGCGTGCTGAGGCGATCGGTGATCTGGTGGCCGCCCGCAGTCAGCGTGCTGCGCAGTTGGCCATGGCAGGGGTGGACGGCGGCATCCAGCGCCGGATCCAGCTGTTGCGTGAACGACTGCTGGATCAGCTCAGCGAGCTGGAGGCCAGGGTGGATTTTGAAGATGATCTCCCAGTTCTCGATGGCCCGAACTTGCTGAAGGCTTTGCAGTCGGTGCGCGACGAGCTGCTGCAACTTGTGGCAGATGGGGAGCGCAGTATCGCCCTGCGTCAGGGGCTGCGGGTGGCGCTCGTCGGTAGGCCCAACGTTGGCAAGAGCTCCCTTCTGAATCGGCTCAGTCGGCGGGAGAGAGCCATCGTGACCGATTTGCCCGGAACCACGAGAGACCTGCTGGAAAGCGAAATCGTGCTGGAGGGCGTTCCGATCACGCTGCTCGACACCGCCGGCATCCGCAGCACCAATGATGCCGTTGAGCGGTTGGGCATCGCCCGAAGCCACGACGCTTTGGCCAGTGCCGATCTGGTCGTGCTGTTGTTTGATCTCGCTGATGGTTGGACCGCTGAGGATCAGCTGCTGCGTGAGCAGATCCCAGCTGATGTGCCCCATCTGCTGGTCGGAAATAAGGCTGATCTCAGCAATGCTGAGGCTCCCGCCGATGTGCATTTGTCGGCTGTGACAGGAGTGGGGGAAGCGCAGCTCGTGCAGGCTCTTCTGGAGCGTTGCGGCGCCGTTAGTGATGGCTCCCTGTTGCTGGCGCTCAACCAACGACAGGCTGACCTGGCACGGCTGGCGGCCGCTGCCCTTGATCGCAGTGAGCAGGTTGCCGCCGATGGATTGCCCTGGGATTTTTGGACGATTGACCTGCGTGAGGCCATTCACAGCCTTGGCGAGATCACGGGCGAAGAGCTCACGGAATCGGTGCTGGATCGTATTTTTTCCCGCTTTTGCATTGGCAAATGAAGTTGGCAAATAAAGCGCCGTGGGTCTAGTCCGAACCGTCGTGCCCGCATGATGGATCTAGGCCTATGAGCGGGCGGTTCCGCAGTGATGAACGTTGAGCAGCCCCTAACGACACCCCGGCTTCAGGGGCAACTGCAGCACTGGCTGGAAGAGGATCTTGGCCGCGGCGATCTCACCGCACCGGCCCTCGGCGGACGGCGTGCTCAGGCGAGTTGGATCACGAAGCAAGAGGGTGTGTTCTGTGGTGGCAGCCTTGCTCTGCAGCTCTTTCGCCTGTTGGATCCCAAGCTCGAGGCCGAATGCCTGGTGCCCGATGGTGCTGCTGTGCAGTCCGGCGACACGCTGCTCCGACTCGAGGGTCAGGCCACTGCATTGGTTGGGGCTGAACGGACGGCGCTGAATCTGGCGATGCGTCTTTCCGGTATCGCCACGGCCACAGCGGCCCTGGTGAGAGAACTGCAGGGAAGCGGAGTGCGCTTGGCCGACACGCGCAAGACCACGCCAGGACTGCGTGAACTTGAGAAGTACGCCGTGCGCATGGGTGGCGGCGTCAATCACCGACTGGGCCTGGATGACGCCGCCATGCTCAAGGAAAACCATCTGGCCTGGGCGGGTGGCATTGAAGCGGCGATTGCTGCTGTGCGGGCATCCGCTCCATGGCCGGCGAGGGTGATTGTGGAAGCCGAAACCGAGCAGGAAGCCTCGAAGGCCGTGATTGCCGGAGCCGATGCTGTGCTGCTGGATGAGTTCACGCCTGAGCAGCTGATTAGCTTGGTGCCCAGGTTGCGCCAGCTGGCGGTGGAGCGGGCTGCTTCTGGGGCTGTGGTCCTCGAAGCCTCCGGGATTCAACCCGGCGATCTGCGTGCCTATGCCGCCACAGGCATCGATCTGATTTCCACCAGTGCTCCGGTCACGCGCAGCCGCTGGCTGGATCTGAGTATGCGTTTCGCACCTGCCGGGGGATGATCAGGGCTTGCCAAGCCCGTTGATCCGTCCATGCTCCGCATCGCCAACGCCCTTGAAACACAGTTGCGCGGTGCGATGCAACGGGCGTTCCCCGAGGCCTGGGCTGAGGCGGGGGAAGCTGGCTTGGACCCCCAGCTGGCGCCAGCGAGCAAGCCTGAATTCGGGGATTTCCAGTCCAACGGTGCTCTGCCACTGGCCAAGCCGCTGAAGCAGGCGCCGCGTCAGATCGCCACGGCCATCGTTGAGCAGCTGCAAACGGACGGGGCCTTCACCGAGCTGTGTCTGGAGCCGCAGATCGCTGGGCCTGGCTTCATCAACCTCACGATCCGACCGGAGCGTCTCGCTGCTGAGGTGGCCTCCCGGCTCGGTGATGAGCGGCTTGGCGTTCCGCCTGTCAAGGATTCAGCGCCGGTGGTGGTGGACTTCTCCAGTCCCAACATCGCCAAGGAGATGCATGTGGGCCATCTGCGCTCCACGATCATCGGTGACTCCTTAGCGCGAGTGCTGGAGTTCCGTGGGCACCCGGTGCTACGGCTGAACCATGTAGGCGACTGGGGAACCCAGTTCGGGATGTTGATCACCCACCTCAAGCAGGTGGCTCCCAATGCTCTCGAGACCGCCGATGCCATCGACCTCGGTGATCTCGTTGCCTTCTACAGGGAGGCTAAAAAACGCTTTGATGATGACGAGGCGTTTCAGACCACATCCCGCGAGGAAGTGGTGAAGCTGCAGGGAGGCGATCCTCTGTCGCTCAAAGCTTGGGGGCTCCTGTGTGATCAGTCGCGGCGCGAGTTCCAGAAGATCTACGACCGGCTTGACATCCGCCTCAGCGAACGAGGTGAGTCGTTCTACAACCCCTTCCTGCCTGCGGTGATCGATGGGCTGAAGCAGGTCGGTCTGCTGGTTACCGACGACGGGGCAGAGTGCGTCTTCTTGGAAGGGGTCAGCGGCAAGGATGGCAAGCCGCTGCCGGTGATTGTGCAAAAGAGTGATGGGGGCTTCAATTACGCCACCACCGATCTCGCGGCGATTCGTTACCGGTTCGCGGCGGCTCCCGATGGTGATGCAGCCCGCCGGGTGATCTACGTGACCGATTCCGGTCAGGCCAATCACTTTGCGGGAGTGTTCCAGGTGGCCGAGCGGGCCGGCTGGATTCCCGACGGCTCTCGCCTGGAGCATGTTCCCTTCGGGTTGGTGCAGGGAGAAGACGGCAAGAAGCTCAAGACCCGGGCCGGTGACACCGTGCGTCTTCGCGATTTACTGGATGAGGCGGAAGAGCGCGCTGAAGCGGACCTGCGCTCGCGCCTCAAGGAAGAAGAGCGCAGTGAGCCGGAAGACTTCATCAACCATGTGGCCAGTACCGTCGGCCTGGCGGCGGTGAAATATGCCGACCTCAGTCAGAACCGGATCACCAACTACCAGTTCTCGTTTGATCGCATGCTGGCCCTCCAGGGCAACACAGCTCCCTACCTTCTCTATGCGCTGGTGCGGATCGCCGGCATCTCCCGCAAGGGTGGTGATCTGGATGTCTCAACGGCTCAGCTGCAGTTCAGTGAGCCTCAGGAGTGGGCGCTGGTGCGTGAACTCCTCAAGTTCGATGCTGTGATCGCCGAGGTGGAGGAGGAGTTGCTCCCCAATCGTCTCTGCAGCTATCTGTTTGAGCTCAGCCAGGTGTTCAATCGTTTTTATGACCAGGTGCCGGTGCTCAAGGCAGGCCCAGATGCTTTGCCGTCACGGCTGGCTCTCTGTCGCCTCAGCGCCGACACGCTGAAAATAGGGCTCGGTCTGCTGGGGATCTCAACCCTGGAGCGAATGTGAGTGGTTCGTCTGTGAGTGACTTCTGTGTGAGCGGTTCCTCCCTGCCTCGGCTCCTGTTGTTGGCCACCGGCGGCACCATCGCCGGACGGGCGAGTGATGTCATCTCCCTGAACCACTACTCAGCAGGTGTCATTGCTGGCGAGGAGTTGCTGCAGTCGGTGCCCCAGCTGAAGCAGCTTGCCGAGATTGAAGTGGAACAGATCGCCAATGTCGATAGCGCGGATCTGACCTTCGCCCACTGGCAAAGGCTTGTGACCCGGGTGCGTGAGGCCCTTGCGGCTGATCCCGATCTCTGCGGTGTGGTGATCACCCATGGGACCAACACCCTGGAGGAAACAGCTTGGCTGTTGCAGCTGCTGATTAATGACCCGCGGCCGGTGCTGCTGGTGGGAGCAATGCGTCCGGCCACGGCCCTGAGTGCCGATGGGCCGTTGAATCTGTTCCAGGCGGTGCAGGTGGCAGTCAGCCCAGAGGCATGCGGGCAGGGTGTGCTGGTGGTGATGGATGGCTGGATCCATTCGGCCTGCGAGGTGACCAAGGTCGCGACCCAAGGGGTTGGTGCCTTCGAAAGTCCTGATGTCGGCCCTTTGGGTTGGGTGGATGACGCGGGAGTGCACCTGACTCCAGCCCGATCTGATCGCCCTGTTCCGTTTGCACACCTTCAGCTTGCTGAGCCTTGGCCGCAGGTGGCGATCCTGCATGGTTGCGTTGAGCCTCCGTCAGCCCTAATTCCTGCTCTGCTTTCGGCTGGTGTCCATGGTCTGGTGTTCACGGGCACTGGTGCAGGCCAGCTATCAGCGCATGAACGTCGCGCGCTTGAAGACTGGACAGGGCCGCTGCCGCTCATGCTCAGGGCAAATCGCTGTGGTTCCGGGCCCGTGCATCATCGAGGTCAGTTTGCACGTCTTGGTCTGGTTCCGGCCGGGCGGCTCAGCCCCCAAAAGGCACGCGTGCTGTTGTTACTGGCTCTGATGGCTGGATTGGACAGGGCTCAACTCGCCGACTTGATCTAAACGCTGCATGCCCTGCTCGACCACGGTTCATGAGGAACAGCTGTAATGCGAGATGCCTCCGGCGTTGAAGAATTCCTCTGGTTTCAGTTGGTCGTAGCGGGCAGCTAATTCCACGGGTAAGGATTCATAGGGCTTGGCGAAGACCTTCTGTAACTCGTGCACCTGGCTGTAGTCAGCATGGGCTGCTTGTTCATAGGCCGGTGCAATTAGCCATTCACGCCAAGTGATGGCGGGATTGGTCAGCTGCATGGCTTTGGATGCCTCGCTCAGGTTGCTGTTGTGTCCTAATTGACGTCGCCACTGTTGCAACCACTCCATCCAGCGTTGATCAACCTGTTCATTGCTGGGTCGATAAAAGCTTCGCTTCAGCGGCGCCACCTGTTCAGGGATGGCTGAGAGCTCTCGGAACAACATCGTGTAGTCGGCTGCTGAGTCGACGCATAACTGGAGCAGGCTGCTCACCAGCTCTGGGGAACGATCGGTGAGACCCAGTTTGCGTTGCCACATGCTGTCGAGAGCCTCTTGCATTGCGGCTTTAAAACCCTCTTCAAGTCTCTCAAGGCGAGTCATGGCTTCCGGGTGATCCTCCAGTAACGGTTTCAGGGCTGATACGAACATCTGATAGTTCTTGCCTGCCGCCACCGGCTGATTGAAGAAGGCGAAATGCATTCCGCCACCGGTCCAGGGCTGAAAGCGTGGGTCGAACAGTTCGCAGAATCCGAAAGGTCCGTAGTCAAGGGTGAAGCCGCCGGCGGCACAGTTGTCGCTGTTGAAGTTGCCCTGGCAGTAGCCCACACGGATCCAGTCAGCAACCAGTGCTGTCAGACGTCCGCGGAACAACCTGGCCAACTCCACCACCTGTTCGCTGAATGGCAATGATGGCTCGACCTCCGCGTGGTAGTTCCGTTTGATGAGGTGCTCCACGATCATCTTCAGCTCACTGAATGCCTTGGAGTGGCTGTTGTTGCGGGTCCGTCGTGCGAATAACTCCAGCTGCCCCACTCGCAGAAAGGATGGCGCCAGGCGCGTGGTGATCGCGGCTGAATTGTCGACCAGGATGTCGGGGTCCATCGATGGAGATGTGCCCGAATACCAGGGGCGACGCACGTTCTCGTCGTGGGAGACATACAGCGTCAGCGAGCGAGATGTGGGAACCCCCAGGGCATGCATGAACTCCTGGGCCAGAAACTCGCGCACGCTGGAGCGCAGTACGGCGCGACCGTCAGCGCCACGGCAATAGGGCGTTGGTCCACCGCCCTTCAGCTGCATCTCCCAGCGTTGCCCCTCGAAGAGGCCTTCGAAGATGGAGATCGCCCGACCATCGCCGTAGCCGTTGCCGTTACCGAACGGACATTGCTGATCGTATTCAGTGCCATAGATCGAGAGCGCATAACCAGTGGCCCAGCCATAGGGGCGCATCGGTGCTCTGGCCACACTGATGTCGCCGGAGAACAATCGCCGGAAGCCGGCATCCTCTGCCAACTGATCACTGAGTCCCAGCTCTTTGAATAGCTCGTTGCTGTGCGCCACGTACTGCGGTGCCGGCAGAGGTGTTGGTGTGACCGGCACGTAGTGCCCAGATCGCACCTGACGCACCTGGTGATCGTGTCCGTTGATTGTGGCTTCGGGATCCGGTGTGAGTTGGTTCAGCAAGGAGTAATCGACGTGTTCCGCGAACGCGGCGAATGTGTCGGTTGAGGAGGATGCGCTCGAGCTGGCTGGCATCAGGCCGGTGACTGCAGTGTTCCCATCATCGGCATGATTGTCACGACTGTTGGGATGAGTGGAAGGTCGATAGCTTGTTGGTTGACCTTCGTTGGCAAGGTTGATGGGTATGACCGCACCGACTCCCTCGCCTTCAGCACGCCCTGACGTTGAGCGCCTCAGGGGTTACAGCGCACCACTAGAGGGGCGCCGCGGATTGCTTCGGCTTGATTTCAACGAGAACACCATCGGCCCCAGCCCTGCGGTTGTTGAAGCACTTCGGGCCTTTCCGGCTGATCAGATCGCGGTGTATCCCGAGTACGACGGACTGCGCGAGGCGGTGATCGGCAATTTGCAGGACTCGCCTGCGGGCTTGGCGCATGCGTTGTTGCCGCAGCAGGTGGGTCTTTTCAACGGGGTGGATGCTGCGATTCATGCGGTGATTCACGCTTATGGCGCCTCTGGAGACACCTTGCTCACCACCAGTCCCACCTTCGGGTATTACGCCCCATGTGCCGGGATGCAGGGGATGGTCGTCGAGGCGGTGCCTCATGAGCTGCCAGGTTTTCGCTTCCCGCTGGAGGCGATGCGCGCGGCCTTGCAGCGTGGGCCGAAGATCCTGATGCTCTGCAATCCCAATAACCCCACCGGCACGCGGCTCTCCGCAGAGCACGTGCTGCTGTTGGCATCGTCTGCGCCCGACACGCTGGTGGTGGTCGATGAGCTCTACGAGGCTTTCACTGGGGACAGCGTGCTGCCGCATGTGGACTTCGCCGAGCACGCCAATCTGCTGGTGCTGCGCTCCCTGGCCAAGACCGCCGGTCTGGCCGGCCTGCGCATGGGATTTGCGATCGGTTCGGCGGAGGTGGTCGATCGGGTCTGCCGGGTGAGCGGTCCTTATGACGTGAACAGCTTCGCGGTGACAGCGGCGTTCGCTGCACTGTCTGACCAGGCCTACACCGATCACTATGTGGCTGAGGTGTTACGAGCACGTAACTACCTAGTAACTGAGCTGACACGTTCTGGTGCTGTATTCCATGTCGACGGAGGGAACTATCTCCTGGTCTGGCCCCGTTTTTCCGCTCAGCAAGTGGAGCAGCAATTGAGGGATGCTGGGATCCTGGTGCGTTCCATGGCCGGAAAGCCACAGATCGACGGATCTCTGCGCGTGAGCATCGGTACCCAGGAGCAGATGCAGAGGTTCTGGGAGTGTTATCGAAAGCTTGAGCGCTGAGCGGACACTCAGCGCATCACCTCGATCACTGTGCTGTCGTTCAGGCTGCCTGGCAGGGAGAGGGTGGGTCCAACCTTTCGAACCTGTGTACCGCCCATCGCATCCAGAAAGGGCTGAACCCCGCCTTGATCGCAGCCGCTCGGAGCCTCACCATTCACGTATTGCACAGGAATCACCCGGCGTGGATTGAGCTGCCTCACCACTTCGGCTGCTTCTTCGCCGCTGTACACCTTTCCTCCACCGCCAACGCCGATGATCAGCACGTCAGGGCGACCCAGCAGCACCCTGTCTTCACCGCTGAGCGGCGCAGCCGTTCCTCCCAGATGGGCAAAGTTCAGGCCTCCTTGCTGCCAGCGCCAGATCGTGGCGTTACCGAAACGACGTCCACCCATCCGGTCATGCGGAGCGGAAAATCCTTCCAAATCCATGCCGCCAACGCGATAGGACCCTGGCTTGGAAAGGTAGGTGCCACCGCCAATCCGTGCCCCTTCATCCGGCAGCTCGGAGCTGGCCAGGGTCACACTGGCGCTGACGCGCGGTTCGCTGAGCCCCGCGGCGCAGCCGACGGCCCGGAAGGGATTCACCAGCACCGACTGGCCGCCACCACGAATCAGCAGAGCACTGTGCCCGTAGCTGGTGATTGAGATGCCTGCCGCCTGCACGCCGGTGGCGCTGAATCCGGCCACCAGCATGGATGCGGTCAGGGAGAAGATGGCCTGCCCAGGACCCTGGTGTTTCAGGAAGACTGTCATGGGGGAGGATGCCTGCTGGCACAGGAAGCTAGCAGTGCTGAATGCGCCCTTCAGCCACTCGAAGGAAGTTCGCTAGCAGGTTGTGCCCAGCCTCCGTCAGCACGCTTTCTGGGTGGAACTGCACGCCTTGGAGATGGTGATGCTCGCGATGACGCAGTCCCATCACGGTGTCGTCCTCCAGCCATGCAGTGACTTCCAGGCAGTCCGGAAGACTGCTCCGATCAGCGATCAAGCTGTGATAACGGGTGGCAGTGAGTGGCTGAGGCAGTCCAGCGAAGACGCCTTCGCCGCGATGCAACACAGGAGAGGTTTTGCCATGCATCAGTTCTGCGGCTCGCACGACTTTGCCTCCGTAAGCCTGAGCGAGAGCCTGATGGCCCAGACAGACACCCAGGGTGGGAATAGTTGGTGATAGTTCCTTCAGTACATCCAGGCAGACTCCCGCCTGATCGGGATCTCCGGGCCCAGGCGAGAGCAGGATGGCATCGGGACTGAGGTTGCGGATCTGGGCAATGCTGAGCGCATCGTTGCGTTCAACGCGCAGATCCTGGGCCAGAGGATGCTGAGCCGCCAACTCCCCGAAGTACTGCACCAGATTGAAGGTGAAGCTGTCGTAGTTGTCGATAACAAGCAGCATCGTTTAGAGGCCGAGTCGAAGAATCAAGGGCGGCAGCACCAGCAGCAGGGCAACGACCAGAGAACTGATGGCCGCCACAAGAACCGCTGCTGCTGCGCAGTCCTTGGCGATTTTGGCCAGAGGATGAAAGCGCCGTCCGATGGCCAGATCCACTACCGATTCAATGGCTGTATTGAGCAGCTCAAGCACCAGTACGGCCGCCACTGTCAAGACCAGCACGGCCAACTGAATCGCTGGCAGCCCGAGCCACAGACCCAGGAAGAACACGACGCTGCCAATCCCCAGGTGGATGCGGAAGTTGCGTTGGCTGATGAAGCCGTAACCCAGCCCCTGAGCTGCATAGCGGAAGCTGGACGGCAGGTCTCCAGCGATTTTCCAGGCTCCTCGATGGGCAGCGTGGTGGGCACGTCGGGTGCTGCGTTGGCTGATCTCCTCTGTCAACGGAGCTCCATCGTCAGGGTTCCTTAGTGATTTCATCTGCTGATTCACAGTTGATCTCACCGTGGGGTTGAACGATACCGGCCATGGCAACCAGTTGCTCCTGGCATCGCAGCATCGCTTCCAGCTTCGAATCATCGGGATGATCCCATCCCAGTAGATGCAGCAGCCCGTGGCTCACCAGCCAGCAGAGCTCTCGTTCCAGGCTGTGCTCCTGCTCGAGAGCCTGACGTTCAGCAGTCGGTACCGACACGATGATGTCTCCCAGCTCAACGCTGGGGCTGCCGTCAGGGGGCATGTCCGCTTCCAGTGCTGAAAAAGACAACACATCCGTGGCTCTGGGCTTGTCTCTCCAGCGTTCGTTCAAAGCAGTGATCTGGTCATCATCCACAAACTGCAGGCCAAGACAAATTTCTTCGCAGTCCAGCAGCTGTCTTGGAGTGGTGTCGCCGCCTGTGGTGATGAGGTGTTTCAACCAGAGATCCAGGGTCTCTGCCCAGGTGTCTCCCTGGCTGAGACGTCGATGGGCTTCCGTCCCTTCTGCGGACTGGATCAGCTGCTGTTCCGCTGGGGTGAAAGCCAGATCGATGGCAAAAGCCCGTCCGCTGCTCACTGAGGCAGCGTTGGACGCCCTAGCCAGGCGACCACAAGGATGAAGCCGACGAACCCTGCGGCCGTGAGCCCAAGATGAAACAGGCTTTTGCTGCCCTTGCGGACCATGTTGCGCATGGCCTGCTTCACGAAGCTGGGCGGTGGTGTGGTCGGGGTGCTCTCTGTCGAAGTCTCGATGCCGTCGGCCTTTGAGCTCATGGTCAGCTGTCCTCATCCTGTCCGGGACTGTCGACACCCTGGCGCAGCAACGCCTGGATGAAGGGGTCGAGATCGCCGTTCATCACGCCCTGCACATCGTTGGTTTCCTCCTGGGTGCGCAGGTCCTTGACCATCTGATACGGGTGAAAGACATAGTTGCGGATCTGATTGCCCCAGGCGGCCTCCACGATGTCGCCTCGAATGTCGGCGATCTCTGCGGCCCGTTGTTCTTGGGCGATCACAAGCAGCTTGGCCTTGAGCTGGGCCATGGCCTTCTCCTTGTTCTGCAGCTGGGAGCGCTCCTGGGTGCAGCGCACAGCTAGTCCTGTGGGGATGTGCAGGATGCGTACTGCGGTTTCCACCTTGTTGACGTTCTGTCCACCGGCTCCGCCCGAGCGGCTGGTGGTCACTTCCAAGTCTTTCTCTGGAATATCGAGCTCGACTTCCTCCTCGAGTTTCGGCATTACCTCGATGCCTGTGAAACTGGTCTGGCGCTTGTCGTTGGCGTTGAAGGGAGAGATGCGTACGAGGCGATGGGTGCCTTTTTCGTTGCGCAGGTACCCATAGGCATATCGCCCTTCGATTTCGATCGTGGCGCTCTTGATTCCTGCTTCCTCCCCCTCGCTGAGTTCATCAACCGTGACCTTCATGTCATGGTCTTCGGCCCAGCGGGTGTACATCCGCAGCAGCATCTGAGCCCAGTCCTGAGCATCCGTTCCACCGGCTCCGGCATTGATCGAGAGCACAGCTCCTTCTTTGTCGTATTCACCGCTGAGCAGGCGCTCCAGCTCCCAGCGATCCAGTTCTTTGCGCAGTTCGTCCAAGCCCCCCTGGGCTTCGGCGAGCATGTCGTCGTCGGGTTCCAGGTCGTAAAGCTCGAGTGTGGCCTGGGCATCACCCACAGCTCCTTGCCAGGTCGTGAGTTGCAGCAGCTGTGCCTTCACCTCATCGAGGCGACGCATTTGCTTCTGGGCATTCTGTTGGTCGTTCCAGAAGTCAGGCTGGGCTGCGAGTTGTTCGAGGTCCTGCTGTCTGGCCTTCAGTGCAGGTACGTCAAAGACAGTCCTGGGCATTGCCCAGGCGATCAGTGAGCTCAGAGAGGTCGCGCTTGAAGTCGGTGAGGTCGAGCAACGGTGGGCGTTGAACGGATTTTGCGACCTTATCAGTGCGGAATCTCCTTGCCTGCATAAGATCGTTGTCCCGTCATGAGGGCTCCATGCCGAGCGTCGAGATCTATACCTGGCGCACTTGCCCCTTCTGCATCCGAGCCAAACAGCTGTTGGATCGCAAAGGCGTCACTTATACCGAGTTTTCCGTTGATGGCGATGAGCCGGCTCGCGATGCCATGGCAGCCCGAGGTGATGGCCGCCGCAGCGTTCCTCAGATTTTCATCGGCGATCGCCATCTTGGTGGCTGTGATGAACTGCACGCCCTCGAGCGCGGCGGTGAACTGGATGGACTGCTCTCCTGAGTTCTCTGACACGACCGTTGCTCATGCGTCATCTGTTCGTGCTGGATCCGCTGGATCGGATCAATCCAGCTAAGGATTCCACCGCTGCGCTGATGCAGGCCGCGGCGAGATCCGCGCTGGAGGTCTGGGCTTGCACTCCGGCTGATCTGATCGCGCTTGGCGATGAACCTCTGGCGATGGCCATGCCGGTTCAGCCTGAGCCCTGGATCACCGCCGGTGAGCGTGAACGGCTGCCGCTTGCCACATTCCAGGTGATCTGGATGCGCAAGGACCCTCCAGTGGACGAGGCCTATCTCTATGCCACCCATCTTCTTGATGTCGCCGAACGGGCCGGTGTTCGTGTTCTGAATCGTCCCGATTCACTGCGCACCTGGAATGAAAAGCTCGGGGCATTGCGTTTCAGTCGATGGATGGCACCCACGCTCGTTTCCGGAAGGGTGAGTGAGCTGAAGTCCTTTGCCCAAGCGCATAGCGAGATCGTGCTTAAGCCTCTGGGAGGCCGTGCAGGGCTTGGAGTGATCCGTGTGTCATCTCAGGCACCTGGCCTCAAGGCGCTTCTGGAATTAGTCACAGAGCAGGAACGATTGCCCGTGATGGCTCAGTGTTTCCTCCCTTCGGTGAGTGAGGGCGACAAGCGCATCCTGCTGGTGGATGGTGAGCCGCTGGGTGCCATCAACCGCCGGCCAGCCGCTGGAGAATTCCGCAGCAATCTGGCGGTTGGTGGTCAAGCGGAAGCAACGCAACTCAGTGAGCGGGAACGCCAGATCTGTGTGGCCCTGGCGCCTGCTCTGAGGGCCGAAGGCTTGTTTTTTGTCGGTATCGATGTGATCGGCGGCATGCTCAGCGAGATCAACGTCACCAGTCCCACCGGCATCCGTGAGGTGGAACGACTGATGAATCAGCCCCTTGCTGATCAGGTGATCGCTCGTCTGCGCGATCTGCTCTGAGCGATCACAATTGAAGGCTGAATGCCGGTCCAGGTTGTGTTGATTCAAGGATTGCGCTGCGGGGCAGCTCTTCTGATTTGTCTTGCGGGAAGTTTGACGATCTCAGGGCGCCCGGTTCAGGGGAGCTCGTTACCGCCGCTCATTCCGCGTGAGGTGTTGTTCGGGAACCCGGAAATCGTCGGGGTTGATCTCAGCCCCGACGGCACTCGCATCTCTTACCTCGCTCCTTACCAAGGAGTCCTCAACCTCTGGGTCTGTGATCTGGCTGGGCGTGAAGAGCCCCGTCTGCTGACCCGGAAGACGGATCGGCCGCAACAGAGTGCTACCTGGACGCATGATGGCCGCTTTTTGATCTCTGGCCGAGATGCACAGGGGGATGAAAACACTGTGCTGGTCCGAATTGACCCGCAAACAGGGGAGATGGTTGATCTCACGCCACCATCTGGTGTCTTTGCGCGTGTCATTGCTTTAGATCGCGATGTGCCGGGCGAATGGGTGATTGGCCTCAATGATCGTGATCCTCGCTATTTCGATCTTTATGTGCTTGATATTGCAAGTGGAGAGCGCAAACTCCTTCATCAAGTTGACGACGGTCGACCTGTTGGAGTGGACCGCCTCAATGGTGAGTGGCATCCCTATCTGCGCACCGAGGAATTGGCCGATGGCGGCGAGACCTATGAGCTGCGTTTACCTGGTGAGAAGGAGTGGCGACCCTTTCTTCAATTCGATTTCGAAGATGTTCGCCTGTCTGGGCTTGCAGGGTTCACCCGTGATGGTCAGTGGCTGTATGGGCAACTGAGCAAGGGGGAAGACAAACCTCGCCTTGTGCGCTGGAGTCGTGAGGAGCTGGAACGCTGCACGACCGACTGCCGTTTTGAAGTGGTGCACCGTGCAACGAGTGGAGCGTTGGGCATCGCAATGAGCACGATTGAGACTGGCGTGCCCTCGGTGCTGGTCGAAACGGATCTGCGCAGTCAGCGTTTCATTTTAGATCCATCGCTGCGCTCCGATTACGACGCCTTAGAACGTTTGGTTGGCTCCAATGAGTTCACGGTCCTCGATCGCGACAGGAAAGATCGACTATGGCTGGTTCTGGTCGGTTCCGATCGTCAGGGCGAGCAATTCTGGCTCTGGGATCGAGATCGCCGTCAGCATCAACGGCTGTTTTCAGTTCAGCCAAAACTGGACGATTACACCCTGGCGTCGATGGAAAGCCTCGACCTCAAGGCCCGGGATGGCCGTCGGATTCCTGCCTATCTAACGCGCACGCCCCTCGCCAGTGATGGGCCGCAGCCCCTTGTGCTGGTAGTGCATGGTGGCCCTCAGGCCAGAGACTATTGGGGCTTGAACCGTACCCATCAGTGGCTTGCTAATCGGGGCTATCACGTGATGAGTGTGAACTATCGCGGCAGCACTGGTTTCGGAAAGGCGCATCTGCTGGCAGGAGAAGGTGAGTGGTACGCCAAGATGCAGGATGATCTGGTCGACGCCGTTGGCTGGGCGGTGGATCAGGGTATTGCTGACCCTGACAAACTGGTGATCAAGGGCGCGTCCTATGGCGGCTATGCAGCTTTGGCAGGATTGACGCGCGATCCAACGCTGTTTGCCGCAGCGGTTTCAGAAGTTGGACCCTCTAATCTCCGCACATTGTTGGCAGCGATTCCTCCTTATTGGGCAGCCATTCGCATCAATTTTGAACGCATGATTGGTGTCGGCAATGTAGACCTCGATGCCATTTCTCCGATCAATCATGTGGATCAGATTCAACGCCCTCTTTTGTTGGGGCACGGTGCCAATGATCCGCGGGTCAGCTTGCAAGAGAGTGAATCCATCGCAGCTGCAATGACGGCTCGCAAACTGCCGATTGATTTTGTTGTGTTTCCTGATGAGGGGCATGGCTGGGCCAATCCCCGGAATGCGTTGGCCTGGGCAGCGTTAGAGGAGCACTTTCTTCATCAACACATCGGTGGGCGCGTGGAGCCCTTCGGTGATGTGCTCAAGCAGTCGTCAATGGATTGGCGACTGCGCTCCTCACCGACCCCCTGACACCAGATCCAGCTGATCGGCGAGCACAGTGAGCTTGAGCCCCACTTCCTGCAGCTCACGTTCAGCCACCGAGCCACGCACTAGCCCAGCTCCGGCCGTGAGGTCGAGCTGGGTACCGCGGGCGTGGCCACAGCGGATGGCAACACGCAGTTCCGAGTCGCCAGCGCTGTCGATCCAGCCGATCGGTGCTGCATAGCCATCGCGATCGAATGGCTCAAGACTGCGCAGCCAGTTCATCGCTTCTCGTCTGGGTAGGCCTGCCACAGCCGGAGTGGGATGGAGCACGCCAGCCAGAGCAAGAGGCGATTGGCCCGGAGCTGGAGTCGTGATCGGGGTATGCAGATGGATCAGTTGGCCGTGTCTGGCCAATTGCGGACTGCGCGGCCGCCGTGGCTGTAGTCCCTGGGCGCTGAGATGTTCGGTGATTGCCTGCACCACCAGTTCATGCTCGCGCCGATCCTTGTCGGAGTTGAGCAGCGAGGTGGCATGGTCGTTGCGACCGGCAGTGCCTGCAAGTGCATCGCAACGCAGTTGCCCGTTGCGCAAGCTCAGCAGTCGCTCAGGTGAAGCACCGAAGAAGCTGTCCTGCTGGTTGCGTTGCCAGAGGAACCGGCAGCTGCCTGCTTGCTGATAGCGCAGGCGTTTCAGCAACAGCAATGGATCCAGAGGTGAGGTCAGGCTCACTGAGTGGCGCACAGCGAGAACCAGCTTGTGCAGTTCACCACCATTCACCAGTTCCAGACCTCGCTGCAGCGCACTGGTGTAACGCCGCTCCCAGTCGCCTGGAGTGATCCTGCCACTCAGATTGCCTGAGCTCTGGCCTGGCCAGCTCCTCCAAGACTGCAGCTTCTCCGCCATCAGCCAGAGCGACTCCGTCAGTGAGCGCACATCACTCGCCTGTTGCGCGATGCCGTGCAGGCGCAGCCAACCGTGGCGTCCATGACGACTCAGTTGCCAGCGAGGCAGAACGGCCTGGACCGAGGGCATGCTGCCCTGGGGTTGGAGTTCTCCACTTTGCTCAAAAAAGGAGAAGGCCAGCAGGATGCGAGAGCGGGCCTGAGCAGGTGCTTCGGGCGTGCCCTCGAGGATGCGTCCGAGCGTGATATCACTAAAACGCTGGGCCAGCTCGAAACGTTTGGGACCTGACAGCTCTAGTTGATGGCAGCGGCCGGCAGCTGCAAGACAGAGTCCTGGTGCTCCATCCCAGAGAAAACGGAACGGGTCGGAATCTTCGAGATCAGCGAGTTGAAGCAGTGGATCTAGGCCCTGCAGTGGCAGTGCCAAGCCGACAACTCCGTCGTCCATCTGGCGCTGATCCCAGACGCGCATGGCACGCTCCAGCAGATCGCTGAAGGGCACCGCAGGTGAACTGTCGTGGGGTGCGGCCGACATCTTGACGGCAGAACGAAGGATTACTGCTCAAATGTATGAGTCTTGAAGAGGGCTCCACGAGTCCAGTCCATGCCAGATCAACAGGCTGTTGCAACCCTTTACTCTCGCGACGATGCTCGGCGGCGTCTCTGGAAGGCAGCGATCAAGTGGCCGATGTACTCCGTTGCGGTGATGCCAGTGCTGCTTGCGGCAGGATGGCGCCTGGGTGCAGGTTTGCCGGTGCGCTGGGTCCAGGGCTTCGTTTTTCTGCTGGCAGCGGTGCTGTTGCTGATCTGGGAGAACCTCAGCAACGATCTTTTTGATGCCGAGACCGGCATCGATGACCAGGGCAAGCCCCATTCGGTCGTGGCGCTGATCGGAAGGTCACGTCCTGTGCAGCGGCTGGCCACGCTTGCTTTGCTGATGGGACTCTTGCTGATGCTGTGGATTGCACGCAGCAGCAGCCTTGGAGTGCTGGTGCTGGTGCTGGTGAGTTGTGCTCTCGGCTACCTCTACCAAGGACCCCCATTTCGTCTTGGCTACCAGGGGCTGGGTGAACCGCTGTGTTGGCTCGCGTTTGGTCCTTTCGCTACCGCAGCTGCGTTGTTGGTGATCGCCCCTGCGACAGATGTCGTCCCCTGGGAGACCGCTCTGGTCCTTGGGTCCGGCCCTGCTTTGGCGACCACGCTGGTGTTGTTCTGTTCGCATTTTCATCAGGTTGAGCAGGATGCGGCGCATGGCAAGCGGTCTCCAGTGGTGCGCTTGGGTACTGCGCGGGCAGCGTCCTTGGTGCCTTGGTTCGTTGCAGGGACCCTCGCTCTGGAATGGGCACCTGTACTGCATGGCGACTGGCCACTCACCGCTTTTTTGGGAGCCTTGGGGTTACCCGCGGCCTCTTCGTTGATCCGCTTGCTTCGCATGCATCATCACGAGCCTGAACGCATCACAGGCAGCAAGTTCCTCGCATTGCGATTTCAGGCGCTGAATGGCCTCGGCCTGAGCATCGGTCTAGGCCTGGGTCCATGGTTCGGCTCCCCTGTTCTGTTGCCCAGCTGAGCTCATGACGCTGCAACTGGCCATCCGCTCCTATGCCTATTCACTCTCGCGTCCGCTGCGGACTGCTTCAGGTGCTTGGCAGCTGCGTGAGGGTTGGTTGTTGCGTTTGACGTGTGCGATCTCCGGCCAGGTGGGCTGGGGTGAGGTGGCTCCGCTCGATCCAGAGCACCGTCCTGCCTGTGCAAGGGCTTTATCTCCATGGCAGAACGCTGAGGGTGTGGAGTGCAAGCGAGATCAGCTCGAGGCACTGCTGCCGAAGCTCCCGGCTGAAGTCGGCTTTGCGCTCGGTGCTTCGTTGGCGGAGCTGGATGGCGTTGTTCCGTCCTGGCTCCCTGCTCCGAGCTCGGCATGTTTGCTGCCCGCTGGTCCGGCCATGCTGCCGACTCTGGACCAACTGCTAGCGACTCATCCAGTGGGTGAGCCCATCACTGTGAAGTGGAAGGTGGCAGCGGCGGACTTGGATCAGGAATGGTCGTTGTTCTCCAGGCTTTTGGATCGGCTGCCGCACGAGGCGCGTCTGCGTTTGGACGCCAATGCCGGCTGGGCTCGGACCGAGGCGGATCGATGGGCTGGAGTTCTGGAGGGCGATCCCCGTTTGGATTGGCTGGAGCAGCCACTGGCAGTGGACGATCTGCAAGGCCTGCAGGATTTGGCGAAGCGGGTTCCTGTCGCCCTGGATGAGTCGCTGTTGAAGCATCCGGTTCTGCGGGAGCAGTGGCAGGGTTGGCAGGTGCGGCGACCACTGCTGGAGGGAGACCCAAGACTCTTGCTGCGCCAGTTGCAGCAAGGCCGGCCGCGGCTGATGCTCAGTACCGTCTTCGAAACCGGTATCGGCTTTCGCTGGCTGGCGTTGATGGCAGGGCTTCAGCAGCGAGGCCCCACTCCCGTGGCTCCTGGACTGGCGCCAGGTTGGCGTCCTGAAGGTCGCCTATTCAGTTCTGATCCTGAGCAGGTTTGGGCTGCGGCCGCGCTGGATTGCTGATGTCCTGTTTGAAGGATCTGCACTGTGACCCTGCCCAGCCTGGTCAGGCTGCTGCGATTCTCGAGTCGGACCTGGCTGAACACGTTTGGGTGCGTCTGCTTCCTTCCGGCGTTCAGCCGGAGCGACAAGCCCTGGCTGCGGATGGACTTGATTGGCCTCCTGGGCCAGGAGTGGTGTTGTCAACAGGTGGTAGCAGCGGTGGCCGACAGCTCTGCCTCCACCCTTTGTCGAATCTGGACCGCTCTGCCCAGGCCTGCGGGTCGTGGCTGGAGACGATCGGCTTGGAGCCAGCCTCAACGCTGGTTTGGAATCCCCTGCCGTTTCAGCACGTAAGCGGTCTGATGCCTTGGTGGCGTGCCCGTCAGTGGGGCGCAGATCATGCTTGGATCGCCCCCGCTCTGATCAAACAGCCTGCTCTGCTTCTCGAATACAGCTTTCGTCATCCAGCTTGGCAGCGGCGTCCGATGGTGCTCTCGCTGGTGCCCACCCAATTGCGGCGGCTTCTAGCCGATCCCTGTGGACGCTCATGGTTGGGTGAAATGGCGGTGATCTGGGTTGGTGGTGCAGCCTTGCCAGCCGATCTGGCCGATCAATCGCGGGACCTGGGCATCAGGCTTGCCCCTTGTTATGGCGCGACGGAAACTGCCGCCATGGTGACGGCCCAGGCGCCGCTTGATTTTCTGGCGGGGACGGGTGGTTGTGGACGATCCCTTGACGGGGTGCGTTTGCGATTGAATCAGCGAGGAGCTCTGGCCGTGCATTGCGACCGGTTGGCTGTGGCCAGAATTGATGGATCAGGAAGACTTTGCGCGCTGTCGGACGCGACTGGTTGGTGGCATTCAGCTGATCTGGCAGAGCTTGCAGGATCAGCAACGGATCCCCAGCTGTATCTCCTTGGGCGAATCGACAACGCCATCCATTCAGGTGGGGTCACAGTGTTTCCTTCACAACTGGAACAGCGGCTGCTGACGGAGGCCCGCAAGCAAGGGCTGCCGCTCGATGCCGTGCTGTTGCTGGGGTTGGTGAACCGTGAGTGGGGTGAACGATTGGTGGCTCTCGTTCGTTGGTCGTCGATTGACGTGTCGTCGGACGCTTTCGACCGCTTGCGCAGCTTGGTGTCCGATTGGCCCGCGCCCGAACGCCCTCTGCATTGGGTTCAGTGCCAGGGACTGGAATGCTCTGCCGCAGGGAAGTGGGAGCGTGCGCGATGGCAGAACTGGTTGGAAGCTCAACAATTCACTCAATAATCAGCTCAGTCATTAACTCAGTCGCTCTGAATCTTTGCTTTAGTCTTTGATCCTAGGTTCACTTAGAAGCCTCACTTTAAGATCTATTCGCCTGTTCAATCGCTGTATTTTGAATATCAATCTTTAGCTTAATCTGTTGCATTCCGCCTGCTGGATGCTGCCGCATCTGTGATCTGATTTGAAGCGGCGTGCTCATCGGAATCACTGGCGGATCTGTCTGTTGAACCTGTTGAGTTTGTGGCGCTGATGCCTTGGTCTTGTTCGCCAGGCCCTCGCTCAACACGAAACCATCAAAAAGAGCACGTTTCCTTTGCCACGAAGGCGCGTATCAATTTAATTCGAACGCCCTCGGTCAGCATCTGAATTGTGAATTAGTTTGCGGTTTGCCCCCTCGGTATATCGACGAACTCTTAAGGTATTTTTCTGAGTTTTACTGGGTTTCTTCGTTGCCAGTTCCCCTTCGGCCCTTTCGGCCTACCTCTCAAAATATACGTGTGAGCACGATCGATGCTCCCTCGATTGAAGGGGATGTTATTGATAACGCTGGTGATGTGATTAACCGTTGCTATCGTCAGATTTATTTTCATGCGATGAGTAGCGATAAGGATCGCTATCTAGAGTCGCAATTAAGAAACGGATCAATCACAGTAAGAGATTTTATTCGCGGTCTTCTGCTTTCGGACCGTTTTATGCGTGGTTATGTCGCTTGCAATAGTAATTATCGCCTTGTTGAGCAGGTCATCGGCAGGGCTTTGGGTCGCAAAGTGAGAGACAACTCCGAAAAATTAACTTATTCGATTGTTATTGCTGAGAAAGGATTCGAAGCTTTTGTTGATCTGGTCCTCAATAGTGAGGAGTACATGCAGAGGTTTGGTTACGACACTGTGCCTCTAGAGATCTCAAGAGTATTGCCAGGTCGAGCTGTTGGTGAGGCTCCTGTGTATCAGGAGCTTCCGCGATACTCTTACGATTGGCAGGAAAAGTTGATTTCAAACGACATGATGATGTCGATTGAAGATCACCTGAACTTCGGTCCTACGAAGTCCTTCGCCGAGAAAGTCCTATACGAACGCCCCTCTGATAAAGCGTTCCGTTATATTATTCCTTCCTTTGTAATCTTGTCGGGATTGATTGTTGTTGGGATTGTGAAAGTCTTTGCAAGTGTTTTTGTGGTGGGCTGACGCGCTAACAAGCGGATCTCGCCATTTCTTCCTTTTTCTTCTCAATTAATTCCTCGAAACTGATCCAGTGAATGCAGTCCACTGGACAGGTATCGATTGCTTCGTTGATCACCATTGTTGAATCACCATCCTGGCGAATTGCTCGACACTTGCCTGTCTGTTGATCCATGAGGAAGGTGTTCGTTGCCACGTGCGCGCAATATCGACATCCGACGCAGACTTTCTCGTCCACCCAGATTGCTTGAAGTCTCAGTTCGCCACCCAGGCATGGTTCCAAGCCTGTGGGTGAAGGGATGCTACGAGACGGTGCAGTGAAAGCGGCCGAGCTTTCAAAAGTCGTTTCAAACGTCGTTTCAGCGTCTGAAGGTGCTGTAAATGCCGCAGAAGTGTCGAACATCGTGGTTGACTTGTATCACTTACGAAACGTGAATCTGCACAATCTTTGCGCAATATTGAGGTTTGAGACTTTCAAAATGCTGCAGAAGAACTCCAATAGTTAAAGAAGCGATGAATGGTTTGCTCGGACGTAGGAGTTGAATTCTGTTCAGGAGGTTTGATTGGTTTTGAATTGCTTGATTGCAATCTGAAGCTGGCCAATCGCAGCTCTGCCAATGTTGTAGCCGGCCCAGCTCAGAGCAAGAAGAATGGGCAATGCCACAATCAGAATTCTCAAATCCATCGGCATTCAAAAAATAATTTACAAATTAGCTTTGGCGCCAATTTTTTCAGTGTTCTTTGATGGCTGCGAGCGTTGCGGATGGAAGATCAGCCTGCAGATTCTTGAACTAATCGATGTCGCAATTGTGTCGCCATTGGCCTCGAAGAGCTGAGCTGGATCCGGAGCTCCGGCGGGCAGCGGGCTTGCTCGGTTTAGAGCTCACAGCTCCCTGATTTGTCCGATTTGTGCAGCCTCGATCCAGCGTGAGATGGCCACTGGTAACGGGCAACGTCGACGCGTTTGTGCACTGATGGCCAGCTGTCTGATCAAGCCATTGGCCACTTCCTGCTCTTTCAGTAGAAATTGACTGCGAACCTCAAAACACCCCTGGTCAATCTGTTGTGGCGTTAGGCGTACGAGCAGTTGATCTCCCCCGTGCACCGCTTTGGTGAAGTTGGCGCTGCAATGCACGATTGGGAGCGCTGTGTCAGGCCACCGTTCCTGCTCACGACATCCAGGAAAAATCGTGTCGGCTTCAACGCCGTAGAGCTCCAGGCTCTCTTCCCATGCCTCGTGGCACCAGCGCAACAGCTGATGAAAATGCATCACGCCAGCGGCATCCGTATCGCCGAAGCGCACGGTTCTGGTCAGGTTGAGCCATGGGAGCTTCGCCATTAGGGGATGATCTGGTCGCTCTGGGCAGTAGTTGTCATCTTGGTATCAGTGAGTGGACGGAGCTGATGAGAGGAGTGGTGCATTTTCTGTTGGCCGATTACGGCGTTTGGACGCTGCTTTTGGCACTGTTGCTCGGTGCTTTGCAGACACGGCAGCAATGGACTCTTGGCCGTTGGTCGGAAGCCTCTCTGCTTTGGATCGCGTTCTGGGTACTGGGTGTGGGTGGTGTCTATGGATTCCTCATGCATCTTGTGTTCGGCTCGTTCCTGGCAGAGCAGATCGGATGGCCGAACAGTCCTTTTCAGAATGAAGTGGCCTACGCCAATCTCACCATCGGCATCCTCGGTTTCAGCAGCTTCCTGTACCGCAAGCGTGATTACCTTCTGGCGAGCATGGTCGCCTTCGCCAGTTGGTATTTCGCTGACGGGATCGGGCACGTGGTCTCGCTTGTGGTCGATCAGAACAATGCTCCTTCTAACGCAGGCACCGTGCTCTACACCGATCTCCTGACCCCTGTACTGGTGGTGATCCTGCTGTGGATCAGCAGAGGTGAACGTCGGCGGTTGAGCTGATCAGCGATCGACGGATCCCATGATCACGTCGATGGAACCAAGGATCGCCATGATGTCGGCGACTTTGTGCCCCTTGAGGATGTGGGGAAGGATCTGCAAATTGTTGCTGTCTGCGGCACGAATCTTGAAGCGCCAGGGTGTCACGTCGTTGTTGCCCTGAATGAATACTCCGATCTCGCCCTTTCCAGATTCCAGTCGGGTGTAAAGCTCCCCATTGGGGATCTTGAATGTGGGAGCCACCTTTTTGGCCACGTACTGGTAGTCGAACCCGGCGAAATCGCTGTCTTTGCCTTCGAGCATGCGTTTGGCCTCTAAGTTTTCCGTTGGGCCGCCGGGAATCATGTCGCAGGCCTGGCGAAGAATCTTGAGGGACTGGCGCATTTCTTCCACTCGAACTCTGTAACGGGCGAAGCAGTCTCCCTCTTTCTCCCAGATCACATCCCAGTCGAAGTCGTCGTAGCACTCGTAATGGTCAACTTTGCGCAGGTCCCACGGCACTCCGGAGGCCCTCAGCATTGGGCCGGAAAGGCTCCAGTTGATGGCTTCTTCCTTGCCGATGATTCCCAGACCTTCAATGCGTCGGCGGAAGATCGGATTATTGGTAATTAGTTTTTCGTATTCATCGATTTTGGGGCCGAACCAGTCACAGAAATCGCGACATTTTTCGAGCCATCCCCAAGGCAGATCGGCTGCCACGCCACCGATGCGGAAGTAGTTGTTGTTGATCAGGCGCTGACCGGTTGCCGCTTCCCAGAGGTCATAGATCATCTCCCGTTCACGGAAGATGTAGAAAAATGGGGTCTGGGCGCCGACATCAGCGAGGAAGGGTCCCAGCCACAGCAGATGATTGGCGATGCGGTTGAGCTCCAGCATCAACACCCTGATGTAACTGGCCCGCTTGGGAACAGGGATATTCGCCAACCTTTCAGGGGCGTTGACGACAATCGCTTCGTAGAACATGCCTGCTGCGTAATCCATTCGGCTCACGTAGGGCACGAACATGACGTTCGTTCGGTTTTCGGCGATCTTCTCCATGCCGCGATGGAGATAGCCGATTACCGGCTCGCAATCGAGCACATCCTCTCCATCGAGAGTCACCACAAGGCGCAACACCCCGTGCATTGAGGGGTGGTGGGGGCCGAAGTTGACCACCATCGGCTCCGTGCGCGTTTCCATCTGCGTCATGGGGCCGTGGCAGAACAATCGTGTCGGGATCTTAGGAAGGACCCATGCCCGATCTGCTAGCCAGCCCCGCTCAGGGTTTCATGCATGTGCCGGTTCTGGCTGAACCATTGATGCAAACACTGGCTGTGGAGCTCTGTGATCAGCGCCAATCAGGCGTGTTCATTGATGCCACGCTGGGTGGTGGTGGCCATAGCGGTCTGCTACTGGATCGCTATCCAAAACTGCGGCTGCTGGGGCTCGATCACGATCCAACCGCCCGTTTGGCTGCGGCCGAGCGGCTTGAGCTTCATGGCGACCGCGTCACGATCGTGGCGACGAATTTCGCCGACTACACCCCTCCTCGCCCTGTTGCACTGGTTCTGGCCGATCTTGGGGTGAGTAGCCCTCAGCTGGATGTAGCGCAGCGGGGATTCAGCTTTCGGCTGGATGGTCCTCTCGATATGCGCATGAATCAAGCGGGGGGAGGGGAAACTGCAGCTGATCTGATCGCAAGGCTGGATGAGTCGGATCTAGCGGATCTGATCTACGCCTATGGAGAGGAGCGATTGTCGAGGAGGATTGCCCGCAGGATCAAAGCTGATCTGGACGCAAGCGGTGCCTATGCGGGGACGGCGGCTCTGGCCTACGCGGTGGCTGGCTGTTATCCACCCAAGGCTCGCCGCGGTCGTATCCACCCCGCCACGCGCACCTTTCAGGCTCTGCGGGTCGCGGTCAATGATGAGCTTGCGGTTCTGGACCGCTTGTTGCAACAAGCCCCTGACTGGCTCCAGCCGGATGGCCTGCTGGCGATCATCAGTTTCCATTCACTCGAAGACAGGCGTGTGAAGACCGCCTTTCTCAGTGATGAGCGCCTACAGCGCGTCACTCGGAAGCCACTCAGAGCTGATGAGGCGGAGCAGCTGCTCAATCCGCGCAGTCGCAGCGCCAAGCTGCGAATTGCCCGCCGCCGACCACCCGATCCGAGCCTGACCGAGCCGAGGTCTGAAATATGAGCTGGTCCTGGACGAGTGATGGTGTGTGGTGGATTGCTCTGCTGGTTCAGCTCCTGGCGATTCCAGGCACGTTTTTACCCCTGCTTCCAGGCCTGATTTGGTTGCCGGTGGGATCGCTTGTCTGGATGGGGGCTGTGGGTTGGACTCAAGCCTGGCCTGAGCTTGTTCTGGCGCTGGTGTTGTTCAGCTTGGGTCTCATCGCTGATCTCCTGGCTCTGGGACTTGCCTCTGTACGACTGAAGGCCAGTCGCTGGTCTGCGGCTGGAGCTGGCGTGGGCTTGCTCGTTGGAGTGCTGGGCTTGCTGCCAGCACTTCCCTTCGGAGGTCCACTTCTGGGGGCCTTCTTGGGTCCATGGCTTGGAGCAATGCTGGTTGAAACCTGGGTCGCAACAAAACAACCCCGTTATCTGGGCTGGTTTGAGGCGTTGCGCCAGGGATCAGTCGTTGGTTTGGCTGTCGTCGCTGGACTGCTGGTCAGCAAAATTGTCCAGTTTGTAATGGCTTTGGTGGGAATTGCGGGTTTCGTGATTGTCAGTGTTCGCTAATCAGTGTTCGCTAATCATTCTGAGCTGATCAGACCCGTCTGGTTTTCGCTCCCAAATCGTTGGCGATACGCAGCTGTTGAGATGCAGATCAGAACGGGCACGACGACAAACAAGCCTCCGAAATGGAATATGGCAGCGATTATATGGATGACCGCTTCAACGACAAAGAACCAGAGCAGTGTCCACCATGAGGGATCAACAATCGAGCCCCCTTACTGAATGGCTTCAAAGGAGCTGTTGTTTTTCAATAGAGCAATGAAGGGGGGGGACTTCCGATTTATAGAGAGGTAAATACGCAAAACAAAGGCAATGGTTGGGGGAATGATTGCGAGGGCTTGGTTAATTTGTGCCAGTCCAAACCCAACCAGGGATCCTTCGCGAAAGCATCCCATCCATCTTCGATGGCTTGAAGTACACGTAGCTGCTCTGACACTTTTCCCAGAGATTGTGTTAAGTGAGTTTTTGATTTCAGCGCTGGGTCAGTGTCTGGATTGCGGTTGTGATCACCTCGATTGCTCCGTCAATGTCGATCGTTGTTGTGTCTCGTCCCAGGCTTAGTCGCAGTGATGCTTCTGCCTCAAGACGGCTTCGGCCAATGGATCGCAGCACGTGAGATGGCTCACCACGACTGCAGGCAGAACCGCTGCTGCAGGCCAGTCGGGGCCGCAGTGTCCGAAGCAGTCGGCTGCCCGAGATCTCGGGAATAGTGATGTTGAGGTTGTGGGCCAGTCGAGGTCGCAGCGCGCCGTTGAGCTGAATCATGGGATTTCGATCTTTGAGCCCTTCCCAAAGCTGATCCCTCAAGGCCTGGAGCCGAGCCTGGCGGTCCTTCAAGTCTTGCGTTGAGAGCTCGGCTGCAGCAGCCATGCCCATGATCAGCGGCACCGGAAGGGTCCCTGCCCGCAGACCCTGTTCCTGTCCTCCACCCCACTGGAGCGGTTGCAGCTTCGTGCCTGCTCTAACCACGAGGCACCCGATGCCTTTTGGGCCGTTGAATTTGTGAGCGCTCAGACTGATTAGCTCACAGCCCAGCTCTTCAGCGTTCAGCGGCAGATGTCCGTAGGCCTGGGCAGCATCGGTGTGCATGGTGATGCCGCGTCTGCGGCAGACGGCGCTCAGGTCCCGGATCGGCTGGATCACGCCGATCTCGTTGTTGGCCACCATCACGCTGATCAGCTGGGTGTTGGGCTGAATGGCTTGTTCCAGCTGTTCCACCGTGATCAGGCCGTCCTCTTGCGGCGCCAACAGCGTGATCTGAAATCCCTCCTCTTGCAGCTGCAGCAGAGGGTCGAGTACTGCGTGATGCTCACTCGCCACGCTGATCAGATGCCCTGCTCCCCCGTCGGACAGCGTCCGAGCCCTCGCGTGGCCTAGCAGTGCCAGGTTGTTGGCTTCAGTGGCACCACTGGTGAAAATCAGTTCTTCAGATCTGATTCCCAAACTGCCTGCAATGCTCTCCCTGGCTGAGCTGATTGCCGCTGCAGCTGTCAGCCCAAGCCGATGTTGACGACTCGATGGATTGCCCCACTGCTGGCGCCACCAGGGCTCCATCGCCTCGATCACGGAGGGATGACAAGGTGTGGTGGCCTGGTGATCGAGGTTGATCACAACTTCAGTGCGCTCAATGGGGTGTGTGGGGTCAGCATGGTGTGACTCTCAGATTGTCGCGATGCATTCCATCCGTTGGCTCTTCAGTTTGGGTCTGCTGGTGTCGGCAGCTTTTCAGCCCGCTGTCGCGGAGGCCGTGAATCGTGAACAGCTGCTTGAGCAGATGAAGGCCATGCGTCCTGTTGATTTGGTGGTGCTGGATCAGGGTGAGGGGGCTGAGGAGTACACCTTGGGGATCTTTGCGGTCTCGGGAGACCCTGCTGATCCCGAGATACGCAGGTTCAAGCTGTGGCAGGAATCCGCCGACAATCTCGTGATTCCCACCGAGTCGGTGAACTGCAGTCGCGAAGAGCCGCTGCGTGTCACCAGGGATACCGAAGCCATCTATGTGCGCAAACTCAACCCAGGGGGGACCAGGCGTGCGTCCACGCGTGAAGACCATCTGGTCTGGTGGGCGGCCTGTCATCCCGACCTCGCTGGCCAGGACCCCTCCGGTCTCTCGGAGATGGCTAGAGAGCTTGGTTATTCCACTGAGTTGATCGAATCCCAAGAAGTCTTGCGGTTGCCAGCGCCCTGACGCCCCTAGATTCCGGCCAGATGAGGTCAGGCCTTGACAACCTCCCAGCCCGAACAATCCTCCCAGCCTGAGCAGCCCTCTCAGCCTGAGCCGCCAACAGTTCGTCTGCTACTGGTCGACGACGAACCTGGCTTGCGTTCAGCAGTGCAGGCCTACCTTGAAGATGAGGGCTTTGATGTCACCACGGCTGTTGATGGTGAGGATGGGTTTGCCAAGGCGCAACAGATGCTTCCTGATGTGGTCATCAGTGACGTGATGATGCCCAGGCTGGACGGCTACGGGCTGCTCAACAAACTCAGAGCTGATGAGCGTTTGGGCGGTACTCCCGTGATTTTCCTCACCGCCAAGGGCATGACTGCAGATCGCACTCAGGGCTATCTGGCGGGTGTTGATGATTACATCCCTAAACCCTTTGACCCGGATGAGTTGGTGGCGCGTGTGAGCAACGTGGCCCAGCGTCAGCAGCGCCTCTTGCAGGAAGCAGCCCGCTTCGCGGATGCCGACATGGGGCAAATGGCGAAACAGATCACTGAAATTCGCTCTCTTCTCGCTCAGGCGGAGGCACTGCCCTCCAGCGATCCTGTCCAGCACAATTTCACGCCCAGGGAATCCAGTGTTCTGCAACTCGTGGCAGAGGGATTGATGAACAAAGAAATCGCCCGCCAGCTGGAGACATCAATCCGAAACGTGGAGAAATACGTGAGCAGGTTGTTCATCAAAACCGGTACATCCAGCCGAACCGAGCTGGTGCGTTACGCCTTGCAGAATCGTCTGGTGGAGTGACAAGCCAACAGGCATCGCCTTTGCCTGAGGGTTGGCGTCCAGCTGCACTCAATCAGGGATGGACGTACCGGGACATCACGCACGCTGGCAATCACGGCACGCTGATCAGCGCGCTGCTAGCTGAGCGTTATGCCCACTCCACTGAGGACGTCTGGCTTCGACGTCTTGCTGCTGGTGAAATCCGCTGTAACGGAAAGCGTCTCCTCAAGGATCGACGGCTACCCGATCAGGCAGAGCTGCTCTGGTGCCGTCCTCCATGGATCGAGCCAGCGATCCCCGACTCCTGGTCGGTGGAATATGACGATGGGGATCTGCTGGTGATCAACAAACCCTCCGGACTGCCAGTGATGCCTGGTGGTGGCTTCCTTCAGCACACGCTCGCGACGCTTTTGGATCAGCGCAGTTGCCAGCTGGGTGATCCGCTGGTTCCCAAGCCTGTGCATCGCCTTGGTCGCTTCACTTCCGGATTGCAGGTCTGTGCACGCAACCCGACCACCAGATCCGCTCTCTCGCGAGAGTTTCAGCCTGCTTCGGGAACCTGCAAGATCTATCAGGCCTGGGCTCAGCGTGTGGCAGGGCTCGAGTTCGGGACGTCTCTTGCCGTGAACACGGATGTGGTCGAGCGGCCCCATCCCTGGCTGGGCTGGGTCTGGGGACCGCTGCCCCAATCGGATGGGGTGATCCGGGGGCGACTCCAAGCCCACAGTGAGCTGAAGCTGCTGGAACGCTGTCCGCAGGGAGATCGTCTGCAGGTATCGATCACAACAGGACGACCTCATCAGATCCGCATTCATCTCGCGCAACTGGGATCTCCCCTCCTCGGTGATCCGCTGTACCTGAACGATCAGCGCATCAGTGATGTGGCGACCCCAGGAGACGGGGGCTACCGACTTCACGCCTGGCGTCTGCAGCTGAATGATCTGCACCTCAGCTGTGAGCCGCCATCAACGTTCTGGTTCAGCTCAGGTTCACCATGACTTGTCAGCATTGAGTGAGCTCAGTGGTTGATGCCATGCCTAGGTCGGTTTCCGCTATTGCTTTGGGTTCGCTGCTCTGCCCGTTGATGGGCTGTTCCCCAGGCGGTTCCGGGACCAGTTCCGGCGTCGATCTCCGCTAGACAAAACAGCTCAAAGTGTTGTTCTGCAACGTGGAATCCGGCACCTTCATCGATGCCAATCAGGATTCAGTCCTGTCGGTGGGTGATTCGGTCAGTTACAAGCTTGCGGTGGCTCGGTTGGGGGGAGTTGTGCTGGGCTGTGAACAGGCCAATGGTTCCTTTTATGGGCTCGAAGAGGTGGTCGAACGACGAGTGCTGAACGGCGAAATGGAGTTCTTGACCCATGGCCAGGGAACCCTGACCTTTGAGGACGGCAACATTCAAACCCGTTCCTTCGGCTCGCTTCAGCCCAGCGTCGATGTGACGCCAAGCCTGGGATCAGGATCAATGAATCTTTCGCTCGGTGATCTCTTCCCCAGGGACCACGGCGCGACCCTGATCGGTCAGGGCGGCGTTTTTAGCGGTGATGTGGGGTCGGCTGACTTTGTCAGTGACACGCCTCCCTATGCGTTACTCAAACTGCAGAGTCAGTTCGGGTCCTGATGGGTCTTGAACCATGGTCTCTTCCAAAAGTTGTTCAGGCCTTTTGAAATTCGATCAGTCTGGAAAAGTAGAAAGGCGCCTTATTGAGGCTGCGTCGCATGGGTTTGAAGCCGCTGGCTTCGGCTGCGGCCACAATTCCTTTCTCCTTGAGGGTGTAGGCGCGGGTGGTTTTGCTGGGTCCTGGGAACAACTGGCCAATGCTCTTCAGAGCTGCCAGGAGCGGTGTGTAGGGCGCGAAGCTCACGATCAGGCGTTGATTGGTGAGAGAGCAGAGGTGCCGCACCATCTCTTCAGCAGCCTCCTGGGGGTAGTGAATGAACACATCCAGACAGCACACGGTGTGAAATGAGCCGCTGAGGCTTTCCAGATCGCTGGCTGCGAAATTGAGTTTGGACATGTCCAGGCCCGCATCACGCGCCCGTCGCTCAGCCTCCTCGGCCATTGCTTCAGAGATGTCGCTGGCATGAATAGAACCGGCTCCCATGCTTGCTAGAGGGATGCTCAGACTGCCGACGCCGCAACCGGCATCGCAGAAACTCACGTCGTTGAACTGCCCACTCTCCTTGATCCAGGCCAGGACCTCATCAACGGTTTTCTGGTGCCCGATCCTGATATTGCGTTGGACCTTATTGACGTCATCGCTGTCGCTGTAAATGCGGTTCCAGCGATCGAAGCCTGTGGTCTCGAAATAGCCCTTGACTTCCTTTTTCTCGGCCTGCTTGTCATTCAGCAGTTGCTCGGGGGCCATCAATTCACTCGCTGCGACTGAATTTTACGCAGCCCCCCGCCAGGCCAACTTGCGTTCTGATGCGTTCCATTCCCAGCGCAGCAGGTCGCTGAGCATGTTTCCAATCAGCCAGTGGTCTTCAAGACTTTCCGTAAGCACTTCTCTGGGTGCCATGGTTGAGGCCCAGATTGCACCATCGGCGTCACCGCTCCAGCTCGCCAGGCGGCAGGTTCCTTCGAGCAAGGGCAGGGTCACACCGGCCAAGGTGCCGTCTTCCAGTCGGCAGGTGCCGTTGTTCACCAGCAGCACTCGCTCGTCCCAGCGATGTTCTCCTTCAGCCAGCCCGTAGGGCGCAAGGGCATCACTCACCAGCACCAGCTGATCTCCCGCCATCCGTTGCAACAAAACAGCAGTCGTGGGATGTACATGCACGCCATCGGCAATCAGCCCAAGAGCAATATCGCCACGTCGGCAGGCTTCCCCTAGCGGCCCAGGAGCGCGGTGGTGCAGTCCAGGCATGGCATTGAAAGCATGCGTGATCATGTCGACGCCCTGGCTGAACGCCAGGGCTGCCTGGTCGGCGTTTGCAGTGCTGTGACCCAGTGCCACTTGGATGCCGAGCTCTTTCAGGTGACTGAGCAAGGCTTGAGCTCCCGGTTGCTCTGGCGCCAGGGTGATCAGGCTGATCTCGGTTTCAAATCCCGCGATTCGTTCTTTCAGGGCCGCGACGCTGGGAGCAGCGATGTGCTCCAGCGGGTGTGCACCCCGCCGGGCTTCCGCCAGAAACGGGCCCTCAAGATGTGCTCCCAGTAGTTGGCAGCGGCCTGTTGAATGCCGGTCCCGGGCCTTCCGGAGTACGGCCAGTGATTGGCGTAAAGGGGTCACCCCACAGGTGACCAGGGTTGGAGCGATCGCCTCGACTCCATCGCGCCAAAGCAGCTCCAGCAACTCCAGGAGCCTCGGTAGATCTTGGTCCGAGAGTTCCGTGAAGGCCAGGCCAAGACCTCCATTGATCTGAAGATCGATACCCCGCTGACTGAGCCTGTCTCCATGCCAGCTCTCCCCCGCCATCGCTCCACCAGCCGGCATGGGACCGGTGGCTGTGATCAGATTGTGATCATCCAGGCTGAGCCAGGACAGACCGACAGGGTCGTTGCTTCCGGGGCGCCGGGGGAGACGCACATCGGTGATCCGACGCATGCGGTGGGGCCGGCTCAAGCCGGTGCGGGACGATGGCAGTCTCGCTGTCCTTCCGGTTCTTGCCTGTGGCCGAGTTGCCATCCCCTTCTGTTGATCCAGGTTCCGTGCCCAGGGTCGCCGTCATCATGGGCAGTGATTCCGACCTTCCGAGCCTCCACCCTGCCGTGGAGGTGTTGAAACAGCTGGGGGTGTCGGTGGAGGTGCGCGTGCTCTCGGCTCACCGCACGCCCTTGGAGATGGTCAACTTCGCCCAGCAGGCTCGCCAGCGTGGGCTAGCCGTGATCATTGCCGGCGCTGGCGGCGCAGCCCATCTGCCTGGCATGGTGGCGTCACTCACCACCTTGCCTGTGATCGGTGTGCCGGTGCAGAGCAAAGCACTGTCAGGTGTCGACTCCTTGCATTCGATTGTGCAGATGCCCGGTGGTATTCCGGTGGCCACGGTGGCGATCGGGGGAGGCCTGAATGCAGGCTTGTTGGCTGCACAGATCCTTGCTGTGGAGGGTGGTGTGCTGGCGGAACGACTTGAGGCCTACCGCCAACAGCTGCATGACACCGTCGTTAACAAGGACGCGCGTTTGCAGGATCTGGGCAGTCTTGACTACCTCAAGCAAATGGATTGATCGCCAGCGATTGCAATCTTTCGATGTTGCCGCCAGACGAGATGTTTGGTGCCATAAGGCGAGTGCCGTTGACAAGCTGAGCTCCCTTTGATCTGCGCCCCCTCCAATCCATGACGTCCTGGCCAGCCTGGATTCGCTGGGGATTGGTGCTGCCGTTGCTGACCCTCAACCTGTTTGTCATCCGTCAGCTCCTCCTGCCGCTGGCTCCGTTCCCGGGCCTGTTCCTCACGGCTGCGTTGATCGCCTTCCTGCTGGATATTCCCTGCCGCTGGCTCACCGGTCGAGGGATTCGCCGCTGGGTGGCGATTGTGTTCGTCACGCTCGCTACGACCGGCGCACTGGCCTTCGCTGCTGTGACCCTGGTGCCGCTGCTCATTGAGCAGCTTGGCCAGTTGATCAATGCTCTGCCTGGACTGCTTCTGGCGGCACAGGCGTGGGTCAACCGTCTTCAGGAGTGGGCGTCAATCCGTGGCCTGCCCAATGAGTTTGGAGATCTCAGCAGCGATTTGCTCTCCCGTGCAAGCACCTTGGCCAGTCAGCTCAGTCAGCGGTTTCTGAGCATCCTTGGGGCCACACTCGGCACCACGATCAACACCGTGATCGTGCTTGTGCTGGCGGTGTTCTTCCTGATTGGAGGTGAATCGATTACCAAGGGGCTGGTCCGCTGGCTCCCGGATGAGTGGCGTGTGGTGGTGACCAGCACCCTGGCGCGTACCTTTCGTGGCTACTTCGGCGGGCAAGTGCTCCTCGCGCTGATCCTGGCGCTGGGTCAGATCGTGGTCTTCACCCTTCTCAAGATCCCCTATGGAGTGCTGTTTGCAGTGCTCATCGGGTTTACAACCCTGATCCCCTATGCCAGTGCTTTGACCATTGTCGCCGTAAGCGGCTTGCTCGCTTTTCAAGATCCCAGTACTGGCCTCGAGACGTTGGTGGCAGCGATCGTGGTCGGCCAGATCGTCGATCAGGTGATTCAGCCGCGTCTGATGGGAAGCATCGTGGGTCTGCAGCCAGCCTGGCTGCTGATTGCCCTGCCCCTGGGAGCCAAGGCCGGAGCGCTTTACGGTCTTGGAGAGTTATTGGGTCTGTTGCTGGCGGTGCCTGTCGCCAGCTGCCTCAAGACGTTCGTGGATGCCTGGGCCGAGCGTCAGGGCATCCATGCCGTCGTCAGCAATGCGGTCGTTAACGACGTCAGCGCTGGGCAGGAATGAGTTGCCGGGAGATCAGCTCGTTGACCACCTGATCCACGCAGTTCGACAGGTCTGCAGCGCCAGTGTCGACAGAAAGTTCCGGCGTTTCTGGTGCTTCATAAGGGCTGGAGATACCAGTGAATTCTTTGATTTCTCCCGCACGTGCCTTTGCATAGAGGCCCTTGGTGTCCCTCTGTTCGCACACGTTCAGGTCAGCGGCACAGAAGATCTCGATGAAATCTCCGTCGCCAACCAGGTTGCGTGCCTTGTCGCGGTCAGCACGGAACGGCGAGACGAATGCCGTCAACACGATGGCACCGGAATCCAGAAAGAGTTTGGACACCTCACCTATGCGGCGGATGTTCTCCTCACGGTCGGCATCAGAAAAACCAAGGTCTTTGCAGAGGCCATGGCGAATGTTGTCGCCGTCGAGCACATAGGTCGTCAGGCCCCGATCGAACAGGGCCTGATTGACCGCGTTGGCGAGCGTGCTCTTGCCAGCACCGCTTAGACCTGTGAACCAAAGAATGGCGCTGCGATGTCCCCGTTGTTCAGCGCGGGCTGCTCGGTCAACCGATGCCTGATGCCAGGCGATGTTGGTGGAAGCACCCTGGTTGGTGAGCTGGCCGTGGCTGGACGAAGCGGTCATTGGGATCCGGCGGTCTCGGGCCGCCATTGTCCCTCAACCAGTACCTCTCTCGGCCTGCATCTGCCTCATCCCCCAGCGCGCTTGGGTCGATATCCCTGCTTGTTGAGCAGTTCCAGCGCAATCTCCACCTGATCGCCCTGAAGTTCGATCAGGCCGTCTCTTGCTGTGCCACCGCTGCCGATGCGTTTCTTGAGTGTCTTCAGCAATGCTTTGAGTCCCTCTTGGTCGAGCTCCAAACCGCGGATCACCGTCACGGTCTTGCCGCCTTTGCCGCCTCGGGTTGGCTGCACCCGAACGATCTGTTGTGCTTTCGCGGTTGGTTGCTTCTCGGGACCGCTCGGCCGCTGCAAACTGTCTGTGTTGCTGAATTCCTGCCACCCGCCCTTCGGCATCGCTTCTGCGCATCCGACACCATCCTGCCGTTCTCGTGATGACCGACTCCGCGTCCACGCCTCGATGGGCTGACTCCAGTCAGGGCCTTGGTCGCTGGATCGAACGTTTGATCGGTATCGCTCTGCTGAGGCGCCCGCTGTTCTTCCAGGCACGTCAGCTGATTATTCGCACTGCTGAACGCAACGGCATTCCCTGGAGAGTCCGTCGCCGGGAACTGCAGAAGGCTGCAGCACCGTTGTTGTCGAGCACCATCAACCCCGGGATTAAGCCGCCCGACTACTACGTGGCTCGTTTCCATGCCTATGAACAAGGCAATCTCTGCTGGGAGGCTGCTGCCGAAGCGGAGCAAGCCACCGATGCGATGGCCCTGCGCATCTGGCCGGAAGAGGCGTTGGCACCATCTGTGGCCCAGGCCCGTCTGAGGGATGAGATCCATCGCACTTTGGCGCCGCTCCTGAACGGGTCCATTGATCAGGTGCTTGATCTTGGCTGTTCAGTGGGAGTGAGCACGTTGTATCTCGCACGCTGGCTGCGTGAGCGGGCCGAGCAGCGCCAAGAGTCTGCGCCTCGGATTCAAGGCCTGGATCTGTCCCCCGACATGCTTGCGGTGGCCCAAGTGCGTGATCGGGAGGGACTGGTGGATGGCTGGTTGCATGCAGCGGCGGAGAACACGGGTCTGGCGGTTGCGTCTTTTGATCTGATCAGTCTCCAGTTCGTCTGCCATGAACTGCCTCAGGAGGCGACCCACGCTGTGCTGATGGAGGCTGCTCGGTTGCTGCGGCCAGGCGGTGCTCTGGTGATGGTTGATCAGGATCCCGCCTCTTCCGTCCTTCAGCGCCTTCCCGCTGTGGTCGCCACATTGCTCAAAAGTACCGAGCCTTATATCGAGCAGTACTTCAGCCTCGACATGGCTGAGGCCCTGCGAGCGGCAGGGTTCCGGAATTTGCAAATCCGTGCCTGTGATCCACGGCATCGCGTGATTGCCTGCTTACGCTGAATCAACGCTTCAAAGGCCGCGCGCGCGGTCAGCTGCACCTTGACCAGCACCCTGCCACCCAAGCCCACCGCTCAGGATCTGGCCGTCAGCTCCAGGCCTGCTGCCTCTGGTCGTTTCGGCCGTTTCGGTGGTCAGTACGTACCTGAAACCTTGATGCCTGCCCTGGCTGAGCTGGAGAAGGCCGCGGCTGAGGCCTGGAAAGATCCGGCTTTCACCTCAGAGCTGAACAGCCTGCTGCGCAACTACGTGGGCAGGGCCACCCCCCTCTATGAAGCTGAGCGGCTTACTGCGCATTACCGCCGCAGCGATGGCGGACCCAGGATTTGGTTGAAGCGTGAGGACCTCAATCACACCGGTGCACACAAAATCAACAATGCACTTGGGCAAGCGCTGCTGGCCTTGCGAATGGGCAAAAAGCGGATCATTGCTGAAACAGGTGCTGGTCAGCATGGGGTCGCGACGGCCACGGTCTGTGCCCGCTTCGGCTTGGAGTGTGTGGTCTACATGGGTGCTGAAGACATGCGCCGTCAGGCTCTGAATGTGTTCCGCATGCGTCTTCTGGGTGCCAGCGTTCAGCCTGTTACTGCCGGCACAGCCACACTCAAGGACGCCACCAGCGAGGCCATTCGTGACTGGGTCACGAATGTGGAGACCACGCATTACATCCTCGGATCAGTGGCAGGCCCCCATCCCTATCCGATGCTGGTTCGCGACTTCCACGCCGTGATCGGAGAGGAGGCTAGAGAGCAATGCCAGCAGGCATTCGGTCGTTTGCCAGATGTGCTGATGGCCTGTGTTGGCGGGGGGTCCAACGCCATGGGGCTGTTTCATCCTTTTGTGGAGTGCAGCGACGTACGTCTGATCGGAGTGGAGGCCGCCGGTGATGGCGTCGCGACAGGCCGCCATGCCGCCACCATGACCGAAGGCAGGGTCGGGGTGCTTCACGGTGCCATGAGCTTGTTGCTGCAGGACCAGGACGGTCAGGTGCAGGAAGCTCATTCGATCAGTGCGGGCCTGGATTACCCCGGAGTCGGCCCTGAACACAGCTACTTGCGCGAGATCGGCCGGGCCGAATATGGCGCCGTGACCGATGCTGAAGCGCTCGAGGCGCTGCAACTTGTGAGTCGACTGGAGGGCATCATTCCTGCCCTAGAGACAGCTCACGCATTCGCCTGGCTTGAGACCCTCTGCCCAACTTTGTCGGATGGCACTGAAGTGGTGTTGAACTGCTCTGGGCGTGGAGACAAGGATGTGAACACGGTCGCTGAGCAGCTTGGCGATGCACTCTGAACATTCAGAGCTTGTCTCAGCTGAGTAAGCGCTCCAGGGTCACTGCGACGGAATTCACGGCCGCACGAGCGGTTGCGTAAGCCATACGCATCGGCCCGATCAAAGCAACCTGGCCTACACCCCCATCACCGCTGCGGTAGCTGGCCTGGACGACTGAACAGCGGCTGAGGGCTGTTTGAGGATGCTCCTGGCCGATCCAGACTCGCCCGTCGGACCAGGCAGGAGCAGGAACAAATGCTGCCGGATCACTGTCCATCAGGTCGAGAAGAGGTCTCACCCGGGCGCTATCACTGAATTCGGGTTCGGCCACCAGCCTCGAAACCCCATGCACCAAAGGTGCCTGCTCGATCGGGCGATGGAAGGGATTCCCGTTCTCCAGGGCATCCTGTAGTGCCCTCCCGCAGGGCTGAAGTTGCTGTGGCAGACAGCTCCAATCCAGTTTGCCGGCCTGCAGCAGCTGGTCGGAGGTCCAGCGTTCCAAGGCTTCCACCTGACCGGCACTGCCGTGGGGCAGCCGCAGATTGAGGTGATGGGCCTGGCTGGAATCGCCGACGAGCATCACCAGGAGGCGGTCTTCACTGCGGACCAGGCGAATGGTTCTGAGTTGGCTCTTGGATCTTTGTGGCGGGCTGATCAGGCTCATCAGACCTGTGAAATCCGTCAGCCGGCGAGTGAGCTGCAGCAGAAGGTCATCCAGTGCCGCCCAGCGCAGGCTCAGCTGGGTTAATTCCCGCTCCAGGTGATGGGCGCCTGCACCTGGCTCGGGCAGCAGGCAGTCCACGTAGTGGCGGTAGCCCTGGGGACTGGGCACGCGACCCGACGACGGGTGTGGCTGGGTCAGAAGTCCACGCTGTTCGAGAGCTCCCATGGCCGAACGCACTGTGGCCGAGCTGGCCTTGATCCCGAATCGCTGCACTAAAGCCCGGCTGCCTACCGGTTCGATGGTGTCAACGTAATGGTGGACCGTGGCCTGAAGGACCTCCTGCTGTCGTCGGGGCAGCGGCTTCACGGGGACCAACTTGCGAACCAAAATCCTACGAACAACCAGTCACGCCGGTTCGCTCTTGTCATGAATGCACGCTGTTCGGTTGATTGGTGCAACGATTAGCGGCGCAGCGATCAATAGCGCGGCGATCAGTAGCGCGGTACTGCGGAATCCACCATGACGCTCCAGGCGTCAATGCCACCCTCGAGGTTCCATACGTCAAGTGATGGCCGATTCTCGAGCAGCCAGCAACCGAAATTCCAGCTGCGCACACCGGCATGGCACAACACCACGATCGAGCCACTCTGCGGCAGCACAGCATCAATGGTTCCCATCCAGTTTTCAGCATCACTCAAGGGCAGATGCCTGACTGGATACGGAAAGGGAGCGATCGCCAGCTCTTGCTGCTCCCGCACATCTACGACAGTCAGATCGACGTTCCTGCTGAGCCAGTTGTTCAGCTCGCTGGCTTTGAGGGGTTTTGGGGTGGGTCCATTCATCACGTCAGTCTGGCTTCGGGCTGGCATAGCTCCCTGGATGGATAGAAGATGAGCACGATGTGCTTCACCGCCTGTTCATGAAAGGGCGCTCGTTCCTGCTGGCTCTGGTCGCTGTGGCGGTGGCGCTGCTCACGCTCGCCCTGGGGTTGTGGTGGGGCATGGCTCGTCAGAGCCCGCTGCGAATCATGGAACGGCCCCTTGAGTTGCCCCGGGCGGCACGTTTTATGCCGAGTGATGCAGCTCTAACGCTGCATTGGTTGGTTGATACCCGTCAGGTGCCTGCTTACGCACAGGCCGTTGCACCAGTGCGCCAACGCCGACTGGTGAATGACAGCACCCGTCAGCTCAGAGATGGTGCTTTTGCTCTGGCTGGTCTTGACTTCAGCGCTGAGCTGGCCGGTTGGATTGGTCCCGAGGTCAGCTTTGCAGTGTTGGATGCTCCTGCTCAGCAGTCCGGCGAACAACCCAAGCAGGGCTGGGTGCTGGCACTGTCGAGCCGCGATGAAGACGGTGCTAAGCGCTTTCTGCAGCGTTTCTGGCAGACCCGAAGCCTGGCAGGCACCGATCTGCAGATCTCCCGTTATCGCGGCATGGGACTGATCAGTGGTCGTGGAGCCCTGCTGGGAAGAGATCCACAACCGATCGCCACTGCATTAATCGATGACAATCTGCTGTTGCTGGCTTCAGGGCGAGGGGTGCTTGAACAGGCCCTTGATGTGTCCCAGCTGGAAAGTCAGCATCAACTTGGAGATCCTGCTTTGGCAACTGATCTCCAAAGCTTCGGTCGTGGGGCCGCTGTTTTGATTGCCAACCCTGGCGCGATGGACCGCTGGCTGGGGGTCCCATCAGCGATCACGGCCCGCGAAGACCTCCAAGGGCTGGTGGCATCGCTGACACCGCAGGGACCTGATTTGGCGCTTGATGCCGTAGTCCACTTCCGTGAGCCTCTAATTCCCGTGGGGTCTCAGACGACGGACAGCGATGCGTTGCTGAGAGATGCCGGCGGTGATGCGCAGACCGTCGCTTTGTTGACGAACCCTGCGGCTCTGCTGGCTCCTGATGCCAACGAGCCCCTGGCCCAGTGGATCGCTCCCATCCTGCGGCAGGCGTTGGAATCGGTTCCGACCGGGGCCGCGGCTGCGGTCGTGGACCTCGATCAAGGGCCCATGCTCTGGCAGCAGGGGCCGCAGGGCTGGGTGCTGGGCACCCGGCCTAATCGTCCCGATCCCGAAATGGTGGATGGTCGGCTTCAGGAGCTCGGCTTGACTGGTTCCACCCTCGAGAGCGACGGCCAGCCTGTTCAGGTCTGGACTCGTCTGGCTCGTCAGCGTCGTCGCGGAGAGGAGTCTCTTCAGGCTGAGCTCGCTGTTGCTCTGGAGCGGCACACCGGTGTGAACTGGTGGGCAGAGACACTCGATGGTTTGCGACGTCGCGGTGAGAGCGGTGATCTGATTCAGCGACAGCAGCAGCTGCATGAGCTGCAATCCCCGAGTCAGTCAGTGCTGGCTCAGCAACTGGCACTCGCTGCGGCCCCCAGTCGCTTGCGCCTTGGTCAGTGGCGACCCTGGGAGCTGGTGCAGGGTGTGGCCGGTCGATCACTGCTGCCGGCCGTCCAAGGCTTGGCCATCGCCGCTGGGGCTGACCAGAACGCAGCCTCCGTGCAGGATGAGCGTGTGAGCAGCTTGCGTCTGCGTGCGCGACTCCAGCTCGGTTGATCTTCTTCTCCTGCGCCATGGCATTGCCGCACAACGCGTGCTGGGCCGTGATCATCCCGATCGCGGTCTGACGGGTCGGGGCCTGCGTCGCACTTGGGAGGTGGTCCGTCAATTACGGATGCTTGATGTGCAGGCGGACACACTGATCAGCAGTCCTTACCGTCGAGCTAGGCAGACGGCCGAGCTGGCGATCCAGGCTGGGCTGGCGGAGTCGATCTGTCTCGATTCAGCCCTGGAGCCGGGAGGTGACCCTTGGCCATTGGTCTACCGCTTGTCTGGTTGTTGCCTGTTGGTCGGCCATGAGCCGGAGCTGAGCACGCTTGCGGCGACGTTGATCGGAGCACCCCTCGGAAGCTTGCGCCTGCGAAAGGCCGGATACTGCCATCTCAGTTGGCCGGCAGACCTGAGCGATCCTCGGGGTCAGGCCGAACTGCAGGCATTGCTTAGGCCTCGTCTTTTACTTCCGCGCTCCGTTTAAGTTGCCTTTGTGCTGAAGCGGAGGTTGGTGAGTCAGAACGATGGTGCCGAGATCCGTCATGAGCGAACGGGTCTGGTGTTCCGCCCCGGACTTGAGGGGGTGCCTGCTACCCAGTCGTCCATCTGTGACATCGATGGTCATGCGGGGTGCTTGTCCTATCGCGGCTATCCCGTCGACGATCTGGCCACCCACTGCAGCTTCCTGGAAACCACATACCTGCTGATCTGGGGGCAATTGCCGACCCCTCAGCAGTTGCGCGACTTTGAGGACGAGGTGCAGATGCACCGACGCGTGAGTTTTCGCGTCAGGGACATGATGAAGTGCTTCCCATCCGATGGGCATCCGATGGATGCTCTGCAGTCCAGCGCAGCGTCTCTTGGTCTCTTCTATTCACGTCGAGCCATCGACGACCCCCAGTACATCTACGACGCTGTGGTCAGGCTGATCGCCAAGATCCCGACGATGGTCGCCGCTTTTCAGCTGATCCGTAAAGGTCAGGACCCCATCCAGCCCAGGGATGATCTGGCGTATTCCGCCAATTTCCTTTACATGCTCATGGAGCGTGAGCCGGATCCAATGGCCTCAAGGATCTTTGATCAGTGTCTGATCTTGCACGCGGAACACAGTCTCAACGCCAGCACTTTCAGTGCCCGTGTGACCGCCAGCACCCTCACCGATCCTTACGCGGTTGTTGCTTCCGCCGTCGGCACGCTCGCTGGCCCCCTTCATGGAGGGGCCAATGAAGACGTCCTGGCAATGCTCGAAGAGATCGCTACGCCAGATCTAGCCGCGGGCTATCTCGATGAGGCCATGGCCAGCAAGCGCAAGATTATGGGATTCGGTCACCGTGAATACCGTGTCAAAGATCCTCGTGCTGTGATCCTTCAAACCCTTGCTGAAGAGATGTTCGAGCGCTTTGGTCACGATGAGATGTACGACGTGGCCAGAGCTCTGGAGAAAGCGGCGGAAGCGCGTCTTGGCCCGAAAGGCATCTATCCCAATGTGGACTTCTATTCCGGACTTGTGTACCGAAAGCTGGGTATCCCCAGAGATCTATTCACCCCGGTCTTTGCCATTGCCAGAGTTGCCGGCTGGCTGGCTCACTGGCGCGAACAGCTTGGTGCCAATCGGATCTTCCGACCATCTCAGATCTACACAGGCAGTGATCTGCGTCAGTGGACGCCACTGGAGGCCCGTGTTCCAACCATCACCACTTAAGTTACATTCATCACACCTTTGCTCATGGTGACTTTCCTCGCCACCAGCGCACCGGCCCTGGTCAGTCCTGGCCTCGATCTTGAACGAAGTTTCAGTCAGGCTCTTGAGGGCTTCGGTCTGTCTGAACAGGCAGCTCGGTTGATCTGGCTGCCACTGCCAATGCTTTTGGTGTTGGTAGCAGCAGTGGTGGGGGTTTTGGTCACCGTTTGGCTTGAGCGCAAGATCTCAGCAGCGGTGCAGCAGCGGATTGGACCTGAATATGCAGGTGCGCTCGGAGTTCTTCAGCCCCTGGCTGATGGCCTCAAATTGCTGGTCAAGGAAGACATCATTCCTGCCAGGGCCGACAGTTTGCTGTTCACCCTCGGCCCCGTTCTGGTCGTTGTTCCAGTGATTTTGTCCTGGCTCATCGTTCCGTTCGGTCAGAACCTGCTGATCAGCAATGTGGGAGTGGGTATTTTTCTGTGGATCTCCCTCAGCAGCGTTCAGCCCATTGGCCTGCTGATGAGTGGATACGCCTCTAATAACAAGTATTCCCTGCTTGGAGGCCTGAGGGCAGCTGCACAGTCAATCAGTTACGAGATTCCGCTTGCGCTTGCCGTGCTTGCGGTGGTGATGATGAGCAACTCCCTCAGCACTGTTGACATTGTCGACCAGCAAACAGGAGCTGGCATCCTCAGCTGGAACATCTGGCGTCAGCCTGTTGGCTTTCTGATTTTCTGGATCTGTGCTCTGGCGGAATGTGAACGCCTTCCGTTCGACCTCCCCGAAGCGGAAGAGGAGTTGGTTGCCGGTTATCAGACCGAATACGCCGGAATGAAGTTTGCTCTCTTCTACCTCGGCAGCTACATCAATTTGGTGCTGTCAGCTCTGCTGGTTTCAGTGCTTTATCTCGGAGGTTGGGGTTTTCCCCTGCCTGTGGAATGGCTCGCGGGTTGGTTGGGGCAGTCAGTCGATGCTCCTTTAGTCCAGGTGATCACAGGCACAACAGGCATTGTGATGACCGTGCTTAAGGCCTATCTGCTCGTGTTCATTGCCATTCTTCTGCGCTGGTCCACGCCGCGGGTGCGTATTGATCAGCTGCTGGATCTTGGCTGGAAGTTCCTGTTGCCGCTTGCTTTGGTCAATCTGCTTGTGACCGCAGCTCTCAAACTTGCATTCCCGGTCGCCTTCGGAGGTTAGGTTTAATTACCTAGGCTCTTGTTTTAGCGGTTTCTCCGTCTCCCCTTCCTCAGGCCATGTTCGGTTTTCTCAAACAGGTTGGTGATTACACCAGAGATGCCGTAGATGCGGCGCGCAATCTCACGCAAGGTCTTTCCGTCACCTTTGACCATATGAAGCGCCGTCCTGTGACGGTGCAGTACCCCTACGAGAAACTGATTCCGTCTGAGAGGTATCGGGGACGCATTCATTACGAGTTCGACAAGTGCATTGCCTGTGAGGTGTGCGTGCGTGTCTGCCCGATCAACCTGCCTGTGGTGGATTGGGTGATGAACAAAGCCACCAAGAAGAAAGAACTGCGTAATTACTCGATCGATTTCGGGGTTTGCATTTTCTGCGGCAACTGCGTGGAGTACTGCCCCACCAATTGCCTTTCGATGACCGAAGAGTATGAGCTGGCAGCATTTGACCGTCACAGCCTCAACTACGACAACGTCGCACTAGGGCGTCTTCCCACCAGCGTGACGACAGACCCATCAGTTCTGCCCCTGCGAGAACTTGCTTACCTTCCGGCCGGCGAGCTTGATCCCCATGTTGTGGATCCCGATCGACCACGTGCCGGTCAGCGACCTGATCAGGTGCTGGCAGCCATGAAGCTGGCAGCCATGAAGTCAGCTGCAGCTGTGTCAACAGTGGATGCGGGAGAATCAACCACAGCGTCCACTGATTCCAAGGAGAGTGCCGAATGACGATCGCAGCGTCCACGCAGCTGATCTGCTTTCTGGTGCTCAGCTTTGTGGTTGTGCTGGGAGCTCTCGGCGTAGTTCTACTCAGCAACATCGTCTATTCCGCCTTCTTGCTTGGAGGCGTGTTCTTGGCAGTGGCTGGTTTGTATCTGCTGCTCAATGCCAGTTTCGTGGCGGCAGCCCAGGTGCTCGTGTACGTCGGTGCTGTGAACGTGCTGATCCTGTTCGCGATCATGCTCGTGAACAAAAAGGAAGATCTCGCTCCGATTCCAGGTTTGACCTTGCGTCGCCTGCTTTCCGGCGGTGTCTGTGCCGGCCTCTTCGCCCTGTTAACGAGGGTGGTCGTCACTACCCCTTGGGCTGAAGGGCCAGAGCCGATCGGAGAAGACGCCACTGTTCGAATCGGTGAGCACCTCTTCACCGATTATTTGCTTCCTTTTGAGCTCGCTTCAGTCCTGCTGCTCATGGCCATGATCGGAGCCATTGTTCTGGCTCGACGCGATGTTCAGGCCGTTGATCCAGGAACTGGTGAACTTGCTGATCAAGGCCTGATTGAAAAGGCCCGGACTCCCCTCCTGGTTGATCAACCACCTTCCTGACGTTTTCTTCTTCTTCTCATGCTCTCCGAGCTGCTGTCCGGTTCCGTTCCTCTCGAGGCTTATCTGCTTGTCGCCGCAGTGCTTTTCTGCACTGGCGTCTGGGGGCTGATCAACAGTCGCAATGCTGTGAGGGTGCTCATGAGCATCGAGCTGATGCTCAATGGTGTGAATATCAACCTGATGGCGTTCTCCTCCTATGTGGACGGCCAGTTGATCCGTGGTCAGATTTTCTCAGTATTCGTGATCACAGTCGCTGCTGCTGAAGCTGCGGTTGGTTTGGCCATTCTTTTGTCGCTCTATCGCAATCGCGTCACAGTGGACATGGAACGCTTCAATCTTCTGCGCTGGTAGGGCCGGCGCCCTCATCATGCGTCTGCAACGGGTCTGGTTGATCTATAGGGCAGAAAGCCCTCTGGCACTGAAAGAGGCCAAGGCTTGTGCCAAGACGCTGGAGTCTCTTGGCGTGACTGTATCCGTGGCAATGAGCGGCCTGAGCGCGGATCCCTTCCCAGGGCTCCTCGCTTCGGAACCAGAACTCCCTGATCTGGCGGTGGTGCTTGGAGGCGATGGCACAGTTCTGGGTGCTGCTCGGCATTTGGCTGTTTATGACGTGCCGCTTCTCTGTTTCAACGTCGGAGGTCATCTCGGCTTCCTCACCCATGAGCCTGGGCTGATTCGTCGTGATGGTTTGTGGCGACGCCTGCAGGATGATCATTTCGCGATGGAACGCCGCATGATGCTGCAGGCTGTCGTGAACCGAGCGGATGACCTCAACTGTTCAGTGTCTGGAGAAGGAGGTTGTGCCGCGGATGACATTGAGCGTCATTGGGCTCTGAATGATCTGTATCTGCGCCCCTGTCAGGAAGAACTTGCGCCCACCTGCACTCTTGAACTGGAGATTGACGGGGAAGTGGTCGATCAAGTGCGGGGTGATGGTCTGATCCTGGCGACGCCAACCGGTTCAACCGGCTATGCGATGGCAGCAGGAGGACCCATCCTTCACCCAGGAATTGATGCCATCATCGTGAGCCCCATCTGTCCGATGAGTCTCTCCAGTCGTCCGGTGGTGCTTCCACCCAGGTCAAGATTGGTGATCTGGCCCCTTGGAGACGGCTATCGACCGGTAAAGCTTTGGAAGGATGGTGCCAGTGGGCCGGTGCTGTGTCCCGGTGAATGCTGCGTGATTCAAAGGGCTCCTCACCATGCGCTGATGGTTCAGTTGGAGCAGTCGCCCTCTTATTACCGCACCCTTTCACGCAAGTTGCACTGGGCGGGGAGCCTGGTGGACACGATTCCCTCGCCCAACTGACAGCTCAGCGATGCCCCTCGAGATCGAACGCCGTTTCCTGGTCACAGGGTCTGGCTGGCGTGCCCATGCCGGCGAGCCACAGCACCTCAGGCAAGGCTATCTGGCCTCCAGTGAGGAGGGTTTCACCGTTCGGGTGCGGCTTCGGGCCGACGGAAAAGCCTGGCTCACGCTCAAGGCACCGGCGGAGGGAATTGCTCGCCATGAATTCGAATACGAACTGCCATCTGCCGATTCCGAAGCCCTCTGGACTCTTGCGCCCCATCGGTTGATCAAGACCCGTTTTGCCTTGTCGCTTCCAGGCGGTGAGTGGGTGGTGGATTGCTTTGAAGGAGAAAATGCACCGCTTGTGCTGGCGGAGGTGGAGCTCAGTGATGTTTCAGATGCCTTTGACCTTCCCATGTGGTGTGGTCAGGAGGTCACTGGCGAGGGCTTCTGGAGCAATGCAGCACTGGCTCATCAGCCGGTTTCAAGCTGGTCTCTGGAGAAGAGGCAGCGCCATGGTTTGGCGCGGAATTAAGACAATCACCCACGCCCCTTGTAACAGTCTTTAGTTTTCCTTTAGATTTGGATCGGGAATCGGGAAGTGACTCGTGCACGGCCTCTACGACCACGACGGAATTCTGCGGTTCATCGGACTGGATCGGGAGGCCTGTGTCGCATATGCCGAGCTGTTCGACCTTTCTTTGGCCAGATGCTCCCTGATGGATCTGCCTTTGCCTCTACCGCTGGCGGTCAGGACTCGTCAGCGGATGATTCCGGGAGTAGGCAACAGTTGAAGCCGTCCCGGCAGATTTTCCCGTGATCCATTGCCCAATTGAGCAGGGCCACTCTGTTCTTGGAACCAGTCTTCGTAAAGACGTTGCTGACGTGATTGTCGACCGTCCGTTTGCTGATGGTGAGCCGCTCTGCAATCTCCTGGTTGGTCAATCCTTCTGCCACCAGTTCGATGATTTCAACCTCCCGCGTCGAGAGTGAGATGTTCGAGGACCCATGTCCATCGCCATTCACCATGCTGGACACCGACGGTTCTTCCGACACCATCCTAGGCATTCATTCCTGACCGGCGATCTTCCATAGTGTCCATCAGAAGCATTTGAAGGGTTTGGGTTCAGCGCTGCAGCGCAGTCTTGAGGCTGGTGCCGTCACAGTCACGGCTGAGGTGATGCCGCCCCGTGGGGGAGATCCCAGTCATACCCTTGCCATGGCCAATCTCCTGCGCCACTGGGTTCAGGCCATCAATGTCACTGACGGCAGCCGTGCTGTGATGCGCATGAGCAGCCTGGCGGTTTGTCGTTTGCTGTTGGACGCCGGCCTTGAGCCTGTGCTGCAGATGGCTGGGCGTGATCGCAATCGCATTGGAATTCAGGCGGATCTGCTCGGTGCCCATGCCCTCGGTATCAGAAATCTGCTGTGTCTTACAGGCGATTCCGTGAAGGCCGGTGATCAACCTTCGGCTCGCCCTGTGCACGAAATGGAGTCGGTACGGCTGCTGCAGCAGGTGAGCGCTTTCAACCGTGGTGAAGATCCTGTTAAGGAGAACCTGCCCGATGGCCCCACAACTTTGTTTGCGGGAGCTGCCGCTGATCCACACTGCGCAAGCTGGTCGGGGCTCAAGCGCAGGCTGGAGCGCAAACGCGAAGCAGGTGCTCGTTTCGTTCAGACCCAGATGGTGATGGATCCTGGGGTGCTGGAGCGCTTCTGCCGAGACATGGCTGCTCCGATGGAGCTGCCTGTTCTGGCAGGGGTGTTTCTACTTAAATCAGCCAGGAATGCCAGCTTCATCAATCAGAAGGTTCCTGGAGCCAACATTCCAGACCGCCTGATTGCACGACTCGATGAGGCCGATGATCCTGCGGCCGAGGGAATCGCCATCGCGGCTGAGCAGGTCCGGCAATTTGCCGGGATTGCTCAGGGCGTTCATGTCATGGCTGTTAAAGCGGAAGAGCGGATACCTGAAGTGCTCGAGCGAGCTGGCCTCAGCTCGCGGCCGTCGTGAGATCAGTCCCGAGCAATTCAGCCATCGCTTTCTGCTGAGGGGAGGGTTCTACCAGATCTTGGCGCCTGGCATCGGTGATCAACCAGTCGAGAGCCGCTTCCTGAAGGTCGAAATGGTCACCATTTTTGCCGACGCAGTAACGGCCGAACACCAACTTTTCGACAAGCTGCACGCCTGCACCGATGCGGGAGTAGTCGAAGATGATCGAATTATCGATCGTGGCGCCTTCGCAGATGTGGCAGCTGGGCCCGATCATCGTTGGACCAATCAGCGTTGCTCCGTCCTCGATCTTGGTCATGCCACCGACATAGATAGGGCCTTGAACGTTGATCCGGTCCCAGTTGGCCGCCACATTCAGGCCGGTGTAAACCCCAGGACGAACTTCTTTGCCAGGAATGCCCACTTGGCGGACATCACCTTGAAGCACGCTGCGGATCGCCCGCCAGTAATCGGGAACTTTGCCGATGTCGACCCATTCGAACTCCATGGGTAGGGCATAGAAGGGTGCACCGACCTCCACCAGCTTGGGAAACAGATCCGAGCCGATGTCGAAGGATTCACCCGAGGGGATGTGCTCGAAAATCTCCGGTTCGAAGAGATAGATGCCCGTGTTGATGGTGTCGCTCAGGGCTTCATCCACCTTCGGCTTTTCCTGAAAGGCCTGAATGCGTCCCTCTGCATCACTCACGACAACGCCATAGCTGCTCACCTGTTCCTTCGGAACACGTTTGGTGATGAGGCTGGCGAGAGCACCCTTCTCCCGGTGTCGTCTCACCGCTTCGGTGAGATCGAGGTCGATCAGTGCATCGCCGCACAACACCACAAAGGTGTCATCAAAAAACGTCTGGAAGTCCTGGATTTTCTTCAGCCCGCCAGCGGAGCCCAGAGCGTCACCGATCAGTTCACCATCTTCGATACGACCTTCGAAGCTGTAAGCAATTTCGACGCCAAATCGCTGGCCGTCTCGGAAGTAGTTCTCGATCTCTTCAGCCAGGTGGGACACATTGACCATCACCTCTGCGAAACCATGCTCCTTGAGCAGCTCAAGCAGGAACTCCATCACTGGCTTCTGCAGGATCGGAATCATCGGTTTGGGGATCACATGCGTGATCGGCTGAACCCTTGTTCCCTTGCCCGCGGCCAGGATCATCGCCTTCATCGGCGTTACAGGCTTACTACGGATAAGCCAACATAAGGGGGTGGTTAAGCGGCCACGGCCCCCTCGGCCGGCATGACAGCTGGCACGTCAAGGCTGGCCAGAGGCATCTGAGCCACGGTGCCCGGAGCCAGTAAGCGCTTAAGTCGGATCGGACCGTGGAGTGAGTCCATTTGCTCCAGTTCAACCTGGCCTTGTGATGACAGGAACAAAAGCGCCCAGAAAACCCCGACGCGGTCCTTGTCCAGGTCGTCGTCGGCAATGGCGTTCCACTGAATGACCAGGTTTTCGAAATTGACCCATTGGAGGGCTGCTTCCCAGCTATTCAGGAAGATACCCATGGCAGCGGTGGTTTCTGGCAGTTTCTCCCGGTGAGCGAGCGCTGCCACCTGCGCGATCGCTTCCTTGTTGGAATAGCGTTTTTGACGCTGACGCCGGCGCATTTCTAGTTCGTCTGATTCGAGCTGTTCCGCAATCGATTCCAGTTGTTCGATCAGTTCCCCAAGGGTGACCGGGCGCCGCAGAGGTGGAGGTGCCACCGGTCGGCGTTGTAGGTGTCGCTCGGGGTGGCGAGGGATGTCGAAGCTTGGATCTAGCCAGCCCTGGTCAGCAAAATCTGCTTCAAACATGTCCTCCACGTCTGGTTGTGGCGGGAACGTGCTGGCTTCAAGGACTTCCGCCTTCAGGCCCACCAGCACCGACGCTGCCAGGAAGGCTTCACTGCTGTCGGCCAGGTCACGTTCATAGCTTCCTCCACGTCGCTTTAACGCTTCCTCAACCTGGCGAGGAACTTCGATCCGTTGCTTCAGCTGATCCAGAAAGCCATCGACCACAGCAATGACATCCACATCCCATGGATCGAGGTCACCCTGCTGAGCAGCGTCCTGAAGCAGACGAATGGCGAGCCTCGCACCGGCATCAGCTCTCTGACTCAGCCCGGCATCCATCTAAGCCTTTGGCCGTCTGCCGGAAAAATACCGGTGATGGATTGATCGGGCCAGCCCCTCTCCGAGTTACTGGTCAGGATCCGTTGCGAGAGATCAGCTGAGGGGCCCTGAGCATGGCTGGCGCCAGGCTGCCACTGCGAATCAGCGGCGCAGTGGGTCGGGTGATCACCTCCATGGCTGCGACATCTCGATCTACCAGAGCTTCGATCGCTGTGCGATAGCTGTCGGTCATCAAACGCGGGTAGAGACCGATACCGATGATCGGCACCAGCAAGCAGCCGATGATGTAGATCTCGCGAGGTTCCGCATCTACCAGGTTCGTGTTGGTGGTGAGCTGGGCGTTTTCCTTGCCAAAGAAGATTTCCCTCAACATGGAGAGCAGATAGACCGGCGTCAGGATCACACCGATCGCGGCCAGTCCGTCGATCACGATTCGGAAGCTCAGTGTGTAGGCCTCATCGGTGGCGAAACCTGTGAACACCATCAATTCACTCACAAATCCACTCATGCCTGGGAGTGCGAGGGATGCCAGGCAGCAGACGGTCCAAAGAGCAAACATGATTCTCATCTTCTGACCCACACCACCCATCTCATCGAGCTGAAGGGTGTGGGTGCGGTCATAGGTGGCTCCCACCAGGAAAAATAGGCTGGCCCCGATCAGGCCATGGCTGATCATCTGCAACATCGCTCCACTCGTTCCTAGAGCGCTGAAACTGCCAATGCCAATCAGCACAAAACCCATGTGGCTGATGGAGCTGTAGGCAATTTTGCGTTTGAGGTTGCGCTGAGCGAAAGAGGTGAGTGCTGCGTAAATGATGTTGACCACACCAAGCACCACAAGCAGTGGTGCGAACTGGGCATGGGCTTCAGGCAGGATTTCGGCGTTAAAGCGCATCAGGGCATAGCCGCCCATTTTCAGCAGGATTCCTGCTAACAGCATGTGCACTGGCGCTGTCGCTTCGCCATGAGCATCTGGTAGCCAGGTGTGCAGAGGAACAATCGGTAATTTGACCCCGAAGGCGATCAGCAGACCGGCATAACAGAGCAGCTGAAAGCTTGTGCTGAATCCTTTCTGTGCCAGCACGGTGTACTCGAAGTTGGGAGTACCGCCTCCCATGAAGCCCATGGCTAAAGCCGCAAGCAGGATGAACAGAGAACTGCCTGCTGTGTAAAGGATGAATTTCGTGGCGGCGTACTGACGCCTCTTGCCGCCCCAGATGGCAAGCAAGAGATAAACAGGCAGTAGTTCCAGCTCCCAGGCCAGGAAAAACAACAGCATGTCCTGGACTGCGAAGACTGCGATCTGACCGCCATCCATGGCCAGGATCAGAAAGAAGAACAGCTTGGGTTTGAAGGTGACCGGCCAGGCGGCCAGGACCGCCAGAGCGGTGATGAAGCTGGTCAGCAGGATGAGAGGCATGGAGAGCCCATCCGCCCCAACGGCCCAGGTGAGTCCAAGACTCGGCAGCCAGCTGACACGTTCGGAAAGCTGCAGACCACTGAAACTGGGGTCATAACCGCTGAGATAGGCCCCGACTGTGATCAGGAAGGTGGTTAGAGCGATGCCAAGAGCGAACCAGCGGACTTGTCGCCCTTCTCCCTGATCGGGGATGAAGGGGACAATTAACGCGCCCACGATCGGGAAGAGGATGGAAAGACTCAGCCAAGGAAACTGAGCTGGAATGATTCCTGCTGCGATATCCGCTGCAGGGTCAAAGGGAGCACTGACGGCAAACTCCAGCAACGAAAAGTCCTTTCACCACTGTTGGGAGTGTAGAAATCCTGGCTGTACTGGCACTCAGTCGATAGGCGTTGACACACATAACCCGGATTGATGTGCTGATCTGCTGATCAGGCTTCTCCAGAACCCGGAATATCGGGGAAAAGTTGTCGCTGTGATCAACCACAACGTGTGAGATTGATGACATATTCGCTGCATTCATCTCCATTGCCGCGGAGTCCAAGCCAAATCAGCTCTCTTGATTCAGTGGGCAAAGGTCGTTGTTTTCAGAGTCAAAGAACGACTTGGTCCAGCAATAAAAAAGCTCCCTCGTTGAGGAAGCTTGAAGTGCTCGAACAATTAGTAGAAAGTCGCAGACTTCAGATCAGAAGCGGAAGGAGGTCTTCACCAGACCACCGAACTGATTGAAGCTCTCATTCTGGGTGGCTGAGCCCAGGGGGCGGCTCAGATAGAAGAGGGCTGGAGTCACGGAGATGTTGTCGGTGACCTGGAACTGATACCAGAATTCCCAGGCGTACTGACCATCGCGCGCAAGATTGTCTTCCGCGTTGGAGGAGGAGCTCCACGCAGCGGTGCCAGGGTCTCCGGTCAGCGCAATTGAGGTCACGAATGCCTGCTGACCAACAGCCATGCCGGCGTTGTTGCCTTTCAGGAAGACATCGCTCCACTGCAGACCCACATACCAGGACTGCGAGGTAGCGGAATCAAATTCATAGTCGAACAGAGTGCTGCCATCCGCACCGGTCGTGGAGCTGAGGCCCCAGCCGGCGCTAATGGAGGGAATAAAGCCCGAATCTTCAGGCTGCCACCAGGCGCTCAGTCCGACATTGTTGCTGTTGCCAAGTTTTCCAGCTTCCGTTGCAAGGGGAGTCCCCGTTGACTCATAGACGGCTCCCCACTTCTTGGAGCTGTAGGTGTATGCCGCGGCGATACCCCAGCTGGAATCGGCATAGGCCAGTTGAACCGTGCCTGTTCCGGACGCACCGTTGGTGGCGATGCCTCCCTTTTTGGGATTGCCCTCAGAGCCGTTTGTGGAAACGTAGTTGGCACTGATGCTGAAACCGTCGTTGCTCCACCAGACGCCAGCACCAGAACCGAGATTCAAGCTGTAGGCACCGGGAGCACCTGCATAGGTGAAGTAATCAAGGATGGTGTCTGAGGGGTACGCACTCGGCCAGACGGCGAGCATGTCGTCCTGACGAACCTTGCCGCCTGCTGTGACGGTGAAAGAGCTACCCAGAGGGAACTGGTAGAAGATGCGGTCGATGTTGAGGCCATCACCCTCCTCAAAGGCCACTTCCAAGCCTGACGCTGTCGAGTAAGTGCTTGTTTTATAAAAAGGGCTGCGAATGCCAGTGCTTGCGCCGAAACCGAAGGCACTCGTGTCGAAGTTGCCTGCCCTCAGACGCGTGCGCAGCAGATCCTTGCCAGTGAAACTGGTATCAAAATCGATCTTGATGTCGTAGTTGAAGGTGACCGCACCGAGATTGGCGTTGGCCAGGTCCGCCATCTTTTTGCTGTTGTTCACAGCAGGATTGGAGCCGAACTGCCCAAATTCATTGGCGTCACCGCCGTAGCTGTTGGCGCCGATCACGAAGGTGGTGTTCCCCTTCATCTTGGTGGTGGTGGAGAACTGGGTTGCTTCCAGTTCGCCAACGCGAGCTTCCAGACCGTCAACGCGGCCCTTCACGATCGCGAGTTCCTTTTCGAACTCTTTCATCAGACGCTTGAGCTCGTCGGTCACTTCAGTGACGCGGTCGAGACAGGCGTTCAACAGTGCAGCCGCTTCAAAGCGGGTCATCGCACGGTTGCCGCGGTAGGTGCCGTTGGGATAACCAGCAACACAGCCGTAGCGCTCGATCAGGTTGCTGAGTGCCTGATAAGCCCAGTCGTTCGGGTAGACGTCTGAGAATTGGGTGATGCTGGTGACCTGATCCACAGCAGCCGTGCCATGAGACACGGAGGCGTAGTCGGAAACACCGGCAACATTGACTTCAGTCGCGCCAGCAGCCATCGGAGCCAGTAGGCCCAGAGCAGCAGGAGCAACCAGCAGTTGCTTGAACAATTTCATGGGGATGGGTCCTCACACAGAACCGGCGCTTCAAGCACCATTCACACGTTGAGGGTTTTTCCGAGTGAGTGCTTGAGGGGTTGTGCCAGAGAGTCTCTTGATCAATGAGCCTCTGCCCAAGTCAGTGACTTTGAGCAGAGCCAGCGAGTCGCTCCGATCAATTCATCCGATCAATTCATTGCTTCAATTGATCGGGCCGCCAAGCACACCGAAGAGCACAACTAGACCGATGACACCGCCGAACACGATCAGGGCATAGAACTGAGCGCGGCCGGTTTCGAAGTATTTGAGACCTTCACCGCTGCCGAGCGTGAGCAGACCGGTGAGGTTCACCACTCCATCAACCACCTTGGCGTCGACTTCTAGTACCTCGCGTGCAATCTTGCGGCTGCTGCGGACGAACAGTTTCTCGTTGATGTCATCCAGATACCACTTGTTAGCAAGGAAGGCATTAATGGCTGGGAAACGAGCTGCCACCAGCTCACCGAGGTCGATGCGACGCAGGGCATAGGCGAGTACTGCCACGCTGATTCCGGTCACGGAGATGGCAACCGAGGCTCCTGCAAGAGGCAAGAATTCCCCCCAACTGAAGTGTTCCGCCATCTCAAGCGCTTCTTCGGGGTTAAGAAGTCCGGCAAAGCGACTGTTCCATGGGGTCCCGAGCAGACCGATCAAGACGGATGGGACCGCAAGCACCACCAGTGGCAGGGTCATTGGCCATGGTGATTCGTGCAGGCTGCCCGCATGGTGTGCATGGTCTTCATCAATAGCCTTGCCGGCAGCAGCCATGAGATTGGCCTTCATGGCCTCATCGTTGCCTCGAAACTCTCCCTCGAAAGTGAGGAAGTAGAGCCGGAACATGTAGAACGCGGTCATGCCGGCGGTGAGAAAGCCCACCACCCAAAGGATGGGGAACGTGCCAAAGGCCTGACCCAGAATCTCGTCTTTGCTCCAAAAACCTGCCAGCGGGGGAATGCCACTGATGGCAATGCAGCCGATCAGGAAGGTGATGGCTGTAATCGGCATCTTTTTGCGCAGACCGCCCATGAGTCGCATGTCTTGGGCGAGCACAGGTTCATGTCCCACCACATCCTCCATGGCGTGAATCACGGATCCCGATCCCAGGAAGAGCATCGCCTTGAAGAAGGCATGGGTCACCAGGTGGAACATGCCGGCTACTGGAGCTCCACAGCCCATGGCCAGCATCATGTACCCCAGCTGAGACACAGTGCTGTAGGCCAGTCCTTTTTTCAGGTCCATCTGAGTAAGGGCGATCGAGGCCCCCAGAAAGCAGGTGATCGTTCCGGTGACGGCGATGAACACACCTACGCTCGGGAACTGGCTGTAGAGCGGTTCGAGCCGTGCCACCAAGAACACGCCAGCAGCCACCATCGTGGCGGCATGGATCAGTGCCGAGATCGGTGTTGGCCCTTCCATCGCATCCGGCAGCCAGACGTGAAGAGGGAACTGGGCCGATTTCGCCATCGGGCCCATGAACACAAACAGACAGAGAAGCAGTGCTGCCCAGCCCGGCACGATGCCGCTGCTCACACCCGCTGAAAGCCCATCAGCGATTCCCTGGAAGTCGAAACTGCCTGTTGCCCAAAACAAGCCAAGGATGCCGAGCAAGAGGCCGAAGTCACCAACCCTGTTGACGACGAAAGCTTTTTGGGCGGCATGTGCTGCGCCATCTCGGTCGTACCAAAAGCCCACCAGCAGATAGGACGACATGCCCACCAACTCCCAGAACACATAGATCTCGAGCAGGTTGGGACTCACCACTAAACCCAGCATCGAACTGCTGAAGATGGCCAGGTAGGTGAAAAAGCGCACATAGCTCTTGTCGTGCGCCATGTAGCCGTGTGAGTAGATCATCACCAGCAAGGCCACAGTGGTGACCAGAGCCAGCATCACTGCGGCCAGAGGGTCGACCACATAACCCATCGGCAGGACGAAGTCACCTGCGCTTGCCCAAATGAAGAGGTGCTCAACTGGTGGTGCGCCTCCAAGTTGCTCTAACAGCACCGCGTAACTGATCACTGCGGCAGCACCGATGCAGCTAATCAGCAGCAGTGCCACCGGTTTTCGCAATCGGTTGATCGTGCGGTTGAAGCTGATCAAACCAAGACCAGTAATCAGGGCCCCGAACAAGGGCAGCACTGGAATCAACCAGGCGGAGTCGGCAGCCGAGGGCATCCAGACAAAACAGCTTGTATCGAGTGTAGGCAGCTCAGTTCAACAATTCTCCGAGACGCGAGTGCAGAAAAGCCATTCCCCCTCTGGGGATATAGCGGTGTGCCCACCAAAACACTCCGACGGCGATGGCGATGCCCAACTGGGCCGGTCGGACCAGTTCACTGAAGACCAGTTGCTGGCGGCCATCGATCACCGCTGCGAACGGCACGACGGATGTCTCGGCCTGAAGCCTGTCGAACGCCACTCCGAAGCGGGCTTTCAGTCGTCGGTCGCCATGCCAGACAGCAAACAGATGATGCGCAATCAGACCAGCACAGGTCACCAGCATGAAGCTGCTGCCGATCCAGAGTGCATGGCTCATGCACCAGAGAATCTGCCCTACAGCCTGAGGATGTCGGCTAATGCGGATGATGCCGGTCGCATACAGCCGCACCTGAGGCTTCAGCACCGCTGGGATCTCCAGCAGGTTGTAGGTGGCCGGATAGAGGAACAGGAAGCTGATCGCTGTCACGACCCAGATGGAGGGCACCATCCCAGGAACACCTTGGAGGTTCCAAATCCGAATGCCGTCATAGCGATGAGCCAAGAAATAGGCAATGACCACTACGGCTGACGGAATGCTCAAGACTGCAAACACCAGCCGCCAGGCTCTCGCCCCGATCTTGGCCTCAGCCCGGGTTCGTAGGGCTGCGCCACCGCTGTGGATCACTGCGAAGACAACGAGTAATCCCAGCATCACCAGGCTGCTGTGATGGATGCCTCCTGTTGCGTCAGCCAACGAGATGCTGCGGGAGCCGTGATTCTGGCGTTCTGCAGGGAAGGGGACCCCTACAGTTTTCTGGCTTCTGCTGTTCGCTGGGCAGCTTTCCATGGCCGATCTGCCCTTCACCCTGGATCAGCTGCGCATTCTGCGGGCCATCGTCAGTGAGGGCAGTTTCAAGAAGGCGGCCGACAGCCTCTATGTCACCCAGCCGGCGGTGAGCCTGCAAATCCAGAACCTGGAGAAGCAGCTGGAGGTGGCCCTCTTCGACCGTGGAGGTCGGAAGGCTCAGCTCACAGAAGCGGGCCATCTTCTGCTCAGCTACTGCGATCGAATTCTCAGTCAGTGTCATGAGGCGTGCAGGGCGTTGGATGATCTTCACGACCTCAAAGGCGGATCTCTTTTAGTCGGCGCTAGTCAGACCACCGGGACTTATCTCATGCCTCGCATGATCGGTCTATTCCGCCAAAAATTCCCGGATGTGGCCGTGCAGCTGCATGTTCACAGCACCCGTCGCACCGGCTGGAGTGTCGCCAACGGACAGATTGATCTGGCGATTATCGGGGGTGAATTGCCTGCGGAACTGAATGAACTGTTGCAGGTTGTGCCCTACGCCAGTGACGAGTTGGCTCTGGTGCTGCCTGTGAAGCACCCGCTCGCGCGTCTGGTTGAGCTCAGCAAAGATGACCTCTACAGGCTCGGCTTTGTGAGCCTGGATGCGCAGTCGACTACGCGCAAGATGGTTGATCAGTTGCTCGGCCGCTCCGGATTGGACGTACAGCGGCTGCGCATCGAAATGGAACTGAACTCATTCGAAGCGATTAAGAATGCTGTCCAGGCCGGCCTGGGAGCTGCTTTTTTGCCAGTGGTCTCGATCGAGAGGGAGCTCACCGCCGGGACTTTGTTGCGCCCGAGCGTCGTTGACCTGCAGGTGCGTCGTCAGCTCAAGTTGATTACGAACCCCTCCCGCTATTGCTCAAGGGCAGCCGAAGCATTCCGTCGAGATGTGCTGCCGGTTTTTGCGAGTGCTGACAGCCCTCTCCGTCAGGGAAGGGCTGTCGCGCTGACTCCAGAGATCAGCTCCGAGCAATTAGGGGAAAACAATCAGAACTGATCGGCTTCTGGAGTGATGCCGACGGTGTCATCCGCCACTCCTCGGGTGAGGAACTTGTTTTGAGTGATGTCGGTCTGGTAGACGCAACGCACAACAGGCTTGTCCCGCACTGAGCCGATATAGGCGAAGGTATTCATGCGCTGTTTGCATTCGCGCTCCTGCCCTGAAGTGATGGCTCCTTCCTTGCGCAGCACCGCCCAGTTTTCTCTTCGAATCACACATCCAGGTTGCAGGGTCGGCTGGGTGACAAAACTGCTGGATGGATTCAGTGTCGTGTACATCTCGATATCCATCACAAAGGCACTGGCACCCCACTGCCTGCAGAACTCAGGGTCTGGAACCGCCATGTCTAGCTGTTGGGAGCTGGCAATGTTTCCCTGGTCGCCCTGAGTGGTACTGGTGACGGCACTGCCGATCCCGATCCCCACAATCAGAACCCCTGCAAGTACAGCAATAGTGGCTGTGTTCAGGCTCATGCCGTTTCCACCATTGTTTGGGGGTGGTGGTCCTCCATAGCCCCGCCCATCTCGACGGTTATCCCTGCGAGGCTCATCACGACGCCTGTCATCGTCTCTCCGGTCGTAGCCGGAGCCGGAACGGTCGTAGGGGGAACGACTCACAGCAGTTCAGGGGTTCTGGGAAGACCCATCGAATAGTTGAGGACGCGGCAGTCAGGGTTGTAACTCAACTTTCCGGCCTGCAGCAGCTCACGGATACAGCCTTCGAGTTCCGTGCCGATACGACGCAGGTTGTAATCGTTCAGCGCTTGGCCGTCATGGCTTTTGACCAGTTCGCGGAAGCGTTGCTGGACAATCTCGATCGTGCTGTCAGACCAGACGAATTCGTTGTCGGGATCCAAGTCGAGGGTGAGCTGACTCGGGTCGGCGACCAGATCACCATTCTCGACTCGTGCCGTGAACAGGCGCACGTGACGGGTGGTGCTCTTCAGCAGGGTCTCAGCCATGAATCAAGCGGAGCGATGCGAACACCGCGGAGGCGTATTGACGGTGACTTTAGGAAGCGGAGAGGTGACCTCTCCTTTTAAGGTTGTTTTCAACTTGTGTTCAGAAGCATGCGCGTCGCCATCGCGGGGGCCGGTCTGGCAGGTCTTTCCTGCGCCAAGTATTTGGCCGATGCTGGTCATACGCCCGTCGTTGTAGAGGCTCGCGACGTGCTCGGCGGCAAGGTGGCTGCTTGGAAAGATGAGGATGGTGACTGGTATGAGACCGGGTTACACATCTTTTTCGGGGCCTATCCGAACATGCTTCAGATGTTCAAGGAGCTGAACATCGAAGATCGGCTGCAGTGGAAGAGCCACTCGATGATCTTCAATCAGCAGGAGGAACCAGGCACTTACAGCCGCTTTGATTTTCCTGATCTGCCAGCACCTGTGAATGGTGTCGCCGCGATTTTGGGAAATAACGACATGCTCAGTTGGCCCGAGAAAATCAGCTTCGGCCTGGGCCTTGTGCCTGCGATGCTCCGTGGTCAGGGATATGTCGAAGAGTGCGACAAGTATTCCTGGACCGAGTGGCTGCGGGTCCACAACATTCCCGAACGGGTGAACGATGAAGTGTTCCTAGCGATGAGCAAGGCGCTGAATTTTATTGATCCCGATGAAATCTCCGCCACGGTTGTGCTCACCGCGCTCAATCGTTTTCTCCAGGAGAAGAACGGCTCCAAGATGGCCTTTCTCGATGGTGCTCCGCCCGAGAGGCTCTGTCAGCCGATGGTGGATCACATCGAAGCGCTTGGGGGTGAGGTGCATCTCGATTCTCCGCTTCGTGAGATCAAGCTCAATGACGATGGCTCTGTAGCTGCTTTCCACGTCGGCGGCATCAAGGGAAAGGACAGCTTCGATCTCACCGCTGATGCCTATGTGAGCGCTCTCCCGGTTGATCCGTTCAAGCTGCTGCTACCGCAGGCCTGGAAGCAGATGGACGTCTTCAAGAAGCTCGATGGCCTTCGTGGAGTGCCTGTGATCAATCTGCATCTCTGGTTCGATCGCAAGCTCACCGATATCGATCACCTGTTGTTCAGCCGCTCACCGCTGCTGAGCGTCTATGCCGACATGAGTATCACCTGTAAGGAGTATGAAGATCCAGATAAGTCGATGCTGGAGCTCGTGTTCGCACCCGCTAAAGACTGGATCGGACGTTCAGACGAAGAGATCATCGAAGCCACGATGGGTGAACTCACCAAGTTGTTCCCCACCCACTTCGGTGGTGATAACCCCGCCATCCTGCGCAAATCCAAGGTCGTGAAGACACCCCTTTCGGTGTACAAGACCACTCCCGGTTGCCAGCAGCTTCGTCCGGATCAGACCACACCAATCAAAAACTTCTTCCTGGCAGGCGACTACACGATGCAGCGCTACCTCGCGTCCATGGAAGGCGCGGTTCTCAGCGGCAAACTCTGTGCAGGGGCGGTAGACCGCAAGAGCGATCAGCTGGCATCATCGTCTCCTGTTAGCCAACCGGTCTCGGCCTGAGTCATGCCTCTCGCAGCTCCGGACCTCGACGCAGCCTTCGAGGCCTGTCGTCGGGAGACCGCCGAGTGGGCCAAAACGTTCTATCTCGGAACGCTGCTGCTGCCCTATGAGAAGCGTCGGGCAATTTGGGCGATCTATGTCTGGTGTAGGCGTACAGATGAACTGATGGACAGTCCGGAGGCTCAGGCTCGTCCTGCCGATGAGCTGGCCGATCGTCTGAATCGCTGGGAGTTAAAAACCCGCGACTTGTTCAAGGGACATGTCGACGATGAGCTCGATGCGGTGATGGTCGACACGCTCGAAAAGTTCCCTCAGAGCATCCAGCCTTATCTCGACATGATCGAGGGCCAGCGCATGGACCTCACCTGGACTCGCTACCCCCGTTTCGAGGATCTGAGGCTGTACTGCTACCGGGTTGCAGGAACAGTTGGCCTCATGACCCAGGGGGTCATGGGTTTGGATCAGGCTTACAGCTCTGCTCCTTGGAGTGACCAGCCCGACACGTCAGACGCCGCAGTTGCCCTTGGCATCGCCAACCAGCTCACCAACATCCTTAGGGATGTGGGAGAAGATCGCGGTCGGGGTCGGATCTATCTGCCCTTGGAAGACCTCGAGCACTTCGGATATTCCGAGGACGACTTGATGGCAGGTCGTATGAATCAAGCTTGGAAGGATCTCATGGAGTTTCAGCTACGCCGTGCACGTCAGTGGTTCGATCGCTCCGAGGCCGGTGTGCGTTGGTTGTCTCGTGATGCCCGATGGCCTGTCTGGACATCCCTTCGCCTTTACAGGGGAATTCTGGATGTCATCGAGCGCCACGATTACGACGTCTTCAATAAACGCGCCTACGTGGGAAAGCTCAACAAGCTGCTTGATCTTCCTCGCTCCTTTGTCCTTGCTCAGTCTCGCTAGATCGTGATTGGCCAAAAAAAAACCGGTTATCTCAGATAACCGGTCGGGAGGGAGTTGTTGGGCTTCAAACAGCCGTTTTCTGATCTGCAAGCAGATCCTTGAGCTTGGAGAGTTCACCAGCCCAGCGGGGATCGGGTGCTTCTTCAGCTTTGGCATCACTGTGAACAACCTTGTTAACAGCTTTACGCGCTGAGCCCGGTGCGTGGCCGCCTGCCTGTCCGCGTCGTCCACCGCCACTGGTATTGCTGTCTCGCCGCTCAGAGCGTTCAACACGGAGTGCATTGCCTCCGAACTCCTTGCCGTTGAACTGTTCGATCACGGCATCAGCGACTTTTTCGTCATCGACGTTCGCGAATCCGAATCCACGGCAGACGCCGGTTTCGCGGTCGAGAACGGCTTTGAAGCGAACTCCCTCCCCAACGCTGGTGAGCTGAGCCTCAAGCTCCTTGCTCTCAAAATTCTGCGGCAGATTGCCGATGTAAAGACGCACGCTCATGAAACGGGGAAGGGAAACGGAAGACTGCGTGTCAGGCCGATCGTTGTCGTCACTGCAAGGGCAGTTAATCACAGGACCTATCCAGGTCTGTCTGAACCTCTTGATGGAACAACCAGAATCGGGCTGAGTTCAGCGCCTGATCGCGAGTCGAAATACGACCATACGCACGCTCAAGGGTCAGGTGTTGAATCAGAGCGCCCAGGGTGGGCCCAGGCGAAATCTGGAGGGCTGCTTGAAGGCTTTTCCCATCCAGTGGAGGCCGTGGATGAAAGAGGGGGTCCTGAAGGTCTCTCCAGCGCTCTAGCCACTGCTGCTGCAGTGCTATCGGCCAAGTCAGGATGAGTGCAGGCAGATCCTGTTCAAGATCCATCTGGAGCCGCAGTCGTTCTTGCTCCGTCAATTCAGCAGGGCAAGGGCGTCCCTCGCTGGATGTTGAATGCTCGATCCAGTAACGCAGTCGTTCACAGCGTTGCAACTGTCGGCGACTGAAACGAAGCTCTTTCAATCCGGCATCCGGCAGCAGCTCTGTGAGCCTGGCCAGTGGGAGGGCCTGCCGGCGTTCGCTGTCTGTCAACAGTTCGCATGTCTTCGTCGTCCCGATGAGTCGTTGATCACCAGCCTTCGCGCCCTGTTTCATCCAGGGCGCCAGCAGTTCCAGTTCAAGAATGGTCGCAATGGCGCGGTCGGCGGCAGGTGCTGCGACCAGTCGCACCAGTTCAGCCTGGATCCGTTCCGGCGCAGCATGAGGCAGCAGCGAACGGTTGCGGTGCAGCATCTTCAGCGTCTGAGCATCCAGGTGCATGTCCAGTTCGGCGATCAGGCGCAGTCCTCGCAACAAGCGCAGGGGATCGTCCTGAAGGTTGGCTTCCTTGACCGCAGCGACCGTGCCCTCCCGCAGATCCTTAAGACCCCCTGTGGGATCCAGCAGTCTCGGGGTGCCCTCGAAGCTCAGGGCCATGGCATTCAGCCTGTAATCGCGACGGTTCAGATCGTCCTCAAGCGTTGCGCCCTCCCGTCGAGCTAGATCGATCGTCCACCCCCCCAGCACCAGGCGGGCCATATCGCGTTGTTCATCGAGCACAACGCAGGCCCCTCCAAGCTTCTGCGCCAGCTGCCGAGCGTTCTTGAGGGCGTGGTCCGGCACCACAAGGTCCAGGTCAGGGGCATCACAAAGCCTGCCCAGGAGCGCGTCACGAACGGCTCCTCCCACAAGCACTGAGCCTCTCGGGAGCTCTGTTGGCCGCACCGGCCAGCTTTCCGGTTTCAAGCGCTCCCAGATGAGTTCAGCCAGCCTGCCCCGATCTCCCGTCAGAATGGATGCCGAACCGGAGCGGGGGGGCATGTGCATCTGTGTGGACTGCCGCTGGGTGGACCGCTGCCAGGCCTATCACGCTGTGGAGCGACAGCATGGAGCTCCTCATCTCGCAGAGACACCTGATCTGAAGCCTGCGGATCCTCGAATTCATATCAGCGTGATGGATCTGCAGGCCGGGCAGGTTGGTGTCGAATGGGATGTGCGTGGCTGTGGATCGTTTCAACTGGATCGAGGGCGTTGGAGTCGACTCAGGCCCGGTGAGGAGGTGCCTACATGAGCGACTGGCTGCTCGCTCTGCACAGCTCAACAGAAACGCTCGGGATCGCACTGGTGGCGGCAGAGGCCCCCATGGAAGATGCACGCGTGGTCTGTCGTTCGCTTGGACGAGCTCTCACCAACGAGCTGGTGATCTCGCTTCAGCAGCTTCTGCCCACTGATCAGTGGGCTGATATCAAAAGGCTTGCCGTAGCAACAGGACCTGGAGGATTCACTGGCACCCGGCTCACGGTTGTCCTTGCCCGGACGCTGGCTCAGCAATTGGGGGCTCCACTTCATGGTGTGAGCAGTTTCGCTTTGATGGCTCCCAGGCTTCGTCATCAGCTGCCGGAGCTGCAGCGGGACGAGTCGTTTTCGATTGTGCAGACCCTTCCCCGCAGGGGGCAGGTCGCCGGTCGCTACAGAATTGTCAAGACCGAGGTGGAGGAACTGGAATCCCCCCGTTTGCTCAGCGAGCAGGATCGACCCGCCCCCGCTGTTGCGATGGCCGTTGACGTACCCGCGGATGTGCTTGAGCTTCTGCGCTTTTGCCGGCAGTGTCATGACCGAGATCTTCCTGGTCCATGGGACCCGGTCCTTCCGATCTATCCCACCTCGCCCGTGGGGCCAATCTGATGGGGCTAGGTCGACGCTCGCTGCTTCTCTGTGCGTCCGTTCTGGCTGGAGCCGCTGTTGCTGGTCCCCTGCGCCCCTTCATGGAAGCTGCTCTCACGAATCATCAGCCCCAGCGGATTTTGGTTCTCGGAGGCGATGCTGATCGTGAGCGCATGGGTCTGCATCTGGCACGCCGGATGAACCTGCCACTGGTCGTAAGCGGGGGGACCAATCCTGAATACGCCCAGTACCTGGTCCTTGATGCTGGTCTCGCACAGGACAGGGTTCGCTTGGATTACAGAGCGAAGGACACGCTCGGAAATTTCACGTCGCTGGTGGATGAACTTCAGCAAGATGGGGTGCATCATCTGCTCTTGGTCACAAGCGAAGACCATCTGCCGCGGGCCATGGCTGTAGGCGGCATCGTTGCTGGAAGTCGTGGAATCCGGCTTACAGGTGTTCCAGTCAGTTGTAATCCCAAATGCCGTGATGAAAGTCTGGGCAAGCGGGTTGGAGATGGATTACGCGCTGCTGTCTGGGTCATCACCGGTCGTGATTTCAAGCCCTGGGCTCGCAGAAACTGGCCTCAGCTGTTCAGTGCTCACTAATCGAGCGGGACGTGATCGAGAAGGGCGTTGATGCGTCTCTGTAGTTCGCGTGTGGTCGCTTCCAAGTCCGGTTTTCGCCTGCTGTTCGGTGCGGGAATCGGTGCGCCAATTCGCATTTCAAGCCTCACTAATCGCGGCAGATTGCGTCTCATGCCAAGAGCTCTGTGGCTGTTGAGAATGGCGACAGGCAGAAGGGGAGCTCCTGATCTCGCCGCCAGGAGAGCTGCGCCCGGCATGGGCTGGTTCACGCGCCCATCCGACTGTCGGGTCCCATCGAGAAAGACGCCGATGGCCCAGCCTTCTTTGAGTCTTGCGGTGGCTGTGCGAATGGCTTCACGGTCGCTCGCTCCACGCTTCACCGGATAGGCGCCGCAGGCTCGGATCACATGGCCCAGAAGCGGGATGCGGAACAACTCGGCTTTGGCCATGAACGACACCGGTCGCCCCAGAGCATGGCCAAGCAAGGGTGGATCGAGATGCGATCCATGGTTGGCCACAACCACCAGAGGTCCCCCCATCGGCACGTTGTCGTTGCCGCGGGTGCGTCCTCGGAACAGCATCCTGAACACAGGAAACACCAGCAAGCCACTGACCAACCTGTAGGCCAGGCTTGGACGTGGCGCCTTCAGTAACTCCAGGTCGCTGGTGTTGGCTGCAAGGTTGCTGCTCACATTCAAAGACCTAAGTCGCCAGCGCTCGCCAGCTGTGACGTGGTGACCCCTTTCATGGCACGTTTGGCCAGACCGCTGAGCACATTGCCTGGACCGATCTCGATGAGCGTCTCCACGCCGGAAGAAGTCATTCCTGCCATCGTTTCTCGCCAGCGCACGCCAGTAATCATCTGGCGACGCAGTCGTTGCTTTAGCTCTGTGGCATCGCGGCACGGTGTGGGGTCGGTGTTACTGAAGACCGGGAAGCGCGCGTCCTCGAAGGCCACACTGTCGAGATGGGAGGAGAAGGCGTCTGCCGCCTGCGCCATGAAAGGGGAATGAAAGGCCCCTGAAACGGCGAGGGGAATGGCTCTCTTGCAGGTGAGTGCTTCGCTCAGCGCGTTCACAGCTTCTGGGCTGCCTGATAGCACCACCTGGGCATCACTGTTGTCGTTGGCAATCACCACACCCTCAGCGGACTCCACAAGGGCCTCCAGTTGGCTGCGGTCGAATCCGATCACTGCCGTCATGGCCCCTCCTCCTGCGCTTGCCATGAGCTCTGATCGGCGTTGCATCAGCTCCAGGCCCGTGGCGGCATCGAACACACCAGCCGCGTAGAGCGCCACCAACTCTCCAAGGCTGTGCCCCGCCACCAGGTCGGGTTGCCTCCCTTGACGCAGCAATTCATCCACAATCAGGGATTCCACCGCAAACAAAGCCGGCTGGGTGTTCCGGGTGTCGTTCAGATCAGAGGGGCTGCTGGCATCTGAGCCTTCACCTCTGCAGATTGAGAGAAGGTCTCTCCCGAGCAGCTTGGAAGCCAGAACGAAACGTTCCTCCGCACCCGGCAGGCTGAGGATGGGATCGGCCATGCCCTGTTTCTGAGACCCCTGACCGGGGAACACCCAGGCGATCGACATTCACAGTGGCGCAATAGTGCTGGGAGCCTAAGCGGGACCCTGCCAGCGGAATAGGGCTGCTCCCCAACTCAGGCCAGCTCCAAACCCGCTGCTGGCCAGGAGGTGTCCGGGTTGGATCTGGCCACCTCGCACTGCTTCATCGAGAACCAGAGGGATGGTTGCCGCGGAGGTGTTGCCGTAATGCGCCAGGTTGCTCAGCACCTTGGTCCTGGGAATCGCAAAACGATCGGCAACGGCATCGAGGATGCGCTGATTAGCTTGATGCAGGAGCAGCCAGTCGACAGTCTCAGGGCCAACTTCACAGCGTTCAAGCAGGCATTGCAGAACTGCCGGGACTTCACGCACGGCGAATTTGTACACCTCCTGACCATTCATCTCGATCGGCCGGTAGCCACCCTGACGATGGCGTGCATCGGCTGCTAGGGGCTCATCGCTGTCGAGAGCAGGCAGGTTGAGTACGCCACCGCGTGCGCCATCGCTGCGCAGCAGAAAACCCAGGAGTCCGTCGTCATCGGCGGCTTCAAGGGCGACAGCTCCGGCACCATCGCCGAAGAGCACGCAGCTGCGTCGGTCATCCCAGTCCACGAAACGACTCAACTGGTCGGCGCCGATCACAAGGGCTCGCCTCATCGCGCCTGTGCGCAGGTACTGAGCGGCCGTTACCAGTGAGAACAAAAAGCCGCTGCAGGCGGCTGTGAGATCAAAAGCCACGGCATTCGAAGCCCCAAGCGCGGCCTGTATTGAAGGGGCTGAGCCAAACAGATCATCCGGTGTTGAAGTCGCCAGCAAGACCAAGTCGAGGCTGTCGGCGGACCATCCGGCCATCTCCAAGGCAGATCGGCCCGCTTCAGCCGCAAGGTCGCTCAGGCGCTGATCGGCGCTGCTCACTCGTCGCGTGGAGATGCCTGTGCGGCTACGAATCCACTCATCGCTGGTCTCCACACGCAGACCCAGCTGGCTGTTTGTGATCACCTGGGCTGCCTGAGCGCTGCCGCTGCCGATGAGAGCGACGCCTCGAGAGTGCGGTGATGCTCCAGCCAAAAGAGGGTCCAAGCAGTGGCGTCAGTCAATCACAGTCCGCCAGAACGCCTGTCAGGCAAGGGGGTTGCTCATGCTCGCGAGGTGGCTTTGGCCCCAAGCTGGGCCAGGTGATCCATCACGCCATGACTTGCAGCGGAATGCGCCAGTCTTAAGGCACTGACCACTGACAAGGCCTTGCTGCTGCCGTGGCCAATCACGCAGATGCCGTTCACGCCTAGTAGCAGTGCTCCGCCATGTTCGGCATGATCCAACCGCTTTTTGATGCGCTTGAGGTTGCTTCGCAAGAAAGCGGAACCCACTTTGCCTCGACGACCACGCGGCAGTTCGGCTCTGAGGACACCAAGCAGCACGCTGCCAACCGACTCAAGGAACTTGAGTAGAACATTGCCGGTGAAGCCGTCACAGACCACCACATCGAACTCACCCGACAGCACATCACGACCCTCACAATTGCCAGCGAAGTGCAGACGTGATTCCTCGGCCAGCAACGCATGGGTGCGAACTGCAAGGTCATTGCCCTTGCACTCCTCCTCGCCGATGTTGAGCAATCCGATCCTGGGTTGGCTGACCTGCAGCACATCCCTGCAGTAGATGTCTCCCAGCAGGGCGAATTGGTGCAGGTAGGAGGGCTTGCAATCCATGTTGGCTCCGACATCGAGAACCAGCACTGGCTGTCCGGGATCTTTGGTGGGAAACAGTGCTCCGATGGCGGGCCGGTCGATGCCGGCCAGTCGTCCTAGCCGGAAAATGGCGGAAGCCATGACGGCCCCAGAGTTGCCTGCGGAGTAGATGGCTTGGGCCTCGCCTCGCTTTACGAGATCCATGGCCACGTTGATGCTGGCGTCGCGTTTGCGTCGCACCACCGTGGCCTCCTCATGCATTTCCACGGAGGGGCCGCTGGTGACCAGCTCCAGTAGGCCTGCATCGACCGCCGCCTGCAAGGCTTCATCCAGTCCTGCGGCGGCGGCAGCTTTCAGCACCCGGTCCGTTTCACCGACGAAGCGGATTTTCACGGCCAGCCGTTCGATGGCCTGGAGGCATCCCTCAAGAATTGGAACAGGGGCGCTGTCCCCTCCCATGCCGTCCACGGCCATCCAGATGCGGTCGCTGTCGTCGATCTCGAGTTCCTCGCCTGGGATCCCGCCCTGAAGGCGTCGGAGCGGATCCATCACAGGCTGCAGGACTGAGCCAGCCATGCTGCCGGCGCTGTTTACCACCGTTCCCGCCATGGAGGTGACGGAGCCTGCCACATTGCCAGCGGCATTGGCTGAAGTGGTTGCTGTGTCCACCAGGGTGGTTACTGCAGCATTGCGCCGATACCAAATCACAAGGCGGCGAACAGCCTTGGACCGGCGGGCTTTGATCCTCGGCGCAGCGTCCGGGGTGAGGTCAGGATCCTTCGGGAGCAACAGAATCGATGATGCGCTGGAACAAGTAGCCGGTGCCGCGAGCGGTGAGGATCAGCTCGGGGTTGGCCGGATCGTCTTCCAATTTGGAACGAAGACGTGAGATGTGGACATCCACGACCCGGGTATCGACATGGCGTTCAGGGGTGTAACCCCAAACCTCCTTAAGGATCTCACCGCGACTGAACGGTTCACCTGATCGGCTCACGAGCAGTTCAAGCAGGCTGAACTCCATCCCGGTGAGACGGATCCGCTCATCGTTGCGGAACACCTGCCGCTTGTTGGTGTCGATCTTCAAGTCTGAGACCTGGATCACCCCAGAGTTGGGGATGCCGGCAGCATGCTCTTTTTCCACACGGCGCAGAACGCAGCGGATCCGAGCCTCAAGCTCTTTCGGGCTGAAGGGTTTGATCACATAGTCATCGGCTCCGAGCTCCAAACCAGTGATCCGGTCGGCGACATCGCCGAGAGCTGTGAGCATCACGATCGGAACATCCGACTCTTTGCGCAGTTCCTGGCAGACCCCGTAGCCGTCCAGCTTCGGCATCATCACGTCGAGTACGACCAGGTCCGGGTTGCATTCCTGGAAGCTTTCCAGGGCCTCGGTCCCGTCACAGGCCGTGACAACGTTGTACCCGATCATCGAGAGCCGGGTTTCGAGGATCCTGCGGATGCTGGCCTCGTCATCCACTACGAGGATGGTTTCCTTAGATGTGGAGGGTGCTGAGGCCGTCATATCGCCGGCAAAAAGCGAAGATAGTGCTCACAAATAGGTGATCAGCGGGTTCAGTCGTTCACGTAGCGCCAACTTTCTTCATCATTCGAAGTGCCCCGATCGAGCAATCTCTACGTCTGTCAGAGCTGTGGTGCCCAGACACGGCAGTTCTTTGGCCGCTGCAGCAGCTGCGGTAGCTGGAATTCTCTGGTGGAGCAATCGGCACCCAAGGACGACGGTCGACGCCGTCGCTCCGGGGGCGATCCCGCAGCCGCACCGAAGGCGCGTCGTTCCACATCGATGGCATCCCTTGGTGATCAGCCCCTTCAGCGGATCGGCAGTGGTTATGAGGAACTGAACCGCGTTCTCGGAGGTGGACTGGTCCCTGGATCACTGGTGCTGGTGGGAGGGGATCCTGGTATCGGCAAGAGCACACTGCTGCTGCAGAGCGCATCGGCTATTGCACGGGATCGTGTGGTGCTCTACGTCAGTGCCGAGGAATCTGCGCAGCAGGTGAAGCTGCGTTGGCAGCGGCTCACTGCTGACAGCAGTGATCTGCAGTTACTGGCAGAGACAGATCTCGAGCTTGTGTTGCAGGAACTCGAGGCTTTGAGGCCAGATGTGGCAGTCATCGACAGCATCCAGGCTTTGCACGATGCCGAACTCTCCAGTGCGCCTGGTTCCGTTGCTCAGGTAAGGGAATGTGCAGCCGCCCTGCAGAGACTGGCAAAGCGCCAGAACACCGTGCTGCTGCTTGTGGGGCATGTCACGAAGGAAGGCGCGCTGGCCGGGCCAAAGGTGCTTGAACACCTGGTGGATGCGGTGCTCACCTTCGAGGGAGACCGCTTCGCCAGCCATCGCCTGCTTCGGGCAGTCAAGAACCGGTTCGGGGCCACCCACGAGCTGGGGGTCTTTGAGATGCGTGGTCAGGGCCTAGAGGAGGTCAGCAATCCCAGTGAGCTGTTCCTGAGTGGAGAGCGGGCCAATGGTGTGGCAACGATTGTTGCCTGTGAAGGCACCCGGCCGTTGGTGGTTGATCTGCAAGCGCTGGTCAGCGCCACCAGCTACGCCAGTCCCCGTCGCACAGCCACCGGTATCGCCGTCAACCGTCTCCATCAGATCCTGGCCGTGCTCGAAAAACACATGGGTTTGCCCCTCTCACGCTTCGATTGCTATTTGGCAGTGGCTGGTGGCTTGGATGTGGAGGAGCCTGCGGCAGACCTGGGAGTGGCCGCGGCGGTGGTGGCCAGTTTCAGGGATCTGACTCTGCCTGCCGGCACCGTTCTGCTCGGTGAGCTAGGCCTGGGGGGGCAGCTGCGATCGGTAGGTCAGCTGGAGTTGCGCCTGCAGGAGGCGGTTCGTCTTGGTTTCAGACGTGCTGTCGTGCCACGTGGAAGCGGCCTAGGCCCGGTGGCTGCAAGCCTCGATCTAGAACTGCTGGAGGCGGGATCGATTACTGAAGCTCTCGTGCTGGGGTTGGGTGTGAACCCTGAAGACAGTGAGGCCTGAATCGCTCTGTTGCCTCAGAAGTAGACATCCACGTTGCTGCGTCCGCTGGATTTGAGCCAGTTCTCGATATCCAGATATCCCCCTGGATTCAATCGCACTGCCTGCGTCCAGGCTTCAGCTGCTTTATCAAGCCAGACGTCTGCTTCATCGCGCCGACCCTCCTCTTCAGCAATTCGACCGCGCTTTTCGTAGATCAGTCCCATATTTTTAAGGCAGGACGGCTGTTTGGGGTTTTCATCAAGAGCCTGTTGATAGGTCTCGATGGCCCTGTCTTCTTCGCCGTTGCTCATGTAGATGATCGCCATGTTCTTGAGGGTTTCTCCACGATCGATCGGGTTTTCCTCAAGCTTTAGGCTCTCTTCATAATTCTCGAGAGCTTCGGCATAATCGCCGTCATTTTGCGCGGACAGGCCGTCGCGGTAGTACACATAGGCCTCCTTGGCCCGGGCGTTAATCGGCAGCAGCTTCACGATCAGGTCGGCCATGACCGTGAAGCTCTTGTCGATGAAGTTGTCGTTGCGGTTGCTGCGTGGCACGGAAAGCCGGACGGATTAAACCATCCTGAACCCAACAGGTGCTGCCTAGCGTGGAGTGGTGTGAACCGTTGAAGTGTCAGCAGCGACTTCCCATCCCCATGAGCCAACCGCCGACTCCCATGCGGTGTTATTGGATGTGGAGGGGATGAAATGTGGCGCCTGCGTTCGTGCTGTCGAACGCACCCTTCTGGCTCAGCCAGGTGTGAAGGAGGCCAGCGTCAACCTCGTGACACGTAGTGCTTGGCTGCGACTGGAGAGTGAGGAAACCACGGCGTCTGAGCCATTGCTGGATCAGGTGCTGGCGGCTCTTGATGGCCGTGGTTTTTCCGCGAAGCCCCGTCAGAGCGCACTGGGTTCTCAAGACACGGAGTCAGAAAGAAACAGAGGTTGGTGGCTGCAGTGGCGACAGCTGATGGTCGCTTTGGTGTTGTTGCTGTTGTCTGTGCTTGGTCATCTGGCTGAGGCCGGAACGCTTGCATTGCCGTTGATCGGCACACTCGCCTTCCATGCCAGCCTGGCCACGATTGCTCTGCTCGGGCCGGGACGCCCGATCCTTGCGAGCGGCTGGTCTGCGGTTCGCAATGGTGTGCCCAGCATGGACACGCTGGTCAGCCTGGGCGTCGGCAGCGCCTATCTGGCCAGTCTTGTGGCGCTGATCTGGCCTTCGGTGGGGTGGCCCTGTTTCTTCAACGAACCGGTGATGCTTCTCGGCTTCGTGCTGCTGGGGCGATTCCTTGAGGAACGCGCCCGTCGGAGAACGGGAAGAGCACTCCAAGATCTTGCTGCACTACAGCCGAACACCGCCCGCCTGCTGATGGCGGATTCAACGGTTCGAGAGGTACCAGTTGCGGTGCTCCGACCCGGCGAATCGATCCAGCTGCTTGCTGGGGACAGAATTCCTGTAGATGGAGTGGTGAGCAACGGCCGCTCTGCAATCGATCTGTCGAGCCTCACCGGGGAGCCCCTGCCTCTCGAGGCCGAGCCCGGTACTGAGTTGAATTCCGGTTGCCTCAACCTCGAGGCCACTCTTGAAATGAAGGTTCAGCGTGTCGGCAGTGACACAGCTCTGGCCAGGATTATTGCCCTTGTGGAGCAGGCACAGGCCAGACGAGCTCCCATCCAGGGGCTTGCTGACAGGGTCGCGGGACGGTTCTGTTACGGCGTTGTCAGCCTGGCGGTGTTGACCTTTCTGTTCTGGTGGCAGCTGGGTAGTCGTCTCTGGCCGCAGGTTCTGGAAGTCCCTGTCGTTCTGATGGACCACGGTCATGATCAGGCTCTTCACGGTGCAATGGGTGCCGGGGCGCAGACGCCGTTCGGACTCGGACTCCAGTTGGCCATTGCCGTGCTTGTGGTGGCCTGCCCATGCGCCCTCGGTCTAGCGACCCCCACCGTGATCACAGTCTCCTCCGGACTCGCTGCACGTCAGGGTTGGCTGTTCCGCGGCGGGGACGTCATTGAGCAGTCCGCGTCTATCCAGCGAATGGTCTTTGACAAGACAGGAACGCTCACTCTGGGTCGTCCGCTTGTGGATGCGGTGATAGCCAGTGAGGATCCCTCCCGCACCATTCAACTGGCAGCGAGCCTGGAACAAACGAGCCGTCATCCTCTTGCCCATGCTCTGTTGCAGGAGGCTCAGCGGCTCAATCTCACACTGTTGCCAGTCACGGCCAGTCGGACCCTGCCAGGTTCAGGCATGGAAGGCACACTCGACTCTCTTCAGGGGCAACTGCGCGTGGGCTCTCCCGAATGGCTGCAGCATGAGGGTGTGGTGTGGTCTGAACACCAATGGCGTGCGCTTGAGGAAGCTCTGAAGCGTGGACAGACTCTCGTGGCCGTTGGTCTGGATTCCGAGCCGCTGGGAGTGGTGGCTATTGATGACCGCCTCAGGCCCGATGCCCCTGTTGCTCTGCAGCGCCTCAGGGATCAGGGGCTGAAACTGGGGATGCTTAGTGGGGATCGCCGTCAGGCGGTTGAAAAGATCGCCCAGATGCTCGGCTTCGCCGACGACGAACTGGCGTGGCAACTCCTGCCCAATCAGAAGCTGGAGCACCTCGAACATTGGCGCAAAAACGAGACGGTGGGAATGGTTGGGGACGGCATTAACGATGCGCCTGCCTTAGCTGCGGCGGATCTGGGAATCGCCGTGGGTACTGGAACTCAGATTGCCCAGGACACAGCAGATCTGGTGTTGCTTGGTGATCGGCTCGAGGCTCTGCCGGAAGCCCTGACTCTGGCCAGACGCACGATGGCCAAGATTCGACAGAACCTGTTCTGGGCATTCGGCTACAACATGATCGCTTTGCCTGTCGCAGCAGGCGTTCTGTTGCCAGGATTCAACCTGCTGTTGTCTCCGCCGCTTGCGGCACTGCTCATGGCTCTCAGCTCCGTGTCGGTGGTTCTGAATGCCCTCAGCCTGAGTATCCGCTGATCATGTCTGGACGTTTTCTGGTGCTTGAAGGCATCGATGGCTGCGGCAAAACCACGCAGCTACGTCAACTGGCCGACTGGCTTCCAGACAGTGGTCTGATGCCGTCCGGAGCGCAGCTGCATCTCACGCGTGAACCTGGCGGGACTCCTCTTGGTCGTGCGTTACGCGAGCTTTTGCTTAGTCCACCGGACGAGTCGGCTCCAGGTCCCACCGCTGAATTGCTGCTTTATGCCGCAGATCGTGCTCAGCATGTTGAACGCTTGATCCGCCCTGCCTTGAATCGTGGGGACTGGGTTCTGAGCGATCGTTTCAGCGGATCGACCGTCGCTTATCAGGGTGATGGTCGGGGGCTGGATCTGCAAACCATCCTTGATCTGGAGCGAATCGCCACGGCTGGTGTCACTCCAGATCTCACCTTCTGGCTTGATCTGCCACTGCAGGAGAGCCTCAAACGTCGCGGCGCCCGCATCGATGATCGGATTGAAGCGGAAGGAGAGTCTTTTCTGGCCCGGGTGTCAGAGGGCTTCCAGCGTCTATCCGCTGAGCGTGGCTGGGCTCCGGTGGCAGCGGACCAGAGCGCTGATCAGGTGCAGCAGGTCATTCGTGGCCTGCTGAAAGATTGGCTTGCACAGGCATTGCTGTGACTGAGATCTTGTTCAGCGAGTTGCAGGGGCAGCCGCTAGCGCAACGGTTGCTCGCTGCGGCTCTGAAGAACAGTCGACTGGCTCCCGCTTATTTGTTCAGTGGTCCTGATGGGGTGGGACGACGTCTTGCGGCACTCCGTTTTCTAGAAGGTTTGCTGGGGGGAGGTGACTCCACTCCGCGCGAACGCCGTCGTCTGGAAGAACGCAACCACCCTGACTTGCTTTGGGTGGAGCCCACCTACAACCATCAGGGTCGCTTGATCCCACGATCGGAAGCCGAGTCCATGGGCGTGAGCAAGCGGACGCCACCGCAGGTGCGATTGGAGCAGATCCGCGAGTTGAGCAGATTTCTGGCCCGTCAGCCCCTGCAATCGCCAAGAGGTTTAGTGATTTTGGAACAACCTGAGGCGATGGCGGAAGGCGCGGCCAATGCACTGCTGAAGACCCTTGAAGAGCCAGGGCACGGGCTGTTGATTCTGTTGTCCGCTGCACCGGAAAGACTCCTGACCACCATTCGCTCGCGATGTCAGCAGATCCGATTTACACGCCTTAGCGAGGAGTGCATGCGCTCAGTGCTTGCGCAATTGCCAGATGGACAAGGTGAGCAAGCACTCGCCCTGGCAGCCACTCACCCCGAGCTCCTGACCCTGGCAGGTGGATCACCTGGAGCCCTGCTGGAGCATGTGCGGGTCTGGAACAGCATTCCTGAGGAGCTGAAGCAAAGACTGCAAACCCCTCCAGTCACGCCCTTGCAAGCGCTTGCTTTGGCGCGAGATGTGGCGGAGCAGTTGGAAGGAGATCAGCAACTCTGGATGATCAACTGGTGGCAGTACTACCTCTGGAATGCATCCACTCAGCCTGAACGTCTTAAGAGGCTGGATCGTCTCCGCCAGCATTTGTTGTCGTTTGTGCAACCCAGGCTGGCCTGGGAGGTTGCACTGCTCAATCTGATTGAAGTTTGATCAGCTAGGAATCAAGCGCTTGCTCGACTGTCCTGTTCTTTCTGTTCACGTTCCTGGCGTGCCTGAGCCAAAACGTCTTGCAGACCTTCAAGCTGAGCTCCAGTTGGAAGCTCTAGGCAGTAGCCAGCTCCGTAAACAGTTTTGATGAAGCGCGGTTTACGAGGATCAGGCTCAAGTTTGGTGCGCAAATGGCGCACATGCACTCGGATGGTCTCAATGTCGTCGTCTGGCTCGTATCCCCAAACTTCCTTGAGGATCAGAGAGGGCGCAACGGTTTGGCCATGACGCTGCAAGAGGCAGTGCAGCAATTCAAATTCAAGGTGCGTGAGGCGTACAGGTCGATCGAACCAGATCGCTTCAAAACGCTCAGGAACCAGGGTCAGTGGTCCGTAACTGAGGATTTCGTGATGGTTGCTGGTGCTTCCAACCGGCGCTCGATCGCTGCGGCGCAACAAGGCCTTGACTCTCACTTGAAGCTCTTCCAGGTCGAAAGGCTTGGTCAGGTAGTCGTCGGCTCCGGAATTGAACCCACTGACCTTGTCCTTGGTTCCACCGAGGGCTGTCAGCATCAGGATTGGAATGCCCGCAGTGCGCTCATCACGGCGAAGACGCTGGCAGAGGGTGAGTCCATCAACCTTCGGCAGCATCAGGTCCAGCAGGATCAGATCCGGGCTGTACTGCAGTGCTAATGCCTGGCCCTTAATTCCATCGTCAGCGCTTTGAACGTCGAAGCCACTGTGTTCGAGGTGACCGCTCACCAGCTCGCGCATGTCCCGGTCGTCTTCGATTAGCAAAATGCAAGGCTTCATCGACAGGGCGGCGGAGGAAAAAGGGGGACGAGGGTGTTCCGCGTCATTGCTTGACAGATTCTCTCAAGGTTTCTTGAGGCTTGCAGTAATGCCTTTGAAAGGAGTCAATAGGATCTGTTCGGTGAGAACTGCTGCTGCTATTGAGGTTTTGAGGTCATTTCATTCAACTCGACTTCACGGCCTCTATAGAAAGTCTTCGGTTTCGGGGCGTAACTGTTAAGGAATTTCCGTTTTTCAAAGCATTTTCTAGGCGCTGGGCAGAGATGATTCAGCTTCGAGTGCTTCGACTTGGCGATCCTTTTTGGGAATTTTTTGCAAAAAAAATCACCACGCCTGACTGAGTCGTGGTGATCAAACTGATGAAACTCCCCGGGCGGGATTCGAACCTGCGACCAATCGATTAACAGTCGACCGCTCTACCGCTGAGCTACCGAGGAATGCGCCGTGCAGAACCTACCCCTCAGCCATGCCGTCCCGCAAGAGGTTCAAGCCGACTTCGCAGCAATGGTCCGTTTTGCCAAGCGCCGACTCGTCCCCGCTCCATCCGGGCGGCTCCATCGGCATGATCCAGCTCTCCAAGTCGGTGGGTGATCCAGAGAGCTGTTAAGGGAGATCTTGAACGGTGGCAGAGCTGTTGGACCGTGCTCAAGATGGCTGACTGACTGGTGGGATCCAGCAGCGCCGTGGGTTCGTCAAGAAGCAAAAGTGTTGCTTCGCTGGCCAGCGCGCCAGCGATGGCCAAACGTTGCTTCTGGCCACCACTCAGGGTGTGAATCGGACGGCCCGCCATGCCTGCAAGTCCGACTTGCTCCAACAGTTGATGAATTCTCTGCTTCTGTTGATGACGGCTCAAGCCGCAGGGCAGATTGAGCAAAAGTTCGCTGCCGCAGCTGGGTAGCAAGAGCTGGTGGTCGGGGTTCTGAAAAACCAACGCTGGCCTCAGGTCATGGCGAACCTGTCCTGACTGCGGACTGATGAGGCCAACGATGATCCTGAATAAAGTGCTCTTACCACTGCCATTACTGCCGACAAGCATCCACAGCCCCGGACCGGGGATCTGGAAACTGCAGCGATCAAGAGCTTTTGTGCCGCAGGGCCAGCTGAAGCTGACTCTTTCGAACCTCAGTCCTGCTTGCAAGGTCTTTTGATCCGGGCCCATGCAGGTTCAGCTATCCAGGGAGAAGCCTGGACGCTTGCTGCCACCCGCAGCAGCTGTTTTTTCATAGATCTGCACCGCCAGTAGATCGCTCGTGAGCACGCTGAGACGTTTGCCCTCAACCTTTTCGCAAGTGAGTTCGAGCAAGCGTGGCTGCCCCTGTTCGAGGGCCGTGCGTACTTGTTGGTAAAGCCCCTCAGCAGCTTCATGCTCCTTGCGCTGCACGGACACGGGCATGGGGCTCATCCGCAGAGCCAGCTCAATCACGTACACGGTCGGATCTCTTCACTCAGCTCATCTTCGCGAATGGACGGCAGGTGTGGAGTGGTAAGTGTTTTTACTCATGTCGCGATGAATTTCTAGATCAATGCCCACAGAATCGGAGACTGCAACTAGGCTCGGCACGTAAAGCTTCATGAAGCTCCTCTCATGACGATCGCTGTAGGACGCGCGCCACAGCGGGGATGGTTCGACGTCCTCGATGACTGGCTCAAGCGCGACCGCTTCGTTTTTGTCGGCTGGTCCGGCATTCTTCTCTTTCCAACGGCCTACTTGGCCATCGGTGGCTGGCTTACAGGCACCACCTTTGTCACCTCTTGGTACACCCACGGCATCGCGTCGTCGTACCTGGAAGGTTGCAACTTCCTGACTGCTGCTGTGTCCACCCCCGCTGATGCGATGGGTCACAGCCTTCTGTTGCTCTGGGGCCCTGAAGCCCAGGGTGACTTTGTTCGCTGGTGTCAGCTCGGCGGCCTCTGGGCCTTCGTTGCCCTGCACGGTGCTTTCGCCCTGATCGGCTTCATGCTGCGTCAGTTCGAAATTGCTCGTCTGGTCGGCATCCGTCCTTACAACGCCATCGCCTTCTCAGGCCCGATTGCGGTGTTCGTCAGTGTCTTCCTGATGTACCCCCTCGGCCAGAGCAGCTGGTTCTTCGCGCCCTCCTTTGGTGTGGCAGCGATCTTCCGCTTCCTCCTCTTCTTGCAGGGCTTCCACAACTGGACCCTGAACCCCTTCCACATGATGGGCGTCGCCGGCATTCTCGGCGGTGCACTGCTTTGCGCCATTCACGGCGCCACCGTGGAAAACACCTTGTTTGAGGATGGTGAGCAGGCCAACACCTTCAAGGCGTTCGAGCCCACACAGGAAGAAGAGACCTATTCGATGGTCACCGCCAACCGCTTCTGGAGTCAGATCTTCGGAATTGCTTTCTCCAACAAGCGCTGGCTGCACTTCTTCATGTTGTTCGTGCCTGTGATGGGCCTGTGGACCAGCTCCATCGGCATCATCGGTTTGGCCCTCAACCTGCGCGCCTATGACTTCGTGTCACAGGAAATCCGCGCTGCAGAAGATCCCGAATTTGAGACCTTCTACACCAAGAACATCCTTCTGAATGAAGGTCTGCGTGCCTGGATGGCACCGGCTGACCAGCCGCACGAAAACTTCGTCTTCCCTGAAGAGGTTCTGCCCCGTGGTAATGCGCTCTAATTAGAGTCCATACCTCGAGGATTAGACCCTTCCGCTTACGGAAGGGTTTTTTTATGTCTTTGTAGAGAGTCTCTAATGCATTTTTTGATATTGATGGCCTTCTAGAAGAAGTCTTCGAATCAACAAGATTTTTGCTTGTTTTTGCTGAGAGTGTTGTATTCGACTCTTTGGTTTGATTCTTTGGTTCGGTTTCGCTCTACTGGTTTGAACGCTCAGTGAGTGCAGCAAATGACTTCGTCAGTGGAGTCATCCCTTATTATGTTGGCATCTCAAAAAATCTCATGAATAGCGCGAGGTGGAATGAGCTCTCTTAGTAAGGAGAAAGGTATTTCAATCCAGCGCGCGGCTTTGATCGTATCAATCGCGTATGGAAGTGTTCTCTTCACTTCGGCTGCTTTTCAACATTATTTATTTGGTACTCAGGTTTGGGATATTGGACTTTTTGAGCAATTTAGTTGGCTGATCGGTGAGGGTCAGATATGGACGATCAGTAGCTTGCGAAATATTGCACCATTGCAAGATCATTTCTCTCTTCTTCTTCTTCCAATTGGTTTCATTTATAAGCTGTTCCCTTCTACCTATACCCTGATCGGATTGCAATCAATTGCCTTGGGATCGCTTCCGGCTGTTGCCTCTTGTCTGGCTGTTAGTCGGCGAGTCAACGCAACATTGATTTGGGCTTTGGTCTGCGCGATTGTACTTTCTCCGTATAGCTTCCTTGTTAATAGAGGAGACTTCCATCCTGATGTTTTAACTGTTCCCCTGATGGTTGTGGCTATTTTTGAAGCCACTAAGAATCGAAGGTTTCGTTATTATTTTTGCCTCATAGTTACACTGTTTGCTAAGAATGCACAAGCACTGTTTGGCATCGGTTTGTGCTTTTACTGCTTTGCTAGAGGCAAATACAGAAGAGGCCTGATTACATTTTTGATTTCACTGATTTGGTGGTTTTTGGCTACTCATTTTTCGTCGGCTGGTGGCGATCATGTCGCCATTCGTTTGGAGTATCTGGGTGATACTAAGATCGAAATGTTGACGACTCTGCTGTCGCGGCCGTGGATTGTTTTTAGCGTTGCATCTCCTTCGGATATTTTGTTATATAGCTTAGGTCTTTCGCTCCCTTTTCTTGCTCTTTTGCGTAAGCCGGCCTTAGCGTGTTTGCTTGGGGCTACTCCTGTTTATTTCACAAATATCATTTCAGGCTCAGGAATTCATCGTGAGTTGAATCATCATTATTCTGTTGCTATTTTGGCTTTCTTGATTGCAGGGTGCATTGATTCATTGCCATCGATTTCAGTTAAAGCTACTCAGGTTCGGAAGAATCTATTGATTATTACATTGATTCTTTCTTTGGCTGCTTTCCTTGGCTATTCTCGAACAGTATATTATCAAACTAGATATTTCCCAAGGTTGCCAGAAGCGCGCGCGTTTCAGTCAGTTGTGGCAGGAATTGGCTCTGGTGAAAGTGTTCTAACCACTGCCAGCTATGCGGTTCATCTTGCAGGGCGTAAACGCATATCTCAGATTGAAAAAGATACTTATGACAGCAACTGGCCTTTCGATGTAGTAATTTTGCCAAGTGAAAATGCTCTCATTAATGTCAGTGGCAAGCTCAAGAAAGTAAGAAGGACTGAGATAGGCTTGCAGATGAACCAAATTCTTGGGAAGGCGGAGCTGTTAGGGATGAATTGTAGTCAGCCTAATGATTATATTCGTGTCTGCCGTAAGGTTTAGTTCTTGCACTTTCCTTGAATAGTCGCTTTGGTCCTGAATCGTCGTTCGATCTTTGTGGAAAGATATTTGTGTGAATCGGTTGCGGTGGTCATTCAGGCGGTGGTGGTTTTGGCGCCACTAATCTGCTGAATTGCATTGCGACAATCCTCCCTCGATCGTCGCGAGCTTGTGATGTCATTATTGCCTGCGGTGTAAAACACCTGGCCTTTATTTCTGTTTGCGGCCGGTATTACTTTTTGCGTTGCGACAGGCTCGTTCTCAGAAACGATCTACAACCGTGATCAGGAATGGGGCGAGCTCGTCCTGTATGCATCCCTTTTGCTGTTGTTGCTGAGAACTCATGTTCTACTGAGCGGCTCAGAGCAGCAATCTGTTGAAGTGTGATCCTGGTCTTTCTTAGCGTGCTTCAAGATCAATCTCTTGCTGCATGAGCGAACCAACGGCAGGTAGTGCTTCAGATCGGTGGCGCTTGCCAGGCTCAGTGATGGTCATGGCGGGAGGGTTTTTTCTGGTTTGTCTGGCCATTCAGATTTGGAGGCTCGAAACTCTAAGTGCTTCTTATGACCAGGCTTTGTTTTTACAGGAGCTTTGGTCAACAGCTCAAGGCAGGCCCTTCGAAAGCAGTCTTTCATCGGTGCTTTCGGCAGCAGTGGCACTTGGAGAGGAACTGCCAAGGATTGATTATCTGCATTTAGGCCAGCACGCCAATGTGCTCACCCTCTTTGGATCTCCACTAGTTGCTCTAATCGGCAAATGGGCGCTTCCTCTCATCCAGGTCACTGCGCTCACCGCGGCTGGGCTGGTGCTGTGGCGGTTGGCCGATGCACGTTTACCTCGTGTACTCGCCGAGCGGATCACAGCTGCTTACTTTCTCAGTGGTGCGGTGCTAGGCCCAGCTCTAGAGAATTTTCATGACTTGATTTGGTTGCCTCTACTGGGTTTTCTTGTAGTGGGAGCGCTGCTGGAGAGTTGTGTTTGGCGGGTGACTCTCTATGGGGCTCTTCTCCTTCTTGTCCGTGAGGACAGTGGCTTGCTGTTGTTTTCTCTTGGGCTTTGGGCCCTCATCCGCCAGCCCGGTGCTCGCCGGATCGGGGCTGGTTTGATGCTGATTTCATTTGCATGGGTTCTACTGGTCACCGGTTGGATTCAGCCGATGGTGGATTCCTCCCTTTCAGACCGCTTCCTTCAGGAAAAGTTTGGTCATTTGGTGGATGATCCATCGGGAGGAACGGTTTCTGTTCTTTTGGCGATGTTGCGTCGCCCCCTTGCGTTGTTAGAAGCACTCATTTCGCCGCCTGGGGAGACGCTTGGCTTTGTACTGGCTTTGAGCCTGCCACTCCTTTTCGTTCCAATCTTCTCGGTGGATGCCCTGCTGCTGATGGCTGCTCCCCTGTTGATTGCGTTGCTTTCTCAGGGACGATCAGCACTTTCGGTCACATTGCGCTACGTGCTCGCTTTGGTTCCTGGCCTTTATTTGGGTGCCGTGCTCTGGTGGCAGCAGCACCCAATGGGTTGGTCGCGGTTATGGATACGACGTTCTTGGACTGCTGCAATTTCGCTCGGTTTAGTGCTCACGATTCTCGCCAATCCCCACCGCAGCCTCTCTGCTTTCATCCCTGATAGTTTCTCACCATGGATTCATGTTCCTCCGAGCCAGATGCTCGAGCGTCGTCATGCAGCTCTGGCAGCGGTTGCTTTGGTTCCAAGCAATGTCAGCGTTTCGGCTGATACACCTCTCTTGCCCTTGTTAGCTGAGCGTGAAAAGTTGATTCGCTTTCCGAATCACGTTCAATATCGCGATAGGGCGGGTCAGACGCATTTTGTGGACTGGGTGGTGGCATTCCCTGGTTACTACAAACAGTTGGCACCAGTGTTCAACCTGGAACGGGAGCGGCAGCGCAGTATCCGAACAAAATTGTCGGAGCTCATTGAATCGGGCTCCTATCGGTTGGTGTATTGCCAGCTGGGAGTCGTCGTTCTTCAGCATCAGGATCTCGGCACAGAGACCAACCAGAAGCCCACTGGTGGCAAACCCAACTCTTGTCTCTCGCTTGGCTGAGAAGTTGTTTTTGCAACTTGCTGGTTGAACCCCAACCAGGATCGTTTGGATTGAGCAGAAGCAAAGTCCAGCCCATGGTGGTGAGATCTTTGTTGAATGCTTTTTTGGGGAAAGCCACGGCAGTCCTATGACTTAATTGCGGTACTAGATAACTGGTTGTGATCACGGCGTCATTCGGCTTCACCATTGCGATGGCTTCTCTGACATCGGTGAGTTGGGGCAGTCGTTGCAGATAGGGTCCTGTGAAAAACCAGGGTTTCGCCAAGGCAAGCCAGCAGGCCACAGCCCAGCAAAGGGTCCAGGGGAAGACTGAACGAAGGCGGTGTTGATGGCACAGGCCATCAATGGATCCCACCACAGCCAGTACGGCTAGAGGCAGGCTGTAGTGATGCACCAGCGTGCGATAGGTGCTTGAAGCCGAGAGCAAGTTGACCAGGACCAAAGGGAGTCCGATCAGCAGTGTGGATAGGGATGCCCGTCGCCATAGCCAGATGCATGGCAAGCAAAGCAAGACGAGGTATTCGATCCCTCCTGCCCAATCGAGGCTCTTCAAAATCAACAGTGGGTCTGCGCTCAAATGCCCGAACATTTGAGCAGCGGCTTTTGGCCCCTCTCCGTTGCGTAACAGCGGATAGAGCCAGCGGCTAAGCATCAACAGCCATCCCAGGCTGAGACTCCCAGCCACAAGACTCCATCGCCACCGGCGTCGCAAGGCCAGATTGAGGGCCATCCCTGCTGTGATCAACACCAGGCCATCCCTGCAGCCAAGCATCAGCACCAGCAGTAGGAACCAAAGGCGCGGGCGTTGAGCTCTTTCGGCCCAAAGCGCCATTGCAAAAGCAGGCATCGCCCAGGTTTCTGGATGAAAGTCGAAAAGTACGACGTTGAAAACTACTGGTTGCAGCCACCACAGGCCACAGATCAACCAGCACTGCCGCCAACTCAATTCAGCTTGACGAGACAACCACCAGATTGGAATTGCTGTGCAGCTCAGGGCCAGTGCCTGACTTGCAAGGAGCCACTGCACGCTGGGTAGCAGTTGGTAGGCCCAACCAGCGGCGTACAGCATCCAGGCGCCGTGATCAGCGAGCACATGCACCTGTTCCATGGAAGAGATCGGGTTTGCTCCAGTCCCGATCAGCCAGGCCCACTGGTCGAACAGACCAAGGTCATAGGCATTGCTTTGGAGTAAACCGTGGCGGATGGCCGAGGTGCACCAGAAGATCAGCCCAATCCCCCCGCTTAGTACGATTAGCAGCGGTGGAGTGCTCCCCACCTGAGATCGATTGCTTCTAGTCCGGGTTTGAAGGCCGTTCATCGATGGGAATCAGATAGGTCTGGCTGCGCTTGTCCACCCAGGCTCCGGGGCTGGATGCGGCCAGCTCGCGCAACATGTCTTGTTGGTTTTCCGGCATGGGTTGATAGGTGGTGTCCCAGATGAAGCTGCCGGCCAGATGGGTGGCCCCTGCATCTCGTAATTGCTTGATGCGTTCGGAGCTCAATTGTTCACTGGTAATCAGCCATCCCTGGCTCCGAGCCAGATTCAGCAAGGTTGGATCGGTGCTTGTCACGCTGACTAATCGTGAATCGGCAGGTAGATCACGGCGTATGGTCAAGGCGAGGGGCATCCAGGCTCTGCTCTGGCGTTGCTCGACAGCCCAATAATCCACCGACAGTACGGTCAGGCTCACGACAAGACCAAGGCAGAGCAGCGCTCGTGATTGCCAGCGTGCACCATGCTGTTGAAAAATTTGCCATCCCAGTCCGATTAGGGGTGAAGTGAACAACAGAACCGGCAGCTGGTAATACTCATGAATGGTGCTTGCTCGCATGGTGGCGATCGTGCACAACAGCATTCCCGCCAGGCCGCCAAGGGCAATTTGTCCTCCCCCCGTTTTCCAACTGCGGTGGATTCCCAGGATCAGCAAAGGAATCCAAACCACAACAAGCAGTCGCAGTGCGACTCGCAGTGTGAGGTTCAGCCAGCTGTTTCCATCCAAAACAAGGCTAAGGGCACCGCGGTCGGTGCCAGCACCCCAGAAGCCGAAGCTCAAGCCACTGCTTGCTCCAAGTTGGTAGGCGTGTAAGTACCAACCAGCAACGACTGCGACTGATGTTCCTGAATAAATCCAGAATCCTGGATTTCGCAGTAGGTCCAGACACCTTTGAGCCAGTTTTCGTCGCGATTCAGACTGGGTTTGTCGTGACTGTGTGACCTCTACCAGCAGCAATGGAAGCCCAAGCCAAAGCAACGGTATGACTTTGAGCAAAGCAGCTGTTGTGAAAAACACCCAGCTTAAAATCAGCGCCCATTTTGATTTTTGACTGCGCCACAAGCTATGGCTTTCGAGTGCAGCAGCGGCACAGAACAGAAGAAGTGCCTCTGCTTGAAAGCTACGTCCGTAGTACACCCCGAGTGGGGCGACAGCCATTGCGATCCCTCCCCACCAGCCAGCGATTGGATTGAACCAACGCCTGCCAAGGCGAATGACAAGCCATATGGTGAGCCCGCTGAAAATCACGGACAAACTTCGCCCGAGCCACTCGTGAAGACCGAAGAGTAGATAAAGCTGGCTGGTTAGGAATGGGAACAGCGGGAATTCTGATTCAACAAAACCTGCTGATGCTCCTCCCCAGTCAATCTGTGGCAGCCAAATCGGAGTATTTGATAAATAAAAGTTTCTTGCCATCGCGGCTGTGTCTGCTTGCCGCCAGCTATGAATTCCAACTATCGGCATCCACAATTGAATGGAACGAAGAAAGATGCCCAGTAAAACTGGAATCCAAATTCCTGCAGACTGTGAAGTTTGTTTTTGGCTAATAAGAGCTTTTGATGGCATGGAAGATTCGGTTTAAGGGGTATTCCATACAAATCGAGATGATGCGGCGTAGTTCCAGATGTAAACAACGATGATTCCTGCGAGCTGCGCAAAAACAGCATTGGCTTGGATCAATGTATAAAATCCCGTTGCTAAGCCAATATTTGCCAGCGAAGGAAGAGATGCGACGAGTAAGAATTTCAGAAGACCTTGTAAAAGCTTTAGTCCATGCTGGCGCCGGTCCCTAAATGTTAAAATGTTGTTGACTAGATAGTTAGAGCTAGCAGCAGTGACTACCGCCAGAGGTATTGCTTGCTGAAAGCTAAGCCCAAAGGTCATGAGCAAAGAAGTCATGATCAGTTGCACCGCAACTCCAGAAGTTCCTACGAGTCCAAAGCTGATTGCTCTTCTTGGGAGGATGTGGAATGAGGCGGCGTGGAGAAGGGAAACTATGAAATCCCAGAGAATGGCATAGTCCAATTTTGAATCACCGTGAAGTCGCGGCTGAAAGCGAAGTGGGATCTCGGTGGTTTTTAGTTTTCCTTTGCTGATTGCTAAAAGCTCATAGAGAAATTTGAATCCGTTCACATCTACCTTCCGTACGAGGTGCAGGCAGCTGTTGAGCTCCAAGGCCATAAAGCCACTCATGTAGTCAGTGAGTTGGTTGTAGTTTTGATGGAGGCTCCACCGTGCTAACCGGTTCGCCACCGTGGAACCGTTTGTGCGTCGGTTGCTGAGGCCTCGGATTTCAGAGTTAACAAGAAAGCGGCTGCCAATCACAAGTTCAGCGCCTGCATGCAGCTGTCGAACGGCTGCCATGACGGAGGACGGTTCATGTTGTCCGTCACTGTCCATGGCAATGGCAAACGGATAAATGGCAGCAATGAGCCCTTCCTTAATGGCGCTTGCCAGGCCAGAACGCCCCACGCGTTGAATTAGCTTGATTCGTGAATCCTGCCTCGCCAGTTTTCGAACAAGATCTGCCGTTCCATCTTGGGAATCATCGTCAACAATTAAAATTTCAATTTGATATTGATTGGTGAGTTCGAGAAGTGAGGACACCATTGTCTCGATGGACCCAGCCTCATTAAATGTCGGCAGAATGATCGATAAGCCTTGAGTCTCGTTATTGTCTGAATCAATTGTGAAGGACACGTCTTTAATCTTCTGAAAGCATGTTATCGCAATCGCTCAAAGCCCACTTTTGGTGCCTGGCCACGACTTCACAATGATCTTGCTGGTTGTCGCTCAGCCGCAGCCCCTTGTTTGAACCATTGCGGGGAATTCTCTGCTCCGCGTACCAATTCAGGCTGGGTCTTTCGTCGTGCCCAACGATCGTGATCGGCTGTCCACGCCCCTGTCTTGTCAGCTCAGCAATCGGTTGAACGGGCCATGTTTCATTGAGTTCCCAGTGCCAGATCGGTGAGCTGAAGATCAGGGCAAGAGCCCCCAAGTTTCCGCACACAAGGCTTAAGGCGCCCAGTCGTCTTTGCCCAATGCTTTTAGTCATCAGGAAGCACCCACCGGCGCTCCAGCCCAATCCGAGAGCTGCGGCCGGCCCCTGATAGGCGCTGAACGCTGATCCGAGCGGGGTGATGGAGACTCCAAGAAGGATTAGCAGAATGAGGCCGATCAGAGCCCAGAACCGTGGGACCTGGCTCAGCAGACCTCGCATCAGTAGAGGCGTTTCCGGAGAGGCCTTCCGGTCCACGATCCAGGCCAACAGCGGAGCGCAGAGCAGGGCAACCGGGAGCCAGAGAGGGTGGCTGTACCAGGGCAGCTGAGTGCGTAGAGGCAGGATCGATGAACTCAGAACGACCAGAAGGCTCAGGCACCATCGTCCCCAGCGCGTGGTTTTGAGCTGCCAGGCCCAGAGCAGCGCAATTGGAAAGAGAGCGAGCCATGGCCAGCCTCCTTCCAGCATTTCGATCAACGGCACTCGCCAACCCAGGTCACTTCCCTCGCCGGCGTCCAGAAGAACGCGTCCTGCGCCATCACCCGCCCAGAGCCACAGTGCAGACTGGCCGCGAACCAGGGCATGCCATCCATGCCATGCAAGACCTGGTAGCAACCCCACTGCAATGCCAAAGCATGCTTGTGGCAGTTGCCAAGTCCTCCATTCCTTCCCCCAGACAATGGCCACAGCTCCTGCGGCGGCGGCGGGTACCAGTAAGGGGGCTTTCAGCAGCAGCATCCCGCTTGCGGCCAATCCAGTCAGCAGGCCTGCTCGACGCGGTTGATGCGTCGAGGTCAGTTGCATCAGTCCCAGCCAAAGCACCGCCATGACGGTGAGCTGAGTGCCGTCGAGCATGGCCATTCGTCCATGGCGAGCGACCGGCAGAAGCGTCATCAAAATGGCGCTCGTGCAAATGGTGCTTGATCGCTCTCCAGGTCGAAGCGTCCACTGCAGTAGTCCGCCCAGCGGTATAACGAGCGTGGACAGCAGTGCTGGCGCTATTCGGATCGTCCATTCATCAGGCAGTCCTGAAGATGGGTTGATGCCGATCATCGTTGAGATAATCAGATGCAGTCCTGGCGCTTTATTGAGATAGGGATCCCCCCAGAGAGTTGGCAAAAGAGGAGCTTCCCCTTGCCCTTGGTGAAGTTCGAGCGCCACTCTCGCCACGGTGGCTTCATCAAAGTCCCTCAAGGGCACATCGCCCAGGCCGATAACGGAAAGAACTGCTGCGCCAATCCACAGAGCGAACAGGATCCGCCAGGGAAGCTTGGATGGCATGGGGGTGGGACCCACGGCTACTCCACAAGGCCGATAAATCTGAGTATGGTCCTGAAGTACAGGATGCAGTGACGTGATCTTGGGTTTCGCTTTTCGGAGCGACGCTTGATTTCGAATGCGTCGCCGGCGTTCACAATCCTTCAGGAGGAGGTGTCCATGAGTTCCAGTTCTTTAATTCAGGGTCTGCTGATCGCGGAGAATGCCGGCTGACGGCCTCTTCCTTTGAGTGATCAATCGGTTCCGCGCCAGAGCGGACCCGGCGAGAGCCCCCGATCGGTTTCCGGTCGGGGGCATCGTTTTGAAGCAGTTTTATCGTTTGCGCCATTGCCGGGATGGGCGCATGGTCAACAAGTTTGGTTGCCGTTCTTACACAAATTGCTGAATTTAGTGTTGATCGATACACGTCAGGCGCTTCGCTGTCACAGCGCGTAGCTCGTTGGCCTGCCGAATCAGCCACGTTACATGTGGCGTTTTATACAAGCGCCGGTTCTGTGTGAGGACCCATCCCCATGAAATTGTTCAAGCAACTGCTGGTTGCTCCTGCTGCTCTGGGCCTACTGGCTCCGATGGCTGCTGGCGCGACTGAAGTCAATGTTGCCGGTGTTTCCGACTACGCCTCCGTGTCTCATGGCACGGCTGCTGTGGATCAGGTCACCAGCATCACCCAATTCTCAGACGTCTACCCGACCGACTGGGCTTATCAGGCACTCAGCAACCTGATCGAGCGCTACGGCTGTGTTGCTGGTTATCCCAACGGCACCTACCGCGGCAACCGTGCGATGACCCGCTTTGAAGCGGCTGCACTGTTGAACGCCTGTCTCGACCGCGTCACTGAAGTGACCGACGAGCTCAAGCGTCTGATGAAAGAGTTCGAAAAGGAACTCGCGATCGTGAAGGGCCGCGTTGACGGTCTGGAAGCTCGCGTTGGCGAACTGGAAGCAACCCAGTTCTCCACCACCACCAAGATGAAGGGGAACACCACCTTCGTGATCGGCGCCAACAGCTACGGCGGTGACGCCAAGGTTCGCGGTCAGTTCGGACGTGACGACGATTTGGATGTCAGAGACGCCGACGGCAAGGTTGTTGAGCGTTTAAATCCCCGAAATATGGCGGACCTGGCCAACGCCAATCTCGGTGCGGTCACCTTCAACTACGACATCAAGATCGATTTTGATACCAGTTTCACTGGCAAGGATCTGCTGCGCACGCGTCTGAGGGCAGGCAACTTCGACACGAGTGCCTTCGGATTCGGAGCTTCGACAGGCATTCCAACTCCTTTCGGTGGGACCTACTCGACGGCATCAGGCCTGGAAGTGGCGTTTGAGGAGGGTGATGGCCTCAACATCGACCGCATCTTCTACCAGTTCCCTCTGGGTAGCTCTTTCACCGTCACAGCAGGCGGCAAGGTTCGTCAGGACGACATGCTCGCCGTCTGGCCGAGTGCGTACCCCTCAGACACCATCCTTGATTACTTCACCTATGCAGGTGCTCCCGGTGCCTACAGCTTGAATCTCGGTTCTGGTGCTGGCGTCTGGTGGAGCAACGACGGTTTCAGCATCAGTGCCAACTACGTGTCCACAAACGGCTCTGAGGGCAATCCCAAAAAGGGAGGCATCGCCACCGACGGTGCGTCCGGAACGGGCACAGTTCAACTGGCGTATGCCGATTCCAGCTGGGGTATCGCCGCGGCATACACCTACAGCTCCAAGAACTGGGGAACCGTCTATGAGTCAACGGCGACTCCTTTGGCGACCTATGTCGGCTTGCTTGGCAACAGCAACAATGTCGGACTGAGCGCCTGGTGGCAGCCTGAAGATTCGGGCTTCATTCCCTCCATTAGCACCGGCTGGGGCCTCAGCTCCACGACCGGTTCTACCGATAGCGGACTATTCGGATACGACTTTGATTCCGCTACCTCGCAGTCCTGGTATGTGGGTCTGCAGTGGAGCGATGTCTTCCTGAAAGGCAACAACGCCGGCATGGCTGTTGGTCAGCAGGCGTTCGTGACCGGAATTGATCTCTCCGGCAACAACGTTCTAGGAATCTCTTCTTCCGATGCTGAAGAACAACTGGCGCGCGATGGTCAGTACGCCTGGGAATTCTGGTATCAGTTCCAGGTCACCGACAACATCTCTGTGACTCCAGCCCTCTTCTATCTGAGCCGCCCCCTGGGCTCAGCCACCCAGAATGAGAGCTTCAATCAGTTCGGTGGTCTGGTGAAGACCTCCTTCCGCTTCTGATCCGAGCTCAGCAGCTCCCAGTTTCAGCAAAGCCCCCTGAATCAGGGGGCTTTTTTTTAAGTCCTGGCTTGTCAGATGTGCTGCATCCTTGAGACCCATCACACATCAATCCCTTCATTGGAGGGGTGCCGCCGACTGTGATGCAGGTCCGTGAAGTTTGCTCCGATGGTTGGATGGATTTGTTGTCGCAGCACCAGTCACCCGACCCACATGCCGATCGCTCCTGACATCACAGCGTTGGTGGGTCGTACGCCTTTGGTGCGGCTCAATCGTCTTCCTCAGGCCTTCGGTTGCCAGGCCGAGATCATTGCCAAGCTCGAGAGTTTTAATCCCACAGCCTCGGTGAAAGACCGCATCGCTGGGGCGATGGTGGAAGCCGCAGAGCAGAACGGCACAATCGTGGCTGGCAGCACTGTCTTGGTGGAACCCACCAGCGGCAACACTGGCATCGCTCTGGCGATGGTTGCTGCAGCGCGAGGTTATCGGCTCATTCTCACAATGCCCGACACGATGAGCACGGAGCGCAGATCCATGCTGCGTGCCTATGGCGCGGAATTGCAGCTCACCCCAGGGAATGAAGGAATGCAAGGCGCGATCGCTCTCGCCAGGGAGCTGGTGCAAGAGATTCCAGGTGCCTATCTGCTGCAGCAGTTCGATAACCCTGCCAATCCCTCCGTTCATGCAGTGTCTACTGCAAAGGAAATCTGGCAGGACACCGAAGGACGACTGGATGCCCTGGTGGCCGGGGTGGGAACGGGAGGAACCATCACTGGTTGTGCCCGCGTGCTGCGAGGACTGCAGAAGGATCTTCAAGTGATTGCGGTGGAGCCTGCTGCCAGTCCGGTGCTGTCGGGTGGAGAGGCGGGTCCGCACCGTATTCAAGGCATCGGTGCCGGTTTTGTTCCTCCGGTGCTGGAGCAGGAACTCATTGATGAGGTCATCGCCGTGACCGATGAAGAGGCGATGGAATTGGGCCGGCGTCTCGCGAGGGAAGAAGGATTGCTCTGCGGAGTGAGCAGCGGAGCGGCCGTTGCAGCAGCGTTGAAGCTGGGACAGCGTCCAGCGATGGCCGGTCGCCGAATCGTGGTGATTCTTGCCAGCTTCGGTGAGCGATATCTCTCCACGCCGATGTTCAGTGCTGCTGCCGTTCTGCCGGCGCGTCGGGATGGTCAGCTTTGAGCTCTGCGTTCTCCAATCGTTCGGATCACCACCAGGATCCCTATGCAGTTCTTGAGGTGACATCGAGCGCCACCCAGGCTGAGCTCAAAGCTGCCTATCGCCGCCTGGTGAAGCAGCACCATCCCGATGCAGGAGGCGATGACGAGCGAATCCTGGCGCTCAACGCCGCCTGGGAGCAAATCGGGGATCCCGAGACCAGGCGCAGCTTTGATCGCGAGTTCGGATATTCAGAGTCAGCCCGTGATGAGGCTCGGGCCCGCGGTGCCCGCAACGCCCGAGCCAGTCAGGCGGCACGACGTGCAGCAGGCCAGGGAGCCAGCGAAGACCAGGCACTGGCCACTTGGCTTCAGAAGGTCTATGCCCCGATCGACCGTCTGCTCGGTCAGGTGATTAATCCTTTTTCTGCAGAACTGAAAGCTCTTTCGGCTGATCCTTATGACGATGATCTGATGGACGCGTTTTGCACCTATCTGGAACAGAGTCGAAACCGCTTGGACAAGGTCAAGAACCTGTTTCAATCGTTGCCGACTCCGCCATCAGCTCGTGGCTTTGGCTTAAGCCTTTATCACTGCCTCTCTCAGGTGGAGGATGCCGTGGCGGAGCTGGAGCGTTACACGATGGGTTACGTCGACAGCTATCTCCATGACGGTCGGGAGATGCTGCGGGAGGCTCGTCAACGGCGCCAGCGTCTTCAGCAGGAACGGCGCAGGCTGGAGATTGGTTGATGGGTGCTGGGCCGTTCCGTCTTTGGCTGATCCTGATCTGGGTGGTGTCCACCGTTGCTGATCGTCTGTGGTGGGGCCACCACGCTGGCTTGCCGTCTTGGGATCAGGCGGATTACCTCAACAGCGCGCTTGACCATGGTCGGGCTCTCGGAGTCATGGCCGGAGGCGGTTGGCAAGGGTGGAATGCGCTTTTGGACCTCTCGCCCAAGATCCCGCCTTTGGCGTCCTTGGTGAACGGCACGGTGATGGCCGTGGCTGGCGATGCTCCTTCTCAGGCCGCGTGGACGCTGAGCCTCTGGAATGCGCTACTGCTGTTCTCCAGTGCCGGTTGGGCACTCCAGCTCCTGCGCTCGAGAGGGTCAGCCAGGGGATTCGCCTTGCTGGCAACTGCGGCGGTTGCTCTGGCACCGATGTTGTTGGAACTCAGGACTGACTACGTACTGGAACTGCCCTTGACCGCTTTAGTCACGTTGGCGCTTTGGCGGTTGGGAGCCTGGTGGAGTCCACGCGGTGGAGGTCACTGGTGGCAGGCTCTGCTCGCAGCTTTCGCTGTGGCGTTGTCACTGCTTGTGAAACAGAGCGCTCTTCTGGTGTTGCTGCCTGCGCTGGGCTGGTCGCTCATTGCAGCCCAGCGCATTGGGCGAGGCCGGCGACTGCAGGCGCTGGTGGGATTGATCTTGGTTTTGGTTTCAGTGTTCCCCTGGCTTCGGCACAACTGGATCACGACCCTTGGGGGCACGAATCGGGCCGTGATTGAGTCCGCAGCGATCGAGGGAGATCCTGGCGTTTTCAGCGTGGAGGGTTGGTTGTGGTATTTGCGTCACTTACCTGAGCAAATTGGTCTAGTCATGCTCTGCATTGGGATTGCCGGGCTGTTGTTGCTCTTGATGCGCTTCTGGGCTGAAAGCGAAGCGAACTCCAATGCGCTCGATTGCAAGGCAGCTTGGCGTTGGTTGGTAGGCACCCTTTTGCTGGGTTGGGTTTTTACAAATTTCAGTCCAAACAAGGACTCTCGTTACATCGCCCCTTTGTTACCCCCGTTGCTGTTATTGCTCAGCCGAGGCTGGTGGCAATGGGGGCTATGGATCCGTCAACGCTGGCCCGCCCGATCAGCCTGGCTGCCAGGATTGGCTCTCACGGCGGGAGCACTGGTCGCGGTTGCACCGGCTTGGACTGCCCAGTCCGCACGTCTGAGACCGCGCAATCGTTTTCCGCTTCAAGCGATCGTTGAGAGAGCAGGTGGCGCTGATCCTGTCGCTGAGCCAACCACGTTGATCGTTGTTCCCAGCACCCCGGATCTCAATCAGCATAATGTGAGTTTTTACGGCCGCCGTAACGGGGGCCGCTTGGTGGGTCGCCAGCTCGGCGGCAGCACTGATCACATCCGGCCTGTTTTGGACCATGCCCACTGGGTCTTGCTTGCTGAAGGTGACCAGGGGTCGGTCCGTAAATCTGCCAGTTTCGTCGATCAGGCCGTGCGTGAAAGCGGGGTCTTTAAGGAGGTGGAGGTGTTTCCTCGTCCAGAGGGAGGCAGTTACTCCCTCTGGACGCGACGGATCGATGCAGAGTCTCCCGTTGGTTTCGAACAGCGGTTTCCCCCGCTTGCGGCAGGACTGGCGAAAGGGCCTGCAGGTCTTGATCCTGTCTTCAGCAGCGTGGCGATCGAGCACATGATTGACGGCCATTTCAGCTATCGAGAACCGCTGCGGCGCGCGGCTCTTGAACGCCTTCAGCAGGATCCATCCGATGACTCTGCTCGCTGGACGCTGGCTCTGCTGGCTGTCCTGACCAATCGGCCTATGGAGGCCGCTCACCACTTTGAGCTCCTGGAGAACTCCCATCCTGAAACTCCCTGGCCCAGCGCTTATCGCAGTGTGGTGTTGCTTGCAGGCTGGAATCCTTGGTCTGCTGCCTCTGTGGCTTCCGTTGCAGTCGCCCGGCATGGGCAGCATCCCATTCTTGTGAGCCTTGAATCGCTTTCAGCAGTTCTTGGTGGCGCCATTTGGAGACTTCCTGAGGCTATTCAGTCGGTTCCCGATGCGGTCACCAGTGTTGAGAAGTCGCTCAATCCTCAGGCGAACGGTTCCAGCTGATCGATGCGCAACCAAACATCTGGGACCGGCCGCCGCCAACGCACCTGTCCGTAATCGCCCTTCACCACCAACAGTTCGCCCGGACCATCAAAGATGTACGCCGGTGGATAAGGATCGCTAGCTCCGGCTTCCACGCTGCCGGCATAGGCCTTTCGGTTGACCCGCACCAACGCTCCCTTCTTCAGGGGCGCGGGGGGCTTGGCAGCTGGTGCAGGGCTCGACTCTGTCTCTGCCATTACGGGTCGTTATTCGCCGGTCAGGCTAGAACCCTTCATGACCACTTCTGCAGTCGGTTTGGACAACGGTCTCTCGCTTTATCTGGTTGCATTCGGTGGGTTGCTGCTGGTTGCAGTCCTGCTGGATGACCTGGCGGCCAGGGTCAGGATTCCTGGAATCCTCATGGTGCTGCTGCTCGGTCTGCTGATTGAAAATCACGTGGATGTTTCCGCCAGCCGTGCAATCACACTGCTGAGTGTTGACCAGGCCAAGCAGATCACCGAAGCAGCACTCGTGCTGGTGCTGTTTTTCGGAGGTCTCACGACGAACTGGCAGCAGGTGCGTGGTGTGATTCGCCCGGCGGCTCGTTTGGCCACCATCGGAGTCTTGATGACCGCAGCGCTGATCACTCTGGTGGTCTGCGGCTTTGGTCTGGCGCAAGGAACAGACTCGGTCTCCGTTCTTCTCCCTCGCAGTCTTTTCGTTGGGGCCATGGTCGCGAGCACCGATGCTTCGGCTGTTCTGGCTCTGTTGCGTCCGCTTCAGGGCCGTCTGCCGAAGCCGCTCACGGATCTGATCGAGTGCGAGTCGGGCTTTAACGATCCCATTGCCGTCGTTCTTGCCGGACTGGCTCTGGCACTGGCCGGTGGCGAGGGGGTCGGCGCTGGCTTGTTGGTCACGGATCTGACGCGTCAGTTCCTGCTCGGGATTCTGATCGGTTTCCTCGGCGGCAGTCTCACGGTGCAGTTGCTGGGAACACGCCTGGGGCTGAACCAGACGTCGATGTTGCCTGTGGTTAGCCTCGCCTTACTGATGGTGCTGAGCGGTGGCACTTCATTGCTGGGTGGCAGTCCACTGCTCGCGGCCTATGTGGCCGGGCTGGTCCTTGGAAACAGTGCCGACCTTGACCAAAACGGCTTAGAGGAAGCCCATTCCAGCTACGCAAAAATGGCGGAGCTCCTGCTGTTTCTCTGCATGGGGCTGGTGGTGAATCCTCAGGATGTGGTGCATGCCGCCGGTCTCGCTTTCGTGCTGTTTTTGGTGATGCAGCTCGTGCGTTTGCTGATGGTGCAGATCCTTCTGTGGCGCACCCCCTTCAGCCATAGCGAAAGAATCTTTGTGTGCTGGGCAGGTTTGCGTGGCGCGGTGCCCATCGCAATGGCCATCAAGGCCTGGTCCACGCCAGGTGTGAGCTGGGGTGTTTCCATGCCTTCTCTTGCTCTGGCCGTGGTGCTTTTTGGCCTCTTCATCCAGGGCTTTGCCCTAGTGCCCTTGGCTCGCAAGATGAATCTCACCCTGCCAGTTGAAGACACTGATCCCTCGATCGCTTCCTAACCTTGAAAACCTGACGCTGCCATTGCCATGCGCCTTCTGCTGATCGGATGCACGGGCTTGGTTGGCCGAGGTCTAATTCCCGTTCTGCAGGCCGCGGGCCATCAACTCACCATCGTCAGTCGCAGTGCCTCTCCGGCAGCTTTCTCCGCTGACATTGCAAGTCGTCTTGAGTGGATTCAGCTGGATCCAGCTGAATCGTCTAATTGGGCTCCTTCCACGCTTCTGCACGATGCGCTAGCCGCCAGTGACGGCGTAGTGAATCTCGCCGGTGAACCGATCGCAGAACAGCGCTGGACCGTTCAGCACCTTGAAACATTGGAATCCAGTCGTCTGGGTACAACTCGTCACCTTGTGAGCGCATTAGCCACGCTTGCCAAGCCTCCATCCGTGTTGGTGAATGCTTCGGCTGTTGGCTATTTCGGGACCAGTCTTGATGGTCGCTTTGAGGAGAGCAGTCCTGTAGGTCAGGATTTTCTTGCATGTCTTTGTCAGAAGTGGGAGCAGGCTGCCGCTGAAAAGCCTGCAGCTACTCGGCTCGTCGTGCTGCGAATCGGCATTGTCTTGTCATCAGAAGGAGGGGCTCTCGCCAAAATGCTGCCCGTGTTCCGCGCAGGCTTCGGTGGCCCGATCGGTTCTGGTCAGCAATGGATGAGCTGGATTGAACGTGGCGATTTATGCCGGATCATTCAGAGCTCCCTGGAAACAGACTCCTGGTCTGGGGTGATCAACGCCGTGGCCCCCGACCCTGTGACCATGGCTGTCTTTGCTGGAAGTCTTGGCCGTTGTCTCGGCAGACCAAGTCTGCTGGCCGTGCCCGGTCCCATGCTGCAGCTGCTGCTGGGTGATGGCTCCAAGGTTGTTCTTGAGGGGCAGTTTGTGAGTTCGAGTCGACTCGATGCCCTTGGCTTCAACTTTCTCTGTCCGACCTTGCCCGTTGCACTCGACGTTGCCACCAGCTCCAGCAACCGCTGAGTACGGCTGCGCCCATCAGCAGGCCAATGGCTGGGGTGAAAAGGGGTTCCCAAAGGCGCATGAACAATCGCATGGGTGCTTCAAGGCCCTGACTGCTTCCAATGACTGCAACAGCGAACCAACCAGCCCCAGCGATGACCAGGAAGACATTCAGAACAAGGATGCGATCCAGCCAGCGTTTCCAGGCGGGTTCGGAGCTCGGCTCACTCATTCGGACAACGGCAACAACTGTGAAATCGATGCCGCCATCCTGCTGCCACCGCCGGCCTTGCCAAGGCGGTTCAAGGCTTCCTCCTGGCAGCGACGCTTCAGCTGCTGATCTCGCTGGCTGCGCTCCAGAAGCTCGAGGGCTAATCCAGCTGTGCTTTCCAGGGTTGCTGGTGCACCCGCCTCGCCATCCACACAAAACACGGTTGGACCCAGTAAGCGGCGCTGAGCTTCCGCAAATCCGGCGGTGAACTGAGGACCTCGACCCACCAACTGCAGGACCGGTCGGGCCAGACCCACGGCCTGTTCTGCTGCTGTTCCTGCCATGCAGAGCAGCAGATCGGAACTGTGAAGCACTGCTCCGAAGCCTCCACGGTGGATCTGCACTCGGTGCGTGTCTTGACGCAGCAGGATTGTTTGCCCCTGGTCGGCTCTCTTGAGGCTCCAGCCGATCGGGACAACCAGTTCTGACAGTGCAGCGTCGGAAAGAGAGGACACCAGTGCCAGATCAAGTTGCAGTTCACCGCTGCTCAGCAACGCAGCCGGCAGTTGTTCAACCACTCCCAGCAGAAGAACCAGGTTCTGCTCCAGTTCAGGCCGGCGGCTCCCTGGCAGTAGTCCCAGTCGTCGGCGTGCCTGTGGCAAGCGTCTGTCGTCCCTAAGGATCGGATCCATAAACGGATTTCCCAGAAACGTGACGGGCTTGCGCAGTTGGGAGCTCAGATCGTCCGCACTGAGCTGGTCGCGGCTGAATACGGCCTGAAAACGGGGGCTACGCAAGCATTCAGCACATGGCCAGGGCAGCCGTAACCTCCCCTCATAGTGACTTGAGTACGCCACGAGATAGGTCGCGACAGGTCGTCTGCTGAGCCAAGCGGCCATCACTGGAATCACATCTCCAATGACGACCACTTGGTCGTAACGCCTAGCGATACGCAGCAACCTCAGCAAGCGGCGTAGCAGATAGACGACTTGTCCCTGCAACAGCTCGGTCAGCCGACCTCGCAAGCTGGTGTACCCAAGGCCTCCTGTGCTGAATTCTTGGGTACCCCCGATCAGTGCGATGCCTGCATCTCGATAAGGCTGTCCCTTGCCCACAAGGGGAAGGGCGTCCACCGCATGGCCTTCGCACTGAAGTGCCTGCCCAAGCAGCGCACCGGACAGATCCTCCCCATGGCCGTTGCTGAGCAGCAGCAGTCGGCTCACTTCAGAGCTCCAGCCAGGCCTTCACCTTGAGTAGTGCCGGCCATTCCGGTCGGCGTTTGAGACCGTCTTCAATCGATTCCTTCAACTCAACAGCCACTTCAGGTGCAAGTGCCAGCACCTGCTGAATCACTTCAATCTGATCTCTGACTCCTTTGGCTTTGGTTTCCAGCATCGCTAAACACAAATTGATGCGGGCCTGAGGATCCTGGTTGTTCAGCTTGACCGCCATCCGCGCAGAACGCAGAGCTTCATCGGACTGGTCACTTAGCAACTGCAGCCATGCCAGGCATGTCCAGCCTGCTGACTGGCGAGGTGCCGCTGCGGTGATGGTCTCAAAATCAGCGAGTAACTCCTGCACGGGAGCTCCTTGCTGGTAACGGTTCATCGCCTGCTGGAAGAGACTTTCCTGGCTGGACTCCATGGAGTGCTGATCGGTCGGGCAGTGTCTTCAGATTCCCACAGCAGCTTGTTGCTCCCTGAAGGATCAAACGGCGAAGGAGCTTCCGCAGCCGCAGGTCTGAGTGGCGTTGGGGTTGGTGAAATTGAAGCCGCCACCGATCAGCGCAGTGCTGAAGTCCAGCTGCATTCCATAGATGTAGAGCAAGCTTTTGGGATCACAGATCACTTCGAAGCAGGCGCCATCAGGTGCTTCGTATTGATATCTCTCATCATCGTCCTGAATGTCTGCACCAGGCACGAAATCCATCGTGTAACTCATGCCGCTGCAGCCTCCCGAGCGCACGCCCACCCTCAGAACCTGTTGGCTTCCTTGATCGCTGCACAGTCTTGCCAGCTGCTGCATGGCAGGCCCCGTAATCAGGATGCCTTTCCCGTCTCTTGCGGTATGAGACTGACTGGCTATCGCAGTCTCCGCTGTGGTTTCGATGCTGGACATCGGAGGCACTGGCACTGGATCCTGTACTTACTTTATGGATCCTTCTGTTGTTCTGCCTAAAGCAGTTCAGCCTGATCAATTCATAGAGTCCTCGCAGTTGTGCTCATGACGGTGCGGGTCGCGATTGTGGGTTCTGGGCTGGCTGGCCTCTCCGCTGCTGTGGATCTGGTAGATGCAGGCCATGAGGTGAATCTCTACGAGGCTCGTCCCTTCATGGGTGGAAAGGTGGGCAGTTGGGTGGACCCTGATGGCAACCACATTGAGATGGGGTTGCATGTCTTCTTTTTCAATTACGCGAACCTGTTCGCGCTGATGCGCAAGGTGGGCGCTTTCGACAATCTGCTTCCCAAGGACCACACCCATCTGTTTGTGAATCAGGGTGGAGACCTGAGGGAACTGGATTTCCGATTTCCGATCGGTGCTCCTTTCAATGGTCTTAAAGCCTTTTTCACCACCCCCCAGCTGGGTTGGATTGACAAGCTGCGCAATGCTCTAGCCCTTGGCACCAGCCCGATTGTTAGGGGCCTGGTCGATTACGAAGGAGCGATGCGCACCATCCGAGCGCTGGATTCAGTCAGTTTTTATGACTGGTTCGTGGGCCATGGTGGCAGCCCGGAGAGCATCCGCAGGATGTGGAACCCCGTCGCTTACGCGCTTGGTTTCATTGATTGCAAGACGATTTCGGCCCGTTGCATGCTGACCATCTTCATGATGTTTGCGGCCAAAACCGAGGCTTCCAAGCTCAATCTGCTCAAAGGATCACCCCATCGTTGGCTGACCGGTCCAATTCTTGATTACATCCAGCAGCGAGGAGGCAAGCTGCACCTCCGCCACCCTGTGAAGCAGGTCGAGTTCAGTGAGGGGAGTCACCCCGAAGTGACGGGTCTGAAGCTGGGCACCCCTGATGGCGAGCAGCATGTTGTTGCCGATGCCTATTTGGCTGCTTGTGATGTGCCTGGTATCCAGCGTTTGCTTCCAGATGAATGGCGCCGTTTCCCGCAATTTGAGGCCATTCACAATCTCGAAGCGGTTCCGGTTGCCACTGTTCAGTTGCGTTACGACGGCTGGGTCACAGAACTCGGTGAAAGCAATGGTGTCAGTCGTCGCGATCTGAGTCAGCCAGCCGGGCTGAATAACCTGCTTTACACCGCTGATGCTGACTTCAGTTGTTTTGCGGATCTTGCTTTAGCGAGCCCTGAGGATTACCGCAAAGACGGTGAAGGGTCGCTGCTCCAGTGTGTGCTGACTCCTGGAGATCCCTGGATGCGGAAATCTGTCAAAGAGATCGTTGAGCACACTGATCGTCAGGTTCGAGAGCTGTTCCCATCCGCTGGAAATCTCACACTCACCTGGAGCAATGTTGTGAAGCTGGCTCAGTCCCTCTACAGAGAAGCGCCGGGTATGGAGCCTTACCGACCTGACCAGAGCACACCAATCAGCAATTTTTTCCTAGCCGGGAGCTATACCCGCCAGGATTACATCGACTCGATGGAAGGAGCCACCATGAGTGGACACCTGGCCGCTGCCGCCATCCTGGGGCAACCGGCTCGACTTTCCGTGAACTCCGCAGTTGCCTGACCGATGGGACGTTGGCTCGAACATTCCGTAACCACTGAGGTCAAGGCTCCCGTTGAGCGGGTTTGGCATGTCTGGAGCGATCTGGAGGCGATGCCCAAGTGGATGCGTTGGATCGAATCTGTTAAGACCCTCGACGATCCCGATCTCACCGACTGGACACTTGCAGCTCAAGGTTTCCGTTTTCATTGGAAGGCTCGAATCACTCAGAGAGTTGAAGCCCAGCAACTCCACTGGGAGTCGGTGGGAGGTTTGCCCACCAAGGGAGGGGTGCGCTTTTACGCAGAACAACCTCAGCTCACGGCGGTAAAACTCAGCGTCACCTACGAACTCCCAGGTGTTCTTGCCCCCTTGATGGAACCCAGCATTCTCGGTGGAATTGTGACCAAGGAACTTCAAGCGAATATTGACCGATTCCGAGATCTGGTGGAAAGCGGATACGCAACGCAGAGCTGAGGTGATCGCTTCTCCCATTCCAGCTGCAACTTCTGGTCTGGCTTTGCTTCTACTTGTTGCGATGGGATGCCTTAGCGGTTGTGAACAGCACAACAACACCGAGGCAGCAGCGGATGAGAGGTTGGCTGAGAAGCCTGTCGCAGAGATGTCTCTGCCAAGTCCCGCTTCACCCTCGACCGGCCTAACCCCCTTACCCACCCGTGAGCAGGTTTTGTCATCCGTGCCGGAAGGCCGAACCGACCCTTTCGCGCCAACCGTGATCAGTTCTTCTGTTGAAGCCTCTCAAATTGATCCGAACGCAGCCTCTGTACCGGATTTCAAGGTCCGGGGTGTGGTGGCTGTCGGTGCTGAATTGCGGGCACTCGTCAGCCTTTCTGAAGTGTCTGGAACCGTCTGCATTGGTCCGCGTGGCCGCTGCTCTGGCGATGCAGCGACTCTGCTGCCAATCGGTTGGGCCATACAAAGTATTGATCTGGACCGAGGGTGTCTGAGCTTTTCAATCTCCGGAGAGTCTCAGCGCCCCCGCTGCATTGCCTGAACGCAGGCTTGGACCAGTCCCTCAAGGTCGTGAGGAGCCGCTTCTTGGTCCACTCTCCCCAGCAATTCTCTGCAGCGTTGACTGGTTTGTGGACCGATTGAAACCACAGCAGGTTTATTGAATAGCTGGTCAGTGCATGTGTTTCCAAGCGTTTTCTCGAGCAGCTGCACGGTGTGGGTCACGGTTTTACCGCTGCTGAAACTGATCACATCGACCTCCCCTTTCTCCAGCGCTTCAAGGGTGTCTGCGGGAATGGATGTGGGGCAGCGTGATTCGTAAGCCGCTACTTCCACCACCCGTGAGCCCGCTTCTCCAAAAGCTTCTGCAAGCAGTGTGCGTCCGCCGCTCTGCACCCGCGGCAGCAGAATTCTCAACCCCCAACCAGAGGTCGGGAAATGGTCGATCAGGCTGTCGGCCACGAATGTGGGGGGCACGAAATCAGCAGGTGCACCCAGTTCTTCCAGTCGTTGAGCGGTCTTCCGCCCCACGGCTGCAATTTTGAGGCTCTCGGGGCGTTGCATCAGTCCTTGTCCCCTGAGCTGCAGCCGCGACTCCACGGCTTCCACGCCATTGGCACTGGAGACGATCAACCAGTGAAAGTTCTCCAGATCGCCAAGAGCATCGTCGAGGGGAGCCCAGCTGTCAGGGGGTCCGATTTCCAGCGCAGGCAAATCGAGCACCTTGGCACCAAGAGACTGCAGCAGCCTGCGACCTTCGCTCTGCTGTTCACGGGCACGTGTGATCACCACCGTGTATCCCTGCAAAGGCTGGGCCTGATCGGAGCTCATGCGCTGGCCTCATCGTCCAGCTTCACTAATCCATGCACCTGGGCATGCAGGGCGGAGGCTTCTCCCTGACGCTCCTGCTCGCGGAGCAGCGCGATGGCCTGGCGGAATCCTGCGCGCGCACCATCGATGTCCCCACCCATCAGCCTGGCCACGGCCAGGTTCTGATGGCTTTCAGCGTGGGTGGGATTCACGCTCAGGGATCGCTCGTAAGCCTTGATCGCTGCTAGCAGGTCGCCACGACGACGTTCCATTAGTCCAAGGTTGTACCAGGCGAGTGCCACCTCAGGTGCTCGTTGGCAGGCGGTTGTGGTGAGCTGAATAGCTTCGTCCAGTTCATTGCGCTGCATCAGCAAGGCCGCCAGGTTCAGACGCGCGCCAAGGCTCAGGCGAGTCTCCAGTGGTTGCTGCAGAGCCTCGCGATAGCACTTCACGGCTGCATCGCTGTCGTCGCTAGCTAGCGCGATTCCGAGATTGAGCAGCAATTCATAACGCTCAGCGCTGCTCCCATCGCCTTCGGGCAACTGCTCCAGGCCATGGCGAAGGAGACTGAGCCCTCTGGCCCGGTTGCCGTCGCTGACTTCCAGAGCACCGAGTTTGGCGCAGGCATAGGGATCATCGGGCTGGTCTTTCAGCCAGCTCTCCATCGATTGCCGCAGCCTTTGCGCTTTGTCGGATCCAGCCAGCAGATCCGGCCGGTATCCCTCATGCAGCAGTGCTGGTTCAGTGCAGTTGGCAATGCGCCAGCCAGGCTCCTGCTTCAGCAGAGCATCTACGCTCTCGTCGATCATCGAGTGGTAAGGCTTGCTCCATCGGATTCGAGGATGTCGGCGAAACAAGCGGCTCACATTGGAATAGGGAGCCATTGCTGCTCCTAGTTCGTGTCGCAGCAAGTTGATCACCAGCACATCCGGCTGTGCCATCAAGGCTTTGAGCTGCGGGATTGCTTCTGAGCGGAGCTCTTCATCGGCATCGAGCACCAGAACCCAGTCACCCCGCACGATTTCAAGGGCTGCATTGCGTGCTGGCGCAAAGTCTCCTGGCCAGTCCATCCGTTCAACACGCGCTCCACAGGCCTCTGCCACGGCGATGGTGTTGTCCACTGAGCCGGTATCGAGAAGAACCATCTCATCCGCGAAGCCCTTGACAGAGCGGAGGCAGGCCTCGATCCGCGCTTCCTCATCGCGCACGATCATCGAGAGGCTGAGCATGTGTTGGTGATGAGCACTGCCGCAGAGGCTAAGGCTGTTCCAGGGCTGCGCTTTCGACAAGCTTTGTTTGTTTAGTCAGTGAAGTCTTGGCGTTCGTGCGCTTCGCTGCTGACCCCCATCATTCGTGCCAACAGCTGCTGCTGTGCTTCAGGCATCTGTCCCGGGCTGTACCCCGCAGGAATGTTGTCAGGAATGAGCTTGCGCAGCGCGTCCCATCGGTAGGGACAGCCGTAGATCGCCATGCCCGATAGGCGCTTAACTGCCAGCAATTGTTGGATGGCTTCAGCCCAGGGTTCTTTGCGCTGCTGGCCGGCACGGAATGGATTGCCGCGCAGAAACAACTGCAGGAAAACGGGCCCCTTCCCTAATCGCTCCAGATCAAGTGGCCCGGCGGGGGATTGCTCGTTGCTCCAGGGCTCAATCCCCCTGTCGTGGCAGATCAGAGCTTTGTATCCATGGCGTTCGGGTGTGGTGATCGCTGCGGTATTGGCGTGCAGAAATGCGCAAGGGAGTACTCCATCCACTCGGATCAAGGTCACACCGTGTTGCTCACGATGCTGTGGAAGCAGGGGGCCCTGCACCTCGAGTGAGCTGTCGATGAGCTCGATGCACAGTCCACGATCCGTTGCTGTTTCGAGGTCGACCACGGTGTCGTTCAAGGAGTGCTTGTCGCAGCGCTGCAAGGCTTCTGTGCGTCGCTTTAGTGACTCGTGAAGGCGGGATTCAGGGATCCTGCCGTCTGCCAGTGCTGTGCAGATGGCATTGATCGCCGCATCGGCATCAGCGGGCATCAGGATCAGATCCGCTCCAGCAGCGAAGGCCTGAACCGCGGCTTCTCCCGGACCTGCCCTGCTGGAGATCGCCTCCATCACCAGTGCGTCAGTGACGACGAGGCCACTGAAACCAAGCTCTGTTCGCAGCAGATCTGTCAGCACCGCTCGCGACAAGGTCGCCGGCTGCGAGTCGTCCAGTGACGGGATTAGCAGATGTGCTGTCATCACACTGGCGATTTTCGAGTCGATCAATCGCCGGAATGGCACCAGTTCCACCCGGTCGAGTCGGCTGCGTTCGTGGTTAATCAGAGGAAGCTCTAAGTGCGAATCCTGGTCTGTATCGCCGTGACCTGGGAAATGCTTGGCGCAGCCAAGAACGCCAGCGGAATTCAGGCCACGTTGAAACGCTGCCACGAGATCCGCAACGGATTCAGGTTGATCGCCCCACGCCCTCACATTGATCACCGGGTTCTCAGGATTGCTATTCACATCGCAGACCGGAGCGAGAACCCAGTTGAGGCCGCATCGGTGCGCTTGATCTCCGGTTGTGCGGCCGTAACGCTCGGCCAGCGCCAGGGCGTGATCCGGGTTGGTTTGATGGAGCCTGCCCAGTGCCATCGGTGGAGCCAACCAAGTGGCTCCCGCGAATCTCTGGCCAATTCCTTCTTCCACGTCGGCGCAGAGCAGTAGGTCTTCGCTGTTGCTCCAGCTTCGAAGCGTTCGACATCGTTGTTGCAGCTCCGTGGCACTGCCACCCAGCAGAATCACCCCGCCAACTCCTGACTTCAGCAGCCTCTGCAGCTCACGATTGCAGTGCTCCCAAACGGGGTACTGACGCTGCCGGTCTTCGGCATGACCGCTGGCACGGATGACGAGCAGCCTGGCAACAGCCTGGCGACGTTCAGCTTCAGTCATTGGAGTCTGGAGACTCAGTGTCGTCGCTGCCAGGAGGGATGCTGCCCTTCACCTCTCGCTCTCGCTCAAGTTCTCCGAGAAGGTGCAACACCGTGGTTCCCTTCTCGAGACCGCGGTCGAGCTGGAATATCACTTCAGGGGATCGTCTCATCTGCAGACGACGACCCAGTTCCCCCTTGAGGTAGCCGCTGGCGGCTTGCAGACCGTCCATGACTTCTGTGCGAGCTTTGTCGTCCGCCAGGACGCTGACAAAAATCTTGCAGTGCTGGAGGTCGCCGCTGACCTCCACATGCGTGATGCTCACCATGCCCTGATGCACGCGTTCATCGCGAATCCCATTGATCAGCAGTTCACTGATCTCTCGCCTGATGAGGGCTGCAACGCGTTCAACCCGACGTCCCGGGGCCATGTCAGCTCTGCGGTGCTGAGGACACCATGGCACGCAGGACAAAGCTCAGACTGAGGAAGCCACTGATCAGAGCCCCAATCAGTGCGACCGCGGTCACTGGGTTGCTACGACGACGTGCGAGCGGCTCTGCAACCGAATTGATCACACCCAGGCTGAAAGCGATTAAATAGCGCGGGTAGCGCGTCACGTTGATGAAAAACTCTTTCATGGCCAGTTATCGCAGGGTGTCTTGGGGAATCCGATGCCCCCGTAATGGCTGAGCATGCTGCAGGAGAGAGCGCACTCAACGGCGAACAGCAAGTTCTCTTTCGAAAATGATATTGAGACTAACCAGGCTGTCTAGGCCAAAAGCATCAGATTGACGGCTTTCTTGGCCCAAGTTGTGGCTGGCACGATCCACTGCAGTTATTGCTCGAACCTGGGTGATCATCGCTCTTTGACCAAGAACCATCTTTAAGGCCACGTGCCAGAGCCGCTGTTCAATCAGCTGCTCAGCTCAGCCAGTCACAAGAGCTCAGTGGGGACCATCCCACGGATCAGCAGCTCTGTTCCACCCATAGTCTTCTGGCCTGTGACCGCTCGATCGCTCATGTGATGGGGCGCCTGGTCACTATCAGGTGCAGATGGTGGTTCTTTAGCTCAATTGGCTGATGTCTCGGCTCAGTAATGCATCGAAACTGGACCGCCTCGAAGCTCGCAATCCACCCCAAGGAATGTTTCGCTTTTAAGTGGTCGAACAATTCCGATAGATTTTGAATAAGTGCCGGTGTAAGGCAAATCAATCATCGGCCTTGGTTTTTAGGTCATGTTGCAGTTTGAGTATTAGAGTTTCTGGATTGTGGGATATTCAAGAGGCTAAAGTAATTCAATGGGTTGATTGCTTCCTTGCTTAATTTGCTCAGAATTGAGTTGCGCGGAGTGGGCTCGTGCAATTGTTTAGCAGGCACATTTGGGCGCCTCTGTAAGCCAGTCGCAGGGTAATTGTTCTCCCTGGAAAATGAAGATCTTGTCCGTAGTTGGATAGTGGGCAGTGTAAAGACCAAGAAAATCTTCGAATTTATCCCATCTCCATTGGCCAAAAATATCAGTAATGCCGCATTTGTTTAACTTCGACTCAGATGCCAGCTTTCCGCCCAGGCAATTGTCATCAGACCGAGAGATTGCAAACACAGGTGCTGTGCCAGGGCCTGGAAGGTCGGAGGCTTTGGCGATTGTTTGGCCTGACTCGACAAGGTCGTTGAATTCTTGGAATGCTTTTATGGGCTTATTCGCGTACTGGTTATAGAGATGATTCAAGCTCTTTTTCTGAGTGCCTTTTTTCTTCTGAGAGTAAAATTCAAAACCATTAAGCAGGTTGCCCTCCCAGTTTGCTTTAGGTTTCATCTGCGAGAGAATGACAAATTCGTCGATCTTGACACCTGCATCGGTGAGAGCCGTTTTAAAATTATTTGTGAACTCTAAGGCGTTGTCCGCAACTACCTTCTGTTCTCCGTCTAAGCCAATAATCAAAGGTTCTTTGGATTTAATCTCAGACAAAGTTTCTGCCATTGCTTGAAACTTTTTGGTGTCATTAATAGGTTTTTTGCCGCTTTGGTAGCCAATGTCAATTCCAATTTTGAAGTTTGGTTCGGCTTTTGCGATGAATTTGTTGATCCAGTCCACTCCGTTGACGGGAAGTGTTGAGTTGTCGTCAGCGAAGACGATGGAAATTCCAATCGCTTTGAAGTCGTTGTGATTGGCGAAATTGATAATTGAATCCGTGTATTTTTCCCACTCTTGATCGTTAAAGAGTTTGCTTGTGGAATTAGTTGCTGCCTTGTAGCCCTCATGCCAAAGAATGAGGTCTGCGGATGGATCGGGTATGTCCCAGTCTAGGAGAAGATGTTTGTTCAAGTTGTATTGATTTACTGTTTCCGTCATTGAAAAATTCAGGCTACTTTTTTGTTAGCAATTGCCGGCGTTGGAGTCAGGTAATTTGTGATTTTCTTTTCTTTTGTCTACAGACACCTTCGGCGAAAAAATCAGTTGGTGCCTACATTGGAATTTGAGTCAATTTGATCGTGCTGGAGCTTCATCAGTTTCGTCACTCGGCCTTCTGCCTCAAGGTACGGATGGCGTTGCAAGCCAAGGGACTCAGTTATCGCGAGGTTGAAGTCACCCCTGGCATTGGTCAGATTTCACTCTTCCGGCTTTCCGGCCAACGGCAAGTCCCCGTTCTTGTGGATGGGGAGGTTGTGGTGTCTGATTCCAGTGCCATCTGCCGCTATCTGGAAGAACTCCGGCCCGAGCCGGCGTTGATTCCCTCTGATCCCCGCCAGCGCGCTCAGATGCAGCTGATTGAAGATTGGGCCGATACCACCCTTGCCGCTGCGGTCAGGGCTGCGCTTGTTCAGGCGGCTGCCGATGATGCTCAGCTGCGAGACGTGCTGCTCCCGGATGATGTTCCCTCACCGGTGCGTCAGGTGATGTCGGGTCTGCCAGGTGGTTGGCTCAGCAGTCTTGGTGAATTGCTCGGTCAGGAGCAGAGAGCGTCAATGCTCAGCAGCCTGTGTGCCGTCGCGGAGGGCCTGGATCTCAATGGCTTTCTGGTTGGAGATGGCGTCAGCCTTGCGGATCTTGCTGTATCTGCTCAGTTGTCGCTGCTTCGTTTTCCTGCTTCCTCGGGAGAATCACTCGCCGGTCGAGGTGTTCCAGGGATCAGTGATCATCCCCGTCTTCAGGACCTGTTTCGCTGGCGCGATCAACTGGAGAGTCGGCTGATCAACCTTGATCCAGCTCCAGTGGTCTGAGCCTGAGCTTGAAACGGCTGCTGCGTCCCGCCAGTGTCTGGTCGGTTTCCAGGCCAGGCCCTGCATGGCTCACCTGACGCTGGTCGGCGCAGATGTCTTCTCCACACTGCATGTAGTGCGTGAGGGTTTCAATCCTGCTCAGCCGCGGCGCCCCCGGTCCGTGCAGGATCTGCAAGACGAGTTCATCACTGAAGAAATCAGAGCCCTTTTGCGGGCTCGTCTCTCGCCGGCCAATCACGGTGGTTTCGAGCAACACATCGTCTCGAAACCTCGCCAGTTGACGGTTCACCTGGTTGGGATCCTGTTCGACCGACAGCAATTGATCGCCAAGCAGTGCTTTCCCAACCGCAGCAGCGTTGAAGGGGCGGTCACCAATGAGTTCGCTGCGACGGTTGCGCAGGAAACGGACCTCATGCACAAGGGGGCGATCGTTGGGAATGGGTTGGCCTGAATCATCGAGTGCCTCACTGGTCACCTGCCATGTCCCTAAAAACCAGTCGGGATAGATCAGGTCTTGTTTGGCGCGGGGTCGAGGCAGAGGTGCCGGCAAGGACCATTGCGGCCAGTTTTGGAATCGCTGCTCAAGGAAGCTGATTCCACGATCACTGGCCGCATCGGCGGACTGAACCGACACAATCTGCAGCAGCATGGTGATCAGCAGTGTCAACAACGGTTTTGCCATGTCCGACCCTCTGATTCGATCCCTCGATCACTACGTGGTGTTGGTGCCAGGCGAACCTGAACAGCTGCTGACAGCGGACGACACCCTGACATGGCTTGCCGGCCGACTGCAGGATCTGGATCCCTGGCCTTCGGATCTCAGCAGTTGTGAGAGCCCTGAACAGGCGGCACTTCGCCTGATGGATACAGCCTGTGAACTGGAAATTTCGCCTGGCATCGCTCTGCAGTGGTACGCGGTGCGTCTGGATCCACCTGGCTCCTGATTCTCATTCCGGTCGTTCTTTGGGTGGATCCTTGATCAATTCCGGCAGCAGCTGAATGATTCCGTCTGCAACGACGTCGGCTGATTCGGACTCGATCACCACTGTGAGATCGGCCTCGTCGTACAGAGGCCGTCGCTGCTTGAGAATCGCGTCAAGTGCTTCGGCAGGATCCTCTGTCATCAATAGCGGCCGTTGAGTGGAGTCGCTCTGCAGGCGTTGCAGCAGCTGACGGCGTTCGACGTCGAGCCAGATCACGATGCCCTGCTGCATCATTCCCCAGTTTTCGATTCGGGTGACAACCCCGCCACCGGTAGCCACGACGAGTGAATGACGTTCGCTGATGGACCTCATCACCTGCGTTTCGAGGCTGCGGAATTCCTCTTCACCATCACGTTCAAAGATTTCGGAGATGGTGCAGCCAGCCACCTGCTCGATTACCGCATCCGCGTCGACGAATCCATACCCCAGCTTCTCCGCTAAGGGCCTGCCGGTGCTGGTTTTGCCGCTGCCCATCATGCCCACCAGATAGAGACTGCGTCCTCCCAGACGCTGCCGCAGGGTTGGAGAGGTCTCCGCCATGACTCGGAATTGCCGTTAGCTCATTAGGATGCCCTCTGGCCGGACCGTCACATGACTGAAATGAAGTCAATTGCACGTCATGGCCGCGGACGTGGTTGCGTCATCACCCGACGTGCTTGTTTCAGTGCGAGCCACCGGTATTGGTTGCCTGAATTGTCCGCTGATGACAATGCCGCGCGTTTCGGCCCCTGCGCACTGGCTCCTGGCCATGGTCACAACTATGAGCTGATTGTTTCGATGGCCGGTGGCCTTGATTCGCATGGCATGGTGCTCAATCTCTCGGAGGTGAAGCACGCCATCCGCAGCGAGGTCACCGGCCAGCTCGACTTTCGCTTTCTCAACGACGCCTGGCCCGAATTCGATGTGTCCAAGCCGGAGGGTTGTCTACCCACCACTGAGGCCATCGTCCGGCAGATTTGGGCTCGTCTGAGCCCTCATCTGCCCATCACGGCATTGCGCCTCTACGAACAACCAGGCCTCTGGGCCGACTATCTCGGACATCCCATGGACGCCTTTCTCACGATCCGCACCCATTTCGCTGCTGCCCATCGCTTGGCAAGACCTGAACTCAGCCAGGAAGAGAACGAGCGCATTTATGGCAAGTGCGCACGTCCCCACGGTCATGGCCACAACTATCTAGTTGATGTCACGGTGCGAGGCCCGATCGATCCGCGCTCCGGCATGGTCTGCGATCTCTCCGCGCTGCAACGCCTCGTGGATGACCTTGTGGTTGAGCCGTTTGATCACACGTTCCTGAACAAGGATGTGCCCTTTTTCGCTGAATGTGTTCCCACAGCAGAGAACATTGCGCTGCATATCGCAGACCGTCTGTCGTCTCCCATCAAGGCGATTGGTGCCAGTCTCCACAAGGTGCGCTTGCAGGAAAGCCCCAACAATGCGGCTGAGGTTTATGCCGAAGTCCCCCAGCTGGAGATGACTCCTTCGACGCTTGAGGCGGCGGTTCCTGTCTGAATTCCCCTCATCGCTCCTGCAACCCAAGGTTCGCTTGGTGCTCGCTGTCAGTCTCGATGGCCGTCTTGCTCCGCCGACTGGAGGGGCAGCTCAGCTAGGTGGATCGGGTGATCGTCGTGTTCTAGAGGAGGCGCTTGCCTGGAGTGATGCAGCTCTGATCGGAGCGGGCACACTCAGAGCCCATCACTCCAGTTGTGTGATCCGTGATTGGGATCTGTTGAACCAACGTCATGTCCAAGGACGCTCGCCTCAACCGGCAGCATTAGTTGTCAGTCGTGAGGCTGGATTTCCTTTGGAGTGGCCTTTTTTCCAGCAACCTTTCGAACGCCATCTGCTGTCTGCATGCGACGGGTCTGTTCCTGGCTTCCAGTCTTGTTGTCGATTGTCGTCCCGGTGGAGCAAAACGCTGAATGATCTGGCCACCAAGGGCTGGTCGCGGTTGGTCCTTCTGGGTGGCGCTGTCTTGACTCACTCTTTGCTGGCCCAGGATGCCGTTGATGAGTTGCAACTGACTCTGAGTCCCAGGATCCTGGGCGGATCCTTCCATTGGCTGCTGCAGGCGGAGACTCCATTACCAGCGTCGCTCGCGTCTTCGCAGGCATGGAGCTTGGTGGATGCTCGTTCCCTTGGCGATAATGAACTCCTAGTGCACTACCGACGTAATCGCTCGATTAATTCCTGAACGGGAATCTGATTCAGCCTGGATGGGGGAAGGCCAGTCAGGGATGCCAGGCAACGTTGAATCACCACACTCGCGTCGTCGCCAACCCTGCCTCTTAGCAGTTCCGTTAGCACTCCCAGCTCCCTGCCACTTCGGCTTGTTTCTCTGATCAGACACTCACTGACAGGGCGGGCTAATTTCCGGCAAGGCTCTTCGACTGCACTGCTCAAACGGCCTGTCGGAGCGATCTCGGCTGCAACACCACCCAGAGCCTGTTCAGCCAGCTGACGGCATTCGTTCACAAGCTGGCGTTCGATCTGTGGTTGCAACAGTTGAATCAAGGGCTGGAACAGCCCCGCCTTGGCAGTTTGATGAGCGGAGCTCAACTCCAGAAGCAGGGGAGAGATCAACAGCGTTGTGATCCATCTCAGGTTCTGCTGAGACCATCTGGGCATGACCCCGGCCCAAACGCGCCTTCATTTTCTCCTCTTGAGGTTTCGCTGGTTAGTGTCGTTGCCGAGTCGTTTCACTTGGCCCTGGATGGCATCGCTCACGGCTCGTTGGCATCGCAGCATCCAAGAGATCCCACAGCTGCAATGGGAGGAGTTGCTCGCAGAGCATGCGAACCCCTTTTATCGCTGGTCTTGGCTTGAGGCTCTTGAGAATTCAGGCAGTGTGGCGCCGGATCAGGGCTGGCAGCCACTGCACCTATCGCTTTGGAGGGGTGAAGACAACCTGATTGCAGTCGCTCCTCTCTATCTCAAAGGACACAGCTACGGCGAATTCATCTTTGATCAGTCGTTCGCACGCCTGGCAGGTGATCTCGGGCTGCGCTACTACCCCAAGCTGATCGGGATGAGTCCAGTTAGCCCTGTGGAGGGCTATCGCTTCCACATCCATCCGGATGAAGATGCTCAGGACATCACAGTCATGATGCTTCAGCTGATTGATGAGTTCGCAGCTCGCAATAACATTCTCAGCTGTAACTTTCTCTACGTAGATCCTCTCTGGCAGCCCTTGGCTGAGGCTGCGGGCTGTGCGGGATGGGTGAATCACCAGAGCCTCTGGTCTGCGGAAGACCAAAAGGATTTCTCCGACTATCTAGCTGGCTTCAATGCCAATCAGAGGCGCAATATTAAGCGCGAACGCAAGGCGGTGAGCCAGGCAGGGCTAGTCGTGACGCCCCTGACTGGCTCAGAACTCACGCCTGAGCTGTTGGTGCGCATGCATTCGTTCTATGAGCAGCATTGCGCCCGTTGGGGCCCTTGGGGAAGCAAATATCTTCAGGGTTCATTTTTCAAGCGACTGGTTGACCCTGCACTGGCTCAGCATGTGGTGCTGTTCAGTGCCCATCGCGGAGATCCCTTTGCACCTGTGGCGATGTCCTTGTGTGTCCAGGACGATTGCCATCTCTGGGGGCGCTACTGGGGCAGTGAGGAAGACATCGATTGTCTTCATTTTGAGGTCTGTTACTACGCGCCGATCGAGTGGGCCCTGCGTCAGGGCCTGCACAGCTTTGATCCAGGGGCGGGTGGCAGTCATAAGCGCAGACGAGGTTTTGTGGCGCAAGCTCGGACCAGCCTTCATCGCTGGTATGAACCGCGGATGGATGGACTGATCCGCTCCTGGCTGCCCAGGGCGAATGGTCTGATGGAGGAGGAGATCGAGGCCATCAACGCCGAGCTTCCCTTCCGCACTAAGCCGCCTGAATTGATGGTCTGAGGCGATCATTTGTAAGGTGTGATGATGGCAGAAGGCACTTCCTCACTTGACGACCAGCTTTCGCAGCGGTTCATCGAGCTTGATCCATCTGGGTATTTCCTGATCAAGCTTGATGCCGAGTCCGGTGAGCTCATTGCAGAGCACTACAGCAATGATGTGGACGAACGAGGCCGTGCCATCGATCCGGAAACCGGAGAAGTTCTGTCCTGCCGTGGCGGTGGCCCGCGGTTGCCGAGTACTTGCTTCCGAGGCAGAACCGCTAAGGAGTTAGGGATTGCTTTGACTGAAGCCGATGGACCACTTCCTGTTAGCCGACTTGATCACGCCTTGTACCTAGGCAGGGAGCTGCAAAAAGCCGAAGCCTGCTTGAAAGCAGGGCTTCCATACAGTCAGGATTGACCAGGTCAGGCAGTTAGCAGTTCGCGCGACGTGCTGGGCTCCTCAGGTGGCAAGGATTCCAATTGTTCACGGATTTCGCGTTGCACGATTGCGCGGTATTCGAGGAAGTGCTCGTTGTGTGCAAGCACTACAAGGAATTGCTCGAGCATCGCTGGATTGCGTCGAGCCATGCTGAGCATGTAGCGCCAGAAGCGACTTCGGGTGTCACGCTTAAGCCCCTGTCTCCAGACCACGATGGACAGGGCCTTGATGTCAGTCCAGGTTGGCAGCTTGGATGTGCCTTTCCAGCGGGGAGCACCCATTTTCAGGTAGTAGGAGTAAACGCGATCCATGTACGCATTGGGTTCATAAAGCGCACAAAAGGCATCGACGTATTCATTGGCGATGTCCCGGATCGGGCGAGTGGGTTTGAAATTCAGCAGGTTGGTCTGATTCACACCCTTTGCGGCGGACTTGTCCTGAATCAGACGCCCTTCTTTCTCGAGGCGATGCCAGAGCGCGGTATTCGGAAGCGCCTGCAGCATTCCCATCATGGCTGCAGGAATTCCGGTTCTGGTCACGAAGTCCACAATGCGACGGCCTGCGCCGTCTTTTTCACCGTCGAAACCGATGATGAAACCTGCCATCACGCGGATACCGTTCGCCGTGATTCGGTCCACGGCCGCATCTAATGGGTTGCGTGTGTTCTGAAGTTTTCTAGAGGTTGCAAGACTCGCCTCATCCGGAGTCTCGATGCCGAGGAACACACTTTCAAAGCGTGCTTCATGCATCATGCGCATCATCTCCTCGTCATCGGCAAGATCGACCGACGCTTCAGTCGCGAAGCTGAAGGGGTAGCCCCGCTCTTCCTGCCAGCTTCTGATCTGAGGCAGTAACAGCTTGGCGTTGCGCTTGTTGCCGATGAAGTTGTCATCCACAAGGAAGATGGATCGTCTCCAGCCCAGGTCGTACAAGCTCTGGAGCTCAGCGATGAGCTGCTCAGGATTCTTGGTGCGTGGTTTGCGTCCGTAGAGAACGATGATGTCGCAGAACTCGCAATTGAATGGACAGCCCCTCGAGAACTGCACACTCATCGAGTCGTAAGCATCGAGCTGCAGCAGGTCGAAGCGGGGAATCGGAGTTGCCGTGACATCAGGTTTTTCTCCTTCTGAGCTGAATCGACCGCCGCTATCACCTTTTTGAATGGCCTCGATGAACATCGGAAGGGTGATTTCACCTTCATCTAGAACTTTGAAGTCGGCCTGTTCGATTTCCGGCGCATCCGGCGTGGAACTGGCGTAGGGGCCTCCCACGGCCACTGGCAACCCGCGGCGCTTGGCTTCAGCGATTTGAATCTGCATATCGTCTTTTTGGACGATCATTCCTGATATCACCACCAGCTCGGCCCAATTCCATTCCTCTTCACTGATCTCCCGAACGTTGCGATCGACGAGCTTCATGTCCCATTCCTGGGGGAGCAGTGCAGCCACGGTGACCAGTCCCAGGGGAGGGAGCAGTACCTTGCGATTCACCAGCTCCAGGATCTTCTCGTAACTCCAGAAAGTCTTCGGGAAGAGGGGATAAATAAATAAGGTGCGCATGATCCGTGGCGAGGAAGGTGGGCCTGTCTGTGACGTGCGGTCGACCCTGCGGACAGAACCTTCCGTTTTTATTTGATTTCGTTGTGCAGAAGCTTAAGGGGGATCGGCTGATTCCAGACCTAATCTCTGATCTAATAGGTGCTGCAATCTGTGACAGGCATGGGCGTCCTCATCTACGTAGGTCTGGTCGGAGCTGGGCTCACCACCGCTGTGGCACTCAGTTTCGTGCTTCGCCGGATCAAACTGATCTGACCTCATTCAGCACTGTTCCACCGCGCCGCCAGATTTCAAACAGGGCAAGCACAACACCGACGGACCCGCTGATGGCGAAGGTTGCCTGAAGCCCGATCGTCACAGTGAGTTGCGCGGCGATCAGACCACTGAGTCCACCCCCTCCCAGAAAGGCAATCTGACCAAGGCCGGCCATTCGTCCGCGCAAGATCTGCGTTGAACCCACTTGGGTGATCAGATTGCTGCTGCTTAGCAGTCCTGCAGTACCTGCTCCAATTAACAGCGTCATGGCAAGCAAGAAGGGCACGTCCCCGCCGTAGGCCATGCCCAGCTGAGCTATGGCTGTAATCAGTGCAAAACCGGCCAGAGTTCGCGAGGGTCTTCGGCAGAAGCGATGACTGTTGCGTTGCAGCAGTAGTCCACCAGCAATGCTCCCGAGGGCCAGAACGCTGGTGAAAATCGCAAGATCCATGGGTGTATTTCCCAGCTCGCGAGCGGCGATCAAGGGCCCAAGCCCAGGGTGGAAAAACCCCACCACGCACATCAAGCCGGTGAACATCAACACATGCCTCAGGGTGCTGCCGCATTCCCGCCAGGCCACACGTAGTGATGCCTTTTCTCCAGGAGCACTGCGCTCCTCCAGTTCTGTTCTCGGATTCAGCAGCCAAATCACACTGGCGATCGGTATCAGATAGGTGCCTGCATCCAGGGTGAGGGCTGTGGCCGGTCCCGTCAGAGTGATAAGCCAGCCCCCTAAAAGAGGTCCCACTAGCTTGCCGACGTTGAAGACCACCGAGAAGCTCGTCAGGAAGGGTGCCAGCTCGGAGTTTTCGTCTACCAGCAGAGCGCAGTACTTATTGCGAGCTGTGAGTTCATAGGCACCGGCAATGCCCACTAGCAAGGTGCTGGCTAGCAGCATCAAAATCTGTGCTTGCCCATCGAACACTGGGATGGAAAGAGCTCCCAGCAAGCCAGCTCCGAGCAGTGCCCACTGCGCCTGAATCAACACCCGCTCACAGCCAACCCGGTCGGTGAGCACGCCGGCGGGACCGCTCACCAGCATGGTGGGCAGGGAGAGAGCGGCGAAATGCAGGGCTAGCACCATGGGTGCCTTGGTTTCATCCATCAGGATCCATCCCTTAGCGGTGAGCCCTGCGAAGGAACCGGCAGTGCTCAAGCCAGATGCGATCAGGAAGATGATGCGTTGGCGTGCATGTGATGAAGGGTGGCTCAATGGCTGGTGCGAGCTGAGGCCACCATTTCGGTTGCTCCCACGATTTCGCCGTTTAGGTCGTAGATGTCGGCTCCATTGATTCGAACTGGAACCATGGTCCCTGGTCCTGCTTGCATGCCATCCGCGCGTGGCTGGACTTGCACTTCGCCATCTACTTCAGGTGCGAAGCGAGCGCAACGCCCAATCATGGCTCCTGTGCTCGGGTTGTGCTGTTCGATCAGCACATCCACGGTGCGTCCCACCCAGCGAGTGTTGGCTTCGGCTGAGATTGGTTGTTGCAGGGTCATCAGCCGATCTTTCCTGGCGGTGGCAATCTCGGCTGGCACCGGATTCGGGAGCTTGGCCGCGGCGGTTCCTTCCTCTGCTGAGTAGGTGAACACTCCAACATGGTCGAAGCGCTGGCTCTCGAGGAACCCAGCCAGGTGCTCGAATTGCTCCTCCGTTTCACCGGGAAAGCCCACGATCAGGGTGGTGCGCATCACGGCATCCGGTAGCTGCTCTCGTAACTGACTCATCAACCGTTCGTTGACATCCGCCTGCCAGGGACGGTTCATGGCCCTCAACACCTTGGGGTGGCTGTGCTGAAGAGGCAGATCGAGATAGGGAAGAACGTTGGGGACTTCTCTGTAAGCCGAGATCACTTCAGGGGTCAGACCTGTGGGGTAGGCGTAATGAACCCGGATCCAGGGAATCTCCACCTCACCGAGAGCCCTGAGAAGATCCGCAAGGCGAGGTCGTCCATAGATATCAAGCCCGTAATTGGTGGTGATCTGGCTGATCAGAATCAGTTCCTGAACGCCCTGCTCAGCCAGTTGATGGGCTTCTGTCACGATCGATTCGATCGTTCTGGAACGCTGATTGCCGCGTAGATGCGGAATGATACAAAACGCGCAGCGATAATCGCAACCTTCGGCCACTTTCAGATAAGCAACCGCTTCTCCAGTGGTGCGATACCTAGGCAGTGTTTCATCGCCGACGAACGTCGGGTTCTTGCTGACCCGATTAACGCGTTCCCCGGCCTCGACCCGCTCCAGAACCTCCACGATGTGTTGGTAATCGCCAGTGCCGACGATGGCTTTGGCTTCCGGTAGGGAGTCGAGCAGCTCCTCCTGAAAATGCTGTGCCAGGCAGCCGGCGATGATCAGTTCCTTGCCTTGCTCAGCGAGTCCTACCAGGGTCCGGACCGATTCTTCTCGGGCTTCCTGGATGAAGCTGCAGGTGTTCACAACCACCACGTTGGCGTCACTTTCGTCACTGCTGACGCCATAGCCCGCTTGCGTCAGCAGTCCGAGCATATGTTCAGTGTCGACCCGGTTCTTTTCGCATCCCAGATGGGCGAAAGCCACGGTCGGCCGTGTGCTGACCATGTCGCGTCCGGGAGGTTGGTCCGGTGACATGGGCACTGCGCATCGACTTTCACCATAAATCTCGTGCTGATTGCTGCCAAAATTTGAGTAATCCGTTCAGTGCGCATGGGCACCACCCGACTCACCAGCCGTCGTCGCCAAGACCAGGGCTTCAAATGGGCGCGCATCAGCATGGCGGTGCTGGGAACCGTCGGAGTGATCGATACGGGTTCGATCACCCTGAAGCGTTGGGGGATGCTCGGTGACCTCACCTGCCCGATGGGCGGTGATGGTTGCGACATGGTCCTAAATAGTCCCTGGGGAACCCTTGCCCAGACGGAGACCTTCAGCATCCCGCTGTCTTTTGCCGGTCTGCTTGCTTACCTCGCTGTTCTGGTGATGGCCCTAGTGCCATTGCTACCGGGGTTGATGGAGAACCGCAGTGATCTGTCCCGGCGCACTTGGTGGGGACTGTTCACTGTTTCGCTGGGGATGGCTGTCTTCAGCATGGTGCTGCTGGGCTTGATGGTCTTCAAGATTCAGGCCTTCTGTTTCTTCTGCGTGCTCTCAGCGACGTTGTCGGTTCTGCTGCTGATCCTTTGCGTGATTGGCGGTGGATGGGACGACCCCTCGCAGCTGTTCTTCCGTGGAATTCTTCTGGCTTTGGCTGTGTTGCTGGGCAGTCTGATCTGGGCCTCGGTGCTGGATCCTGCCCGTCCTGAGGCGGCCGTGACCGGTCCTGGTGCGCCTCCGCTTGTCACCAGCGCAAGCACTCCCGCCAAGGTGGCTCTGGCTGAACATCTCACCGCGACTGGAGCTGTCATGTACAGCGCCTACTGGTGTCCTCACTGTCATGAGCAGAAGGAGGACTTCGGTTTGGAAGCTGCCAAAAAGCTCACCGTCGTTGAATGCGCTGAGGACGGTCAGAACAGTCAACGGGCGCTTTGCCAGAGCAAGAAGATCGAAGGTTTCCCCACCTGGGAGATCAACGGCAAGCTTGATTCAGGTGTCAAAGATCTGAAAACCCTGGCGGGTTTGTCCGGCTTCAAGGGAGACAACAACTTCTGAGCGCCTGATTCACTGTTTGCTCAACCAACTGTTTGCTCAGTGCGTTAGTTATTCCGTGACACCGCGAGTTTTGATTCCTTGTCCCCTCAGCTGCCGACTGTGCCGGCGCCATTGGGGGAGGGAGCAGGGGGCATCACTGCGGAAATGTCCTCCTCGGCTTTCGGTTCTAAACAGACAGGCTTCCAGCAGCAGAGCAGTAGTGCGCTGCCGATGGATGAGGTCCAGTAGCAAGTTCAGTTCCTGGCGACTGGGCTCCTCCAGTTCCAGCAGTTGTTGATGGGATTGGCGGTTGACCACGCAGAGCAGCTCTTCTTGCTCCAAGGGGCTCATGGACCTCTTGGTCCACTGCAGCAGCGTCTGCATCCCAGCTGCGGAGCGATTGACTCCGGCCACATCCCAGCACTGTTCACTCAGCTGGTTGATGCTGCGCGTTAGTACGCCGATGCTGGTGTTGCTGCGGGCATGGATCTGACTGGTGCTGGCTGTGTCTCTTCGATTTCTCCAGTGCTCGCGATCGTCTTCTGAAACAGCCGGTAGGTCGATCGCTCCCAGTTGGCGAGCAAAGACCAGGCACTCCATGAGCGAGTTGCTGGCCAGACGATTGGCTCCGTGCAGCCCGGTGCAGGCCACCTCCCCCACTGCATAGAGCCCTGGCAGTGATGTGGCGGCATTAAGGTCGGTTGACACCCCTCCCATCCAGTAATGGGCTGCGGGCGCCACGGGGATTGGTTGCTCAAGAGGATTGAGATTGTGGTTGCGGCACCGCTCAAGAATTGTTGGGAAGCGACGCTCAGCCTGGTGGCGGGGAATCCCTGAAAGATCAAGGCCGATGTGGTCGATGCCCTGCAGGCGCATGCTTTTCAAGAGAGCACGGCTGACCTGGTCTCTGGGGGCGAGATCAGACCCTGGTAAGTCGGAGACCGGACTGTTCCCAGCAGCGTCCACGAGTCGTCCTCCTTCACCACGTACGGCCTCGGAGATCAGAAAGCAGGGAGCTCCAGGAAGCTTCAGAGCAGTGGGATGAAACTGAACGAACTCGAGATCTTCAACCGCAGCCCCGGCCGCCCAGGCCAGGGCGATGCCCTCCCCTGCTGCTTGAGCTGGATTTGTGGTGTTCGTATAGAGGTGACCTCCGCCTCCAGTGGCCAGAACCACTGCTCTGGATCGGATCCATTGCAGCCTGAACCCATCCAGCACCTGGACGCCGCAGCAACGCCCGTTCTCCACCCAGAGCTGGCTGACGCGAACACCCCTCCGATGCAGCAGTCCGGGCCTCTGCTCTGCATGCTGTCGAAGCACATCGACAAGAGCATGGCCGGTTCTGTCCTGTACATGCAGCACTCGGTGATGACTGTGCGCAGCCTCGAGGGTGGTGGCCAGGCTCCCGTCACTGTTTCGATCAAAATCCATCCCCAGCTGGAGCAGCCTGTCGACACATTGCGGAGCCTTCTCAACGAGAAAACGGACGGAATCACCGTCGCAAAGGCCAGCGCCCGCCTGGATCGTGTCTGTTGCATGGCTGCCGCTGTTGTCATCCCGACGCGTGACGGACGCGATTCCGCCCTGAGCCCAACGGCTCGATGAGCGCCGGCTGGTGTTGCGATTCACCAGCAGCACTCGCAGCCCGTCCGGCAGTTCAAGGCAGGTCATCAGGCCTGCTGCCCCGGCGCCAACTACCACGACGTCCCAGGGACCTGAGGGGATGGGTTCGTTGCCAGGGCCGGAGTGTTTCATGTCAGCACCAAAAAACCGCCGGGTTGTCCGGCGGTTTTACCGCAATCGAAGCAATCCAATCAGTGGAGATCGGCGATTTCAGTGAGCTGCCTCAGCGGTACTGGCCATCATTGATGCGATCGAATCCCTCGTTGAGAGCAATCGATGGTTCTGTGACGGTGAAATTGTCGCGGTATTTCTCGAAAAGCTCTTTCTGGCGATCAGTGAGATCAAGAGAAAGAACGTCATCAACGCTCTCGTAGGGGCCACCCAGCACGATCTTGCCGGCGAGGGTGGGATACATACCAGGGAACTGCTGGAAACGACGCACGGAGGAATTGTTCAGATCCACCTTTTCGCCACGCTCAGCGATCTTGTCGTCAGCCACGTTGCGGATGTCAGCAGCCTGAACGCTCGCGGGTAGCAGCAGGCCCATCAGCAGGCCTGCCATCACAAGAATGCCTGTCAGCCAGGACAGCAGACGCTTCATGGAACTCTCCGTCTAGAAGATCGGAACGGGATGATTACCGGCATTGCCGGCTTGCAAACCTTACAAGTGCCATTGCCGGGATTTGTTGCAAGGGGTCGCAGTTTTTTGCAGTTCGTTTCAGACCAGGCCGCTGAGTTCAGGTGCGAGCAGAGACAGCAACAGAAACAATCCGTCAATCAGAAGGGTTGTGAGCAGTACGGCCGCCGCCACAGCCCAAGCTTTGTCATTCGCTGCAGACAGGCTGCTGCGAGATCTGCAGTACTGAACGAACTGCACAATGATCACTCCTGTCGCGGTGACCGTCAGCAGAGAAGTTGGTCTGAGTACGTAGGCTGCAGCGTCCTGAAGCAGACCAGTTGCGTCTGACGCAGAAGCTCCGATGACCGCAGGCCAGAGGGCCATAACGCCTGTGAGGGCCATGGCCAAATCGGTGAACGCGGTTCCCAGTAGAGAAGCCAAATAAAAGGCGCATCCAAGGCGCCATCGAGTTCCCAGTCCGGTGATCGCCAAAGGCAAAGCAAAAGCTTCAACAGGCAGGTGCAGCAAAGGATGTATGGCAAGCCACCCCCAGAAAAGGCTGCCAGCCAACCAGCTGCCACTAAAACCAACCAGTAGTGCTCCGAAATCTTTCCATTGTTTGGGCGCAATCGAATTGGTGATCACGCCCACTGAAAGGAGCACAAGACCGAACAGACAGGAGGTGAAGGGTTGTTCGCGCACCCAGGGCGCCTGCACGAATACAGGCAGCACTACCAGCGTGGATGCCCAGAAGGGCAGCCCAGCCATCCCAAGAGCGATCGGCTGGACCGGCTCAGCAAGGGCTTGGTTGCGTATCAGCCCACTGAACAACGATCCGCTCCCGCCTTTATGTGAAGAAAGGACTGTGACCATAGAAGATTTGCGCCTCATTGAGCGTTTTTGTGAGGCGTCTGATGTCATTCGACGTTGGGTCTGGCGATAGCGTCCCTAAACGTGTGTTCAGGACTTCAGAGGTGTCAGAACCCGGACTGCTCGAGGCCATCTGGAGAAATATTGTTCTGGGTGTTGTCCAGGGCCTGACTGAGTTTCTGCCGATTAGCAGCACGGCCCATTTGAAGGTGGTGCCCGCTCTTGCCGGTTGGCAGGACCCCGGTGTCTCTGCCACAGCTGTGATTCAGCTGGGCAGCATCGTTGCCGTCATCGGTTACTTCCGCGACGACCTCGTTGGGGTGTGGAACGGAATATGCGCTGCCCTGCGCAGAGGGCAGTGGCGCGAGCCGGAAGCCCGCTTGGGGATTGCGATGGCCATTGGCACCGTGCCGATCTTGGTGGTGGGCCTTGGCATCAAATTGTTCTGGCCCGGTTATGAAACGTCTCCGTTGCGCAGCGAACCGGTGATCGCCGTCGTGTCGATTGTGATGGCGTTGTTGCTGGCTTTGGCAGAGAAGCTTGGCCCGCGCCTCAAGCGACTCGACCAGGTGCAAGGACGAGATGGCCTGGTGGTGGGTCTCGCGCAGGTGCTCGCGTTAATCCCTGGGGTCTCCCGATCGGGAAGCACTCTCACCGCTTCACTTTTCGACAGCTGGAAGCGCCCGGATGCGGCCCGGTTTTCATTTTTGTTGGGAATTCCAGCCATCACCCTGGCGGGTTTGGTGCAAATCAAGGATGCATTTAGTGAGCCCAGCGCTGGCGGTGCACTCCCTCTGCTGATCGGAATTGGTTCTGCAGCAGTGGTCTCCTGGCTGGCCATCGACTGGTTGTTGAAGTACCTGCAACGTCACAGCACCTGGATTTTCGTGATCTACCGGCTTCTCTTTGGAGTGTTGCTGCTGGTGTGGTGGTCCGCCGCCGTTCCAAACTGATCACAGTCGCCTCCTTGCTGTGTGGAATGAGCCTTCCGCAGGGGTCGCTGTTTCGGCTCTGAACCCCGCAAGCCCCTCACGACAGCCTGAGCCTGCGGTGGTGGCCTCCGTGGAGACAGGTTCAATCGGAGAGGAACTGGGATTTGAGCCAGGGGATCAACTGCTCAGCATTAATGGTGTGCGCCCCCGCGATCTGATTGATTACCGCTACCTCATTGTTGAAGAGGAGCTGACGCTCGAGGTTCGTGACAGCGCCGGTGCACTGCATTGCGTTGAGCTGGAGAAGGATGCTGACGATGGCTTGGGGCTTGCTTTCACCGAAGCCCTTTTTGACGGCCTTCGTCAATGCACCAACCGTTGCCCTTTCTGCTTCATCGATCAGCAGCCGCCAGGCCATCGAGACAGTCTTTATCTCAAGGATGACGATTACCGACTCAGTTTCCTTTACGGCTCCTATCTCACGCTCACCAACTTGAACGCCGCAGACTGGGAGAGAATTGAGCAGCAACGGCTGACTCCGCTGTTCGTCTCAGTGCATGCAACAGACCCCAATTTGCGATCCACCCTTCTGGAGAATCCACGAGCAGGCCAGCTGCTGAAGCAGCTGGAGTGGTTTGCGCAGCGCAACTTGCAGATTCACGCGCAGGTGGTGGTGTGTCCGGGCCTCAATGACGGTGACGCGCTCCTGAACACCTTGCGTGATCTCGCCCGTTTTGCAGGTGTTGAGTGGCCTGCTGTGCTTTCGGCAGCAGTGGTACCGGTGGGTCTGACTCGTTTCCGCCCGCCTGGTGATGGGCTGCGGGCTGTCACCCCTGAAGATGCCTGGCAGGTCATCGATGCAGTGGAACCGCTCCAGACTGAGTTCCAAGGGCGTTTCGGCAGTCGTTTTGTTTGGTTGTCGGATGAGTGGTATTTGATTGCGGGTCGTCCACTTCCCCCACGCCTCAGCTACGAGGATCTTCCTCAGCAAGAAAATGGTGTGGGAACGATCCGGGCGTTTCTCGAGTCGTTGGATGAGGCCACGACATCACTGCCAGAGCGTATCGCTGAGCCGCTGCGCAGCAGCTGGGTGGTGGGCCGTCTCGTGGATAGGGCTCTGGAGACGGTGACCGAGCGTCTTAACAGGATTGATGGCGTCAGTCTTCGGATGCATGGTCTTCCCAGTCCATACTGGGGACAGGACCAGGTGGTCACCGGGCTGCTGACTGGTCAGGATCTGCTAGACGGACTCAAGGATCAGGACCTAGGGGATCAGGTGCTGCTCCCTTCAGTGATGTTGCGGCAGGGGCAGCCTGTCTTCCTCGATGACATGACTCTGGATCAGGTTCAGGAGCAACTTCCTGTTCCAATTCGGATCGTGCATGGAGCAGCTGACATCGTGGCTGCGGTGCTCGGAGATCCTGAGAAAACCACCTAAGCTCCACCGAGATCAGGATTTGATGTGCGTCGGACAGCTGCAAGCCTTCTTTTGATTGCAGGCATCGTGCCCGTCCAAATCTCTAGAGTTGCCTCCGCTCAAGAGCTTTCTGACTCTTCGTCAGACAACGGCGCGGCCCTCATTGATCAGAGCACATTGCCGACGGCCATTGAACAGAAAGGATCTCGGCCGCAGGCAGATCCCTCTGTTCTTCCACCGGCAGCGACAACACTGCCTGAGACGCTCGATTCGTTGAGCTCACCACCGAGTCTTGTGCTGCCGAGTCAGCCCGATCAGGTGCGTATTCGCGAGCTCAGGCCGCTCACGCTCGCTGAAGTTGAACAACTTGCTGAAGTCAATAATCCACAGCTCAAGGCTGTGGCTCTCGAGGTGCAGCAAGCCAAGTCGAGCTTGAGAGCAGCAATTTCCAGCTGGTACCCAACACTCAATCTCACGGCCAATGGCCTGCCCCAATATTTATCAAGACAGGACCAGCAGTTCGATCAAAAGCAGCAGACTCAAGGTCAGGTTCAATTTACTGAGGAAGATACGGCCAACTTCCGTGCACAGCTGAATTGGAAATTGATTGATCCAGCCCGAGTTCCTCAAATTTCAGCTGCCCGCGACCGCTTTGAGAGATCTCGCGACGCCTACCTGATTGCATTAAGAAATCTGCGCTTAGAAGCCGCCAAGGCTTATTACTATCTTCAAAGATCAGACTCTCAGGTCAATGTTGGCAAGGAGTCTGTAGCTGCCTCATTGTTGAGTTTGCGTTATGCAAGAGCACGTTTTCAGGCCGGCGTTGCTAATAAATTGGCAGTCTTTGAAGCTGAAACGCAACTTGCTAGAAATCAGAGTCAACTAATCGAAACTCTGAGTACTCAATCTAAAGCTCGTAGAAGCTTGGCCAAAATTATTAATCTGCCTCAAGATATTACTCCGACTGCAGCTTCGCCTTCGGTGATTGTGGGGAGTTGGAAGCCCTCATTACAGGAGAGTATCGTTGCTGCCTATGCCTTCCGCGAAGAGCTCGATCAGTTCATTCTTGATATTTCAATCAATAATAGCAGTGCTAATGCTGCTCTTGCTGCGGTGCAACCAGTTCTATCTCTTTATAACACTTTTAATACGCAACGGAATGATACTCAGGTATATCAGGATCCCTCCACTGACAGGGATCTTTACGGTTGGAATATGAACAATGCAGTCGGTCTTTCAGCAACTTGGAATATTTTTGATGGGGGAAGGGCACGCGCTGACTATCGCCGCAAAAAGCAAGCTGCCGAGGCAAGCGCTTACGAATTTGCGAACCAACGTGGTGTCATTCGCCTTCAAGTTGAACAAAGTTTCTACGATTTGCGTGCTAATCAGCAGACCATCTTCACGAGCACTCGAGAGGTTTTATCAGCACGCGAATCATTGCGACTCTCAAGACTTCGTTTTGCTGCAGGCGTCACGTCACAACGTGAAGTGGTTGATGCCCAAAGAGACCTCACTCGAGCACAGTTTCAGTATGTTGATGCTATTTCCCTCTACAACATCACCATTGCTGAGTTAAGGAGATACACCGGGCTCGACCAGGTCATTTCCTGCCCACCTAAAGTTTTGCCGTCTAATAAGCCACAACGCCCTGAATCGGAAGAGGTTCAGATCAAACCCTCACCCAACCTTCCTGCCTGCCAAGCGTCCCTATTGGGTTCTTGAACAATGATGCGACGTTGACCTCAAGACTCCTTAATCCTCAGCAGTTACTTGCAGTTCATCAGCTGCTCGACAGGGTCGCCGATCGGCAACGACAAGATTTCGGGCATATTGTTTCCGATATCAAGGCTGATGGTTCCTTGATCACTGCCTGTGATCGCTGGAGCGATGAGGCCCTGGTGGAAGGGCTTTCTGAGCTCGCTCCCGGGGAATTCACCCTCAGTGAGGAGGGTGACAAGAGCTGCCCCTCCTCTTCAGCCTTCTGGGTGGTGGATCCTCTTGACGGCACCACCAACTTCGCTGCTGGCATTCCTTATTGGGCGATCTCCGTGGCTCGTTTTGTTGACGGACGTCCTACCGAGGCTTTTCTTGAGATTCCTTCTCTGCGTCAGCGCATTGTGGCGATCCGCGGTCGAGGCGCCTGGCGCAATGGCAAACCTCTCTCACCTGAGACCCGCCTGCAAGCTGGCAGTGCTTGTGTGTCGCTTTGTAGTCGTGCAATTCGGGTGCTGCAGCGCCGCCATCAGGATCCTTTCCCAGGAAAAATTCGTTTGCTTGGTGTTGCCAGCCTGAATCTGGTCAGCGTGGCGATGGGGCAGACAGTGGCAGCCTTGGAGGCCACACCCAAGATTTGGGATTTAGCGGCAGCTTGGCTCGTTCTGAGCGAACTGGGCTGTTCCCTGCAATGGCTTGATCACGATCCCGCGGCCCTGACGCCTGGACAAGATCTTTCTGATGTCAGTTTTCCTGTGCTTGCAGCGAGTTCGCAGGCTGAACTTGAGCGCCTAAGGCCATGGGGAGAGTCACTTCTGCTTCCTTGATTCGCTAATCAGTTGCGAAGAGGGGTGTAAGTGGGCTATGTTTTTGGACTGCGCGGCAGGCGGAAGCCTGGAGCGCAGCTTCTAAGCATGAAGAGCGCGAGCTTGTAATGTTTGGGGGTGCTTACAAGGCCTAGAGGGAGAGATCCCACGGTGTTGTAAGTTTCACAAGCGGTCGCGAGACCGCACCGCCAACCGTTCCTGAGAGGGAACGCGCCGGCAGAACCTGGACAATCGAAAAGTTTAGGAACTGACGCTTTCATCGTGTCAAGTTTCGATTGCTTAGCTGAGAAGTTGAGTGAGTTGAGCTTGATGAAATAGCGATGTAAGTGTGAGGTCCCGTCAACAATTATTAGTTGCAAAGAAGCAATGTGCTTACAAGATTGAAAGTTTTCACGAGCTTTCGATGTTGTCGGTGTGCATGTTGTGGAGCAACGACCGGATCTGAGATCCTGGAAAGTCACGAAGGAGAGATTCTAAGTGCACTCTTATGAACCCTTCTGTCAGAGGAAGGTGGTTTTAACTGCAATCAGTGCGCCAGTGCTGATGAGTGGGTAAAGCAAATCAAGTTGAAGAGGTGAAAGCCTTTAAGAGGACTTGATCTACAACGGAGAGTTTGATCCTGGCTCAGGATGAACGCTGGCGGCGTGCTTAACACATGCAAGTCGAACGAACCTTCGGGTTAGTGGCGGACGGGTGAGTAACGCGTGGGAATCTGCCCTCAGGAGGGGGATAACGGCTGGAAACGGCCGCTAATACCCCATATGCCGAGAGGTGAAACGAATTTCGCCTGAGGATGAGCCCGCGTCTGATTAGCTAGTTGGTGAGGTAAGAGCTCACCAAGGCATCGATCAGTAGCTGGTCTGAGAGGATGATCAGCCACACTGGGACTGAGACACGGCCCAGACTCCTACGGGAGGCAGCAGTGGGGAATTTTCCGCAATGGGCGAAAGCCTGACGGAGCAACGCCGCGTGAGGGATGAAGGCCTCTGGGCTGTAAACCTCTTTTCTCAAGGAAGAAGATCTGACGGTACTTGAGGAATAAGCCACGGCTAATTCCGTGCCAGCAGCCGCGGTAATACGGGAGTGGCAAGCGTTATCCGGAATTATTGGGCGTAAAGCGTCCGCAGGCGGCCTTTCAAGTCTGCTGTTAAAACGTGGAGCTTAACTCCATCATGGCAGTGGAAACTGATTGGCTTGAGTGTGGTAGGGGCAGAGGGAATTCCCGGTGTAGCGGTGAAATGCGTAGATATCGGGAAGAACACCAGTGGCGAAGGCGCTCTGCTGGGCCATAACTGACGCTCATGGACGAAAGCCAGGGGAGCGAAAGGGATTAGATACCCCTGTAGTCCTGGCCGTAAACGATGAACACTAGGTGTCGGGGGAATCGACCCCCTCGGTGTCGTAGCCAACGCGTTAAGTGTTCCGCCTGGGGAGTACGCACGCAAGTGTGAAACTCAAAGGAATTGACGGGGGCCCGCACAAGCGGTGGAGTATGTGGTTTAATTCGATGCAACGCGAAGAACCTTACCAGGGTTTGACATCCTGCGAATCTCTTGGAAACGAGAGAGTGCCTTCGGGAACGCAGTGACAGGTGGTGCATGGCTGTCGTCAGCTCGTGTCGTGAGATGTTGGGTTAAGTCCCGCAACGAGCGCAACCCACGTCTTTAGTTGCCAGCATTTAGTTGGGCACTCTAGAGAGACCGCCGGTGATAAACCGGAGGAAGGTGTGGATGACGTCAAGTCATCATGCCCCTTACATCCTGGGCTACACACGTACTACAATGCTACGGACAAAGAGCAGCAAGTTCGCGAGGACAAGCAAATCTCATAAACCGTGGCTCAGTTCAGATCGTAGGCTGCAACTCGCCTACGTGAAGGAGGAATCGCTAGTAATCGCAGGTCAGCATACTGCGGTGAATACGTTCCCGGGCCTTGTACACACCGCCCGTCACACCATGGAAGTTGGCCACGCCCGAAGCCGTTACTCCAACCCTTGTGGAGGAGGACGTCGAAGGTGGGGCTGATGACTGGGGTGAAGTCGTAACAAGGTAGCCGTACCGGAAGGTGCGGCTGGATCACCTCCTAACAGGGAGACAAACAATGATTTTGATGTCTGAGTAATTCATTCTTAGGCCGAAATCCTGTCACCTTAGGTCGATCGGTACCTCAATTTTGAAGTCAAGAATGCATAGAAATATGGATTGCTTGGTGGAAATTTTCAGTTCCTAAACTTTGTCTAGTTCACATCCCACAAGGGTTGAGTCTTCCTGGGCCATTAGCTCAGGTGGTTAGAGCGCACCCCTGATAAGGGTGAGGTCCCTGGTTCAAGTCCAGGATGGCCCATTCGGTGTTGGGGGTTTAGCTCAGTTGGTAGAGCGCCTGCTTTGCAAGCAGGATGTCAGGAGTTCGAGTCTCCTAACCTCCACTGATCGAACTCAATCTCCATCTTCTGAACAAGGAAGGTAAATTCGAGTGTGTTGTGATTTAGATGTGTCCGCTGACATGAACCTAGCTTCCTGTCATTCTGAAAGAGCGTGAGTCATCACGATTTTTTAGTTGATAAGATGCTGGGCTCGAACTGATTTATCAGTTTGATGTTTAGCAGAACCTTGACAACTGCATAGGAAAAGTCTGTAAGAATAAAGCATCTCTCATGGATGCATCATTCTTTTTAGGATGATGTCAATTCTTGAGCAAGAGCCGAGACTCCATAACGTTCTTCTAATTGTGTCGAGCAAATAGGAGTTTGATGATGAATTCAGAAATGAATTTTTCAGAATCTGTTTCAACAACAGCAAGCGTTTTGGAGATTAATGGTCAAGCTACAAAGAGCTCACGGCGGATACCTTGGCACACAGAGGCGATGAAGGACGTGGTTACCTGCGATAAGTCTCGGGGAGCTGGAAACACGCTTTGATCCGGGAATTTCCGAATGGGGCAACCCTTAGAACGGCCAGCTGAATCCATAGGCTGGCACGAGCCAACCCAGCGAACTGAAACATCTTAGTAGCTGGAGGAAAGGAAAGTAAAAACGACTCCCTGAGTAGCGGCGAGCGAACGGGGAAGAGCCTAAACCGATGGTTTCGACCATCGGGGTTGTGGGACAGCAATGTGGAAAAGGGATGTTAGTGGAAGTGTTTGAAAGACACGCCAAAGAAGGTGAAAGCCCCGTACACGAAAACTGAACTGACCTAGCTGTATCCCGAGTAGCACGGAGCACGTGAAATTCCGTGTGAATCTGCGAGGACCACCTCGTAAGGCTAAGTACTACTGTGTGACCGATAGCGAAACAGTACCGCGAGGGAAAGGTGAAAAGAACCCCGGGAGGGGAGTGAAATAGAACATGAAACCGTGAGCTTACAAGCAATGGGAGCCCTACTCATAGGGTGACCGTGTGCCTGTTGAAGAATGAGCCGGCGACTTATAGGCACTGGCGGGTTAAACCGGAAATGGTGGAGCCATAGCGAAAGCGAGTCTGAATAGGGCGTTTGTCAGTGTTTATAGACCCGAACCCGGGTGATCTAACCATGGCCAGGATGAAGCTTGGGTGATACCAAGTGGAGGTCCCAACCAACTGACGTTGAAAAGTCACTGGATGAGCTGTGGTTAGCGGTGAAATGCCAATCGAACCCGGAGCTAGCTGGTTCTCCCCGAAATACGTTGAGGCGTAGCGTCTCGTGCTCCAGCAGGGGGGTAAAGCCACCATTTCGGTGCGGGCTGCGAGAGCGGTACCAAATCGAGATGAACTCTGAATACCCTGTGTGTAGCGAGGCAGTCAGACTGTGGGGGATAAGCTCCATGGTCGAGAGGGAAACAGCCCAGACCGCCAGCTAAGGTCCCCAAATCAACGCTAAGTGATAAAGGAGGTGGGATTGCCCAGACAACCAGGAGGTTTGCCTAGAAGCAGCCATCCTCAAAGGAGTGCGTAATAGCTCACTGGTCGAGCGATCCTGCGCCGAAAATGAACGGGGCTAAGCGTTGTACCGAAGCTGCGGATTTATGGTAGGGGAGCGTTCTATGTGGGGCGAAGCGTTAGCGTGAGCGGGCGTGGACTGCATAGAAGTGAGAATGTCGGCTTGAGTAGCGAAAACATGGGTGAGAATCCCATGCACCGAAACCCTAAGGGTTCCTCCGGCAGGCTCGTCCGCGGAGGGTTAGTCTGGTCCTAAGGTCAGGCCGAAAGGCGTAGTCGATGGATAACAGGTCAACATTCCTGTACCGGTTATGTTTTGGGAAGAGGGACGGAGAAGGCTAGCCGAGCCAGACGTTGGTTACTGGTTCAAGCGTTCGAGGCTATGAGGAGCGGCGAAAACGTTCCGAGCTGAGGCGTGAGTACGAGCTGCTACGGCAGCGAAGTCGGTGACGTCATGCTTCCAAGAAAAGCTCTAAACCCGTTAAGACATAACTGCCAGTACCCGAAACCGACACAGGTGGGGTGGTAGAGAATACCGAGGTGCGCGAGGTAACTCTCTCTAAGGAACTCGGCAAATTAGCCCCGTAACTTCGGGAGAAGGGGTGCCACCGCAAGGTGGTCGCAGTGAAAAGGCCCTGGCGACTGTTTACCAAAAACACAGGTCTCCGCTAAGTCGCAAGACGATGTATGGGGGCTGACGCCTGCCCAGTGCCGGAAGGTTAAGGAAGCCGGTCAGCGTAAGCGAAGCTGGCGACTGAAGCCCCGGTGAACGGCGGCCGTAACTATAACGGTCCTAAGGTAGCGAAATTCCTTGTCGGGTAAGTTCCGACCCGCACGAAAGGCGTAACGATCAGGGCACTGTCTCGGAGAGAGGCTCGGCGAAATAGAATTGTCTGTGAAGATGCGGACTACATACACCCGGACAGAAAGACCCTATGAAGCTTTACTGTAGCTTGGTATTGTGCCCGGGCTCTGAATGCGCAGGATAGGTGGGAGACGTTGATCTAGTGCTCGTGGGTACTAGGGAGTCAATGGTGAGATACCACTCTTTCAGAGCTAGGGTTCTAACGTTCACCCGTTATCCGGGGAGCGGACAGTATCAGGTGGGCAGTTTGACTGGGGCGGTCGCCTCCTAAAAGGTAACGGAGGCGCGCAAAGGTTTCCTCAGGCTGGTTGGAAATCAGCCGATGAGTGCAAAAGCAGAAGGAAGCTTGACTGTGAGACCTACAAGTCGAACAGGGACGAAAGTCGGCTTTAGTGATCCGACGGTTCTGAGTGGAAGGGCCGTCGCTCAACGGATAAAAGTTACTCTAGGGATAACAGGCTGATCTCCCCCAAGAGTTCACATCGACGGGGAGGTTTGGCACCTCGATGTCGGCTCATCGCAACCTGGGGCTGAAGTCGGTCCCAAGGGTTGGGCTGTTCGCCCATTAAAGCGGTACGCGAGCTGGGTTCAGAACGTCGTGAGACAGTTCGGTCCATATCCGGTGTATGCGTAGGAATATTGAGAGGATTTCTCCCTAGTACGAGAGGACCGGGAGGAACGCACCTCTGGTGTACCAGTTATCGTGCCAACGGTAAACGCTGGGTAGCCATGTGCGGAGTGGATAACCGCTGAAAGCATCTAAGTGGGAAGCCCACCTCAAGATGAGTATTCCCATGGGGTAACCCAGTAAGGTCACGGGAAGAACACCCGTTGATAGGCTCTACGTCGAAGTCCAGTAATGGATGCAGCGGAGGAGTACTAATAGACCGAGGGCTTGACCATGATTTGGTTCTTGCCTGAGGCGAAGTTTTATTCGATTCAGACACATCATTAACGATGAAAGTTGTTGATGATGTCCTATGCAGTTCTCAGGGTTCAACCTTGGGAATGTTTTCTATCCTGGTGTCCATAGCGCTGTGGAACCACTCCGATCCATCTCGAACTCGGTTGTGAAACGCAGCAGCGGCGACGATATTTGGGGGGTAGCCCCCTGAGAAAATAGCTCGATGCCAGGTAAAACATTTCTATCACGCACGTGATGCGAAGAAAGCCATCCTGGAGGATGGCTTTTTTTGTGCCCTGACGCGCTAGTTTGGATCGATAACTTTGACAGAATTCATGGCGAAGATGCTGTCGATTCGTCAAATTTGCCGCTCTCTATGGAGGGCATATTTACGTTGGGCATCTACTGATTGTGTTGATCTCAGTGCTGCTTTTGCCTATTACACTCTTCAGTCAATCTTTCCGATTCTGCTCATTTCATTGTCTTTGACGTCCTGGCTTCTGGGGCGGCAGCAGAACCTTGATGAACAGATTCTGATCTATGCAAGTGGTGTGCTGCCACCACCGGCGATTGAGATTATTCGCCAGACTTTGATGCAGCTTGTTTCTCAGGGGTTTGGCGCTGGTCTCCTCGGCGCAGCCGTTTTGTTGGTAACGGCTGGGAATGTTTATTTGACCTTGCAGCGTGGAGCTGACCGTTTGTGGCGCGATGTACTGCAGCCATTGCCTGATGCATTGCCGCTTGGGGCTCAGGCTTATCGCTTTGTACGGGTGAGAATTGAAGCCTTTTTCGTAGTGATTCTGATAGGTCTATTGATCGTTGCAGATCAAATCAGTGCCAATCTGCGAATGGTTCCAGCGGCTTTTGTTGATGAACTGGCTCGATCCTTGCCATGGTTGGCTGATATTTTCCCTGATTTGCCGGTGATTCAGTTCGGCCGTCTGTTGATTCCTTTTATGGGTTTTTCGGGGATGGCTCTGCTGTTGCAGTTCTTGCTTCCGAGTCGAAAAGTTCCTTTTCTGCCGCTGATTCCTGGGTCTTTGTTGATTGGTTTTCTGCTGACAATCCTCAATCTTGCAGTCAGTCGAAGTATTTTTTCACTGGGATCAAGATTCCAAGCTTATGGAGTCATCGGTGGAGTTCTTGTCTTGACTCTTTGGATCTGGATGGTTGGCGTTGTGATTTATTTCGGACAGTGTTGGAGTGTTGAGTTGGCCAATATGCGTATGAAGAAGAGCGGTGATCCGTTCTTGCGTGTCGTCCAAGATTGACTTGAATCAGTAATCATGGAGATCTTTCATTCAACGGGTCCCGGTTGATATGGGTCGTCTGCCCCCACTGGTCTGGCTCGTGGCCCTATTGCTCTTGCTACCAACGCCTGTTGGTAGAGCTTTGATCGATGTTCTTGGCGGAGTTGCGCTGGTTTTGCTTGCACTTCCTTTGATCCTCGGAGGTCTTGGCTGGATTGGATGGAAGGTGTTGCAAAGCCGAATGCAGGTCTGTCCCAACTGCGGTTCCGCCTCGCTGCAGGCAACCCCAGTTTGTGCTGTTTGTGGGGCTGCTTTCTCAAATGCTGATAGCTCGCAGGCTGCCAGCCCCCAGGTTGAAGTTGATTCAACACCTGCCAGTTCCGTCACGATTGATGTCACGGCTGAAGATGTTGAAAGCTAAGTCTTCACTGCTTTAGTTGGTCACTCAATTGTTTTGATCGGTGCGTTGTCTGTCTCAAGCTCGACAAGTCGGCGTTCACGCAAATGCAGAAAAAATGGTCCTCCGCAAGCAAACGACACGGTGACGCACAGCACCAAGGAAATCCACCAACCTTTGACCTGCAAACGCCGACCTTCGACGGCAATCCAGATCGTGAACGCCGTGGCGCCGATGATCAGATCCCGACTGAGGGATCGTGATGCTGCAGTCAAATTGGCATCTCTGATGAAGCCACTTAGGTCGAACCCTGTTCCTGATCCCGCCTGCATGAATTCCAGATTGGCTTGCCAGGGCAGAACTGCACCCAGCAACGCTAAAAACAGATAGCTCCAGGTCAGAACGTTACGCATCGTTCTGCGGCGCGTAGGTCTCGGTGGTCAATGTCTGAGGATCAAGTTGAAGAACATTCTGTTCTGTTTCGCTGAGGAGTTGTTCACATCGACTCAGATAAATCTCTGCCCGCTGATGACTGCTTTGCAGTTCGGACAGCGGTAAAGACTCGTCCTGAAGCCTGGCCAAGAGCAGGTCGAGTGCCTGCAGCGCCTCCTCGTAGTTCAGTCCCTCAGCATCCTTGCGCCAAGTTGCCTGTGGATCGTTCTTGACCGTTTGGGATTTCTTTGGCATTGAGAAATGGAGATGTGGGTTGTCTGTTAGTGGTTTTCGTCTGGAGTTAGGAGTGATCCATCGTTGGTCTGAATGGATTGGACAGTGACACTGATTTGCCCGTCTCGGACGTGAATCATCAGATCGTCGTTGGGATTGGCTTGACTGACGGACTCCAGCACTGTTCCGTCCCTTTGAATCACTTTGGCGAAACCTCGGCTTAACCAGCGATCCGGTGAGAGGGCTTTGAGCAGTTGCTGTCGTTGACGCAACTGCATACGGCTGCGCTGCAACACAGTTTGCGGATGAACATTTCGAAGCAGTTGATGCTTTTGCTGAAGCCGTTCTCTCTCGCGATTGAGACGCCATTGCTGTTGTTGCACCAGCTGCAAACGTTGCTGCCGGACGGTCTGCAAGGCTGACACTCGATTCGGGAAAAGGCTGACGATTGCTGCGGTGGGGGTGGCAGCACGGTGATCAGCCACCAGGTCGGCCACGGTGAGATCGTCTTCATGCCCCAGACCTGTCACGACCGGACAGCAGAACGAAGCAATGGCGCGACAGACCTGTTCATCGTCAAACACCATCAGATCCTCTCGGCTGCCCCCTCCCCTGGCCAGGACCAGAGCATCCAGCTTCAATTGGGGTTGGGCTTGGTTGATCTTCTCTAGGACTGCGCAGATCTGTGGAGAGACGGTGCCCTGAACAGGGATTGGAACGACAAGCAGCTCTGCCAGAGGCCAGCGCTCTCGGGCAGTCCTCAGCATGTCCGCCAGGGCTGAACTTGGAACGCTCGTTAATAGAGCAATTCGCTTGGGGCTTAATGGCAGGCGTCTTCGTGCTGTTGGATCAATTAACCCTTCTGATGTCAGCAGCGCTTTGACGGCTTCAAAGCGTCGTTCAACAGTGGAGAGACTCGGGCGAATGTCGATGGCCTGTACGGCCAGACTGGCGCGGGCGGCCCAGAAATTCAGTTTTCCCACCACTGTGATTCCGTCACCATCCGCTGGGACGTAATCGAGCTGGTTCAACCGAGAAGCCCAGCAGACCACTGTGATGGTGGCCTCTCCATCGGTGAGGTTCATCCAGAGGTGTCCCTTCTTGACCTGGGGACGTGACGCAGTGCCCTGAACCAGAAAGCGGGGGGCGAAACCGCGTTCCAGTAGTGAGCCAACCGCGCTGTTGAGCTCCTTAACGGAGTAGCTGGGGATGGCGTTAGCGATCAAGGCGGCGATAGGCGAGACCCCAGTAGATGCAGACAGCGCCAGCAATGACACTGAGGATCCGCCCCCATTGATGGTCCAGCTGTGTCAGTCCGATCGACAGGAACACCAGTGCACTGCTCAGCAACCTGGCACCATCGCGGCGGTTGCCTACGAAGAAACGGGGCAAGGGCAGAGAACGGCTGTTCACACTCTCTCGCAGTGACGGCAGACATTAAAAAACCCCATCGGCTTGCCAATGGGGTTGATGAGGGCCGATGGCTCTCAGTACGTGATGCCGCGATCAGCCGAGACCAATTTGGGCAAGGATGCCTTGACCGGTGAGCAGCTCAGTACCCAAACCGATCACGAAGCCCATCATGGCCAAGCGGCCGTTCCAGGTTTCAGCGAAGTTGACGAAGCCGAAGCGGGATGCGTTGTCAGACATGGGTCGTAATCCTTGACTTCCACCAATGTAACAAACAATGGAGTTTTGTTGCCTGTCGTGAACGCAGCATTACGACCACTTCTTCGACTTGCTAGTTGGAGCCGCTGTCATCGGTGACTCTGGCCACGCGTGTTTGGGGTAGCGGCCGCGCATCTCACGGCGGACGTCGTTGTAGCTGCCTGCCCAAAAGCCTTCGAGGTCCTTGGTGCGCTGCAAGGGGCGGCCAGCTGGCGAGAGCAGTTCAAGGGTCACCGGCAGTGTCCCGTTGAGAAGAATCGGTGCTTGGTCGCAGCCAAACATCTCCTGCAGCTTCACCGAAAGCACAGCGTCGTCCTCTCCGTAGGTCACTCTGGCTTCTCTGCCGCTCGGAATCCTCAGCCGCTCGGGGAGCAACGTGTCTAGTTCTCTTCGCTGTGCCCAGGTGAGATCGCTCCATAACGCTTCGATCAGGCCATTGCTATCCAGGTCCTGCCAGCTGCTGAAGTTCAGACTGACCTCTCCGATCCAGAGCTCAGGAGTGTTCTGCAGTTCCTGGAGTGTGCGATTGGGCCATGGGGCTCCCAAGTGGCTATGGGCAATCTGAAGGCGTCGACGCAGCTGCTCGCAGCGTTCGTTCCAGGGGAGAAGTTCGAGTCCATGGTCGCGAAGGCGCTGTAGCAATGCCTGGCTTACCAGATCGGCGGAGGGGCGGGGAAGTTGTTGTCGCTGCAATTCGATCGCACCAAGCCTCAGCACGCGCTCAGCGCGGATTCCCTGCTGTCTGTCGTTCCAGGAGACGTCTTCGCGCCATTCCCCCTGTTCTGAGGCGAGGTTGTTGAGAAAGTTCCGGCTAATGGGCACTGCCAAGCGAATGCGTGCATCACGCTCCTTAAGGTCAAGCCGAGCGATCACAAGGGCCTCGGCGCTGCTTAAAGGGTCTGCCGTCGCCAGCACAGCGCCGCGACCCTGACGCAGCAGAAATGCCCCTGTTCGTCCCGGTCGGGCTAGGGCGATCCACTCGGGGAATGCCGTGGCGATCAGCCGCGCGATGGCGAGGTCCTCCGGCGCATTCATCGGCACCTGCGCAGCGGCTGGCTTGAGCGCCCGCAACTGTTTTTGCCATTGCCGGCTCTGCTGGCGCATGCGACCAAGGCCGTCGTGAGGATCTGATCGCGTTGTGTTTCTCAGGCGCTGAAGGCGGTGGCTGATGTCACACCCGAGATCGCGGCTCCCGGGGATATCCCGTTCACTCAGTAATGCAGCCAGATCGCAGGCCAATGCCTCCAGTCCCGAACGCCTCGCCTCGATCAACATCAGCCCCAGCCTTGGGTGCATGCCGAACGCTGCTACTTGTTGGCCAAGGGCTGTGATCTGCCCCTGATCCGTTAGTAGTTTCAGCTGCTTCAGCTGTTGCTGTCCTTCCTGGAGCAGTGGTTTGGGCGGAGGTTCCAGCCAGTCGAGGTTTTCGCCCAGGCCAGCGCCCCATTGAGCCAGATCAAGCACGGTGGGTTGTGGATCGGCCCGTTGCAGTTCCGGTGGGTCTTGCGCTGGTCGACGTTGCTCGTCGGCCGCTGACCAAAGGCGAATGCAGCGTCCGGGTCCCTGACGTCCGGCTCGTCCCCGTCTTTGATCCGCGCTGGCAATACTTGCTGGCACGGTGACTAACCCTTCCATGCCGGTGCCTGGATCAAATCGCGTATGCCGATTCAGTCCTGCATCCACCACGAGGCGGATGCCATCCAAAGTGAGAGAGCTTTCCGCGATGGACGTCGATAGCACGATGCGTCCACTCCAGCGCTGGTCGCAGGATCTGAGTGTTTCGGTCTGAAGTTTGAGAGAGAGCTGGCCATGCAGCGTCAGCACTTGCCAGTTCTGCAGACGTTGCACTCCCATGAGCTTCTGTCGGCACCGATCAATTTCACGCAAACCGGGGAGGAAAACGAGCACCCCAGGAGGGATTTCACCTTTGTGGCGCCCATCCTCGAGCTCGATCAATTCCTCCTCGAGTACGCGCAGCACGTGCGTTTCGAGCTGCTCTTTGTTGCGAGGCGGGCAGTGGCGCGTCTTCACCGGAAAGGCTTGTCCCTGACTGGTGAGCGTGTCAGCAGAATCGAACTGAGCACTCAGCGCCTCGAGTTGCAAAGTTGCTGACATCAGTAACAGCTTCAGATCAGGCCTCAGTACGCGTCTTGCTTCTCGGAGCAGGGCCAAGGCGACGTCACTGTCGCGGCGGCGCTCGTGGAATTCATCGAAGATCACGACGCCCACCCCAGGCAGGTCTGGCTGTGACTGAAGACGCCGCAAGAACAGTCCGTCGGTGATGGCTTCGATGGTCGTGGCGTCTGAGCGTTTCTGTTCGTTGCGGACGGAGTACCCCACGCGTTGACCCACGGGTTCACCGATGGACTCAGCCAGTCGCGTTGCAGCTGCTTTGGCCGCCAGTCGTCGTGGCTCAATGAGCAGGATGCGGCCCTCAGCTCGCGGTGCTTGAACCAGTTCCCCGATCAGAGCCAGGGGAACCCGAGTGGTCTTGCCTGCACCCGGTGGTGCCTGAAGGATCAACGTTCCTGAGCTGTGCAGTCGTGCGCAGAGCTCAGCCAGAAGACCATCAATGGGAAAAGAACCCAAGGGCGACGATCGGCGTCAGTGGATGAAATTGAGAACGCCCAGCAGCAAAATGCTGGTCAGTGCCCCCATGGCGGTGAGCAGTCGGATCAGCGGAGCGTTGCGATGTTTCAGCGTGGCCATGAAGAAATGCTTAAGGGCCTGACGTGAGTTGTTTAGCCCGTTGTTGGCCGCCTTGGCTGTATCTGTTGGCACTGCGTTACACGCAGCAAGGTGCCAGAAGCAGGCAGCGGCTGCAGTCTGCGGGGGTCAGCGGACGTGGCGGGCTCCGTCAACTGGATGGTAATCCTCTCCAGTGAGTTCCTCATAGACAATCGCAGGCAGTCCGGTCTCGAACATCGTCTGGAGGGCTTCTTTCAGGTAGGGGTTCCAGCCACCAGTGCTCACCTGGCCATGCCTGACCGTCCAGTCCCAGGTGCCTTGAAGATCCCGGGGGATTCGCCCTTCTCGGTCGCGTCTGGCGACTAGGTCCAGTGATTCCACCAGCCCTACTTGGATTGGATCCTTGCCATAGGCGGGAGTGAGGCTGAGTTCCAGACGAACTGGATCCTCCTTGAGCAGCCGCAAGCGAAAGCGGGGAGGAAGTTTCACGGATTTGATTACCGCGGCAACGATCCGTGTTCTTTGATCCACCAGAAGGTTCCCCCTATGAGTCCGAGTCAAGCTGCCACGCAGCTTTCCTACCTAACCTATTCATTGGGGCGCACGCCAGGTTCCCCAGTCTCGTCCTCACCACTGAATCGAACGGTGAGCAGGTCTTCCTCGGTCAATCGGCCGTCACCATCGAGGAGTTCCGGGTGAATGGTCACCTTGCCGGTTCGGTCTGCTGGTGGGGCCATCGCTCCTGGAGAGCGCACTGCTGCGCTGAACCCGCGTCCCATCACCCTGAAGGCTTGCCAAAGCAGGGCCAGGAAGACCAGTCCGTAAATCAGGGGAAAAAGACTGCTGATCATGGGATGACGGCGGTTGTCGAGCTGGGACACACCCTCTCTTGCCCCCATCATCGCCATTCCTGGCCCAGTTGTGCTCGTTCATGGCGCACTGTTGGGTTGCATCTGGTCATGGAATCAATGGCGATCCCCCCTATCCGCGGTGGTTTGCCCTCATTAAGGTCAGTTTCTCGAAATTCGTCGTTGCCCTCTCCATGGCTGTGGCACCCCTTAGTTCCGTCAAGAAGCCTGCTCCGGTTGTGCGTGTCAGCCGCAGGGTCCTGCCTCTGATGATGGGCCTGTCGTTCGTGGCACCAGTAGGTCTGGTGTTGCCGCAGAAGAGTGCTACCGCGGCACCTCAGCTCTCAGCCTCAGCCGGTCTGCCGGCTCAATCCTTCGTGGCAGCGGCCGTGGCGAAAAGCGGTCCTGCGGTGGTCACTCTGGAAACGCAGCGAACGGTACGAACAGCAGGTGGATCGGGGTTGCCAGACGGACTGCTGATTGATCCCTTTTTTCAGCGATTTTTCGGTTTACAGGGTTCAGCGGCTCCCAGGGCTCGTGTTGAACGTGGGCAGGGCAGTGGTGTGATCTTCGATGGCCAGGGACTGGTGCTGACCAATGCCCATGTCGTTGAGAACACGGATCGGGTGATGGTGGGATTGCCTGATGGCAGAAGAGTCTCCGGTCAGGTGGTGGGTCAGGACTCGGTGACCGATCTCGCGGTTGTGAAGCTCAATGGAGGAGGTCTCTGGCCGACCGCTCCTCTTGGCGATTCGGATCGACTCCGCGTTGGTGACTGGGCCATCGCTGTCGGCAATCCTTTCGGTCTTGAAAACACTGTGACCCTGGGAATCGTGAGCAACCTCAACAGGAACGTGTCCCAGCTCGGCATTCGGGGCAAACGTCTGGATCTGATTCAGACCGATGCGGCGATCAACCCCGGGAACTCCGGTGGCCCGTTGCTCAATTCCGCCGGTGAGGTGGTGGGAATCAACACGTTGGTGCGCTCAGGCCCCGGCGCCGGCCTTGGATTTGCCATCCCGATCAACAGAGCAAGAACGATCGCCTTGCAGCTGGTGAACGAGGGACGAGCCAGCCACCCCATGGTGGGGATTGGTCTCTCCACGATTCCTGCCTCGATGCCCAGCGGGACCGTGCCCCCCGGTGCTGTTGTGCGTTCGGTGATGCCCGGTGGTCCTGGAGCTCTGGCCGGCCTTCAGGTCAACGATGTCATCGTGTCAGTGGCAGGCAAGCCAGTGCGTAATCCGGCTGAAGTGGTGACAGCCATTGATCGCAGCGGTGTTGGTCAGCCACTGGTACTCAACATCCAACGACAAGGAAAGGAACTGCCTGTAACGGTGAGGCCCGTTGAAATGCGTGCTCTGAAGATGCCTTGATCTGGGTCAGGCGTCATCCGCATCCTTCAGTTGCTCAACGCAGCGTGTGATGCATTCACCATCGTCCAGGGAGCATGTGGTGATGCACTCGAAATAGGTCTCCACTGCATCCCATGTCTGCTCATGGTCGCCTGCTGGATGGGGGCTGCTCAGATTGACGTCATGGATACCGGCGGACTGAGTTTCAGCGTTTCTCATCGAGTGCCGGGATCGGTGATGTCAGCCTATGCACACGTTCCGAACGGGTAAAGGGAAATAAGTCTTCCTGCCTAACAGTTTGTGAAGTTTCGTCTTGTAGGCCGTCGTATTGGACTCAAGCCGCGCTTTTGCGTTTTGCGTCCCGCTCTTTTTGCTTCTCTCGTTTGGCTTTTTTCTTCGCTTCCTGTTGTGCCTGTTGGAGGGCGGCTTCAGCGGCCGCTTTCTCCTCGGCTTTCTTTTCGACGTAATAGGAGTAGTTCCCTCGGTAAAGCACCAGCTCTCCATCCCTCAGCTCAACGATGCGATTGGCGACCCGCGAGATGAAATACCGATCGTGGGATACGAGTAGTGCAGCTCCTTCATAGGCGCAGAGGGCGTCTTCCAGCATCTGCTTGGCTGGGATGTCGAGATGATTCGTGGGCTCGTCCAACACCAGGAGATTGCATGGTGTCAGCAGCATCAGGGCCAGTGCAAGTCGTGCCTTCTCGCCACCGCTGAGCTTCCCGACCTCTTTGAAGACGGTGTCGTTGCTGAAGCAGAAGCTGCCTAGCAGCGAGCGCACCTGGGTCTGCGTCCAGTCGGGTACCGCTTCAAACATGGTGTCGATCACCGTTTTGCCCAGGTCAAGAGCTTCTGCCTGGTTTTGTTCGAAATAACGCGCGATCACGTTGTGTTCACCTAGGCGAGCTGAGCCCTCGTCCGGTGACTCCATCCCCATGATTAGTCGCAGAAGCGTGGACTTCCCGGCTCCATTCGGCCCGACAAAGGCAATGCGATCTCCCCGTTCCACCTCCAGTTCGGCTCCGAGAAAAAGGATTTGATCGCCATAGCTGTGGGTGAGGTTTTCCATCAGCGCGACTTGGGCGCCGGAGCGAGGTGCATCCGGGAAGCGGAAACTTGGTCCGCCAACGCTTTCGATAGGAGCGTCAACCAGCTCCACCTTGTCGAGTTGTTTTTCCCTGCTTTTGGCTTGGGTGCTCCGTGTGGCACTGGCCCTAAATCGATCGATGTAGGCCTGCTGGGTGGCGATCTCCTTCTGCTGACGGTTGAAGGCTGCTTGAGTCGCCTCTTGTTCCATCTGCTTTTGCTCCAGATGGGCGGTGTAATTGCCGAGATAATTTCTGGAGATTCCCCTTTCAGTGGCCACGATCTGGTTGCAGACGCGATCAAGAAAGGTGCGATCGTGACTGATCACCACCAGTGCTGCTGTTTGTTCCTGCAGATAGCCCTCGAGCCACTGGATGGTTTCCACATCCAGGTGGTTGGTCGGTTCATCGAGCAGCAATAGATCCGGGTCCTGAAGAAGAATCTTGCCGAGGGCGATCCGCATTTGCCATCCGCCTGAATAGTCCCCGACCAGGCATTCCGCACTCTCTGGAGTGAAGCCGATGGTGGGCAGCAGCTTGTCGATGCGAGCATCCAGTTCGTAGCCATGCAGGGCTTCGAATCGGTTTTGCAGCTGTCCCAGCTCGTGGATGAGCTCATCGAGATGGTCGGGATCTTCAGCTGCTTTCTCAGAGCCCATTGCGTCTTCCACTTCACGCTGACGGTTCAGCACGGTGGCGGCTTCTCCAAAGGCCTGGAAGAGCTCCTGCCGAACTGAGCGGTAGGGGTCCACATCGAATTCCTGCTGCAGGAATGCGATGCGTGGTTCTCCCTGGCGAACGACCGAGCCGCTGGTCGGCTCTTCATGGCCAGCGATCAATCGCATTTGAGTTGATTTGCCTGCGCCGTTAACACCCACCAGGCCAATGCGGTCGCCCGCTTTGATTTCCCAGGTGACGTCCCGGAGCACTTCCCCTGTGGGATAGATCTTGCTGACGTGCTCGAGTCGCAGCACCGGCGAAGACGCAGAGAAGCACCATCATCTCGTGTCGGGTGTGGTCAGACTGTGATGTCAGAACGATGCAGCGTTGATGCGAATGCTGGAGCAGGTCACCGCCCTAGTGGTGGCCGCAGGGCTGGCTCTGGTGAGTTACTGGTTGTTCTTCAGCTGGGCCGGTGGAGGTGGCAGCAGGGATCGTCTGCCTGTCCCGGCTTCGCCCCCCCAGACCAGCCAATTGATTAAAGACCGCCCCTCGCTTTGACCAGCCACTGTTTGCTGAGTTCGTCATCCAGGCCGTTGATGAACGCCTTGACCTCGTCATGGGTCACCGGAAGGTTCATCTGTTCCCCGACCTGACAAATGGCCCGAACGGCTCCGTCAGGATTCTGAAGAGCCTGTCTGAACAGGGCGCGTGTCAGATCCCGGTCCTGTTCGATTTTTGCGTAGAGCTCTGCTGCGTTGCCCATGGCGCACCACCATTTCCGAGATGAACCCTATCCATGGCCGCTCTCTATGCCCATGGCCGCTCTCCCTTATGCGGCTTGGTCGAGGTCGGCTTCTTTGAGGCCCGATGCGGAAGCATCTTCCATGCTGCGCGCATCCATACAAAGAACCTTGCGGAGTTGGGCATAGTTGGCCGCCTGGGACAGCCTGCCTTCCTTGACCGCTCCGTACTCAGCTCGCTGCAGCACGTGGTGCAGGTGGGTTAGCAGATAGGAACTGATCACAGCAGACACCAGTACATCACTTTGATCAGCGGCACGGCGGGATCGGCGAGACCCGGCAGCCCTGCGGTTGCGTGGTGCTGCCTGGCGGGTGCTGGGGGCCTGGCTGGTTGTACGTGGCATGGCGGTCCTGGCGGAATCGTTGATGTGCAGTCCTGAGTTGATGAGCCGCGTTTCAGGGAGGGAATCGATGACCACAGCATAGTGCTGGATACTACCCTTGCGCATCTCAGTACACTTTTAGGTATCTCTGCCTCACGGATCGTGGCGACCCGCCAAAACTCATCTAGCGGGAAGCCGAAATCGCCTCGGATTCAGGTGGTTCTGCCCGAAGAGCTCTGTTATCGGCTGACAGCTCTGGCTGAGCAGGAGTGTCGAACTGTCAGCAACATGGCCAAAGTGTTGATCCAGCAAGGGGTTCAGCGACTAGAGCAGGCTGGTTCCTCCGGGGTGCAAACTCCTACTCCGACGGAGCGATTGCGTTCCGCTTTAGAGGCCCAGCAACCTCGTCGACTCCGGGGTGCTCCCAGGCGTTTGCGGTTGCATCGACCCGGCTGAAAGGGCTTAGACCGGTTCGGCGCGCACCCCCAGAACACAGCTGCGCTCAGCCCCAGTGATGGAGGGCGCATTTCCGGGATGATTGCGGTGATGCCACCAGGCCAGTAGTGCGAACACCAACGCTTCACGCGTCTCGCATGGAAGACCTAGCTCGTCGCTGGGGCGCACTCTGAGGCCATGGCAACGCGACTGCAATTCCCGCATCAGGGTTCTGTTGCGGCGGCCTCCCCCGGCTACCACCATTTCCACCGGCAAGGGAAGGTCTAGATCGCTCAGATGCTGCAGATCCTGAGCCACCACTGCAGCTGTTAAGGCTGTGAGAGTGGCGATCTGGTCCTCGGGGCCGGCCGGATGAAGCTCGCTGAGCCTCCGTTCAAGATCCTCGCGGCCGAACAGCTCCCGACCGGTTGACTTTGGTGCTTTCTTCAGAAAGTAGGGCTCACGGAGCCAGCTTGTCAGCGGTGCATCGATCACCTCTCCCAGCGCAGCCATGTCTCCATTCCGGTCATAGCGCTCTTGCCCATCACTGAAAGCTGTCATCGCTAGGTCGATCAGGCTGTTGGCGGGACCGCAGTCCCAGCCGAGCACTGGGCGTTTCCGGTCTGGGCCGCGTAACGGGGGAATCAGGGTGATGTTGGCGATGCCACCGAGGTTCAGCAGCGCTCTCCAGCCTTCGATCTTGCCCATCAGAGCCGCATCGGCCATGGGTACAAGTGGTGCACCCTGACCTCCCAGAGCGAGGTCGGCGGCACGGAAATCGTGAATGACTGGTCGCTGCAGCATTTGTGCGAGCAGAGTGGCCTGAAGCATCTGCCAGCTGCTCCCACGTCGGCGCTTGCCTTTCGCGTCGTCGTCAGGAGGGCGATGCCAGATTGTTTGACCATGGCAGCCAACGAGGCTGGCTGAACGATCAGGATCACAGGCTTCAGCGGCGTTTGCCTGTTGTTCAGTGATCGCTTCAGCCAGTTCCAGAACGGCTGCTGCAGGTGCGGCTTCCCCCTGGGCCATGGCCAGCATGCGCGCGCGCAGATTGGAGGGATAGGGGCAGGATGCACTGTGGATGAGGGTCCAGCTTGGGCTGCTCGATGGTCCACTGAACTCAGCAAGAACGGCATCCACTCCATCGGCGCTGGTGCCGCTCATCAGCCCGAGAACGCGCATGATTCCGGTCAGGTGCGGGGGAGGTTTTGAAGGTCATCCGTCAACCCCATCACCACCAGAACGTGGCCTTCCATCAGAACGTGTGATGCGGGTGGATTGACCATCAAGTCCGCAGCGGGACCGGCGGCCAGCACATTGACTCGGTAGTTCTTACGCAGGTTGAGATCGCGCAGCGACAGTCCAACAAAGCGCTCTGGCACTTTGATCTCCTCGATCGAGTTGAGCTCGTCCAGCTCCAACCTCTCCATCAGGTTGGGTCGCACTAGCTCAAGACCCAAACGCTCTCCTTGCATCCGCGAGGGAAACACCACGCGGTCGGCACCGACGCGCTTCAGCATTTTTTCGTGCAGATCGCTGGTGGCCCGTGCAATCACCCGGCGAACTCGAGTGCCCTCGCTGTCTTTGGCGATCAGGGTGGCCGTGATGCTGGCTTCGATCGGTTCACTGATCGCTACAACCACAGTGTCCATGTCGAGGATCCCCGCTTCCCTGAGTGATTCCTCATCGGTGCAGTCCAAGACCCTTGCTTCGATCGACGGCTCAAGTTGCCTGAGTTCCTCGATCGCTTTCGAGGAACGATCCACTGCAAGTACGTCTGCCCCGCTCTGCATCAACTGGCGGCAAACAGCACTGCCGAAGCGTCCGACGCCCACGATTCCGAAGCTGCGGGGGTCGCTGTCTTCAGCAGGCGACCAGTGCCACCAATCCCTCATGGCATTAGCCCCAATGAGTCGCGTTCAGACATAGAGATCCTCACGGGGATAACCGATCCGATTCTGGCGCTGCAGCTGGTTTCGGTCGAAGCTCTCCCAGATGGCACTCAGCAGCAGCAGGATTCCAAGTCGGCCCACAAACATTCCCACAACCAGGATTAGCTGTCCAAACCGCCCCAGCTGTTCCGTCACTCCAAGATCCATCCCCACGGTGGCAAACGCTGAGATGCAGGTGAACAGCAGTTCCAGGAAGGTGAGTGGCTCCTCGCCGTTCTGATTGGTGGTCAGGGCGAGAAGCAGTGCCATCACAAGCACAAACATCAGCGACGCCATCACGATGCTTACTGCCCTCAGCACCACTTTGTCGGGAATCTGACGATGCCGGATAACGACATCATCTTGACCGCGAAGTGTGGATCGGGTGGCGGCCATCAGTGCTGCCACCGTGGTGGTCTTGATGCCTCCACCGGTGCCTCCAGGGCTGGCTCCGATGAACATCAATGCCATCAGCAGCAACAGTCCGGAGTCAGAAACACTGTGCTCTGAGAGCGGAACAGTGGTGAAGCCCGCTGTTCGAGCACTCACGGATTCGAACAAGGCGCTCATCAGCCTCTCAGGCCAGCCCATCGTGGTGAGGATGTGCCCTTTGGAAAGGGATTCAGTCAGCAGCAGCCCGAAGGTCCCGATCAGGATCAGCAGAATCGACGTTCTCAGAACCAGTCGTGTGTGAAGACTGAGATTGCGGCGTTTAAGTCGTTGTCGGTTGCTCCAGAGATCGCTGGTCACACGCCAGCCGAGGCCTCCTAGAACGATCAGCAGCATGATCACAGCATTCACCACCCGATTTGTCCGGTAGCTCTCGAGGCTGTCGTTCCAGAGGCCGAAACCTGCGTTGTTGTAGGCCGAGATGCTGTGAAACACCGATGCCCACAGCCTTTCTCCACCCGCAGGAAGGTCTGAAAATCCGTAGCTGTAGAGCACGACGGCGCCCACCATGATCAGCACCGCTGCAGTGAGGGCAATGCTTCTGAATGTGCCGCCGACGCCACCCACTCCGAATTGATCGAGGGTCTGGCCACGATCCAAGCGACGTCGCAGGGAGGCTCCCCGCACCACGAACCCCTGAAGAAAAGTGGTGATCGCCATCAGGCCTAGACCTCCCACCAGGATCATGACCGCTAAAACGGCCTGACCGACGACGGTTAGATCCTTGCCGACATCAATCACGGTGAGGCCTGTCACGGTGACCGCGGAGGTGGCTGTGAAGAGTGCTTCCCAGAGTCCGACACTCGTGCTGGAGCAGAGCGGGCTCGACAGCAGCAGTGTCCCGATGGTGATCACCAGCAATCCCGTCACGACCGTGAACTGGGGCACCGTGAGGCGCCGATACCACGCCTGAGTGCGATGAATGGCTCGAGGCAGTGCCATGCGCTCAGCGACCTCCCGCCTGGGAGAGGATCAGTCCTGGGACCAGAAAGGTCATCAGCAATGTGAGACCAGCCCCATAGCGAGCCACATCGAAGAACTGGTAACGCCCTGGTCCGAAAACCATCAGGTTGGTCTGGTATCCCATTGGAGTCAGGAACGACTGACTGGCTCCGAACAGAACCGTGAGCAAAAGAGCCTGGGGGGGAAGGTTCAAAGAGGGGGCGAGTTGAGTTGCCACGGGAACCAGCAGTGCCACCGAGGCTGCATTGCTCATCACACTGGTGATCAGGTTGGTGGCTAGAAAAATCACCAGTAACGCCCAGTAAGACGGCCAGTTCAGCAGCAGTCTCTCCATGTCGGAGGCCATTGCGTTGGCCAGGCCACTGGTTTGCAGAGCCACGCTGAAGCTGGAGAGGGACCCGAGCAGAAGAATGACGTCCAGCCTGATCGAGCGCTGCACCTCACCTGTTCTTAGGCATCCCATCAGCACCAGCAGGACAACAGCCAGTAGCACGGCGGCCACCAGAGGCACGGCGGTGACTGTGGGGACCAGCAGCATCAGAGCCGTGATGGTGATGGCCTGAGGTTTGCGGCGGATGGTGGGTAAATCGTTTTCAAGCTGGTCGAGCACCAGCAGATCGTTACTCGCCTGAAGCCCTCGGATCGCATCCAGCGGAGCTTGCAAGAGCAGAACATCACCTTCACGAAGAACGGCCTGGCCAAGTCGCTCTTGAACCGTTTGCTGACCACGGCGCAGTGCCAGTACCGTTGCGTTGTGGCGTTGTCGAAAGCGCAGCTCCCGCAGGCTTGCACCGGCTAGTGTGGACCCAGCAGGTAGCAGCACCTCAACGGTTTTCTGACCGTCTGTACCTTGGCTGGACAAGGCCGGTTCAGTGTTGACCACGGCGGGTTGATCAGCGGAAGGACGACTGGAGGTGGCCAGCTGAATCGTGTGCTCTTGTTGCAGTCGGAGCAGATCTTCGCGGGTGACTCTCAGCAGCAGGCGGTCCTCGGCCTCGATGCAGCGGTCGGCCAGGGGTGGAAGAATTCGCTCGCTACCTCTTTGCAGCTCCAGAACGTCCACATCGAAGCGACGTTGCAGACGGCTGTGCCGCAGGGTTTGTCCGACAAGGGAGGACGAGCCTGGGATCGTGACTTCGGTGAAGTATCCAGTGAGCGACGAGTTGGTGTTGAGCTGATCATCGGGGGCACTTCTGTCTGGCAGCAATGTGCGAGGGGCAAGCAGCATGTAGCTCGCTCCGGCAAGCCAAACCGGCACTCCGATGGCGCTGAAGCTGAACAGATCGAGGGATCCGTATCCCAGTTGCTGGCTGATGTCACTTGCCAGCAGATTCACTGAGCTGCCGAGCAGGGTCAGGGTGCCCCCCAGAAGTGTGGCGAATGAAAGAGGTAGAAGCACTCTGGATGTCGCGATCCCTCGCTTCTGGCACCAGGACTCCAGCACCGGAAGCAGGCTGGCCACAATCGGGGTGTTGGGCACCACGCCAGAGATCGGCGCCACCACCAGGGTCAGCAAGCCCACCATGCGCCTGGGCGTGCGGATGCTTTCGGATGCAATCAGTTCTCTCAGTCGATCAAGGGCGCCGCTGCGAAACAGGGCTGCTGAAACGGCGAACAGTCCCATCAGCGTGATCAGTGCTGGGCTGCCGAAGCCGCTCAGTGCCTGTAAAGGGGTGAGCACGCCACCGATCATCAGCAGCGACACACAGAGCAGCCCTACCAGTTCGGGTGCCATTGCTCCGCTGATGAATAGGGCCACCGCGACTAGCAGCACAGCCAGAGTGATCAGAGCGTCTCCGTTCTGAAGAGCGGCACTGAGCTCAACCATTGGGGGGTGCGCCTGTTGGCTCCGTGACAGGTGGGCTGACTGTTTCTGGTGTGGACTCCCAGAACGTCTGTTCAAGCCATGTTCGCAGACCCTTCAGGCCTGTTCCCAGAGTGGCGGAGAGGTAGAGGGCTTCGGGTTCCAGTTCACGGATCTGCTCCAGGGCTCCTGCATGACACCGGTCGATCTGGTTAGCCAGCACCTGTCTGGGCTGCTCACAGCCAAGACCATCGAGGATGGCGTGAACAGCTTTGAGTTGTCCCTGCCAGTCGGGATCACCGAGATCCACCACCAGCAGGAGCTGGTCTGCATTGCGTGTTTCCTCCAACGTGGCCATGAAGGCTTGCATCAGGGGCGCCGGTAGTTCACGAATGAAGCCCACCGTGTCGGTGATTAACAGTTCACGCGGTGCGGCTCCAGCCCTTGGCAAGCAGAGACGACGTGTTGTGGGATCAAGGGTTGCAAACAGGATGTTTTCGGCTTGGACCGGTCCTCCCGGAGCGCGATTACAGAGCGCATTGAGCAGCGACGACTTGCCAGCATTTGTGTACCCAACCAGGGCCACACCAGGTAGGTCCTGGCGTCCCTCTCTGAGCCTGGCTCGGTGCGCCCCTAGCTGGCGCAATTCCCGACCCAGATGTTCGATGCGGCGGCTGATGGCACGCCTGTCTTTTTCGAGCTGTGTTTCTCCCGGCCCGCGGGTGCCGATGCCCCCCCCTTGCCGAGACAGGCTCAATCCGCGTCCCTTAAGCCTTGGAAGTCGGTAGCGGAGCTGAGCCAGTTCCACTTGCAGGCGACCTGCAGCACTGGAGGCTCTCTGGGCAAAGATGTCGAGGATCAGCTCGCTGCGATCCATCACAGGACTGTCCAGAAGCTGCTCCATGTTTCTGGCTTGAACAGGAGTGAGCTCTCTGTCGGTAATGACAAGCGTGGCGCCGTGCTTGCGGATGTCCAGGGCAGCCTCCTGCAGCTTGCCCGTACCCCAGAGGGTCTGAGGGTTGATCTGTCCCTGACGCTGGCGGCAGACTGCAACCGTTTTTGCTCCAGCACTACGGGTCAACCCCTCCAGTTCGGCCAGTTCTCGCTCGTTTCGTGCTGGGTCCGCGCCGGTGAGAGTGAGCAGCAGCACCTGCTCCACCGTTGCAGTGGGCTCTTCTGTTCCCTGCAGTGTTTCGCCACGCCGATCGGCATTCCCGACAGGGGTGTCGCAGCGGCAGAGCATCGTCAGATCGCCTGTTTCGCCGCAACTCCAGCCGCCACCGGCTTTGTGATCCGGAACCCATAGGGCACCGGAACGGATCCCACTACGAGAGATCACGGCCTGATACCGCAGCCATGACTCGGGCTGAACGTCTAGGGCGATCACCGCATCGCGACCATCAGGGACCAGCTCCGGAGAACGGCGCTCATGCAGTGTGCTGATCAGGCGCCATTGCCTGGACCGACGCCTGGAGCCGCCCTGAAGATGTCGGTCCAGTCGATCGGATTCTCCAAGTGGGCCAACCCAAAGCAGGCGGCAAACGCCACGGTCGTCGATCAGCAGATGCAGCGTTTCCTCAAGCTTTACAGCCAGCTCTGCGAGCCGCTCCAGCGTGAAGGCGTCAGCGCCGGAATCATCAGGGTGACGACGATGGCTGAGACGATCCAGCTGTTTGAGCTGTGATGGACGCAGCCCCCTGGTTCGTCCTGCCAGGTGAGCTTGTTTCAAGGACTGACCAGCCAGGCTCCGGCTGCGCGAAGCCCCAGCGAAAGCCCTGGCAACCGGGTCAGATAGGTCAGTCGGCGTAGCTTGAAGGCCAGAGGGCCAGCGAGGGTCAGTCCTAATCCGGTAATCGAGGCATCTCCAACGCCAAGGCTGAGCATTTCGCCGAGATCCTTAAACACAAAGGCGTTTGTCTCACTGTTCTGAAGCTTTGCCTTGAGCGCTTTGGCTGCAAACTGACCTTGCTGAATGGCCGTCTGAGCCGAATGTGGCCAGCTGGAAAGCAGGTCTGCATTGGGATTCACAGCAATATCTCCGAGTGCCAGAACATCCGGGTAGGCCTGCAGACGGAGCGATTCAGTGACTGGCAGTCGCCCTTGATGAAGCGCCTGCTTGGGAGAGATTTCCGGAATGGTGGGTCGGCTGCCTGCGGTCCATATCAGTCCGTCATGGTCTAGTTGAGATGAGCCCTGTGCTCCGCTCAGGATCACGGAAGTTGCTGTCACCGAGTCCACTTTGGTGTTGAGGTGAACGGTGACACCACGTTTTTTCAGGGCTTTCTCGGCCTGCTCCCTGTTAAAGGCTTTCGATCTAGGCAAGATCTGATCACCGAGTTCAACGAGTTGCACCGTGGCGGCTCCATTGAGCAGGTCCACGGCCTTGCAAGCCAGTTCAACTCCTGTGGCACCAGCACCAGCAATCACGAGGGAGCTACTGCCTGACGGGCGCCGACGCAGCTCCTGCAGTCGGTCCTGCAGAGGTTGCAGATCAGACAGAGTGTGAAAATTGAGGGCATTGTCGCGGACTCCTGGAATCCCAAAGTCCGCGGGTTGTGCACCTGTAGCCAAAACAAGCTGGCTGTAATGCAGGGCGCGGCCCGATGTTGTGGTGACACACCGGGTATCGAGATCGATGGAGCTCGCACGGTCCTGCAGGTGACTGATCCCATGCCCCTGCAGCAAGGATGCGTAGTTGGGTGCAACTTCCCATCCCTTGAGTTCTCCGCTCAGTAATTCGTAGAGCAGAGGAACGAAGACGAAGCGGTCACGAGGTTCGATCAGCACGATCGCTGGTCTTGGATGCAGGCGACTGAAGGCAAGCGCCGTCGACAATCCGGCGAATCCACCACCGATCACCACGATCGGTTGAACTTGCCCGCTGGCAGGGGGAGTCAAGGCATTCTCTGGTGCGTACTGAAACCATAGGCAGACCTGTGGTCACCTCGGCATTGGAGGATGGAGTGCATGAGCCAGGGCACCACAGACATGATCAGCACCGCTGGCGGTGTGGATTCGGGCCTTGCGGCCGCAGGCCTCGAGACCCTGCGAGCAGAGCTGGAGCTGCTGGAGCCGCTGCAGCGTTTGCAGTGGGCTCTCAATCGATTCGGTTCCGGCTTCGCGATGACCACCAGCTTTGGTATCCAGTCGTCAGTGTTGCTGCATATGCTCAGTCGCCTCTCTGGAGGAGACACCGTGCCTGTGATCTGGGTGGACACGGGATATCTGCCTGCAGAGACCTATCGCTACGCCAGCACTCTGTGTGAGCGACTGGGCACTCAGCTCGTTGTGGCGCAGTCTTCGGTGTCTCCTGCCCGGATGGAAGCAGTCCACGGCAGGCTTTGGGAGACCGGACGAGAGCAGGATCTGGATTTGTATCTGCGTCTTCGCAAAGTGGAGCCGCTGGAGGAAGCACTTAGTGGACGCGAGGTGAGCTGCTGGGCCAGTGGCGTGCGACGTGGCCAAACAGAGCTGCGCAAGACCATGACCGTGCTCGATCCGATTCGTGAGCGTCTGTCTCTGCGCCCTTTGTTGCGCTGGACCAATCGGGATGTCTTCTATTACATGCAGGAGCATGATCTGCCTCAGCATCCGCTCTTCGATCAGGGGTACTCCACTGTTGGCGACTGGCATTCCAGTGCTCCCGACGGCCTTGAGTCTGAGGGCCGCGGCACCCGCTTCGGCGGACAGCGTCAGGAGTGCGGAATTCACGTGCCCGGAGTGATGGGCGATGGCATCTGACCATGCCCTCTGAGCAGCGCTGTCTGCTGATCGGTAATAGTCGCTGGCACTGGGCTGTGCAATCCAGGAGCGGTGCCTGGAGCTACAGCCATTCCCAGCCGCAGCCGTCGGTTTTGTCTGGCTTTTCCCCGCTTTGCTCGTGGGCGGCAGTGGGACCTGTACCTGTCCATCCCTTGCTTAGGCCTGACACTCGGCTCTGTCTCGATGCGATTCCGCTTCGAAATGCACCGCCATGGCTTGGCATCGACAGGGCGCTTGCGGGATGGGGCGCCTGGACCCAGTCAAAAGGGGTTGGCCCAGTAAAAGTTGTTGATGCTGGCACCGTGCTCAGCTTGACGCGGGTGACTGCAGGCGGCGAATTCAATGGCGGCTGGCTTGCCGCTGGATTGCGGTTGCAGTTGCAGGCCATGGCTGCAGGCACTCAGGCGCTTACAGATCCTGACGACCAGAGGCAGGAGTCCTGCGATGACGTGTCGTTTCCTCGGGATTCGTGCGAGGCGATGCGCCGGGGAGTGATCGAAAGTCTCGTCGGTCTAATTCTCCGAGCCCAAGAGCTCGATTCCTCTCCGCTTTGGCTCTGCGGCGGAGATGCTCCATTGCTGGTCCGAGAATTGCAGACGCAGGGGCTTGAGCTCAACTATGCCCCTGATCTTGTGATGCAGTCGCTGGTGACGCTGGTCAGCCCAGCCCCAGATCGCTGAGCACTTGATCGGCCATTGAAGCCGCTTTGACCTTTGTATAGATCAGCTCAAGTTTGCCCTCAGCATCCACCACGAAGGTGTGACGCATCATTCCCATGAACTCACGGCCCATGAATTTCTTTAGGCCATAGCTCTCGTAGCTGCTGGCCACAGCACATGGTTCTTCGTCGGTGAGCAGGGTGAAGGGAAGTTCCTGCTTGGCGATGAAGCGTGTGTGGGATGCGGCGTTGTCCTTGCTGATACCCAACACCTTGATGCCATGGGCCTTGAGGTCGCCCCAGCGGTCGCGGAAGTTGCACGCTTCCTTGGTGCAGCCTGGGGTGGCATCCTTCGGATAGAAATAGATCACCACTCGTTGTCCTTTCAGAGATGAAAGTGTGAGGGGCTCGCCGTTCTCATCTGGAAGTGTGAAGTCAGGGGCGGGATCGCCGATCTGCAGAGTCATGGGTAGCCGGACTGTCGGCGGCAGCGTAACTGCGTTGTGGATGCACCCGATCGGCCCTGATGCTGCTGCCGGTGAACTTGTGGTGAGCAATCAAGAGCGCGCTTGGGCTGCAGGATTGACGGCGTCTCGAGCCCAGCACTTCCTGGCTTCACGCAGCTGGATGCGCAGTTGTTTGGCCACGCTGCATGGTGCTAGCCCAATGCAGGTGCCGCTGACTGCTCCACCGGCTGCTCCACCTCGGCTCTCCGACGACTGGGGCTATGTGAGCCTCAGTCACTGTGTTGACGCTTGTCTGTTGGGTTGGTCGCAACAGCCCATCGGGGTTGACCTGGAGCGTGCTGACCGAAAGCTCCATGCCGCGGCCGCCTTGATGCGCCGTTTCTTCACCGAGTCTGAGCAGAGTGAGTTGGGGGGATTGGAGGGGGATCAGCTGCGACAGCAGGTTCTGGATCGGTGGCTGGTCAAGGAGGCTGCGATCAAGTGGCAGAGAGGATCCCTTGCTCGGGATCTTGGATTTTGGGAGGTGAGCTCCAGCCTTTGTGCTGCCCTGCATCGCGGTTTGGATCTCAAGGTTGTTGCCCAGTTGAGGTCTCAGGGGGAATGGCGTCTTGGAGTTGTCGTTGCAGAGCAGGCATTTCTGCAGGACTGTCTGCTCTGCACAGCGTGAATAATCATCAGGTCAAGTGACATCAATGACCTGAGGGAACAACCTCACTCGATCAACGAATCAACAACGATGCTTCATCACGAGATCCATGCATCCACTGAGATTCATGAGTCTTGCTTGGGTGATCCTTATGAGGCGAATTTGTCCCCATTTGCGCTTTTAGGCGGTGATTTTGTTGGCAACTCTTTTTCCTGTGGATAGGATTAAAAAGACGTCTTTTCTCGCCGTCCGTGTTCACCCGTTTTGCAGCCGGCGCTCTCGCCGCCGCTTCCATTTCCACTCTGGCTGTCGCCGCTGAAGCTGGCACCAAGCGCCCCGTGCGCTGGGTGTCAGGTGGCGCTGTCTGGACCACCAAAGCCTCAGCTTTCGCCAAGTTCTTTAACGATGGCGAAATCACTGACCGTGCCCTTCAAGCAGGCATCAACAACTCCGGTTGGACTGCTGATGAAATTCAAGAGGGCATGACCAAGAGCTACGACGTAGATCTGGTTGGTGTTTCTCGCTTCCTGTATTCCGCCGATGGCGTGAAGTTCCTGGACGACCAGACTCGCAGCTACTTCCCCTACTGGCAGAAGAAGAAGACCGCCGTGGTCGCTCTTCGCTCCGCCATCATCCTTGATGCAGCCGATGGAGAAATCTCCTCAGCCGGCATCATGAGGCAGCTCCCCGTTGACTTCCGTCTGAACGACAACGGTGTCTCTGACGGTTCCCAGAACGTCTGTAAGGACGGTCTTGATGAGCCTCAGTCCACATCCCTGCTGTCTTGGTATGTGTTCCTGCCCGCTTGTGTGCAGGCCAATCAGATCCTTCCCGCTGAGCCAGTTCGTTCTGCAGCTCCTGTTCGCGGCCTCTGGTGATTGTTGGGAACCCTCACGGGTTCATCGACTTTCTTTTTCAGCTCCGGCATTGCCGGAGCTTTTTTTATGGCTTCTTTTGATGGAAGCCCCTTAAGCCAGTCGACCTTCGATTCGCCAGTGACGAAGACTCTGAGGAAGATGTTTGCCACGTTGCTTCAAAAGTTCGCGACGCAGCTCCGACAGTGCGGAGTCACTCGCCTCACCGGTTTCTTCAAGAGCCCGGCGGTAAGGGCGGTCTTCTCCGAGCCATCGTTCGATCAGGCTCGGCTCAATGGATAGCTTGAGCGATTCCTGCCAGCTGCTCTGGTTCATCACCCAGCCGCACCGCTCCAGGTGGTTTAGCAGCAGCTGACGCTGTTCCGCCTGACTCAGCCAGATGGATTCCAGTGCAGCCAGGGTCTGCAGCGATGAACTTGGCTTGCTCGCCTTCCTTTCTTTGACGAGCAGCTCCAGCAGTCCCCCAGCGGGCCCGAGTTGTGGTTCACTCAGCAATAACCTCAGCTGCGCGCCGCTTGTTGAGCGGGAGCTCACCCTGGCCCAGAACGTCTCAAGGTCAGGAGCTTTGAGATCCTCCTGGTTCAGTCGACCCCCCACCACTTCGAACTGATAGTCAAGGCTCAGTCGCTCCAGTTCAGCAGCATCGGCAAGAATCACCGGTTGATTGAGAGGATCCAGCAGCTGCAACTGCGCCTCCAGTCGCAGCTGTTCCGTTGAGGATGCACAGAGAATCGTGAGGCCACCCTCGGCCACGGCTCCAAGGGGATCAAGCGACCAAAGTAGTGACCGACCGCCAAGAATCAGCACACGATCCGTGCGTTGCCAGGAGAGATCGGACCAAAGTCGCTGTCGAAGCGCCTGCAGGCGTTCTCCATCCACGGACAGTTGACGTTGCAGCCAACGCTCCAGTTGAGGTTGCTCCGGTCCGCTGCTGACCAATAGCGGATGTTCATCGACAGCCTCTGCTGATGCCGCCAGCTGAGCGGCACGCCGTTCCAGCATCCGTTCACGTCGTTGTCCTTCCCAGCCCTGGCGACTTGGTGACCAGAAGGCTTCACCCTGAAGGGCACTGGGTAAGTACTGCTGAGCTACCCAGTGTTCACGAAAAGCATGGGGGTAGCGATAGCCCTTGCCGTCCCCGAAGGCATCGCCATCACGGTTCGCGTCGCGAAGGTGGGGAGGCACCTCCTGACGCTGCGCTTCACGGACCTGACGCAGTGCTTCGAACATGCCGCTGGTGCTGTTGCTTTTTTCAGTGCATGCCAGGTAGAGAGCTGCCTGGGCCAGTGGATAAAGACCCTCCGGCAGTCCGATGCGCTCAAAGGCCGCGGCGCAGGCCTCGACCACCACCACGGCCTGGGGGTCGGCGAGGCCCACGTCTTCGCCGGCAGAGATCAGCATGCGCCGGAAAATGAAGCGTGGGTTTTCACCGGCTTCGATCATCCGTGCCAGCCAGAACAGTGCTGCGTCGGCGTCCGAGCCCCTCAGGGATTTGATGAATGCGCTGATCGTGTCGAAGTGCGCATCACCCTGCTTGTCGTACAGCACTGCGCGCTGCTGAATGGATTCCTCAGCAATGCCAAGGTCAATGTTGATCACTCCCTGGTGACTTTCAGGGGTGCTTTCCACGGCTAGCTCGAGCGCATTGAGCAGGCTGCGTGCGTCACCTCCCGCCACATTGACGAGATGGGCCGATGCTTCAGCGCTGATCTCCACATGGCGGTCGCCGTAGCCACGTTCTTTGTCGTGCAGCGCTGTCTGCAGTAATCGACTGAGGTCTTCCGGCTCTAAGTGCTGCAGGCGGAACAACCTGGACCGACTGACCAGCGCCTTGTTGACTTCGAAAAAGGGGTTTTCTGTGGTGGCACCAATCAGCGTGAGTGTGCCGTTCTCCACCCAAGGCAACAATGCATCCTGCTGCGAGCTGTTGAATCGATGCACCTCATCGATAAACAGAATGGTTCGAAGTCCATGGCGTTCGAGCCGTTGACCGGCATCGGTCACTTCGGAGCGCAGGTCTTTCACACCGGCAAGCACGGCATTGAGAGAACTGAAATGGGCTCTTGTGTGATTGGCGATGATGCGCGCCAATGTCGTCTTCCCGACCCCTGGTGGGCCATGCAGGATCAGATTTCCGACTCGATCAGCCGAGATGGCTCGGCGCAGCAGGCGCCCCTCCGCCAAAATTGCTCCCTGCCCAACGAATTCATCGAGATTGCGCGGCCGCAGGCGATCGGCGAGCGGTGCCTGCCTCCGCCGCGCAGCTTCCCCGTGATGGCTGAACAGATCCTGTTTCAAAGGTCCGCTTACGGCGTCAGTTCCTGCTGAGACGATTCTTGCTCAAGTTGAGCCTTCGATGTCATCAGCGCGGTCATAATGCGGCCGTCCGAGTTGTGCCCGTGCGTCTGAACCGTTCCGTCATTCCCCTGGCACTGGTAAGCATCATGCTCGGTGCCTGCGGTGATGGGGGCGATGCCCAGAGGCCCATGCCAGAAGTGAGGCAAGCTGCTGTCACTGAGGCTGTATTCACAGAGGATGTCGACACGGTGAGCACGCTGGAGGCCGGTGATCTGGTTCAGCTGGCAGCTCTGGCATCAGGCCGGATCATCGAATTGAAAATCGCGCAGGGAGATCGGGTGTCCGCTGGGCAGCTGCTCATGACCCTCGATCAAGCTCAGGAGCAGGCCAGGCTGGCCGGGTTGAAAGCCAAAGAGCAGAAGGATCTTCTAGAGCTGAAACGCTATGAATTCCTGTTGCCTCTTGGTGCCGTGCAAGCCTCGGAGCGTGATCAGCGGCGAGCGATCTACATCGCCTCGAGAGAAGAGGTCAGAGCTCAAGAGGCAACCCTGGCCTACAGCAATCTTCAGTCACCGATCGCTGGGACAGTGGCAGACGTCTCCGTGCAGGTCGGGGATGTGGTGAGAAATGGCGACCCATTCACCAAGCTGATTCGAAACAACACCTTGGAGGCCAAGGTGGAGGTGCCGTCCACCTTGGCTGATCGCATCAGGGTTGGTCTGCCGGTGTTGCTCAGTCTTCCTGGCCGTAACGAGGTGATGGCCAGGAGCTCCGTGATGTCGGTTGATCCTGGGATTAACTCCCAAACACAGGCCCTTCTTGTGAGGGCGCAGTTTCCTAATCCAGAGGGAACGCTGCGCAATGGTCAGAGGTTGCGCACCCGGGTTCAGCTGGAATCCCGTCAGGAACCGTCCGTTCCCTTTGCTGCTGTGACGCAGACCTCTGGGCAGAGTTTCGTGTTCCGTCTCGGCACACTCCAGGAACTGGAAGCGCAGCCTGGCAAGGCCGATCTGGCCAGGATTAAGCGCGGGATGGAGCGCGGCGTCATTTCCCGCGAGACCCGGTTTGCCCTACAAACGCCGGTCAATCTCGGTCCCCTGCAGAACAAACGCTATCCCGTCACCAAAGGCTTGAAGCTGGGGCAGAACGTGATCATCAGCAATCTTCTGAGCCTGCGTCACGGTGTCCCGGTGAAGGTGCAGAACTGAGCGACTGAGTCATGTCCGCCTCTAATAATTTCATCACCAGACCGGTTCTCACAACGGTTTGCAGCCTCTTGATCGTGATCGTGGGATTGATCGCGATTCCAATTCTTCCGATCGAGAATCTCCCTGACATTGCTCCTCCTACCGTCAAGGTGAGGGCCAACTACACCGGCGCCGATGCTGTCTCGGTTGAGGAGGGCGTCACCAGTGTTCTTGAGCAGCAGATCAATGGTGTCGAGAACATGGACTTCATCAAGTCCACCAGTTCAGGAGACGGGATTAGTTCAATCGATGTGGCCTTCGCCAGCGGCTCTAATGGCGACATCAACCAGGTCAATGTTCAGAACCGGGTGTCACTAGCGGAACCTCAGCTGCCTGATGAAGTCCGCAAGGCGGGTGTCACCGTCAACAAGGCATCGAACTCGATCCTGCTCGTTTACAACTTCGGTAGCGAGGATCCGCATCGGATTACCTACAGCGCAGAGACGATCAGCGGCTTGCTGGATCTGAACCTCACCGATGCCATCAAGCGAGTCAGCGGCGTTGGTGAACTCACTTATTTCGGCAATCGCAAACTGGCGTTTCGGTTGTGGTTAGATCCCGACAAGCTTGCCAGCTTCGGTCTCACCTCCACCGATGTTGTCAGTCAGCTTGAAAGTCAGAACCGCCTTGTTTCTGCAGGCCAAGTCGGGAGCGAGCCGGCACCGCAGGGACAGCAGTTCACGTTCACTGTTCAGCTTCAGGGTCGTCTGCGCAGCGTGGAGGACTTTGAGTCCATGGTGGTGCGCACCGTCGAGGGAGGTGGTCTGGTTCGCCTCAAAGATGTGGGCAGCGTGCAACTCGGTGGTGAGACCTATTCCGTGAGCGCCACCGATCTTCACGGTGTTCCCACTGTTGGTCTTGCCGTCTATCAGCTGTCAGGCAGCAATGCGCTCGAGGTGTCGGATGGTGTGAAACAGGTGTTGGCCGACTTTGAGACGACTATGCCGGTGGGCATGAAAATGGAGAAGGTCTACGACAACACCGACTTCATCTCCGCCTCCATCCAGGGCGTGGTGAATTCTCTGCGGGATGCGGTGGTGCTCGTGGTTCTGATTCTTTTCCTGTTCCTACAAAACTGGAAGGCCACCCTTGTACCGGGGATCGCGATCCCCGTGGCACTGATCGGTACTTTCGGACTGGTGCTCGGGTTTGGCTTTTCCCTGAATCAACTCACCCTGTTTGGTCTTGTGTTGGCCACGGGGCTCGTGGTCGACGATGCGATCACTGTGATCGAGGACACCTCCACCAAGAAATGGGAGGGGATGACGGCCCTGGAGGCGGCGAAAGCCACCATGGACGAGCTGTTCTCAGCGATCATCGCCACCTCGCTGGTGAAGTTCGCGGTGTTCCTGCCAGTTCTGTTTTTCCCTGGTGCGACGGGAACGATCTACAAACAGTTCGCGGCCACGGTGATCTTCTCGATCGCCATTTCTACCTTTAATGCGCTCACCTTCTCACCGATGTTGTCAGCACTACTGCTGGCGCGTGAAGCGAAGGATCCCGGACGGCGGAACTATGCCATCGCCGGCACAGTGATCGGTTTTGTGTATGGATTGCTGGTGGTCGGTCGTGGAGCGCCTTTGGCGCTGATTCCGCTGGCGGTTGCTGCCTTGATGGGTCTGCTGTTGGGGCGCTTCATCGATCGACCCATCACACTGCCGTTCACCATTGGCGGTGCCATCACCGGCTTGATTCTTGTTGGTGTGAGCCGCGTCATCCCGGTGACCGTCTATCCAGCTTTGGGCTTGGCCCTGGGTTGGTTCACACCGATTATTTTCGCCAAGTTCAACAGCCTTTATGCCGTGATGGAGAGCCGGTACGCCTCCGCTTTGGAGTGGGCTCTCAGTCGACGTCGACTGGTGATGAGCATGCTCAGTATCGGCATTCTGCTCACGGCCGTTGCTTTCCGGGCTATCCCCGGTGGCTTCGTGCCGATCGAAGATCAGGGGTACGCGATTGGAGTTGTCCAGGCTCCGGAAGGCGTTTCCACCCAGGTCACCGAGGCGATTAATGAGCAGGTGGCCGCAGTGCTGCGTACTGAAGACAACATCACGTCGGCTTCGCTGTTCAGTGGCGCAAGCTTGGATGGTAATAGTCCCAATAAGGGCCTGTTCTTCTTCGGAACTAAAAACTGGGCTGACAGGAAGGAACCTGATCAGACCGTTGCGGCCATCGTGGAGCGGCTAAATCAGAAGTTGGCACGTTCAGTGGATGACGCCAGAGTCGTTGTGGTGGAACCACCTGCGATCCCTGGCTATGGAACAGGCGGTGGTTTCGAATTTCAGCTCCTGGATCAGAGCGGTGGGGGCTACAGCCTGCCTGAGTTCTATGGGGCGGCGGGGCGCCTCATTCAGCAGGGCAATCGCGATTCTGATCTTGAACGCGTTTACACATTGTTTGCGCCTGAATCCCCTCAGATCGAGATTCAGGTGGATCGCGATCGAATGGCCGCTGTTGATGTCGACTTCGGTACTGCAATGCAGACCTTCAGTATCAACTTCGGTGGCCTCTATGTGAACGACACCTTCCAGGAGGGCAAGGTGCGTCGGATCTACGTTCAGGCCGATGCTGAAAGTCGTGCAACCCCCGAGCGACTGTCAGCTCTTTACGTCAAGAGCTCCAATGGTGAACTGATTTCGCTGGCGGAGTTTTTCAGTGTGCATGAAACGCTCGGCCCCACGGTGGTCCCTCACTTCAATCTCTATAGAGCGATCAAGATTGAAGGCACTCCTGCGGCCGGAAAGAGTTCCGGTCAGGCGATTACAGCGATGAAGGGGATCTTTGAGACCATCAATCCCCAGGGCCTCAGTTTCGACTGGACCGGAATTTCTCGTGAGGAAGTGAAGGCCGGTGCTCTTGCGGTGGTGATCTTTGCACTTGGCATTTTGGCGGTGTACCTGGTGCTGTCTGCGCAGTACGAAAGCTACGCCGATCCGCTGATCATTCTGATGACGGTACCCACAGCCATGTTGGGTGCGCTCGCCTTTCTGGCCTTGAGGGGTGAGGTGCTCAATGTCTATGCCCAGGTGGGCCTGGTGATGTTGATCGGTTTGGCGGCTGGCAACGGAATCCTGATCGTGGATATGGCCAATCAGCGGATGCAGGCCGGTGCCAATGCCCTGGAGGCCGCTCGTTTTGCTGCAGGTTCCCGTCTGAGGCCGATCCTGATGACGGCAATCTCTTCGCTGTTTGGCTTCATTCCGCTGGTCTTCGCCAGTGGCGCCGGCGCCCGTAGCCAGACGTCCCTCGGTGCTGTGGTGTTTGGTGGTCTGTTGATCGCCACCGTTCTCTCGTTGTTCGTTGTCCCGGTGTTTTATGTCGTTCTCAAGTCTCTGCTCGGGCGCTCGGATGGTTCGAGACTGATCAGCTCATGAGTCGCTCTCCGAGGCCTCACTCCCGCAATGATGACCCTTCTCGATTCAACGGTTTCAAAGTTCTCTGGGCTGCGTTCATTGGTGCAGGTATCGGCGTCGTGCTCTCGATTTTTCTCAACACATTCATCCGCAACACCCCTGCCGATCTCCCCACAGCAAGATTGTTTTATCTCTATGCAGTCGTGACCTTCTCCGCCGTACTGTTTGGTTCATCGATCGAAAGCATGCGTCAGCTCCAGGAGAGTGCACCCGAGGAGGAGTACCGCTCGAATAAGACAACTTTGCAGGGGAAGCGGCGTCGTTGACGCTCAGGTGATCACGGTGGGTCGATCCATTCCTGTCCGCTGCTGAATCTCCGCCAGCGAGTTGATGCTGCTGATCATGTCGGCCAAGGCGATCTGAGGATCCTGATGGAGATCACCACTGCTTGGTACATAGCTCTCGAGGTACACCCGGATGGTGGCCCCCTTGGTACCCGTGCCCGATAGGCGCACTACAACGCGGCTGCCATCCTCTAAAAGGATGCGTAAGCCTTGACCCTGAGTCACCGACTGGTCAACAGGGTCGGTGTAACTGAAATTGTCTGCACCAGTGATTTTGCGACCAGCGAAGTTCTGCCCTATGAGCCCAGGGAGGAGACCTTCAAGTCGTTCATAGAGGCCATGTGCTGCCTCACTGGGCACCGCTTCGTAATCGTGACGTGAGTAATAGTGACGACCGAATTGATTCCAGTGGTTGCTCATGATCTCCGCCACGCTGCAACGGCGCACCGCGAGGATCTGCAACCAGAACAGCACGGCCCAGAGACCGTCTTTCTCACGCACGTGGTTACTGCCAGTGCCGAAACTTTCTTCTCCGCAGAGAGTGATGCGGCCTGCATCCAGCAGATTCCCGAAGAACTTCCAACCCGTTGGCGTTTCGAAGCATTCAATGCCCAGTTCCTTCGCCACCACATCAACAGCGGAGCTGGTCGGCATGGAGCGGGCGACTCCTGCCAAGCCTGCTGCATAGGCCGGCGCCAGCGTGGCGTTGGCGGTCAGCACGGCCAGGCTGTCGCTGGGATTGACGAAGCAGTGGTGCCCGAGGATCATATTGCGGTCGCCGTCACCGTCGCAGGCAGCACCGAAGCGGTAGTCGTCTCCTTTGAGCAGAAGATCCGCAAGTTCGTGTGCGTAAGTGAGGTTGGGATCCGGATGGCCGCCGCCGAAATCTTCGAGTGGAATGCCATTGCGCACGCTGCTTGATGGGGCCCCCAGCAGATCCTCGAAGACACGTTTGGCGTAGGGACCCGTCACGGCATGCATGGCGTCAAATGCCAGCGGGAAATCGCTGGCCAGCAAAGCTTTGATTTGATCGAAATCGAACAACTGCTTCATTAACGCCACAAAATCATCGACGCCATCGATGATCTCGACCTCCATCGCACCGATGCTGTGCGTTCCTGGAGTTCCGAGATTCAGCTCGGGAGCTTCAACAAGGGTGTATTGATCTAATGACCTGGTGCACTCGAATACCGCATCGGTGAAGGATCCCGGTGTGGGGCCACCATTGGCTCCATTCACCTTCACTCCGAAGTCACCATGAGGGCCGCCTGGATTGTGGCTGGCCGAGAGAATGATCCCTCCGATGGCCTCTCGCTTGCGGATCAGGTTTGAGGCTGCCGGTGTGGAGAGAATGCCATCGGTGGTGGTGATGACCTTGCTCAGGCCGTGAGCCGCAGCCATGCGCAGGATCACATTGATGGCGCGCAGATTGCCGTAACGCCCGTCGCCTCCAAGAACCAACGTGCCTCCCTGCACGCCTGGAAGGGTGCGAAGCACAGCCTCAATAAAGCTTTCGAGGTAGTGCGGCTGCTCAAACTGCGCACTGCTTTTGCGCAATCCGGAGGTTCCTGGCTTTTGGTCGGTAAAAGGGGCTTCGAGCCGCACGAAGGTTTGAGCGGGTTCGGCCGAGGCGGAGGCGGTCATCCCTGACGGGAGCGGATACCAAGAACCTTTACACGCCAGATGCTGTTTAGGGTTGCCGGCGCGACCACTTGTCGCAGCTACCTTCCAGCGGTAACGGCGGCTGAGGCGTTATTGACATCAATTCCTCCAATGCTGGCCAGCTGTCTGAAGAGAGAGATGGTGTTAAGCACTTTCAGAAACGCCTGGAATCCAGGATGTCCAGCCATGGGCTCGCTGAAGGAGATGTGAAAGAGCTGATTCCTGAGCTTCGCTCACATCCGCTGATCTCAAGTCTCAGGTCTTGGTTGGTGCAGTAGGTTGCTTCGGTTTTTCAGGCTCTGAACAGACCAGCGTCAGCCGGCGTGCAGGTCGGTCGATGCTGTCGCGGCGCTGGAAGCTGTTGGAGGACACAACCTGTGAAGCCTGAATTAGTTCCCAGATGTTGTCTTTGCATGCTGCCGACAGTCTGGGGTGGTCCATGAGTGGATCGGCAAGATTGCGAGTCTTGCCACAGCTGTCCTGATCGTTGGCGCGTGAGCAGCTGTAGGCCAGCAACTGCAGTGAACGCAATTCCTCCCGTGTCGGGAAGGGAACTTTTTTCTGCTGGGCCTGAGCAGCTGTAGGCAACACCAAGGCAAACCCCAACAGGATCAGTGGCAGTCTCACGGGGATCGCTCAACACTGGAGGCATTCTGGCTTGGGATTGACGGTTGCACTAGTGCTTCCTTCGTTTCATGCCACTCACGTAATGGGCATGCTGCCGCTTCAGCTTGTGTTGTCCTCAGTGCTGTTGGGCATCTGTTTTTTTATCCAGAACAGCGTAATACCAACGAGAGACTTGGCTAATACCTAAGGGAGAACGTTTCTGGGAAGAGGAGATTGTTGTAATGAAATTCAGCTCAATCAAGCCAAATAGGTCGGCATTTATTCGCCTACTCTTTTAGGTAAAATTTAATCATCTAGTAACAGGATTGCGCGAGATTTTAGTAATGTTTTTTAATCATGTCGGAGCTCCATCGTCCTCATTCTTCCTTTTGATTGTGTGTCCACAAAACCCATTTTCTCGTAGAGTTTAATCGCATTGGAATTTGTATTAAATACTTCTAGCACTACTCTGTATTTTTCTCTATTTCTTCTCACGCATTCAATGCCGTGCGATATTGTTTGCCGGGCAAATCCTTTTCTTTTCCATCTTGGATTTACCATGACTCTTGTTAGAATCATGGTAAATCTGTCGCTATTTATTTTGTGCGAGCGTTTCTCAATACAGCAGCATGATACTATTTTTTCTTGGAAATAACCAAAAAACCAACTCACAGAATTTTCCTTTATTTCCTTGGATATGAACTCCTTGTGGTCTTGAAAGGATGGTACATATTCAGTTGCGAAAAAGCATCGATATTCTTTGAATCTCCAGTTGTATATTGATTCTAAATTGCTATTTGTCAAATCACAAATCTCTGCTTTAACTATTTTAAGCATATGTTTTAGTGCCTGTGAAGCAGTCTTTTAATAACCATTATGGTCAATTCTCGTGTGAGAGGGCAAAGTTCTATTTTATATGTTGTGCTTTCTGGAAGCTCCGATGGAACAGGCGAGCTCCCAGTTCATTTGCTAAGCCTGCTTCAGTAGCGCGTTCATTTCCTTGGTCATCAGGGGAGCTTGTTGATAAAACAGCTCTGTCTTCGATGAAGCTGACTAATTTCTTGACCTTCGCTCTGCCTCATGGTCCCACTCCAGCTACGATTGTGGAGCTATGGCAGAGAGGGAATCGCTCGTCTAGCTCTGTAACTGCCTGCAGTATGAGTCAGTTTGATTCATACCTATCGGATGATGCCTACAGTCATCACTAGAAAGCAAACTAGTCCTTTGCAAGAAGTTTACGAAATTGATCAGCTGTCTTGAGGTTTTTTAATAAAATTCTAAGTGAAGAGGTCTTGATTGCCGCAAAGATCTCTTTTTCATGTTTTGAATGGTCGCAAATTAATAAATTTTTCTTTTATTAATGAATATCTTTTTGATGCATTGCATGTGGCTATTTTGCGTTATTCGCAAAGATTGCATGTGTCTTAATTTGATTGCTTTGTTAGCTTTTTTATCTCCTCTGTGATTTGATTTATTGATTGGTGGCTTGAAGTTATAACCTTGGGATAGTTCTTTTTAATTAATTCTTTGAGTTCAGCGTATTCTTGATTGTTGCTTTGTAATCTAGTGCAGTAAGTGAAATAGTCTGATTCTGTTTGCGCGATTGGAGCATTGTTAATGCCCATAATTTTATATAATCCATACACAAGACGTGTTCGAGGATGATCTTCTGGTTTTGTGATAATCGGAATGCCCATACTGAGAGCATCAATCGAAGTTGTACCGCTGCCCATATGAATTGGATCGAGTACTACATCAACGCATGCCAGTAAATTTAAATAGTCGTCTTTTGGCATTTGGTCAAAAAATTTGCATTTAGACAAAAATATTGGCGCACTATCTCTCCATCTATTCTTAAGAAAGAGACTGGGTTTGCTGCCTTTTCCTGTCAGAATAAAAATTGTATCTTCGCTGTTTTGCGCTATTTTTTCAAGTAAATCGTCCCAGTCTGGATGAAATTTTATCAAATTATGCAATAAGCCAAATATGCGAGATTGTCTGGGAAGGCCGAAATTGCTTCGAGTCTTTTCATGGCTAGGCTTAGAAATATCGGTGATGCCCCAAGGCATTCCCTTGAGTTTGATTAACTGTTCCGTGTACTGATCTTGTGAATTGCTTGTTTCCATGTATTCGCTTGAAATATAGTAGTCCATGGTGGGGATTCCTGCTGTTATTAAATTGCCTGGAAGTACTGCTTGAATTGGTGCAATTCTGTTGTGAGCTAAGCAGTATGGCGCAGGAGATGAATGAATTTCTGTGTATATGAGAACGTGTAGATTCAGCCTTCTTAAGGTTTTAACTGCTTGCTCAAAGTTTGAATAAATTTGTACGACGTATGATGAGTGTTTCTCTAGTTCATCGCTGTTTTGTTTGGCTGCCATTGGCCCTTTGATTATTATAACTTTAATTCCGTTTTTATGGCAATTTTTTATTATATTAAAGTAATGCCTAAAGGCTACATGGCTTTTTTCAGTATTGTCGAAATAAAAACCAACTCGAGGTGAGATTTTTTGCTCACCATCTGCTATGGGATGTTGTCGTTTATTTGTGTCTTCTGGTACTGATTTTATTGCAAGCCAAGGATTTGATAGTTTTCCTACTGTTTCCAGAAAATATCTGTCATTGCTGCCGTTCTGGTAAGTTAGCATGAATAGCGATAAATCTAAAAAGTTTTTTGTAGCTTTTTTCTGATGGTTTGCAAAGATGTCTTTTGCATTTTTGATGTATTCAGATCTAAGTTTTTCGACGTCTTCTTGGCAGGCTATGTTCCACGGAAAATTTAATTTTGCTAGGCATGCATTTTCAATAGTTGGCTCATACTCGTAGGCTTTTTCGTATGACTCCTTTGTTTTATCGTAATCTTTTTGCTTTTTGTATATGCCGCCCAGGTTGAGTAGGGCATCGGCGTTGTCAGGTTTGAGTTCTACGGATTTTAATGTGGAGGCAAGAGCTTGATCAAGGTTGCCGAGGTCTTTATAGATACCGCCCAAATTCATGTGGGCAGTGGGGTTGTCAGGTTTGAGCTCTAAGGATTTCAATGTGGAGGCAAGAGCTTGATCAAGGTTGCCGAGGTCTTGGTAGATGCTGCCCAGGTTCATGTGGGTAGTGGGGATATCAGGTTTGAGCTCAAGAGATTTGAGAGTGGAATCAAGAGCTTTATCAAGGTTGCCGAGGTCTTGGTAGATGCCGCCCAGGTTCATGTGGGCAGTGGGGTTATCAGGCTTGAGCTCAAGGGATTGCAGTGTGGAAGCAAGAGCTTGATCCAGGTTGCCGAGGTCTTTATGGATGATGCCCAGGTTTATGAGGGTGTCGGGGTTATTAGGTTTGAGCTCAAGGGATTTCAGAGTGGAAGCAAGAGCTTGATCAAGGTTCCCGAGCTCTTTGTAGATACCGCCCAAATTCATGTGGGTAGTGGGGTTATCAGATTTGAGCTCTACTGATTTCAGTGTGGAAGCAAGAGCCTGATCAAGGTTGCCGAGGGCTTTGTAGATACCACCAAGGTTTTTGTGGGTATCGGGATTATCAGGTTTGAGTCCTAGGGATTGCAGTGTGGAAGCAAGAGCTTGTTCAAGGTTGCCAAGATCTTGGTAGATGCTGCCCAGGTTTATATGGGCATTGTGGTTATCAGGTTTGAGCTCAAGGGATTGCAGTGTGGAAGCAAGAGCTTGATCAAGGTTGCCGAGATCTTTGTAGATGTCGCCTAGGTTCATGTGGGCAGTGGGGTTATCAGGCTTGAGCTCAAGGGATTGCAGTGTGGAAGCAAGAGCTTGATCCAGGTTGCCGAGGTCTTTGTAAATGCTGCCCAGATTCATGTGGGCATCTGGGTTATCAGGTTTGAGCTCTAGGGATTTCAATGTGGAGGCAAGAGCTAAATCAAGCTTGGCTAGGTCTGTGTAGATACCACCAAGGTTCTTATGTGCATAGGAGTTATCAGGTTTAAGTTCTAGGGATTTCAATGTTGAAGCAAGAGCTAGATCAAGTTTGCCAAGATCTTTGTATACGCTGCCCAGGTTCATGTGAGCATCTGGGTTGTCAGGTTTGAGCTCTAGGGATTTCAATGTTGAAGCAAGAGCTTGATCAAGGTTGCCGAGGTCTTTGTAAATGCTGCCCAGATTCATGTGGGCATTGGGGTTATCAGGTTTGAGCTCTAAGGATTTCAATGTTGAAGCAAGAGCTTTATCAAGGTTACCGAGGTCTTTGTAGATGCTGCCCAGGTTCATGTAGGCATTGGGGTTATTAGGTTTGAGCTCTAGGAATTTCAAAGTGGAAGTAAGAGCTTGATCAAGCTTGCCGAGGTCTTTGTAAATACTGCTTAGGTTGAGATGATATGGTGCAAATGATGGCTCTAAATCTGCAGCTTTCTTGACTAATTGTTCTGCGGTGCTGAGGTCTCTTTGTCGCTTAGCGATTAATCCAAGATTGTTGATTGCTGCTGCATAATTTTGATCGATGGATAGAGCTGCTTTATAAAGCCTTATCGCTTCCATGTCGTTTTGAAGGGCATTGAAAATATTGCCAATGTCTTTGAGTATTTCGGGATCGGTGCTGTCGAGCTGATGAGCTTTGGCTAGGAAATGTTGAGCTTTTTCAAACTGCCCTAGAGCTAAAAGTGATTTGCCTGCGAACTTCCAGATAAACGGGTTCTCAGGTTCGCTCACGAGAAGTTGTTGGCAAGCCTGCAGACACTCCTGATGACGGCCAGTTGATGAGAGATTCTGAATTCTCTTTTGATTCACTCAGTGCCATCGCTATTTCTGAGTAAATTCTAAGTCGTTTAAGTCATTCTTAAGTCACTCTTAAGTCACTCTTAAAGCTACTACCCAGGTCATATTAAATTTTCCTCCACCCTGCTTTCGCAGATTGATTTCTGTTTCTTCGTCTGGCGTATTTGAGTGGTGAGTTCCAGCTCAGTACTTCGCCATATCCGCCTAATCTCACTTGTGAAATGAGTAGCAAGCTTGGGTGAGTGGTCCACCAGTGGAATTTTATCGTTGGTGTGAGCTGAATGGGTGACCAGTTTAAACTTCCTGTGATCATGGTTTAGTTGTCTATGACCGAGATCTCGTGATGCAGCTTTTCGCCATAGGTAAGCCATTTTCATCGAAATCTTGGGTGAAATGCTTAGCTGGGGGATCTAGCTCTTTTCTCAACCTTTAAAGCTCATTGGGGGAAGTCGAGATGAGTATCTTTTCAGTGCTTCAGGGTTTTTCAATGGAGAACAAGCAGTCAAGGATGACTGTTGCCTCTTAAGTGATGGCTTTTTCAGAAACTAGCTTACTTGTGAGTATTGCTTTCTTATTGCACAATGATTTTATGGACTCGTTTAAGGGTTTCAATGCTTTCCGGCTCTTTCGTATATAAGAGCTTAAATTGCTAGAAAAGATTAATAATTGAATTCGAATCGCCACTGCCACTTCCCTCTTGACAATAGCGCATTAAATTCCTCAACTTTTTGCTCAGAGTAGATTGCTTTGGCGGGAAATGTCTAAGAATTAGAGATTGTTGTTTTAAGGGGAAGTAGTTACCATTTTTTTGATTTCTTCTGTGATTTGATTTATCGATTGCTGGTTCGCGGTTACAACCTTATGGTAGTTCATTCTGATTGACTCTTTGAGTCTAATGTATCCTTCTTTAGTGCTAAGTATTTCAGTGCAGCAATTGACATAATCTGAGTCCGTATGTGCAATTGGGGCATTTTTTATGCCCATGATTTCATAAAGTCCATGCACAATTCTGGTTCGAGGATGGACTTCTGGTTTTGTGACAATTGGGATTCCTAGACTTAGGGCATCAATCGAAGTTGTTCCGCAGCCTATGTGAATTGGATCAAGAACTGCATCTGCACATGCCAGTAAATTAAAGTATTCGTCCTGTGACATTTGATTGAAAAATCTGCATTTGGATAAAAAGGTCGGCGCCTTCTCTTTCCACCTGTTCTTAAGGAAGAGGCTGGAACAACTGCCTTCTCCTGCAACTATGAAAATAGTTTTTTCGCTATCTTTGGCTATTCGTTCTAGTAAATTGTCCCAGTCTGGGTGAAACTTTATCAAATTATGCAATAATCCAAATATTCTACACTTTTGAGGAAGATTGAAATATTTGCGATCCTTTTTGTGGCTAAGTTTAGGGATGTCTGTGATTCCATGAGGCATCCCTTTGAGCTTGATTAATTTTTCGGTGTATTGATCTTTTGAGTTGCTTGTTTCCATGCACTCGCTCGAAATAAAGTAGTCCATGGTGGGAATGCCTGTTGTTATTAAATTGCCTGGAAATACTGCTTGAATTGGTGCGATTCTGTTGTGAGCTAAGCAGTAAGGCGCAGGAGACGAGTGAATCTCTGTATATATGAGCATCTGCAAATTCAGCCTTTTTAAGGTTTTGACTGATTGCTCAAAGTTCGGATAAAGCTGTATGACGCATGATGATTGATTTTCTAATTCATTGCTGTTCTGCTTTGCAGCCATGGGTCCTTTAATTATGATGACTTCAATTCCGTTTTCATGGCAATTTTTTACCATATTAAAATAATGTCTAAATACTACATGATCTTTTTCGGTATTGTCGAAATAAAATCCAACTTTAGGCGAGAGTTTCTCTCCAGAGTCACTTTTGAGACATTGTAGTCTTTCTATTGCTATTTCTTCGTCCATTGATTTTATGGCAAGCCACGGGTTTACTAGTTTGCCTATTGTTTCTAGGAAATCTTTGTCATCGCTGCCATTTTGATAGGATAGCATGAATAAAGACAGGTCTAAGAAGCTTTTTGTAGTTTTTGGGCGACTGCTCGCAAATATTTCTCTTGCATTTTTGATATATTCAGATCTAAGCCTTTCAGTGTCTCCTTGGCAAGCTGTGTTCCATGGAAAATTTAATCTTGATAGGCATGCATTTTCAATAGTTGGTTCATGCTCAAAGGCTTTTCTATATGATTCCTTGGTTTTATCATAATCTTTTTGTGTTTTATAGATGCTTCCGAGTTTCAGGAGTGCTGTCGGGTTATCAGGCTTAATTTCTAGGGATTTTAGTGTTAATGAAAGAGCTTGATTAAGCTGGCCGAGGTCTTTGTGAATTCCCCCCAGATTAAGCAGGGCCTCAGGGTTGTCAGGTTTGAGTTCTAGAGATGTATGAGTGCAAGCAAGAGCTTGATCAATGTTCCCAAGATCTTTGTGGATGCTCCCCAGGTTCATATGTGCAATGTGGTTATCGGGCCTGATCTCTAGAGCTTGAAGTGTGTACGTAAGTGCTTGATCAAGTTTGCTGAGATCTTTGTAGATGGCGCCTAGGTTCATTTGACACTCGGCATTATTAGGCTTGAGCTCTAGAGACTTCAGCGTGGAGGTAAGTGCTTGATCAAAGTTGCCGAGATCTTTATAGATGACTCCTAGGTTCAGGTATGCATCGTGATTATCGCCCTTTAGCTCGATGGATTTCAGTGTTGAGGCAAGAGCTTGATCAAGGTGCCCCAGATCTTTGTAAATGGCACCTAGGTTCATTTGACACTCGGCATTATTTGGCTTGAGCTCTAGAGACTTCAGCGTGGAAGTAAGTGCTTGATCAAGGTTGCCGAAATCTTTATAGATGACTCCTAGGTTCAGGTACGCATCGTGATTATTGGCCTTTAGATCTAGTGATTTCAGTGTGGAAGCAAGAGCTTGATCAAGTTTGCCGAGGTCTTTGTAGATGCCGCCCAAGTTCATGTGGGCAGTGGGGTTATTGGGATAGAGCTCTAGTGATTTCAGTGTGTAGGCAAGAGCTTGATCAAGGTTGCCGAGGTCTTTGTAGATGCCGCCCAGGTTCAGGTACGCATCGTGATTATTGTCCTTTAGCTCTAGTGATTTCAGTGTGGAAGTAAGAGCTTGATCAAGGTTGCCGAGGTCTTTGTAGATGCCGCCCAAGTTCATTTGGGCAGTGGGGTTATTGGGATAGAGCTCTAGTGATTTCAGTGTGGAAGCAAGAGCTTGATCAAGGTTGCCGAGATCTTTATAGATGACTCCTAGGTTCAGGTATGAATCGTGATTATCGGCCTCTAGCTCTAATGATTTCAGTGTGTAGGCAAGAGCTTGATCAAGGTTGCCGAGGCCTTTGTAGATGCCGCCCAAGTTCATGTGGGCAGTAGGGTTATCGGGATAGAGCTCTAGTGATTTTAGTGTGTAGGCAAGAGCTTGATCAAGGTTGCCGAGTTCTTTGTAGATGCCGCCCAAGTTCATGTGGGCAGTGGGGTTGTTGGGATAGAGCTCTAGTGATTTCAGTGTGCAGGCAAGAGCTTGATCAAGGTTGCCGAGATCTTTGTATAAACTGCCGAGATTAGAGTAAGCGTCAGGATGGTTAGGGTTTATTTCAATTGCTTTTTTGTATAGGTTGGTTGCTTCTTCTGGCCTTCCACTGTCTTTACAAATAACCCCGAGGTTTGAGAACAAGGAATGATGAAAAAAGCCAGTCTTTATTGCTTCCCTATAATCCTTTTCGGCATTGGCTAGGTCTCCTTTTGCGTGGTGGTTGATTGCGCTCCTATAAAGAGACTTTCCATCCGGTTGGCTAATTCGCCCACGCTGGTTTTTCTTCTTCTTGCTTTTTTCCTCTCCAAATCCTGACATTTTTTTTGTGGGATATTCCCTAAGCGTTGCCTACAGCTTAATCTATCATTTCTGCTACTAGCAATGTCTCTATATCCCATCTTCGCACTTGATTCGCTGATGGTCGAGTTTGAATTGGATGTGTGCTGTGTTCCCCAGCACAGCGGCTTCATAGAGTCGGTTTATCTCCGGGGTGAAGTGAGTAGCAAGTTTTGTGGAGTGAATCACAAGAAAGCTCACATCGTTGGCGTGAGAACCAGAGGGCGATCATTTGAAGGATCTCGTGATCAGGATTCGTTCACGAGTGTGGCGAACTTGTCATGGTGTTTGTCGCTGCCGGTCAGTTACGGAAAGCCGGTGGTATGTATCCGGTTTTGAGAGTTTGATTTTCTGATTCAAGCTTGCAAAAGCGCTCGGGTAGCTCCACGCCTAGTAAAAAGCACCATGGGACATGGATAGCTTGAACATCTGGGTTTACTTTGCCACGTCCGAATGCACTGTCCTGATTTCCTTCCGAATCATCGTCTCACACCGCTTCAATTCTTCACGGAATACTCCAGTCAGTTCGAAGCTTTGGGTATTCAATGTGTGAATCTTATTGTCGTGATTGCGAATAGTTTTGCATCACCAATGATTTCTGAGCTGTTGATTTTGGCACTGACTGTGATCACTAGAGCCTGATCTACTTTCCTATGGTGAGGCGGGTTTAAGGATCAGTGACGCTGTAAGTAATGAGCGTTGACAGTGTGATTGGTTGAAGCGCCAAGGCTGACCTCACTCAGCATCCATACCCGTGAAATTATGTATAGCGACGTTCCTGCCTATTCTTTGTGGAAATATTCTATATTTGTGAATGAAGTTGTAATTAATTTCGCTTAAGTGGCTTGCGGCAAATTGTATCTACTGCAACCTGAAAGGCTTTGGCCACACTTTTGTCATGGAACAACCAGGCCTTTCGCGCTTTAATGGCAGCGCGCATGTCTTGATAAAAACTTTGTTCTTTCAATAGCCGGCATGAGATCGCGATGTAATCATCGACATTTTTGGCAATCAATTCGGGTAACTCTAGGACTTCAAGCATCGACACTGTGTGACGCCCGCGCATGAAACTAGCGGGCAGAGTGACGACGGGGCAGTCGAGTGATAATGATTGCATTGAACTGTTGCCCCCATTCCAATCAATCGTGTCGATGGTGTGATGACTGATCGCGAATAGCCCCATGTAGTCCCCGTAATCCAGTCTCGGCAAGATGCGCAGATGGTTCTCGATATTGAGGTCACGGTGTTCAAAATGGGGTTTTAAACGCTCGTATAGGCGTTTGGCAATGCTTCCGTTGCCTTTATCACTAACTAAAACGATTAAGGCTTCGGGATGCCGCTGGGCAATCTCAGCGAATGTCCAGTCGTTGCGTGGCAGATACTTGAAGGTACTCTGCAATGAATTGAGGATCGGTCTATTGCGGGGAAGATTAAATTTGTCGAATAGCAGTTGACCGTCGTGGATTGTGGCAGGTTTATTGTAATTTAGCCCTGTTTTGGGCAAGCGATACAGCGTTTCGCTGTAATGATCTTCATTGCCTTCTGGTTCCATCCCTTCGCCTGAGAAGTAGTAGTGGATGGTTTTGGAACCACTACTGATCGGGTGCCCCCAGCCCTGAGCCTGAATAGAAGCCAGCTGCAGCACGGATGTGACATTGCTGGCCGGATGCATTCCAATATCGGTGTAGATCAGGAGATCTAGCTGATCCTTGAGGATTTGCTGCAACATGACCTCAGGGTTTTCTCCGCGTAGAGGCAGATGGCGGTAGCTTCCTAGAGCCGCGAATCTCTGACTGCCTGAGTCTTCTTTTGTTCCGAGATTGTAGCTGAAGATCTCGTAACCGGGATGGTTGGCCATGCCTTCCAACCATCCCAGTGCCCAGATTGATCCGTTGTGGTTCATCAAATTGGGGGAGATAACTCCCACCCGCAGCGGAGAGATGTTTGAAGGATTGCGTTGGGGTAAAGGTTGCATGAACGCCCCAAGCCTGGGGCGTAGGATTCGATCAATAATGCCTGAATAAAGTTCCTGCAAAGGGCGATCGTCTTCCATCTGATAGGCGAGATGGAAGTTCGTTAGTGTCCAGGCGTGGACATAAAGTTGTTCCCAGGCTGGGTCCTCTTGAGTGATGCCTTTCAACAGCTTGTAGAGATCTACGGCATCTTTTTCCCAGCGTTTGCGAACTGCAGCGACCTCATGATCCGTTGCATATAGAACCGGTAGGACATGTAGTCGTGTCATCAGCTGCAAGCGCCGGTCGTCACTGCAACTGTCTGCCACCAAGAGGCTTTCGTCGTAGCAATCCAGTGCCATTAGGCAGGCAATGCGCCCTGTAATCGCCGCCACTGTTTCCGAGGGTGAGATATCCGGGGTTTGGCAGCAGCGTTCAAAACATGCAATTGCAAGATCAGCCTTGCCCATATCTTTGTAGATGCTGCCTAGGTTCAAATGCGCAACGGGGGTATTAGGTTTAAGCTCTAAGCATTTATCTATTGAGGCAAGAGCTTGATCAAGATTGCCTAAGTCTTTATGGATACTACCTAGGTTTAAGTGGATATCAGGGTTGTCAGGCTGGAGTTCTAGGGATTTGCGTGTTGAGGCAAGAGCTAGATTGAGTTCGCCGAGTTTTTGATAGATGCTGCCCAAATTCGAGTGTGCTACTGGGTTATTAGGTTTGATCTCTAGGGACTTGAGTGTTGAGGCGACGGCCTGATTAAGTTTCCCGAGCTTTTTGTAGATGCCGCCTAAGTTAATGTGGGCGTCAGGGTTATCAGGTTTGAGTTCTAGAGATTTGAGAGTGGAGGCAAGAGCTAGATCAAGATTGCCAAGATCTTTCTGGATGCTGCCCAGGTTCATGTGAGCATCGGCGTTATCAGGTTTGATCTCTAGCGATTTCAATGTCGAAGCAAGAGCTGGCTCAAGTTTGCCAAGATCTTTGTATATGCTGCCCAGGTTCATGTGAGCATCGGGGTTATCAGGTTTGATCTCTAGCGATTTCAATGTCGAAGCAAGAGCTGGCTCAAGTTTGCCAAGATTTTTGTAAATGCTGCCCAAGTTCATGTGGGCAGTGGGGTTATCAGGCTTAAGCTCTAGGGATCTCAAAGTTGAAGCAAGAGCTTGATCAAGGTTGCCGAAGGCTTTGTAAATGCTGCCCAAGTTCATGTGGGCAGTGGGATTGTCTGGATCTTTTTCAAGAACTTTTTGTGTTACGAGGCGTGCTTCTTGATGCCTCCCCTCGTTCATGAGAGCAGTCCCAATGTTTCCCCATGCGGGGATAAAAGACTCGTCTAGCTGAACGGCGACTTTGAATGCTTCTATGGCAGAACTATTGCGCCCAGTCTCAAGTAGGCAGAGTCCAAGGTTGAATGGAATCAGCTTATTTCTTGTTTTGTTGATATTCATTTTCTTGTATTCAATTATTGCATTGTTAAAATCTCCAAGACTTTGATATGCCTGCGCCAAGAGAAGTGAGCACTGTTCGGTTTGGACAAGGGCGGATGCGATTGAAAGCGGCTCGATAGCCTCTGCTGCCTTCCCTTGCTGTAAGTGCAGTAGGCCTATGTTTAGAAGTGAGGTGCTCGATCGCGGATTTATCGCTAGTTCCTTCTGGTAATATTTTATTGCTTGTTGAATATTGTTTTTTTTCTGGAAGATGACTCCGAGGATTTCATTTATAGTCTGGACGTCTTTGTTCATTTTTAGAGCTTTTTTTGCCAATGATGTTGCTTGATCGAGTTCTCCTAATTCCAGAAAGCTTGCTGCTGCACCAATGTATGATTGGATCAGTTTTGGGTCTGCCTCTATAGATTGTTTGAATAGATCAATGGCAGCTTTGTGATTGCCATCCTGCTTCTTAAGGTTGGCAAGATTGTTAATTGCAGGTGCGAATAGATTATTTGCTTCTAGGGCTTTTTTGTACCATTTGATGGCAATAATTTTGTTTTTTGTGTTTAGGTAGATATTTCCGATGTCTTTCATCGTCTCCGGATCGTTTTTATCAATTTGGTGGGCTTTGGCCAAGAACTGTCGAGCCCTTTCAAATTGCTGTAGGGCTATGAGTGATTTACCTGCGTATTTCCAGGCGAAGGGGTTTTCAGGTTCGCTCTGGAGAAGTTTTTGACAAGCCTGTAGGCACTCCTGATGTTGTCCAGCGGATGAGAGATCCTGAATAGTCTTTTGATTCACGAGGTGTTTACGCCTTGCCTGGGGAGTAATTTAAGTCGTTTGAGCAATTTTCGGTTCGTGTCTTAAGCCAGCGCTCAACTGTCTTTCAGCCTCTTTCAATGACCGAATTAGACTTTTGACGCGTTCATTTCGTCTCTATCGGTCAGTTCTATGGACTCCTAAACGACTCCGAGGACTAGGCGGATGCCCCCTGAATTCAGATCATGCACGGGGCATTTAGGAGTGGGGTAGCCGAAGCGTTGGCGTCTCCGAGTTCGACCAAGCTAGGACTGTAGTGATTCCTTTGAGATTCTCGTTTTATAGTCATCTTTGCTGTCATGGTATCTCAGGTTACTGAAAGACGAATTGCAAATTTTGACAGCCGAAGGTGATGGGTGAGATGAAGAGCTTCAATGAACTGCTTCACTCATCTTAACCAGATATATCTAAGAACCAGGTGGTCATCAGGAATTTAGATCAATTTCTTAAGGCAGTAGACCATGGACTTCCTGTGGTTAAGAGAGACAAATATGCTGGATTCTACCCTCAGTAGGAAGACTGATGCTGCGCAGTACCCTACCCATTCGATCATTCGTATGAGGGAGGTCTTCGAGATAGTCTGCGTCAGCCCTGCAACCATCTACAGCTGAATGGTTGTAGGGATATTCCAAGGTTTATTGGCGTGGACTGTAATTCCATTCCCTGGTCTGAGAAATTAAATCAGGGAATGGATGGGGGGCAAGCTGATCAAAAAACCTCTAAGAGAATCTTTTATCTAAGTCCTCTAAATCATGCCTGTCCAACTTGATGAAACTTTTTGCCCATTTGGTTTCATGGTCAATTGATTTTGTGGCATGCGATGGAGCTAAAGGCAAGGCTCTTCGTATATTGACTGACCTTCTGCGCATCGAGTGGAACATAAGGACTTGGGTGTTCTCATTACCAAGAGCTTTCTGCTATCTCATGATTTGAGTTCTTTTCAGAGCCCTCTTGACCCTGGCTTTTTAGAGGTAGGAGAACCGTCAGAAAAGGCTGTGAGTAACGTTCTACGGTTTCCTTCTGCACACACGAATCGAATTCGTGTGAGCCCGTATCTGTTTGTAATTGCCTGTCGTCAAATTGCCTAAGGGGTGACGCCATGTCAATTTCACTAGCGGGTTGTTGACTGTCTAAGGCAGCTTCCCTCAGTGAGATTTACGAGGTCTTGATTATCTGCAAGTTTCAATAACTCTGTAACTTTCCTGAGCAGTTGGCCCTTCCCGATTATTTTTAGCAACCATTGCTGCTTGTTCCTCTGCTTCGAATTTGCCTATAAGGAGGCTCGAGCTTCTTACCTTGGTATTCGTTGGTTTTTATGTGGTTTTAAATTCTTCAAGAATTAAACCTCAATTTTTCGCCAACTTCTATTCGGCAATCTGGTTAAAGAATACCCTTTTTCATGGCAGACTCCTTAGTCTGCCATGAGATTTTGTGTGTTTCATGAAATTCTGCCGTGCTATTTGATTTTTGCTTTTTAGACTAAATTTAGTGGGCTTCCTTTTTTTAAAGTAAAAATTAATTCTGATTTCGAGGCAGGATCTCAATATCTGTATCATCAGCTTATACTATTATTGATGTGCTATAGATGATACAGAAATTTGCAGCGACAGGCTGCCGCGCTCAATTCTGTCAACAGAAGCTATATAATCAGAAGTATACGTTTTAAAGATTGCTCGCGTGAAAATCAGAGATACAATCTTGCCAGTACTCCGACCTGTTGGAGGAGATGAGGAAATTAACGCAATTCGAGAGGTAATAGAAAGTGGTTGGTGGGGTAAAGGTCCGAAAGTGGCTCAGTTTGAAAAGGAGTTCGCTGAACTCGTAGGTGCTAAATATGCGGTAGCAATAAATAGTGCCACCAGTGGCCAAGACCTTGTTTTAAAAGCGTTGGGAATTAAAGACTGTGACATCATAAACCCAACCATATCTTTTATGTCTACAGCGGTTATTCCTTTATGGAACAATTGCACTTCAAACATTGTAGACGTCGATCCGTTTACAATGTGTCTTGATCCAGAAGATGTAAGAAAAAACTTGAAATCTAATACTAATGCAATTATTGCTGTTAATCAGGCTGGTGTTCCTGCTCCTATAGATCAAATTCGAAGCTTTTATGATGGTTTTATATTGGAAGATTGTGCTCACAGTTGCTATACCCCTGGCGCAGGCTCTAAGGGTGATGCGGCTGTATGGTCATTTCAAGCTGTCAAAACAATGCCTTGTGGCGATGGAGGTATGATTACTACAGACGATAAAGAGCTATATGAGAAATTAGTGCCAATGACTTGGCTCGGAATCAGTAGCACGTATTCTAGAATAAAAAAAGACGATTGTTTGTCGGGTAAGCCTGGTTATTCCTGGGATTATCAGGTTGATATTTTAGGTTATAAATGCTATATGATTGATTTACAGGCGGCAATTTGCTTGGAGCAAATGAAAAAGTTGCCAAAGCATTTGCAGATAAGAAGGCGTGTGCAGAAACGATATAATGAGGAGTTGGCTGGCTTTATTCAAGCGCCCCCACATAGTGAAACAGTGCAGTACTATTGTGCCAAGGTCGATCCTGAAGATCGTGATAATCTTATTTCATTTTTAGCTGAAAAAAATATACACACAAGTGTTCATTTTAAGCCTCTCCACCTCTACGACATCGTAAAAAATATGAACCAGCGCGATTACCCTGTTGCAGATGTTGAATGGAAGAAGCTTATTAGCTTGCCATGTCATCCTGGCATGAATGATTGCGATATTGACTATGTGGTGTATTGGGTAAAAGCTTTTTTCGCTAATAAATATCCAAACAGGTTTAATATCTTATAGTTTCATGGCAGAGCAAAGGGAGTGTCGTATTAAATTTTTGGATAAATTTTAAATAAAACTTGTTTTGCCTGATTTATTACTTTAAATGTCCACTTTCTCCCAGCATTTTTTGATAGGGCTTTAGTGACCATTCGTGGTTTTTCCTTTCAACCACTGATTTACTGCTTATCAATTTTTTGCTTGCATTACGATTCCGATATTTACGCTTCTTATGCCTTTCTCGGGGTGATGATGGCTATTAACGAACCCTAGTTTCAGTTATCCGCGACGCCACTTCTGATTCGCCTCGGGTGCGCTGACGAACTGCTCGCAATTAAAAGTAAGTATTTTTCTGGATGCTATTTGCAAATCTCCATATTTGCCTGCAAAATAACTGTATTTGTTGAATCTTCTAGGGTTGATGTATGGCTGCTCCCAGATGATGGGTTGCTTCTACAAATTGAAGGGATGCTGTCCGTTTGGTTTCTGCAGCAGTTAATGATTTTGGCCTCATTTACTGCAAGGGATTTCGTATTGCGGCCAGATTTGATCAAGCGTTTGGATACCAGCTTGCTTTTCGTTTTTATCCCCCGCGGTTAGGTAGAGACTTATGGCTAATGTTGATGCAAGTAATGAGCATAGGACTCTAATTCGCTTATTGGAGAAAATTTATACTGTCCTTCGCTCTTTAGTTTCTCTCAGTTCCGCTCCCGCACTTTGCTTGCTTCCGTTCCAGCTTGCGTTGAATGTGGGGTGTAATCCCCAGCTCCGCACCACGCCACATCCGATCCATCTCACGAGTGAAGTGAGCAGCAAGCATGGGTGAGTGAATCACTAGCAATGTTTCATCGTTGGTGTGTGCAGCAGCGGGTGACCAGTTGAAGCTGCCTGTGATCACTGTTTTGTTGTCGATCACCGCGAACTTGTGGTGCAACTTGTCACCCCTGGCCAGTTTCGGCGTTCCCACGGTTCGCAGTGGTGTTTTGAGAGGTTGATTGCCTCTCTCAAGTTTGCAAAAACGGTCGGGGAGTTCCACGCCAAGCAGATCAAGCACCTCTGAAAAAGAGCGGCTTGCGAAGCCTGGATCCGCTAAGAGTCGAATTTCGACGCGTGCAGCCATTTGATCTGCCAGAACATTGGTCAGGCTTTGGTCTGAAAACACAAACAGCGCCATGTCGATACTTCGCTTCGCTGCAGCCAGCTGCTTACTGATCAAGATCAGTCCATGTTCTGAGCTTTTCTTGGAATGAGGTGCGAACAGCACATTCACTGGTATTCCATCGACTTGAACGGTTTGTACTCCTGGGCTGTCTTTGTCACGTCCGAAGCGACTGTTCTGATCACCTCCCGGACCATCTCCCCACATCCGCTGAAATTCTTCCTGGAACAACTCAGCCAGTTCGGAGCTTCGGATGCTCAGCAGGTGATTCACATTGCCGCGACTGCGCGATGCTCCCGCATCACCATGGATCCCAGAGCTGGTGAAGTTGGCACTGCCGATGATCACCAGAGATCGATCGACCACAAGAAATTTGTGATGCATCAGGCCACTGCCTCGGCTGCCGTCTTCGCTGTCGTCGATCATCGGTATTCCAGCCCGCTTCAGGAGTGCGATGGCATCGCCAGCTAACCGTTCCTCAGCAGAGAGCCTCCCGTCGCGAGTGCTGTCTGCCAGCAGTCGCAATTGCTGGTAGCGCCGCTTGCTGTGAGCTGACAAATCGCTGGGATGCTGTTTCGACCAGGGCTGGTTGTATTTGTTTTCCAGCACGATCTGAACGCGGACTCCTCGCTCATTGGCTCGAATCAGGGCGTGTGAGATTTGGGGAAGTGTGAGTTCCTGAATGGCCATCTGCACTTCCTCTTTCGCCGCATTGATCTGTTGGATCAACTGTTGTTCAAGGTTGTCGCCGTTACGCCACTGGCCACTTAGCGGGTTTCGGTAGCGCCCGCTGTCCCGATGATTGAAGTGCAGCTGAAAGTTCTGCGGCAAGGGCAGATCAGGTATCCCTGCTCCTACAACTTGACCTGCCTGGCTGCAGCCCAGCATTACTGGTGTCAGTAGAGGCAGTAGGGCAAGTCGTGGAAGGTGTTTCAGCTGCCTGTCCAGCACGCACTGAGCTTCAGTTGCTGGCAGTGTTCCACTGACATGGAGATGAAACCGTCAGTGGGGCATTTCAGAGGTTTTCAGCATTCCGACAAACCAGAGACTGCTCAGCACGAGTGCCAAGCCAACACCGGCTCCAATCCCAACTTTTGCCATCGTGAGAGGGACAAGAATCGGGAATGCCACGGCTCCAGCAACGGGGGTCATGGCCACAATCCAGCGCAGGGCTTTTTGGTTCACTCCCACAGGATCAGAACCACTCGGCTTTGGCTTCGCTAGCTGGGTTGCTGTTGTCTTCGGGGGTAACGCGTTCGAAGTTGAGCGTGATATTGCGCTTCTGCTCACCATCTGCGGCTGTTGCTTCAACGGCATACACCTGCTCGCCATCACGGAATGGAACCTGGATGCGGAATGTTCCATCGCTGGAGAGGGGCACTTCCTCTCCGCCAATGGTCAGGCGGGCGGAAGGATCGGTGGCGCCGTAAACAATCAGTTCTGCATCAGCCACCAACCAGAAGGTGCGTTGGCGAGGAGCTACTCCTCCGAGACCGGACTCATTGCGGCCGCTGGCCCACAGTCCAGCCCCGGAATCGCTGAGTCCACGCTGATCGCCCGAAAGAGAGTCCTGTTCGTGCAGCACCTCTGAACCGACTCGGCGGCTGCGGAAGTGGGTGGTAGCACTTTGATAGAGGCGCTCATGCAAGCCGCTGTCACTGGGCTCGAAGCTGGGTGTGCTGACCGGTGCCGGTGCCGGTGAAGGAGCAGCGCTTTCGAGGCTGAAAGGTACGAACTGATCGAGGATCTGGTCGCTGGGGTGCAAGGCCGGAACCCTGGCTACAGAGGAGAACGCCAAGGAGATCCATTGGCTGCCCGCGCGGAAACCGAGTTCAACGCGGTAGTCCCGATCACAGAGAGGTACGGGAAGATACCACTCGGTGCTGTGACTATCAACGGGGACTTCTTGGAGGGTGTGGGGATGGGCCGAACCGTTCTGGAGGCCGGTTACATCAGCCAAACGAAGATTGAGGTGCGCGGCGCCTTCGCTTTGAGCGCGGCGACGATCGTCGTCTGAAATCTCCCAAAACACATAGGCCCACTGGGGGTCCCTGGGCAGGAAGACCACGCGGGTTTCAGACTGAAGACGAGAGGGTGGATTGAGTTCCGCTTCGATGGCCTTGAGATCGCCGCTACGGCGCTCCTGCTTCTTGGCAATCGCGGAAACTAAGTCCTCCTTGCTCTTACGGCTGTAGAGAGTCACGCCGAGATCACTGGCCATCTGACGCAGCTGACGCAGGGTCATGCGGGCGAGGGATGTGATGGCTTGCGTCACGGTCGGGCTACCGGGTTTCTTTGGGATCAGTTTGCTGGAAAGTCCTGGTTTTCAGGGCGCTTGATTGCCCGTGGTCAGCATCTTCTGACGGCATGACCTGCCAGGACCGCTTCCATTTCAGGCCTGACGCTGGGCACAAAAAAGCGGAGCCCCACAGGGGACTCCGGGCAAACATCTTCGACTTGGAAAGCGATTCAGCGGCTGATGCTGCGGTAAGGAACTTTCGACAGATAGTCCATCTCGAGGTTGCCTTCGGGAGAAGCTGAGCCTGCGACGGCCATGCCTCGGACCCACGGCAAATAATCTTCGCTGAAACCGCCTCGGGAGCGGTTGGCTCGTGTCGGCAGGCTCTTGGCTTTGCCGGTGTAGATGATCTTGGGGAAACCGAGAATTCCGCGGTAGTACTCGTCGTAGCGCGGGGTGGTGATATTAAAGGGGGTCTCACCGAGCTCCCTGCCTGGAAGCACGCGATTGCGTTGGAAGGGGACGTTGTCGTATCCGAAGGCGTCGAGATATTCCTCACTGTCAAGAAGGGCATCAACGATGCCTTCGACACCCTTGGTCGCGATCACGATCGACCACGCGATTTCCTCAGAACGTCCGTGGGTCTTGCGACCCAGAATTTTCTGGACGAGGTGACGAACCACCTTGTAGTTCGAGTTAAAGCCGTAAAACGTTCTCTTGAAGGTGTCAGAGAGACACAAACCCCGGATGAAGTCGCGAACGGTGATCTGCCCATCACGCAGCTGTGATTCCAGGAAGGTCTCGCGGTCACTCTTAAACGCGTGAAAGAAAACCTGGCGGTAAGCCGATTCGATCACCGTGTCGAAGTTGTCAGCGTCCATCGAGATGTCCATCTGAAGGGAACGCTGGGTCTCTTCAGAAGCAACGCTGAGAGCTGCGACGCGGTTGTTCTGCGTGGTCGGTGCGTACTGAAGAAGAGGAATGGCCACTCGAGTCGGAACACACTGGCTGGATCGTATTAGTGGGAGTCATCACTCTCCCAAGCTGCCTCCGGCCTACTCACAGTCCGTAACAGAGGACACTCACCAGCCGAAGGGTGATGCGAGCGCTGTTATCCCTTCTGGGCCGGTGGATGTGCTGTCGTTTTTAAGCCTGGTCTCCACGCAGAAGGACGCGTTGTTAGACAGTCCCTCAACGGTGCTGGAACGAATGCGCGCATCGGGGCCGGAGAAACTGAAGCGTTCCCACACGGTCATCATTCCGTAGCTCGTGCAAAGAATCAGTCCATCCCGGTCGTCCATATCGAAAGTCGACGTTGCAGGCGACTTTTCTGCGTAGCCCTGATCGCGGAGCATGGTGCCGGAGCGAGCGGTCTCACTCTCTCCAACCAAAGCGAAGCAGGTTTCACCGTCATGGGCATCGCCATCGCGGTCCCAGGCCATCGAGGCGCTCCAGCGCACGTAGCTGCCGCCGATGATCAGGCCAGGATCTTGGTCGTGCTGGCGTGCCATCGCCAGCAAGCGTTCGTCATTCAGTTCGAGGTCTTCGACCACGATCAGTGAGCCGCCTGCTTCGCTGCGACGGTGTAGAAGGTGATGCACACTTCGTTGTGAACGCCAGCTTCCGCAGCTCAGTCGGAAGAATGTTGGAGCGTCGGGGATGTCCAGGGTCATCGGCTGCGGACGGTCTCCTTTGGATGATCGCAGGACAGCGATCGGTTCGCGATTTTCTGGGGGCGTGCTGCGATCAGTTCACTCCAAGTTCGACAAGCGTTGACGGCTGTTTGCTTCGGCGTTTCGGATCAAATCGTTGAGCTTGAGCTCGAGGGGAGTCAGCTTGAGCTGCCTGGCGAGCTCCTCAAGCTGGCTTGCGATCACCGTGAACTGCATCATCAGCTGTTCCCGAAAGTCCGCATCATTGGCCAGTTGAGGCTGGCGATCACACCAGTCCTGCCAGTGATCACGTGTTGGCAGAGGCCCCTCTTGCACCGGCATGGCGATCTGCTTAAACGTTGCCAGGCAATGGGCCTGGAGCCGCAGAAGGTGGCGGTCGACGGCGGGCAGAAGCGTGGCGTCGATGCGTTCGATCTGCTGCCGGTCCAACGGGCCTGAAACCGGCACTGGATCAACGCTCACGAGCTGAAGCCTGGTTTGGATTCGTTGGATGGTGTGTTGGACGGGCTGATCTGAAAACCGCAGGAGTGTCCCGATTCCAGCCGCCAGTGCACTCTTTCCACATGACAGTCAGGGAAAGTCATCCGGATCAGTTGAAGTTCCTGGTCGCAGACGGCTGGGAATTCTTCAGCGATTCTCTGCACGGAGCAATGAAATTCATTGATGCACCATCCGCGCCCGTTCTCAGCTGGAACCATTTCGCTCACGTATCCCTCTTTGCTGCGCAGACTCACCAACCCGCTGATGCGCTGTTCGAGCGGCCCATCGCCGAGTTGGTGCCTGTATTGATGTGCTTTCTCATGGGCCTGTCGCTCCAGCAGCGTTGCCAGAGTTTCGGGCGGCAGGCTTGTCGCCATCGACTCGAGCAGATTCAGCGCAAAGGTGTCACTGCCATCGGGGAAATGTTGATGCCCTTGTTGGGTGAGCCTCCACTGGTTAGAGGGCCGGCCCGGCCCAGCGGTGATCGGACTCGCCTCTACCAGACCTTCTTCTTCCAGGGTGCGCAGATGACGGCGCATCGCCTGCACCGAGATTCCCAGTTCCCTGGCCAAGTCGCCAGCACTGATTTCACCTTGCCGCAGGAGCAAAGTGAGCGTCGCTTCACGAGTGGGAGCCTGAGCTGACGCGCCCATGAGATCGGGTTGATTGTTTCACCATGCCACGGGAACGCATCAATTGCCTTGAGTCATGTGCGGGCAGACGTCGAGAACGATTCCAGAACAAGGCCCGGCCAGTGCAACGTCCGCTGAAGTGAATCCCTTTTGACTCTCGTTGCTTGATCAGGGCGGTGAATGCCTTGGTTGGACATAAGGGCATCAACGCGTGGATGGCAATCAACGCTTTCACTGGGTTTTGCCCTGTAACAGCAGCATTTGAAAGCATCTTTGGGCTACCCCGACGCGTTGCTGTCTGGTGGCACCACACCAGCAGGGTTTTCCAGCTAGAACCGATGTCCGTCACAATGGTCACATGGTCGGGTAATGGATCCGTGCTCTAGGCTCCAAATACGAAACCATTTTGTTTCGTATCTCCCTGGCTACGACACTCTTGCAAATGTTCGCCGCCATGTCTGCTGCCCCTGTCAGCAATCGAGAAACGAGCTGGGAGAGCCCTGCAGCTGCCCTTAATTTTGTTGAGATCGAGTCAACAGCTAATAGTCGCTCTTTCCATGGGAAACTTCGAATTTTCACCAAGCACACAATTCACGCCTCCGAAGGTTGAGCGCCATGACCTCTACCTCCACGCGTGATCTTGTCAGCCAGCCGTACAAATACGGTTTTGTCACCGATATCGAAACAGAGAAGATTTCTAAGGGTCTTAGTGAAGAGATCGTGCGGCTCATCTCCAGTAAGAAAGAAGAGCCCGAATTTCTGCTTCGTTTCCGTCTAAAAGCTTTTCGGCATTGGCTCACTCTTGAAGAGCCCGACTGGGCTGAATTGGGTTACGACCCGATTGATTATCAGGAGATTATTTATTACGCAGCGCCCAAGCAGCAAATTAAAAAGAGCTCGCTTGATGAAGTTGACCCAAAGCTTCTTGAAACTTTCGATAAGCTCGGAATCCCCCTAAGCGAGCAAAAACGTTTAAGCAATGTTGCTGTCGATGCCGTTTTTGACAGTGTTTCGATAGCAACTACTTACAAAGAGAAATTAGCTGAGCATGGTGTTGTTTTTTGCTCTTTCACCGAAGCTGTTAAAGATCATCCGGAGTTGATCGAACGCTATTTAGGTTCAGTGGTGCCAAGTAATGATAATTATTTTGCAGCGCTCAATTCTGCTGTTTTCAGTGATGGTTCCTTCGTCTTCATCCCTAAGGGTGTTGAATGTCCAATGGAGCTTTCCACCTACTTCCGGATCAATTCAGGAGATACCGGACAGTTTGAACGCACTCTGATTGTGGCGGAAGAAGGTGCTTCCGTTAGTTATCTCGAGGGCTGTACTGCTCCGATGTTTGACACCAATCAGCTCCATGCCGCGGTGGTTGAGCTTGTGACGCTTGACGATGCCTCGATCAAATATTCCACCGTTCAGAACTGGTACGCAGGTGACGAAAACGGAGTCGGCGGCATTTACAACTTTGTGACCAAGCGTGGCCAGTGTCGTGGCGCTCGAAGCCGCATCAGCTGGACTCAGGTCGAGACTGGTTCGGCGATCACTTGGAAATATCCCAGTTGTCTGCTGCAAGGAGCCGATTCTGTGGGCGAATTTTATTCAGTGGCCCTCACCAACAACAAACAGCAAGCCGATACCGGTACAAAAATGGTGCATATCGGTGCCCGCACCCGTTCCACCATTGTCAGTAAGGGCATCAGTGCTGGCCATTCCAGCAATAGCTACCGCGGGTTGGTGCAGATTGGACCTGCAGCTAAAGGTGCTCGCAACTACAGCCAGTGCGACTCGATGCTGATCGGAGATCAAGCTGCCGCCAACACCTATCCCTATATCCGCTCACAGCAGCCTGAATCTGCTGTAGAGCACGAAGCTAGTACCTGCCGCATCTCAGAAGATCAGCTCTTCTATCTACAGAGCCGCGGCATCGGTTTTGAGGAGGCGGTCTCGATGATGGTGAGCGGGTTCTGCCGTGATGTGTTCAATCAACTGCCGATGGAGTTCGCCGCAGAGGCCGACAAGCTTTTGGCCCTCAAGCTTGAAGGGTCCGTGGGTTGAACCCGCCTCTCAGGCTCAATTTCCGACGATCATCTGTCCTGTTCTTCCCTAACTGTGATTCGCCCCGACGCTGAGCTTCTTCTCGATATCAAAGATCTGCATGCATCTGTAGAGGACAAGCCCATCCTCAAAGGCGTGAATCTCCAGATCAGAGCCGGTGAAATCCACGCGATCATGGGTCGTAACGGCAGTGGCAAAAGCACCCTCTCCAAAGTTCTGGCCGGTCATCCCGCTTATCAGGTCACGAGCGGCAGCGTCCGTTATCGCGGCGAAGACCTCTTTGAACTGGAGGCAGAAGAGCGAGCACGCCTCGGCGTGTTTCTGAGCTTCCAGTATCCGGTTGAGATTCCAGGCGTTAGTAATCTGGAATTTCTGCGTGTGTCCACCAATGCGCGGCGCGAAAAGCAGGGTCAGGAAGAACTCGACACCTTTGACTTTGAAGACCACGTGCAAGAGAAGCTCAAGGTGGTGCAGATGGATCCTGCATTCCTTGAGCGCAGCGTGAACCAAGGCTTCTCCGGTGGAGAGAAGAAGCGCAATGAAATCCTGCAGATGGCCCTGCTGGAACCGGTAGTAGCCATCCTTGATGAAACCGACTCAGGTCTAGATATCGACGCTCTGCGCATTGTGGCCAGCGGTGTTAATCAGCTCTCTGGACCGCAGAACGCCACGATCTTGATCACCCATTACCAGCGATTACTCGATGAAATCACGCCTGATTACGTCCACGTGATGGCTGCAGGCCGCATTCTGCGCACCGGCGGACGCGATCTGGCTATCGAGTTGGAGAAAACAGGCTACGACTGGGTTGATCAGCAGCTCGCTGCTGAGGGAGTGGCCTGATCATGGTGAGCAGTGTGCTGGCACCGGTTCAGGAACGAGGACGAGATGCCCTCCAGCGTCTGGGGTTACCCACCCGTAAGCAGGAAGCCTGGCGACTTACCGACCTCAAACGCCTCGAGGTCTTGTCCACGCTGCCCGAGGTCAGCGACGCCCCCGACCTCTTGATGCCTGCGGTTTCAGATGGGGTGACCCGGCTGGTGCTGGGGGTTCAGACTGATCCATTAGACGGTGTCTCTCTTCCAGACGGATTGACCCCACTTACGGATACCGAGCTGGATCTTCATCTCGGTCAGACGCTGGATCACTGCCGCTGCGCCGACGCTTGGCCAGTTGAGTTCAACCATGCGCACAGCCGGCAGGTCCTGGCGCTGCGCGTTTGCGGCAAGGTCCCTCCTCTGGAACTTGTGCTCGCCACCGGTGTTGGGCTGACCGCCACCAGGGTGCTGTTGCTACTGGAGTCGAATGCGGAGCTGGAGTTGCTCCAGGTTTTCCCGTCAGGAGACTCATCCTCTGAACGGCAGAGCGCTCATAGCCATGTGCTTGAAGTGCATCTCGGGCCTGGCGCCCGTTTGGGTCACGGTGTTCTTGCGAGTGGCAATGGCGAAGCGTCGCTCATGGCGCACCTCGCTATCGAACAGGAGCCGCGCAGCCACTACGCGTTAACAAGCGTTTGTCGGGGTTGGCGATTCGGGCGCCTCGAACCGCGTGTGTTGCAACTTGAAGGTCAGGCCAATTCGGGTATTCACGGTTTGTCGGTCACAACGGCTGACGAACAATTCGCGACGCACAGCAGTGTGCGTTTCGAAGGGCCCGAGGGTGAATTGGACCAGCTGCAAAAAGCTGTTGCAGCTGATCATTCCCACAGCATTTTCAATGGCGCTATCCAGGTGCCCAGAGCAGCACAGCGAACTGATGCGTCACAGCTCAGCCGCAGCCTGCTTCTCTCCCGTCGCGCGCGCGTGGACGCCAAACCTGAGCTGGAAATCATCGCTGACGATGTGAAGTGCGCACATGGCGCAACGATCAGTCAGCTGCAGCAGGAAGAGCTTTTCTATCTTCGCAGCCGTGGTGTGGCCTCCGATGAGGCGGCTGCCCTGCTTCTAAAGGGTTTTTGTTGCGATGTACTGGATCGTCTGCCTGCATCAGCCGAGCCCTGGATGACCTCTGGCGCGATTCCTGACCCCTCTCGATCGCTATGACCACACTCTCTCGTGATGCAGGAATTTCGCTAGCGGAACGCACCCGTGCCGATTTTCCGATTCTCGATCAGCGATCGTCCCAGGGCGACCCTCTGATCTATCTCGATCACGCCGCCACCAGTCAGAAGCCCCGAGTCGTTCTGGAAGCGCTTCAGGCTTATTACGCCTGCGACAACGCCAATGTGCATCGAGGCGCACACCAGCTCAGTGCCAGAGCTACCGAAGATTTTGAGGCGGCACGAGCCACCACCGCCGCCTTTGTTGGAGCGGCCGGTCCTCAAGAGATCGTGTTCACGCGCAATGCCACAGAGGCCATCAACCTTGTGGCACGCAGTTGGGGTAACGCCAATCTGCGTGAAGGGGATGAGATTCTGCTCACGTTGATGGAGCACCACAGCAACCTGGTGCCTTGGCAGTTACTCGCTCAGCGAACCGGTTGTGTTCTGCGTCATGTCGGGGTCACTGAAACAGGAGAACTGGATCTTGATGATTTCCGGGCCAAGCTCAGCGATCGCACACGACTGGTCAGCCTTGTTCACATCAGCAACACCCTTGGTTGTTGTAATCCTTTGGAGCTGGTGATCCCAGCAGCTCATGAAGCCGGTGCATTGGTGTTGGTGGATGCCTGTCAGAGCCTTGCCCACCACCGCACATCGGTGACCGCTTTGGAAGCTGATTTTCTTGTTGGTTCATCGCACAAGCTCTGCGGCCCCACCGGGATGGGTTTCCTCTGGGCGAAAGAAGCTCTGCTGGATTCGATGCCTCCCTTCCTTGGTGGTGGAGAAATGATTCAGGACGTTTATCTGGATCACAGCACCTGGGCAGATCTTCCATACAAGTTCGAGGCCGGCACTCCCGCCATCGGCGAGGCAGTGGGTATGGGTGCTGCGCTCAACTATCTCGATCAGATCGGTCTTGAGAACATCGCCGCTTGGGAAGCGGAACTCACGCTGCATCTGTTCAATCGCCTGCAGGGAATTGATGGTCTGCGCATTCTCGGCCCAACGCCTCAGCAACAGCCCGGTCGTGGTGCCCTTGCCACTTTTTTGGTGGATGGCGTTCATGCGAACGACATCGCCGCCATGCTCGATCTTGCCGGGATCTGCATACGCAGTGGACATCACTGCTGTCAGCCACTGCACCGCCACTATCAAGTCACCGGTTCAGCTCGCGCCAGTCTCAGCTTCATCACAACGACGGCGGAGATCGATCGCTTCGCCGATGAGCTGCAGGGCGTGATCACATTTTTCCGGGACAATTCTTGAGCCATGGTCATGGCTTTTGTCACGACCATGGCCTGGACGAAATGAGCACCTTGAAGGGGTGCTTTGAAGCGGACAGGCAGATTGGCCGAGGTCTATCAAGCGATCCGGATGAACATTGACGGCCAGGCCTGGCGCACCATCGGACTGGAAGCGGACGGTCGCTCGGTCTGGGTGATTGATCAGACCCAGTTGCCCCATTGTTTCGGAACTCGCACCCTCAGAAGCTGTGAGCAGGCGGCTGCGGCTATCAGCAACATGGTGGTTCGCGGCGCTCCATTGATCGGAGTGACCGGCGCCTACGGCCTGATGCTGGCTCTGCAGGATGACGCCAGTGATGCAGGCTTGGCGGCAGCATTTGACGCCCTCAATGCCACGCGCCCCACAGCGGTGAATTTGCGCTGGGCGCTGGAGCGTGTGCGTGATCATGTGCTGCCGCTGCCTCCGTTGGAACGAGCAGCTGCTGCTCGTGAAGAAGCCGGTTTGATCGCTGATGAGGATGTGGCCATGTGCTCAGCCATTGGCGATCACGGCCTGGAGATCATTCAGAGTCTCGTGGCGGCCAGGCCAGAATCCCGCCAAAGCAAGCCTTTTCAGGTGTTAACCCACTGCAATGCTGGCTGGCTGGCCACGGTTGATTGGGGGACGGCATTGGCGCCGATTTACAAGGCCCGTCGTGCCGGTCTTGATCTTCATGTCTGGGTGGATGAGACCCGACCTCGCAACCAGGGTGCATCGCTCACGGCCTATGAGCTCGGTAGAGAAGGTGTTCCCCACACCGTGATCGTGGACAACGCGGGAGGTCACCTGATGCAGAACGGTGAAGTGGATGCGGTGATTGTGGGAACGGATCGCACCACTCGCCGTGGAGATGTCTGCAACAAGATTGGGACCTATTTGAAGGCCCTGGCGGCCTATGACAACGCGGTGCCTTTTTATGTGGCACTCCCCGCCTCAACCATCGACTGGAGCCTGGATGACGGGGTGGCGGAGATCCCGATTGAAGCTCGCTCCCCCCAGGAGGTCACGGCAATTCAGGGTCGTCTGATCGATGGACCAGCAGCAGGCACTCTGGCTCAGGTGCAGCTCACACCCAACGGCAGTACTGGCTTCAACCCTGCCTTTGACGTGACCCCAGCCCGTCTGGTCACTGCGCTGATTACCGATCGGGGTGTCGCGGATGCCAGTGAGGAGGGGCTGAAGAGTTTGTATGGCTGTGGCTAATCGCTTGGCGGATCAGGCACTGCGTCATCAGCTGGTGACCGTGGCACGCCGCATGAATGGCACAGGTCTCAATCAGGGCACTTCAGGCAACCTCTCGGTTCGGATTGAGGGAGGACTTTTGGTCACTCCCAGCTCCCTTCCCTATGAACAGATGGAGGTTGGAGATCTGGTGGCACTGGACCTCAGTGGACAACCCCTGAAGCAGAAGCAGCGGCGACCATCGTCTGAATGGCGCCTGCATGCGGATGTGCTCAGCTGCCACCCCGAAGCCATGGCAGTCCTTCATTGCCACCCCATCCATGCCACCGCACTGGCCTGCCATGACCGTGGCATCCCTGCCTTTCACTACATGGTGGCGGTGGCAGGCGGTGATGAGATCCGTTGTGCTCCTTACGCCACTTTCGGTACGAAAGAGCTCTCCGACAACGTGGTGAATGCTTTGGCCCAACGCACTGCCTGCCTGCTGGCCAGGCATGGAATGGTGACGCTGGGGAAGGATCTGGAGTCCGCATTGCGGGTGGCGGTTGAGGTGGAGACCTTGGCGCGCATGTATCTGCAGGCTCTGCAGCTGGGGGAGCCTCCGTTGCTTTCCGCACAGCAGATGCAAGCCGTGCATGCCCAGTTCCGCGGCCTTCATTACGGTCAGGCAGATGAGAGCCCGAGATGATGACGGAAAAAACGCTCCGTTGCTTCCAGAACCTGCACCTTCACGTCACTGTCGCGGAAGCCATGACCTTCCTCTGAGAAGGTCTGCACCTCGACAGGAATGCCTTTGCTGCTGAGAGCAGCAGCCATGCGTTCGGTTTGCTCAGGCACCACCACCTTGTCCTGCAGACCCTGGAAAAAGATCACTGGGCAGCAAATGGATTGCGCATGCTGAAGCGGTGAGCGCTGCTCATAGCGGTCTCGATCCTCAGGCCAGGCCCCCACAAGCGAGTCGAGATAGCGTGCTTCAAAGCGGTGCGTCTCCGTAGCCAGAGACGTGAGGTCGCTGACGGCATAGCGGCATGCTCCTACCTGGAATACATCGGTGAAGCAGAGGCAGGCCAGCGTGGTAAATCCACCGGCGCTGCCGCCTTCGATGGCGATCTTTTGCGGATGGGCCTGGCCGGCTTCGACAAGTGCCATTGCAGCAGCGGCGCAGTCTTGGACGTCCACCACCCCCCAGCCGCCGTTCAGCCTTTCCCGGTAGGCCCGCCCGAAGCCGGAGGACCCTCCGTAATTGACATCCACCACCCCCCAACCTCGGGTTGTCCAGAACTGGATGCCAAGGCTTAGGCCACGGCGAGCCATGGCGGTTGGTCCGCTGTGGCTTTTCACGAGCAAGGGGGCATCGCTGCTTGCTCCACCGAGGGGCGGGTAGTACCAGGCGTGAGTAGGCAGACCGCCGGCGCCCTTAAACCACAACGGTTCGGCGCTGCTGATGGCGTTGATCGGAAGTGCGGCTTCGCTGGCCGGAGTGTGCTGCCAATCACCGGTGGCTAACTCCAGCTCCAACAGGCCCTGGCCGATACAGGGGTTGCTGGCGATGACCACGGCCCGTCCTGCGTCGGCATCCAGGTCGGCCAGATCATCGAAGGGCTGATCCACGCTGACGATCGTGCCGTCGTTTTTGAGCTGCTTCAGCTTCCAGCGACCTTCAGAGCAAATCGCTGCCACCAGTTGCTTGCCATCCCAGGCACAGGTGCTCATGCCAAACACCCACTGGGGTATTGCTGTTTCCGCCTGCATGGGCCATGGACGTTCCCAGTTCTGCTTTCCGCTGGTGGGATTGGCGAGCCGCATAAGGTTCCACCAACCATTGCTGTCTTCGGCAACGACCAGGCTGCCGTCGGGTTGCCATAGGGGCTGAAACACGGAGATTGTTTGCTCCGCATCAGGTCGGCTCCCAGCCAGCGTCTGCATCTGCGTCAGCTGCCCTTCTGACGTGAGGCAGGCGCATCGAAGCTCGCTGGCATCCCAGGGCATGGCGGGCTGGCGCCATTCCACCCAGGCCAACTGGCTTCCATCTGCGCTGAGTGCCGGATAGCCGACGAAATCATCGGCTGCGTGAAGCACCTGTGGTTGTTGATCGCTCTGATCCAGGGCAACGCTCACCAGATGGTCACGGCCGTTGCACTCCATCACTCCCAGCCATCGCAGCCTTGCCTGATCAATCAAGCCTCCTCCCAGGCTCCATGCGCCGGGTGCGCTGATGCGGATCGGCGGTGTCTCGGCTGTGAGGGCTGCGCAATCCTCACCGCGCAATCCACGCCAGGTCTGCTGCCAGAGACAGCCGTCGCTGTCATCGATCCAGCACAGCAGCATTTGGTCTCCCATCAGGGCCATGGCCATGGCTCCGCCGCCGTATTCGTGAATGCGGCAGCGCAGGTTGGCGGGGGCTGCCGTCAGTTCTTTCGCCGCTTTTTTGGTCTGACGCCAGGGGCGGATCAGTGCCGTGGTCCGTCCTTTCTCCTGAGGTCGTTGCTCCAGCCAGAGCACCCAGTTGCCCAGAATCTTTGGTGTTTTCAGCACCGGTTGGCGTCCGAGGGCAGTGCGTGCGGACAGGGGCTGGGGACAGCTCATGACTGCGATCCGATGCTCAGAGGGGACTGCCTAAGATCAGCACAGATCGGACGGAGTTTGAGACCTTGGCTAGGAGCTTCGCCCAGTTGGCGCGTTCTGCAGAGAAGACCAGCTCCGCGGTGGCAGTGCCCAAGAAGGTCTTGGACACGCCTCCTCTTCAAATCCACACTATGGGTGATGAGGTCTTGCGGGTTGATGCTCGGCGAATCGGCAAGGTTGATGAGTCGGTGAGGGATTTAGTTCGCGACATGCTGCGCAGCATGTACACCGCCCGGGGAATTGGCCTGGCTGCTCCTCAGGTTGGAATTCACCAGCAGCTGCTGGTGATTGATCTTGATCCGGAGAATGCCACCACTCCGCCACTAGTGCTGATCAATCCTGAGATCGTTTCGGCTAGTGCAAGTCTCGACACTTATGAGGAGGGCTGCCTGAGCATTCCTGGTGTTTATCTCAATGTGGTGAGACCCAGTGCCGTGCAGGTCGGTTTCCGCGACGAGATGGGTCGTCCGCGCACGATGAAGGCCGATGGCCTGATGGCTCGCTGCATTCAGCATGAAATGGATCACCTCACCGGTGTGCTGTTCGTCGATCGGGTGACCGACGCCAGTGAGCTCAGCAAAGAGCTGAAGGACCATGGCTTCCAGTCTTCTGACGTGCGTTCCATCCCCTGATCCCATGCCGATGAAACCCCTCTCCGGTCTGTTCCTGGCCCTTGCGTGTGTGCTCGGTATTGCGGCCACAGGAAGCGTGTTCGAACTTGCTTATGGCGATCCTGATCTGGGTGTCACCGTCACCCGATGGATCCTCGGGCTGACACTCCCAGCCACGGTTGGGTCACTTCTAGTTGCGATTCGGCTCAACAAACCGGCCTGATCGAGGCAGCCGAAGAGCCTCGGCACTTTTACGATCCAGAAACATTCTTCTGCTTCGATGGCCCGTTTCCGGATCGCCGCTGCCGCTCTCTCGGTTTTCGGTGCCACTGTCGTCACAGGACTGATGTCCTCAGTGCGTGCTCAGGGCTCCCTGTTCACCACCGCTGAGGTGGATGAAACCAAGTTCGTTCTGGTCTCGGCTCCGATCGGTTCTGGCGAACGATCCCAGCTGAATATCTACGAGCAACGCACGAGTGCCCGCCCCTGCTATTCGGTGAGTGGCAGTGCTCCTGCAGTGGTTGATCCGTTGCTGGCAACCTTTGATTTCACGGGTATCTGTAATCGCTACATCGACGGCAATGGTTATTCGCTGCGCATCGGCGGTGACGACCTGGGAACGCGTTATCGCCTCTCAGTGATCAAGTCATCAAACGACGTGCAGTTGATGGCTGTGCCCACGCGCAATCCATCGGAACCAACTTTTTTGGTGGCTCGGTCAGGAGGCTTCGGCAACCGTTTCGTGCAACTGCAGCTTGAGCCCGGCTGGCGGCTAATGCGCCGTCAATACGGAAAGCGCACTCTTGGACATCTCTACGTGTATCGCGATGGTGTGCAGTCCGATTCAGGCAGTGCAGCTGAGACGGCTGTCACCGACGAAACTGAAAAGGCCCCTTGAGGTCACTTGCTAAGTTAGAGCGCTGGAAATCTCTTGCTTTTTGAATGACTCAGGTCACGGTCGGCGAAAACGAAGGTATCGAATCGGCGTTGCGTCGTTTCAAGCGTCAGGTCTCCAAGGCTGGAATCTTCGCTGACCTCAAGCGTCTGCGTCATCACGAAACACCGATCGAGAAGTACAAGCGCAAAGCACAGCAGCGTCGTCGTCGTCGCTGAATCAGCTTCTCTCGTTGAGTTGTTGTACGTTCGATCAGCTGTTTGATGCAGTTTTCGATCTAGGGAAGGTTCCGAAAACCAGTATTTCGGCCTGTTGGCTTCCTGCTCTGTCCTGTCGAAACTAAAGGCAGAGATGAGGAGTCAACACCATGGGTCGCTCAATCAATGCATTCTGCTCCTGGATGGCGGAATCCCTATCCCATGCGATGGGAAATCTCAGAGAGGAGAAGATGACCATTCCTCCGGCCATCGGTCCTCAGCCTTATCGGGATGATCCCAGGTCAGCTCGATGAAGGGCTGTTCCTGATGTTGTATGGGCTCTGGTCAGCTCCATGGCTCAGCTACATCGAAGCTTCTGAAACAAAGTGCAGAAGCGAGGTGCTCCATGGTTACTTGGTCACTGGTGCGTAGGTCGGCCACTGTTTTGGCGACCCGCAATAGACGCAGTCCGCTGCGCATGCTCAAACGTCGCGCGCGGAGGACATCCTCCCAATGGCTGATGGTTTCTGCCTTGAATCGTCCATGACGCTGTAAGCCCTCTGCGCTGAGTTCCCGGTTGGTCAGTCCATCAGGATTGCGCTGTCGCATCCGCACCCTGGCGCAATTGATTGTGGCAGCGCTGAATGTCGGATCCTGTCGATGGGACTCTTCAGCCATGCTTCGCCGCAAACTATCGGGCTCTGCTGGTTCAAGCTTTAACTGAAGATCCAGCCGGTCGAGCAGCGGTCCTGAAAGCCGTCCCCAGTAACGCCGTCGTTTTAGCTCACTGCAGATGCAGCGACGATCGCCTGCCCAACCACATGCGCAGGGATTGGCGGCCGCGACCAGGGTCACCCGGGTCGGGAAGCGGCAGCTGATTTTTGCCCTGTTTAACGAGATCACGCCCTCCTCGAGGGGCTGGCGGAGCTGGTCGAGCACCGATCTAGGGAATTCGGTGAGTTCATCCAGAAACAGCACTCCACCGTGGGCGAGGCTGAGTTCTCCCGGTCGGGGATTGGCACCCCCTCCAAGCAATGCGGCTGCTGTTGTGCTGTGGTGTGGGCTTCGAAAGGGTCGTTGCCGGATGAGCTGCCCTTTCCCACGGATGAGTCCGGCAATCGAATGCAGGCGGGTGATTTCCAGGGCTTCCTCCCTGTTCAGAGGAGGAAGCAGTGATGGCAACTGATGGGCCAAAACTGTTTTGCCGCATCCAGGTGGACCTACCAACAGCAGGTGGTGGCCGCCGGCAGCAGCGATCGCGAGTCCCTGACGGGCAAGATCCTGTCCAGGAAGGCTTAGAAGGCTGTTGGTTGCTTGAGCTGCTGGAGCGGCCTGCTCAATAGCGTCCTCCCCCAACGGCCTGCAGCGTTGAGGCGCTCCAGATTGGCCATTGCGAAGACGCTCCACAAGCTCTCTAAGCGTTGCGGCGCTGTGGACCAACAGTCCGGATGCCAGGGAGGCCTCGGCTGCATCATCTGCCGATACGGCAAGGGCTCGGGCCTCTTGCTGCGCGGCCTGGCAGGCGATGGCCAGGATGCCGCGGCAGGGTCGGATGCTGCCATCCAGTCCCAGTTCCCCGGCACACCAGAGCCCGCTGAGAACAGGCGCATCGAGCTGTCCACTCGCCACCAGTAAGGCGAGTGCGATAGGGAGGTCGAAGGCGGGACCTTCCTTGCGCAGGTCTGCAGGTGCCAGGTTCACCACCACCCGCACGAGCGGGCCGCGAAACCCGCTGTTGCGTAGCGCGGCCCTCACGCGTTCGCGCGATTCCTGGATGGCGGTATCTGGCAAGCCCACCAGCTGCAGGCCTGGCAATCCTGGAGCGAGATCAACCTCGACGGTTACAGGGATGGCGTCGAATCCGAGCAGGGATGCACTCAGGCAGCGTGCCAGCATTGGAATGATGAGCGGTGCATGGATCTGATGCCCTGCCTGTCCCATCACCTGCCCCCACCCCCATGAGTCCCAGCGCTATGGCCGAGGACACAATCTTTGCCCGCATCCTGCGGGGTGAGATTCCCTGCGATGAGGTCTACAGCGATGAGCAGTGCCTTGCCTTTCGCGACATCGCTCCCCAGGCTCCTGTGCACGTACTGGTGATCCCGCGTGAACCAATCCCGAGCCTTCAGAACGTTGGCGAAGAGCATGCCGGTCTGCTGGGACATCTATTGCTGGTGGCAGCCAGGGTGGCCAAGCAGGAGGGGCTTGAGGACTGGCGAACGGTGATCAACAGTGGTGCAGAGGCCGGTCAGACGGTGTTTCATCTGCATGTGCATGTCATCGGTGGTCGTGCTCTGGATTGGCCTCCCGGTTGATCAATAGCTGAAAGCTGAACAGCCGCCCAAAGCAACCTCTCGCCAGAATGCACAGAGGTGGTTGATTTCATGGCGTCCCTGCAGTCGTTTCGGGCCCAGCTGACGAGGCTGCGCAGACTTTCTCAGCCTTATTTTCTGCCTTACACCGAGAGCAATGCCTGGCAGTTTGCGCTGCTGCTGCTGTCTCTGCTGTTCTGTGTTGCTGCAACGGTTCTCGGTCTCGTTTCTGGCCTGATGGCTTTTCTGGGTGCCATCTGGCCTCAGGTCACTGCCCAATATCTAGGCGGTGTTCAGGGGGCGATCACATCGCTCTGGACACGGCCGATCATCGAGATGCTGTCGTGGGGGCAGCTCACCATTCTTATTTTCCCGGCCGCGGCGGTGATTGCTGTGATTGCTGTGGAGCGGGTTGGTCGAGGGTTTCCAGTCAAGGCCTGGTTGTATTTCCCCAGCATTGTTTTGGCATTGGGAATCCTGGCGTTCTGGTACGTCCAAGGCGTGTTCTATTCGCTGGGATTGATGGGTCGGACTGCTGCCATAGCGTCGCTCTCTTGGTTGATTGATCCCTTCAATCAGATGTGGTCAAGCTCGATCCAGGACCTTTCACCCTGGATGAACAGCCTTGGGTTTGGTTTGCTCTGCTGGGGCCAGTTCATTCTTTTACTGTTTGCATTCGGACTCGGCTGTTTCATTACTTTCCGTTCGCGTCTGCGGCAGCGACGCTGGATTCCTTGGCTGATGCTCGGTGTCATCATCCTGATGCTGCTGTCCGTTAACGGAATTAATGCTGGGATCACCTTTATTGCCCGTGATTTAACTAATGCGCTGATTGAACGCAATCCAGAAGCCAGTTATCGCAATCTTTGGGTCTATGGAATCTGCTTCATGGCAGCCCTGCCAATTCGCACGCTGCAGTATTATTTAACTGCCAAGCTGAGTCTGGTGTGGAGAGACTGGCTGACTAAAAGCTTGATTTCTGACTATCTCAAAGACCGGGCTTATTACATTCTGAATCCCAATGAAGGTTCGGGTGGTGATGTTGATAATCCCGATCAGCGAATGGCTGATGACACCAAAGATTTCACCAAAGAGGCTCTTAAGTTTACGCTTGATATTTTCGATTCAATCCTGAGTTTTTCGCTCAATATTGCAATTCTCTGGAGTATAAGCGGCGAGCTCACTTTAGCTCTCTTGGGATATGCATTAATCATCTCTACTGTGATGATTTTTGCTGGCCGCAAGCTCGTGGCTATTAATTCAAGTCAATTGCGTTACGAGGCTGATTTCCGATACGGCTTGGTGCATGTCCGAAACAATGCTGAATCGATTGCCTTCTATTCAGGAGAGCCTGAAGAGTCGAGAGAGGTCAGGCGACGTTTGGGAACAGTTATTAAGAATTTTGATCTCCTGATTATATGGGAATCTTTGCTACGAATGTTGCAGAGATCAGGTATTTACGCGAGTAATTTTATACCCTATCTGATTTTAATTTCGCCCATACTTGCCGGCGAAATGGATTACGGAAGTTTCGCTCAAGCGAATGTCGCTTACAACTTGGTTGAAGGTTCGTTGTTTTTCATCGTTTACAACATCGAGTCTCTTGCACGTTTCTCCGCTTCCGTTGGTCGGCTTGAAGGATTCCAATCCAATATTTCTCATGTTGATCGCGAGGAATACCGCGATTTCTTTTCAGAGGTCACCCCAGCCAATTCGATTGTGCTCAAAGGCGCTGCGGTGAAGACTCCCTTCGCTGATCGCCTTCTGACCAAAGATTTGAATCTGAGCATTTCAAGCGGTCAGCGCCTGCTTGTGGTGGGACCGTCCGGTTGTGGCAAGACATCTTTGCTGCGGGTGATCAGCGGCCTCTGGGCATCCCCTACCGGTCAGGTGTCCACCCCGGTAGTGGGAGATCTGCTGTTCATTCCCCAGCGTCCATATATGACCCTGGGATCGCTGCGAGAGCAGCTCTGCTACCCGCTTGATTGCGATCGCTTCAGCGATGAGCACCTGCAGGCCGTGCTCAAGAAAGTCCAGCTTCAGTCGGTGCTCGATCGTTATCCATCTTTTGATGTGAAGCAGGACTGGCCGAGGTTGCTTTCTTTGGGCGAGCAGCAAAGGTTGGCGTTTGCTCGTTTGTTGCTTAACGCCCCCAAAGTCGTTGTGCTGGATGAGGCCACCAGCGCTCTGGATGTGGGAACCGAGCGCTATCTCTACCAACTGTTGGTGGAGAGGGAGATGTCGGTCGTGAGTGTCGGTCACAGGCCAACCCTTCGTGAGTACCACGACACGGTGCTCGAACTTGATGGCAAGGGAGGATGGCGTCTGCTCCCCGCGGCAGGCTATGAATTCGGCCGCGTCTGATCCCCGATGACTTCCGAGACCGACTCAGCGAATCCGCCTGAGGCTCTTGCCGACCAAACACCTTCCGCAACGACAAGTGATGTTCCTGCGTTCGGCTGGAGCGGCTATGCGGAGCGCGTCAATGGTCGTTTCGCCATGATCGGATTTGTTTCGGTGTTGCTTGTGGAGGCGCTGAGCCACGACACTTTCCTGCACTGGGCTGGTCTGGTGCCCTGAACGGCAAATGCTGATCAAGGAAGACGGATCAGATCCACCTCCCATCGCCCCTGGCGGCTCACCTGTACAGCGAGGAGACGTCCTGATCCATCCAGGCTGACCTCCCTGGGAACTCCGGCCGGTTCCACGGGTAAGCGTTGCAGGAGTCCAACACCACGGCGATAGAGCATCAGTTCCGTGCGTCCTTCACGGCTGCGGACCAGGGCAATGCGATTGCCATCAGCGCTGACGCTGACACTGATCGGCTGCGCATCTGCCTGGTTGATTCCAGGTAACGGCACCGGCTGACTATTGCGTAGATCTACAAGCTCGACGCGTTCCCGACCGTTTCGACTGGCGATCGACGCCAACCAGCGGTTGCCCATGGACGGCCATCGCCTGCTGTCGGAACTGCGTTGTAAGGCACTGCTGATGCCCCGCTCAGGGCGAAGGCCAGATGGACCACAGCCGATTAGGCAGAGCCCAAGCAGCAGCGCAGTCAATTGTGGCCATTGAGGTGTCATGGCTGAGGTTCCGCCGGGTTTGAACGGCGCAGTCCGCCGCCTCGATCGGGTTCGAGTAGGCCGCTTAGATCAAGCAGTTCCACCTGCCAACGCCCTCGTTCGGCTGTCTGCACGGCCAGCTGACACCCATCCGGTGCAAGGCTCAGGCGAACGGGGTAACGACCTGAGGGGAGGCGAAGCGGATGGGCTCGGCCATTGACTCGATCTTCGATCAGAACAAGCCGACGATTACCGCGCTGAATGATCACAGCCAGATAACGACCATTCCAGCTCAGCGAAGGAGAGCTGTGGGGCTGTTGACCGTTCAGATGGCGCAGCTGCAAACGTCCGCCTCCACGAAGGTCTTTCAATTGCACGGTGGGTCTGCCGCGCTGGTCAACAATCACAGCCAGCTTGCTGCCGTCTCCACTGAGGGCTGGCTCCTGCTGCTGCTCAGGCAGAAGGGAGCCTGGAGCCCGTTGAGTTCTGCCGCTACACCCGGCCATCAATAGGCCAATCAGCAGTAGCAGCGCAGGGAAGTGGATCAGTCGTCGAAGCGAGAGCTGTTGTCCCGTGGCCGCGAGCTGCGGGGAGGGGTTCGTCCTGGATCTTGGGAACGGGTAGTGGTTGACGACTCTTGGCTTGGTTGACGCCGGCTGGGGCTGTAGGCAGCATCTTCAGCAGGCTGGCGGAATGGTGTTCCCTGGGGAACTCCTGGTGGTGTTGACGTTGCTGAGCGATTGATAAAAGGAGAGCGGGACACCGGACCCTGTGAATCTGCGGATGAACGAGGGGATGTCGTTGAAGGGACTCCCGCTCGGGCAGATGCGGCGCTGGGCCGACTGCCGCGTCGCTGATCGTCTCGTTGATTGCGGCGGTCACCGAAGCTGGGACCGGATCCTTGACGCTCGTCGTCTCGATTGCCGAAGCGGGCCATGCGGCGATCTTGCTCACTGCCCTGCCTCCAGCTCGCGGGTTCTTCAGGGCGACCGCGTCGTCGACTGGCGGCTTGCTCGGGAATCGCTGCTCTGGAATTTCGGCGAGGGCGGTAAAAGTCATCCTCTTGGCCTTCACTACGGTCGAATTCTTGGCCTGCAAAGCGGCGTCTCAGCGGCTGAGGTTCGTCGAAGCTTTCGTAGGAGTCGTCGTATCCGCCGCGCATCCCGGGGGCTTGTCCCTTGAGGGGCGGTTCGTCATCGAAGTAGGCCGAGCGACGCGCTTGCTCTGCCGAGACCCCCCGCAGGCGAACGCTTTCGTAGGCGAAAAACACGGTTGTACCCGCCAACAGAAACTGCCCGAACTGGAGGATCGGGTCGAGTCTCCATCCTTGGAAGAAGAGAATTCCGCCACAAAGCAGGCCGATGGCTGCAAAAAAAACGTCGTAATCGCGGGCCAGCGCAGGCTTGAAACTGCGCATGAAGTACAGCATTGCGCCGCCAACGGCCAGCACGATGCCAACGATGCTGGCCCAATTAAGACTGGCGTTAACCACGATTAGGACCTCGAAATGCGTTCGCCGGTCTCTACGACACCGGGAACAGTTGCTCCAAGTTTACGAAGCGCGCCAGGCCCTTCAGAGCTTTCGGTCCACCTGGTCGGTCTGGCTGAAGAGGAACAGAGCGATGGAAGCAGGCACCACAACGATCACGGCACCTGCGACCAGGCTGAGTAGGAAATTAGTAAGGGAGGGAGTCATAGCGATCGGGCCGGAACCAAACCCTGGATTCAAGGCAAGAGCGATCCTAGGGATCGTTGGCGACTTTCTACGATGCTGACCTCATTGCTTTGAGCTTTGTGACGCCGACCCTGCTTCAGATCTTGCCGACAGTGCATCTGATCCTGGGTTTGCTGCTGGCCGCATGGAGCCTGATGTTTCTGCTGCGGATCGTGCTCACTTGGTATCCGAAGGCCGACTCGAAATCAGGGGTCTGGGCTGTGATGATCTGGCTTACGGAGCCTGTTCTGTCACTCACACGCCGTGTTGTGGCACCGATTGGCGGTGTCGATGTGACACCAGTGATCTGGCTTGGCTTGGTCAGCCTTATGCGTGAGCTGTTGGTAGGTCAGCAGGGTGTGCTGTCACAGATCCTGATGCGTTCCCAATCCATCGCCTGAACCGCGATCGTTCACGTGCAGCTCAGGGAAGCATTTCCTGTTCGACGAATTTTGTATGGACGTCGCCGTTGATGAATTCCGGCCGCTCGATCATCTCGAGATGAAAATCGACCGTTGTGGGGATCCCGGTGACGGCGCACTCATTGAGGGCGCGTTTCATGCGTGACAACGCATGGGTGCGGTCCGTTCCCCAAACGATCAGCTTGCCGATCAGGGAGTCGTAAAAAGGTGGGATGTCATAACCGGTGTAAACGTGACTGTCCACGCGCACACCGGGACCTCCAGGGGGTAGCCAACCCGTGATCCGTCCTGGCGCGGGGCGGAAGTTGTGGCGAGCATCCTCCGCATTGATGCGGCATTCGATCGCATGACCACGCAGCTGGATATCTTCCTGAAGGACGCTGATCGGCTCGCCTCCAGCGATGCGCAGTTGTTCAGTGATCAGGTCAACGCCTGTGACCATTTCAGTGACAGGGTGCTCCACCTGGATGCGCGTGTTCATCTCCATGAAATAAAACCCACCGCTGCGGTCCAGCAGGAACTCGACCGTTCCGGCGCCTTCGTAATCGATGCAGCGCGCTGCAGCCACAGCTGCTTCGCCCATGCGTCGACGCAGTTCAGGGTCAAGCGCAGGGCTTGGAGCTTCTTCCAGCAGCTTCTGGTGGCGACGCTGAATCGAGCAGTCCCGTTCACCAAGATGAACAACGTTGCCATGGCGATCGGCCAACACCTGCACTTCGACGTGACGAGGGCGGTCGATGAATTTCTCCATGTACAGCCCGGGATTGCCGAACGCGGCTTCGGCTTCTCCCCGTGCTGCCTTGAAGAGGGTGTCGAGTTGGTCAGGGCTCTGGACGAGGCGCATGCCCCGGCCACCACCACCGGCTGTGGCTTTGATCATGACGGGGTAACCCATGCTGGCTGCCAGCTCAGCCGCTTCCTTGGTTCCTGAAAGCAGCCCTTCGCTGCCGGGAACGGTGGGAACACCCACCGATTGCATGGTGGTTTTGGCGGTGGATTTATCACCCATCGAGCGGATCGCGTGGGGTGACGGTCCAACAAAGATGAGGCCGTGGTCGCGGCACATTTCCGCGAACTTGTCGTTTTCAGCCAGAAATCCGTAGCCGGGATGAATGGCATCAGCTCCCCTGGAGGTGGCTGCCGCAAGAATGTTGGGAACGTTCAGATAGCTGCGGTTGCTGGGCCCTTCGCCGACGCAAACCGCCTCATCTGCCAGCTGGACGTGGAGGGCATTGCGATCCACGGTGCTGTAAACAGCCACCGTGGCGATCCCCATCTCCCGGCAGCTTCTCAGAATTCTGAGAGCAATTTCGCCGCGGTTGGCGATCAGCACCTTGCCGATGGGCATCCCGCAGAGTCCAGGCCAGGGCGGATCGTATCAGTGTCCGTGCGTGGGAGTTGATCGGTTTCCGGCTGGTTGAGTCAGGAGGGCATTAACGGGCACACCAGCCGGTATGATCAGACCCCGATGAAGCCCGCGGGGCTAAATCGACCACGCGGATGTGGTGGAATTGGTAGACACGCACGCTTGAGGGGCGTGTGGCTTCGGCCTTGCGAGTTCAAGTCTCGCTATCCGCATTTTTCTTCCATAAGCCGATCCGTTTCGTTTGACGTTCCGATCCACGGATCCAACGCTCTCCTTGGTGTTCGTTTCCAACGGACCCGGCGAGCTGAGTACCTGGGTACGCCCGCTGGCGGAACAGCTCCACCGGCAATTGTTGCTTAGGCCCAGAGCAAGGCATTCGCCTCTCGACCTGCGGTTGGTACTGGTGCCGTGTCCCAACGCCACAGGTAAGGAAGCTGAGGCTGCCGGTCGCTGGCAGCAGTTCGATTGCATCATTCCAGCGGCTCAGTTCTGGTCTCTGTTGCTCCATCCAGCGCGGTACGGCCACTGGCCCGCTCGAGGAGTGGTGGTCTTTCTCGGTGGAGATCAGTTCTGGAGTGTGCTGCTCTCAGCAAGACTCGGCTATCGACACATCACCTACGCCGAATGGGTGGCCCGTTGGCCGCGTTGGAATGACCGCATTGCGGCCATGGCGCCGGAGGTTCAGCAACAGTTGCCGAAGCGCTTTCGTTCGCGTTGCAGGGTGGTTGGTGATCTGATGGCGGATCTATCGAGCCATGCCAGGGCAAGCGATCCTCTGCCTCAAGGGGAGTGGGTGGCGCTGTTGCCGGGATCCAAGCCAGCCAAACTCAGTGTGGGTGTCCCTTTCCTGTTCGAAACCGCCGACCGCTTAACGGTTCAACGCCCAGGCTGTCGATTTCTTTTGCCCGTTGCCCCCACCACCAGTGTTGAGGATTTTCTCTTTTACCTGGGCTCTTCCAATCGCATCGCTGATGGTTATGCGGCCGGGGTCAGAAAGGTGCTCCCCCCTGGGGATGGCTGGCCCTGGAGGCGACTGCTGACCGAGGCCGGCACACTCATCCATCTTCAGGAAGACCCTCCTGCCCATGGAGTGCTGAGTCAATGTTCCCTGGCACTCACCACAGTGGGAGCCAATACGGCTGAACTGGGAGCTCTGGGAGTGCCCATGATCGTGCTGGTGCCCACCCAGCATCTTGGTGTGATGCAGGCCTGGGACGGTTGGATGGGGCTGCTAGCCCGGTTGCCTGGACTGCGGCGACTAATCGGTCTTCTGCTCAGCGTCTGGAGGATGAGAAACCATGGTCTGCTGGCTTGGCCGAATATTTCCGCAGGTCGGATGGTTGTGCCTGAGCGTGTAGGCGCCATCACACCCGAGCAGATCGCAGACGAGGCATTGGGCTGGTTGCAGCAGCCTGAGCGGCTTCTGGGTCAGCGCGAGGATCTCAGAGCTTTGCGGGGACAGCCGGGAGCAGTGGCTGCTCTGGCTGAAGAGGTGAGGAGCCTGCTGCCAAAGGCCCTTTCCGACTAGCTTTCGACACGTAACTCTGATCAGTGCATGACCACTCCCTCAACCACTGGCGGCGATCGCGTTGAACGCTCCCCTGAGGAGTGGCAGCAGCAGTTAACTCCTGAGCAGTTCCAGGTGGCTCGCAAGGGGGGTACAGAACGAGCCTTCACTGGTGCTTACTGGAACCTCAAGGACAGCGGCACCTATCACTGCGTCTGCTGTGACGTCCCCCTGTTTAGTTCCGACACCAAATTCGACTCCGGTACCGGGTGGCCCAGTTTCTGGCAGGGCGTTAGCTCTGGAGCCATCGTCACGAAGGAAGATCGCACCCATGGAATGGTGCGCAGAGAAATCATTTGTGCACGCTGCGATTCACACCTCGGTCACGTGTTCAGTGATGGACCGGCCCCTACCGGACAGCGCTACTGCGTCAACAGCGCCTCCCTGCAGTTCAAGAATGGTGCTGACTCCTGATTGGGCGACAGCTCTGCTCTGATTGATTCACCAGGGATCTTCAACGGGCTCTGCGGAGCCCCTGTCAGGTCGGTCATTATTTCTGGTTTCGCGCCTTTTTGGCTCCAGTTCCAGGGGTCGACGCTCCATGGGTTCGATATCCATGGGTTCAACCTCCATCGGTTCAACATCCAGCGGCGCACCGGGGCGTTCCACAGGGCGCCTGGAAGCTGGACGGGGACGTCCGTCGTAGCGAGGACGTTCCTCGTAGCTGGATGGATCCCTTTCGCTGAGTGGGTTTGAATAATCGGAGGGCTCGGCTTTCCGGTAGAAACGTTCCTCCTGTTCCTGAGCCTGGTAACGACGGTCTTCAGGCTGAGGTTCGCGTCTGGGATAGCGCTCCGGCTCCCGATAGGTCTCGGGTTCATCCATGGGCAGCTCATCGAGGTAGCGGCGTCGCCGCAGGTCCTGTTCCCGTGGCTGTTCCAACTCCACATATTCCAGTTCCGGTTGTTCGGCTTCAAACCGGTCGACTTGAGAGGCCTCGAGCTGGCGTGGTGCCGTCTCGGTTGGCTGCCCAGAACTGAGCTGGTTTTCGACGGGCACAACGTTGAGGCGGTAGCGCTCCCTCTCTTGCTCCTCCCAGCTGGCTCCTCCCACACCCAGCTTTTCGAGGAAGCCACTGTTGAGTTGTTTAAGTTTGTCTTCGGCTCCCTCGTAAACGATGATCCGGTCAGCACCGCTGCTGACGATTTCATCGACAGGAATCTCCCAGGTGCTCAGCACCCCTTCTCCCAGAAGTGGCACACCCAAGGCACCCATGACCAGGGTGGTGAGTTCACCGGTTTCAATGTCGAACGAGAAGCCCAGTACTCGGCCAAGTTGCTGCCCAGATTCCGTGATCACCTGGCAGTTGATGATGCGGCTGTAGCGATCCGCTGCAAAGCCTTCGCTCAGGGAGTCGGCTGAGTCGACCAGAATCACATCCCCCACCTGGCGGATGCGGTCGAGGGGCATCCAGCGCGGCAGGCCCGGCAGAAACCTGGTGAGCGGGTTGTCGCGTAATCCCAAGGCCACCACTTCTCGGCGGTCGATGTCCACGACCACTTCACCCACCACGCCCAGCCGACGTCCGCTGTCGCGAGTAATCACCTGAGTACCCATCAGTTCCGACCTCAACCAGAGGCGGTCGCTGGGCACGTTCGCTAAGGGGTCATTGGGAGTTGACGACAAGCTCAACCGCGGGCCTCAGCCGGAGGGATTCGTGACATTTTGGCGCAAGGACCCTGCGCTGGCTGTTCAGGCTGCATCAGGAAGTCCCACGACTTGAGTATGGGCGCCGCGGGCCTGGGTGACGCCGATGGTGCGTGTGGAAGCTCCGATCATGGGGCGGCGGTGACTCACCACCAGGAACTGAGCCTGTTCGGCCTGGCGGGCAATCAGGGACGCCAGACGTTCCACATTGACCCCGTCCAGGAAGCTGTCCACCTCATCGAGGGCATAGAACGGCGAGGGACGGAAGCGCTGCAGAGCGAACAGAAAACTGAGCGCGGTCAGCGACTTCTCTCCACCAGACATGGCCGCTAGCCGCCTGACGGCTTTGCCCTTGGGGTGGGCTACGAGTGTGAGGCCGCCTTCGAGAGGGTCGTCTGAATTGTCGAGCTGAAGCTTGCCATCGCCATCAGAAAGGCTGGCGAAGATTTCGCGGAAATGGCTGTCGACCGCCTCAAAGGCTTCCATGAAGGCTTCCTGACGAAGTGTGGCCACGGTTTCGATCCTCAACAGCAGTTCTTCCCGCTCTTGGCTGAGCACATCCAACCGTTCACCTAGGTCGCCCAGGCGTTGTTCGAGTTCTTCCAGCTCCTCTAGGGCGAGCATGTTTACCGGTTCCAGGGCTTCCATGCGCAGCTGCAATTGTTGCAAGCGTTCCTGAAGGCTCTCCAGGCCACTTTCACGCAGCTCGTCGGCAATCTCCGGCAGTGGATCAGGGAGCGTGGCCCGCAGCTCCTCCAAGCGGAGTCCGCCACTACGGAGTTGCTCTTCGAGTGAGGTGCGCTCTTCGCGGAGGCGCTCCAGTTCCCACCGGGCCTGCTGCAGGGTCTGCCTCTGCTCAGCGACGGCAGCCTCCGCTTCATCTCTGGCGCGTCGTTCTTCCCCGAACCGGGTTTGCAATTCTTGTTGCTGTGTTTCCAGTGCATCTCTGCGGGTCTTCAAAGCCAGTTGCTGTTCACGCCATTGGCCATGGGCTTCCGAGAGAGCTTGAACCGCTTGCTGAAGCGACGTTTCCTCCCGTTCAATTGTCTGCTGCTGATCGCCGAGTCTCTGTTGTGAGAGCTGACGGTCGCGCTCTTGTTGCAGCAGCGCATCACGTTGCTGGCGCGCTGCCTCAAGTCCGGCATCCACCCGTTCCAGATCCTGCTGCAGAGCTTGCCAGCCCTCGGCATCTCCATTGGCTTCGACGCTGGATTCCTGGGAATTGAGCTGATTGAGTTCCCTTTGCAGCGGGGTCAGGCTTGCCTCCAGCTCATCAAGCCTCAGACGATGGCTCTGCTGGGCCTGCTGTAGTTCGTTGAGTTTGCGTTGACGCTGCTGCACGCGTTCGAGCAGCGGACCATGGGAACGCTTCGCCGCCTGGCGTTCTGCTTCCAGAGCGGCCTGGCGCTGCTCCAGTTGGCGCAGTGTTGGCCGCTGCTGATCCACGGCCTCCACCAGCCTCTGTTCTTCTCTCCGACAGGCGACCAGGCTCTCGCCGAGCTCCAGCAGTCGTTGGCGCAGTGGAGCTGCTTCGTCGCCATCACTGCTGGCACCAAAGCTCAGCCCGCCTCCGCGTTGCGAGAAGCTTCCGCCGGTCATGGCACCACTTTTTTCAAGCAGCTCACCTTCGAGGGTGACGGCCCGCGAACGGCCCAGGAACTGTCTGGCACTGCCCAGATCGCTGAACACCTGAGTGTCACCGAAGACATAGGCGAACACGTTCGCGTAGATCGGTTCATAGCGGATCAGGTCGACAGCACGTCCCATCAGTCCACCACCTGCACCCGCTTGGGGGCTGCGTCCACGAGCAACTGCTGCCGCAGCCCCCGCGCCAGGAGCTCTGATCTTGTTGAGCGGCAGGAAGGTGAGTCGTCCGGCGCGCCGACTTTTCAGCAGATCGATGGCGCGAGCAGCAATGCGGTCATCGTCGACCACCACCTGGGCCATCCTCGCGCCGGCAGCCACTTCGAGAGCAAGGCGATGGCGTTCATCAACCTCACCAAGCTGCGCAACATGGCCGTGAATGCCTTCCAGGCCGGATTCGAGCAGGAGCCGCAGTGCTCCAGTACCCCTGCTTTCCTGCAGAGCTTCCCGGCGGCTGTCGTGCCGGGCAATGTCGCGCTCGAGCCGCGTTTGTTCCTGCTCAAGCCTGGAACGGGTGCGTTGCTGAATCGCGACGGACTCCAGCAGTTGATGAAGTTGCTCTCTGCCACTTTGGACCGACTTCAGCAGTGTCTGCCACTCCTGCTCAAGCTGTTCCAGCAGGGTCTGGACCCGCTGGTCTTCGGCTCCGTCTTGATCTCGTTCCTGTACCAGCTCCAGCTGCCGTTCTTCGTCCTGTCGAAGTCGTTCCAGCAGCTGTTGGCGTTCTTCCTGAAGTGGTGTGACGCGACCTTGAAGTTCCTGTCGTTGACCGGAGCGCTGCTTTTGCTCTTCGAGCCAGGTTCCTGAGCGGCCTGCCACCTCTCCCAGCCGCCGGCGGGAGAGCTCCACGGCTGCTTCCGCATCTCTGCAGTCCTGCTCTGCTTTCTCCAGTAATCCATTGTTTGCGTTCAGTCGCAGGTCTTCGGTTTCAGCCTGCAGCTGGCCGCGGCGGGCCTGCAGTTGATGGCGCAGTCCCTGCAGGCGTTCACCCTCCTGCTGATGCTGGCCAGCTTGCCGTTCCAGTTCGCGGCTTTGTGGATCCAGCCCGGCCAGTTCAGCCTGCACGCTCAGCAGTTGGTCCTCACCGAGGGCCTTGACGCTGTCCTGAAGGGTCTGCAGTCGTCCCGCCGCGTCCTGAAGGCTGATGTCGCGCTGCTCGATCGATCGGGCATCTCGCTCTTCCTTAGCGATCAGCTGTTCTTTTCGCTGCTGAAGGCGTCGACGTTCAGCCTGAGCCGCTTCGAAGGCCAACACCAGCTCCTGTCGGCGGCCGAGCTGCAGCTGTTCCTTGAGTTCCTGGTAGGCCCTTGCTTTGGCGCAGTCTTTTTCGAGCCGCTGTCGCGCTGCCAGCAGTTCTTGCTCAACAATGCGGCAACGCTCCTGGCGCTCCTGAACCTCATCGAGTTTGCGCCGGGTCTGTTCAATGCGGGTGTCGAAAAGCGCCACACCGGCCAGCTCATCGATCAGGCCGCGCCGATCGCGGTTGCTCATTGAAACGATGCGGGTCACGTCCCCCTGCATCACCACGTTGCTGCCCTCAGGGTCGATACGCAGTCGGCGCAGCTGGGTTTGTAACTGCTGAAGATTGCACGGGACTCCATCCGCGCTGTAGCTGCTGCTGTAAGAGCCTCCTGGCATCACCCGCAACTTGCGCGTGACGGTCCATTCCGTCTGATCGGAACGGATCCATGGCCCCTCTTCAGGGGGCTCCAGTCCTTCTTCAGCGGCGTCAGGCTGCCACTCGGTTAGGTCAAAACGAACACTCACCGTGGTTTCGGCTGACTTGCCGGCCTTCAGCACATTGCTATTAACCAGATCTGGCAGGCGATCGGCTCGCATGCCTTTGCTGTTGGCCAGGCCAAGACAGAACAGCACTCCATCGAGAATGTTGCTCTTGCCGGAACCGTTCGGCCCGGTCACCACCGTGAAACCGGGTTCCAGGGGGATGCTCATCGCTCCCCCAAAGGACTTGAACTGTGTCAGCCCGACCTGATTGATGTGTACCAACAGGGGCCACGGCTGTCAGCCGTCTGAAATTAGCGGAGCCTTGCAAAAGCTCAAGTGCAGTTTGCGGTGCACTTGTCTTATGGCGTGCGCATGCGGCATCGCTCTGCTGTGATTTCCAGCACAACCGGTTCGCTCAGGCCAATCAGTGCCATCCCTTCCAGCTCAACCTGGATGGGTTGATTGGGATCAGCGGGCAGGGCGCTTCGCATTGCGCCTGCCACGACACGACGTGCCCAACCCCTGTTGCCGGATACGGAAGCTGCCTCCCGATCGAGCCATACCAGTCGGTGGGGGGGCAACGCTGTGGCTTGCACCGCAGGACCGTTCAATTGCGGAATCGCCTCCAACCGCCAGCTGCGACAGCTGTCTCCGTCCTCGAGCAACAGATCGAGGTGGCAGCCGTCCGGGTCATCCGGGGCCCCTAAATGCTCCAACAGGGTGTAGCGCAACTGATGGCCCACCAACGCCAATGGGTGTCATCTCAGAGTTACCACCCCTACCCTGCGGTAGGCCGTCAGGATCGCCATGGATTCAGCTCCCTCATCAACGGATGCGTCTGCGGACTCCCAGGATCTGGCTTACAGCTTCCGTGATCGCTTTGAGAGTCTGTTGCCAGAGATCCAAAAGCTTTGGCCTGAAGTCACCCACCAAGCACTTGAAGCCACCCGCGGAAGTTTTGATGAGGTGGTGCATCTGATTTCTTCCCAAAGCGACAGGGCTGCGAGCCTTGTCACCGCCCAGCTTGAGGATTTGCTTGATCAGGCCGGAGATCGCACCCGCCACTTGGCTGACAATCTTGATCCGCTGGAGGAGCAGCTTGAGCATCTGCTCGATGAGCTCAACCGCACTCTCAGGCCGAAGTTGGAGAAACCCGTGCGCGAAAGACCCCTGATGTCACTGGCTGTGGCGGCTGGGGTAGGGATTTTGGTGGGTGCCCTACTGACCGGTGGCCGGAGATCTTCATGAGTGAATCGCCCCGTTCTGAGCAACAGCGCTCCAGAGGGATGGGAGCTGCAGCCAGGGTCACGGCTCTTGCGGGCTCGGTGATGGATCTGCATGTTCGTATTGCTCTGCAAGAGATGGATCGCGAGAAACGGCGCCTGATCAGTGGCGGTGTGTTTCTGGCCATGGGGGGCACGTTGATGCTGCTGGCCCTTGTGGCTGGAGAAGCAGCCCTATTGGTATGGATGCTGGAATCCTGGGGTTGGTCGTTGATCCAATCGCTGCTGGCAATGGCGATTCTTAATCTGGTGGTGGCAGGATTCAGCCTGCGGATTGGTGGACAGCTGGCGAAAGGGCCTTATCTGCCCCAGACATTGGAAGGCCTGATGAGAACCACGCGGGCTGTCCTCGGTAGATGAATGGCCTGCGTTCAGTTCTCCTGGAGGATCGGCTTCGTTGAACGCTTGTTCAGCTCGTAATGCAGCCAACGACAATCCAATCCACCGTTATTCACGGGAATTCTGCGCTTTGCTTTAAGGCGCAGTGCTCCGGTGAGTTCTCGATTTCCGCTGAGAAGCCATAGGTCCCAGCCGCCGTAATCTTGTTTCAATACTGATCCGAGCTCTCTGTAGAGCTCTTGAAGTTCAGTGGTATGGCCCAGTCGCACCCCATAGGGCGGATTGCAGACCACCACGCCATTGTCCGCCTCCGGAGCCGGTGCATCCCTGAAATCGGCTTCAACGATTTCGATCACGTCCTTTAGCCCAGCTGCATTGACGTTGTCTCTTGCCTGCTGGGCAATCTCTGAGTCCTGCTCATAGCCCAGGATTCGTGGTGGATTGTTCACGGGCTGCTGCCGTTTCTGGGCTCTTCGCTGTTCTGCATCCCATAGATCCGGTTCGAAATCCGCCCATGACTCCAGCAGGAAGTTGCGATGCAGAGCAGGGAATCGCTGCAGGGCCATCGCTGCGGCTTCGATGAGCAATGTTCCCGAACCGCAGCAGGGATCAGTCAGAGGGGTGCTTCCGTCCCAACCGGTCAGTGTGATCAGCCCTGCGGCCAGGTTCTCTTTCAGCGGAGCGATACCCACAGCGGCTCGGTATCCCCTGCGGTGGAGGCTGCCGCCGCTGCCATCCAAGCTCAGGGTCGCTTCACCACGATGCAGGTGAACATGCAGGCAGAGATCGGGTTCGTCCAGATCGATAGACGATCGCTTCCCCCAAAGATCACGCTGATGATCAATCAAGGCATTTTTCACCTGGAGTGCAGTGAAATGGCTGTGATTGAGCCCTGGGGCAGTTCCGGTCACATCCACCCGAAAGCTCATGGATGGATGAAGCCATCGTTCCCAGTCAAGGGCCCGCTGAACTCCGTCGTAGAGGGAATCCCGACCGTCACAGCGGAAGCGTGCCACCTCCCGCAGCAACCTGAAGGGCAGCCTGCATTGCAAGTGAAGCCTGTACAGACAGGCCATGTCGGCTTGAAACGATGCGGCACGGCGCAATGGTGTGACGTCTTTGGCGCCGAGTCGTTGCAATTCCTGGCTGCCGATTTCTTCGAGACCCTGGGGCAAAACGGCGACGCCATGAATGGGTCGCGGCGTCTGTCGGTACTCACTCCCCAAGATTCTCTGCTCCGGTTCACCACTGCTGCCAGAATGACAAGGTTCGGTCTTGACCGGACTAGGTGATCCACACCAGTGTTTCGGACAGCGGTTCGATTCCGCTCAGCTCCATTACCCCTTCCTGGGGCTGCAATGGTTTCGACGGGGCATAAGGAGGGTGACTGAAGCCTGCTCGGTTAGAGCAAATCCCGTAACTGCGAACAAAATCGTACGTTTCTCCCGTCAAGCAGCCCCTGTTGCTGCCTGACCCTATTAAGGGAGATGGGGTGAAGTCAGCCTTATCACCCAAGTGACTCACGGGGGCTGGAAGGCCCCCACCACCATTCCAGGGCAGTTGATCTCAGTAATTGCCCTCGTTGACAAAATCAGCCCCGTTGACAAGGCGTTGACAAAGATCGGGGAAATCAGCTCGCGTTGACAAGAGATCGGCATCCATCCGATCGAGCACCATTGCTCCCAGGAGGCGCTTGCTGTTCCACGCCATGTGAGTCAGCACCAGTCGCACGGCCGCGGCGGTTGTCTCTGGATCGCGGGTGCCGAAGCAATCCATCAGTGGTCCCTCCAGTTGCTCCAGATCCGCCAGTGATTGAAGGCAGGTCATCTCAACTGCAGGCATGGGCTAAGCGGCAAACGCTCTCAGTCTGCCGACTCCATCAAGGCGATTTAGCCCCCCTCTTTTTCAGGGCTTTGATGCTCAAGTCGAAAATCGCGAAGATGCCCAGCAAGATCAAACCAATTCCCACAAAGGCTTCTGCGCTCGGTACGACTGCGACAAGCCAAGCGATTGCACCAAGAAGAACGGCTTTGACGAGTTGGCGTTTGAAAAAAAATCCATCCACACGAAACCTTGCGTTATCTGCATTCACCGTTGCTGAAAGGGTGTGAAACCACATCACCCGTCCGGGTGAATTCGCCATCGTGTCGGCATGCCAAACAAGGACCGCCCACTTGTTGATCGCCATGCACCGAAGAATGGTGTCGGCTGGTTGGTGAACGCCCAGCAGGGGAAGGTCTGCAATTTCACGAATGACTCACCCACGGCTCACGCCCAGTGGGTCATCGTCGAGACCAGGCCATTACGCGGCAGTGGTCAGCCAGTCATCAGGCGAATGCTCAGGCACAACGCCATCGAAGCCTGGGAGACCATGCAGAAGTCAGGCGGGTGGAAGCGTTGTCAGCCCAGGTGGTGATTCAGGCCGTTGCTATGACTGCTGCAGTGTCATTGGCTAATACCTACTGCAGTCAATTGTGCCAGGTATTGAAGGCTGATTGGTGGGATTGTTGGCGAGATTGAAGCAATAAAAAGCCCCGTGTGTGGCGGGGGCGTTGAGGGATAAGTTGCATCCAGGGTTGTTATCTACCACCCCAATGCTTCCAACCACACATATATGTACCACCCCACGAATGCACATCTCGTTGACCACCATTCATAGGGTTGTTAGTTTGCTACCAAGGATTCGTTTGTTAATCCCAAGGGTCACATGCACCACATGAATCGTGTACCCTCACATCTCGGTTGCTTGGTGTTGATGTTAAGGCATTGATAACAGGTAGTCGTTGAACCTCTTTGCGTTTCGCTGTTGTGCTTGCACCACCAAAGCGAACTTTAATATCAGCTGAAACTCTTGTGTCAAATGCCTTGTCGTAGGAGATATTTAATCCTGCTGTGACTCCACTGGTCATTTCATAAGCCAAGCGTCCGAGTACGCCAGAACCATCAACTTCTTCTTGATCGCGGTGTTGGTAGTAGTAACCAACAGAGGCATGAAGTTGTGGACTAATGAAATAGCCAACATCTAGGCCGTAGGTGTTCAGTGCACCAGCGTTATAGGCACTGTTGAGTCTCTGCTCCACATCACCAACAGGGATCAGTCCATAGCCGTTCAAGGTCCAGCTATTCGAAACTGCTTCTGCATTCAGTGCGATCTGCTGGAACCCGACAGTCCTCTTGTTGGTGACGTTGACGCCGGTATCGGCATCACCTGATTTCACCGAGCGGCTGTCATAACCAGCATTCAGCCCATACATCCAAGAGCGGTCACTATTCAGCCAGCGGTAACCAAGCCGGGTAGACGTGCTGACTGTTCCACCAGCAACGTCGGTATTAATAATGCTGCTCTCACCCGCACGGTCAGCGAAGTTGGCGTTGATCAGGGCATCAAGGAACCAAACGCTGTTATCGCTAACAGACAGTGGCAAGAATCCACCAATGCCTGCCTGGTTCGGCGTGCCAGCGCCTTGCAAGGCACCTTGAAAGCCAAGGGTTGGCTTGACCACATCCTTGAGGCTGATGCTCATCACATCACCGAGATCATCTGCACTGCCGTCCTGTGCCTTCAAAGGCATTGGGGCGATGGCAACTACAGAAGCTAAGAGTCCTGCGGAGAGGCGGCGAAGCATGGATCAGTCGTCAGTCCGCGCATGATGCCGGGCTTTGCCTGGTTGCGCCCGTTGCGGCTGAGCGTGGTAACGGCACTGAAGAAGATTTCGTTCCGATCGAATCCAACTGAGCGATTCCGCAAGTCCTTTCGCAATCGCCTCTTGTCCAACTACTTGGACAAGCAGCCACCGGGGAGTGGAGTCTTTTCCCCAACCCCTTGGGGTAAAGCTTGTCGCGAAAGGACTTGCGGAACAGCAATTGCGCAACCCCTTTCGCAATCGCCGCTTACCCAACTACTTGAGGAACCGCTGCGCCGAAAATGCCTGTTCTCGACGCCGCCATTCAACACATCTCCACCTCACCGCCTTTGGACGGAATTCCGATTCAAAATGGTGGGTACCAAGTCTTATTACCTCTTGAAGATGTGATAACGGTTCCACGCCCACTATGTGCTGACTTCCCGAATGTAACGCGACCATTGTCTTCGATAATTTTTACTTTGCAGTAAGAAGCTCCGTGGTCCCCGTTGCACTCGTGAAAATAGTAGTCAACACGCTTTCCGTCAGATGTCCAGATTATGGTTGTACCTTCATAGGAACCACTCTTGCTTCTGATCTCACGCAAATTGCAGCCTTCTTGTACACCATTGAATGAGCACTGCTGAGAGAATGCAGACCTTTGTGCTATCAAGAATTTTTCTGCATTTGATGCTTGGGCAGCATCATCAAATACAACGTTTAGCCCAACTGTGCTGGCAGCAAGGAGGAACAAAACGGGTTTCATGCAGAGATTGTCACCACTCTCCATCACTAGCGCATCTGCGCCATTCCCACCCCAATCTCATTAGCCAGCCAGCGCGTCCGAAAAGGGGCTCTTTCGGACGTGAGGTGTGGCGCGTTTAACTCGGCACGGTGCGCCGACTTTCGAACACCACGGTGTGATGACCCAGTGGAACGCACCACACCGTGGTGCATTGCTCTCATCACCCTGCGCCCCGCGCCGAAAAGGGCCTCTTTCGGACTGGGGGTCCAAAACGTCTCGGCTCTCTGGTCCAGCGTCACTCGGGATACGAGCAACTGAAGGCTCTGGTTCACGCGTAACTCGGGTTACGCATGACTCAAGGCTCTGGTTTGGCGTGGCTCAAGCCACGCAATCCCGGCATGGCTCAAGCCACATCGGGTCCGACGTAACTCGGGTTACTTCGGCTCACTCACGAAAACCCAACACTTGGCGGGGCGTGATTGGTGTGAGGTGTTTTGTCGGGAGATCGATAGCGACTACTCAACGCCCCCTGCCTTTCCCTTATCGGGTTTTGTATAGCTTTCAGCTATAAGGTTTCTAGTTGAGGGTTTTCGTCGTGTTTTCACGCGAGAGTTAGGCTTAGGCTAATCAAAACCCCTCGCTAGGTTAATAACGAGAGGTTTTACTTGTGAGCTGAGTATGGTTCAGCCTTTGACCTCGTTGTAGCCTTTTTTGGCAAACCATTTCACAAATTCCTTACCAAATGTTTTGACAAGTTCAAATGCGAAACCGCTACCAGAGATTTCTTGGAGTTCTTCAATAGTTAACTCCTGGTCCAGATAATCATTGTTTTGATTTTGAGAATAGTTGGTCATCATGATTTTGAATAAAGTTTTTTGGATTGATTGAGATGGTGGATAGACATTTCTGTCTCTAATCTTTCTCCCCACTAGCGTGTTTGTAAACTGTTTCTCCGACGCCCCAGCCAATTAGCCCTCCGACAACTCCAATGGCTGCCTTTGCGGCTCCTACTTTTGCGGCGACAATAAATGGTGCTAAGAGGATAAGTGGCCCGAGGCCAGCATTGATTTCAGACATTTCCTCTAAGGAAAGTTCCTCTGAGGTGTCGGGGTTCAAATCATTTTGGAAATTCATGATTTTGTAGTGAATGATAAGGTGAAGATAAAGATGGTGACTAGGCGACTGCTTTGTTTTCAACCGCTTTTTTAATGGCTTGATAAGTTTTTTCAGCAGCCTTATAACCAGCGAAGGTTGCAATACCTGTAGCGACAGCCTTGCCCAATGCAATTGCCCCAACTACGAATGGAATTACACCTCCATTGATTTCTTGCAGTTGATCGAAGCTCAGCTCTTGATCGAGCAGTTCAGTGTTGTTGTAGTCAGTATTGAAAGTAGTCATTGTTTTGAAGGAGTTCAGTGTGTGAGTTGTTTATGGGGTGTTGCCCCCTCGACTCCTTCAAGATCACAGCCCTTCTGGTGAACCCCACTACACAGCTCTGGTGTAGACCCCAAGATGTTCTGGTGAGCTTCTGGTGAACCGCTCAGATCCCAGTAAGAGACTTAAGTGCAGACACCAAAGCCATAAAAAAACCCCGCGCTTCGTTGAGGTATGTGAGTAATGGCAGCTTGTCTGTCGTACGGAGTATTGTTCCTGGTTGAGCTGACACGTGACGTTGCTACCGTTCAGCTGTCTCGCATCTGTATATGAACTCTCTATTAGTCCTAAGTGCTCTTCTCCTCTCGGCATCACCTGCATTGGCTGATGTCGGACCAATTCCTGTTGGCTTTACAAAGAAGTGTATGGGTTCCGATGAAATGCCGGACGACTACAGGATTCAGAAATCAAAGTATTGCGACTGTATGGGCGATTATTTCTATGTTAAATACGCAGACCAAGATTGGAGAGAGTTTTTTGATGAGTTTCAGGCCATTTGCAAGGACAAATATCCACCATTGAATTAAATCGAAGCTACCTATCCCATGAAACTTCCAATCCTCCTAAGTCTTCTATTACTCAGCACACCACCTGCGTTTGCGAATGAGTTCCTTTATATGATTTGTAAGACTGATAGCAATGTGAAGGTTTCAGATCTTAGTTCAGGGGAAATTACCGCTGAAGAGGATATGGAGGAACAGTTCTTGTTCAAGGTGGATCTTACAAACAAGAAGTTGAGAAATCACATCTCTCCAGAGTGGGTTGATGTAAGGGTGGAAGGTGATCGGATTATTCAAGATGAAAGATACACAAGAGGCAACCAATCTCTTCATAGCCAAGGATCGTTACCACTTATTCTCCCAGGAGCAATCTCCATTCATAACCAGTGGAGAAATCCAACTAAGTTAAGGGTTGCGAAGACAGAGGGTAGTTGTAGAGGGATTGTCTCATCAAGATGGGATGAAGAAGTAGGGAGATTTGGCACAAAATAACCCTCCCAAACACATTTGTTATGAACATTGAGACCAACTACATCAGATGCATCTGTGATTGCATTGCAAGTAACTATGAATATCCTTAGTCGTGATGATGATGTTTCGAATTCAATAAAGATGACTGGGATATGCAAAGAAGTTAATGATTCAGTATTTGAGGAGGCTTTGAAAGAATCTGAGAGCTGATTTGCATCCCATTCGGGTGGTCTTCCACCCGCCTGACTCCCCCGTTTGGGTTGACCGCTGCAGCCAGCAGAACAGTCACGTTTTAGCCAACGTGGCGTCATGCCAAACAAGGACCGCCCACTTGCTGCCGGTTGGGGCGGGGCTTGGTGTTGTTCTTTCTGTTAAGTCATCAAGCCTGCAGTCCAGGCTTCAGCGTTAGTTGAATAGAGAAAAAGTGGGGTCAATCCCTATGCAACCCGATTATCAAAAAGTGCCCATGACTCCAAAGATGTGGAAGCGCCATCGTTGGTGGCTGTTCCCCGTGATGTTGTTTGGCGGGTCTCCTCTCATCATGTTCGGAGTGGTTTCCAGCGTCGTCGGGTATTTCGTTCACCGCTCAAGAGGCAGGCCAGTGAAACCATTGTTGACACAGTTGGGGTTGTCTCTAAAAGGTGGAATACATGACTTTATTTATTTCTGGAGGAATTGCACTTTCCCAGAAAATTCAAAGACAAATCATTCCAGGTGGTGAGTTTCCGTAAGTGCAGTTGCGTAAATCAGTCGGGTGGAAGCGGTGCCCTCCTAGGTGGTGACCCGGTTTGATCCGGGTGGTGAATCCGCATCAGACAGTCAAGCGTCCCCAATGGCCGGGCGCATAGCTGATGCGATTGGCCAACTCTTCGGTTTGAGCGGCCTCCTGAAGTTGCAGCTCGATCAACTGGGGTTTTGCATGCGCGACTGCGCCAATGCCCAGCGTGAGGGAAAGGGTGTAGATGAAGAGGGATTTAACAGACATGGCTTGTTGGAGTGGATGGTTGGAGGTGTTGCCCCTCGACTCCTTCAAGATCACAGCCCTTCTGGTGAACCCCCCTGCACAGCTCTGGTGCAGACCCCAAGATGTTCTGGTGAGCTTCTGGTGAATGGCTCAGATCCCAGTAAGAGACTTAAGTGCAGACGCCAAAGCCATTAAAAAACCCCGCACTTGGCGGGGCGTGATTGGTGTGAGGTTGTTTTGTCGGGAGATCGATAGCGACTACTCAACGCCCCCTGCTTTTCCCTTTCGGGTCTTGTATAGCTCTCAGCCCCGTGTCATGGCTTCAGGCTTCCCGACAAGGAGCTAATCAGTAGCAGTTGGTATATCCGGTATTGCCGTAAACATTTGTCGTGCAATTGACATTTCTGTGCTGATTGGAATTGATATTCCTCATCACATTGGCTCTCCTTTGATTCTCGTTTCGGTCTGCCTGCATATTCAGCTGTGCGGCCTCGTAGGGAGTGAAGCAACCTTCAGCAACGGTCTTTCTTGCCAGGAACAAGCCCCTTTTGATTTTGTGATAGCTAGTACCTGCAGGGCAGTTTCTGCCAGCTTCAGCAGCAGGTGGAGCAACAATCATTGAAGCGCCGATAACCGCAGCGGCAGCGATGGAAGTGAAGAGTTTCATTTGATTGATTTAGAGAGTGGAGGTCATCCCTCCTGGACCTCTTCACCATCTCCGGAATCAATCGGATTCACATCACCCATTCAGGTGGTCTTCCACGCGCCTGACTCCCCCGTTTGGGTCAGTTCTGCTTATTCCGTTTATTGGTTGACTTCACCAGACCGAGACGGTCTCGCTGCTTCCGACAGCAAAAACCCCGCACTTGGCGAGGGTGTTTTCTGTCTTCTTTTAAAAAGAGAATGGTGTTAGAGGTACGACCTCAAATTCATAACCGTGATCCTGTCTCAACAGCAATCCTCCGTGCTCTCCGCTCCAGGAAACCACCTTGGTCGTGCCCCTGTATTCCTCTGGATATCCATAGTCGGGATTCTGAAGAACACATCCAGCATCAAGGCAAGAGCCCTTAAAAATCGAAAGCCTTGATGAAACCCTTCCAGGAGGTGTCCAAATACCTATCGCCTTATTAATACGGTCAACTTTGAGTTTGCATGGTTCGCGCACATCGTCCTCGTTAATGCATTGAGAATCAACAAAATCATCCGGGGCCGGTTTGCCTTCAATTGAGAATGGCACTCCATCTGGAACACCCTCACCCCGCAATGAATAGCCTTCTGCAGCGGCTTGATCAGCCTCTGCTGACTCTCCAACCAGCATTTTTTCCCATTCCATCTGCTGAGCAGATGTAGATGCCTGACACTGCTTCTTCACCCATTCAGCAGCAGATTGATGTCCAAGATCTACTGCTTTTCTCCAATCATCACAGGCACCTTTTAGGTCTCCAATCAATTCCTTGGAAGCACCACGATTACTATAAGCAATGGCATCCTTCGGATTAATCTCTAGTGCCTTATTATAATCAGCAATCGCTCCTTGATAATCTTTTAATCCATTCTTTGCAATGCCACGATTGGTATAGGCACCGACATCCTGAGGATTAATCTCAATTGCCTTCGTATAATCAGCAATTGCTCCTTGATAATCACCTTGTTTATATTTGTCTACTCCACTATTGAATAAATTATCCGCTAAAGGGTTCGCGTTTGCAATAACCAAAGGCGACCCAAGAGCAAGCACGGACAGCGCCGCAGCAATGGCAATAGTTCTGCGAGACATTCGTTTAGTGTTCTGCTTCGCTATGAGCCTAGGTGTACCTCAAAGATCATGGCAATAAAAAACCCTCTAACTGCGCTCAATCGTGCCAGGCATTGAAGGCTGATTCATGAGCTTTTAGGTGTGATTGAAGAAACAAAAAGCCCCTGTCAATGCAGAGGCTTTGAGTGTGTAAGTTTTGAAGCCGAGAGGAAAGTGTTATTCACTCCACCTCAGTATAGACAATATCTTTACTGACTTCCTTCAGCAGTAGAAAGTTTCCACCTTCCAACTTTGTTTACAGTAAGTTCCACCAGCCACGCCTTCCAGCTCCTCTTCACTGAGCTGATTGACCTTATCAGCGGTGAATTCATGACCGTGTTCTTTAGCAATGCCCACAACATCTTCAGGTGACTTAGCTGCTTTTGGCTTCTCCTGAAGATTGGAATCGCCTTTGACCTTCTCTAGGAATGCCTTGAGTTGTTCTAGGGACATGGGTAACGGGAGGCTTTAAGTGTTTTAGCAACGGTTTGCTGCAGTGTCTTTGGCTAATACTTACTTGCGCTCAATCGTGCCAGGTATTTGAGGCATTCAGGCGTGATGATCTCATCGTGTGATTACAGGACTAATCCCTAACACTGCTCTTTAACCCATTCAGAAGCGATTTCCTCGCCAAGATCTGCTGCTTTTCTCCAGTCATAACAGGCACCCTGAAGATCATTCACCAATTCTCTGGCAATACCACGGTTTCGATAAGTATAAGCATTCTGAGGATTAATCTCTAGCGCCTTATCGTAATCAGCAATTGCCCCCTGATAATCATCCAAATCAGACTTAGCGATGCCACGGTTCCCGTAGGCATCGCCATATCTAGGATTAATCTCTATTGCCTTATTGTAATCAGAAATTGCTCCTTTATGATCTTCTAGCTCGTACTTGGCATTTCCTCGATTGTAATAGGCAAGGGCAAACTTGGGATTGATCTCTATCGCCTTTGTGTTATCAGCAATTGCTCCCTGATAATCATCCAAATCACACTTGATATTGCCACGATTGTAATATGCTGTGGCATACTTGGGATTGATTTCTATCGCCTTCGTGTAATCATCAATTGCTCCTTGGAAATCTTTTAGCACTCTCTTGGCAATGCCACGATTGTTGTAGGCATTGGCATTCTGAGGATTAATCTTTATTGCCTTATTGTAATCAGAAATTGCTCCTTTATGATCTCCTAATTTATTCTTGGCGACACCACGGTTAACGAAGGCACTGGCGTATTCAGGATTAACCTCTATTGCCTTATTGTAATCAGAAATTGCCCCTTGATAATCACCTTGATTGTACTTTACCTGTCCACTATCATATAAATCATCCGCCAAAGGGTTCGCGCAAGCGGTAATCAACGGCGACCCAAGAGCAAGCACAGACAGTGCTGCAGCAATGGCAGTAGTCCTGCGTGACATTCGTTTAGTGCTCTGCTGTGCTGTGAGCTTAGGTGTAGCCCAAAGATCATGGCAATAAAAAACCCCGCACTTGGCGGGGGATGTTCGATCTAAGCCGCGACGGTACTTGCTGATCCGTCATCAATATTCAAATGAGTCACAAGACAGCTAGTGATGCAATTTTTGTCATTCAAATCGCATTCTGTGATGCAGACGAAATAATCATCAAGTGCATCCCATCTTTCAGTGATAGAACTCTGAAGGGGTTCTTTCTTCAATTCATACATGCTTTGCTCCCGAGTGAGCGCTCTATAGGAGGCACTGCACAAGAAAGTCAAATAATTTGTGTCGGCGAATAAACTACCTAGCAATTCACTCATAAGAGAAAATACTCATTGGCATTGAACATCTCGCAGACCTAGCGCGTATCCCGTGCCAAACACCTGCACGGGTCTCATGCAGAAAGTGCCGCTTAGCTGATTTCTGCAAAAGCACAATGGAACCAAAGCAGCAATCCAATCACACCCAAAAACCGAACAAAAAATAAATACCTATTTGCGAAATAATAAATCTGTGCGCTTATTCATTTGGATAAGCATAAGTTCGACACACGAAATGGAGACGAGCATGAATGCATCCCAAAAAACTCCAGCCTGCTTTCTACGCTGGAGTGTCCAAAAAGTAACTAAAAGCTTATACGCAGTCACGGCAACTATTGACGGTTCTGATTACGACTTTGTTGGCAATTTTAAGTCCATTCAAGAAGCTCAAAAAGCAGGTAGGCGCTACGTCTCAGACCTTCTGCATAACTCACTTTCCGGCGGCCGTTTGTCACTCAGATCAGCCAAAAGCTCCCACGCCTAGAGAGAGCTTTATCAGACTAGTGGCTAATCGATTTTCAACATGCCGATTTCTCTTGCAGCAAGAGGGAATCTGATGATTTCTTGCTTCAGGGATCGGCACCAGCCAGAACAGAAGTAGTTGAATTGACTTGATGGTTCAAAGCACTGGTCCAGGGAACACAGGTGATCACATAACTGCTGTGATCACTGCAGTGGGAGTAATTGGTGGCCTGAGCTGCTTGGCGGTTGTCATCGTTGGCGGCTTCATTACTGCAGATGCAGCCAAAGACGAGATCAAGCAAATACCCATTGAGTCGCCAATACCGATCGAGGCTCCCCTAACTCCTTAATCCTTCTGGCGATGGCAAACCGATGAGTCACAGACAGGTGTCACCAGAACAACGATCAGCTCTCCAGCGGCACCACAACAGCACTGCCGTGTTAGCCAACATTGCGGAGAGATTACTTTGTGAGGGGAGACCTTGTGACGACGAGCCCAGTGATACCTCCATCACCGCCGGGCAGAATGACACGATTGAAAAAGCCGCCGCCAAGCGGCGCAATTAACTTTTCGGAGAGATCGAACAGACATTGAGGTTCTGATATGACTAAACCATTCAGCACGAACCCGAAACTGACAGAGTGGGATCCGTCTTCCCAATAGATCAAGACCATCACAGAGGCACGTCGTCTACTTGATCTGGTGCCCGAAGAAGAGGGTGAAGCCACCAACGCCTTAAGGGTCAACCTACTGAATGTTTATTCCCGCCTTCACCCCGAAGTGATTGACCCAAAGCAGTTGGTTGACGAAGCTAGTCAGTTCCTGGCGCAGCGAATTGATCGCCGCCATCATCGCCACACTTAATCAGTTGACGACGCATCATTTCTGAGCCATTAATGAAGTAACAGAGAAAACAACATGCTCACTGGATCTGAACTGCTCGCCAAAGTCAAAGACCTTGGTGATGTCTCAAAGACTGATCTTGCAACAGCTTGTGGCTACGTCTCCAAGAAGAAGGACGGTTCAGACCGTGTGAATTTCACATCCTTCTATGAAGCCTTGCTCAAAGCAAAAGGCATTGACTTAGGTGGCTCTGCTGCTATGGGCAAAGGGGGTCGCACGCTTAGCTACACAGCAAAAGTGCAAGGCAATGGCAATCTGCTGGTCGGCAAAGCCTATACAGCGATGCTTGAACTACAGCCTGGTGACGAATTCGAAATCAAGCTAGGCAAAAAGGCAGTTCGCTTGATCCCAGTTGGAGAAGAGGAAGAAAAAGAAGAGTGAGAGACTGTGCAAAGCCCTGATCTCACCAACTGCCCTACCTGCTGTGAGGTAGGGCTGAATATATATAATCAAAACCTGTTGATGTCATACACCCATTCTTTATTGCATGAGTATAAATCGGACAGCAGAAGGAATCAAATCAGTCAAAAATTTATAGCCCTTTTGAGCTAATGCAAAACCGATTTAACTATCGTTCTTTGCAATAGCAAAGAGCATTGCAAACTATATAAAAGAACTTACAAATAAAGCATAAACTCTATTAGTGGAAGTTAAATATGCAGAAAGGCCCTACCTTATTAAGCTATCGCCATCGACCAACGTGTCTTAAACAATCTATGAATCAAAATGAGCAAATGAACGGAACAACCATACCTTGCCAAGAAAATAACTGATAGCAGATTACTAATAAACTACTCTGTTGAGTTTATAGATACTCAAGGCAAGTGTGGCAGTTGAAAAACTTACAAGGAATAAAACTGTAATTTGGTCTGTCATTGCTTAGCGGTTCGATTAATCTTATAGATGTTGAGAGTGAAACAAGCGGTTGCAAAGCTGGCAAATAGAACAAGAAGGTCAGTAGTGTTCATTTAGGTAAAGCTGTTTCTAACACCATAGGGACTCTGTTTCGGTATATGAATGCGTATAACCGAACCTATCTCGAAAGCCGGCAGAGAGTTTTGCCTGGATTCCAAAGTACGTATAGCAGAGGAATATTTTTCATCACATTTAAGAATCACGGACGGCTTTATATGCCCAAATTAAGTGGAGCTCAGCTTAATAATAAATGTCCAAACATGCCATGCCTGGACCCAGGCAAAAGAGAAATGCCAGTTGACATGCACCATCTGAAGGCAGACAAAGCATCAGCCCTGATTGATCAACGATGAGAATTGGTGGAGCTACATTCCACCGTACAATGCTGCAATCAGTGCCAAGTCTTTACAGGGTCAGGTACTGCTTGAAAACACTCTTGATAACCTAGACAGGCTTAGTGTTGACGAACTAAAGCAAGATGAATAAGAATTTATCGCATTATTGCATGTCTGTTTCATGCTGAATTGGTTAATACAAAGTTCATTAGGCTATAGATAACATCGTGAATGCCTGATAGCAATGAAGCAAGGCATGGGCTGATGCCTGCGGTTAACAAGATGAAGACAGTAAAATAGCTTTTACGTTTTGTGCTGTTACTATGTCCGACGATTCAGACCTGATGTCACCTGCAGAGTTCTTTGATGCCTGCCTTCTAGAGCTTTGCTTAGACGAAATCTTTGCGGATGCTGATCGCTGGGCGTTCCACATTCAAAGGAACATCGTAGATATCGCTGTCCTCCATAACAAAGAGAACTCCTACGTCTTAACTGGCGATGAGCCTGTATGGATGCTGGAGCTATTTAGAAAAAATAAAGTATCCATTGAGGGTGAGGTAAGCCCTAATCAATAGCTTCGGTTCTCCGCATCAACAGCAATGAATGGCTTTTAGCCTAGATTCACCAATAATTGAAATTATGTTCTCATTCCCGACACTTGATTCAGTTTTTGACAGTAACAATGCATTTTCACCTCGTGTATATGTCATCTCTGACTCACATTATCGGCAGATGCAGAAAAACAAAATCGAGAAGCAAATTAAAGCACTAGAAGCTAGAGCTGAAGAGCACCGGAAATAGCTTGAGACAGTTAAATCTTCAATTCAAGAACTGAAGAACGACATCAGTGAACTTACAGAATTTTAATAGTGAGGCTGTCGTTTAACTGATGAGTGATTATTGGACCACAATTAGGCTGAATGGTCCGCCTTTCTTGATTTCAATACATAGCCTCTGGCAGATCTTATTTCTGCCAATGATGCAAATCCAATAGCGTACGTTGCAACCCTCCTCCCATTTTACAATATTGGACACAGTGATATTTTGTCTTTGAGAGTTCGCACAGGTAATGTGAAACTTGGTTTTACCAACCGTGGAACCTGCCAGAATCAATGAACGATGTGCCGGTTGGATACAACCTAGCCACAGCCTATAGATATTATTGGCCAAATAATAGATATACTACAAAATTCAAGGCTAGTAAAAACTAATAGTGGAAATTCTTGACAAATTTCCAATCAGAACATGCCGGTAGATTAGATGTATCGTCACATTCAATCCTGTATTCTGCTATTGCCCGATCAGCATCATCAAAATCTCCCTTCTAGCATAGCCATTGGTTAGTGACTCCTTCAAGCACGCACTTGCGATCTAGTTCAAACCAGTCGTTTGCTCCTGCCCCGCCGTAAGCCTTGATAAAATCAATCTATTCTTCTTGGAAGCCCATTCATCGCAGGCTTCCTTCGCCTGGACCTGAGATGGATAGCTACAACTGGCTAGTCCTTGTAAAAGAAGGACGTCTGCGACTTGTTTTATTTGGGCTGTGCCTCTGATCGAAGGCTAGACCCGAGTCTTCTGATATACCCCAAAGATCAAGGCAAGAATAATCCCGCTTGCCTCACAGCAGATAGGACTTGATACAACATAGGAGAGCATGCCACTCAAAAGCAGTCGAGTGATCCCGAAGTAATTAAAGATCTTTGCTGTTATGTGGCCAGATCAGGCCGAAGCTTTAGGTGAATCCACTTTTGGATCTATGAAAAGTCACAAGCGCTATACGGTTAGGCACCGAGAGTCCAGTAGTCGAAGAGTCGAAAGCTGCTACTACGCCGGAGATGCGTACGAAGCAAGGATTCTGGCTATGGAGGTGGTTCCTTTTATCAAGGCTCACCCCCACTCCATTGAAGAGATCCGCTGCGAAGACACCGAGCAGGGCTAGACAAACCCCGAAGCTCGAGGCAACAAAAGACCCGCCTTCTAAGAGCGGGTCTTGAATCGATATCAGTCGAGGAGTCTCACATCAGTGAAGGTTGAAGTGTTGATGATGAACTGATGAATGCCATACCGCTTATCAGAACTCTCCACCCTCCTCATTGCTGTCAGTGATGAAAGAAGCAGCAGGCTTGATAAAGGGGTGACCTCTATCGGTGAGGCAGGAGACATTCATTTCACGCACCTAGGCCATTGCTTCGGTGTCTGCCTTAGTAATCTTGGCTGGCTTGGGCAGAAGGCTGTAGCTCGTTTCGAGACCAGTCCCACGGCGTGTGAGCTTGAGTGTGAACCCAGAGACAGCGTCATCAGTGAAGCCATAGTCACAGTCTTGTCATGCCTCGGTGATGACCTCACGTAGAGAGCTCTTCTCAAGAACCAACAGCTCAGGACCCTTACGCAACGTTCGTCACAGCCTTAACTAATGCTTTAACAATGGGCTTAATAAAGCTGGCTCAATGTATTGCCTACGGGGAAATTGTTAATTACACAAGACCAGGTGATCACCTAGCAAAATAATCTTTTCAGCCGTAGTTGCCTTACATCAACATTGTCTATGTGGTATACACCTATCATTTCGATGACCAGAAGTAAATGCAACTTGTGATATGCAGACAGAGCCCATTCACATACGTGAGCTGAGTTTGCTGTGTGAAATACCTAGTGATTGTTGCTACTTGCTTTTTTGCAAAAATCGTTTATAAGTCTCTTAGTCGACGAGAACCTTGTGAATATGCCTCCTCATTCATTCATCAAAAAAGACGCAGGTCCTATCAAAAAGTGGTGGAAAAGCCGTATCATTATGCTAGTTGACACAATGAATGAAGATGGTGCTAAGGCTTTGTATAAAGAATTCCATATAGATGAAAAATCCTAGACCTCTATTGCGTTATTGACGATTTCTCCTTGGCATTAACTCTATCTCTTAGTTTACACAAAGAATTCTGAGAAAGCTATAAACCAAATTCTCCCGTCTCCTAGGGTTGAGGCGGCTGAAGACCATGGCACTGCAGATCAACTCCCGCCTTATATGCTTTACTTAAGTGAACAGAGACATATCAAGCAAAGACTGTCTCTGAAGGCTTTGCAGTGATAGAAATATCTCCCACATCAAGATTATCTGCTTCGGTGATCTTATCAGGATTAGTGTCTATGCCTTCAGACTTAAGGCGCAATCGAAGCTCTTTGACTGTCAGAAGAGATTCATCAGACTTTTGAATATTACCGACTGAACGGAAGTATTCAGACCGGACCGTCTCCCATCTAATTGCAATTTCAAACTCCTCTGATGTTGAAAGTCTTATGCGTGATGCCATGACAGATCCAAGTGGATAACTAATACTAAGAAACACTTAAAACAATCCGCTATCGAAAACCATACTGATTTGTAGCAATAACCGAACATATCAATATTTATATTTTCACATTTAATTTAGGCATAGGCTCTAAAAGGCTGCCAAGTCTCCACCAATCAAGGGCCAGAGACCAGCAATTGATAATGACGAAGCGTACTATTGGCATGCTTCAGATGCAGATTCGTAAAGCAGACCGAAATTTGACTCACAGCCCTTCAAGTTGGTTACTTTAGGAAAAGTCGAATCATGTTTCAAGCAAACTACTAGAATTGACGGCCATTTTTTATTCATTGCAAAGACACTGATTTTCAGGGTCAAATAAGTGCTACTGCGCCGAGGATGCAACTAACTCCAAAATCTGCAACTTCTGAGCTTGTCAAGACGTTTCTGAGGTTGAGTCATCACCGCTCTGTTGTTTTGTGCACAGGCATCAATGAGAGCTGCTCCCACTAAGGCTTCTACTTTCACCCGCTCAATACAAATGTCGATCAGATCAGCGCAATCGACACCACAACAGCACTGGCGAGATGACCAACATCACAATGCGGCTGCTTTGTGAGGGGAGACCGCGAGACGACGAGCCCGGTGACATCGCCATAATCGCCGGGCAGATCATCGTGTCAGCCAACTAGTTGAACAGAATAAAAAGTTGATTAGATGTCCGCAAACGACACCATTGCGGAGATCAGGTCATCGACAACACCAAACGAGGCTGCTCAAGAGGTCAACATCACAGTGTGGTCGCGCGCATTACAGGATGCACGCGATCACGTGATGATGAGTCCGGCATGGGCACCCGCCGGGCAAGTCGTCACGAATGCGACCCCGATTGGGCGGGGTCGGAAACCGATTTGACCGAGAATTCCCTGGCCGGTGACCAGCTCTGTGCCAAGGCCGATGACGAAGCCCAGCATTGCTAAACGACCATTTCAAGTCTCAGCAAAGTTGCTGAAACCGAATCGAGTTTGAGTTGAAGTTGTCATGTCTTTGATTGAGTGGGTGAGCCTCACAATTGTGAGGCTTGGGTCTGCTGTGATCAGCCAGCTACAGCTGAGATGCTGTACGGAGCTTCGGGGGAGCTAGTGGGCATCGGATCAAGCTTGCCCAGTGCCAATGCTTTGGCGCGGATATACATCTGACTTGATGTGGCACCAGCTGCTTCCATCGCTTTGGCGACAACATCCCAATTGCGGATTTCAGTTGACATTGCTGATCGTTTGAAGATAAAAACTATCGCCAGCAAGCTGGCCTACCCGTGACGGAGAAACCCGCCAAGGGACCGAACATCCGAAACGAGAAATGTCCCGCTATGTCCACCCTGATCGGACTGGGTCGATGTTCATTTGTGGTCTTGGCATCTAGTTGTTCAGGCAAAAATCACAACGACTGCACAAGTTCCCTTTCTGGTCGTTCATCAACCACCCCACATGGCCATAGCAGGAACGATTAGCTGAGCTGATCATTGCGATCAAGGTTGCTGTCCCGTTTTTGGCGAGACGAATGGTTCACATTGCGCAAAACAGCTTTACATTGGCGTGGTCGGTTATCCGACTTTCTTTACTTGCCGCCGGGTTTCGACCCACAGGCTTCTTTCCCGTTCTCATGACCACCACCATTCAGCAGCGCTCCGGCGCTAACGGCTGGCAGCAGTTCTGCGAGTGGGTCACCTCCACCAACAACCGCCTCTATGTGGGCTGGTTCGGTGTGCTGATGATCCCCACCCTGCTGGCTGCCACCACCTGCTTCATCGTTGCGTTCATCGCAGCACCCCCCGTCGACATCGACGGCATCCGTGAGCCCGTTGCTGGCTCCCTGATCTACGGAAACAACATCATCTCTGGTGCTGTTGTTCCCTCCTCGAACGCCATCGGCCTTCACTTCTATCCCATCTGGGAAGCTGCTTCTCTTGATGAGTGGCTGTACAACGGCGGTCCTTACCAGCTGGTTGTCTTCCACTTCCTCATCGGCATCTTCTGCTACATGGGTCGCGAGTGGGAACTCTCCTACCGCCTCGGCATGCGCCCCTGGATCTGCGTTGCTTACAGCGCACCTGTGGCTGCTGCCTCCGCCGTGTTCCTGGTTTACCCCTTCGGTCAGGGTTCCTTCTCTGACGGCATGCCCCTGGGCATCTCCGGCACCTTCAACTTCATGTTGGTGTTCCAGGCCGAGCACAACATCCTGATGCACCCCTTCCACATGCTTGGTGTGGCTGGCGTCTTCGGTGGTTCACTGTTCTCCGCCATGCACGGTTCACTGGTGACCTCCTCCTTGGTTCGTGAAACAACCGAGAGCGAGTCCCAGAACTACGGCTACAAGTTCGGCCAAGAAGAAGAGACCTACAACATCGTGGCTGCCCACGGTTACTTCGGTCGCCTGATCTTCCAATACGCGTCGTTCAACAACAGCCGTAGCCTGCACTTCTTCCTGGCTGCCTGGCCTGTTGTCGGCATCTGGTTCACCGCCCTTGGCGTGTCAACCATGGCCTTCAACCTGAACGGTTTCAACTTCAACCAGTCCATCCTTGATGGTCAGGGCCGCGTCCTGAACACCTGGGCTGATGTGCTGAACCGCGCCAACCTCGGCATGGAAGTCATGCACGAGCGCAACGCTCACAACTTCCCCCTCGACCTGGCTGCTGCTGAGTCCACACCTGTGGCTCTGCAAGCACCTGCCATCGGTTGATCTGGAATCAACAAACGATTCAGGTCAACTGAATCGGAAAGCCCCCTCTCACGAGGGGGCTTTTTGATGGCTTGCTGTTGGATCAACGAGCACCGAATCATTTCGTGTTCAGTGGCAAGAACGTTGAGTTCCCAAGAGGAAGGCCGCCCTTCCGGTTGGAAAGACGGCCTAACTCGCTCGTTTGTGCATTGTTCAACCCATCACTTGTTGTGGAAGGAAGGGGTCGAAGCGTCTGGCTAGAGGCGCCCTGGGGCCATTGGCTCTAGGTGTCGGGTGCGAACTCCTGGGGCACCTAGAGCGGTGCAAGCGGAGCGTCGATTGGCGTGGCGTACAAGGAATGCCCACCAAAGGACCAACCCAGGTCATGGTTGAGACTGTTGGAGCAGGGGCCAGAAAGTCAGTCTGCTTCTGGAATCTGCTGTGTTGGACCGTCGTCTGTCATGAACGCCTCCGATCTCGTGGCCTCACTCTCCACCCGCAGTGGCGGTCTTGCCATCGGTCGAATCGCGCATTGCCTAAGAAGCCAATCCGTCCGACGTTGGAGGCTTATGCGTTTGTTGCTTGAAGAGGAAAGGGGGCGGTATCCCTATCGCCCTAACTCATGTTCTCGATCTCACGTCTTTGACCGCGAATGCTGTCAGCCACAAAAAAATGGCACCGGCGTTTGAACCGAGGCCTCGTCACTCATGACGTTGATACAGGTCTAACCAGTCTGTGAGTATTTATGCGTACGGCTTGCTACACAGTTGAGGTTCGGTCACTCAAAGAGCCCACCATGCGGGGTCATTAACCCAGCCCTTCGAGGTCCATAACCAATTCAACTCAAAACGCACTGCTTCGACTTAAAACGACTGAGGCATCAACTCGGACACGTTGGGCATCGGGTCAGGCTTTCCATCAGCAATGGCTCGTGCACGCAGATAAAACCAGCTACTGGTGTCGTCATTGGCTTCCATCTTTTCAGCGATGGCAATCCAGTTGTTGATTTCGGCTTGATCCATGGGAATAAATCAGTTGATTAATCCTGGAAATCAAGCAGTGCTTCTGCGATTTCTTTCTGTCGTGATGACCGTCCCGGGACCAGCCCGATAAGGCTTGCCTTGCTTTTTTGAGGGGATGCAGCCTGGCGTAGTTGGCCATAAAAAACGCCCCCTCATGGAGCGTTTCGAACCAGATAATCCCCATCACCCGGCCCACCACAAATAGTGGTGATGGCCAGATAGTACCTGCCGTGTACTACCGGTGGTGTACGTCTGCACTTTCTCAACGATCCAAGGAATTTCCCTAAAAGTGCGCTTTACAGGTGCCTGAACAACGGATGGCTATGGATGCTGAGACACCTGAAGAGTTCAACGCCATTATTGAGAGCCTGTAGTGGACGAACTCAGTGAGTCCGCCCTAGTTGTGTCTAAAGAACGCCTCAAGCGTCTTCAAAAGGCACTTGAGGATGTCCGGCAGGTGAATGGTTCTCTAGACATTATTGAAGCTCTTCTAAGTGCTATAGAAGTCGAAGAGGCTAACTCCGTAGAATGAACCTAACGCCAATACTCGGATGAAATCTAAGCTTCTGATTATCGCTGTAATGGCATCCGTCGACATTGGCTTGCCTTTACACGCACAAACACTACAACAGCATTATAGAGCCGCAATTATTAGTACTATTGCGACGGCTCAATGTAACGTAATTAAGGAATTTATTTCAGAAGAAACTGCACATGAATTAATAGTAGCGACCGTTGAGGAACAACCTCAACTCAGGCCTGCTTATTTATGGGCAGTAGAATCGGACAATGCCAGAGCAGCTGTAGTCGGTTTGGCTTCTACTTTAGGTCCTTATTGCAACGGCAAAGTTGCTAACGAAGTTATTCAAAACGTGATACTTCCTAACTTGAAATAGTCATCATGCGCAAGTATTGATTGCGCCTGTTACCTCTTTTTCTGAGATTAAAAAGTAACTGAAGAAATAAAAAGCCCCTGTCAATGCAGAGGCTTTGAGTGTGTAAGTTTTGAAGCCGAGGGGAAGAAGTACGCCTAAGACGCCCCTGTCGCCATTCATGTGCCTCCACCCCCCGCGCCTAACCCAATATTCCAACCCCCAGCCACGCCTTCTAGCTCTTCTTCATTGAGCTGGCTGATCTTGTCAGTAGTGAATTCATGACCGTGCTCCTTGGCAATAGAAACAACATCGTCTTGTGACTTAGCTGCTTTCAGCTTCTCCTGAAGGCTGGAATCACCTTTGACTTTGGAGAGGAAGGCTTTGAGTTGTTCTAGGGACATGGGTTTGTTTGATTAAGGCTTAACCGCAACTTTGGCCTGCGGCTCTCAAAGCATTGCTTGCAGCATTTGTAGCAGCAATTATTGGAGTAATAGCAGTGCCGCCTGATACGCCTTCAAGCTCATTGTCAGTCAACTGGTTGATATGTTCGAGAGCAAAGTCATGACCATGTTCTTTAGCAATGCTTACAACATCTTCAGGTGACTTTGCTGCTTTGAGCTTCTCCTGAAGGCTGGAATCTTCGTTGACCTTGGCGAGGAATGCTTTGAGTTGCTCTAGTGACATGGGTGATAGGCCAGTTCAATATTTATAGCAATGGTCTGCTGCAGCGTCTTTGGTCAATAACTACTGCGATCAATCTTGCCAGGCATTGGAGTCTTGCTTATGGGATACCTAAGGCTATTGAAGCAATCAAAGACCTTGTCAATCCTCATAACATGCCGAGTCAAAGAAGGAAGTATCCATACCTCCAGACACGTTTTCTAGATCCTTTGTACTGAGCTGAATGATCTTATCAGCAGTAAATTCATGGCCATGCTCTTTGGCAATAGATACAACTTCATCAGAAGACTTTGCAGCTTTTAGTCTTTCCTGAAGGCTAGAATCACCTTTGACTTTTTCCAAAAAGGCTTTGAGTTGTTCTAGGGACATAGGTAACGGGAGTCTTTAAGTGTTTTAGCAACGGTTTGCTGCAGCGTCTTTGGTTAATACTTGCTGCGCTCAATCGTGCCAGGTATTTGAGGAATTCAGGTGTGATGATCTCATCGTGTGATTACAGGACTAATCTCTAACACTGCTTCTTCACCCATTCAGCAGCGTTTTCTTTCCCAAGACCAGCTGCTTTTTTCCAATCAAGACAGGCGCCCTTAAGATCATTCATGTTTTCTCTATCAATTCCACGATCCACATAAGCGTTGGCATACTGAGGATCAATCTCTATTGCCGTCGTGTAATCAGCAATTGCTCCTTGAAGGTCTTTTGATTTACCCTTGGAATAAGCACGATTGTAATAGGCAATGGCATTCTGAGGATCAATCTGGATTGATTCCGTACAATCAGAAATTGATCCTTGATAATCTTTTAAATGAGCCTTGGAAATGCAGCGACTTAAGTATACATCACCAAGCTGAGGATTAATCTCTACTGCCTTCGTGTAATCAGCAATTGCTCCTTGGTAATCTTGCAACTGAAAATTAGCGTCTCCACGGTATTCGTAGAGTACAGCACTTTTAGGATTAATTTCTATCGCCTTCGTGTAAGCAGTAAGTGCTCCTCGATAATTGCCTGAGTTGTAACTTTCAGCTCCTTGACGAAATAATTGATTAAATAAAGGGTTCGCACGAACGACATTCAACTGCGACCCAAGAGCAAGCACAGACAGTGCTGCAGCAATGGCAATAGTCCTGCGAGGCATTCGTTAAGTGTTCTGCTTCGCTGTGAGCTTAGATGTACCCCAAAGACCAATGCAATAAAAACCCCGCGCATAGCGGGGCGTGATTGGTGTGAGGTTTATGTCGGGAGATCGATAGCGACTACTCAACGCGCCGCCAGGTGTGGGTTTTTTTATTGCCATGGGCCCTTAGAAGGTTGTGGGTTTCAAAAGAAAGTTAATTACTCAGTGAAAGAATCTCTTGCCAAGCTATGAATAACCTAATCAGTCGATCGAAGCCATGACAACAGAACTGGTGGTGATTACAGGGGCGGGCGCAGGGATCGGGAAGGCTTTGGCACATGCTTTTTCATCGGCCGGTCACCCCTGTTTATTGATATCAAGAAACCAGGAGGCCGATCCCGCATTGGCCAATAAGGCAGTGCTCTACAGACAGCTCGATGTCTCCGATTCCCAAGCGCTGGGGGATGCCATCGCGTCAGCAGAGAGTCAGTACGGGGCCACAGGCTGTCTGATCAATAACGCAGGAATGATCCACATCGGTGGACTGGACAGTATCAGCTTCGAGCAGATCAACGAGGAAGTCGACACCATGATCAAAGGGGTGACCAATGGCATTCACCATGTTTTGCCAGGTATGCGAGAACGCAAATGTGGAACAATCATCAATATCAGCTCTATTGGTGACCGAAAGCCTGCGCCAGGAGCACCTGTGTATCACGCATGCAAACACGCAGTGCGCTCGTTGGGCGAGAGCATGAACATGTCAGAGGCAGAGCACAACGTCCGTGTGATCAACCTTGCGCCCGGACTGATCCGAACAGCGATTCATCGGAAGATGGGGATCAGCTTTGAGGAATACTGCGAAATGCTTGGCAATCCGACCTTCATTGAGCCGGTGGAACTCGCAAAAATTGTCCTCTTCTGTTGGCAGCAGCCACAACACATCTGCATTCGAGATATTGCAGTTATGCCGACTGATTGCGCATTCTGATCATTGCCCTGGAGCCTTCGGGAGGATGTGGGTCACCAGATCTGCATTGACCCAGCGGATCACGCCTGTATCCACATCACTGATCTGGAACAGGTTGTGGATCTTCGGGTCACGGGCACCACCACCGCAGTGGATCACCTGCCCTATCCACCAATCCTTGTCACGCTTCTCTCCGATCTGAAGGTCGTGCTGGACGATGACCGTCACCCCTGGAGCGACATCCAAAAAGATCGGGCGATCTGACTCTGGCGAGCTCTAGACCCCATGATCAACAGACATAGGCCTTGGTACTTATGTACCAGTCTAGGCGTCGTTGCTAGGCGCGGAATGTCGTAAAGGATCTCCGTCGGCATGGCGACTAGTAAATCCAGCAATTTATCTCGATCGGGCTGCTCCCCCCAGGGATTCGCCATGCAGCAGATCAATCAGCCGCCAGTCTGATTCGAATGATGGCCAGACTCCACTGATGCCGAAAACGGACCGCCCACTTGTCGATAGACACTCGCCGAAGACAGGTAGGGGTTAGCTGGTGAACGATGAGCAAGGGAGCAATGACGAACCAGAGGTCTGGACTGTCTAGATGCCAAATGTCGAATAAAACGATTCGTGGCTAAACCTATTGATGACTTCTATAACAGGTCATTAGGAGACAGCATCATTTTTCATGGGACCTGTAGAAGCATTCACAATTGCTTGGAGAAAGTCATTCACCTACGGCGGTAAAGCAACAAGAGCCGAGTATTGGTGGTTCTATCTCGTGAACTTGATTGTCATCATCGGGGTTTATGTGCTGATGGGGATTGCTGCTGCCAATGGCTTGGTAGATATTCAGGGACTACAATTCGTTTTTTCTCTATTATTTATTTATGTATTGGCAAGCGCTTTCCCCAATCTCTCGATTGTGGTTCGTCGCCTTCGTGATATAGGTAAAAAATGGACGTGGATGTTTATTAGCCTTGTCCCTTTCATTGGTGGCATCTGGTTCATTGTTTTGATGTGCCAACCCAGCGGGAAGTACGAAATAGGTCAAGCATCAAGCATGTGAAATAGTTCGGGGGCATGCCAAATAAGGACCGCCCACAGGTTGAACCTCACTCACCAAAGAATGGTGTTGACTGGTTTTATAATGCGCAGATAGCTCAAGACCAAAACTTATTATAATTGGGCAAAGAAAAGTGTTGTAGTTCACTTTTTCAAAATAGTTGTTTGCTCCCCTTTTTCTCCAGCGTAAAAAACAATTAGATTGACGTGCTTGTCGCCAACGGCTTTCCCTGAGTGCAGTGTATTTACGACTTCAATCAAAGCATCTCCGCTTTCATATCTTTTCTTAGTTCCATTTTGCAAATATAGCTCTAGCGTTCCATCAAGTATCACTGCTGCGTTGATGACTGGATGATAGTGCCAAGGGAGAGTCACACCTGCAGGAATTTTTATCCTTAGAACCTTAATTTCTGGTTGGCCTTGCGGATAGTTCGGCAAACGGGCTCCATCCCATTGTCTTGTTGAATTTGCAAGTCTCTCGATTTTGACACCAAGACTGTCCGCTCCATGACCGTCATGGGCTCTTGATATCTGGCTCTCTAGCGGGATGGTCAGTAGAAAAACAATCGTGAGTGCAAGTCGTTTCATGCGTTGATGGGATAACAAGCGAACTATGACTATTCAATCTTTATTGAACTGCGGAGTAACATTCTCTAAATGTTAAGCCCGTGATCAGACGGATTCTCAGGTACAACGCGATTGAGGCATGGGAAACGATGCTGAAATCAGTTGGCTGGAGACTATTTCAGTTGAGTTGGTGATAGTCAGCAAGCCTGTGCCCCCCTCCCTTGTCTAGGAGGAGAGTCAACTGCACTCGCTACCGCACCAAACTTCTGATGCTTTGTGTCGGCTGAGCTTTGCCCGGCAGCTACCTGAGCAGCACCTGGCATCCGCACGTTTGGGCATGAACGTGCAGCCACAGCAGCAGCACTGTCTCGGAGGATGGGCTGGCTTAAGAGCCCGGCGGCGACGGGCATCAGCAGCACGCCTTTCAAGTCGATCATCGAGCTGCCATTGACGCCCTTTAGCTAGCAGATCCAGCAGTGATTCGGTTTCTTCAGAGCTAGTGGCTTGGCTTGAGTGCCACAGCTGATCGCCAGCGACGAACCATGGTGTCCTGCGCCACCGGCGAGCACCGAAAGGCGCCCACCAAAGCTGACCTGATGTCGTGAGCTTCCACCAGCCTTCACTGTTTTGCCAGGGGGTTCTAGTCAGTTCCCGGCGGTGCATTGCAACGGGTCGCGGACTCGCTCTGCAGAGAGTTTGCAAGGGCTCTAGCTGCGGCGGCTTCTGGCTTTTACGGCTACGCATAAACGCACGTTAAGCCGTACCTCGATGGTCGGTTGTCCCCCTGTTGAGACACGGTCATCAGGTATAGAAAAGAACTGTTCCATTCCGGTAACCACCATGAATACCGATCTCATCAAGTGCCAATGCAACGCCGACTGTCAGTGCAGCGTCGAGGTCTCAAAAGCTGTGATGCGCGATGGCAAAGCCTTCTGCTGCGAACCATGCGCGGATGGTCTCATCTGTGGTTGCCGTTGATGGTCTGACCCTCATACTTCAATGCCCCGCTCTCACGAGTGGGGTTTTTGTTTGCCTGCAGTGGGCGGGTGGAAGCGGTGCCCACCAAATTGGTGAACACCGTCGCTGTGGGATTTTTCAGGTCCACTCGGGGTCATCCCGCATGGTTGATGTCACAGCCTTGAGTCATTCGGCCTCAGTGGCATTAAGACGTTTGACACTCTTGATCAGTCGATCAGGGCTACCCAGGCAAACGCCATACCAATGCCAATCCAGATACCAGCACTAAGCCGTTGCCCCTGAGCGCCGATGCGCTTCAGCAGGGCCTTGGACCAGCTGGTGACCACCAGCAGCAAGGCTCCCTGAGCGATCAGCAAGCCCAGGAAATAAGTCGCCAGAGGCGTGGGTTCGGCACCCACAATCGTGCTCCCGAGCAAAAAACCGTGCAGAGCCACCAACGGGAATAAAAGAGATGTAGGTATGGCGATAAGAGCCATCAAGCCTTCTGCAGCAAGAGTGAGAGACACCAGTGCCTCCGCCCAGGGAGCCACAGCATCCGGCAGGAGAATGAATTGAGACAGAACACTGCCGCTCAGACCAGCTGCCAGCAAGGGCAGCACCCAGGCGCGGGGTCGCGGTAGGCCGATCAAAGCGATGGCCAGTAAGAACAGCAGATGGTCAGGTCCCAGTAGCGGGTGGCCGAGGCCACTCAACAAGCCCTGTAGAGCGGTGAGGTTTGTGCTGTCTCCCATTCCGAAGGGGTGATGGGCATGGGCAGGGCTGAGCAGAGAAGCGGCTAGCAATCCCGCGGTGGAGATCACACCAGCCCGCAGCATGGGGCTGGACTTGGACAAGTAGTTCATACGATCCGCGTCGTGAGGAATCCTGGCGGGCGTTCTGACTGACGCGGGCGGAAAGCCGACGTTTCACAGCTGCGGGACAGCGACGGATTCGCACCGTTCTTTCCCCGTTTCCTTCAGCGGCTGATTCCCGCTGAAACCAGTGAACTCACACTACGGTTCGGTGTGGAGACCAGACCGCTACGCGGCAGCGGTCAACCAGTCATCCGCAGGATGCTCAGACATAACGCCATCGAAGCCTGGGAGGCCATGCAGAAGTCAGACGGCTGGACACTTCTCATCGTCTTGATCTGACGCTCAGAGACTCTCGCTTGAATCTTTTATTGATTTCGAGAGAGCGTTATGAGGCCCATCGAGACGCCTTAAGGCACATCATTAATAAGGATTGACCTCAACCCCTTGAATCTTCGGTATGCCCTCGATTAACACGAAGTGAGTCGAGGCTTTGAGATGACGAAGAGAGAAGCAAACACACTGTTCATCAAAGAAGTCATCTCTTTGGCGGGCAAAGGTCATTGGACCGATTCATTTCGAGTGAAATTGGCCTCAAGAATTCTTCTGGGACGCGTTTATACACCTGAATAGTTCAACAAAAATTTGTCTGATAGCAATAAAAAATGCTGTCTTCAAAAAAATGTCTTGTTCCCGTGATCTTTAGTCTTCCGCAGGGCTATAGATCTTAGAAATGCTCGCCATCAGACAAGCACATAAGAAGCTGAGGATCAGCACCAGAGCATTTTCGCTAGTCATGAGCTGCCGATAAGTACAAATACTCTGACAGGTATTTCTTCTCCCACGGCCTGGGGCTGTCGGATGTAATTGATCAGTGGGCTGGACGGGCTGCTTTGTAGAGGCTCAAAGCGAAGCACGCAGCTCCGAAACTGCCGATCAGAACGAGAAGGTCTGAAGTGCCGAACATGCTGTTTCTTGCGATGTTGGAATGTTAAGCGGTTTGTAACGGGATGTAAAGAGGACGCCCGGCCGGGGGGCAGGTCGCTCGACGTAGGTGTCTCTTAACTTCGAGTGTCTCGTTATGGGTGTTCGGTTCCTTGGCGGGTTTCACCGTCACGGTTAGGTCAGTTGGCTGGCGATGTTTGTGTCAACTTCAATTGAGAATCAAATGTCTACTGAAATCCGCAATTGGGATGTCGTCGCCAAAGCATTGGAAGCAGCTGGGGCCACATCAAGTCAGATGTACCTTCGAGCCAAAGCATTGGCTGAAGGCAAGCTCGATCCAATGCCCACCAGCTTTCCTGAAGCCCCTTACAGCATTTCAGCTGTAGCTGGCTGATTACTGCAGAAACGGGCCTTGCAGAAGTAAGACCCGTTTCTGTTCCGTCTTAATTGGATTCATTGAAATCAGGGATGCGTTGCTTGGATGGACTGCAGCTGAATCAACCACTGAGGTTGGATCGGGTTGTCCTGCAGTGAGGACGCTCAGGCTTCTTCTTCGTCAATTTCGTCGAAGACAACGCATCGACGAGGATTGTCCGAAGCAAATCGGATCGACATCTGTTGGATGCTCTGCGTTTCGTCAGGCAGCCCTCGGTATGAAATGCCTTTTGTGATCGAGCCCACAGTGATTGCGTCGGGTGTTTTCTTCAGCTCACTGCAGTGTTCTGAGAGGTTCTTAATCGCCTCTTCTTCGCTATCTGCGTTCACTTTCCAGAGCACATCGACTTCAACGGGAGTGGTGATCAGGTAGGTGGGGCTCATTCAATTTTGATTCACCTATGAATTGTGAGTCGCTGCGGTTGCATTGTCAGGTGTCGTTTGTACTGCCGAACAACACCGTATGGCTTGGAAGGCAAGAGAAGCCTGTCATGGCTTCTGATCTGATGATTCAGAGCTGAATTGCGAATTGTGCTTCTAAGGGCCTGAGGTGGCAGCCGAGTCGTCCACCGGCCCGCGATTTTGATCGTCGGTCGAAAGGTGCTTCAAGGTGCTTTGTGGAAGCCGTCGCCGATCGACCCGTCGTGAAGGTTGAAGCCATGCGGAGGCAATGATCCCGAAGCTCACCTGTTAGTTGCAACCAAAAAGGGATTGAGCGGTCGAGAGTTCATTCATCGCATTGATGCAGCAAATGTTTTGTATTCAACGGCTTTCAGAAAAGGGTTGGGTGAGTATTGCCGATGACGTCAGCCTTTTAGAGGCAAGAGCAAAAGCCAAGCTTTTATCAGGAGAAAAATTTGCTGCATATCGGGTGATTCATATGGATCAATCGGATCTTCAATTTCTTTGTAGGAATGGAGAAATTTTGGTTGACCTGTCTGAACCAGCTGATTTAGCAGCTGCCATTGCCGGTCAGCCGTCCGTGTTGATGGAGGATATTTCCTGGAAGATTCTTGCGGAGGCAAACTGATGGCAGCCACGTCTTCAGCCAACCAATCGTTAGCGAGATGTTGGGTGTTCTTCAGTGGAGGTCAACATGGGATCCCCCATTGGAGAGGTGGTTGGTTCGGCGCTCCGTCAACTCTTGGCGGTATCCGGATTGAACATCCTGACCATCCCCCCTCACGGGTCGCGGAATGGCGTGTTGCATTTGAGCAGCCCCGAGACATGACATCTCGTCCGGAGATTCCCGAGGGGGCGCTGTGGAAGCTGACTCCAACAGGCCTTTGATGATTGTGGGACTGGATTTCAGCCCTCATCAGCTCTTTTGTTTGGCTCTTTCCAGATTGCCAGTCGGTGGCTAGGTCCTATTGGGCAAGCCAATGCGCGAAAGGGTTTGTGACGACCTTCATGGATGAATTCGCCAATTGGTTCTGCGTGAGCAGTATGAATCGCCATCAGGAAATGATTGATTCCTGATGTTCTAGAAATTTGCCTTGGCCTGTCGTGGTGCGGATACCTACTCAGCGGATTCCCGTTGCGGGATTGGACTGGAATTGAGGTCAGATCGTTTGGATTCCTCCTCAACCCTCATCAGCCTCTCCACCAGAGTGAGGTTGTCATTGTGGGATAACTCTCCGTCTTCTCCCCACTTGAGACTGGATAGGTCGATGGGAGACATCAGCTGCGGAGAACGTCGGATGCTGAAACTAGGGGCAATCAAATCGCAGCTGTGCCAATGCTCCCCGAACGTTCATGGAAGAAATAATGAAGCAAGCCCACCTCCCTGTTACAGCCTTATCTGGAATCCACTGACACTTTTGGGCTGTCGGTGGGCTTTCACGACTCCTAATCCATTGCGATCGGATCACCTCTACCCCCTAGGTTCGCTGGCGACAAGGGCAGTCATCCAGTGCCCTCGGGTTCAGGATTGATCGCAAAAATCCAAAGCCCCTGAAAGGGCGAATGAAGTGGATTCATTGAGCCATTCACGTCGCATCAGGCTGGGATCTGGCTAGGCAGTCATTAGGAATTTATAGGTTCATGGCTCAAAACTTTGGCGGCTTTTCTGCGCGTTGTGCAGGGCTTGTGTCAGCACTGAGCGTTGGGTTGCTTTCTGTTGTTTCGGATTCTTCAGCAAAGTCGCAATCCATGGCCGGGGCGAATTCTTGCCCTGAGCCTGCTGTTGTTGTTCAGAGCGATGCTGTTGCTCCCGTGAACAAAGCAACCTTCGCAGCTGCTGAAACACAGACAGTGTTCGCCAAGTACATCGCCAAGATTGCCAAAGAAACCTGCACTGGTGGTATGGGTGTGCTTTGGAATGACAGCAGAGCGGCTGACCCCAAGGATCGAACCGTCATTCGCATTAATTTCGACACGCTGTATTCATTCTTGATTCTGGATCTCAACGATCCAGCGATGATCACGCTTCCGCAAACAGGTGGTCGCTATCAAAGCGCCATGGTTGTGGATGATCAGGGTTATACATCTGTTTACAAGACTCCTGGTGAATATGAGTTGACGAAGGACAACGTTGGCAGCCGATATGCCTTGGTGGCGTACCGCACCGGTGTCAATATGAGTGATCCAGATGACCTCGTCAAAGCTCGCGAGTTGCAGAAGGGGTTAAAAGTTGCACAGGCTAGTCCTGGCGAATTTGTTCAGCCTAATCGCTGGAATCAAGATGAAATGCTTGCACTGCGTGCTGCTTACAATGAACAGCGCGATCAGCAGGGTGTGAAGTCTGAGGATTTGTATGGTCGAAAGAGCGATATTTCTCCAGAGCAAAACAATATGGGTGTTGCAGTAGGTATTGGTGGTCTCCCGAAAGAAGGTGCAGTCTATCTTTTCTATACGCCGTCTTCGGAGAAAGAGCAAACTCTCACTCTTAAAGATGTGCCTAATGGAAGTAATGCGTTTTGGTCTTTAACTGTTTACGACAAGGACGGCTTTCCAGTAGGCGAAAATTACAACATCAATAGCGCTTTTGCGAAAACGAATGCTCAAGGCGAGGTCGTGCTGAATTTTGGTGGTGATGTCAGTCAGGATAATTACCTGAGCATTTATCCAGGGTGGAATGCAACCCTCCGTATTTATAATCCCAAAACATCCTATTTCGATGGTTCCTGGGTGCGTCCAGAATTACAACTGAAGTGAGTTATTGCTGAATCTTGCTTGCAACGCCATCGAATCCTTTACAGAATTTCCATTTCCCTTTTAGAGGACTGCACAGTGCTCTGGAAGGGATGGCCTCCGTCTTGCAATTCAGCTGAATGAGTGGGGTTCAATGTGCCGGCATTGCTTGGCGAGTCATGGGTTCGACGGTAGGGATCGAGATGTTGTTTCCCGGATCGCGAACGACCCAATAGGTCGCTCCAGCTATAGACACGATGAAAAAAACCGCTGCAGCACGAATTAGGTAGTGCGTGATGTCTTCGGGATGCCGAGAATTTTTTTTCATCTAATCCACTCGTCAATTCATGTATGGGGGTCATGAGCTGCTGGTGCTTCTAATCAATGAATGATTTCTTAATTGCAATCACTTCATTCCTTACAGCTCTACCAAGCTCCAGTCATCAGAAATGTGCTGATGAGAATGCGGACGCAGTTGTTTGCTTTGGCTCCCAGCGATAGGCCCGGCTATGGGCTTCGATGTTGTGCCCCATCGCGGCGCAGATAGCACCCAGCTCGATTTTTTGTCGGTGGCACCGCAGGCTGAATGTGTCCCGGAAGGAATAGGTCCTCAGCCACTCTCCGCGCTTTTCGCAATCTTGCTGTAGTTGCTTCCATTCAGGCTGGCGTTTCAGGAATACTTCGCAGTGGTGACCGTCGAGCTTCCGGGGTTCACCGTCGATTCCCAAAGGGAGCTCCAGCAGGCCGGTATGGAACAGTTCGATGACGTTCCAATGGATCGCTGAGCCATCGGTGTCCTGAAGCCAGCAGGGCTCAAGCTGGCGCTGCTGGGTTTGCTTTCCGCCGCAGCTCTTCTCATGACTGCACCAGACACCCAGGCTTCCGTCTTCTCGTGTGTTGGGGGTCAGATGTTGGAGTTCGATTGGACGTAGGCCGAACAGGGTCATGATCCGCAGCACGTTTGCCCACCCTGGATTCCTGCTGGCGATCCCGTCGATTAGGAGGATCAGCTCGCTGTCGCTGAGAGTGGCCTTCCGGCGTTTCTTCGGTGGCTTGCCTCGCAGTTCCTGGATGTGTTCAGAGGTGATCTGCCAGGACTTGTCTGCACCGAATCTGGCAATGGCGTGATCAGTCAGGTTGCGCAGCGCCTTGCCGCAGGCGGCGCTGGAGGGGTCCATGCCTGCCCACTTGGCCAGAGTGCTCTTCAGCAGGCTGTGGCCATCTGAGGCCATCCCGGCTGCGATCAGGCGTAGGGCCTCTTCCACATAGGCCTGGTAGTTGTTACGCCAGGTCGTGGCGCGGATCGCGTTGCGGTGATTCATCAAGGCCTCCCGGAGCCCATCGGCCACGGCCTGCCAATCCAATCCGTGCTGCATGGTTCTGTTGCTCTGGCTCATTGCGATCGCCGTGGCAAGGGAGTCGGTCTTTCCCTCCAGCAGGGCTTTCGCTGCGTGGTTGATCAGCAGGGTGGCCTGATTGACATTCCCTTGCTCCCAGAGCATCGGAAGGCGCGCTGCTTGGCCTTTGCCACCAGCGGGCCTGAAGCGCACTTGGATCTTGGTTCCCGCATTGCTCACCGTGAAGCCTTGTAATCCGGGAGCTGTTCTGATAATCAATCGAAAATTGGCTTCCCAGGGTGCGCCGTTGTTTGTTTTAGGCATGAGTCACTTCTAGCTTTGCGTGACAAAGACGTGACATCAGCGTGACAAAACGTCGACCGGTTCGGTATCCGTCATCGCAAAGCACTGCCTTGGTTGGGTTCTTGCGTGATGATCAGACATGAGCCACTTTCAATTCTCAATTGACTCATGGGGAGTTGAAGGGTTGCATCGCTCTCCCAGAACACAGCTCATCGGCTCCTGGTATGCCCACTTGAGGTGGGTTTGATTGTCATTTGATGGCGCTCAGGCACCGTTGACGTGCAGAGTGTGTGGATGAATCAGCCAAGTATTCAAAAACTTCGATCACTCCGACTCGATGCTTTAGCCCGTGATGACCGGGCCGTGGCTGACCTCAACGCTCGAATCTCAAACTCTCCCGATTATCTGGTGGAGGAGCTCATGAACAAGCATGGGTGGCCTGCCCACGAGGCACTTTGCGCTGTCCAGCAACTTCAAGAAAAAGTCCTTCGCAATATCTCCGAGCAAGCTGCCGCCTGAGCCGGAATTGTGCACATGATGTGCCGGTCATGCGCTGACGTGCAGACGACTGATGGGATCAGGGCACCAGCAAAACAACAACAGCTGTTTGGTTCGGTGCATGGGGACCAGACGAGGTTGCTCGTCTTAGCGCAGAGGAGGTTTAGAACAGGCCAAGGTTCGGGTGATCTAGGCCTGTTCACCAGTGTTATTCAGAACTTGCGCGGATAGGGGGGATTCCCAGCCAGTTCAACGTTGATTTCCTTGCAGATATTCATCCATGCACCAAGTCCAAAGTTCACGCCGTTTGGACCATCGATGAAGTCCTGGAACTGCTGAGCAGTGATGCCTTCACGCACTTCCCAGATGCAGAACGCAGGTCCTTCTGAACCAACTGGGCAGAAACAGTGGTTATAGAAACCAGCCTTCAAGTTATTGGCGACAGAATCATCCCAGCCTCCGCCAGGAGCCATTGCTTTCTGAGCTGCCTCCCACCATTGCTGGGCTTTCCCAGCTCGAAACTCATGGTGAACGTGGAAGAACTTAGAAGCCATCAATCGATGCCGAGTGCCATTCGATCATCGCGTGATGGAACAGCTGCCCCTGTATCCGAAGCTTCGCAATACAGTTTTTATCTCTGAACAGATGAGCTGGCAGTTCGCAATGAATCCAGCAGGACCGAGAGGTACCCTTTCTTTTGTTTCTTAACCAGCCAACGCCAACTCGCTCGATGGGGAGAATTGCATGCTGTTGCGCTTAGTAGAAAGACCTCAGTGATTTTCGGCAAAAATCTCCCTCTCGGTATTGCCACCTCATCTTTTCTAGTTTGATCTGCTTATTTTGAAATTAGTTTGTTTTTGCGAATATAAATGATTGCACTCAGGCGTATCAAAAGCAAATCAAGGTCAAAAAGCGCTCACTTGTTTTGACCTCAATTGAAATTTGCTACAGAGTTTTTGATTCTCGCTGGTGACTCATTGCCTGATGACTGAGTTGAGACGATGTTTGCCCCTCGGCCTCAGCTCTGTTGAACCTGTGTATTTGGACCTGCAAGTTTGCAACTGGGGCCAATTGGGCAGGCCAAAGCACGAAATGGCTTGTGATGCCCCTCACGAATTAACTCACCAATGGGTTCGGCGTGGGCAGTGTGGATTTCCATTGGAATTATGCCTTTTCAAGAGTTCTAGAAATGTCTCGAGAACAGTCAAGCATCGATAATAATTTCTCCTCATATCGCAGCGAGCTGGCAGCTCCTAGTCCCAATTACAGGCTTTTCAGTTGTTGTCAGCATCTGTTTTACAGCGATAGGCATGCTGGGACTGGGCCCAGAGCTGCTTCCATTGGGTTGAGTTGGTGATTTGCACCTGCTTGATGCCCTGAGTTGTGAATGTCACCAAGGGCTGTTCAGGCCGAGTGGTTCGATCTGTTCGCAAGCCACTCTTCATCGTCGTTTTTGCCCTACATCGTCTCTCCTATGGCTAGCTGTCGTGCTCAATCAGCATTGAGTGTGTGCTCCAATGCACACCGGCTCGAGCCAAACTACGAGAACAACGGTCTTGAATTGACCTACTCCATCACTGCTCTCAGTGAATATCCTTTCTGTACTCGTTCTGCTTTCCAACCATCAATGATTGAAACCACTGTTCTCGATTTCAAGCTCAGCAAGAGCTTTGAAGAATACAGAGCCTATATGGAAGAACCTGAACAGCAGGCAATGTTTTCAGAAATGGGTGTCAAGATTTTCTATCTTGGTGTTTCTCACGGGAACCCCAATAGGGCAACCGTGATGTTTCAGGGGCAAGAAAATGTTCTATATAACATCTTTATGAACCCACGAACCAAGGCTATTGTTGAGGCCTCTGGACATGTTTATGAGGGGACGGTAATAACTCGTTGGTTGGCTCAATAGGTGTTCCTGAGCGGGCTATGCGCCATGAGCTGGCTCATGGATAATGCTTGGTAGGCCATCAAATTTCCATCTCCCATCACTCGATCGATTAGTGCACCGTTACCAAGATCTAATCATGTTAGTCAATAGGTCTGCTGGTGATTAATATCAATGCCTGGATGGTTATCGGATTCCTGCTGGCAGCTTTTTCAGTTGTTTACAACGATTCTCTGCAAACACTGGGGACATATATTTCTTCAAATCGACAGCGAACGCCCAAAAATGTTCAAATGCTTTTTGTTTGTAGTATAACTATTGGCGTACTTTTCTTGGGTTGGTTTCTTCATCAAGGCGAACCTGATTGGGGGCGTCTTCAGTCATTTCCAGTGCCAGAAACTTTCACCTGGGCCTATTTGATTCCCCCGATTGCAGTTCTAGCACTAACCGCATGGGGCGCACCTGTGAGTACTTCATTTCTGGTGCTTTCTTCTTTCGTTCCTGAAAATATCGGAAGGCTTTTAGGGAGTTCAATTTCCGGATATGCCATGGCGTTCTTGCTTGGACTTGCTGTCTGGGGTTTAGGAGTATGGCTTTTGGAACGATTGATTTCTCAGCACAATCAGGATTTAAAAGTGATTAGCATAAATTGGTTTGCTATCCAGTGGTTTTCGACCGGGTTTTTGTGGAGCATGTGGCTGCTACAGGACATGGCAAATATTTTTGTTTATCTGCCTCGTCATCTTAATTTCATTTCCATGTGCTTATGCATTCTGACTCTTTGTGTGGGCCTCTGCATGCTCATCTTGACTGGAGGTGGTCCAATTCAGAGTGTGTTGCGATCGAAAACCAATACATCAGATTTGCGATCAGCCACTGTGATCGACGTTGTGTTTGGCTTTTGTTTGCTTTATGAGGCGGTTTTCAGCAGCTTTCCCTTAAGCACAACCTGGGTCTTTCTTGGGTTGCTTGCAGGTCGAGAGTTAGCCCTACGGATCAGAGAGATGGAACTACAAACTGTTTTTACCTATCAGACGGATGGAAGCCTGATGAGGGTGATCGGCAGTGATCTTGGTAAAGCTTCTGTGGGATTGATTCTGAGTTTGCTTATCGCGCTCGGAATACAACCCTTGATCATGTGGAGCACCTTGTCAGTGGGGCCTTACTGAACTGTCTTGTTGATTTTGTAAATACTCAGCACAAGGCAGGCAGTTGAAAAACTCACAAACAAAACCAGCAGATTGGAACTCGTCATGATGATAGGCTAAGTATAAATACTTTAGGCGTTTAACCCTTTGGCTGCGAGTGGGTTGCTTGCTTGAGTTACAAAAGTCAGCTGGAGTATCCTGTTTGTCTTGTTATGCCGTCGTTCCTTAAAGTTTGAGCCACGCAGTTCCAGAGTGATGCAATCAATCGCCGAGTCGGCTTGCTTAATTGGTTATTTCCCATAACTGGCAATAGTTTCATCAAACATTGAACTTTAAATATCGGTTTCGACCAAACCATGAGTCAGCGCAAATACAGCAGCTTGAGTTCTGTCTCTAACTCCTAGCTTTTGGATCGTCGAGCTGACATGACTTTTGATTGTTTCTGAAGACAAAATTAACGATTCTGCGATCTCAGAATTTTTCATGCCTTTGATAATGCAGCGGAGAACTTCACGCTCACGCTCAGATAGTGGATCGATCAACTCAGGTGGTTGCTTGATGATTGCTGTGGCTGCTGCGCGAACTGATTTCGGATAATAGACACCATCATTGTTTGTGGTTGTGAGTGCATTAATGAAGTCACCGTGGCCCGATCCCACAGATGAGATGAACATGACTCCATCCGCACCAGCAGCCATCGCTTCATGGACAACCTCAGTTGTTTCTCTAGCTAGAAAAATAAGTGCTTTAATTTTGGGATTGTGTATTTTGACTTTTTCGACAAGGCGGATACCATATCCAGTTTCAAGATCTTCGCTTGTGATTAAGATATCTGGATTAAACTTTAATTGTAAGTCTAGACCCTCATCCTCAGTAGTTGCTCCACCAATCAGTGATTGAAGAATTGGTGTGCAAAGGCATAATGAAGACAGGGTTAATCTGTTTTTACTACATACCAATACTTTTTTTGACTTAAAAGTGCCTGACATTGATCTACCGCTTGCCTAAGCGGATATTCGTTTGGGTCGATGAGCACGCGCTGAGCGTTAGCTATTTAACACGATAGTGTGTTGGTGAACTTTATGCAATTTGGTTTGGTTTTATTTTTCTTTACTCGAAGCATGGCTTCATGACCTGCCTAAGATCTTGCTGTTTTCGCTTTGCGATTGCTTATGGGCATTTCGGCGATTACTCAATCTGTATTGTTTTGATGTAAAGATAGCGAAAGATAAAGTCTGTGAGCATCACAGACTTGTTGCACTCGTTTATTTGTCACTATCAAGATAGTTTGCAAATTTGCGGATTATTTCGATGCAGAACTGTCGATCGATTCCGTGTACTGCCTTCCAGTTTTCGTACATCACACCTAGGTCTTGCCAGGAATTATCATAGACTATTTTTGGGTAATCTGTCTGATCTGAGTTTTTCATCAGTAAATTCCTCTGCAGAGTCAATGTGATCTTAAAGCTTTAATATTAGTCTTGAATGTGTTACTAATCTGGGCTTTGCACTTTTCGTGTGTGTTGCAGCATTAGGGTTGAAATTTCCATTAGTCGAATATTAATCGCCTTGATCTTAGCGTTCTGTTCCTATGATTTGAGGCTTTGCTTGCTGATTTCTCGGTGAGCTATGTCAGGCTTAATGTTAATGTTTATTCGACCGTCAGTTGTTTATCTGAATTGGGGGCAGAACAAATGATGATACGTTTGGCTATTGTTCAGAAGTTGTTGTAGACCATTCCTGATGACACAAATAGAAAACCTGCAATGAAAATGCCTGTGTAGATCAGTATGGTTCGCTTGTTCATGCGAGTACTTACAAACTATAGCCATCCCTAGCAACGCTTAATTTCCGACCCGTGTGTTGTGCAGCACCAGTGACATTGAAGAACAAGCCTTAGGATCAGTTGTGTTTTTGAAACGATGCAAAAAATACTGGCTCTGATCATCAGCCTATTTCAAAGGCTTACCACTGTTTTGAAGGGAGGCGACAGATGGTTTTTGGTCATTGATGAGGTGATTGTTGCTCAGGAAGACTTAGTAAACCTGGAAAAGCAATTTGAGCAGAGGAGAGATCAAGCGGCTCTGCAAGATTATTTTAATCGTCGCTACGAATTCCAAAGCTCTTTTTCATCTGACTGTTTGACAATCTCAGAGGTTTGGACAACCTTGAATCCAATTTCTTTGCTTAAGTTTCTCAGATACGCTCTAAGTGATGTTGTCTGATTGATTAAAAATAGAGTAATCCTTTTATTCTAAGTCCCTGCTTCCGATACATGTTAAATCAAGCTCTACTCTGCAGATGCAGAGGTTCTTAGATTAATTGAGGATCTATTTGTTTTCTCCTTCTATATCGTCTTACAGGATTTTAAACGTGGTCTGAGTTGGAACCCGCTTTTTGCTTAAAACCCGAGGCACGTAAAAACGTTCTTCGTATGAATTCATGAAGTTCTATAATGACTACAATCGCGTGCTTCATCATCAGCGACCTTTCTCCTAAGCGCATTCCTGCACGAACTCTTCGACGTGGATACATCAGTGAGTTTCTCGGTATGGCTAAAACCGTGCAACCACAGGGCTTCGCACCGCAAGAGATCGATGATTTAGATGGTTTCGACTACATGAAGGTTGCGTCAAGGATCAAAAAGTAACTATAAATTAGTACTTAGTCGATAGGTTTTGCCTTTTGCTTGCAATTGTCTGTCATTAATAGTGCTTTAAACCGACCTTGGTTACAGGTTTAGTCTCGTATTGATCATAAGATGCACCTCATCTGCACATCTGATCATTGCCCGATTCGTCGATCTCTTTACGATGATTAAATTCTAATTGCTGCTTTATGCACTTTGCCGCCTCTTCTGATGATAATATTGATTTTATTTGGGATCAAATTGTCAAAAGCATGAGTGATGATTTGGCTAAACTTGTTTGTCCTAATTCTTCTAGCTTTATTACAACCAACGACGGCCTTGAATGTATGGTTCGCAGTGCCAGTGGAGATTTATTGGCCAATTGCTATTCAGAAGATGATCGCATGGGAGGCAGGCGCTGGACCATCGATCCTGTCATGCCAATCAACAGTTAGATGCTTACAAGTTCAGTAGCTTTTGAGATCTACTCACTAGCTTCTGATTCATCGAAATGGTTTGAAATTGATTGATCTTTGTTTTCATTGTTGCGCTTTGTTTTGATCAAGCCTCGTTATATAGTGCTCAGTAAATCTAAATAATTGACGTAAAGATCTTAATATAAGATATTTGTTTGGGATGCATTAGTGTGTTCATTGCTTGTATCGTTAGTCAAGTTTATTCAGTTATGTGATGCTTCACAATTCAGTCCCCTTTTATATGGGCAGATTTAAGCAATGTCAGCAGTCTGAGCAGGATCTTTGCTCCTTTCTTTCTCGTCTAAAAGAGGATCAGAGTCTTCAGCAAAAAGTCAGTACGGCCAATAATGAAGATCATGTGATTGCAATTGCCCTTGCTGAGGGCTTCGTTCTTGATAAGGAAAAATTTTGGTTATATGAATCAAAAGATTTCAAGAGATACGTTGAGCGACGTGGCTTCTATTCAAAGCATTAATCCACGATTACTGATGTCTTTTGGAAAATTTATTTGACATACTCAGTATCATCTCCATAGTTCTGAATTAATGTGCCTATTTCACGCTGCTTAATCCCCTGCGTTGCGCAAAGCAAGTGATTCAATCGATACAAGCCTTGGGTAATTAGCGTTTGCCGATTTTCCTTATATGCATCAGTGTGCAAACGATATTCAATTTGTTATGGACTCTCTGAAAAGCAGGTTTTTTTCAATATTTTTAGTCCTCTTCCTGTCTTTTTCCCTACTCGTCCCTTCTGTTGAAGCGCTTAATCTCGAGTTAAGTCAGCTTAACCTTGTCAAATGTGATACAGCTGATCCGGCGTCTAAGCAGCCCAAGGGCTACCGTTCTGGATGTTATATCTTGGACGGAGAGATTAAGAGCACTGCTAAAAGTTTGATCAAGGATGTCGATGTTTTTGCTTTTATCTATGATGCATCTGGTGAAGAAGTACTGCCAAATCGTCCTAGAATTGGTTCAATTAATAATGTACCAATTGGCACCAGTCAATTCTCGGTGCGCGTACCCATTCCATCATTTGCAGTTCCTCCATTTACGATAAAAAAAGCAAAGGCTAAAATAGCAATACCAGTTCCAACAATCTCTAAAGACTCCTCTGAGGAGGACATCCTTCCACTTGAGCGTAGTATAGAGGGTTGATAGATAATAAAGATCTTGAATCATGTGTTTATAACTCTCTTTGCTTTGATTCTAGTCTTTTTATCTATAGTGTTGATTTTTCACCCGGTTTTAACCTTTTGGTTTTTTCATTTGCTGAACTGGCAGGTATCAAACCTGGGACTTACGCCGCGCACTCAGTGAGTGTTTTTACCTAGTATGAGTCCATTGCGTAAATGATGTGTTCGTCGCTCTAGGCCTGTTTCTTGCCTTTGGGGTTGGTTTGTTTGTTCTGTCATTGTTTGAGTGATCCTGTTTTGGTGCTTTGAATTTCTGCAAACATAATTAGAGTTTGAATCGTCTTTCTAATTCGTTAAGACCTCTTTTTGCGTTGATATGACTGTTTATCAAAAAAATATTGTTTAGCGGACACATATCTCAGATGTTCTCTGAGCTGTGGCGGTTACGTTTTAGCTGTCGGCATCTGATTGCCGGTCTCTACATCAAAGCCCCTTCAAGTACTGTATTTTTCTTAGTATCTGTGCGACCCATTTGAGTCAATCATTTTTTATGACTTTTTTGATGCATTGGTCTTTTAAGACCGGATACCACGAAATTGCCGCCAAGAAATTTCTTTCGTCTGGAGCGCCTTTTCCAGCATGTCAATCTTGGAAGCGTTTTCATGGTCCAGGCTCAGTTGAAGGTTGGATCCTCGTTGAGGCTGATAACGCTGATGCATGTTATGAACATGCTGCTGAATGGGCCGAATATCTTAATTGGGAAGTCACACCAGTTCTTACTGATGACCAAGCTGGTCCTCTGATCGCTAAAGCTTATAGCTGATTGCTTAGATGTTGCCAATGGTTCTTTCCTTCGGTGAGAACCATTGTTTTTTCGTAATCTTATAACTGTGATTTATATTTTTTGTGATTGATTCTCTATATGAGCATCTGCGTTCAAATCAGTTTTAGGTCTAGGTGTTATATCGGTGACTGAGCCTTCGTTCTTTTTCCATTCGATTGCTTTAGTTCAGCGTTTAATTTGAATATCTCATCCGATCTGCAAGTTTGTGATGTTGAACGATTGAATAGTTTTTTTAATTATCTCTGTTTTGTAGCATCTCACTTGCTTGCTTGAACTTGATGATTCGCCGCTCTGTTAAAAATGTCGAGATCTTTGCAGCTCCTTCTACCACAATTAGATTGCGACTTGGATAATCGCTGCTCTATCAGTCTTAATGGCTGCCTTGAGTATGATGCAGGTGGGCACCGGCATCTGGATTTAGGAGTTGTCGGGCTGACAACTCCTCAATCCTCTACCTTCCACGCGATGGCTTCGCTTAGCTATTTTTTTCAGCAATACCCTATATAGTTAATCTTGAATCTTGATTAATGCGTTTTGCTCAGTTCATCTTCTGAGAATTAAGGCCGAGGTAAATTCCGTGGATTAATCACAAAGCATTTGATATCTCTCATGATTGACTTAGGTGATACGAATAAATGTTCTGAAATTGTTTTGTAAGACCACCCTTGTTGCCTTAGTGCCATCGCAATTCTTACGCGTTTGCGTCGCCAACCCTCACTCGGTCCTAATCTTCGCGATATCTGATTCGATGAACTCACTGACATGTGGCGATTATCAGTGAATTGATTATCCGCTTTGGCGCGATCCTTCTATGTTAGTAATGATTGATGCGTAGGTAGATTTTGAATGCTGTTCTTTTGATCTAATTGTAGAAATTTCTTTTTCGACGCTTTGACCTTGTTTCTAGGTTATTTTTGATTCATGAGCTTCTTTGGTGATCTTTTTTGTTGCTTACCTATAGGCCGATCTTATAGTCTGCATTTACGTCGGCTTTACTCTGCTTCTATTATCACTAATTAATGTTTGATATTCGCGAGTCGTTTCGTAACTTGTTTTTTCCGTCTGCATCATCTTAATCCTGCATTTGGTTTGATTTTGTATTGTTCGGGCGAGTTTTTGCGTTGATATTCTTCCTTTGGCTTGACTTTTTATTCTCGCTTGTTTTTTATTTGCCTTAAGATTTAGTACTTGATTGTTTTTAATTGATTGAGTGTGTCGCTGCATCTTTGGCTTGGCTTGAAAGCCAGGTCCTGGCTGTCTTTGAGGGTTTGACAGCCTTTGAATTGTTCCTCTTTACAGCGCTTTTTGTTTTCCATCGGGCAATATTGACTTTTCACAAGGTTTGCTGTGGTTTCATGACGCTTCTTCGGTTTCGTTGACATACGCTACGAGAGTTAGTTACAAAAGAAATTCACCCCTGCCTCATAAATTTTTACCTTGAAAACTATTGTTAACGGATGATTAGAGCAAATTGCCTTGTTATTAGGTTGTGATTGCCTTTCATTTTCCCAATGCAATCGTATGGAAATTCATCAGTCACTTATGACTGGTGGGCGGGAAATTCTGGAGTAGCGAAGCGCTCCGGCTCTTTCATCGCTGCGCATGCGGCTCATGCCGGTCTCATTATGTTCTGGGCCGGAGCATTCACTCTCTTCGAACTCGCTCGATACGACGGCTCCCTTCCGATGGGTGAGCAGGGTCTGATTTTGATTCCTCACCTGGCTGGTTTAGGCCTTGGCGTTGGTGATGGTGGAGTGATTATTGACCAACAGCCCCTGATTGTTGTGGCTGCGACGCACCTTGTTTCTTCCGCTGTTCTTGGTGCAGCAGGCATTTGGCATACTCTTCGTGCTCCTAAGGATCTTTCAGAAGCCACGGGACGCGCTCAAAAGTTTGATTTCAGTTGGGATGATCCCAAAAAGCTCACCTTCATTCTTGGCCATCACCTGATTTTTCTAGGTCTAGGTGTCATCGCTTTCGTCGAATGGGCTCGAATTCACGGTATTTACGATGCTTCGCTTGGAGCTGTTCGTACTGTTGAGCCAAATATTGATCTTGGAATGGTTTGGGGCTATCAGACAAACTTCCTTACGATCAGCAGCTTGGAAGATGTGATGGGTGGCCATGCTGTTCTCGCTTTCATTCTCACCATCGGTGGTGTTTGGCATATCATCAGTTCTCCTTTTGGTCCTTTCAAAAAAGTCCTGATTTACAACGGTGAGTCGATTCTCTCGTACTCATTGGCTGGCATTGCACTAATGGGTTTTGTGACTGCTATTTGGTGTGCACAAAATACAACGATCTATCCGGTCGAATTGTATGGTGCTCCCCTAAAGCTGAACTTCGCTTTCTCCCCTTACTTCACAGACACCTCTACTCTTCCTGGTGACGCACATACTGCTCGTGCGTGGTTGGCGAATACCCATTTCTATCTCGCTTTCTTCTTCCTACAAGGTCATCTCTGGCATGCTTTGAGAGGCATGGGTTTTAACTTCAAGAGTGTTGTGAACGCTTTTGAATCTATGGATAAAGCAAAAATCAACTGATCCACATCTTTCAGTTGACCTCCTAAGGCCCCTTCAAAAGGGGTCTTTTTTATTGTTTGATTTTCACAGATGATTGTTGGCCTGACACGACCTCTTCGCCTGCTTCATTTGTTACAAGCCGCACCTCTCTGCTCCTTTATTTTTACTTAAGGATCGCTGCGTTCTCTTTTGTTTGATAGCCAAGCCCAATTGCTCTCCTCGCGTCCGAACGTGGTTGATCTCTACCTTGAGACGACTTGTTCGGGCTCTATTTCTGAGACTGCTTATCAATCTCTGATGTGTCTTGAGCAATCCGCTGACAAGATTGATCAAAAGCTGATCCTGCACTTGAAAAACAGGGTTATGCAGGGTTCAATTTTGGTGACCAGCACTCTTACTTAGTTTTATTGTCTACTTACCGTGATTCCATTTTATACAACTGCTTGTTAGTTGTGCTTTCCCTCGAGTGCTGCGCTCTTTCAAAATAAATGAAATGGTGCAACATATGCCTCATGACAAGGTCCTCTGGATTGATCTGCAGCCGACCTTGTATTGTCTCAATAAGCGCGTTTCTCAATTATTAAGCCGTTCGTTTGCTGTTCAGCGTTGGTCTTTTCAGCATGATCTCGACGAATCGTGCTCTATAGAGACGGTTCACGAGCTCCTTAAGCAGACGCTGATGGCCTCTTCCGAACCGATGCATTTGATTGGTCACGGCATTAGTGGCACAATCGCCTGTCTTTTTGCAGAAAAGTACCCCGAGCTGGTAAAATCGCTTACACTGCTCTCCGTGGATACTTTCTCAGCCAATCACTGGTCCTCTCATTATCTGGACATGCGAAGTCAATTGCCAGCTTCGAGGAAAGCCATTTTGAGTCATCTTTCATCTTTGCTCTTCTCAAATCAAAATTCTCGTGCTTTTGAAGCACTTCCCTGTTTGTTAGCGAAATGCTTAGATACTGAGTTTATTCAAGGTTCCATCGTTAATCATCAGCCTATTGACAATTTGCTGGCACCCAATGTTCCGACATTTGTTTTAAATGGTGACTCTGATTTTGTTGTTGATGTGAATTCACACGACCGCTGGTCTGAAACGCTAAAATCCGGTGATCGTTATGTCAGCATGAAACAGGGCCGTCATTTTTTCCATTTTGATCACTCTCAACAGGTTGCACAATTAATTACTGCTTTCATTCAAATGGTTCCTGGGCAATGGATTGATCGAGGACTTAACGCTAACGACTTTACATCTCTCGCTCGGAGTTAATTATGTCTGATATTTTCGAAGCTGATGTCATTATTATTGGTGGTGGCCCTGCAGGTTGTGCTTGTGCGTTGTACACAGCTCGTTCCTCATTAAAGACTTATGTTTTAGATAAAAATCCTGCAGTCGGTGCTCTCGCGATTACTCACAAAATTGCAAACTATCCTGGGGTTCCTACTGATACTTCTGGCGCTGATCTACTGAAAACCATGAGGGATCAGGCGATTAGTTATGGAGCTAATTATCAGCAGGTCCAAGTTTATGGAATCGATATTTCTGGTCCTGAAAAAACTGTTTATACCCCTGAAGGTACGTTCAAGGGAAAGACACTAGTGTTGGCTACTGGTGCCATGGGCCGCACTTCTACGCTGCCCGGCGAAGATCAGTATCTGGGGCGTGGTGTGAGTTATTGCGCGACTTGCGATGGTGCTTTTTATAAAAATCAACAAGTAGCCGTTTATGGATCTAACCAAGAAGCTATTGACGAAGCTCTCGTTTTAACTAAATTCGCTTCTACTGTTCATTGGATTACTAACAGCAAGCCTAGTGCAAGTTGTACAGGCTTATCTCAGCTTGAATCTTCGCCAAATGTTCAGCGTTGGAAGCGTACTCGACTCACGTCTGTTGATGGTGATGATTCAGGTGTCACTGCTGTAAAGCTTCAAGAATCAGGCTGTGAAGACGATACTCAATTGGATGTTAACGGTGTTTTCGTTTACTCTTCAGGTAGCTTGCCAATTACTGATTATTTGCATGGCCAGATTCCGTTAACGGAGGAAGGTGGTGTGCAAGTCAATGATGACATGAAGACCGAACTCGATGGTGTCTGGGCAATTGGAGACATCCGTAATACTCCATTTAAGCAAGCCGTTGTTGCTTGTTCAGACGGCTGTATTGCTGCGATGTCAATTGATAAGTTTCTGAACCAACGTAAGGAGATCAGGGTTGATTGGGTTCACCGTTAATTACTTGACTACCTTTTTTAAGCCATAAAAAAAGCGCCCTTGGGCGCTTTCTTTTTGACGATCTTGATCAGCGATCAGGCTTCAGAATTAATCTGCTGCACCCACGCGGATAGGCGTTGATCAGTCAGCTCAGACTCGTTGTCTTCGTCGATAGGAAGTCCACAGAACTTACCGTCGATCACACTCTTTGACTCATCAAAGGTATAGCCCTCGGGAGATACTTTGCCGATCATCTTTGCGCCAGATTTTTGGAATGCGCTGTACAGCTCTTCCATGGCATCACAGAAATAGTCGCCGTAACCTGAGGAGTCTCCCAATCCAAGGATGGCAACGGGCTTACCCGCAAAGTCTTGACCAGGAATTTCAGTAATCAGATCATCCCAGGCTGTGCCTGAGCGAGCTTCGTCAGCGCCTGTATTCCATGTTGGAATACAGCAGACGAGTGCTTCTGCGGAAGCCAATTCGTCAACACCACTGATGCTGTCAACATCTTTGGCATCAGTCCCCAGGAGTTCCTTCAGGCGATCGGATATATCTTCCGTTTTGCCTGTTGATGTTGCAAAGAAAATCGTGAAAGCCATAGAAATTGGATAACTGAATCATCATCCTTGCTTCTGGGCGAGATTGATCCTGCTTTTGACGCGCTGCTTAGTTGTATGTGACACTTGAGGCTGTAATTTTGCTACAAGCTTGTGACATTTTGTGTTGAGCCTCCTGTTTTCTTGCGAGGCTCCTGTCACATCTGTAACGGCATCTCTTTCGCTGATGTCATTTCCCGATATTCGGTCAACGCTTGTTCGAATCCTGCCTCTCTGACGCGTGATAACCACTTTTTGCGTTTGAGCGAATCGGATTCGATGTAGTCAATAAAAGCTTCGAGAGTTTGCTCGCCTGCCCAGGGCATAGACACCTTCTTTTCTGGAACAACCGTATCCTTCGCTGCGTCGTTCGACGGCTTTGCTTTTACTTGTCAATGTATCGATTGTCGTTTGTTTGCTAGCCGGCTTGTGTTTAAGGGCTTTTATGTCTGATCTCGGCGCTGATGCCTTCAAGCGGTTTTTGCTGGCGTTTTTTCATAGCTGAAAAGTTTCATTCAATTCTTATTTCGCGCCTCTGCAGCCCAGTCTTGGAAGTCATTGTGTTGCATGACATGTTGAAGTATGTATGCGTGTTTGAATTGGTAGTTTGCATTATTGAGATTTAATTTTTATGGTCTTTAGTTGGATTGGTTGCTTTTTTGTTGATCCAATTTGCAGCTTTGTTTAATGCTTGGAGCCTTTCGTCGATCAGATTTTCAATGCCAAACTGAGCCAGCCTTTTTTTGACTTTGCCGCTTGCCCCTGCTACCAGTACGATTCGTTGTTGTCGTTCCGCTTCTTTGACCATTCTCTCGATAGCCAGGCTTGCTGTGACGCCTAAATGTGGCACATCTGTGATATCCAGAAGCAGTACTTTGTATTGTCTTACCAACATCATTCGCTCACTGATTCCTTTCGCTGCTCCAAAACTCAGTGGGCCTTGCATTCTGAAAAGAATCAGATCGTCTCCGCAGCCTCTCAATAAATCCTGCTCTCGTGTTGAGAGGTGGCTCGTTCCGGTATTCATGTTGCCGAGCTGATGGTGAGTCAGCGATTCAATCGTGAGCAGATTGGCTACGAACATCCCAATCAGCACAGCCCCGATTAGATCCCAGAACACTGTCATTAGTAGGACTCCCCACATCACCAGTGCTGTCTTGAATGACAGCTTGTGTGCTCGACGCAGAAACCCCCAGTCGATGATGTCCAGCCCAACCTTGATCAGGATTCCCGCGAGCAGTGCGGTCGGAATCCCTTCGGCAAGTGGACCGGCTCCTAACAGCAGAACGAGCAAAACTACTGAGTGCGTCATTCCAGACAGCGGTGTTCGTCCTCCTGATCGGATGTTGATCACTGTGCGCATCGTTGCGCCTGCGCCTGGGAGTCCGCTGAATAATCCTGTGATGCTGTTGGCAATGCCTTGCCCCACTAGCTCTCGGTCTGATCGATGGCGGCTGTGACTGATGTTGTCCGCAACCAGTGATGTCAGTAATGAGTCAATTGCCCCTAACAGCGCAAGTACCAGGCCCGCTTTGATCAACAGCGGAAAGTGGTTGGTCCAGTTGGGTGCGCTGAAGCTCAGTCCTCCCTCGGGGATCGAACCGATGCGAGGCAGGTTTTCTGGAAACAGCCACAGGGCTAGTGGTGTGATCAATAGAAGTGCCAACAAGGGCGAGGGAATCACCTTGCTGATCTGCCTCGGAGTGGCGAAAACGATTGCGAGTGTTGCGATTCCAACTGTCACCGCTGCAGTGTTGGGTGTGAAATTACTGATCACCATCTGCAGTGAAGGCACCACTCCTCCCTGGCTATTAATTCCCAGCAAAGGGCCAATTTGAAGACACAGAATGATGACGCCGATTCCTGACATGAATCCGGAGACCACCGAGTAGGGAACCAGGGTGATGTATCTCCCCAAGCGCAATATCCCCATCAGGATCTGCAGCAACCCCCCAAGAACCACAGCCGCCATGACCATGGACAGCATGTCTCCTTGACTGAGTTCACGGCTTGTTCCAACGGCAGCGAGGCTGCTGACCACGCCAGCTACCGTGACACTCATCGGGCCTGTGGGGCCGCTGACCTGAGCCGGTGTGCCCCCAAACATTGCTGCAAGAAAGCCGGCGATAATCGCTCCGTAGAGACCGTAAATCGCACCTCCGGGACCCAGCGCCGCGTTACCAAAAGCGAGGGCGAGCGGAAGTGCTACGACAGCGGCCGTAACACCCCCTGTGAGATCTCCTCGCCAGTGTCTCCATTGAAAGCCGTTGATCAGGGGCTGCCTGCTCGCGGTCATGGCCTTAGGGGTTGCGGGGCATTCCCGACCAGATCTTGAGATCTTCTAGGGATTGAACACCTTCCCGGCGTTCACCGTTGGGCAGGATCCAGGTGGGATAAGCCAGGATTTCTTGTCGTTTGCAGGCAGCCGCTTGGATCGGTAGTTCCTTTGGCTTGCCACATTCCACGTAGGGAAGACGCACTGCTGCGTCGCCGAACAGACGCCCTTGGTACTGACACGCCGGACAGCGCCATGAGCCGTAGTACGTGACCTTGGTCTGGCTCAGGAAGTCGGCAAGAGCACCGGGGTCGGGGACTGCTTTGGCTGCGCCGTTGCCCACAAAAATGATGTTGACGCTGGTAAGTGCGCCAAGCAAAAGAGCTTTGAACATGCGCGAAATGTACGCGTGTTCCGACGTACGGGCATCCGGCCCCCTCGATCGGTGCCGAAGCCCGGACGGAACTGGGACACTGAACCCAACCGGAGCGCTTGGAGCTCATCGATCACCATGGCCGGCAGTGGATACCGCGACTACTTCAAGGTGCTCGGGGTAGAGCGCAGTGCTGATGCCGATGCGATTAAGCGCGCTTTTCGCAAGCTTGCCCGTCAATATCACCCTGATGTGAATCCTGGTGATGCCACTGCTGAGGCCAAATTTAAGGAGGTGAGCGAGGCCTATGAGGTGCTCTCCGATCCGGATAAGCGCAGTAGATACGAGCAGTTCGGTCAGTATTGGAATCAGGCTGGGGCTCCTGGTGCTGGACCGGGCGGCGCTGGATTTGATGTTGATTTTGGTCGTTATGGCAATTTCGACGATTTCATTAATGACCTGCTGGGTCGTTTCGCTGGACCTGGAAATGCAGGCTTTGGAGGTGCCCCAGGTGGTTTCGCCGGCGGTGGTTTTCCTAGCGGCGGTTTCCCTGGTGGTGGCTTCCCTCGCGGGGCCTCGAGGGCTCCTTTGAATCTCGATGCCGAAGCCAATGTGAAAGTGAGTTTTGCCGAAGCCTTCCGCGGTGCTGAGAGAACGCTTTCTGTGAATGATGAGAGAGTCCAAGTCAGGATCCCTGCCGGTGTCAAAACAGGATCCAGGCTTCGACTCAAAGGGAAGGGGAATCTGCAGCCGGGGACTGGACGTCGCGGTGATCTTTATCTCAACCTTGAGGTGCAAACGCACCCGGTCTGGCGTCTTGATGGTGATCAGCTGCGTGCTGATCTGCCCGTCTCCGTCGATGAGCTTGCTCTTGGTGGCATGGTGAAGGTCATGACACCTGACGGTGAGGCTGAGGTGTCGATTCCTGCCGGTACATCTCCTGGCAGAAGCCTTCGTCTGAAAGGGAAAGGCTGGCCCTCAAAGGCAGGTCGAGGTGATCTGCTGCTCAATCTCAGTGTGCAGTGGCCCACCCAATGGTCCGATGAGCAGCGCAATTTGCTGGAACAGCTCAGGGAGGCTCGAACGGACGATCCTCGAAGCGACTGGCTAAAGAACGCTCGTCTTTGAGACTTTGCCAGTGGTTGACGCTTACGATTTTCTGTACTGATCAAGGCTGCTGATGGATCTCACCTACCGCCCGCGTCGCCTGCGCCGCTCGCCGGCATTGCGTGCGATGGTCCGTGAAACCAGTCTTTCCCCAGCAGATTTCATCTATCCGTTATTTGTGCATGAAGGTGCTGGAGTTGAGCCCATTGCCGCCATGCCGGGAGCCTGTCGCTGGAGCCTCGATCAACTCACTTTGGAGGTGAAGCGTGCCTGGAGTCTGGGCATCCGTTGCGTAGTGCTTTTCCCCAAGGTGTCTGAAGGACTCAAAACCGAAGATGGTGCCGAATGTTTTAACGAAAACGGTCTGATTCCTCGTGCCATCCGCCAGCTGAAGCAGGAAATCCCTGAAATGGCGGTCATGACCGATGTCGCCCTTGATCCGTATTCCTGTGATGGCCATGACGGCATCGTGAATGAGCAAGGCGTCGTGCTCAATGATGAAACCATCGAGCAGCTTTGTAAGCAGGCCGTAATGCAGGCTCGTGCCGGTGCCGATCTCATTGGTCCAAGCGACATGATGGATGGTCGTGTCGGTGCCATCCGCGAAGCTCTCGACGATGAAGGCTTTGAGCACGTGGGTGTGATCAGCTACACGGCTAAGTACTCATCCGCTTATTACGGCCCCTTTCGCGAAGCACTTGATTCAGCCCCCCGCACAACGGGCAGCAAGCCAATTCCTAAAAACAAAGACTCCTATCAGATGGATCCGGCCAACGCTCGGGAGGCGATTACTGAGGCTCAGCTGGATGAACAGGAAGGGGCCGACATCATGATGGTGAAGCCGGGCCTTGCATATCTCGACATCATTCTTCGGCTGCGACTGGAGTCTGAGCTTCCCATCGCCGCCTACAACGTCAGTGGCGAATATTCGATGGTGAAAGCAGCGGCCGAGAAGGGATGGATTGATGAGCGCTCCGTGGTTCTCGAGACGCTGCTCAGCTTTAAAAGGGCTGGAGCGGATCTGATTCTTACGTATCACGCCTGCGATGCCGCTGAATGGCTGCAGCAGGGGTGATAGGTGAGGATCAAGAGCTGAGATTGGGCGTCTCTGCCCTGATTTGACAGAGCACTTGTTCAGCTTGGAGGAGATTCGATCAGTTCTTGGATCGAATTCACAGTCAGGCCACCGCTCAGGGGCCTGCGCCCTACAGAATATGTGGGCTGAATGAGATTGTTCATGTCTGCCGTGCAGCGCCTTGGTCATGTCGCCATTCGCGTGAATGACATGGAACGGGCTGTCAGTTTTTACACAGGCCTCGGCATGAGAATGGTGTGGGAGGCCAATGACTGGTGTTATCTCGAAGCCGGTGATTCTCGAGATGGTTTGGCGCTGCTGGGACCTAAATACAAGGCTGCAGGTCCCCATTTCGCCTTCCATTTTCGCGATCGTGCAGAGGTGGACGTGGTGCATGACCGTCTGAAGGCTTCAGGTGTCGCAGTGGGTGGGGTCCATGACCATCGTGATGGCACGGCATCGTTTTACTTGCGCGATCCCGAAGGCAATTGGCTAGAGATGCTCTACGAGCCTCCGGGGGGAATCCCTACGAATCAACCTGGAGTCGCTCAGCTCGATTGATGTCCGCTCTTGAGGAAACACTGGAGCTGCTCGAGTGGCCGCGCCTTTGCCAGCATCTCTCCAGCTTCACCAGCACGCTTCAGGGGCGACGCCACTGTTGCAGAGGTTCACTGCCGGAATCTCTTTCTGAAAGCCTCACCCTTCAGGCGAGAACTCAGGAGATGGCAAGCCTGGACGGTCTTTTAGATGGAGGTCTGAGCTTCCAGGGGGTAGGTGATCTCGAGATGATTCTGCTGCGTTGCAGCAAGGGAGGTATTGCGTCTGGGGAGGAGCTGCTCGCAGTGGCCGACACCCTGGGCGCAGCTCGTCGTTTGCGCCGGCAGATCGATGATCCTGAGCTGAGGCCTGTTTGTACAGCTCTGCTCTCGGATGTGGCCACCTTGCCGGAGCTGGAACAACGTCTCAAGTTCGCCATTGAAGAAGGCGGTCGCGTGGCCGATCGCGCCAGTGCCCCGCTGGAGGGATTGCGTCGGCAATGGCAGGAACTGCGTTCACGCCGACGCGACAAGTTGCAGGATCTGATTCGGCGCTGGTCAGCACACCTTCAGGACACCGTGGTCGCTGAACGGAATGGACGACCTGTGCTGGCTGTGAAGGCGGGGGCAGGGGGTCAATGTCCGGGAATGGTTCATGACAGTTCCGCCTCGGGAAGCACAGTGTTTGTGGAGCCCAAGTCGGTGGTCGATCTAGGCAATCGGTTGGTGGATCTCGAGGGCAGGATCCGTCAGGAGGAGCAGCGCGTTCTAGCCGAACTCAGTGCTGTTGTCGCAGAACAGGTCGATGGTTTGTTTGCACTCATTGCAGTGCTGTTGCATCTGGATCTGGCTTTGGCCCGAGGTCGTTACGGGCAATGGCTTGGTGCTGTACCGCCTCAGCTCGAGGCCGCAAGCGATGCTCCGTTCACTCTTCAGAATCTGCGTCATCCACTACTGGTGTGGCAGGAGCGCAGAGAGCGGGGATCAGCTGTGGTTCCCGTCAGCGTTGATGTCTCAGCGTCCCTGAGGGTGGTTGCCATCACAGGCCCGAACACCGGTGGCAAGACCGTCACGCTCAAGAGTCTTGGGCTCGCTGCATTGATGGCGCGTGCAGGCCTCTGGCTCCCCTGCAGCGGTCGTCCAACCCTGCCTTGGTGCGCCCAGGTTCTTGCTGATATTGGCGATGAGCAATCACTGCAGCAGAGCTTGTCCACTTTCAGTGGTCATGTGAAGCGCATCGGTCGCATCTTGGAGGCCATCGGTTCGGGCCCAGCTCCTGCACTGGTGCTGCTAGATGAAGTGGGAGCGGGGACGGATCCAAGCGAGGGAAGCGCCTTGGCCACCGCTCTCCTGCGCGTGCTTGCAGACCGGGCCAGACTCACAGTGGCCACAACCCATTTTGGTGAGCTCAAGGCTCTCAAATACAGCGATTCCCGTTTCGAAAACGCATCGGTCGCTTTCGATAGTGAAACCCTCTCTCCGACCTATCACCTGCTTTGGGGAATTCCCGGTCGAAGCAATGCTCTCGCCATCGCGACGCGGCTCGGTCTTGATGCTGGCGTGATCGATCAAGCTCGCAGCCTGCTCTCACCACGAGGAGATGGAGAGACCAACACTGTGATCCGTGGTCTTGAAGAACAGCGTCAGCGTCAGCAGGCTGCAGCAGAGGATGCGGCCGCTCTTTTGGCGCGCACTGAACTGCTGCATGAAGAGCTGCTGAAGCGATGGGAGACACAGAAGCAATATTCCGCTGAACGACAGGAACGGGGCAGGCAGCGCCTCGAAACCTCCATTCGCTCAGGTCAGAAGGAAGTGCGACAGCTGATCCGCCGTCTTCGTGATGATCAGGCTGATGGTGAAACGGCACGGAAGGCGGGGCAGCGTCTGCGCAAGCTCGAGGACCGTCATCGACCTGAGCAACTGCGACGACAGCATCAGGGTTGGCGCCCCCAGGTGGGTGATCGCATCCGTGTTCTGGCCCTCGGCAAAGCGGCTGAGGTACTGGCTGTTTCCGATGATGGCTTGCAGCTCAACGTGCGATGTGGGGTGATGCGCAGCACCGTTGAGCTCTCGGCGGTGGAGAGTCTTGATGGACGCAAACCTGAACCCCCGGCGCCAGTGGTTCAGATCAAGGCGCGCCGAGGTAGTGGCGCTGCTGAGGTACGCACCTCCCGCAACACGATTGACGTGCGTGGAATGCGTGTACATGAGGCTGAGGCTGCCGTTGACGACGTTCTGAGAGGTGCCAATGGCCCCGTTTGGGTGATCCATGGCATCGGCACCGGTCGCCTGAAACGTGGCTTGCGCGATTGGTTGGCTTCACTGGCTTACGTGGAGCGGGTGCTTGATGCCGAGCAGGGAGACGGCGGAGCTGGATGCAGTGTGATTTGGGTTCGCTGACGCGTGCTTCTGTTCAGTTCAGATCGGGAAGTACGGGTGTGTCATCGCGCTCTGATGGGGGTATGGGTATGGGAATGGCGTCTCCCTGCTCGTCAAATAAGCGCCATCCACGGGGATCAGCATCGAGATGAATGCGACTGCCCGGTACTGCTCTCAGCCCAGGATCTGCTCTCACCTGGACCAGGTGCTCGCCATCGAGCAGTCTGCAGGTGATCAGCTGCTCGTTGCCGAGCACTTCGCTATGGCTGACATCTGCTTGAAGGTTTCGGTTGGTGGCAGGTGCCACCTTGAGGTCTTCTGGACGGATGCCGCCATTGAGCTGACTCCCCTCAAGGCCTTCGAGTGCTGCGGCGAGTGGACCCTCCACACTCAGACGTCGTTCACCTAGCAGGAGTGTCTGGCTGCGACCCACCTGAATGGGCAGAACATTCATGGGTGGGCTACCGATGAACTGGGCCACAAACAGGTTTGATGGCCAGCGGTAAAGCTCCATTGGTGTACCTAGTTGCTGCAGACGACCCTGGTTGAGTACGGCGATCCTGTGACCCATGGTCATGGCTTCCACCTGATCGTGGGTCACATAAAGGGTGGTGGTCCCCAGCCGACGCTGGAGGTCCACGATGCGAGTGCGTGTGCTGCCGCGCAGCTTGGCATCGAGATTGCTCAGCGGTTCGTCCATGAGAAAGACATCCGGCTGACGTGCCATGGCTCGTCCGAGAGCCACCCTTTGTTTCTGACCACCGGAAAGCTCCTTGGGTCGTCGATCCAGCAGCTGGTCCAATTCGAGGGCGCGGGCCACTTCCAGTACCCGATGTTCCACCTTCGTTTCTCGTTCCGATCGGACTTGAAGTAGGCCGGGTAGCTCCCGTGTGCTGCGATGCAACTGGTCATGGAGTTGCTCCATGGCACTTCGGCGATGGCTGCGACGCAGTCCAAAGCCCAGGTTGTCGCGAACGCTGAGATGCGGATAGAGCGCGTAGCTCTGGAACACCATCGCCACATTGCGCTTGGCAGGCCGCAGCTTGGTCACGGCCTGCTGCCCCACCAGAATTTCACCAGCGCTGGGTGTCTCAAGGCCTGCCATCAGCCTGAGCAAGGTGCTCTTGCCGCAGCCTGAAGGCCCGACCAGAACCAGAAATTCACCATCTTCAATCGACAGCGAGAGGTCACGAATGACCTCGATAGGGTCTTCCCCTCCATGACCTGGATAGCTCTTGCTGAGCGTCTCGAAGCGAACGCCGGCCAAGCTCAATCTCCCTTGCCCCGCGATCCTAGGGTTGGTGGCCGGTCCCGATCGAAGCTTTTCGTGCAGTTCATCGACCAGGCGCGTATCACCGTCCGTGGCGGCCATGGCGGTGACGGCATCGTGGCCTTCCGTCGTGAAAAATATGTCCCAGCCGGTGGTCCCTCAGGGGGTGACGGGGGGCATGGATCCCACGTGATTCTGGAGGCTGACTCGAACCTCCAGACATTGCTGGATTTCAAGTACAAGCGATTGTTTGCAGGAACTGATGGTCGTCGAGGCGGGCCCAATCGCTGCACCGGTGCTTCCGGCCAGCCTCTGGTGATTCACGTTCCCTGCGGAACGGAGGTGCGACATCTCACAACCGGAATACTGATGGGTGATCTGACCGCGCCTGGAGAGCAGCTCATGGTGGCTTTCGGAGGCCGCGGCGGACTGGGAAATGCTCACTACCTGAGCAACCGCAATCGCGCGCCCGAAAAGTGCACGGAGGGCCGCGATGGAGAGGAGTGGCCTCTTCAGCTCGAATTGAAGCTGCTGGCCGAGGTCGGCATCATCGGTCTGCCCAATGCCGGTAAAAGCACGCTGATCAGCGTGTTGTCTGCAGCCCGTCCCAAAATCGCCGACTATCCCTTCACCACGCTGGTGCCGAATCTCGGCGTGGTGCGCCGTCCGACCGGTGATGGCACAGTCTTCGCCGATATTCCTGGCCTGATTGCCGGTGCAGCACAGGGTGCCGGCCTCGGGCATGATTTTCTCCGTCATATTGAGCGCACCCGCCTCCTGATCCACGTGGTGGATGGAGGAGCGGATGATCCACTCGCTGATCTGAAGGTGGTGGAGAAAGAGTTAATGGCTTATGGCCATGGCCTTGTCGATCGTCAACGCTTGCTGGTGGTCAACAAGCTTGAGCTCCTGGATGAGTCGGGTCGCGACGCATTGGTGTCTTCTCTTGAACAAGTGAGTGGGCGGACGCCACTTTTGATTTCAGCGGTGATGGGTCAAGGGCTGAAAGAGCTGTTGAATCAGGTGTGGATGGAACTTGGCGTCTGAGCCCATCGGTGTTCTATTTGTCGCAATCCGTGTTTGTGGCGGCGTCAGGACTTGTGCGTTGAGCGCGACATGGTGATAACGGGAGTAACGAGAGAACGTCCAATGACCTTCTTCACCTGTTTCGACTCCCAGGGCCAGTTGATCGCTCGCTGTCAAACGCCTGAGCAAATCGAGGCTCTGCGCCGCCGCGGACGTCCGATTGCTGGTGTACATGCGATGAAGCCGGAGGAGGCAGTGGTCTGCAGCCTCACGGGCAGCCCTGCTGATTTCAATGAAGAACAGTGAGCGACTCTGAACGCTTCATCCTGCAAAGCACTTAACCGTGGCAGCGCAATAAAAAAGCGGGGATTAATCCCCGCTTTTTTATTGCGCTGCTGTTGTTGATGGCTCAGTCGTCATAAACGCGGCATTCGTCCGCTTCTGGGTTGTTTTCGCAATAGAGCTCAATGGGAGTGGGATCGTGGCTGTCGCCGGGATGCTCCTTCTTGTAGTCCTGCAAGGACTCAAGCTCTTCGCTGAAGTGGCGGACCTTGGCATCGTTGCCCTCTGCCTTGGCAGCTTCGAGCTCGCTCTGGTCCTTCTGGATGTGTTCGTCGATGGATTTCATGGAGTCGTTGGCGTGTCCCAACCAATGTCGACGCCCACACCATACGGCTGTTGCGCTGGGCTGCCAGCTGCCGGACATCAGACCTCGTTTCCGTATCAACACCCATGATCTCGATCTGCGTTGTAGGAGCGACTAGATAGCTCTTCATTACTCAACGGATGATGGCTGCCTTTGTTATGGAACGAGTTCACTGAGTTCCAGCCAGCGTTCTTCACTCATTTCGAGCGCTTCCAGCAGGCTGGCCAGATCGTGGCTCAGGCTGGTGAGATCGCCCTGTCCGCTGGAGATGGCTTGCTCTAGGTCAGCTTTGCGCTGCTCCATTTGCGGCAGGTCACGTTCCAGTGATTCCAGTTCCCGTGATTCCTTGAAACTGCGTCGACGTGGGCCCTGGTTCTTCGGGGCCGATTCTTGGCTGGTTTGCAGCCCGTTGGAGCGATTGCGATGGCCTTCAGTCGCAGCACTTTTTTCTTTGTCCCGGCGATGGTCAAGGAAGGCGCTGTAATTGCCTTCAAAACGCTGGAGGCGTCCTTGCTCGAAGCAGAACAGACGATCCACGGTGCGATCCAGAAAGTAACGGTCGTGAGAGACCACAACCACACAGCCGCGAAAGTCCTCGAGAAGGTCTTCTAGAACGCTCAGAGTTTGAACATCGAGATCATTGGTTGGTTCATCCAGCAGCAACACGTTGGGAGCCTGGATCAGCATTCGACACAGGCTCAGCCGTCGTCGCTCCCCTCCTGACAACTTGCTGAGCGGGCTGTGCTGCTGAGCGGGCGGAAACAAAAAGCGCTCCAGCAGCTGGGAGGCACTCAGTTGCTCTCCGCCCAAATCAATTCGAGATGCGGCCTCTTCGACGAATTCGATCACCTTGCGCTCCAGTCCACGCCCTTCCGTGAGTGCATCGGTGTGCTGATCGAGGTAGCCGAGATGCACTGTTTCCCCAAGGCGAAGACTGCCAGCAGTGGCTTGCCTCCGTCCCGCGATCAGGTCCAGCAGGGTGGATTTGCCGCTGCCATTAGGGCCGATGATGCCGACCCGATCCTCGGGGCTGAAGCTGTAGGTGAAATCCTTCAGAAGCACAGGGCCGTCGGCCTGGCCATCTGCGGTGACCGTCAGTTGCTCAGCTTCAATCGCGAGCTTGCCGATCCGACGGCTGACGCTGCTCATCTCCAGTTGGCTGCGATTGGTTTTTGAGGGTGCCGCCCGCATCTCCTCAATTCGCTGAATGCGAGCTTTCTGCTTGGTGCTCCGCGCCTTGGGGCCCTGACGCAGCCAGGCCAGTTCCCGTCGCATCACGCTCTTGAACCGGGCAGCTTCAGCGGCTTCTGAGACCTCCTGGTCAGCCTTGCGCTGCAGATACGCGCTGTAATTGCCATCAATGCTGGAGGCTTGTCCTCGCTCCACCTCCACAATTCGGCGCGTCACACGATCGAGCACATAACGGTCGTGGGTCACGAGCACTACAGCGCCCGGGTACCGATCCAACCAGCTCTGTAGCCATTCCACAGCTGCTGCATCCAGATGGTTTGTTGGTTCATCCAGGAGAAGCACATCAGGGCCGGCAACCAGTGCCGAGGCCAGACCCACACGCTTGCGATAGCCCCCGGACAAATCCTCTACGGGCCGGTGAAGATCGCTGATCCCTAGGCGCTGCAGCACTTCCTGGCACTGCTGTTCAAGTCCCCATGCCCCCTCTTCATCCATACGTTCGCTTAGAACACCGAGTTCACGCATCAGCACTGTGTCTTCAGGAGACCGGGCCACCGCCTCAGAGACCGCGCTGAAGCGCAGCAGTAGCTCCCGCTTTTCTCCACAGCCGGCCAGCACCTGTTCGAGCACGGTGAGCCCAGGCTCCACCGTGCTGTCCTGACCAACCAGCTCAATTCTCAGACGGGAGGAGCAGCGTCGCTCTCCGCCTCCAAGAGGTTCCTTCCCTGAGAGCACCCGCAGCAGGGTTGATTTACCGGCGCCATTCGGTCCGATCAATCCAACCCTGTCCCCTTCGCGGACGTGCAGCGTGAGGTTCTCGAACAGGGTTCGGATTCCGAAATCTTTTGATGCATCAACCAGGCTGATCAGACTCACGAGCCTGCGACCTCGCGCTGGGCGTCCAGATAAGCAAACACGCTTTTGTCTCCGACATCTGCTGCTGCCTCCATGCCGAACTTACGCAAGGCGAGCACGACCAGTAGCAGCCCGGCGACCAGCACCAACATTCCGCAGGGGCCGTTGCCAACCAGCCCCAGCAGCCGTCCCAGAAGAGCCACGGGAAGCAGCAGTGTGAGACCAACCGCCTCGGCACGACGGAAGCAGAAGAATTCCTTGAAGCCGATACCAGTCAGAGCAGCAAACATGGGGCCAACGGCCAGGATCCATAGGGGCTGGCTTGTCAGCGTGTCGAGGGCTTCATGGGTAGATGTTTGAAGCATCAGCACCAGCCACCCCAGACAGCCAATGAGCCAGAACAGCTGCAGCGCTCGATGCAGTGGTCGCAGATAAATATGAATCCAATGCAGGGACAGCCCGAGGCTGACGCTAAGGGGTAGAAGCCAAAGCCATGCCCACTGCCCCCCTAGCAGCCACCACTGCAGCAGCCCGACGCTCAGTGATAGGCCGCTGACCAGCAGACAGATCCTGTAACGCTGCACCTCCTCTCTGTCCGTCGAGGTGATGGTGAACGGTCCATACATCCCGTCGAACTGGGGATCGGCGGTCGTCATGGCAGGGAAATGGTGCTGTCAACCAGTGTGCTCAGCTTCGGGCCTTTCGGAACAATTCCACCGGGATTCAGAGGAAAGAGGGCGCCGAAGTAGTCATGGCGCCAGGCTGCGGCGTCGCAGGTGGCTTCTACTCCCGGTAATGCCATGAAACGTTGTCGCCATTTCCAGAGTTCCGGCAGCATCCACAGGGATTTTGCGCTGCATCCGAACAGGGGTTCGTAGACAGCTTCCCAGCGGATCAGGGTCGGGAATAGGCGCACATCGGCAAGGGTCAGGGTTGCACCGCAAAGCCATGGACCCTCCTGCCTGAGACTTCGTTCCAGCTCCTCGAGAGCATCGCCCATGGCGGCACTGGCCTGGTCATAGGCCGCTTGATTGCGAGCAAACCCGCAGCGGTAAACGCCGTCATTGACTGCGGGCTGCAACAAGGTTTGCCATCTCTCGATTGCCTCTTCAAGGTGGGCTGGTGATAGATCCGGTGCGTCTGGTGCTGCTGGCCAACGGTTCAGCGCGGCGCTCAGGGGAGTGCTGTCATTGCCGAGAAGCTGTGGTTTGTGTTGTTCGCTGCGGCCAGGATCGACCAGCACCGGCACGGTCGCCCGCAGACTGGGTTCAGCTCCGCAGCGGCGATACAGCTCCAGAAGGCTGGTGCAGCCCAGCCAGCTCGGCTCCAGTCGCCACCGGCCCTCTTCGTGGTCAGCCTTGGCGGGGATCACCTCAAGGCTGCTCTCAAGACCCCGCAGTTTCACCATCAGCCAGGTGCGGTGTGCCCACGGACAGCTGCGTCCAATCAGTAGCCGCGGTCGATGGTTTGGCTCCCGCCCCTGCAGATCTTCTGCCTCCGGAACCGAAGTTTGCATCGGAGCGCTGTCTGGCCTTTGGTAGTTGCCCTGCTCATCCGCTGGCCCCAGCCCTGTCATCAGGCGTTGCCACTGCCACTGCCAGCCCTTTCGCACGCTGCGAACGATCAGTGGAGGAATCGACATCACGGTTCCGTTTCAAGGCATTGTCCTTCAGTCTGTGGATGAGTGCAGCGACCTGATGGCAAGCCCCCGAGTGCTGGTGGTGGCTGGTACCCACGGCAACGAAGTCAATGCTCCCTGGCTCCTGGAGCAATGGGCCCTTCAGAAGGAGCTGATTGATGCGTGTGGATGTGTCGTCCGAACGGTGATTGGTAATCCGGAGGCCCGCGCAGTGGGTCGTCGTTATTGCGATCGCGATCTCAATCGTTCCTTCCGTCCCGATCTTCTGCAGGAAAGTGCGAACCACCCCGAGCGGTGCGATCGTGAAATGCTCAGGGCTTTGGAACTGCAGCGCGAGTTCGGGCCTGAGGGACAAACACCCTGCGACCTAGTGGTTGACCTGCACAGCACCACAGCTGCGATGGGTAACTGCCTGGTGGTGTATGGCCGCAGGCCAGCTGATCTGGCCCTGGCAGCGCTGATCCAGTCATCGCTGGGGTTACAGGTCTATTTGCATGAAGCGGATGCTGCTCAACAGGGTTTCATGGTGGAGCGCTGGCCCTGTGGGCTTGTGATTGAAGTCGGGCCAGTGCCTCAAAGCGTCCGCAGGCACGACATCGTTCAACAAACGCAGCTTGCGCTTCAGGCGGTGTTTCAAGCCATCGCTGACGTCGTTTCCGGCGAAGCCTGCTATCCCGACAAGCTTCTACTTCACCGTCATCTCAAAAGCCTTGATCTGCCTCGACAGGCCTCAGGTGAGGCTGCAGCGTTGATTCATCCCCAACTGCAGGATCGAGATTGGATTCCGCTGCGCTGCGGTGATCCTCTGTTTGTTTCGGCCCAGGGAACAACCATTGCCTATGAGGGGCCGAATGGAGCTATTCCTGTCTTCATCAATGAAGCTGCTTACGCGGAAAAGTCCATTGCTCTAAGCCTCACAAGTCGTGAAGAGTGGCCCCTGTCCCAGAGCTGGACAGAGGCACTTGCTCTCTTGCTGGACGGAAATCAGCGTGGAGAACCGTTGTAGATGATGTCCAGGACACTGCGACCGTCAGGAGCGATCTGAACCTCCGTATCCGTGGTGGCATCACTGCCGTTTTCCGGCCAACCAGGACTGCCGCCAAGGAAGCTGAAGGTGTAACCGTTTGCAGAGTTATCCACAAGACAATCTCCGCCGCCCGAGTTGGTTTGGAACATGCAGGGCTGGGGGCGGTAGACGCTGAGCCCACCGTTTTCGGCTACTGCTGTGTTGCGTGCCAGGTTCAACGCACGCACCTGGGACGCTGGCACTGCTGCTTGGGCTGTGACAGGGGCGCTTGCAAAAGCGCCTGTTCCAGCGATCACAGCAAGAGCAGTTAAAGAAGAGAGATTCATGACCTTTTGGAAGACTCTTCTATCGGAGACAGAGCATCAACCTCTGTCAACTAATTCGTTGTGGTTCTGTTGACCAGCGGATTCAGGGAATCGGACCGTTGTAAGGAACAGCCAGGATCCTCTCCCCATTTTTTGACACGAGCACTCTTGTTTCCAGAGTCGGACTTGGGGGCGATTGAAGTTCCCAGCCTGGTGAACCGCCCCGAAAACTGAACAGAAAGCCCTGGTCTGATTTGGAGATCAGGCATGAGCTTCCCCCTGTCTCGTACATACAGGCTGCAGCGCGGTATGACGCGAGCCCTCCGTTCAGAGACTCGGCTCTCATCCTTGCGAGGTTCGCTGCTTTTGGCTGAGCAAGCGGCAGGGAGGGGGCGGCTTCCGCGGCACCCATTCCTCCAACCGAGATCGCAAGCCCGCAGGCCACTGTTAGCAGTCGGTTCATGGGTCTCCTGAACGGGCTAACAGCCTGATGACCATGGTCGGTGAATGGTGTGTCTCGAGCCAGCGAAGGGATGTTTTGATGTGACTGCTGATCACTGCTCCTGAGATGATCATCCACAGGCCCAGGTGCCTTGCTCGAGAGTGCAGGGCAGGCTGCTGACTTTGCCGTTTTCCCAGTAAATCCTCAGTCGGTCGTCGGCGGTGCCGCTGCGAAATGTGATTGATTTGATCGGTCCTGGTGGGACACGCTCTCCACTGTCATCACTGCTTGGCAGTTGCTTGCTGACCCGTTCTTCAAGCTGGTTAAGACGGGTTATTAGCGCATTGATTTGTGCGGCCCGACTGATGTCTGTTGACGTCTGAGTGTCGCCGCGTTTCTGACAGGCACTGATCAATACCGCTGTCATGACTGCGGTGAGAGCGATGGCCAGCGATCGAACGGCGGGAGCTGAAGACGGATGCATGACCGCAGCGATGGTTGATTGATTCAGTTTGGGTGTTCAGCCAGTTTCGACGAGTCGTTCGCTCCAGTAGACAACTGCACCCTGGGCTTCCAGTTCATGGCGTCTATGGCGAGCATCCTTGGTGGGGACGGTTTCCTCAAGACGCTGCCCTGAGATCAACCAACGAATCAGGACCACAAGCGTCTTCCGAGACACAACTTGAGAACCTTAAGTGATCCTTTAGGGATTGCTCTCTTGTGCGGGTCGCTCCTGAGCGAGGTCTCAATGGTTCTTCACGAGGGCTTCATAAAGCTGTCGACATCTTGCGCAATGTTGCTTTACAATCCGGCTTGGCAGGGCTTCCTGCCCTTCCGTAACCGTCTCTTCGGAGACATTCTTTCCCGTTCTCATGACCACCACCATTCAGCAGCGCTCCGGCGCTAACGGCTGGCAGCAGTTCTGCGAGTGGGTCACCTCCACCAACAACCGCCTCTATGTGGGCTGGTTCGGTGTGCTGATGATCCCCACCCTGCTGGCTGCCACCACCTGCTTCATCGTTGCGTTCATCGCAGCACCCCCCGTCGACATCGACGGCATCCGTGAGCCCGTTGCTGGCTCCCTGATCTACGGAAACAACATCATCTCTGGTGCTGTTGTTCCCTCCTCGAACGCCATCGGCCTTCACTTCTATCCCATCTGGGAAGCTGCTTCTCTTGATGAGTGGCTGTACAACGGCGGTCCTTACCAGCTGGTTGTCTTCCACTTCCTCATCGGCATCTTCTGCTACATGGGTCGCGAGTGGGAACTCTCCTACCGCCTCGGCATGCGCCCCTGGATCTGCGTTGCTTACAGCGCACCTGTGGCTGCTGCCTCCGCCGTGTTCCTGGTTTACCCCTTCGGTCAGGGTTCCTTCTCTGACGGCATGCCCCTGGGCATCTCCGGCACCTTCAACTTCATGTTGGTGTTCCAGGCCGAGCACAACATCCTGATGCACCCCTTCCACATGCTTGGTGTGGCTGGCGTCTTCGGTGGTTCACTGTTCTCCGCCATGCACGGTTCACTGGTGACCTCCTCCTTGGTTCGTGAAACAACCGAGAGCGAGTCCCAGAACTACGGCTACAAGTTCGGCCAAGAAGAAGAGACCTACAACATCGTGGCTGCCCACGGTTACTTCGGTCGCCTGATCTTCCAATACGCGTCGTTCAACAACAGCCGTAGCCTGCACTTCTTCCTGGCTGCCTGGCCTGTTGTCGGCATCTGGTTCACCGCCCTTGGCGTGTCAACCATGGCCTTCAACCTGAACGGTTTCAACTTCAACCAGTCCATCCTTGATGGTCAGGGCCGCGTCCTGAACACCTGGGCTGATGTGCTGAACCGCGCCAACCTCGGCATGGAAGTCATGCACGAGCGCAACGCTCACAACTTCCCCCTCGACCTGGCTGCTGCTGAGTCCACACCTGTGGCTCTGCAAGCACCTGCCATCGGTTGATCTGGAATCAACAAACGATTCAGGTCAACTGAATCGGAAAGCCCCCTCTCACGAGGGGGCTTTTTGTTGGCTTGCTGTTGGATCAGAACGCTGTTGGATCAGCAAGTTGTCAGATCGGTGATGCTCGTTGCCATTGCAGGCTTCTGCGACGAGCGACGGGAAAACCAGGAACACTTACCTGCGCAGGTTGGTCATGGTGAGTCATGGGCTGCATGGTGTTGAGATCAATGGTCATTTCGCTAATCAGCTCCGAGGCTCGAGACCACTCAAGAAGCGTCAAAGATGGAGGTGAAATCACACCACTGCCGATGATCCGGCGCGGTCCGCTTCCCATCGCCCCCAGGCTGAGTAGCCGTAGACCCAATGATTCAGAGGGATACCAGGCGTGGTGGTGACCGGAGATCACCAGGTCAACACCGGCCCTTCGCAACAGACCGGCTAGCCCTTGAGGATTGGCGATGCACTCCCCAGCGCGAGCCCGCCCTTCACTGACGGCTGTGAGCGGAAGGTGACCCATCACCAGGCATAGATCGTCAGGGTGGCGATGGGTTGAGTTCAGTGCTTTTTCGATCCATTGACGTTGTGAGGAATCAACGTTGGCTGAAGAGGCATCGATGACGACCACAAACAGTCCAGGACGTTTCCACACGTACTGGAAGGGAAATCGCTCGCTGTCAATCAACCCGGATTGCAGATCTCCTCGATGCTTGCGCCAGAACAGATCCGCCTGGTGGCGCTCTCTTCCGTAAATCCAGCGTCCTTGATGTTGTTGACTCGAGCCATCGTGATTGCCTATGGCCGGGATCAAGGCGATGCCTGCTTTTTCAAGCGGTGCTCGAACCGATTGTTCAAAACCAGCCCACATCGCCTCCAGCTGAGAGTTCGTCAACGATCTCTTCTGGCCAGCCACCATGTCTCCTGCGCAGAGCACCAGGTCGGCTTCTTGCTGCCTCAGCAACGTCACTCCACGCTCAACGGCGCTGCTGTAGTTCGTACTGCCGTAGGAACCGTTGAGGTCGCTGATCAAGCCCAATTTCAACCCTTCAGCGGTTGGAGCCGAGGCTGGACCTAGCGGGTGCGAACCGGTCTTTTGCAGCAGCCCATCAAGCACACTGCCTGAAACAGCCGCACCAGCGATCAATCGTAGAAATGTTCGACGTCCGGTCTGTTTCATCTGCCGAGTTTATGGCCGGAATCAATGCATGGATGGCATCAGATTCAGCATGATTTCCCAACCGTTGCGTTCTGGAGTCCATTCAAGAATTCGCAACAAGATGCTGCTCTCTCATCAAAACTGTCCTGGGTCATCGAATGCATCCTTGGAGTTCTGCGATAGCGGATTGTTCTCGGGTCCGCCAGTCTCAGTCTGGTCGATTTCCAATGGTTGTTGAATCTTAGTCTCCTCCAATTCCTGGGCAGGAAGAATTACTTTTTTTGGACCAACCACATCGACAGCGGTGCGTTGGACCACAAGCTGATAATTGCTCTGCAGGAGATTGTTGATCTCCTTCTGTACCAAGGTGACTTGTTTGTAACTCGGAAGGTCGGGATCTGTCACGCGAACAATGATCCGAATAATTCCTTCTTTTTTATTTTTGCCATTTTTCGTTGTTCTCCAGTCAATATCGACCTGTTCCACATCCACTAATTCCTGGTCGCCGAAGGTAAGAGTTTCATTAACAAGAAATTTTCGAACCGTTTGTTCCACCATGGATCGCCGGTTTTCCCGATTGGCTTGAGTCAGTAATCCGATGAAGCTGCCTCCCAGTGGAATTAGCAACAGGCCTGTGAGTGTGAAGCTGGCCACGCTGAGTCGACTTCGGAGCAGCTCATGGCGGAATTCAGAGTCTTTCCAGGCCATCAGTACCAAGCCGCCTGTAAGAATTCCCAGCAGGTTGGTGGCGAAAAGCAATCCAGCTCCGGAGGCCTCACTCCAGTTCTGGTGCGACAGCAACAGTCCCATCACGCAGACAGGAGGCACCAGGGCCACAGCGATTGCCGTTCCCGCCAGCGAACTCACGGCATCGCTGCGCAACTTCGCGTAGGTCGCTAGACCTCCTGCTACGAGTGCGATACCCAGGTCCAGCAGGTTGGGCTTTGTTCTGGCAAGAACCTCTGTGCCGAACTGAGGTAATCCAGCGGCATAACCGAGCAGAAAAGAGAGCAGCGTTGTGCTCAAAACTCCCACAAGCAGTGTGCGTAGTGATCGACCCAGTAGCCGCACCTCGCCCAGCAGGATGGCGAAGGCTGCGGCTCTTAGAGGCATGATCCATGGAGCCACCACCATGGCGCCAATGACAACTGCAGGGCTGTTAGCAAGCAGACCCAGGGTTGAGATCAGACTTGCGCCAACGCTGAGCACGATGAACACCTCATTCAAGGTGGCATCACGCATGTGACTGCGATGCAGTTGCCTGATTTTGCGGCTGGACAACTTGCCCGTCTCCTTGAACTCGTCAATGGTGCGGGCAGTCTGATTGTTGGTGCTCAGCTGTTCAGGATCTGGAGACGTACAGCCTTCCGATCTAAGAATTAACCAATTGTTCTGAGCGATCCACCTGTTCATTGCCCGATGATTTGTGCATTAAAGCCTCAACCTCTGAATCAATGAATGGAATGACTTTTGCTGCTGTGATTCGTTCTCTGAGTTTTTATTTGGTCGTCGGGATGTAGAGCTTTTGTGGCAACTATGGGCGGCGGGGAGAGTGAGTTAGTACAGGAGCTAAGGCAAACGTATTCGCCAGCACCAATCTCTAAATCATTAAAGGTTTGACTGCTGTTGCAGTTACGTAAATCAGCAGCCCTTCCCTTAAGTTGATTGGCTGTCTTTTGAGCGATGTCTGCTTCTGACCTGTCTTCTTTAAAGTGGGAAGCGAATGGCGAAATGTCGGCTCAAGACACTTGGGATCTTGTGACCCGCCTGGTGAAAGTTGAAGAACAGAAAAAGCATCAAGTCTGTTGCAGTTGTCCTTAAAACACAGCCATTCCAAGAACAGAAGCTCTCAGCCTGATCATTAATGTGTTGCCAGTGTGGATTAGGTTTGTGGTTAGTAGCTGATTAGCTTGAGTTATCGAAGTAACTGGTTTTTATTTGATTCTGGCATGAAGCAATTGTTCCCCAGTTTTCTCATTTGAAAATTCACTAAAACTGTTTTAAGTCGCAACTTAAATGAGCCTATTCGATTAAAAGTATTCATGCCCGGGCCTTTGAAATATTAAAAATCGCACCTAATCGTCATGATTTATTTAGCTGAAGGGTGAATCTCTGATCAGGCTTATAGAGATCTAAGCTATTTTGACAGTTCTGAAATTGATCTGTTTTTGTTTTTTAGCGAGCTGCGATGAGAAGTTGAGGGCAGAGATTACTTGCGACGTTTGGTTAGATCGCCGAAGTCATCATCATTGGGCTGCATGAATTGCCAGACGACTGGCACCGTGAAAACTACAACAAGCCCGATGGTGGCCCAAATCGCAACGGTGTAGTCGCCCATTTGATCCAGTTCCGCAGGAGTGACCTTAACGGGAAACGGCCTTAGAAGGACATCATTGGTCACTCTTGATGGCCAATGAGCGGAGATGAGCTGCTTGGACAGAGCTTCTATCCCCTGCGTTGCGTCAATGGCCAAGCTTGGGACGCTGTTTTAGACCTTGCTTTCCTCAGCAAGTTTCTCTAGGGCGTGGACTCATGACACTGCGCTGCGGGGCTAAGTAGTGCTGTTGTGGGAGTTGCGGTCTTTCAGGCACAAGTTGTTCGGTTTTCACCTCAACCTCTCCCTTTCGATCGATTATGGTTTGAAAACGTTGGCCCCAGGAAGGGTGCAGTTCGATCTCAAACAGGCAACGGGGTTTGAGGCGCTGTAGGAGGTTCTCATGAACACCCTCGCAATGATTAAAGAAAAAGAGCTCAAGGCACGCCGTCTTTATGACGCTCAGCATTCCTTTGCTGCTTCGTCTGAGGGTTCTGATGTCACATCAGCGCACATGTCACCCACCAAACTTGTGGTTAGTGCAATCTGAGCCAAGTGATCGTGCTCGTTCATGCTTTCCCCGCGAATGCGGGGCTTTTTTTATCCGTGCAAACTTGCTTCTTTCACTGGATCTATGGACGTTTTGTCAGAGGTTCTTTGTTTTTGATGGTTTAGAACCCTCCGAATCGAAGGCACACTTCCAGTGCTCCAAGGCCGAAAAGGAACGTGCCACCAAGAAACGCCAGCTCTTTTGGACTCTTGGCCATGACTAGAAGGGCAGGACCCGGAAACAACGTTGGGTTAAATCTAAAGTAAATCTGAAGGCGCGGCATTTCGAAAAGTTGCCGTTTGAGCGGCCTTAGACCCCGTGTTGCACAGGTTCATGAAATACGCGTCATAAACCAGTCGATTCTTGGCGCCGCTTTACGGATCTAAATAGTTTCGACAAGGAATAATCTGCAAACATCTCCTCCTGACCGGGACATCTGGTTGGAAGGTCGGTTTCAGCGCTTTTGGTCGGGGTTATGCCTCGCACTCTGATCAGTGCGTCAGCTCTAAGCCCTTCTCTCAGCAGTTGGCAGTCATGGAGACGAAGCTGGGGGCAGATTAAGAGCAGGGCGAAAGAAGGAACGGAGATTCTGTGATTTGCATAAAAAACCTGCTCCAGCCGAAATAGTCGACTGCAACAGGGATTAACACCGAAGCCGATGACCTGACTTGAACAGGCGACCCACGCTTTACGAAAGCGTTGCTCTACCGGCTGAGCTACATCGGCGACCTTAGGAAATTAACATTCAGGTTCACGCAAACAGTTTTTGAGCGCTGAACCCGAGGGAGAGCAGGGATTGGATCCGGCAATGCGTGAGAGGCTATTGCGTGAATCACGCACTCCCTGGAGGGGGCTGCGCAGGTTGCTCTGGATTGCCTTGTTCGCTTCCGGAGGCCTCGGCCTCTGCGTGATGAGTTTCACCATGAGTGCCGGTAATGGTGTCGTCGCTACCGACCTGGCGATTCAGGTCGGGGCTGTGCTGCTCTTCGGCGGACTGCTCTGGTTCGATCGCGACAGGAGCGATGGCTGATGCTGCGTCATCACTACCCTTTTCTGAGCTGAATTCGGACTGCTCTGAGCTCTCTCTGTGAGGCTCCTTTGCAGCAGCTGGTTCTGCCAGTTCTGGTGGCGAACTGAATTCTGAATCAAGACCTGATTCCTGATCATGTTCAGCGTCAGTGCTTGTGAGTGCAGTTTCGTCACTGACCAGCTGATTCAGTTCGGGGTTGTGAGCCTCATCCAGGGGTTGCTCAGGTTCGACAGCTTCGAGGTCAGAAGATGTCAATGAGTCATCCCATTCCTCGTCCCCAGCCGGGATGACCTCTGTTTGCTGATTGCTCTCTGCAGGGTCTGGTGGTGGATCGGGCTCTGGACCAACAGCGGCTTGGTTGATCTGTGCATCGCGCTTCTCAGAGTCTTTCTTTTTCGGTCTTTGGCCAATGTCATCAGCTGCAAGCCACTCCAGAGGCGGCAGTTGCAGCAGCCCAAGACCAAGGGAAAGGTGAGTGGTTTGCAGGTCGGCCGCGTTGATCGGCGTGAGGTCTGCAAAGGTCTCATCACTTCTGGTCAAAAGCCTGATGGCCTGCAAGAGCTGTTGCCATTGCCAGAGGATCAGCGTCAGTAACGGACCGGCCAGCAGCAAAGCCGTGAGTCGGCTGCTGTTCTGCGTGGGGGAGAAGTCCACCACTAACAGAGCCGATTGGTCGACCCACCAGAACAGCGGCAGCAGTAGGGCGACGCCGATGATCAAGGCTGCCTTGAGGCCGAGCGGCTGCGGGATGGCGCTGATGCGGCGTTGATCAAGACTTCGCTTGGCTGGTGCAATGCGCACCAGGATGAGTGAGGCCCAGTCCGCGGGTCGCTTCCACAGGAGCACGCCGGGTGCGACGACTGTTAGGCCCCAGATCAGCAGACGCTCAAGAGCCGGGGCTGGTCCGAATGCGGGTCCGGCCAACACGAGCCGCATCAACTCGAGCTCCAGAGGAATGACGGCAATCGCCATCAACTGAAGCCAGAGCAGTGGCTCTCGGCGGCTGATCATCAGGTGGTGAGCTTGCGGCGCTGCGTGACCATCTTGAAGGCTTCGATGCGATCACCTTCTTGCCAGTTTGCGAAGCGATCGGTACCCACACCACACTCGAAACCAGTAGCCACTTCCTTCACGTCGTCTTTGTTGCGACGCAGTGAGTCGAGATCGCCCGCATAGACAATCTCCTTGCCGCGGTGGACCCGTACCTTGCAGTTGCGCTGAATCTTGCCGGTCGTGACATAGCAACCGGCCACAGCACTCTTGCCAATGGTGAAGACGGCGCGGACCTCAGCTTCGCCTAGGGATTCTTCGACCAGCTCGGGTTCGAGTAGGCCTTCCATCGCCAATTGGATGTCTTCCAGCAGCTTGTAGATCACGTCGTAATCACGCACATCCACGCTGTTGGCATCAGCAGCCTTTCTGGCGCCTGAGGCCATCGAGGTGTTGAAGCCGATGATGACGGCTCCTGAAGCAGCCGCGAGATCCACGTCGGTTTCAGTGACTTCACCAGGAGCTGAAAGCAGGACGCGGACCTGCACTTCGTCCTTGGGCAGCTGCTCTAGCGAACCGAGAATGGCTTCGACAGAACCCTGAACGTCGGCTTTGAGGATGAGGTTGAGCTCCTTGAGCTCTCCTTCGTTGGCCTGTCCAGACATTGCCGTGAGTGACACCCTTCGTGACGCCATCTGCTGGGCGAGGCGGGTTGCACGGGCGTCGGAGGCTCGATCACCGACAACGGCCCTTGCGGACTTCTCGTCTGCATAGACCTCGAACTCGTCGCCGGCGGTGGGTACCTCGCTGAATCCAAGGGCTTCGACTGCGAAGGAGGGCCCGGCGTCCTTCAGGCGCACTCCTGCGTAGTCGACCATCGCCCGGACTTTCCCGAGCACAGGCCCGGCTGCAACCACATCACCTGTCCGTAATGTGCCGTTTTGAACCAGGAGCGTGGCCACAGGGCCTTTGGCCTTGTCCAGGTGCGCCTCAATCACGGTGCCGCGGGCCATGCGATCGGGATTGGCCTGTAGGTCTTCCACTTCGGTGACCAACAGCAACATTTCCAGCAGCTTGTCGATGTTTTCTCCCTTGATGGCGCTCACAGGCACCATCACCACATCGCCGCCCCACTCCTCTGCGAGCAGATTCTGTTCAGACAGCTCCTGCTTGACCCGGTCAGGAGAGGCCCCCTCTTTATCGATTTTGTTAATGGCCACCACGATCGGCACCTCTGCAGCGCGGGCGTGGCTGATGGCTTCCAGCGTCTGCGGGCGCACACCGTCATCGGCTGCCACAACAAGAACTGCAACGTCTGTGACTTTGGTACCCCTTGCACGCATGGCCGTGAATGCTTCATGACCTGGCGTATCAAGGAAGGTGAGCTTGCGCGCTGCGTTGTTGTGTTCGATTTCGACCTGATAGGCACCGATGTGCTGGGTGATTCCACCGGCTTCTCCAGCGGCCACCCGCGCTTTTCGAATCGCATCCAGAAGACTTGTTTTGCCGTGATCGACGTGGCCCATGACGGTCACGACGGGCGGACGTCGGATCAGGTATTCCCGGTCCGCTTCTTCGATCATCTCGACGGTCTTCTTGGCAGCCTCTTCAACGTCGTCCTGAATGACAGGCACGCCGAACTCTTCGGCCACCGTTTCGATCGTCGGCATGTCCAAGGTCTGGGTGACCGTGGCGATGATCCCCTTGAAGAAGAGGGATTTGATGATTTCTGAGCTCTCCACGCTGAGCATGTCGGCGAGCTCCTGCACCGTGAGGTTGTCCTCCGGCACAACAATCATCTCTGGCCGCACCTGTTTGGCTTCGCGAGCTGCACGCAGCTCCATAGCCCTGCGCCGCTGACGTTGGCGGGCGGTTTCCTTGCGCCGCTTGCGGATCGCCGCGACGGGCTTTGGTGTACTCCTCTGCTGGGATTTGGGCTTGGCGGGACGAGCAAGGCTCGCCGACAACACCATGTTTTCCTGTTCACCAGCGAAACCACCGGTCTGCGCTGCCAGCGAATCATCGTTTTCACCGATGATGTGGACCTTCTGGCGTTGCTTCTGAGGGGAGCGATTGCGCAGCGCTTCCAGCTTTGCGCTGTCATCCCAGTCGGGTCGACCGGGGCGTCGCTGTCCGCCGGGACCAGCTCCAGGACGGAAGCCAGGACGGCGCGGGGCCGTTGCGGGAGAGGGGGTAGGACGATTAACCGGGGGTGTGGCCTTGGGACCATCACCACGGGGTGAGACAGGGGTGCCGTCTGGACGCCGCGGTGGCGGTGCGGCCGGTCGACCCGTGGGCTTCTGCAGTTGCATGAGCTCGCCGGGAGCCACCGGCTTGCGCATGCCAGGCGGCATTGCAGGGCGATTGGAGCCAGCTCCACTGCGAGGACCAGCTCCAGGTCGCGCTCCTTCGCCGCGGTTACTGGTGCTGTCGCGACGGATCGGCTTGCCGACCAATTCAAGGGTGCTAGCGGGGCGTCCGGCGCCAGGGCGGCCAGAGGGTGAACCAGGACGAGTGGGAGCACCAGGGCGTTGTGCACCTGCTGGACGTTGTGGCGCGCCGGAACGCTGACCGGCGGGAGCGCCAGGTCGGGGAGCCCCGGGTCTTGGGGGTGCACCTGTTCCAGGCCGCTTTGGTTGGGGACGACCCACCAGTTCGGGTTTGGCTGGTCTCTGCGGGGGTGCCACTGTTCTGTTCACCGGCGACTTGGGCTGGGGTCGTCCTGGCGGAGGAGGAGTCGGGCGTGCGCCCCCCTCGCTTGGTGAGCGACGAATCGGAGCCGTATTGCGAGGGGTTACTGCTGTTGAGGGTGAGGGCGCGCTGGGTCTGGCCGGTGGGGACGCCGGACGACTGGCTGTGCGATTTGGCCCTGGGGCAGCAGCTGGTCGAGGTGTCGGCTGCAAGGGTGCCTGGGATTGGCGTTCAACCGGTTTCTGAGGAGGCTGCTTTTGGGGAGGCTCCTTGCGAACGAGCGTCTGTGGCGGTGCTACTGGTTTCTGCGCGGTCTTCTGGGGTGCAGCCGCCTGCGGTGTTCCAGGTTTTGAGGGAGCGGCGGGCCGTGCAGGCGGCCGCTGCGGCGATGCAGCAGCGCGGGTTGGTGCCGCTGGTGCAGGAGCCTGTTTCGGCTGCTCTGGCTTGACCGGTGCAGTGGCATCAACGCTGTCGGCCTTCTTCACCGAAAGGATTGACTTCCCCGGTGCGGGTTTCGAGGGAGCTGCAGCTGGACGGGACGCACCACCACTCTTCAACATCGTGCGGATCTTGCCTGCCTCGGATTCGCTGATCGAGCTGCTGTGGCTCTTGGCCGCAATGGACAGCTTCTCAGCGGCATCCAGCACGTCTTTGTTGTCCAGGCCAAGGTCCTTGGACAGCTCATAGATTCTGACTTTGCCGCTGCTGGTCATTCAGGTCTCCGGTCGGTCCGGGCACGGGGTGCTCGGGGCACCACACAAGGTGGGGCCAGTGTTCATCTTGCCTCAGCGGCTGATTCCTTGTTTGGGTTCAGTCGCTTTCTCAGCTCTTCAAGCGCGCTGTCGGGCACCTGGCATCGCAGGGCTTTGTGCAGGCGTTTTCGGCGCTGTGCTTCCTCAAAACAGCTCTCCTTGCGACAGAGATAGGCCGAACGCCCCATGCCCTGATCGAGGAGAACCCCGTCCCGATGGTCGCGAATGACCCGCCAGAGAAGGCTGCGGTCAAACAGCTCTCGGCAGGCGACACATCGACGCAGGACAGGGCGTGAGGTGTTCACCGGGCCTCTTCCTCATCGGAATGACTGACAACCTCTTCAGTTTCACCCTCTTCCTGGTTTGCGGCAGCATCGGAGGGCTCTGATTCAGCTGGCTCCGATTCAGCTGGCTCCGATTCAGCTGACTCCGATTCAGCTGACTCTTCATAGATGTCAGCGTCGTTCATCATGTCTTCCGCTTCTTCGCCGTACCCCTCTTCGTCTTCCGGTAGGGGGTACAACTCACGCAGGCGAGCATCTTCTTCCGCTCTGGCGGCCTGCTCAATGGCGAGTCTTTCTTCAGCTTCACGCTGTAGTGCTTCTTCTTGCTCGCGTTGCGCGATCAGTTCTGAGACAACAGCATCTTCTGTTGCCTGGTCGTATTCGCTGGAATTCTTGATGTCGATCTTCCATCCGGTCAGTCGTGCCGCCAGTCGCACGTTCTGACCTTCGCGGCCAATCGCCAAGCTCAATTGATCTGGTGGGACCAGCACATGAGCATGTTGGCCGACAGGGTCGACGAGCCGAACCACATCGACTCGTGCAGGGCTGAGCGAGTTGGCGATGTACTGCCCAGGATCCTGCGACCAGCGGATGACATCGATCTTCTCTCCGCGGAGTTCATTCACCACCTGCTGAATTCTGGAGCCGCGGGCGCCGATGCAGGCTCCGACAGGGTCCACCTCCCGCTCGATGCTGTCCACTGCAACTTTGGTGCGGGGACCAACGGATCGTGAAGGGGGATTGGCTTCCCTGGCTACGGCAACAATGCGCACAGATCCTTCCTGGATTTCCGGCACTTCGTTTTCAAACAGGTACACCACCAGCCCGGCGTTAGCTCGACTCACAAAGAGCTGAGGACCTCGCCTTGGTACCTCGCTGACCTCTTTTAGAAAAACCTTGAAGGTGGCATTGGCGCGATAGTTGTCGTTGGGCAGCTGATCACGCCGAGGAAGCTCTGCTTCCACTTCAGGACGCCCCAGTCCTGAACTCACAGCCATGATCACGGACTGGCGTTCGAAGCGGATCACGCGGGCGGTCAGAACTGGATCTTCAAGGTCGGCGAATTCCTCTTGAATCATTCGACGTTGCTGATCACGCAGCTTCTGGGCCAGCACCTGCTTGGTTGTGGCCGCAGCCATGCGACCGAAATCTTCTTTTTCTGGGGTGACATCCAGGACCACTGTGTCGCCGGCCTGGGCGTCTTCAGCCACTTGCATCACTTCAGCAAGCGCGATCTGGTGGTCTTCGCTTTCAACCTCTTCCACGATGATCTTGCTGGCGAGAACTCTGTAGCCCTCTTCCTCAAGATCCAGAGCGACGTCGAAATTACTGAAGTATTCCTCGTCGAACGGGTCTTCTCCGATGCCTAAATACAGGGTGCGGCGGTAGCGCTCATAGCCCTTGAGCAGTGCCTCTCTTAAAGCGGCTTCCACCACTTGAGGAGCAAGCTTCTTCTCCTCACTGATGTCATCGATCAGGTTGGTGAGGCCAGGGAGAAGAACAAGTGCCATTGCTGTGACGAGGAGGAGTGAAGGAGAGAAAAATCGGAGGAGGTCGTAATCGATTCAGCCTGTAGGGCTTGTGAGCTCAACGCTGATCACCGAATCCCTCGGGATTCGTTTGACCCGGCCACGCATGTTGATCTGGAGGTGGTCTTCGGTGCGTTCCAGCAGGGTTCCCGATAAGCGCTGCTCCTGGCCTTCGTCGTTTTTATGGACGACATCAACGGGATAGCTCCGGAAGGTCTCAAAATCCCTGGCCGACTGAAGCTTGTCCCCAATCCCGGGGCTGCTGATTTCCAGAACATAGGCCTCGGTGAGCAGAGCAGAGTCTTCGATGGCCTCTCCCATTGGTGCACTGAAACCTGCGCAGTCATCCAGAGAGACGTCATCACCATTGCCGCGACGGATCTGCACCTGCAGGGTCATCGGTTGCAGATGCGTCAGCACCTGGGCGCTAACGAATGCAAATCCATGGCTTTCAGCCGTGGCTTTAGCCAAAGAAGTGAGATCCGGAAGGAGTGGATGGGGCAAGGGGGCGGGAAAGGTGGTCTCGGGCTCAGGCCCGATGGTGGATGCATTGATCACCCTCCCGGAGAGAGGATCTCACCAGGCCGTGGATTCAATTTAAAGGATGGCCGACCCCCCCCCCTCACTACTGGGCAGGTGACAGGTCGCCTTTCATTCCGATGCATTGATCATGGCCCGGCTGCTGTTTCCAGCTTCTCCAGGAGCACATCCACAGGGATCTGACTAGAAAAACGACACGCGCAGGTTTCTGTGGCATCCAAACTGCCGTGCTCCCAGTACTTGTTGCTGCCGGTTCCACCACCGCAGAACCCGTAGTACTCACATTCCTGTTTGCATCGCTTCATCCCTGAAGACATGTCGCGAAGCAGTTTCTGAAATGGCTCCGTTTGGGTGGCCTCCATCAACGACACATCGCGGATGTTGCCCAGGTTGAACAGGCCATAGCGTTCCGTTTCAACCGACAGCAGCTCGGGATCGAACGTTGAGAAGTTGCCTTTGGCGTCCACGCTGAGAATCGCGTATGGACGATTCATCTCGTTCTGCAGCAGCCGTTGGCCTCCTGCGATCATGCCCATGACTTGATCGAACTCACGTACCTGGATCGGGAAACCATCCTTTTCATTGCAGGCCCAGAAACGTGAAAGAAAGTCTCTGTAGAGCTTTTCCTTCAGGAGGCCTTGCATGGAGGAGCTGGTGTGCACGCCTTCCTGCTCCTCCACGTTGAAACCGAGTTGATGAATTCCTTCATCCCGGAAGAAGGCGTACATCCGCTCCGGTTGTTCGAGCGCATCAGCAGTCAGAACGGCAATGGCATGGAAATCGATGCCGCGCTCGCGCAGTGTGCGGATACCGCGCATGGTTTGTGCATAAGACCCCTTGCCGTTCCGAAAGCGTCGGTGGCTGTCGTGAATGTCCTCGGGGCCGTCCACACTGACTCCAACAACAATGCGGTTGCGTACAAAGCAATCGCACCAGTCATCGTTGATGAGCGTCGCGTTGGTCTGCAGGTGTTGCTCAATCACCACACCCTGCTCCTGCAGGCCTGCGGTCTGGCGCTGGATGATCGCGCTGGCCTGGTCATAGAAGCTGTTTGGCAGCGTCAGCGGCTCACCGGCGTGCCAAAGGATCGAGAGATGGGGTCCCCAGAATGGGCTCTCATAAACCCTTTTCAGCAGCAGGGGTAACTGCTGCTGAAGGTTGAATACGTTGCGCCGCTGGCGATCCGGCAGGTAGCAGTAGCTGCAGTCGAGGTTGCAGAGCGACGTCGATTGGATCACCAGTAGGCCGATCGGGCCGTAATCGGAATGATTCACCAGTTGGCGAATCCACCGCGGTAGCCGTTGGCGAAGCCGCCGCCGCCACCATTTGCGAAGCCCCTGCGAGCTCCGCCGTTACCCCAGGCTCGGCCGCCGCCGTTGCCCCAGGCGCGCGCAATCTCCTCCTCAGTCAGAAGGCCGTTGCGTTTCATCATCGCCCAGGCTTCAGGACTCATGCGCTCGATGCGCTGCTCAAGGGAGTTACCCAGATCAGGTTCGTTGTGAACTGCGGCTCTGGATGATTCGCACAGAACTGCGCTCGTTGCCAGGACGGCGGCGAGGCTGAGAAGACTTGTTTTGTTCATGGTTGAGGGAAACGATGGATCAATTCAAAACTCGAGTTCAGGACTGCGGATTGAATTCAGCGGCGGTGGAGAGCACGATCGTGAAGAACCGGTTGATCTGTTCGTCCTTCAGGCCCACGGTGCTGCCAGTGCCGATCCAGGTGTTGATGGCAGAACGCACTCCGTCGTCGTCGTTGATGTAGCCCGAGAGCAGACGACCGATGCCCAGATTGCTGATGTTGAGGAGATGGGGCGTGGTACCTGCCACCACACAACCCACTCCGGAGCGGGCATAGGGCCTGTTAGGAACCAATGAGGATCCTGGTGCCGTCGCAGTTTTGTTCGCTCTCAGCCAAAGGCTGTCGCCACCGAGAATTTCAACGGTGCCGTCCTTGACCGCAGCCAGAGCTTCATTAGGTGTGTCGAAAAACTGAAATTTGGCGTCATCCACCGATTCCGCCAGCACGTTGGCCGCAATGCTGTCTTTCACGACACCGACCGTTTTGCCGTTCAGGCTTTTTGGAGTGCCATCGATGTCCGCTGGGGCGAGCAGTCGAACGCCACCTACGGAGAACGGCATCGTGTAGGTCAGGGTGCGTTGGCGTTGCCAAGTGAAGGCAACACCGCAGGCGATGTCAGCTGTTCCGGATCGAATCATGTCCAGGCCGTCGCGGGCGGAATCCGCAGCGATTGGTTCGATGCTGACCTCTTTGTCTTTTTTCTTCGGCGACACATTGATCTGATCCCGAATCGCTTCTAGAACTACAAACGACAAGCCGTCGTAGTTGTCGCCGTCCTTCTTGACCATCGGCAATGAATCACCGATGACCACCGCCCTCAGCTTGCCGGTGTCATAGACACTCTTGGCGGAGGAGCTCTTGGCCGAGTTATCCGCTGCAGGCTTCTCGTTCTGACACCCAACAAGGGCGATTGTGGACAGAGCGAGCAGGCTGGTTGCGGCCTTCTGGATCAGGCGCATGGTGAGGTCACCGTCAGATCGGTTTGACACACCAATAGGCACGGCTGACCGAAGAGGCCAGCTCGAGAAATTAGAAACCTGCCCGATCAGGATCATTCCTGTAGCTCTCAGCGGATGACCGTGACGCTGGCCCCGCTCTCATTGATTGAGCCCAAATGTTCCGATTGGCCCTCCTAGCGTGAGCGCAGTTATTTCGCTCTCGTCCGTGGTTCCTGGCCGGTTGTCCAAGCAATGGGTTCTCAGGTGGTTGGGAACCCTTTCGATTGCCCTGTCATTCATTGTTTTGCCGGCCCAGGTGCTTGCAGCGTCCAGTGCGCTTCCGGGCACACACAGTTTTGTGGCTGACGCAGTGCGCAACGTTGCTCCGGCAGTGGTGCGGATCGACACAGAGCGGGTGGTGGAGCGACAGCCATTTGACCCCAACTTGATCGACCCACTGCTTAGGGACTTACTCGGCGAGCCCGGTTATGGACCAGAGCGTCAACGCGGCCAGGGTTCAGGCGTTGTGATCGACCGGGAGGGCTTGGTGCTTACCAATGCCCACGTGGTCGAGCAGGTGGAGGAGGTCAATGTCACCTTGGCTGACGGAGAGCAGAGAGATGGTGTCGTGATTGGGCGCGATCCAGTCACAGATCTGGCGCTGGTCCGGCTGGAGGGTGGTCAGTCTCCCAAGCCGGCCAGGCTCGGGGACTCCGATGCGCTGGATGTCGGCGACTGGGCTATCGCTTTGGGCACGCCCTACGGCCTTGAACGGACCGTCACCCTTGGCATTGTCAGCAGCTTGCATCGCAATATCAGCAGCCTGGGTTTCAACGACAAACGTCTTGACCTCATCCAGACTGATGCAGCGATTAATCCTGGAAACTCGGGCGGACCTCTGGTCAATGCCGATGGTCGCGTGATCGGCATTAATACGCTTGTCAGATCTGGCCCTGGGGCAGGACTCGGATTTGCCATACCCATCAACTTGGCGAACCGAGTTGCTGAGCAACTTCAGAAGGCCGGAGAGGTCGTTCATCCCTATCTCGGGCTTCAGTTGATTCCTTTGACGGCCAGAATTGCCCGGGAGCACAACCGCGACCCCAATGCGCTGGTTGAACTGCCGGAACGCTCCGGTGCTCTGGTCCAGTCTGTTCTTCCTGACAGTCCCGCTCAGCGTGCTGGCATGCGTCGAGGCGATTTGGTGGTCATGGCAGGAGAGGTTCCAGTGGATGATCCACAGACACTGCTGCAGCAGGTCGATCAGGCTGAGATCCATCAGCCCCTGATGTTGCAGGTCATTCGTGGCGAAAAAGATCTGCAGCTGTCTGTTAAACCCGAACCGTTGCCGGGCTTCGGCTGAAACCCTTGCTACGGTCTCGCCGGTTTAAACCAGAGCGATGTCAGATCTTCAGAACCAGATGAAACAGGCCGTCGCGGAAGCGGCGGTCGAACAGTTTCGTGACGGCATGATCGTGGGGCTGGGGTCGGGTTCCACTGCGGCTCTAATGATCAAGGGACTCGGGCAGCGCTTGGCATCCGGACAGCTCAAGGACATCGTCGGGGTCACCACTTCGTTTCAAGGAGAAGTGCTTGCTGCTGAGTTGGGAATCCCGTTGCGCAGCCTGAATGCTGTGGACCGGATCGATCTGGCGATTGATGGTGCTGACGAGGTGGATCCTTCGTTCCAGTTGATCAAGGGTGGCGGTGCTTGCCACGTTCAGGAGAAGCTTGTTGCGGCTCGCGCAAAACGCTTCGTTGTGGTTGTTGACTCCACCAAGCTGGTGGAACGACTAAATCTCGAATTTCTTTTGCCGGTTGAAGTTCTGCCGGGAGCCTGGCGTCAGGTTCAGCAGCAGTTACTGGCGATGAATGGAACAGCTGAATTGCGCATGGCTCATCGCAAGGCCGGGCCCGTCGTCACCGATCAGGGCAATCTGGTGCTTGATGTCCGCTTCGAAGGAGGAATCGCCGATTCTGTGGATCTGGAGCGGAGCATCAACAACATTCCTGGTGTGCTGGAGAATGGTTTGTTCGTGAACCTCGCCGATGAGGTGCTGGTCGGTGAAGTGAACGACGGGTTAGCCGGTGTTCGCCGTCTGGACAAAGTCGGCTGATCGTCAGTCCAGCCTGACCTTCACTGAGTTTGCATGGCTGTGAAGTCCTTCGCTGTCGGCTAGTTCCACCACCGCTCCGCCGGTTGCTTCAAGGGCTTCTCGGCTGAATTCGATCATTGACGTGTGGCGCATAAATGTTTCCACGCTCAGAGCACCGCTGTAACGCGCCGAACCGCATGTCGGCAAGGTGTGATTGGGGCCGGCAAGGTAATCGCCGACAGCCTCCGGGCTCCAGGGACCGATGAAAATGGCGCCTGCCTGCTGAATGCGATCAGCCAACATTCGCGGTCGCTCCACAAGCAGCTCGAGGTGTTCCGGCGCAAACCGATCGCTAAGACGTGCGCACGTTTCAAGGTTGTCGCAGACCACGACGAGCCCCCACTGACCAAGAGATTGTCTGCAAATAGCCTCACGCGGATGCTTGTTTAGTTGAGCTTGGAGCTCCGCAGGAAGGGCATTTGCTAAGGACTGGGATGTGGTGAGAAGGATGGCCGCAGCCAGTGGGTCATGTTCCGCCTGAGCTAATAGATCCGAAGCGACTTGCGCAACGTTGGCCGATCCGTCGGCGATGACCAGTATTTCGCTGGGTCCAGCGAGGGAGTCGATTCCGACCTGCCCATAGACCAGCTTCTTGGCGAGTGTCACGTAAAGATTGCCCGGCCCACTGATGACATCAACGCGGGGGATGGTCTCGGTGCCCAGGGCGAGAGCGGCGACCGCCTGGGCACCTCCGATTCGATACACCTCCTGCACGCCCGCCAGGTGAGCAGCCGCCAGCACCGTGCGGTTCACCTGGCCATTCCGTCCTGCCGGGGTGACCATGACTAGCTTTTTCACTCCGGCGGCCCTTGCAGGAACCGCATTCATCAGCACCGTGCTCGGGTAGGAGGCTCGTCCGCCTGGTATGTAGAGACCGGCAGCTTGCACCGGTCGCCATCGCCGTCCTAGTCGCTCGCCATGAATGCCTTGGACATCGAGATCCCGTGGCTTCTGTCGCTGATGAAAATCTTGGATCCGACGATGGGCTAGGTCCAGGGCATCTCTCAGATTTGCAGGACTGTTATCCCAGGCTTGTTTCAGCTCAATCGCTGGAACGCGCAGTGGCTCCGGACGGAAACCGTCGAACTGTTCAGTCAGCGCTACGAGTGCACGATCACCTTCAAAGCGCACGCGTTCGATGATGGCTTCGACTGTGGCGGTCGCCTCTTTCTGGGCTTGCCCAGTAGTGCGAGTTGAAATCCGATCAAGCTGTTGTTCAGCCCCGGTTGCACTCTCGAGGCATTTGGGCAGACCGCTCGCCGCTGGCTCCGTGCTCACGGTGGTCATCAACGCCCGTCATCAGGTCTCTTCAAGCTAGGGCCACCCCCATAACTTTGATGGGAGCCAAGGGTCTCTGAGCTAAGGTTATGGATTGTCGATGAGAAATCCGCGTCTGTGGCCAATAACAAGTCCTCAAAGAAGCGCGTTGAGATCGCTGAGCGCAATCGCCTTGAAAACAAGGCTTATAAATCGGCCATGCGCACGCTGATGAAGCGTTGTATGAGTGCCTGTGACGCTTACACCGCCACCCCTGGCGATGAGGCGAAAGCTGGTGTTCAAACCAGCATGAATGCTGCGTTCAGCAAGATCGATAAGGCTGTGAAGCGAGGTGTGCTGCACCGCAATACCGGCGCTCACCAGAAAGCCCGACTAACGGTTGCTGTGAAAAAAGCGATCGATCCAGTTCCCGCCGCGGGCTGAATCGCTGTTGTCTGAGTCCGGTCCACGGGCTCAATCCCTGCACAATGGATCCTGAAGGCGCGTTTCAGGATCCGATGGCCACTCCGGTGTTAATCGACAGTCACTGTCACATCGTCTTTCGAACCTTTGAAGAGGATCTCGATGCTGTAGCGGAGCGTTGGCGGGGTGCCGGTGTGAAGTCGCTTCTGCATGCCTGCGTTGAGCCGAGTGAAATTCCGGCCATCCGGTCGTTGGCTGATCGATTTCCGGAGATGCGTTACTCCGTTGGTGTTCATCCACTGGATACCAAGCACTGGAGCCAGGACACAATCGATGTCTTGCGCCTGGCAGCGCTCGATGACAGCCGGGTAGTGGCCATCGGTGAGCTCGGTCTGGATCTCTTCCGCGACAAGAATCTGGATGAACAGCTGGCGATCCTGCGGCCCCAGCTCGACCTTGCCGTGGAGCTCAACCTGCCGGTGATCATCCATTGCCGCGATGCGGCAGAGCCGATGTTGACCGAACTGCGTTCGCGAAGGCTGGAAGGACGTTGTCCTGCCGGCGTCATGCATTGTTGGGGAGGAACCCCCGAGGAGATGCATCAGTTTTTGGAGCTGGGTTTCTACATCAGCTTCAGTGGCACAGTGACGTTCCCCAAGGCAGTGCCGACTCATGACTGTGCGCGGGAGGTTCCTCAGAATCGATTCTTGGTGGAGACAGATTGTCCGTTCCTGGCGCCGGTACCTCGCCGTGGTAAGCGCAATGAGCCTGCATTTGTGGCTTCAGTGGCTACGCGTGTTGCCGAACTTCGCGAGCAGTCTCTCGAGCAGGTTGCTCAGGACAGCACTGCCAATGCAAGGCGTCTGTTCAGGCTTCCCTGACCTAAGAGACCGCTGGGGGACGAAAGTGTAAGATGACTTATTGGCCTGGCCAAGCATGGTTACCTGTGCTTGGGCTCCCGAAGCGTCCATTACCGTCCGGTGCATTGACGACGTCAGCAGTTCTGACCCGAGTCTTCTGAAAGCCAGTTATTGCGGAGGTTGTCCCTTTCCAGGGGATGGCCTCCGTTGTTTTGGCTGAAAGCCCCTCCATGGTTGAACTGGCTGCCTACTTCAGGCCCCACTGTCCCCTCCAATATCTGCAGGTCTCCGCATGAGCAGCAGCGCGATTCAGGTCGCCAAGACCGCCACCTATCTGCCCGATCTGGTGGAGGTACAGCGTGCCAGTTTCAAGTGGTTTCTTGAGAGAGGACTGATCGAGGAGCTTGAAAGCTTCTCGCCGATCACTGATTACACCGGCAAGCTCGAACTTCATTTCGTCGGTAGTGAGTATCGACTGAAGCGCCCTCGTCACGATGTGGAAGAGGCCAAGCGTCGTGATGCGACGTTTGCATCACAGATGTATGTCACCTGTCGGCTTGTCAATAAAGAGACCGGTGAGATCAAGGAACAGGAGGTGTTCATCGGCGAGCTGCCGTTGATGACGGAGCGGGGGACGTTCATCATCAACGGCGCAGAGCGCGTGATCGTCAACCAGATCGTGCGTAGCCCCGGGGTCTATTTCAAGGATGAAATGGACAAGAATGGACGTCGTACTTACAACGCCAGCGTTATTCCCAACCGCGGCGCCTGGCTGAAGTTCGAGACCGACAAAAACGATCTTTTGCATGTCCGCGTTGACAAGACCCGCAAAATCAACGCCCACGTGCTCATGCGTGCCATGGGCTTGTCGGACAACGATGTGATCGACAAGCTCCGTCACCCGGAGTACTACAAGAAGTCGATTGAAGCCGCTAATGACGAGGGCATCAGCTCCGAAGATCAGGCTTTGCTTGAGCTCTATAAAAAGCTGCGTCCCGGCGAGCCGCCATCAGTCAGTGGCGGTCAGCAGCTTCTCCAGACCCGTTTCTTTGATCCCAAGCGCTACGACCTCGGTCGTGTGGGTCGCTACAAAATTAATAAGAAACTCCGCCTTACCATCCCAGATTCCGTGCGCACCCTCACCCATGAGGATGTGCTGTCCACCCTTGATTACCTGATCAATCTTGAGCTGGATGTGGGCGGTGCCAGCCTTGATGACATCGATCACCTGGGTAATCGCCGGGTCCGCTCGGTCGGTGAGCTGCTTCAGAACCAGGTTCGTGTGGGTCTAAACCGCCTTGAGCGAATCATCAAGGAACGCATGACCGTCGGTGAGACCGACTCGCTGACCCCTGCCCAGCTGGTCAATCCCAAGCCGCTCGTCGCTGCCATTAAGGAGTTCTTCGGCTCCAGTCAGCTGAGTCAGTTCATGGATCAGACGAATCCATTGGCTGAACTCACGCACAAACGACGCATCTCAGCGCTTGGACCAGGTGGTCTGACTCGGGAGCGTGCGGGCTTTGCTGTGCGTGATATCCACCCGTCCCACTACGGCCGCCTCTGTCCGATTGAGACGCCCGAGGGTCCGAATGCCGGCCTGATCAATTCACTCGCCACCCATGCCCGGGTGAATGAATATGGCTTCATTGAAACCCCGTTCTGGAAAGTTGAAGATGGCCGGGTGCTCAAGCAGGGCGATCCGATCTATCTGTCAGCCGACCTTGAGGACGAATGTCGTGTCGCCCCTGGAGATGTGGCGACCGACAGCGATGGAACGATCCTCGCTGAACTGATCCCTGTCCGATACAGGCAGGATTTTGAAAAGGTCCCCCCCGAGCAGGTGGATTATGTGCAGCTTTCACCGGTACAGGTGATCTCCGTTGCCACCTCTTTGATCCCATTCCTGGAACACGACGACGCCAACCGCGCGCTGATGGGTTCCAACATGCAGCGTCAAGCTGTTCCGCTGTTGCGTCCGGAGCGTCCGCTTGTCGGAACTGGTCTGGAAACCCAGGTTGCTCGCGACTCGGGCATGGTCCCGATCTCCCGGGTGAACGGCACTGTCACCTTCGTTGACGCCACCGCGATCGTTGTGCAGGACGAGGAAGGTCTTGAACACAACCATTTCCTTCAGAAATACCAACGTTCCAATCAGGACACTTGTCTGAATCAGCGTCCGATTGTTCGCCAGGGAGACCCGGTGATTGTGGGCCAGGTTCTTGCCGATGGTTCCGCTTGTGAAGGCGGTGAGATCGCGCTCGGTCAGAACGTGCTGATCGCTTACATGCCATGGGAGGGCTACAACTACGAGGATGCCATCCTTGTCAGTGAGCGTCTGGTCAATGACGACCTCTACACCTCGGTCCATATCGAGAAGTACGAGATCGAGGCCCGTCAGACCAAGCTTGGGCCAGAGGAGATCACTCGAGAGATTCCCAACGTTGCAGAGGAAAGCCTTGGCAACCTCGATGAGATGGGCATCATTCGTATTGGTGCATTTGTTGAGAGCGGCGACATTCTTGTTGGCAAGGTGACGCCAAAGGGCGAATCCGATCAGCCACCAGAGGAGAAACTGCTGCGCGCGATTTTCGGTGAAAAAGCCCGTGACGTCCGTGACAATTCACTGAGGGTGCCAAGCACCGAGCGCGGACGCGTCGTGGATGTGCGCATCTACACCCGTGAACAAGGTGACGAGCTGCCCCCCGGCGCCAACATGGTGGTCCGCGTGTATGTGGCACAGCGCCGCAAGATCCAGGTTGGCGACAAGATGGCTGGCCGCCACGGCAATAAGGGAATCATTAGCCGCATTCTTCCTCGTGAGGACATGCCTTACCTCCCCGACGGCACTCCCGTGGACATCGTGCTCAACCCTCTGGGTGTTCCGAGCCGTATGAATGTCGGTCAGGTGTTCGAGTTGCTGATGGGTTGGGCCGCTTCCAATCTCGACTGCCGTGTGAAGGTCGTGCCCTTTGATGAGATGTATGGCCCTGAAATGTCCCAGAAAACTGTCGAAACCTTCCTGAAGACAGCGGCCAAACAGCCTGGTAAGGAATGGATCTACAACCCGGATGACCCCGGCAAACTTCAGCTGATTGATGGCCGCACCGGTGAGCCTTTTGATCAGCCAGTGGCGGTTGGGTATTCCCACTTCCTCAAGCTGGTTCACCTGGTGGACGACAAGATTCACGCCCGCTCGACTGGCCCTTACTCCCTCGTTACCCAGCAACCTCTGGGGGGCAAAGCGCAGCAGGGTGGTCAGCGTCTTGGAGAAATGGAGGTGTGGGCTCTCGAGGCTTACGGCGCCGCCTACACCCTTCAGGAGCTGCTCACTGTCAAGTCTGACGACATGCAGGGACGCAACGAGGCTCTCAACGCCATCGTTAAAGGCAAGCCGATCCCACGCCCGGGAACGCCGGAATCCTTCAAGGTGCTGATGCGCGAGCTCCAGTCGCTGGGTCTGGACATTGCCGTCTTCACCGATGAAGGCAAGGAAGTGGATCTGATGCAGGACGTGAACCCGCGTCGCAGCACTCCCAGCAGGCCCACCTATGAATCCTTGGGCGTCGCTGACTACGACGAGGACTGACGGATCAACGAACGATTCGACAAACCGCTCCCTCTTCCTTAACCGTCAATGACCAACAGCAACCTTCGGACCGAGAACCACTTCGACTACGTCAAGATCACACTTGCTTCACCTGATCGGGTGATGGAGTGGGGTCAGCGCACCCTGCCCAATGGCCAGGTGGTGGGCGAGGTGACCAAGCCTGAGACGATTAACTATCGAACCCTCAAGCCCGAGATGGACGGGCTGTTCTGCGAAAAGATCTTCGGCCCGTCCAAGGACTGGGAATGTCATTGCGGTAAGTACAAGCGGGTTCGTCACCGCGGCATCGTCTGTGAGCGTTGCGGTGTTGAGGTCACTGAAAGCCGGGTGCGCAGGCACCGCATGGGCTTCATCAAGCTCGCTGCTCCCGTCTCCCATGTCTGGTACCTCAAGGGCATCCCGAGTTATGTGGCCATCCTTCTGGATATGCCCCTGCGCGATGTGGAGCAGATTGTTTATTTCAACTGCTACGTGGTGCTGGATGCCGGTGACCACAAGGATCTGAAGTACAAACAGCTTCTTACAGAAGATGAGTGGCTGGAGATCGAGGATGAAATCTATGCCGAAGATTCCGAGATTGAGAATGAGCCCGTTGTGGGTATCGGCGCGGAAGCCCTGAAGCAGCTGCTGGAAGACCTCACCCTCAATGAGGTGGGTGAACAGCTGCGAGAGGACATCGCCAGTAGCAAGGGTCAGAAGCGCGCCAAACTAATCAAGCGCTTGCGCGTGATCGACAACTTCATCGCCACCAATGCCCGTCCGGAATGGATGGTGCTCGATGTCATTCCGGTGATTCCTCCTGATCTGCGCCCGATGGTGCAGCTGGATGGCGGTCGTTTCGCCACATCTGACCTCAATGACCTTTATCGCCGGGTCATCAACCGCAACAACCGACTTGCGCGTCTCCAGGAGATCCTCGCCCCTGAGATCATCGTCCGTAATGAAAAGCGGATGCTTCAGGAGGCTGTGGATGCCCTGATCGACAACGGTCGCCGCGGGCGCACTGTGGTTGGGGCCAACAATCGACCTCTCAAGTCACTCAGCGACATCATTGAGGGCAAGCAGGGTCGCTTCCGTCAGAACCTGCTCGGTAAACGTGTCGATTACTCCGGTCGTTCCGTGATCGTGGTGGGTCCGAAACTGAAGATGCATCAGTGCGGCCTTCCCAAGGAGATGGCGATCGAGCTGTTCCAGCCATTCGTGATCCATCGCCTGATCCGTCAAAACATTGTCAACAACATCAAGGCCGCCAAGAAGCTCATTCAGCGTGCCGATGACGAGGTGATGCAGGTGCTTCAGGAGGTGATCGAGGGGCATCCGATCATGCTTAACCGAGCTCCGACTCTGCACAGACTCGGTATTCAGGCTTTTGAGCCCAAACTGGTGGATGGTCGTGCCATCCAGCTCCACCCTCTCGTCTGTCCCGCGTTCAACGCTGACTTCGATGGCGACCAGATGGCTGTTCATGTGCCCCTGGCGATCGAAGCCCAAACCGAGGCTCGCATGTTGATGCTGGCCAGCAACAACATCCTTTCTCCAGCCACCGGCGAACCAATCATCACGCCCTCACAGGACATGGTGCTTGGTACGTACTACCTCACGGCTTTGCAACCCCAGATGACGCCGGTCGAATTCGGCGATCGCAGTCGCACGTTCTCTGATTTAGAGGATGTCATTCATGCCCTGGAAGACAAGCATCTGGGTCTGCATGAGTGGGTCTGGGTGCGCTTCAACGGTGAGGTCGAGGACGACGACGAGCGCGACGAGCCTGTGAGCTCCGAAACCCTCTCCGACGGCACCCGTCTTGAGCAATGGACTTACCGTCGCGACCGTTTTGATGAAGAGGGCGCTCTGATCAGCCGCTACATCCTCACAACCGTTGGTCGAGTCGTGATGAATCACACGATCATCGATGCGGTGGCAGCCACCTAAACGATCAAGACCGAATCAGTCCACCAATACGATTTTCAGCGCTGTCATGACCTCCACTCCCTCCAAGTCCCGTAAGTCCTCCAAGTCCTCCAAGGCTGCCAAGGCCGCTAAGGCTGCCGCAGCAGCTGCTAAGGAGGCGCGTGCTTTGGCCAAAACCCCGCCACCCTTCCGCAATCGCGTGGTGGATAAGAAGGGCCTGAAACAGCTCGTTGCCTGGGCCTTCAAACATCACGGCACGGCGGCAACCTCCGCCATGGCAGACCAGCTCAAGGATCTGGGTTTCAAATACGCCACCCAGGCGGCAGTCTCGATCTCCGTTGATGACCTCAAAGTGCCTGAGGCAAAGCAGGTTCTTCTCGGCGAAGCAGAAGAGTTAATCACTGCCACAGAGGAGTCTTATCGCCTTGGTGTGATTACAGAGGTTGAGCGTCACACCAAGGTCATCGACACCTGGACGGAAACCAACGAGCGCCTGGTGGATGCGGTCAAGAAGAACTTCAACCAGAACGATCCACTCAATTCGGTGTGGATGATGGCCAACTCTGGTGCTCGGGGGAACATGTCCCAGGTGCGCCAGCTGGTCGGCATGCGCGGTCTGATGGCCAACCCTCAGGGGGAGATCATTGACCTTCCGATCCGCACCAACTTCCGTGAAGGCCTGACCGTCACTGAATACGTCATCTCCTCCTATGGCGCTCGCAAGGGCCTGGTAGATACGGCACTGCGAACGGCTGACTCCGGTTACCTCACAAGACGTCTGGTTGACGTCGCTCAGGACGTGATCGTGCGTGAGGACGATTGCGGCACGATGCGCCGGATCGTCGTCAAGGCTGAGAACGGTAAGTTCGGAAATCGGTTGGTGGGTCGTCTCACCGCTGATCAGGTGCTGTCTGGCGAAGGAGAGGTGCTTGCCGAGCGCAACACCGAAATCGATCCGCCCCTTTCTCAGAAGTTTCAGAAGGCCGGGGTTGAGGCGGTGAGTGTGCGTTCGCCTCTCACTTGTGAAGCCAACCGTTCGGTCTGCCGTAAGTGCTACGGATGGGCTCTGGCCCACAACGAACTCGTCGACCTCGGCGAAGCCGTCGGAATTATCGCCGCCCAATCGATTGGTGAGCCCGGAACGCAGCTCACCATGAGAACGTTCCACACCGGTGGTGTGTCAACGGCGGAATCTGGAGTGGTTCGCTCCAAGGTGGAGGGCACCGTTGAGTTCGGCGCCAAAGCACGCGTGCGTCCTTATCGCACTCCGCATGGTGTCGATGCCCAGCAGGCTGAGGCTGATTTCAAGCTCACCATCAATCCCTCTAACAAGGGCAAGGCTCAAAAGATCGAGATCACCAGCGGTTCGCTGTTGTTTGTGGACAACGGCCAGGAGATCGCTTCAGACGTGACCGTCGCTCAGATTGCCGCTGGTGCGGTCAAGAAGAGTGTTGAGAAGGCCACCAAGGATGTGATCTGCGATTTGGCTGGACAGGTCAGTTATGACCCCACCATTCAGCCCAGGGAAGTGACCGACCGTCAGGGCAACATCACGCACAAGGCACAACGTCTTGGAAGGATGTGGGTGCTGGCGGGGGATGTGTATAACCTCCCCCCCAATGCCCAGCCTGTGGTTACAGCTGGTGCTCAGGTCATTGAAGCCCAAGTTCTCGCAGAAGCCAGCCAGGCCAGTGAGTACGGCGGTGCCGTTCGCCTGCGCGAAGCCCTCGGTGATTCACGTGAGGTGCAGATTGTCACCACGTCGATGACACTGCGTGACTTCAAGCTGCAGGGTGAATCCACCCATGCTGGTGAGATCTGGAATCTGGAGGCCAAGGACGGCACCCGTTACCGCCTTAACACAATCCCTGGCAGCAAGATCGGTAGTGGCGAAGTTGTCGCTGAACTCAATGACGATCGATTCCGCACCCAGACCGGTGGACTAGTTCGCTTCGCTCCCGGCCTCGCCATCAAGAAGGCCCGATCTGCCAAAAACGGTTACGAGGTCAACAAGGGTGGAACTCTGCTCTGGATCCCTCAGGAAACGCATGAGATCAACAAGGACATTTCTCTGTTGATGATCACTGATGGTCAGTGGATTGAAGCAGGTACTGAAGTTGTCAAGGACATCTTCAGCCAGACAGCAGGCATCGTCACCGTTACTCAGAAAAACGACATCCTGCGCGAGATCATTGTGCGCAGCGGCAGCTTCCATCTCTGCACGGAGAAAAAAGCTCTCGAGCGTTTCACCGGCGACGGTGTGATGGTCAATCCCGGTGAATCGATTGCCAAGGGCATCAGCACCGATGCCATGGTGTTCGTGCAAACCGTCGAAACCCCAGAAGGCTCAGGTCTGCTGCTTCGCCCGGTTGAGGAATACACCATTCCTAACGAGGCACAGCTCCCTGATCTTGGACACGTCAAGCAGCCGAATGGTCCTCACCTCGGCTTAAAGGCAACCCAGCGCCTCTCGTTCAAAGACAACGAGCTGGTTAAGTCTGTCGAGGGTGTCGAGCTGCTTCGCACTCAGTTGATGCTTGAAACATTCGACACCACACCGCAGATGACTGTGGATGTGGAACGCGTGCCTGACAGGCGCGCCAAGACGATCGAGCGGCTTCAGCTGGTGATCCTGGAAAGCATTTTGGTCCGTCGTGACACGATTTCTGACTCCAGTCATGGTTCCACCCATACCGAACTCCAGATTGAGGACGGTCAGTCGATCAAAGCCGGCGAGGTGGTCGCCACCACTCAGATCCTCTGCAAGCAGGAGGGTGTGGCTCAGATGCCTGAAGCCACAGAAAGTGAGCCTGTGCGTCGCCTGATTGTGGAGCGCGCCGAAGACACCGTGACCATCAGTACGGCTGCCAAGCCTGTGGTCACTGTCGGTCAGCGCATTGTTGACGGTGATCTTCTCGCTGAAGGCCAGCCCGCTGATTGTTGTGGCGAGGTGGAACAGGTGGATGCCAAGGCGGTCACCCTTCGCCTGGGGCGTCCTTACATGGTTTCACCGGATTCGCTCCTGCACGTGCGCGATGGGGATCTGGTGCAGCGAGGTGACGGTCTTGCCTTGCTGGTGTTTGAACGTCAGAAGACCGGTGACATCGTTCAGGGTCTGCCCAGAATCGAGGAGCTGCTGGAAGCCCGACGCCCTCGGGAATCAACGATTCTCTGTAAGAAGCCCGGCACGGTTGAGATCAAGCAGGGCGAAGACGATGAAACGACTGTGGTGACAGTCATCGAGACCGATGATGCCATTGGGGAGTATCCAATTTTGCTCGGCCGCAATGTGATGGTCAACGATGGCCAACAGGTGACGGCTGGCGAGCTGCTGACGGACGGGCCGATCAACCCCCATGAACTGCTGGAGTGTTTCTTCGAAGATCTGCGCGGTCGCAAGCCGCTGATGGATGCTGCCCAGGAGGCAATCGCCAACCTGCAGCATCGTCTGGTGACTGAGGTTCAGAACGTCTACAAATCCCAGGGCGTGTCGATCGATGACAAGCACATCGAGGTGATTGTTCGTCAGATGACCAGCAAAGTGCGCGTCGAGGATGCGGGCGACACCACCTTGCTGCCGGGTGAGTTGATTGAGCTTCGCCAGGTGGAGGACACCAATCAGGCGATGTCCATCACCGGGGGAGCTCCGGCCGAATTCACTCCGGTTCTGCTGGGGATCACCAAAGCCTCCCTCAACACTGACAGCTTTATCTCAGCTGCCTCTTTCCAGGAGACGACACGCGTTCTGACCGAAGCCGCCATCGAGGGCAAGAGCGACTGGCTCCGTGGTCTCAAGGAGAACGTGATCATCGGACGCCTGATCCCTGCAGGCACCGGATTCAGTGGTTTCGAAGAGGAACTTCGTGCGGAAGCCGGGCCCCATCCCGACATCCTTGCCGAGGATCCCGTCGGTTACCGCCGTATGCAGAACCTTCGTCCGGACTACACCGTCGATATGCCTGCCGCTCCTATCAAAGATGCCACTGCGGTTCTCGATGACCCCAGCGATGCCGATCTGGAGGCCACCCGTAGCCGTCATGGCATTGAGGGTGGTGCCAACTTCGCTGCCTTTGCTCGCCCGGATGCTGAAAATGAGCTGAAAGAAGAGCAAGTGGTGGATGCCGAAGCCGTTGAGGGGCTTCAGGAGGAGGGGCTTCTCAGCGATGACTGAAACCTGTAGTCGCGTCCGCGCTCATCACCCCGTCCCTTTCAATCTTTGCGCTGAAGCAGCTCCTGTCCATGCTTGAACCCACCACGATTCCTGTTCGTCGCCTGCCTCGGTATGGGTTTCACACTCACACCGAGCGCCTGAATGGACGCATGGCCATGCTCGGATTCATCGCCTTGCTTGCGGTGGAAATCAAGCTTGGACACGGTCTTCTGATCTGGTGAGTAAAGCTCTGCTCGGTTGCAGCGCAGCCGAGCTCCAGGACTGGGTGGTGTCCCAGGGGCAGAAGGCCTTTCGCGGGCGTCAGCTCCACGATTGGCTTTATTCCAAGGGTGCGCACTCCCTGGATGACATCACTGTTCTGCCCAAGGCTTGGCGAGCCACGCTTAGCGATCAGGGGGTGAGCATTGGCCGCCTGAAAGAGGTGCATCGCTCCGTGGCTTCCGATGCAACCACCAAGTTGCTGCTGGCTACTGATGACGGTGAAACCATAGAAACTGTGGGCATTCCCACGGATCAACGTCTGACTATCTGTGTGTCCAGCCAGGTGGGTTGTCCGATGGCCTGCCGTTTTTGTGCCACAGGAAAAGATGGGCTGCAGCGCTCACTGCGAACCCATGAGATCGTCGATCAGGTGCTCAGTGTGCGAGAGGTGATGGATCGCCGCCCCTCTCACATCGTGTTTATGGGGATGGGCGAACCACTGCTCAACAGCCGTGCCGTCCTGGAAGCGATCCGTTGCCTCAGTGATGATTTGGGCATCGGCCAGCGCCGGATCACCGTGAGCACCGTTGGCGTGCCAAAAACCTTGCCTCAGCTTGCTGAGCTGGCTATTGAAACTCTTGGTAGAGCTCAATTCACCCTGGCGGTCAGTCTGCACGCACCCAATCAGCAGCTGCGGGAAGATCTCATCCCCACCGCCAAGGCCTACCCCTACGACGCTTTGCTCAATGACTGTCGCCACTATTTGGAGGTTACCGGCCGCCGGGTGAGCTTCGAGTACATCCTGCTTGGAGAACTCAATGACCGTCCGGAGCATGCCGAGGAACTGGCCGACCGGGTTGGCGGCTTTCAGAGTCACGTCAATCTGATTGCCTATAACCCGATTGAGGAAGAAGAGTTTCAGCGTCCATCACGTGAACGGATCGAGGGATTTCGTCGCGTGCTGGAACGGCGCGGTGTGGCCGTCAGCTTGCGCTCCAGCAGAGGTCTTGATCAGGATGCGGCTTGTGGTCAGCTGAGACGATCGCGACAGCGGTAAGGGAGACTGCGCTCATCTGCGCGGCTCCATGGCTCCGATCGACTGGACCATTCTGATCGTGTATTTGGCCGTCACGCTGGCCCTTGGTCTTTGGCTGGCGCGACGCAATCGCGGTGAGGACGATTATTTCGTGGCTGGCCGCCGGCTCAGCGGCTGGCTTGCTGGCGCGTCGATGGCGGCCACGACTTTTTCGATTGATACCCCTCTTTATGTCGCGGGGATCGTGGGCACGCGCGGCCTCGCAGCGAACTGGGAGTGGTGGGGTTTTGGCTTGGCACACGTGGCGATGGCCGTGGTGTTCGCCCCGTTATGGCGGCGTAGTGGCGTACTCACCGATGCCGCTTTCACGGAGCTGCGCTACGGCGGCCCTACCGCTGCCTGGCTGCGAGGTATCAAGGCCTTTCTGCTGGCGTTACCGGTGAACTGCATCGGCATTGGCTACGCCTTCCTCGCCATGCGCAAGGTGGTGGAAGCCTTAGGCGTCGTTTCCGACAAGCCCATACAGGCAGCCGGTGGCCTCTCAGACACGTTGGTTCTGCTGATTATCGTGGCTGCACTGGTGCTCGCTTATACCGTTGCCGGTGGACTGTGGGCGGTGGTGATCACTGACTTCGTCCAGCTCCTGCTGGCGCTGCTCGGGGCAGGCGCTGTGGCCTGGGCTGCTGTTCATGCGGCCGGGGGAATGGACTCACTGCTGGCTCAGCTGGATGCGCTGGGCCGCCCTGAACTGTTGTCGATTGTGCCCTGGCGCTGGGGCTCCGATGGTTTCGACTGGATCGGTGGTGCTGGGATTAGTGCTTCCACTTTTTTGGCTTACCTCACCGTGCAGTGGTGGAGCTTCCGTCGCAGTGATGGCGGTGGCGAATTCATTCAGCGGATGCTGGCTACGAAGGATGAACAGCAGGCGCGGCTCGCTGGCTGGGTGTTCTTGGTGGTCAACTACCTGCTGCGCAGCTGGCTCTGGGTGATTGTGGCCCTGGCTGCCATGGTGCTGCTTCCTGACCAGGCCGACTGGGAACTCAGCTACCCGACACTTGCGGTTCAGCTTCTGCCCCCTGTGGTGCTCGGACTGGTAGTGGTCTCCCTGGTGGCTGCCTTCATGAGCACCGTGAGCACATCCGTGAACTGGGGAGCCAGCTACCTCACTCACGATCTGTATCAACGCTTCCTGCGGCCGAATGCCTCTCAGCGGGAGCTTCTGTTGGTGGGTCAGCTCACGAGTGTGTTGTTGCTCGTGCTTGGCGTATTTACCGCGCTGATCAGCGACAGCATCGGCACGGTGTTCCGGCTTGTGATCGCCATCGGCACTGGTCCAGGTGTGGTTCTCGTTCTGCGCTGGTTCTGGTGGCGGATCAATGCTGCAGCGGAGCTGGCCGCCATGCTCTGCGGCTTCGTAGTGGGTCTAGTGACTTCGGTGGTTCCTTTGCTTCAGATCGCTGACTACGGAGAACGACTGATGATCACCACAGGCCTCACGGCCGTGGTTTGGATCACGGTGATGTTGCTGACTCCTCCGGAGTCCCCCGCCGTTCTGGAACGGTTCGTGTTGAAGGTCCGTCCTCCTGGACCTGGCTGGAGCCGCTGGCGTCATGCACTTGATGCGACCGCTTCGGAATCCCTTTCAGACCTGATTGCTCGTTTCCTATTGAGTTCCGGACTGCTGTTCGGAGCTCTGCTGGGATCAGGAGCATTCCTGTTGCATCAGCAGCTGCTGGGTTGGCTCGGCCTGGTTGTGGCAGTGGTTTCTCTGATGCTGCTGCGCAAGACAGGACGATCGATTGCTTCGGTCTGATCGGGAAGCAGTCACAATGCTCTGAAATCCGGCGGCGATTTGGCTTTTTTCCGCAGCACTCTGCTTCCCATTCTGATCGTGGCGCTGTTCGCACTGGCTCTTGTCGCTGTGAGCGCTCGCATCTGGCTTCCAGGCGACATGCTGGCGCCTGCTCCGATCAGCTGAGATTACGATCGGTTCATGGGCGATTCATCCAGTATCCAGAACGAGGACCTCATGGCTGAGCTGGCCATCGATCCTGATGTGCTGGCCCGTGAACTTGCCGCAGAGCTCATGGGTGATCCTCTTGATGAGATTGCTCCGGATGATCCTGAAGGTGATGCCCTGGCGGCAGTCCGAGCCTGCGATGAAGGCCTTGAATGGCTCAAGCAGGGACATGATCAGCGCCTTCAGGGGTTGAGGGTTTTTTGTGAATATCGCGACCCCCGCGCAGTCCCCCTGCTCTTGCCACTGCTCGATGAAACCTGTCCAGTGGTGAGGATGAGCGCTGTTTATGCACTTGGTCGGAACCCTTCACTGCAGGCTGTGGAAGCTCTGCTGCGTCTTCTTCAGCTCGACAGCAACGCTTATGTGCGTAAGGCCACGGCCTGGAGTCTCGGTAATTATCAGGATGCGCCTGTGCTCAATCCATTGATCAGGGCCTTGCAGGTCGATGTTGCATCTGTGCGTCTTTGGGCGTCGGTGTCACTTGCTGAGGCCGGATGTACCTCTGCGGTGAAGGCAGATCTCGCGGCTGGTCAGCTGCTGCTGAGCCTGCGGATTGACAGTGAGCCTGTCGTACGGAGCAACTGCATCTGGGCTTTGGGACGACTGCATGATCAGCTTGTCAAGCCTCGCCAGGATGAGATGGTTGAGGCCTTTGTGGCAGCTCTGCTCCAGGATCGTGAGACGACGGTGCGTGATGAAGCTCGCACTGCTCTTGAGCAACTCGATAATCCCGAGCTCGTGGATCGTCTCCAGACTTTGCTGGATGAAGGTCTGTTGATCTGAAAGGTCTGTTGATCTGATCCGATCACGTAACAGGGAACTCCGCCTCTTATCACTTGCCTTTAATATGCGTTTAATTCTGTGATGGTGCATGCCTCAGCGCACAGTGCGATTTCGCATTCGCCCCGACGGTCGTGTTGAGGAGCGAGTTGAAGGTGTCACCGGTGACGCCTGTCTGCAACTCACCGATCGTCTTGAAGCAGCGCTAGGCACTGTCGAACGGCGCCAGCCAACTTCTGAGGCTTTCACCTCAACCCAGCCCGTCACTCAGTCCCAGTCCGTCGAGCCCTCCTGATGTCCCATTTCAGTACCGTTAAAACAGAACTCCGTCAGTTGGCTCCGCTGCGTGGAGCCCTTGAGGATCTGGGGTATACGCCCGGCGACAGCCAACAGACTGTGCGTGGGTATAAGGGGCAGACCGTCGAAGCCGAGCTGACGGTTGCCGTTGATGGTGGTGCCGATTTCGGGTTCCGCTGGAATGAATCCAATCACTCGTATGAATTCGTGACCGATCTGGATCTCTGGCGTCAGCCTGTTCCAGTTGAGCGTTTCCTGTCTCGTCTGACCCAGCGCTATGCACTGAGGTCGGTGCTTGAAGCCACTCGTCACGAAGGATTTGATGTCACCGAGCAGCGTGATTGCCAGGATGGATCCATTGAGCTGGTGGTGACCCGTTGGGACTCCTGAAGCAGGTCCTTTGCCGACAAGGTTGATTCTGTGATTGATCCAGCGGCTGCCGCCTACCTTGCAGCGTCCTTTGATCAGGACGAGCGGACAGGGTTGGAACCTGTTCTTGGAGGCAGACTCCAGCCAAAGGCAGTCTGGGTGGATGAAGCGGCCTGTATTGGTTGCCGCTACTGCGCTCATGTGGCCACCAACACCTTTGTGATTGAGCCTCACCTCGGTCGCTCTAGGGCCATTCGTCAGGATGGCGATTCCACTGATTGCATCCAGGAAGCCATCGAGACCTGTCCAGTGGACTGCATCCATTGGGTCGCGTTCAATGATTTGGCGGGGCTCAAGAGTCAGCTGGATGCCCAGGAACTGCTCCCGATGGGTGTGCCGTCGCCGGCTCGACCACGTCGACACCTTCCTCGTAACACCCATCACGGCTGATGGGGAGTTCCCGTCTGCCAACCCGTCGCTTTGGGCGCACCGAGATTTCAATGCCAGTGCTGTCACTGGGTGGCATGCGCTTTCAGCAGAGCTGGAGTGATCTTGAGGCAGACGCGATCACAGCTCAATCCCAGCGGTTGTTGCAGAGCACGCTGGAACGTGCAGTTCAGACGGGCTTCCATCACGTGGAAACCGCTCGCCACTACGGCAGCTCAGAGCGACAGCTGGGCTGGGCACTGCCAGATTGCCCCGATTCCTCACGAATCCTGCAGACCAAGGTTCCACCTCAGTCAGATTCGGCGCTTTTTGAAGCTGATCTCGAAGTGTCCTTCAGCCGTCTTGATGTGGATCGTGTGGATCTGCTCTCGATCCATGGCATTAATCTCCACACCCATCTCGATCAGACGGTCCGACCCGGTGGCTGCCTTGATGTGGTGCGTCGCTGGCAGGCCGAAGGACGGATCGGTCATGTGGGCTTTTCCACGCATGGAGACACTGCCTTAATTGTCGATGCCATCGAAACGGGTGTTTTCGATTACGTGAACCTGCATTGGTACTTCATCCGTCAGGAGAACGAGCCGGCAATCGCAGCAGCCAGTCTTCAGGACATGGGTGTGTTCATCATTAGTCCCACCGATAAAGGTGGGCACCTGCACACCCCCGGTCCACGCCTGCTGGAGCTCACAGATCCCTTACATCCGATTGTGTTCAACGATCTGTTCTGCCTCCGGGATCCACGGGTGCACACCCTGAGCGTCGGTGCGGCTCGTCCTCAAGACCTTGATCTGCATCTTCAGGCGGTTTCCTTGCTGGATCAAGCCGCGGAGTTGGTGGCACCGATCGAATCCCGACTCCGTCTGGCGGAATGTGATGCCCTCGGCTCCTCATGGCTGACAAGCTGGAGACAGGGATTGCCTGAATGGCAAGACACGCCAGGGGAGATCAACTTGCCAATGCTCCTTTGGCTGCACAATTTGCTTGAGGCATGGGATTTAGAGGGCTTCGTCAAGGCGCGTTATGGCCTGCTCGGTCGTGCCGGTCATTGGTTCCCAGGAGCCAATGCCGATGCGTTGGATGCCAGCGTGAGTGAAGAGCTGCTGTTGTCGGTTCTTAATGACAGCCCCTGGAAAGAGCGTATTCCTAGCCTTCTGCGCAGCTTGCGTGAGCGGGCGGGTGGTTCTCCTCAGGAACGGTTGTCATCGTCTTGAGCTCCTAACGGCATTTTGCTGGGCATGCCTGTGATGCGTGGATAAGTCCTGGGTGTTGCGGTTTCGGGCCCAATCCTGATCAATGTGCGAGCTCCTCTGTCGGATGGCAGTTCCATGCGTTGCAGCCTGAGGGAGCGAGCTTTCAGCAGCTTCAGTGCTGATTGAAGCTCCATGTCATCCGTGTCGTTCCAGCGACCGCGATACAGCAAGCCCTCTCCGCTGCTGCGCAACAACGGCACGAGGTATTCCGCCACCACAGGAGCTGCGCCAACGGCGCGTGCCATCGCAAGATCAAAAGTCCCTCGACAGCCTGGATCCTGACCAGTGCGTTCGACCCGTTCCGTGCGGACCAGCACCCGATCGCCGAAACCCAGCGACTTCGCCATTGCAGCGACAGCAGCGGTCTTGCGTCCCACTGAATCCACAAGGGTCACCTCAGCGCCTGGGAGCGCAATGGCTATCGCCAGCCCAGGGAATCCTCCGCCCGTACCCACATCGATGCAGCGGCGTGGAGTGTCTGGGGTCATCAGCTCAGGCAACAGAGGCCAGAGGCTGTCGAGAACCTGAGTGATCCAGAAATCTTCACCCTGCACCAATCGGGTGAGATTGACGCGGCTGTTCCAGTCTTGAAGCAGCTGTTGCAGGTCAATGAACTGCCTCAGCTGTCCAACATCAGGACTCCATCCGAGCAATGACCAGAGCTCGGATGAGGGATTGGCGAACGGCGATGTATCCGGCATAGCGGCCTAACCGTCACACCTTTCTAGAATGGCAAGTAAGCCGAGGTGCTGCTGAACGCAATGGCCCCTCAGGCTCAGAACATCACCTACTACGAGCGTCTGGGTGTCTCTCGCAGTGCGGATGCGGATTCGTTGCGTCAGGCCTTCCGTCGTTTGAGCAAGGCGGTGCATCCAGACACGACCCGTTTGCCGGCACAGGATGCGGCTCGTCAGTTTCGGCTTCTCCGAGAAGCGTATGAGCAGCTCGCTGATCCACGTTGCCGTCGCTTGTATGACGCAGCTTTGCGGGCGAGAGAAGCGACAGAGCAGCCCGTGATTCCTTCTTTGCCGGTGCCGCATGCAATTGGTCAGCGTCGTCCGCTCTCCGGCGGTGAGTGGTTGTCGTTGCTGTTGCTGCTGGGGTCTCTGTTGCTCTGTCTGCTGCTTGGCGTGGGTGTGGCCTGGAGCCGAGGACTTGAACTGCAGGTGCAGCCGAGTTGGCTGGTGGAGGAGCAGACTCAGCTCACTGATGCGCAACCCGGTGATTCCGATGGCATCACTTCCCTCAGCGAACACGCCGCTCAACCAGCATTCCCTGCGGGCACTTGAGCAGTGGTTGCAGGCGCTGGGCGCTACCCGCAGTGATGATGATCCCTGCGATTGGATCTGGGAGCAGGCTGCCTGGAGTGCGGTCCTACGACTCGATCAGCAGGATCTCGGAGTGACCTGGACTTCGGAACGGCCACCCCGCTCCTGTTCCTACCCCTATGGCCTGACCCGAGAGGATGTGGAGGCTGCACTTCGTCTCGGTCCCTGAGAGCAGCCGCAAGGGCTTGCGCCGGAGCTTATGGGCTAGGGAGAGCATCCAGCCCGCTTTGTAGAGCGTCGTAGCACTGATCCAGCTGGGCATCGCTAATGCAGAGCGGCGGCAGCAGGTAAACGACATCTCCGAGGGGACGGATCAGAACACCCTGATCTCTCACCAGGCCTCGGAGCACTTTGCCCGCAGGATTCAGATAACCCTGCTCACCGCCGGTCACGAGATCAAAGGCAGCGATGGTGCCGCAGAGCCTGACGCGCTGCACCCTGGGATGGTCAGCCAACCGTTCCAGCCTGATCCGATGGCGTTGTTCGAACTGCTCATGACAGGCCGGGTCCGCTTCGAGCAAATCCAAGCTCGCATTGGCTGCTGCACAGCCGAGAGGGTTGGCGGTGAAGCTGTGACCATGCCAGAGGGTTTTGGTCGGATCGCTGCCGAGGAACTCCTGAAAGATCGCCTCGCTGGCCATCGTGATGCCCATTGGTAGGAATCCCGCGGTCAGTCCTTTGGACAGTGCCACCAGATCCGGCCGGATCCCCGCTCGCTGGGAGGCCAGCAGGCGGCCGCAACGACCAAAACCGGCGAGGACCTCATCAGCGATCAACAGGCTGCCGGCGCGCCTGACCCGTTGTTCCACATCTTGGAGGAACTGAGGTCGAACCATGCGCATACCGCCAGCGCCCTGGATGAGTGGTTCGAGGATCACCGCTGCAGTGGGCGTTTTTAGAGCTTGCTCCAGGTCATCAAGAGCCAGTTGTTCACTGGCTTCCACTGCCGTGTCATTCCAGTGGGTATGGGGCCAGGGGACCCGCCTCACTGGAAACAGCATCGGATCGAACGGTTCACTGAACAGGCTTCGTGCACCGACAGCCATCGCTCCGAAGGTATCGCCGTGATAAGCCCCTTCAAATGCGACCAGTTGCTGGCGTGGTTCGCCGCGGTTGTGCCACCACTGAACGGCTGTTTTGAGGGCTACTTCCACCGCGGTGGAGCCGTTGTCTGAGAAGAAAACACGATTCAGTCCAGTGCGCTGGGCCAATCGCGATGCCAGTCGTTCCGCCTGCGGATGGGTGAATTCCGCGAAGATCACCTGCTCAAGCGTGGCGGCTTGTTCAGCGATTGCGCCAGCGACCACAGGGTTGGCATGGCCGTGAAGCGTGACCCACCAGCTGCTGATCGCATCAATCAGAGGTGGTCCTTCAGCTCTGTAGAGCAAAGCTCCTTCACCTCGCACCACCTGTTCGAGAGCTGGGGTGGTTGTGATCGAGGTGAAGGGTGGCCAGAGGTTGGGGTGATGGTTCCGTGACACTGGGCACGCTTGAAGGCCTGTTGTCATCATGGGCACAGGACTGCGAGGCCAGCCATGGCCATGAATCAGATTGACAAAAGTCGGATGCGGCTGCCTTCCAATCGATTTGTGGAGCCGGCCTTAAAGCGTCCCCGCTGTGGTCCTGGCAGCGATGGCTGTCGAAGCATCTTTTTTGAAGGTGGATGGCCCTCAATCAAGGCGCGGCTTGAAATGCGTGGCTGGTCTCCCTCCCAGATCGAACAGATCCATGAACAGCTTCGTCAGGGTTGGACTCTGACCATGGCTGTGCGCCATGTGGCTTTGCTGATCGGCAGATGCCCCTTGCGATCTCGACCGATGGGTTGAGATCGCTGCCAGACGTCTTTACTTGCAGACGTTGCTGTCTTGTTCTCCGAGAGTTGCGATCGGCCCGCAGTTGAACCAGCGCACAAGCTGCACCTCAACATCGGTGAATAGCACAAGGATGCCGCCGCAGAGGAACACAACGGCAACGGTGGCCCAGGTCTGACGGCTTGTCATCGCTTGTCCAGATGGTTCGCAAACGCCTCGAACTTAGGGCCGAGGCCCTGGTTGTGCCATGCATTGCGCAGAGTTTCCGCGTTAAGAGGCTGCAGGGGGGGAAGTTGTGCCAGCACAGGAACATCGCCGATTTCGCTGAGGGTTCTTGGGTTGTCGGCATGGGCAGGCCCATTCAGAATCAAGCCGATCACAGGGATCTTTCGGCTGCGAAGCGCTTCAAGACTCAGCAGGGTGTGATTCAGTGTGCCCAGTCCGCTGCGGGCCACCAGGACCACGGGCAGCATCCACCGCTGCAGCTGATCGATCTGTTGCCAGGCGCGGGTGAGTGGAACATGAAGTCCGCCGGCGGTCTCCACCACCAGTGGTCTGGCCCCCGTTGCTGGAAGCGTCAGCTGCGTTGGGTCAAGGCGGCTGTTTTCTAGTTCCGCTGCCCAATGGGGTGAAACAGCTGCCTGGAAGGCATAGGTCTCGGCGATCCAGCGATCGGAGGGAAGGTCGATCAGCTCCACCACCCGCTCACGATCACCGCCGTCCTCTAGACCGCTCTGCACCGGTTTCCAATACACAGCATTTAGCCCTTGGACCAGCAGAGCACTGACCACTGTTTTGCCCACATCCGTGTCGGTGCCGCAGACCACAAGGCGCAGTGCAGCTGAGCTCGGTCTCATCGTTGGATCAGCAGCAATTGGATCACCCAGGTGAGTCTGAGCTGTCCGTCTGCATCATGATCGGGCCAGGCCTGCTGCAGTGTGCGCCAGTCTCGAATCGGCAGCGAAGGCTGAGTGCTGCAGTCCGCTCCAACCCTCCGCAGCGGTTTCAGCAGCTTGGGCAGGGTTGGAGCAACAGCATTGCAGTGCATATTTTCCTGCAGCCTGATCTGATCCTTCCCGACCCATCGGAGCAAGGCCCGCATCTCTGGGAAGTCAAGAGCTGTGCAGGGGATGCCGGTGGTGTCCGCGGCCCGATGCCACTGAGGGAAGCAACCTTCGACCGGCAGTGCTATAGCCAACCATCCTCCCGGAGCTAGCTGATGCAGCCAATGCCGGATCGCCTCTCCGGGTGTCGGTAGCCAGTGCAAACAGAAGCTCGATGCCAAAAGACTGGGAGCCTCCGGCCATCGTGGCAACGGTCCTCTTAGATCCCATTGCTGGGTTTTGGAGGAGAGCGGTTGTTGGCGAAGCATCGCCTCGCTGCCGTCCACACGCAGCACATGCTGCCCGGGATGCTGGGCTTCAAGAGCCTCAGCCAGGTGTCCGGTTCCACTGCCGAGATCGACCCACAGTCCTGCAGGGATGACCTGTTGTTTGCAACGGTTCGCCAGCTGACCGGCTACCGCATACTGCAGCGTTGCTGAGGCGTTGTAGTTCTGCGCCGACTGATCGAAACGGCTGAGGACTTTGTCGCCCCAGTTGCCGATGGGGTCCATCAGCTTGCTTGACTGTTGTGATCTAGCCACTGCTGGACCCGCACGAGTAGATCCTGGACCAGTAGTGCGTGTCCGACATCCTTGAACTGCCATCGCTCGGGCGCATGCTGCAGGTGGCTCGTGAGGGCAAAAAAGTGTTCACGGCTAGCTGCTGGTGCAACGATCGCATCATCCGTCCCGTCCACCACCAGCACTCGGGCGGCTGTCGGCAAGCCTGGGGGAAGGCCTGAGGTTCCGATTAGGAGCTCAAGATCATTTTTCAGACAGTCCCTCCCACTCTGTGAGAGTCCGTGCTGTTCGGGTCCCGGTGGCAGACCGCACAGATCAGCGGGTTGCGCTGCGCGTTTCAGGAAGGTTCTGAGCATCGTGGCCTCACCGGGACTGCCGATCGCGATCTGCATGCCTCGAAGGCCAGCGCGCAACGCCCTCCCCTCCGGCCCCTGCGGAACGAATCGCCCGAAGCTGGCGAGCAACACCACATCCGTGGCCTGGTTCAGCACAGAGGGTTCCAGCAAATGGGGGCCAAGGGAATGGGCGATCACGACCCTGCGCTGCCTGGCCATGCATGGGTTTGTGCCGTCGCTGGCTGGCTCTGCCCAGCTTGGATTGCACGATCGCCTGTTGCCGTAGCCGCGTTCGCCGCTTTGCCAGAGCCAGCCGCGATGGCTGAAATGACGCTCCCATGGAGCCCAAGCTGTGCTGTCGCCGCTCCAGCCATGCATGGCGATGACCTGTTTCATCAGGAAACGCGGCCATCGGAAAGTGCCCTCAGCAGTGATTCCAATGTCTCATCGGGAAGGAGGCGATGCAGAACCAGACGTAGCCGGGCACTGCCTTCCGGCACGGTGGGTGGGCGGATTGCAGCGGTGACAAGGCCCGAGAGTTCGAGATGGCGTTGCAAATTCAGGCATTGCTGATCCTCTCCAACGAGCAGTGGCAAGATCGGTCCGCCACCTGTCGGTCGCACCCAGCCTGCTTCGACCAGGCAGTCACGCCAGGTGTTGCTGCGCTGCACCAGTGTGTGGCCCCAGCCAGGGTTGTTCCGCATCAGCTCCAGAGCGGCAAGAGCTGCTGCAGCCAGGGGTGGTGCCAATGCAGTTGTGTATCGGAAGGCTCCGCTCTCCTGCAGCAATTGCTCCCCAAGCTCGCCATTGCAGGCCAGGAAGGCTCCGCCGCTGCCGAAAGCCTTGCCGAAGGTGCCGCTGATCATCGTCACTCTCCGTTCTCCAAAGCCCAGGCCACGACCTCCTTCGCCAAGGACACCGAGGGCATGGGCCTCATCCAGGAGCAGACTTGCTTCATGGCGCTCGCAGACTGTTGCTAGCTCATGCACCCGTGGACTGGTGCCTTCCATGCTGAACAAGCTTTCAGTGATCACGAGCAGGCGCGCGTCCGGATGCTCGCTGCGAGAGTGCCTCAACAAACGCTCCAGCGATTCAAGATCGTTGTGGACAAAACGCCGCAGTCGGGCACCGCTGGCTTGCACGCCCACCAGCAGTGAGTGATGAATCAGCCGATCCGCCACAACGGTGGTGTGCCGGTTTGCCAGGGCTTTGACGGCAGCAAGATTGGCTTGAAACCCACTTGGAAACAGCAAAACTGTTTCGCGTCCGAGCCATCGCGCCAGCTCTGACTCCAATTGGACATGCACAGGGCGACTGCCGCTCACCAGCCGTGAGCCGCCTGCTCCCACACCGCTGCATCGCAGTTGTGCCTCGGCCGCGGCGATCAGGGAAGGATGCCGGCAGAGGCTCAGATAATCGTTGCTGGCTAGATCAAGCAGCTCCGGGCCACATGCCGAATCACCGGTCACGGCCTGTAGATGCTCCTGCTTCCTGGCAGGCGACCAGGTGCGCAGCTGACGGCGACGGGCCGGATGAGTGCTCATGCATGCAGTCTCGGTCTATGCCGATCGTGTTGGCGATGCACTGCCCTTTTGGCGGCGTCCCTAGGATTGAATTATGGCGGATCAAGACACCCAGGCTTCAGAGCCCGTACAGGGGGGGTCGCCGGATCCGTCGCAGTTGTTTCCTTTCCCCCTGGATGACTTTCAGTTGGAGGCGATCGACGCTCTGAACCAAGGCCATTCCGTGGTGGTCAGTGCGCCCACAGGTTCTGGAAAAACCTTGATCGGTGAGTACGCCATCCATCGCGCCATGGCACATGGCCAGAAAGTTTTTTACACCACACCGCTGAAAGCTCTTTCCAACCAGAAGTTGCGCGATTTCCGAGAGCAATTCGGTGCGGAGAACGTGGGTCTGATGACCGGTGATCTGAGTGTCAACAGGGATGCCTCAATCGTGGTCATGACCACGGAGATCTTCCGGAACATGCTCTATGCCGAGGCGGATGAGCATGACGACCCTCTAGCCGATGTGGAGGCCGTGGTGCTTGATGAGTGCCACTACATGAATGACTCTCAGCGCGGCACCGTTTGGGAGGAATCGATCATTCACTCTCCACCGCCTGTTCAGCTCGTGGCGCTTTCGGCCACGGTGGCCAATGCCGGGCAGCTCACGGATTGGATCGAAAAGGTGCACGGTCCCACCACGCTCGTCCTGAGTGACTTCCGGCCCGTTCCACTGCACTTTGGTTTCTGCAGTGCCAAAGGGTTGCACCCGTTGCTGAATGAGCAGGGCACAGGTCTTCATCCCAACTGCAAGGTCTGGAGAGCCCCCAAAGGACACAAACGCAAGGGTCGTTCCCCTAGGCCTCCCCAGCCCGAGCCGCCACCGATCAACTTTGTGGTGGCCCAGATGGCCGAGCGCGACATGTTGCCAGCCATCTATTTCATTTTCAGTCGTCGTGGTTGCGATAAGGCCGTTCGGGATCTGGGGGTGCAGTGCTTGGTGAATGAGGCGGAGCAGGCCCGAATCCGTGAGCGTCTCAAGGCCTACACATCAGCCAATCCCGAAGCTGTTCGTGATGGCCTGCACGCTGATGCCTTACTGCGTGGTATCGCTGCCCACCATGCAGGAGTTCTTCCGGCTTGGAAGGAGCTGATCGAGGAGTTGTTCCAGCAGGGACTGGTGAAGGTCGTGTTCGCCACGGAGACTCTGGCGGCGGGCATCAACATGCCAGCACGGACCACAGTGATTGCAGCACTCTCGAAACGCACAGAGCGTGGCCATCGCCAATTGATGGCCAGTGAGTTTCTGCAGATGGCCGGTCGAGCAGGACGACGCGGACTCGACTCTCAGGGATATGTGGTCACGGTGCAGAGCCGCTTTGAGGGGGTTCGCGAAGCAGGGCAGCTGGCAACGAGTCCTCCAGATCCTCTAGTGAGCCAGTTCACCCCCAGCTACGGCATGGTTCTCAACCTTCTACAACGCCATGATCTGGCCAAGGCACGCGAGTTGGTGGAACGCAGCTTCGGGCGCTATTTGGCCAGCTTGGACCTGGTCGAAGAAGAGGAGCTTCTCGAGCAGTTGCGTCTGCAGCTCGGTCAGTTGCAGGGATCGTCTGGGGATGTGCCATGGGAGGACTTTGAGGACTACGAAAAACGTCGTGGTCGCCTGCGCGAAGAGCGTCGACTGATGCGCATTCTTCAGCAACAGGCCGAGGAAACCCTGGCTCATGAGCTCACACTGGCCTTGCAGTTCGCGAGCATTGGAACCCTAGTGAGTCTGAAGGCACCGCAATTGCGAGGTGGAGTGACACCAGCGGTGATCGTGGAGAAGTGCGAGGGACCCGGCCAGTTCCCGCTTTTGCTCTGTCTCACCAGTGACAATGTCTGGCTGATGCTGCCCTGTCAGGCGGTGGTGAGCCTTCATGCTGAGCTCAGCTGTCTGCAAGTGGATGGCGTTCAACCTCCTGAACTCGGTCGTTCTGGTGAGCTCCGCCATGGGGATCAGAACAGTGGTGGTCTGGCTCTGGCGGTGGGTCATATGGCTCAGCGCCATGACATGACAACGCCTCAGTACGACCTGGCAGGAGAAGTGCTGTCTCAGGCACAAACAGTGCAGACGCTTGAGGCTGACCTCGAAGCCCACCCTGCCCATCGCTGGGGAGACCGCAAGCAGCTCAAGAAGCATCGCCGGCGCATGGAGGACTTGGAGCTGGAGATCGCCGAGAGGCAGCAATTGCTCCATCACCGCGCCAACCGTCACTGGGAGACCTTTCTCGCTCTGATGGAGATCCTTCAGCACTTCGCAGCTCTTGATGAACTCGAACCCACGGAGATCGGTCGCACGGTGGCGGCTCTTCGCGGTGACAACGAACTTTGGCTGGGTTTGGCTCTGATGAGCGGTCATCTTGACGATCTGCCGCCGGCAGAGCTCGCCGCTGTGTTTGAAGCGATCAGCACTGAGGTGAACCGTCCTGACCTCTGGAGTGGATTCCCCGCTCCGCCCCGTGCCGAGGAGGCGTTGCATGACCTCTCCGGTCTCCGCCGTGAGCTTCTACGGGCGCAGGAACGACATCAGGTTGTTGTGCCCGCCTGGTGGGAGCCGGAGCTGATGGGTCTAGTCGAGGCATGGGCGAGCGGTACGGCTTGGAATGACCTGATTGCCAATACCTCTTTGGATGAGGGTGATGTCGTGCGGATCATGCGCCGCACGGTGGATCTGCTGGCACAGGTTCCTTACTGCGAAGCGATCAGTGAGCAGCTGCGCAGCCATGCCCGCCAGGCCCTTAAGGCGATCAACCGCTTCCCTGTGGCCGAAACCGATGATCTGCAGAAGGCCGCCGCAGCTGTTTCAGAGGGCCTCAATCCCGCCACTGAACGGGCTGCCTAATGGGCTTCCTGACCGGTTCTCTTTCAGCCTTGCTGCCGTGCCATGTCAGCGGGATCGACGATGCGGTCGAAGTCTTCGGCGCTGACATAACCCAGGTCTAGAGCAGCATTGCGGAGGCTCAGGCCCTGCTCATGGGCGTATTTCGCAATCGCACTTGCTTTGTCGTACCCGATCATCGGCGCCAGAGGTGTCACCAGCATGAGGGATTGCTCAACATCACGTTGAATCCTGGCCCTATTCGGTTCGATTCCCTCGACCATGGCCACTCGGAAGCAGCGGCAGGCATCCGTGAGCAGGGTGATTGAGCGGAGCAGATTGAAACCGATCAGCGGTTTGTAGACATTCATCTGTAGGTGGCCGCCGGCGCCTGCCATCGCGACTGCAGCATCCAGGCCGATCACCTGAGTACAGACCATGGCCATCGCTTCGCACTGGGTTGGGTTCACTTTCCCCGGCATGATTGAGCTACCGGGTTCGTTCTCAGGCAGATGGAGCTCTGCGAGCCCTGCGCGCGGGCCACAGGCCAGAAGGCGGATGTCATTGGCAATCTTCAGCAGACTTCCGGCAAGCAGACGTAGCTGTGCCATCGCATGGACTAACCCGTCATGGCTTGCCATCACAGCGAATTTGTTGGGTGCTGAGCTGAAAGCGAGGCCCGTGAGTTGCGCTAGTTCCCGAGCAGCCTGTTCGGCGAAACCATCCGGCGCATTCAAACCGGTTCCCACTGCAGTGCCGCCGAGTGGCAGGGGATAGACCTCCGAAAGACTGGATGCAATACGAGCGCGGGAGGCCGCGATCTGGTCGCGCCACGCTGAGGCCTCCTGCCCGAGGGTGAGCGGAACTGCATCTTGCAGATGGGTGCGGCCGATCTTCACAAGGTCTTTCCAGAGCTCAGTTTTGGCTGCAAAAACACCGATCAACCGATCGAGTTCAGGAAGCAGTCGATGTTCGACACCTTCCACGGCTGCCACATGAATCGCTGCAGGGAAAACGTCATTGGTGGACTGGGAGCGGTTGACATGGTCATTGGGGTGGACAGGTCTGTGGCTGCCGAGCGGTTCACCAGCAGTCACAGATGCCAGGTTGCTGATCACCTCATTGACATTCATGTTCGTTTGAGTGCCGCTACCGGTTTGCCAGACGCGCAAGGGGAATTGATCATCGTGCTGACCGTCTGCAACCGCTGAGGAGGCTGTCGCGATGGCTGCAGATTCGCTGTCACTGATCACGCCGAGGCGGGCATTCACGCTCGCTGCTGCCTGTTTGATGCGGGCGAGAGCATGAATCAACTCCGCTGGCAGGAGGTCGTCAGCGATATCGAAGTTCCTGAGTGACCGCTGCGTTTGCGCTCCCCAGAGAGCTTCTGCTGGGACCTGTACGGCTCCCATGCTGTCGTGTTCGATCCTGGTCGCTTCTGACATCGCAGGGCAGGTGAATGCGTTATGGGGGTGGACCGGCTCCGGGCCTGAGCACGAGGACAATGATCAGCAGCATGCCGCTGATGCTCACGATCACGTAAATCCAGTCTGCATAGGGGGTCCAAAACATGGTTCAGACCAACCCTCAAAGTGCCAGGCGTTCCCAGATCACTCCCAGATTCGCCTGGTGTAAATCGGTGCTGAAGCAATCGTCGAGTTGCTGCGGACCGAGTTTGGCTGTGACTTCCGGGTCAGCTTCAAGATTGCTGCGGAAATTTCCTCCGTCGTTGTTCCAGGCGCTGTGAGCATTGCGCTGCACCACCCGATAGGCGTCTTCTCTGCTCATGCCTGCATCCACCAGCCCGAGCAGCACTCGCTGACTGAACACCACCCCGCCGTACACGTTCATATTGCGGCGCATGTTTCCCGGGTACACCCCCAGACCTGCCACCACGGCAGTCATCTCCCGGAGCATGAAGTGCAATGTCACCGAGCAGTCGGGGAGCATCATCCGCTCGGTTGAGCTGTGGCTGATATCTCGCTCATGCCAGAGCGCCACATTTTCGAGGGCAGCGACGACATAGCTGCGCAGCACCCTGGCCAGACCACTGATGCGCTCACTGCGAATCGGGTTGCGTTTGTGGGGCATGGCCGAGCTGCCTTTCTGACCCTTGGCAAAGCTCTCTTCCACCTCAAGGACGTCCGTCCGTTGCAGGTTGCGGATTTCAGTGGAGAAGCGGTCCAGTGAGGCACCGACCAGGGCCAGGGTCTGGACATAATCCGCATGCCGATCGCGAGAGATCACTTGGGTGCTTGCGGTGTCGGCGGTGAGGCCTAGTCGATCGCACGTGAGACGTTCCACCTCCGGATCGGTGTTGGCGTAGGTGCCCATGGCCCCGCTCACCTGCCCCACGGCCACATCACGCTCAAGCCGTTCGAGTCGCTCGGCATTGCGGCGGGTCTCGGCCAGCCAGCCAGCCAACTTGAATCCAAAGGTGATCGGTTCACCATGAATGGCATGGGAGCGACCGATCATCACGGTGGACTTGTGCTCCTTCGCCAGTGTTGTGATGGCGTCGTCGAGGGCCCTCAGTTCCTTCCTCAGCAGAACCACGGAAGCCTTGAGTTGCAAGGCAAGACCAGTGTCCAGCACATCGCTGCTAGTCATTCCTAAATGGATGTAGCGACCCGCGTCTCCGACATGCTCGTTGACGTTGGTGAGAAAAGCGATGACGTCGTGACGTACTTCCGCTTCGATCTCAAGGATCCGCGCTGGCTCAAAAGCCGACTTGGTGCGGATGTCCTCCATGGCCTCATTGGGAACGCGTCCCAGGCTGCAGTTGGCCTCACAGGCAGCCACTTCAACATCAAGCCAGCTCTGGTACTTGGCCTGATCGGTCCAGATCGCGCCCATTTCGGGCAGGGTGTAGCGCTCGATCAAGGAATCGCAGACAAACGGTCAATCCTTGACCTTAAGGCGACGCAGGTTTGCACCCAATGGCTCAGGCAGAACGCAGGCGACGATGTTCTACTTCCCATTGCACGTGCTGTCCCCACGCCTGTTGTCGAACGGTGCAGAGTCCACCTCGGCATTCGATCACTTGGAAGGGGGGCAGATCGCTGGGGTGATTTTCGATGGTCACGAAGCTTCCGGGATGCAGGAGTTCCACCACGTTGAGAGGTGTGGGACGGTGCCGTAGGTGCTGCTTGGCGGACATGACCGGGGTGCGGCTCGGATTGATCTTCAGGGAGTTGTTTGGGTTCCCAAGAGAACCACGCAGGTTTGTTCGGATTTCGCCTCTGCTTTTATGAAGAAATGGCTCGTAAACGCCGACTGGATCTGCATCTGCTCACTTTGGGCCTGGCTTCATCACGCCAGCAGGCCCAGCGATTGATTCGTGCCGGCAAGGTGCGTGACGTCCATGGACAGCGTCTTGAGAAGCCCGGGCAGGAAGTGGCAGAAGAGTTGCTACTTCAGGTGGAGCAACCGCCGCGATTCGTTTCAAGGGGTGGAGAAAAGCTTTTGGGTGCTTTGAATGCCTTTCCCGTTGAGGTGAACGGACGGGTTTGTATCGATGGTGGGATCTCCACCGGTGGTTTCACCGATTGCCTGCTGCAGCACGGTGCCAGCCGTGTTTACGGCATTGATGTCGGCTACGGCCAGACCGCCTGGAGCCTGCGCACCGATGAGCGGGTGGTCTTGCGTGAACGCACCAACCTGAGGCGTCTGACAGCTGAGGATCTTTACGGGGACGAGGATCAGCGCCCAACACTGGCCGTGGCGGATGTGTCGTTCATCTCGCTCTCATTGGTGCTGCCAGCTTTGCGCGGTCTGATGATCACTGAGGACTTTGGTGCCAAGGATTGCGAGGCCATCGTGCTGGTGAAGCCCCAGTTTGAGGTTGGACGGCAGAGAGTTGGCAAGGGGGGTGTGGTACGTGACCCAGCTGCCCACATTGATGCGATCACCGACGTGATCAAAGCCGCTCAGCCTCTCGGCTGGAAGCCGACGGGGCTGGTCGCATCTCCACTCACCGGTCCAGCCGGTAACCATGAATATTTGCTGTGGTTGACCGCCAGCGTCGACCATGGGTTCGCCAACGCATTGATCGAGAAGGTTGTCTCATCAACCTTGAGCGAGTGAAGAAAGGACGACCCTGTTTTAAAGAGCTGATCCGTCCCGATCGCCAGTACGGATTCGAACCACGGTGTCCACCGGCGAGATGAAGATCTTGCCGTCACCGATTTCACCGGTCTTCGCAGCTTCTGCAATGGCGTTAACAACGGTGTCAACGCGACCGTCGTCGATGACCACCTCGATCTTGAGTTTCTGCAGGAATTCCACTGTGAATTCCGATCCGCGATAGCGCTCAACCTGGCCTTTCTGTCGACCGAAACCGCGGACTTCGCTCACGGTCATGCCAACGATTCCAGCATTCACCAAGGCAAGCTTGACATCTTCAAGCTTGAAGGGGCGGATGATCGCTTCGACTTTTTTCATTGCTGGTATCCGGCTTTGGGAAAGCTAAGAGCTCAGGCGTGTGGAACAGGGGACAGAGAAGGCAGCGGATTCAGGTTCAGGCCGGCTTCGGAGGCATCAAACATCAGTGTTTGTGCGTCGACTCGATTCACGATCACGTGACCTTGGGAGAGGAGCTCCCAATGCTCGGATTCGAAATGGGTCTGAAGCCAGAGGATTCCATGAACGCTGTTGGGGACCAACCGGAAGGAAGGGCCTTCAGCGAGCAAGCGGAGATCCATGAAGAAGCCTCAATCGTGAACCCATTACGGCTCGCCGATGCTTTCGCGGATGTACGCGTTGATACCGAATCAGGAGTTGACGTGCTTTCTGGCCTGTTCACGGCGGTGTTGATAAACGCTGCCGCGGTAGTGGAGTTCCACGGTTGGCTCAGTCGCCGCTGCGTGATGCAGCGGCGCGTCATAGTGCTGACCGCGGTAAGTGTGATCGACCCTGATCAGGCTCAGTCGCTCATGCTGAATGGTGTCGTAAGGGATGCCGCGATAGGTGCGTTGTGTTGTGCTCATTGATATGGCCTCGAAGAGGATGGTGGTGCTCCGATCGTTGATCGGGACCGCTTCGTGGGAAGGAGCGTTGCTTCACCACGCGCGTGGCTACTTCCGGCTGAAAGGTCTGTGAGAGCAGGCCCAGGCCCAACGATTTGTCCTTCAATGCACTACTACCGCACAAGCGTTGTTCATGGTGAACAGTTTGAGGTGAGCCCAAGCTTGAAATCGTGATTACTCAAGTCTTGTTCTGTGCTCACGGCAGTCATGTTGGGTTTTAAGGTCTTCACAAACCGTTGTGTCGCCTCTCGACCATGAGTGCATCCCCCGCGGAGACCACCCGCACGCCCTTCTACGGGGAACGGGCCATTGCCGATGCCGAGCTGATCTGTTTTGACAATCCTCGCCAGGGCCGTGCCTATGAGGTCTCGATCGAGCTTCCTGAATTCACCTGTCTTTGTCCTTTTTCCGGCTACCCCGATTTCGCTGTGTTGCGACTTCTTTATCAACCGGGACCTCGGGTTGTTGAGCTGAAGGCCATCAAGCTCTACGTGAATAGTTATCGGAATCGCACCATCTCTCACGAGGAGGTTGCCAATCGCATCCTTGATGACTTGGTTGAGGCCTGTGCCCCCGTCTGGATGCAATTGGAGGCTGATTTCTATCCCCGTGGAAATGTGCACACCGTGGTGCGCGTCAGCCATGGAGAGCGCCAACCCTGTTGATCAGCTGTGGGAGCTCTGTGGCAAAGCCCGCAAGGTTTCGGTTGCAAAGGCCGCCCACATGAAGCCTTGCTTGTTGTGTCTCAGCAACAGCCCAGATTTGACGTGTGGCCACCATGCTCAGTCCACCCCCCAAAAGCGTGATCGCAAAGCCTGCATAAACTAGGGGCACCCCTGGATCACGCTTCAGCAGTAATCCGCTGGCCGGCATGATCTCCACCACTCTCAGCGGCAGCCCTCGCACCTCAGCACCGTCTCCACCGGGCCTGAGATTCGTGATTAAACTTCCATCAGAATCAAAGACTTGTACTGGTCCCTGTTCACTGCCGGTGCTGAGGAAGACTGGTTCACTTCCATCCGGACGTGTGGGGAGCACGAGTCCCCAGACCTGGTCGCCCAGTTCTGGAAAGGTGCTCAGTGGTAGTTGAAGCAGGGGGCTGCGCCCGATTTGCACGGTGATCGTCGCCAGCGACCAGTCCGCCTGGTAAATGGTGATGCCCTGGTAGCGCAAAGGATGATTGACGCTGATCGTGCGTTCTTCTTCGGGATGTCCTTGAGGACTGAGCAGCAAGCTGGAGCTGAATTGTTCCGGCCGTCCAGCGGGGTCTCTCTCGATGGCGAAATCCTGAAGGGTGAGGCTGAGCCTGTTCTCGCCGGCTGGACTCAGGAGATCAAGTGAGCGTCCAGGGGCGAGAAAGCGCTCCAGTCGCTGCCCGGCCAGGGCACCCCAGGCGGCTCCAATCAGGAGCAGGACCAGACCTGTATGAACCAGCAAAGGGCCAACACGACCGACAACCCCCCGTCGGGCGGCAAGTCGACCGCTTTGCTCTCTGACGTTCCAACCCTGAACTCTGAGCTCCGAGGCCAGGTCATTCAGTGCGGCGCTGCTGTCGCTGCAGGTGAGAGTCTCGGCCAAGGCCAGTTTGCTGAGTTGGCGTGGGCGGGAGTAATCAGTCCAGCGCAGAGCTGCTTTCAGTGACGGCCACTGACGTCTCCAGCTACACAAGATGAGTGCCAGCCCGAGCAGTGCCAACAGCGAGAGAAACCAGATGCTGGAATAGACGTGATTGAGCTGCACTTGCAGCATCAGGTTTCCGTTGATCAATCCCAGCCATGGGTCGGCATTGAAGCGCTCCAGGTAGAGCTCAGGTGCTTCCTGTTGGGGGATGATCGTGCCCACTGCGCTGGCCACAGCAATGAACAGCAGCAGCAGAATGGCCAGGCGAAGGCTCGAGAGCAGTGCCAGCAGTCGTTTGAGCAAACGCATGCTTAGACCAGCCTCGTCAGCAGGGTGAGCGTGCCGATCGTGAGTAGCACGACACCACTGATGCTGGGGATCCACTGACTGATCGAGCGCATCGCCATGAGCTTGGGAAGCGACGCCGCCATGCTCCCCGCAAGCAGCAACGGCAGCACCTGGCCGATTCCAAAGCTGCTGAGATAAAGCAAGCCTGTGATTGCATTGCCACTGCTGGCAATCCAGCCCAATAAAACTGCCAACACCGGGGTGGTGCATGGAGAAGCCGCAAGGCCGAATGCCAGACCAGCCGCAATTGGCGCCAGCGGTGCGGGCACCTTGCGACTCCATGCATTGGGATCGGGACCTGCTGGCAGGGGCAGCCGCACGACACCAAGCAGATTGAGCCCCATCACCACAGCCAGCAAGGCCACCAGAGTGGGAATGAGTCCAGGCACCTGCCCGTAAATACCTCCCAGCAGCCCGCTCAAGCTGCCCAGCATCACCAGAGCCCCGACGATGCCTCCGCAGAAAGCAAGGCTGCGTTTCCAACCAGGTTGTTCGCTTTCAAATCCGGCGAGGTAGGCCAGTGTTACCGGCAGCAGTGACAGGGAGCACGGTCCAAGACTGGTGAGGGCACCAACGACCAAAACGGCACCAAGACTGAGTGGTCCAGGCTGCTGGAGTGCATGATTCAGCAGGTCTTCACCGCTTCGGGCCAGATCGGACAGTGCCAGGTCGAGGAAGGCGATGGTGAAGCTGGTTCAGAAAAACACCGAGTTCAGCCTATCGATTTGGACGTGGACGGCGTCGATCAGATACCAGTCGTTGAGCTTGGCCCCGCCCACCGATCAACCCTGTGGATTCCAGAGAGCAGCGGATCAGAAGTCCAACGATCATCAGACTTGAGAGCAGTGAGTTGCCTCCGTAGCTCACCAGCGGCAGTGGCAGCCCGGTGGTCGGCATCGCTCCCGATGCCACTGCCACGTTCATCAGCGACTGGCCTACAAGGAGTGCCGCGCAACCGATGGCAACGAGCCTGGCCTGATTGCTTCGGCATCGGAGGGCAACGCGCAGCCCCAAATAGCCTATCAACATTAGGAAGAGAAGCAGTAGCAAGGACCCCACCAGTCCAAATTCTTCGGCGTAGACCGCAAAGATGAAGTCGGTGCTCTGAATCGGCAGATATTGAAGTTTCTGGGTGGAGAGCCCAAATCCTTGGCCGAAAATTCCGCCCGAGCCGATCGCCAGCAAGCTTTGAATCAGTTGGTATCCATCACCCTGCGGATCCTTCCAGGGATTCAGAAAGGAGATCACGCGTAGACGCTGATATTCATTAATCAGGATGCTGGCCGTGCCCAGTAGTGCTCCTCCAATTGCCGTTCCGAACAGTTGGAAGAGTGGCAATCCTGCTGAAAAGGCCATCAGCCAGATCAGAAGGCCACTTAAGGCAGCAGTGCTCAGGTTGGGTTGCTTGAGAATCAGTAACACCAGAATCCCGAAACTCCCGAGCCACAGCAGTTTCTGATCGAGCCCAGTCCGTTTCCAGTGTGCGAAGAGGTTTGCTGCTTGGAGCACTACAAACGGTTTCACGAGCTCGGAAGGCTGAATTTGAATCGGGCCGATCACCAGCCATCGGCTGGCTCCATTCACGGTGGTTCCCATGACAAGGGTCGCTGCGATCAACAGGCAGCCAATCCAGAGTGCGGGCCCCGCGAGTTTCAGCCAGCGCCGCAGATTGATCGATGCGGTGAATGACATCAGGCTCCAGCTGGCTGCCATCCAAACCAGCTGCCTTTTGACGTAATAAGCACCCTCTCCTTGTTCTCGGGCCGCAACCCACCAGCTGGCTGATGCGAGCACTAACAGACCAGCCAGGCTCCAAATGGCCGTGAGTGTGAGCAGCAGACGGGCTTCAGCAGGCCAGAGTGACCAGTCAAGCGGGAGACAACGCTCCCAGAGAGGCTTGGATTCAGACGCAGTCTTTTGACGTTCCCGCAGGGTGCCCTGACGTGAGGATCGACTCCTTTTGGAGATCACGGTGGGGCTGCTCAAAACGATCGGAGGTGTTGCATGTATTGAGCCGTCCTTAGGGCGGTTTGCCAAGGGAGCTCAACAAAAAACCCGACCAGAGGCCGGGTTTGAACACACCTTTGAATTTGATTTAGTTCCCGACGTTGACTTGTTGCCCGCCGGTGCAGAGTTCCACCTTGATGATGCGACCACCCTGCTTCTGGATGCGCTGTTGTTCAGCGAACCAGCTGTTGTAAGGAACCCACTTGGTAAAGAAAGTGTTCTGCAATTCGCGCTGCGTCCGCACCTTCTCAGGGCTGGGGATGCAAGCGGTGACTTTGAACAACCGCATGGGGCTCAGTTGCCGAGACCGGAACAGATGTAGTCGAAGTACACACCCATTTCCTGTCCTGCATCAGGGCCGACCAGGGATGCGGTGACTTCCTTCATGGCCTGAATGGCCTGCACTGTTGCTCCAATCGGGACACCAAGGGAATTGTAGGTCTCTTTCAGACCGTTAAGGACTCGCTCGTCGAGAATGGAGGTGTCGCCGGCGAGCATGGCGTAGGTGGAGTAGCGCAGGTAGTAATCCAGATCACGGATACAGGCTGCATAGCGGCGGGTGGTGTACATGTTGCCGCCAGGACGGGTGATGTCCGAGTACAACAGCGCCTTAGCCACAGCGTCGCGAATGATGGCGGAAGCATTCGCACTGATTGTTGCGGCAGCCTTCACGCGCAGCTCACCGCTGGCGAAGTAGCTCTCGAGGTTGGTCATGGATGCCGTATCCAGGTAGAGACCTTGGACGTCGGACTTGTTGATGACGTTGGTGATCGCGTCTTGCATGGACTCAGGTGTGACGTGAAGGGGCGTTGGTTCCGGTGATCAGGCGAGAGCGCCCACCACGTAGTCGAAGTAGAAGCCGGCTTCTTCGGCATCAGCACCACTAAGGATGCCCATTGCCACCGTTTTCATCTCACGAACGGCTTCTGCCATGGCCTCGAGGGGAGTGCCGAGTGATCGGTAGAGCTCACGGGCTCCAATCACTCCGATCTCTTCGATCGGGGTCACGTCACCAGCGACGACGCCGTAGGTCACGAGACGGAGGTAGTAATCCATATCCCGCAGACATGTTGCGGTCATGGCTTCTCCGTAGGCATTGCCGCCAGGAGAGATGACATCAGGGCGCTTCTGAAAGAGCTGTCCACCTGCAGTCTTAACGATGCGCTCACGGCTCTCGCTGAGAACCTGAGCGACTCGCAGGCGACGTTGGCCTCCGCTGACGAACGCCTTGATCTGGTCCAGTTCTCCTGGACTCAGATAGCGGGCTTCGGCGTCCGCGTTGATGATCGAGTTGGAGACGATGCTCATGCAGTTCTACCTCGAAGCAAGCAGCCACCCGTAGGAGGCCGATATCCGGTGAGTGGTGTGGTGATCTCGAGTGAGATCGTGATGCAGCTTAAGGGCCGCAGTGCCTCGGATCGCGGAGATCCGAGTCGGAAGGCCATCAGATGTTGTATCTGTTGATCTTCCGTTGTGGAATTCGTGCACCTCGCAAGGCAAGGAGCACATATGCCTTCTTAATTCTCAGGCAGCGACCTGGAGAGTCTGCCTCCTGGTAACAGATCTTCATTGCCAGTGTGGACCGCTCTGTTTGAACTTCGTGCCGCTTTTTGAAGTTCTTTTTTATAACAATCCAGCAAAAAATAGGAGGCTTTAAAGGCTCCGTCGCTGTCGTTAAATAATTTTATTTTGCTGTGAAACTCTTTTTTTAAACAGAAGGTTCAAAGAGCTTCGTCGGGTCGTGGGGTCAGGCCAGCGTTGCCGCCGTACAGGCTGGCCGTTCGAGTGATTGTTGACTGGGGCACACCACTGCGCGAGCTCAGCGTGCTGAGCCCCGGCACATCCGACGGTTCAGAGCCGATCTCGACTCGAAGTTCGAGCAGATTGCGCACGGCAGTGGGTTGTCCACAGGCTGCTCTGACCTGGAGAAAGCGGCTTGTCTCCTGTGGAGTTGAGGCTCTGCCAAGAAGAGCGATGCTTGCAGCGGTTGCAGCGCGAAGCGGTGCCATCCGTGAGAGTCGATCTTGGAAGGTCTCGCTCAGAGCAACTGATTCGACGAAGCCATCGAGATCAATCTGCCCATCTCTGAGCATTGACTCCGCTGTGATCAGGCGCTCTGTTTCCAGTGGCACGCGATTCAACAACTGGCGGTAAGTCGCATCAAGGATCTCTCTCAGTTCGGACTCACTGGACACCCTTGCGAGGGATGCCTGGGTGGGAAGCCCCTCGCGTCGCTTGTAACCACTGGCATCGCCGAGAGGGAGTGCCGCCTGAATCCCAGCTTGCCCACGGTTGGACTGGGACGAGCGGGGCACCTGGTTGAGCGATGTTGCGGAGCCGGATGAGCGCCGCAGCATGAAAGCGGCCAGCTGTTCCGGCGGGGTGAACCCGCTGATGTCGGCTGTCCACTTTCCGACGGAGCCGCTGCGTCGACTCTGATCAGCGATATTTCTCTTGGTGACGTCACCGGTCGTGCGGAATGCTTCGCGGCGAATGGCTTCGGGCCGTGGAGTCAGCGACACGTTGACTCTGGCCCCGATCGAGGGATCCAAAGCTCTGCGTAATCCGGGAGCACGACGAGTGGTCAGGTCTTTCGGCGTAATGAAGCGCTCGTACGGCACGGTGTCTTCACCGAAGCAATCTCCGTAGTCCTTGCTGTCGATTAGGGCGTCGACCAGACCGTAAAAACCACGGCGAGCTGCAGTGTCGAAGAGCGCATCGATCTCCCAGCGACCGAAGGTGGGCCTGCCCAGCAGACGGCGGTGCATCACTTCGATGGATTTGGCGATGTAAAGGCCTTCCCAGTAGCGACGGCGGAAGGCATCCGAGCGAGCCACGCCGCGGATGAAGTCGCGGAGGCTGATGTCACCGTTTTCAAGACGGGCTTCCTGGGAGTTGAGGCGTTCTCCTTCGTAGCCAGAGTTGCCGAGCACCTGGATGTAAACGGCTTTGATTACCGCCTGGGTTGAGGATTCGGTGTTGCGAATGCTGGGCTGACCGCCGCGGCTCGGAACGGCTGAACCGCCAGTGGAGATTTGCTGGAGTCGAACGACTCTCGGTCCAACCTTGCGCGGACGACTGCCTCGGAACTGAGGACTGTCCATCTGTCCAGGTTGCGCCATGCCATTGCTCACCAGCAGGCGGCGGGTGTCGTAGCTGAAGGGTGCAGGACGTGTCGCCACTGAAGCAGTGTCCGAAGGGAAAATCGCTCCGTATTGGTTCCCTACAGGATCATTGCCGCCGCCGTAAACATGCTGATCAGCGAGAGGCTGCCGGTAGGAGGCATAAAGCGTCACGTATTGAGGTGCTCCCTCAAACGGCGCACTGAAGCGGAACAAACGACGGTTTGAACCCCAGCCAGCACTTTCCTGTGCCTCTTCACCCAGGTCGCGGAGGTATGGAACAGTCTCCTCACCGAAGGTCTGTGCATATTCGCTGCTGTTCACGATCACATCAATCAGACCGTTCAGGCCCTGCTCGCTGACGATCGAAAATGCTTTGCGGAATTCCTCGAGCGAACTGACGCCGCGTCCGAGGAAATGGCGGTAGGCCAGTTCCACAACTCGGCTGTTCACGAAGGGTCCGTAAAACTGGTTCCGGTATTCCTTGCTGCGGCCTAGGGCGCGGATGAATTCCCGCATGGAAATCTTGCCCTGCACTAGCTGGCTTGCTTCTGAACGACATGGGGTCTGGGAATAGCCCTTGGCGATGTCGCGCTCGAAGACTTGTCGATAAGCGGCTCGGATGATTTCAGCTTTCTCCGCTCCGGACAGGCCCGGACGCATTTCGAAACGCTGTGCTGTTTCGGATGCCAGGGCGTAGATCGCTGGAAGCTGAAGCCCTTGGCTGACGCGGCTGCCACGCTTTTGTTTCGTGGAAGGCGTCGCAACGGCAAGCTCCTTCAGGAGCACGTTGAAGCAGTCGATGGTGAGGCGGCGGGCCTCTGGGCGCTCCCGAAGTAGCTCCGCACAGGCCCCTCGCATTTCTTGGAGGGCCACATTGGTGGCGCTCAGAGAACAATTTTTGAGAAGAATGTCGCGCAGTCCGCGCGTGTTCACCGCAAGAATGCTTGGGTCACCGGCTACCAATGCGTAGCCCACGTAGCGAAGAAACCAACCCAAGTCGCGCACTGATTTGCGCATGAATGCCGGCCCGTACTTGGCCACGCTGATGGCGGTGAATCCCGTGGGCAGGACGACTCGTACATCGGCATCGCCACCGGCTACATCAAGCAGCCGAGTGAAGAAATTGCCTCGCTTGGTGATGCCGCTGTCGCCCGTGAACGTGCGCACGGATTGTTCGAAAGCGGCTTGGTCAGCAGCAAGCGGGGCTGCATCGACAACTCGAGCCACCTCGCCTGTGCTGAGAGGCGCTTCAAGGAACGAAAGCGGAGTTCCTCCGACAAAAATTCTGTTCGCCGCGCGGGCAACGATCGCTTCCGCGTTGCTGGCAATGATCTTTGACGCTTCCAGGCGGTCATTGCCGCTGCGGAAGAACGTGATCAGCGTATTGAGTTCACCCCCATCGGGAAAACGGTCCTGTTGTTCCGCCTGACGAACGCTGGAGAGCGGCAGGGTGTCGAACAGCTGGGGGGAGACCCTTGGGCTGCCGCTGCTGGCGGTCACGGTCATGAACGGGAGCAAGCCGGATTCGGTCAGGTTACGGCTCGTCCTGAAGGCTCCCGAACAGGCATGAACAAATGTTTGCAGGGGGTCTTGTTTCAGAGCTGTTTCTGAAGCCCACCCTGAAATGCTTCAGACCAAAATGAGATCGGAAACCGACGCGCCGATGAACCCCAAGCCCTCGGATGCCGCCACCCCTGTGGTGAGTGACTTTTATGACCGGTTCCCATACCCGGGGGATCCTCTTCAAGACGGACCTCCTCCTGGCTACAACTGGCGTTGGTGTTACGAAAGCGTTGCGGCAGCTGTGCATGGCGCAGTGCCATCGCATACCAACGAAATTGCTTCATTGCGCATTCTCGATGCTGGGTGTGGGACAGGCGTCAGCACCGATTACCTCTGTCATCTCAATCCAGGAGCCCAGGTTCTGGCGGTGGATATCAGTGCCGGAGCTCTTGAGGTGGCCCGCGAACGATTGAAGCGGTCCGGTGCTGCGGATCAGATGGCTGTGTTGCGACAGGAGCAGCGCAGCCTGCTTGATCTGGAGGGCGAGGGCCCCTTCGACTACATCAATTCTGTGGGCGTTCTGCATCACCTTCGAGATCCGCTGGCGGGTTTGAAGGCCTTGGGCTCGCTGTTGGCGGATACAGGATTGATCCATTTATTTCTCTACGCCGATGGGGGACGTTGGGAGATTCATCGAACCCAGAGCGCGCTGCTTCGATTGGGTGCTGGTAATGGTGCCGAAGGTCTGCGTCTTGGCCGTGAACTTTTTCAGGTTCTGCCTGAGGGCAACCGTCTGCGTCAGAACCATGAGCAGCGCTGGCTGATCGATACCGCGGCCGATTCAAATTTCGCTGATATGTACCTCCATCCGCAGGAGACCAGCTACGACCTCAGTCGTTTGTTTGGTTTGATCGATGCAGCCGGACTGCAGTTCGCCGGCTTTTCGAATCCCTCCGTATGGGATCTGAACCGATTGCTTTCCGGTGAATTGCTGGAGCGTGCAGCAATGCTTCCACAGCGCGAACAGTGGCTTCTGGTTGAAGACCTCGATCCAGAGATCAGTCATTTCGAGTTCTTTGTGGCGAAACGACCCGTGCAATGCCATTGCTGGGACGACGATGCAGCCTTGCTCCAAGCGGTTGGTCGGCGACAGTCGTGTTTATGGGGATGGCCTTCCTCCAGCCTTCTGGGTCCGGATCTGGAGCCGATGGCTCTTTCGGAATCCGAGCTGGCATTGCTGGAAGCTGTTGAGCACCGGCCAAAAACACGTTTGGGTGACCTCAACCTCGGGCCTGAGACCGTCTCAGTTGCAAGAGGTCTCTTGTCGCGCCGCCTGTTGCTTCTGGAGGCTTGCAGAACCTGAGCGTGAGAAAACGCGTGATAGATTCCGCGCGCTTCCTCAGGCACTGTTTGCTGGCTAACGACCCCACCGAATCATCCGCGGCATCCGTTGCGTTTGATTCTGGAATGGCCGACTACGCCAGACTTCAACAACGCCTGATGCTGGCAACTTTGGCGGTTTCACTGGTTGCGGTTCTCGTCGCACTTGTTGGTTTCGACGCCATGGTTGCCCGCAGCCTGTTGGTGGGTTCCTGCGCTGGTGTTCTCTACCTGCGCCTGCTCGCCCGCAGCGTGGCTCGGCTCGGCGGAGGTTCCCGTCAAGTGGGTCGTTTTCAGTTGGTTGTTCCTGTGCTGCTCATTGTTGGAGCGGCCAAGTTCCCTCAGCTCGAAATCCTTCCTGCTTTCATCGGCTTCCTTCTCTATAAACCCGCCTTGATTCTTCAGACCGTCATTGACGGCTGAGCTCGCGCATCCCCTTCTGCATTCAATGGCTTTGCTGCCTTTCACACTGCCTTTCGCCGAACTGGAGGTTGGGAACCATCTGTATTGGCAGATCGGAAATCTCAATCTGCACGGCCAGGTTTTTCTGAGTTCCTGGATTCTGATCGGCGCACTCCTTGCTGTCGTCCTTGTTGGTACGCGCAAGTTGGATCGCGACCCCAGGGGCGTGCAGAACCTGCTCGAATTTCTCTGGGATTATCTGCGTGATCTCGCTCGAGATCAGATCGGAGAAAAATATTATCGAGAGTGGCTTCCTTTCATTGGAACCCTGTTCTTGTTCATTTTTGTGAGCAACTGGGGTGGCGCTTTGATCCCTTGGAAAGTCTTTGAACTTCCTGAAGGTGAGCTGGGTGCACCTACAGCAGACATCAACACCACGGTGGCGATGGCTCTGCTGGTTTCCCTTGCTTACTTCTATGCCGGTTTAAGCAAAAAAGGTCTGAGGTTTTTTGAGCTCTATGTAGAGCCAACTCCGATCATGCTTCCCTTCAAGATCATTGAGGAGTTTACAAAACCTCTTTCTCTGTCATTCCGTCTCTTCGGAAACATCCTGGCAGATGAACTTGCGGTTGGAGTGCTTGTTTATCTGGTTCCTTTAATTGTTCCTCTCCCGGTGATGCTGCTTGGACTGTTCACCAGTGCAATCCAGGCTCTGATTTTTGCAACATTGGCTGCCTTCTACATCGGTGAAGGTTTGCATGAACACCACTAGGTGATAAATGTTCGCCGACAAGGCGATCTGCTAAACACTTCTGCGCGTAGGTCCGACGCTCATGACTCGGGCCCGCTCTCTTGAAACAGAGAGTGTCCCTGCGCAGGGGGAACCAATCCCCACTTCATTTGCTCAGCGCTACTGCGCACCCCCCCTTCAAAACGCTCTCAACATGGATTCCATCACTTCCGCAGCTTCCGTCGTTGCTGCTGGCCTGGCTGTTGGCCTGGCGGCTATCGGCCCTGGTATTGGTCAGGGCAGCGCTTCCCAAGGTGCTGTTGAAGGTATTGCCCGTCAGCCTGAGGCTGAAGGCAAGATCCGCGGCACCCTGCTGCTTTCCCTGGCATTCATGGAGTCGCTGACGATCTACGGCCTGGTTGTGGCTCTCGTGCTTCTGTTCGCCAACCCATTCGCTTGATCATCTCCAGGGAGCTTCTTCTTGTGATGGCAGCTCCCTGGCGTGATTCTTCTTCTCTTCATCAGCTTTTCCTCAGCGCTCCTCTTCCATGACCTGGCTTCTGCTTGCTGAAGCAGCGGTGCCGGAGGGAGGTCTTTTTGACCTCGATGCCACCCTGCCTTTAATGGCTGTTCAGGTGGTTCTCCTGACCTTCCTGCTTAATTCTCTCTTCTTCCGTCCGGTCGGCAAGGTCGTGGAAGATCGTGAGGGATACATCTCCACAAGCCTTGCTGATGCCAAGCAGAAGCTTGAGCAAGTCCAGCGTCTTGAGGCTGAACTCACTGAACAACTACGAGGTGCTCGCCAGGCCGCTCAGGCCGCGATTCTCGAAGCTGAACAGGAGGTCGACAATCTGTATCGCGAAGCTATCGCGACAACAGAGGCCGATGCCACTCGTACGAGGGAAAAAGCCCGCCGTGAGATTGAGGCACAGCGAGAACAGGCTCAGTCGCAGCTCATGGGCAAAGTCGATGAGTTCAGCGCAACGATCATTCAACGTCTGTTGGCCGTTTCATGATGTCTCTTGTCACTTTGTTTGCTGCAGAGGGTGGTTTCGCGATCAACCTCAATCCTCTTGAGACAAACCTGATCAATCTGGTCATTGTCATCGGGTTGCTTGTTTATTTCCTCAAGGGATTGTTGGGCGGCATTCTTGAACGTCGTCGTGAGTCGATTCTCAAGGAATTGAACGACGCTGAAGATCGTCTCAAAACTGCCACCACAGAACTGAGCAAGGCGCAGGCTGATCTGGGTTCTGCCAAAGAAAAAGCTGAGAGGATTCGCGCTGATGGCAAAGCCAGGGCTCAGTCCATCCGAGTCGATGGTGAGCAACGCACTATCGAGGCGATGGCAGCACTGAAGCAGGATGCCCTCGCTGATTTGAACGCTGAAGGTGCACGTCTTACCGAGCAGCTACGGCGCGAAGCTGCACTGGCTGCCATCGACAAAGTGATGGCTGATCTGCCCGGACGTCTCGATGCTTCGGCCCAAGCCCGTCTTATCGACGCCTCCATCAACAATCTGGAGGATGCCTGATGCCCCTTCTCAATACCCTGGCCACTCCTTACGCCGAAGCGTTGTTGCAGGTGACTAATGCTCGCAATGAGTCAGAGGATGTGGCGGCCCAGTGCAAAGAGCTCATTGCTCTCTGGGACAGCAGTGAGCCACTGCGGGATGCCATGACCTCTCCTGTGCTTGAGCCACTGGCCAAGAAGAAAGCTCTCGAGCAGCTTCTGAGTCAGCAGATTCAACCTTCATTGCTGAATCTGCTCAAGGTGCTCGCCGATCGATACCGCCTTACTGCTTTTGATGCCGTACTGGGTCGGTATCTCGAGCTTTACCGCGAATCCCGCAAGATCTCACTTGCGCATGTCCGCTCGGCTCAGGCCCTGACTGATACCCAGAAGGCATCGCTGACCGCCAAGGTTCAGTCCATGGTTGGCAGCGGCTCCGTCGAAATTGATCTCACCATCGATCCGAGCCTGATTGGTGGATTCGTCATCAACGTGGGCTCTCAGGTCATCGACGCTAGCCTTTCTGGCCAAGTCAGGCGACTCGGTCTCTCGCTTGCTAAGGCGGGCTGACCGTTTTTTTCTTCACCCTTCAGATTTTTCACTTATTCCCCGTCAAAGGGTTTACCAGCCATGGTTTCCATCCGTCCCGACGAGATCAGCGCGATTCTCAAACAGCAGATCGAGGACTACGACAAGTCTGTTTCTGTCAGCAACGTTGGTTCTGTCCTGCAGGTGGGTGATGGTATCGCCCGCGTTTATGGCCTTCAAGAAGTGATGGCTGGCGAACTCATTGAGTTCGAAGATGGCACTGAAGGCATTGCCCTCAATCTTGAAGATGACAATGTCGGCGCCGTGCTGATGGGTGAAGGCCTCGGTATTCAGGAGGGCAGCACCGTCCGCGCGACCGGCAAGATCGCATCCGTCCCTGTTGGTGACGCTCTGTTGGGCCGAGTCGTTAATTCCCTGGGGGCTCCCCTCGACGGCAAAGGTGATCTCGCAACCAATGAGACCCGTCTGATTGAGTCTCCAGCTCCCGGCATCATTCAGCGCAAGTCGGTGCATGAACCCATGCAGACTGGAATTACAGCGATCGACGCCATGATTCCCATTGGTCGTGGCCAGCGTGAGCTGATTATTGGTGACCGTCAGACCGGTAAATCAGCTATCGCGATCGACACCATCCTGAATCAGGCCGATCAGGACGTGATTTGTGTGTATGTCGCCATCGGTCAAAAAGCTGCAAACGTTGCCCAGGTAACGGAAGTCCTGCGAGAGCGCGGCGCACTGGATTACACGGTGATCGTTGCTGCTAACGCCTCTGATCCTGCAGCGTTGCAGTATCTCGCTCCCTACACGGGTGCTTCGATCGCTGAAGCCTTTATGTACAAGGGCAAGGCCACCCTTGTTATTTACGACGATCTCTCTAAGCAAGCCCAGGCTTATCGTCAAATGTCGCTGCTGCTCCGTCGTCCGCCCGGTCGTGAGGCTTATCCCGGCGATGTGTTTTATTGCCACAGCCGTTTGCTCGAGCGAGCTGCCAAGTTGTCCGATGCGATGGGCAAGGGTTCTATGACGGCTCTGCCGATCATTGAGACCCAGGCAGGTGATGTCTCCGCCTACATCCCCACCAACGTGATTTCGATCACCGACGGTCAGGTGTTCCTCAGTTCCGATCTCTTCAATTCGGGTCTGCGCCCTGCCATCAATGTTGGTATCTCAGTGAGCAGGGTTGGTGGTGCTGCCCAGACCAAGGCCATCAAGAAAATCGCCGGCACCCTGAAGTTGGAGCTCGCTCAGTTCGACGAACTGGCTGCGTTCTCCCAGTTCGCTTCCGATCTTGACGCTGCAACACAGAAACAGCTAGGCCGCGGCAAGCGGTTGCGTGAGCTTCTCAAGCAGCCTCAGTTCAGTCCGCTGATCCTGGCTGAGCAGGTCGCCATTGTTTACGCCGGCGTCAAGGGTCTGATTGACGATGTCCCCGAGGATCAAGTGGTCCAATTCTCCCGGGAGCTTCGCGAGTACCTGAAGAGCAACAAGCCTGAGTTTATTAAGCAAGTTCAGGACGAGAAGGTGCTCAGCCCTGAGTCAGAAACCTTGCTCAAGGAGGCCATTGCCGAAGTCACCTCCACCATGTTGGCTTCCGCCAACTGAGGCCCTGAGACATGGCAAATCTGAAGGAGATCCGAGATCGGATCAAATCTGTCAAGAACACCCGCAAGATCACCGAGGCCATGCGCCTCGTGGCTGCGGCCAAAGTGCGGCGTGCGCAGGAACAGGTCCTGCGCAGTCGTCCATTTGCTGATCGGCTCGCACGATTGCTTGAAAACCTTCAAGCACGCATGCGGTTCGAGGATGCGGATGCTCCCCTGCTCGAGCAGCGCAATGTTGAAGCCATCACTCTTGTTGCTGTCACCGGTGACCGTGGTCTCTGTGGCGGCTACAACGCCAGCATCATCAAACGCACCGAGATGCGTTTCGCTGAGCTTCAGGGCAAGGGATACAAGGTTGATCTAGTTCTGATTGGTCGGAAAGCCATCAGTTATTTCACGAATCGGAGCTACCCCATCCAGGCCACCTTCACTGGTCTTGAACAGGTTCCGACAGCGGACGAAGCAGGATCAATCGCTAATGAAGTGTTCGCGGAGTTTCTTTCCGAGAGCACCGATCGTGTGGAGATCATTTACACCAAGTTCATTAACCTGGTGAGTTGCAATCCTGTTGTCCAGACTCTGCTTCCCCTTGATCCTCAAGGGATTGCAGAGGCTGACGACGAGATCTTCCGCCTCACGACCAAAGATGGAGAGCTCCGGGTTGAGTCGGGCGCAGGTCCGACCAATACTCAGCCTCAGTTGCCTTCTGACATTGTGTTTGAGCAGAGCCCTGACCAGCTGCTCAATGCCCTTCTGCCCCTTTATCTGCAGAACCAGCTGCTGAGGTCTCTTCAGGAAGCTGCGGCCTCTGAGTTGGCAAGCCGAATGATGGCGATGAACAATGCCAGCGACAACGCCAAGGCTCTGGCCAAGACGCTCACCCTTGATTACAACAAGGCTCGCCAGGCGGCCATTACTCAGGAAATTCTTGAGGTGGTGGGTGGCGCCGCTGCAATGGCTTGATGTGCTGATTGGCCTAATCCCCAACCAGTTTGTATTTGTCAGCCGGCTATGAGCCGGCTTTTTTTTGGACCGGTGCGATGACTGGTCCTGAAATGAATTCGGGCGACCTCTACGCTGACAAGAAGCCCTCAATGGGAGCAGTCCAAGGCAGATGAGCGACACCACTCCAGCTGTTTATGCCATCACCATTGAGCTTGATGGCCAGCAACATCATTTTCAGTGCCGAGATAATCAGACCGTTTTGTCCGCTGCGGAGGCCGCTGGAGTGCCAGTGCCCAGTTCCTGCCGCGCGGGAGTTTGCACCACCTGCGCTGCACGTATTCAAGAAGGTGATGTCCATCAGCCTGACGCGATGGGTGTCAAGGAGGAGCTTCGCAACGAGGGCTTTGCTCTTCTCTGCGTTTCGTTTCCACGTTCTGATCTCATCGCGGCTGCAGGACAGGAGGATGCGCTTTATCAGGCTCAGTTTGGGCAGTACCAATCGTGATTGATGGCGATGGTTTGCGTGCTCTTGTTAGCCCGGGTTGGCTAAGCCTAGGGAGACCGTGTTTTGACAAAAGCGCTCTATTCGCTGCATATTGTGAGCCTTCTGTATTCTTTAATCGCACTCTCTATTGTCTTCTGGTGATGCTTTTGTTTTCTGCTAATCGTTGTTTTTAAAGTACTAAGGCTTGGTTTTCTTGGAAGCTTAATTGTAGTGATGATGGCCTAAAAAATTGGTCTTTGCTTCTTTCCCAGGAGTTGTTGTTGGTTGGTTCGACGTTCGATCGTGATTGCTTTGTATGGCGCGCTTAATACTCTGATTTTTGACAAGCTTTTTGCATGGTTATCCGCGAAAATGAGAAGTCTGTGCTTTAAATCATTTTCTGTGAAGCTCATGTTCAGGAGGATGTCGCTGATCAGTCCCGAGTTACTCCCTGCGAACGGCTTGCGTTCTTGGGTCCTTGATCAACTGCGTCGCGAGGGTGAGCCTCTGCGCTGGGCCATTACCTCCATCGATCGTTCCCCTGAGACATCTCGGGCTGTGCTTGAGGTCGAAGCCGTGCTGATCCACTCATGACGCTGTCAGTGGCACCGATGCCCACGCTGATGGTCGTGCCGACGGGCATCGGCTGTGAGATCGGTGGGTTTGCTGGTGATGCCCTACCGAGTGCACGTCTGCTGGCAGCGGCTAGCGGTTGTCTGATCACCCATCCCAATGTGGTCAATGGTGCCTCGCTGTACTGGCGGGATCCGCGCATTCACTATGTCGAGGGTTATGCACTCGATCGTTTTGCCTCAGCTGATTGGGGTCTGCGCCCCAGGCGTAGTCAGCGCATCGGGCTGTTGCTGGATTCAGGCATTGAATCGGATCTGGTGGTGCGACATCGTCAGGTCGCGGAGGGCTGCAGGGCCAGTCTTGGCCTTGATATCAATGCGGTGATCAGCACCGATGAGCCTCTGGGTGTGCACCTAGCGGCTGGGGACAGCGGCACCAGTTGGGGCACCTTGGATCGCCCAGATGTTCTTCTTAGAGCGGCAGAACGCCTTAAGGCCGCTGGGTCAACCGCCATTGCTGTGGTGGCGCGTTTCCCTGATGATCACACCAGTGAGGCGTTGACGGCTTACCGCCACGGCAGGGGCGTGGATGTTCTCGCTGGAGCGGAAGCCGTGATCAGTCATCTGCTGGTCCGGCATTTGCAGATTCCCTGCGCCCATGCTCCAGCGCTAGATGCTTTGCCCCTTGACGTTGACCTTGACCCCCGCGCTGCCGGCGAGGAGTTGGGCTACACATTTCTCGCCTGTGTGCTGGTCGGGCTCAGTCGGGCTCCAGATCTGCTGGATCTCTCCTCAGACTGTTCGATTGCGCCGGATGATCTCGTTGCCGACCAGTTGGGCGCTGTTGTGGTGCCGGATGGTGCGCTGGGAGGGGAGGCTGTGCTTGCTTGCCTGGAACGGGATGTTCCAGTCATCACCGTCAGCAACCCAGGCATGTTGGTGGTGAGTGCGGAGTCCCTTGGCGTGGGGTATCAGGTGCTGAAGGCCGCCTCTTATGCCGAAGCAGCCGGCTTGTTGGTCGCCTTGCGAGAGGGCATCGCCAGTTCCTCTCTTGTGCGTCCTTTTCCTGCTTTGCGGGACCTGAATTAATGGCATTGGGCTTTGCCAAGGCACCAACTGGGCCATGTCCGTGTGGCAGCGGTTTCAAGCTGGATCAGTGCTGCGGTCCTCTGCACGCAGGAAGACTGCGGGCGGTGACTGCGGAGCAATTGATGCGATCTCGCTACAGCGCGTACGCGCTCGCGCAGGTCGAATATTTGATCGTCACCCATCCAAATGCGGCTGGGACATCTGCTGAGAGACGGCGTGAGCTGCGTGTTAGTTGCCGGCAGACCCGATGGCATGGCCTCAAAGTGCTGGCTACCCATGCCGGTGGCTCTGATGATCTGGAAGGGACCGTGTGTTTTGAGGCCCTTTTCAGCGCCGGTGGAGCAAGGCAGGTGTTGAGGGAAAACTCGCTGTTTCGCAGGCGTGATGGTCAAGCAACAGGCGAATGGCTTTATATCTGTCCGTTGGATTAAGCAGTCAGCGCAGGCAGGCCATCGGGTGCCGCGGCGGAACCCCCAGGGCTTTGGCGACCCCTGGATGACAGACCGCTCCCTTGACGGTGTTCAGCCCCGAAAGCAGCTCAGGACGCTCGGTGACGGCCTCCTCGAGGCCTCGGCCTGCGATGCCAAGGATGTAGGGCAATGTCACGCTCACCAGGGCCTCAGTGGAGGTGAAGGGCACCGCTCCAGGCATATTGCCAACGGCGTAGTGCTGCACGCCATGGACGAACAACGTTGGTTCGGTATGGGTGGTCTCACGGCTTGTGGCCACACAGCCCCCCTGGTCTATGGCGACGTCGACGATCGCAGATCCCGGCGTCATCTGTTTCACCATCTCTTCATCCACCAACGTCGGTGCTCGGCTGCCGGGCGTTAGTACGGCGCCAATCAGTAGATCCGCGGTTGGAACCAGGCGCTCCAGCAGTCCGCGACTGCTCACCATGCTGATTAGCCGCCCACGACGTTCGGCTTCAAGGCTCCGCAACCGCTCGGGGGAGCGATCCAGAAGCAGCACCTCGGCATCCATCGCGGCAGCAAGTCGTGCCGCATTCCAGCCCACCGTGCCGGCTCCGAGCACCACGACTCGGGCCGGACGCACGCCGGTGCAACCACCAATCAAGACTCCGCGTCCGCCATTGGGACGTTCCAGAAGTCTGGATCCCACCTGTGCTGCGAGTCGTCCTGCGATTTCGCTCATCGGGGCTAGCAACGGCAGGCTTCCGTTCTCCATTTGCACCGTTTCGTAGGCCACTCCTGTTGTGCCGGCATCCAGAAGGGCTTCTCCCACCTGGCTGTAAGCCGCCAGATGTAGGTAGGTGAACAGCACCATGTCGTCTCGCAGAAGGTTGAACTCCTCCGGCTGTGGCTCCTTCACCTTCACCACTAGGTGAGCGGCCCAGGCTTCCTCGCGGTTCACAAGCTTGGCTCCTGCCGCTGAGAAGGCGTCGTCACTGATGCCTGCACCGGCCCCGGCACCGTTTTGAATCCTCACCTCAAGGCCTTGGGTTACCAGTTCTCGGACCGCGTCAGGGGTGAGCGCTACACGCTGCTCATCGGCCTTGATTTCAGTAGGGACACCAATACTGGCCATTGGGGCCGTCAGAACGGAATGGGCCATGGAGGACGGAGTCGTCTCTTCAATGTGGCTCAAACGGCGGCGATCGGCAGCCGCCAGCCACTGCCGAACGCTTGGGCACTCACCTTCAACAACGGCGCTGCCTGTCTGCGCTTGAACTCAGCCCTCCGGAACAGGCGTTCGATCCGTTGCACCTCCGCAGGATCGTGGCCAGCAGCCGTTAGCTGCTCCCCACTTAGGCGGTGTTCGATCATGTCGATCAGCAGTGGGTCAAGCCGGCTGTAATCCGGGAGTGAGTCACTGTCTTTCTGATCAGGACGTAGTTCGGCACTCGGAGGTTTTTCGAGGATTGCCCTGCCGATCAGCTCTCCCTCGGCCGGGAGGGCTAGTTCTTTGCGGCACAAGCGTGCCTCGCTGCTGTCGATCCACTGGCACAAGGCAAATACGGTTGATTTGTAGAGATCGCCGATCACGGCCAGGCCGCCGTTCATATCGCCGTAGAGGGTGCAGTAGCCCACCGCGAGCTCCGATTTATTACCCGTGGTGAGCAGAAGCTGTCCGTGCTGATTGGCCATGGCCATCAGCAGAGTGCCGCGGATGCGCGATTGCAGATTTTCGGCTGTTACTCCTGAGGGAACGCTCTCGAGGGCCGGGGTCAGTGTTGCCTGGAAACTATCCATCAAGTTTTCGATCGGAACGATGGTGTGGGTTATTCCCAGTCGCTCTGCAAGGTTGAGAGCATCCCTGAGTGATCCTTCCGAACTCCACGGCGACGGCATCAGCAGGGTTTGCACCTGATGGGATCCAAGGGCCGCGGCCGCGATCACCGCCACTAGCGCAGAGTCGATCCCTCCGCTCAGACCCAGCAGGACTCTCTTGAAGCCACATTTGCCGGCATAGTCCTTCACTCCAGTCACCAGAGTGCGGAACAGCGCTTCCATCTCCTGAGGCTCGATCTGGATCCCCTTAGTTGTGGCCGATCCGTGGCTCGCCGGCGGGACGCTGTCTGCGGCATTCCAAATCTGTATCGCTTCACGGCAGTCCGGAAGCTGCAGAAGCGGTCTCTCGCAGCTGTTGCCTATCACGAAGCTGGCGCCGTCGAACACCAGTTCGTCATTGCCTCCCACCTGGTTGACGTAAACCACAGGGCAGCCAAGGCGCTGCGCTGCACGTGCGGCCAGCTGCCGCCGTAGTTCAGCTTTTCGGCGGCCAAAGGGGGAGGCTGAGCAGTTGATGAGTGCATCGATCTGCGCGGGGATCAGATCGGCCACAGGGTCTGGTCCCACCAGACGACGACCATGAAGCTCTCGGTCCACCCACAGGTCTTCGCAGATGCTGATCCCCAGTCGCCAGTCGCGGCCTCCACTGCTCAGGGTGATCAGACCTGCTCCAAGACTCGGCCTGAAATAACGCGTTTCATCAAAGACGTCGTAACTGGGCAGCAGTTGCTTGCGGGCCACAACGCGATCGCCATCGACTTGAACGAGGGTGACGGCATTGAACAGCGCAGGATGCAAGCCATCATCTGCTGGATCAGCGACTCCAACCAGAAGCGCGATCTCCAGCTGACGGGCCGCTAGGCCATTGCTGAGAGTGTTGAGGGCCTCCCGTTGCCGTTGAAGGTGCGTGGGGCTGAACAGCAGATCTCTTGGCGGGTAACCCCAGAGCGATAGTTCGGGCGTTACTAATAGGTCCGGTTGGGAACCGGTGGTTTCAATCAGGCTGTCGAGGGCGTTCAGAATGCGGGAGGCATTGCCCAGCAGGTCGCCCACAACAGGATTGATCTGGGCCAGGGCAACACGCATCGGCACTCAGGCGTTGGGGGCATGAAATCCATAAAGATTGTGCTTCAGCAGTAGCGGCCAGAGGCATTCAGGTACCTGCTGACGTTTCTGCTTCTGTTTCACCTGTGAACTGGCAGCAGCGGGAATGCCTAGAGGCAGCACCCGCGCAGAGGCTCCCAGCTGGCGAAGGGTCTCCAGAGTGCACGGTTCCAGGGGCCATCCTTCACGGGGCACGATGCCGAGATTGCATTGCTGCATCAACCGCTTGGATTCTTTCCAGGCTGGGATCTGCTGGGCGAGATCGCTTCCCACAACAAAACAAAGGCAATGGTCAGGCCAACGTTCGATGGCCCGCTCCAGTGTGTTGACCGCAAAGGGGCTGCTCAGATCCTGGACCAGTTGCAGCCTGGGGTTGGCGATGAATTCGACGAGGGTTTTCAGCAGGTCACAACGCTGCTCAAGCTCTGCGTCGTGGCGTTTCATCGGGTTGTCACTAGCCCATGTAGCAACTCGGTCAAACTGGGTTAGAAGCGCTTCCAGCAGCGCCTGATGCCCCACGGTCGGAGGGTCGGCACTGGTCCCGAGCAGTGCGATCTCAGCCCTGGTTGTTTTCGCCATGGTCAGGGCAACAACGAGGGCAGCGGTGGACGTGTCTGCGGCTGCGGCCACTCCTGCATCAGCTCAACAATGCCGTGATCCGATTGCGCGAGCCGCCGCATCAGAGTGGCTGGCCCTGGCTGAAGTCGGCGACCCCGCCCCCGTTCCTCCAGAAGCCAGCGTGCCGTCATTCGACCGGTGCGGCGCGTTGTATGAACGGCGAGTGCCGCCTGGGCCAGGGCCACTGGTGCGGCAGGGGCCAGTGTCAGGCCAGCGCTGAAGGGTGCGGCCAGCAGCAGCAGCTGGCGCAACGAGCCCAAAACCACTTGGAGTCCAAGCTGTGCTCCACCCAGCAGTGCGTTTTGTCCAGTCAGCTGGCGGATCAATTTGCGGGCCGCTGGTCCCCCAAGAGGAAGGCCATACAGGGAGCAAAGCTGACGCACAAGGGCCGCATCACAGGCGAACCCCCCAGCTAGATCCAAAAGCAGCAGCGGGTTGGCAGCGACGCCGGTGGCCTTGAGTGCGGCATAGCGCCCGATCAGCCCCTGGGCTTCCTTCCGGCGACGCTGCAATCTCCCCGTCTCCAACTGCTGCTGAATTCGTGTGGCCTGCCTAAGGCTGTTGAGCAACAGCAGGCTTTGGCCGTGTTGTTCCAACAGACGACTGAGCCCGATCGCTAGTACTTCCACATCGGCCGGTTGTTCGCGGCTGCGGATTCGACCATCGCTGAGTTGAACAGCTCGGCGCGGTGCGGCTGAAACCGCGATTGGAGCCGGCAGTCCTGCGGGGAGTCGGCTGTGGATGCTGCGCAGTAGATCCGGCAGTTGATCCTCTGGCCAGCAGTCGCTTCGGTTCAGCACCGTCAGCACCGGCTTGCCCATGGTTTGCAGTGTCTCCAGGGCCTCCAGTTCCACTCGCGTGATGTCTGCATCCAGCACAAGAAGCACTAGATCGGTATGCAGGGCAACCCTGGCCGCGAGTCGTGCCCGAGCGGGACCGTCCACCTCGTCGATGCCAGGGGTGTCCACCAGTTCCACTGTCTGCAGTCCTGGAACAGGTCTTGGCCAGGCCACGGCCCGTTGCTGACGTGTGCAGCCGTGGGCCACATCAGTGGCCATCAGCTGCTGGCCAATCAGAGCATTCACCAGGCTGGACTTGCCGACGCCGACCCGGCCGAACACCGAGATTCGAAGCCTGTTTTGCTCTAGGCGATCCAGCTGGCAATCCAGAAGCTGCAGTGCACCGAACAGAAGTCTCTGTTCTCTTTGATTCAGTTCCAGCTTGTCTCTCCAACCTTGCAGCAGATCTCGACAGCGCTCGTTCATGGCACTCATGGCGCTGCCTCTCCTGAGGTTTTCCTCCACCAGCCGGCCAGCACGGCCAGAACAGCTTCCGGGCCAATCACACCAACAAAGCCACCGAATTCATCCACCACGACTCTCACACCGCTTTTGTCGCGGTGGAAGCCGGTGAGCAGGCGGTCGGCTCGGATCATTTCGGGAACAAACTCAGCCGGTTCACTGAGATCGGCTGGCGTGAGGTGTCCTTTGTTGCGCACCAGGGCGCTCAGCAGACGGTCACGGTTAGCGACGCCGAGCACTTTGTCGACTGCATCCCCCAGGACCACCCACCACTGCGCTTCGTTGTCGAGCAGTTCGACACGCAACTTTTCGATGTTGCAGGCCCCATCCAGTGTTGGAGCCGCCACCCGCGGGGTCATCAAATCACGTGCGGTGAGGTCGTTGAGCAGGAAAACCTTGGAGATCATGGCGGCTTCATCAGCCTCGATCTGACCTTTCTGAGATCCGAGTTTGGCCAGCGACCGGATCTCTTCCTCATCGGTGCTGATCTCACTCTCCTCTGTGATCGCAGGAAGCAGTCTCTCCAGCAGCAGCACCAGCGGTCGCATGATCACGCCGAGCCAGTGCAGAACCGGAGCGCTCGCCAGGGAGACAGGCAATGCCAGGCGGCTGCCGATCGCCTTGGGCAGGATCTCCCCGAGCAGGATCACCAGAACTGTGAGGCTGACGGAGAACAGGGCCAACGCTCCATTCCCCGCGTCCATTTGTTCTGTGAACACCCAGGAGGCGTAGCCACCCAGCATCAGGCTTCCGAAGATGTTGAAGCCGTTATTGGTAATTGCCAGCACCGAGAGAGTTCGGCCCAGGCGCAGCCGCAGTTGGGCGAGCCTGCGAGCTCCAGCAACAGGTTTCGGCCGAGCGGCAAGTTCATGCACTCGCACCGGATTCACGGTGAGCAGCGCGGCTTCCACTCCGGAACAGAGGGCGGATCCGGTCAGCACCACCACCACCAACAAAAGAAGGATCAGCAGGTCGGAGGTCATGCGCGGGCGCTTTGACTGCCATCCTGACGTTTCTCCGGTGCTCTGTCTCTGCCGTGGCTGATCTCGCCCCTGTTTTTGATGCTCAGCTGTTTGCGGATCGCCGCGAGCGGTTCATGGCTGAACTGGGCGGGGCCGCTGCAGTGATCCCAGCGGCAACTTTGGTGACGCACCACGCGGATACGGAGTGGCCCTTCCGCCAAAACAGTGATTTCTGGTACCTGACCGGGTTTGATGAGCCCGACGCCGTTGCCCTGTTTTTGCCACATCGGCCTGAGGGTGAGCGGTTTGTGCTCTTTGTAAATCCCCGCGAGCCAGCTGCTGAGGTTTGGACCGGTCGCCGCTGGGGTTGTGAGGGTGCGGTGGAGCGTTTCGGTGCCGATCTCTCCCACCCCCGCGTGGAGCTCGATGCTCTGCTGCCGAGGTATCTGGATGGTGCGGAGGGCATCGCTTTTCGCGTTGGCAGTCATCCATTAATTGAACCTTTGGTGTTGCGTTCTTGGGGTGCGCAACTGGACCGGGCATCGCGCACCGGCAGTGCTGCACTGGCGCTGCTTGCGCCCTGTCCGCTGCTGCATCGAATGCGCCTGCGGAAGCACCCCGCTGAACTGGAACGTCTCCGTGAAGCCGGGCGGATCTCAGCCTCGGCCCATGAGCTGGCCAGGGCTGCGGTGCGCCCTGGGATGAGCGAGCGACAGATTCAGGCTTTGATCGAGCAGCATTTCCTCGAATTAGGAGCCCGTGGAGCCGCTTATGGCTCGATCGTTGCCGGCGGAGACAATGCCTGTGTGCTGCATTACATCGACAACAGCGCCGTGCTTCAAGACGGAGACCTGCTGCTGATCGACGCTGGTTGCTCACTTCGTGATTACTACAACGGAGATATCACGCGGACGTTCCCGGTGAACGGTCGTTTCAGTGGGGAGCAGCGGGAGCTTTATTCTCTGGTGCTGGCGGCACAGGAAGCGGCGATTGGCCGAGTCAAGCCTGGTCATACCGCCGAGGACGTTCATGACACGGCTGTTCACGTTCTGGTGGAGGGTCTTGTGGATCTGGGCCTTCTAAGAGGAGATGTGGATGGTCTGATTGAGCAGGGCAGCTATCGCCATTTGTATATGCACCGAACCGGTCACTGGCTGGGTTTGGATGTTCATGACGTGGGTGCTTATCGGCTTGGCGAGCATCATGTGGAGCTGGAGCCCGGCATTGTGCTGACGGTGGAACCTGGTCTTTACGTCAGTGACCGTCTTGCGGTTCCCGATGGACAGCCTGCGATTGATGAGCGCTGGAAGGGCATCGGTATCCGCATTGAGGACGATGTTGCGGTTAGGGACCTTGCAGAGGTCTCTTGCGGTCACGAGGTGCTTACTGCCGGAGCTCTCAAAGCCGTGGCAGACATGGAGCGTTAAGCGATTCAGCCTCGTTAGTGAACGGTTGTTGAGTGGCCCTGACTCTTAGACCCTTGGCTGCCTATCGACCATTGGATGGCAGCTTCAGTACTGGACAGGATTAGATCGGCACCGGCTGCACTCAGCTGCTGCTCATAGGCGCTTCGCTCCTTGCTGCCGGGCAGAAGATGCGGTGGCGACACCGCGAGACTGATCCACTGTCGATCGGGGCGTTGGGTCTTGGCGTTGAGAACAGTCTGGATATCGGCAACCGTGTCACCCAGGTAGGCGACGACACCTCCACTGCGATGGTGCAAAAGGCTGTCGCTGAGTTGCACAAGACCTGTGGGGTCAGGCTTGTCAGGGGCATCGCCCATGGCGATCAGAGGGGGATTGACCAGCCCCAGTCGCTGTTGGAGCACGAACCGTGCGGATGGAGGTTCCGCGCCACTCACAAACCCCCAACGCCAACCGTTCTGATCCAGCGCCGTAAAAAAGTCCCGTTGCACGAGCAAGGGTTCATCACTGATGTACCCAGTCCATGCACCTGGATCACCTTCGGGATCACCGCCGAAATAAAAAGTGCTGAAGACCTCGATCAGGTGTTGCTTGACCGGCAGGGCTGTGCCATGCCGGCGCAGCAGCTCGAGACTTGCGTCCCAATCGTTGTTCCAGCGTCCTTCGCCTTTGAGGGCGTCGATGCGGGATGGCGTCGGTCGCCAACCGCTGTAGTGCTCCACGGTTGCCTGGAGAGCTCTGCGATAACTGCCTGACACATCACGGATCACTCCGTCGATGTCGAACAACAGAAGCTGGCTGGTGGATGGGTGCCGGTTCAGGAGGAATGGTTTTGAAGGCTGGTAGGTTAGTTCTTTGTCATTGATTCTTGAGCGCTGACACCATGACGGTTCCCGAAGGCGCTGCCGTCGACCAAGAGGTCGCCACCGAGGCAGCAGCCGCTGATCAGGCTTCTCAGAGCACAGAGACTCCTAAGAGCGCAGAAGCCGAGCAGCAGCAGGATCCGAAGGAAGGGCGTCCGGTGATGCGTGGTGGTAGTGCTGCACTGGCATCAGCCACGATTGATGCCGACGGTGTGCCTTCTGGATACACACCGAAAGCCGATGAAGGACGCTTCCTCCTGAAGATTCTCTGGTTGCCCGACAACGTGGCGCTTGCCGTTGATCAGATTGTTGGTGGTGGTCCTAGCCCTTTAACGGCTTACTTCTTCTGGCCTCGTGAGGATGCTTGGGAGACTCTCAAAGGTGAGCTCGAAGGTAAGTCCTGGATTACCGATAACGAACGTGTTGAGGTGTTGAACAAAGCCACTGAAGTGATCAATTACTGGCAGGAAGAGGGCAAGGGCAAGAGCTTGGACGATGCCAAGCTCAAATTCCCCGACGTGACTTTCTGCGGTACCGCTTGATACGAATCAATCAGCATTTTGTTGATCTTTGCAGGCGACTCATTGCCTGCTTTTTTATGTCTAGAAATCGCGTCTAGGAGGAATTCTCGAAGTTTTTGCCTCGATGATTGGCCTGTTCGGAATGTCTGCTCGACGCAGGTTTGGATTCGTTGTGTGCTCCTGTGCAGTGCCTCCTTTTCTGGCAGCTTTGAGCAAGGTGGTGGTTGACGATGGGTCTGGATGAGTGGGTCTTGATGCGTTCATTCATCACGAAGATTGCTTGATGCTTCGAGGCAGAGGTTGATTGCCAAGTTCAGGCATTTTGATCGCTTGAGGTTCGCAATAATCTGTTACAATCTCACGGAATATTTTTAATGGATTGATTTCTTTCGCGCCTCTGTTTGTTCTTGGACTCTCTTCTGCGACGGTTGCAACCACATCGACTCCAGATATTTTGAATGGCCTTGATCCGTTCAAAACTCAGAAATCTGAGACGCGAAGCCTTCTTGGACAGCGTCAAAACAATGTTTTTCAGGCTTTCCAGTCATTGTCCAACAAGCAATCCATAATCACATTGTTCGATCAGCATTGTTTGCAGGCGTCTGCTGTTGCTGAGATTGATTCTGTTTCGCTCCCAACAGCTGCATGGTCTATCGAGAGCTCTAATGAGGCATCCGTTTCTCGTGCTCAACTCTGTTCGTTTGCATCGTTCGCTGATTATCTCAATGAGTTGTCCCTGAAGGCCTATTCTCTGCCTACTTCAGGCGTTTTTACTTCGGGTTTTGGGCCACGTTGGTCGCGGCATCATTCGGGCATTGATATTGCTAATCACCTTGGAACAGCGATTAAGGCCTCACGGCGTGGAGAGGTGGTGTTCGCAGATTACCTCGGTGCTTATGGATTGATGATTGAAATTCAGCACCCTGATGGGTACAAGACGCGTTATGCGCATTGCAATGAAATTCTTGTTCAAGTTGGTGACAATGTTAGTCGGGGTGATCTGATCGCCCGGATGGGTAATACAGGTCGTAGTACAGGGCCTCACCTGCATTTCGAAGTTAGATCTCCAGAGAATATCGCTCTCGATCCGGCTGCATTCCTGAATGGAATAAGGGTCAATCAGCAGGTGTGAAGCTTCAGGCTGTGATTCAGTCGATGGTTAATTTGAACTGGATTGATCTGGTTCGTCATAGATATGAATTACATCATCAGAGGGATCCTAGAGATCAAAAGTTTGGTTTTATCGGTTTGATCCTGCCGTAGGCAGTGAAGCTTTCTTCGGTGCGTTGATAATCAGTCTTGATTGATGGCTGCCTGGGCACGAGCTCTTGCTCTGTTCAGGTTCTGTTGGGCTTTCACTTTTTCTGGTGAGGTTGGCTGGCCTTCCATTTTGCTGACGGCGTTGCGTGCAGCCTGTAGTTCGCTTTCAGCAGAACTGCCATCAATGGAGCTTCCCAGCTCAGCGGAGTTCACCAATACGGTGACGTCATCGGCCTCCACTTCGGCGAACCCACCCATCAATGCGATGGATTTCCAGTCTCCATCCGCGCGGACGCGTAAGACTCCGACATCGAGTGCTGCCAGAAGTGAAACGTGGCCGGGAAGAATGCCCAGCTGTCCAGTAGTGCTCGGGAGGATCACCTCATCAGCAGAGCCATCGAACACGCTCTGGTCTGGTGCCAGCACGCGGAGGGTAAGAGACATGGATATGGAGTGTTTGGGTTAAAAGCGTGGGAGCAAAGTCAAAGGGACAGGAGCATGAATGTCATGCCCCTGATGCCATCACTTGGCTTCTTCGGCCATCTTCGCGGCCTTTGCCTTGACTTCGTCGATGTTGCCAACGAGGTAGAAGGCCTGTTCGGGGAGGTGATCCAGTTCTCCAGCAAGAATCTGGTTGAAACCACTGATGGTTTCTTCAAGCTTGACGTATTTGCCAGACATGCCGGTGAAGATCTCAGCCACGAAGAAAGGCTGAGAGAGGAACTTCTCGATCTTGCGGGCACGGTCAACGGTGCGACGATCGTCTTCGGAGAGTTCGTCGAGACCGAGAATCGCGATGATGTCTTGAAGTTCCTTGTAACGCTGAAGTGTGGACTGAACAGTGCGAGCTGTGCGGTAGTGCTCGTCACCCACAACAGCCGGCTGAAGCATGGTGCTGGTGGAGTCGAGAGGATCTACTGCTGGGTAAATTCCCTTGGATGCGAGTCCTCGGTTAAGAACCGTCGTGGCATCGAGGTGAGCAAAGGTCGTCGCGGGAGCCGGGTCAGTCAGGTCATCAGCAGGGACATAGACAGCCTGAATCGAAGTGATGGATCCTTCGAGAGTGGAGGTGATCCGCTCTTGAAGTTCACCCACATCAGTTCCGAGGGTCGGCTGGTAACCCACAGCTGATGGCATACGTCCGAGAAGCGCGGACACCTCTGAGCCTGCCTGAACGAAACGGAAAATGTTGTCGATGAACAGCAGCACGTCCTGCTTGTTCACGTCACGAAAGTGCTCGGCCATCGTGAGTGCTGAGAGGCCAACCCGCATGCGAGCACCGGGGGGCTCGTTCATCTGGCCGTAGCAGAGAGCCACCTTTGACTTGGATAGGTCATCAGCGTTGATCACGCCTGAATCTTTGAATTCCTCGTAGAGGTCGTTGCCCTCACGGGTGCGTTCGCCCACACCACCGAACACGGAAACTCCGCCGTGTTCCTTAGCGATGTTGTTGATCAACTCCTGGATCAGCACGGTCTTGCCAACACCGGCACCACCGAACAGACCGACTTTCCCGCCTTGGCGATAGGGAGCCAGGAGGTCGATCACTTTGATGCCGGTCTCAAAGACTTTCGGCTTTGTTTCCAATTCAGTCAGCTTGGGTGCTGAACGGTGGATCGGGGCTGTCGCATCGGATTTGACGGGTCCCTGTTCATCGACAGGCTCGCCGAGCACATTGAAGATGCGACCAAGAGTTCCTTCGCCAACGGGCACTGAGATCGGCGCACCGGTGTCGAGGGCTTGCATGCCACGGACAAGGCCGTCAGTGGCACTCATTGCGACGGCGCGAACTCGGTGATCGCCCAACAGCTGTTGAACTTCAGCGGTGAGGGCGACCGCCTGCCCGGCGGTGTTGGTGCCTTCAATGCGGAGAGCGTTGAGAATTTTGGGCAGCTTGCCGGCGGGGAATTCCACGTCCAGAACCGGGCCAATCACCTGGCGGACAACGCCCTTGGTACCGGCGGAGGCGGGAGCAGCAGCGGCCATAAGTAAGGGGGTGTTAGAGGGAAGCGACTAAAGCAATCCGCTACTGAGCGGGGCAACGATACCACCGTCGCGAGGGACGGGCGAGTGGTTCGGTCACCCGCACGCTTGCCCTGTGGCCGAAGTGCAGAACCCGGTCATAGGTTGGCACTCGACGACCTTGAGTGCCAGCTCGAGTCGCAACGGCGCTTCGGCGCACTGTCCCTGCTCCTGCAAGAACCCATGGCAGCTGTTTCTCTCAGCGTCTCCACTGTTAAACCCCTCGGCGATCGCGTTTTCGTCAAGGTCTCAGAATCCGAGGAGAAAACCTCCGGTGGCATCCTGCTTCCCGACACCGCCAAGGAAAAGCCTCAGGTGGGCGAAGTTGTTCAGGTTGGCCCTGGCAAGCACAACGACGACGGTTCACGCCAATCTCCTGAAGTCGGCGTTGGTGACAAGGTCCTGTACAGCAAGTATGCAGGCACCGATATCAAGCTCGGAAGCGATGAGTTTGTGCTCCTTTCCGAGAAGGACATCCTCGCCATCGTCAACTGACCAGCTTCTGACTGCACCGTGCCTAAGACAGGTCGGTAGTCACCCATCTATTTCTCCTATCAATTTTTGCCCCCATGGCCAAGCGCATCATTTACAACGAGAACGCACGACGCGCTCTTGAAAAGGGCATCGACATCCTGGCCGAGTCCGTTGCGGTGACTCTCGGCCCCAAGGGTCGCAATGTTGTACTCGAAAAGAAATTTGGTGCTCCTCAGATCATCAATGACGGCGTCACGATCGCCAAAGAAATCGAACTCGAGGACCATATTGAGAACACAGGGGTTGCTCTGATTCGTCAGGCCGCATCCAAAACCAATGACGCAGCTGGTGACGGCACGACGACTGCGACTGTTTTGGCTCATGCCATGGTCAAGGCCGGCCTGCGCAACGTTGCCGCTGGTGCCAATGCCATCACTCTGAAGAAAGGCATCGACAAAGCGTCCGATTTTCTGGTCGAAAAGATCAAGGAAAACGCCAAGCCAATCGCTGACAGCAACGCCATCGCTCAGGTGGGAACTATCTCTGCTGGTAACGACGAGGAAGTGGGTCGGATGATCGCCGATGCCATGGACAAAGTTGGTAAGGAAGGCGTGATTTCCTTGGAGGAAGGCAAGTCGATGACCACCGAGCTGGAGGTCACCGAGGGTATGCGTTTTGACAAGGGGTATATCTCTCCCTATTTCGCCACTGATACGGAACGCATGGAGGCCGTCCTCGACGAGCCTTACATTTTGCTCACCGATAAAAAGATCGGCCTTGTGCAGGATCTTGTGCCAGTGCTCGAGCAAATTGCCCGCACCGGCAAGCCTCTGCTGATCATCGCTGAGGACATTGAGAAAGAAGCCCTTGCCACCCTCGTTGTCAATCGTCTGCGTGGTGTTCTGAATGTGGCTGCCGTTAAGGCCCCTGGTTTCGGTGATCGCCGTAAAGCCATGTTGGAAGACATGGCTGTGCTGACTAATGGTCAGCTGATCACGGAAGACGCTGGTCTGAAGCTTGAGAACGCCAAGATCGAGATGCTGGGCACGGCTCGTCGCGTGACCATCAATAAGGATTCCACCACCGTCGTGGCTGAAGGCAACGACGGTGCCGTGAAAGCACGCTGTGAGCAGATCCGTAAGCAGATGGACGAAACCGAGTCCACCTACGACAAGGAAAAGCTTCAGGAGCGACTTGCCAAGCTCGCCGGTGGCGTTGCCGTGGTGAAAGTGGGTGCTGCTACTGAAACCGAGATGAAGGACAAGAAGCTTCGTCTTGAGGATGCCATCAACGCGACTAAGGCTGCTGTTGAAGAGGGCATCGTTCCTGGTGGCGGCACCACGCTGGCTCACCTGGCTCCTACCCTCGAGCAGTGGGCCTCGACCAGCCTCCAAGGTGAAGAGCTGATCGGAGCTAACATTGTGGCTGCCGCTCTGACTGCACCGCTGATGCGCATCGCGGAGAACGCAGGTGTCAACGGGGCTGTTGTGGCTGAAAATGTGAAGGCCAAGTCCTTCAATGACGGCTACAACGCTGCTAATGGTGACTACGTCGACATGCTGGCTGCAGGCATTGTTGATCCCGCCAAAGTGACACGTTCTGGTCTTCAGAACGCCGCTTCAATTGCTGGCATGGTGCTGACCACAGAATGCATCGTTGCCGATATGCCCGAGAAAAAGGATGCCGCACCAGCCGGTGGTGGCATGGGTGGTGGTGACTTCGACTACTGAGTCTCAGCCCCTCAAGCAAAACCGCCTCGGCGGTCAATTAAGCCCCGCGTTTGCGGGGCTTTTTTTGTTCGGCTCAGGATTGGAATTCAGGAGGGAGTTTCAGCAGGTTCTTGACGTCATCATCATGCTGATCCATTGGTTTGGGCATTGGCCCTCCTCAGGCGTTGAGAAACTGAGCGTTCAAGTGACTCAGGACAGGGAGAGTGAGGGCTCGGGGCTCTTACGTCCAGCGCTGTGTTCTGGATGCCAGCCAGCTCCGTCGAATGTTCGTAGTGAACAGTTTTTGGTGCAGGCGTTCTGAAATCGTATCGAGGGTTACAGAAAGTACGTGTTTAAGCCCCGTCTGAGGCGATTCCTGATCGCCCTGCTGGTGGTCCCAGCGTTTCAACTGCTGAGCTCTGCCCTTCTTCCTGCTTATGCGGAAGATGCTGCCCTTTCAGCAGCTGACAACACCCTGATTCTCACTTCGGCGGCACTTGTGCTGTTGATGACCCCTGGACTGGCGTTTTTCTACGGAGGATTCGTTCAGGCTCGCAACGTGCTCAACACGATGGCGATGAGCTTCGTGATGATGGGCATTGCCACGCTCGTGTGGGTCAGCTTTGGATTCAGTCTTGCCTTTTCCAACGGTGGAGCTCTGAATGCCGTCATTGGCAATCCTTTCTCCTACGCCATGTTGGAGAACATTCCCGATATTTGGGATGGTCTGGCGATACCAGGCCTCAGCTTCGCTCTCTTTCAGGGCATGTTCGCAATCATCACTCCGGCTCTGATTTCAGGAGCCTTGGTGGAAAGGATCAGTTTTCGATTCTGGTGCGTGTTCACCCCTGTGTGGCTGTTGGTGGTTTATGCCCCTCTCGCTCATATGGTCTGGGGAGGTGGTTGCCTTGGCAAAGACCTTGATTTCGCTGGTGGCACGGTGGTGCACATCAGCTCTGGTGTTTCTGCTCTCGTGCTTGCTGGCCTTGTTGGGTGGCGCAAGCAGTGGCCCAATGCGGTGCGCCCCCCACATGATGTGACTCAGATCTTGCTTGGCACAGGTCTGCTCTGGTTCGGTTGGTTTGGCTTCAATGGTGGTAGTCAGCTGAGTGTCAGTGGTGCTGAGCTCCCCTTCACGACCACGCATATTTCTGCCGCAACAGGCTTGGTTGCTTGGGCATTGATTGAAACCTGGAGAGATGGCAAGCCAACGGCCGTGGGCATGGCAACCGGCGCGGTGGCTGGTTTGGTTGGCATTACCCCAGCTGCTGGTTTTGTGAGGCCAGGGGCTGGTATGGCGATTGGAGCGATCACAGCCTTGATTTGTTATCTCTCCGTGCAGGTCAAGGTGTCGCTCCGTTTTGATGATTCGCTTGACACTTTTGCCGTCCATGGCGTGGGCGGTACGGTCGGCGCGATTCTGACCGGTGTCTTCGCTAGCACTGAGTTGATCGCCACTCACCCCGCAGCGCAGGTTTTTGCTGAGAAGGGCAGGGTTGGCTTGATCGCTGATCAGTTTCAGGTTGTTCTCGTCGCTTACGGATTAGCTGCGCTTGGCACTCTTGTCATTGCTGGAATCTTGCGTGGCTGTGGTTTGCCATTTCGTGTGCCAAACGACGCTGAAGATCTGGGGGTCGATGTTTCTGAACATGGTGAGGAGGCTTACGCCGAGCGAGTTGGTTCACCTCAATTTCATTAATTTCCGAGTTGTTGAAAGAACAAAGCCTGGACCCTTGGGCCCAGGCTTTTGCAAGATTTGTGGGGTGTGAGATTTAACTCAGCCAACCAGCGCTGAGAATCACTGCCAGCGTTAAAAAGATGGCCAGCGTGATCCAGGTGATGCGGTTGAGGGTCGCCTCTGCGCTGCTAGAGCTTGTAAACGATGTACTGCCACTAGCTGCCAGTCCCCCCATGCCATCACCCTTGGGGCTATGCAGAAGCACAAATAGGATCAATAAAAGGCCGCTGCCGATCCAGATCCAGGAGAGAACGGTAGTAATCATGGGCTGATCTTATGTCCGAGCCGATCAGACCGGTTGTGGCAGGCGAGCGGTCGAGGGCACTGGTGTCTCGATCGGTTCGATCAGGGTGCTGCCAGTCATGGCCTCGGGTTTCTCGATGTCTAGCAGCTGCAGAAGAGTGGGTGCGATGTCAGCCAGACCTCCGTTGTCTCGAAGACGGATCGCATTGCCCATGCCATGCAGCTTGCGGCGTTCTCCCTCGATGAGAATTAATGGAACAGGATTGGTGGTGTGGGCCGTCCAGGCTTGGCCATCGTCGCCTTGCATCCGCTCGGCGTTGCCATGGTCTGCAGTGATGATCATCGTGCCTCCCATGCGTCCCACTGCATTCAGCAGTCGTCCGACACAATGGTCAACCGTCTGGATTGCCTCAGTTGCGGCTTCCATGACGCCGGTGTGCCCCACCATGTCTGGATTGGCGTAGTTGATCACCACCAGGGAATAGATGCCCTTCTGGATGGCTTCGATGCAGCTCACGGTGAGGGTTTCGGCGTTCATGGCCGGGGCCTGGTCATAGGTGGCCACACGGGGCGAGGGCACCAGATGACGGTCTTCTCCTTCAAGCGGTTGCTCAACACCACCATTCATGAAATAGGTGACATGGGGGTATTTTTCGGTCTCCGCTGTTCTGTACTGACGCAGTCCGCGAGCTGCGACCACCTGACCCAGCAGGTCATCGAGTGACTCGGGCGGGAATGCAACCTCCACGGGGAGGCCAGCCTCATACTGCGTGAACGTGACCACATCCAGCTGAGGCTGATGGGCTCGCTCGAAATCAGAGAAATCTGCTCTGGCTAGGCACTGAATGATCTGGCGAGCCCTGTCAGGTCGGAAGTTGAACATCAGCAACGCATCGCCATCGTTCAGATGGGTCGCTCGCAGACGCGTGGGTTCCACGAATTCATCGGTAATGCCACTGTCGTAACTCGCTTGCAGTGCTTCAGCTGCTGACAACTGACTCACCGCAACCTCAGGGGAGGTGAGCAGTTCATGGGCGCGGGTCGTGCGCTCCCAGCGCCGGTCGCGGTCCATGGCCCAGTACCGGCCACACAGGCTGGCGACTTCACCTAAACCACTGGCCTCGATGGCAGCTTCAACTTGCTTCAGATAGGTCGGCGCACTCTGGGTGGGTGTGTCACGTCCGTCGGTGATCGCGTGGATCGCAACATGTTTTAGGCCTTCGTCGGCGGCCCAGTGCAGCAGTCCGCAGAGGTGATCTACATGGCTGTGCACTCCACCGTCCGAGCAGAGGCCCAGCAGGTGAAGCGTGCCGTTGCTTGCACGCAGACGTTCGGCTAACTCACCCAGTTTCGGGATGGCTCTCAACTTGTTGTCGCGCACCGTGTCGCCGATGCGCACGAGTTCCTGGCGGATGATCCTGCCCGCCCCAATGGTGAGATGCCCGACCTCAGAATTACCCATTTGTCCATCAGGCAATCCCACATGGGAGCCGCTCGCCTGGATCAGTGTCTGCGGATAGGCGTGACGCAGCGCATCCATGACGGGAGTGTCTGCGGCTCGGATGGCGTTGTACTCGGTGTCGGAACGCTCGCCCCACCCATCCAGGATCGCCAGAACAACGGGAGCAATGGCTGGCTCCCTGTTTGGTCGTCCTGAATGGCGATCGGCAACGTTCACTCAGCTCTATCCCTTCTTAAGGCCTTCTCTAGATTCACAAGTTACCCCCGGATCCCTCCCGTAGTGAACTCCTGCGCTGACGATGGTCAGCTTTTGCGGATCTGCAGGTGATATCCGACATACACTCACCTACCCCACTGCATCGGTCATGGTGACGTCTGGGAACAGTGATCGGATCGAGATCCTTTCCGCCGAGGACGTCGGCAGAACACTGTCGCGTCTGGCTTCTCAGGTTCTTGAATGTGTTGGAGAGGTGAAGGAGTTACTCCTGCTGGGAATACCCACTCGTGGAGTTCATTTGTCAGCAGTGTTGGCGCGCTTTCTCCAAGAGCAGAGCGGCCAGACGATCGCTCAGGGCACGCTAGATCCGACCTTCCATCGCGATGATCTCGAGCGTGTGGCGATGAGGCCTGTGCAGGCGACCGAGCTGCCGGTGAGTGTCGAAGGACGTGATGTGCTGTTGGTTGATGATGTGATTTTCACAGGCCGCACCGTGCGTGCTGCTCTGGAAGCGATTCAGGCCTGGGGTCGGCCTCGCAGGGTGATGCTGTTGGTGATGGTGGATCGCGGTCATCGAGAACTGCCGATTCAGCCTGATTTCTGTGGTCGATCTGTGCCCACGCGGCGGACCGAAACCATCGAGCTCAGGCTGCTGGATGTGGATGGTGAAGAAGGCGTCTTTCTGAGGAGTGATCAGGAGGGGAACTGAATCTCCTCCCCGTCGTCGGTTTCACCGATTCTTTGCTTTGCAGAGACTCTCGGGTCCTTCCTCGACCAGAACGCCACCCAGATCAGCACATCCGGCGACAAAGGCACTCCATGGATCCATGCCGCTGGATAGTCGCTCTTCCACCGCTGTATTGAGACGTTCAGGATCGACGGTGTGAGCGGGTAAGGCGCCATGACTGTGGTGCTCTTGCCGATCACGCAGATTCTGAATGGCTTCCTCCACCTGTCTGCGCAGAGGTAGGGCATGGGTTTGCCACCATGGGTGGTCCAGTTGATTGAGAACGCTCAGTGCTTCCCACCATTGCTGTCGATGCACTTTGTCTTTCAGTCGTTCGTGATCGACCTTGTTTCGGTTCCAGGTCTCGCGCAGGCTGTCGCTGAGTTGTGTTCCTGGTCTTTGGCCTTTTTGTTCAAGGGGCCTGAGGGTGGTGAGCGCCTGTTCGAGATCTCCCGCTCGGAACTGATCTAGTGCCCGCTCGCGCAGTGTCTGGCGCCAACTGAGCAATCTCGAGCGGTCACTGCGTTTCTGCTCTGCACTGCCCACATTCGAATTCACGAGCTGTGCCTGCAGGTTGATTGCTTGGCTGCTGTCGCCCGCCTGCCAGCTCAGCTCAGCCTGGCGACGCCGGCAGACGGCCTGTTCACTGGGTGCTTCTCGGTCGAGCCACCGCAGTGCTGCCAGCTGTTCGCTATATCGCAGACATGCCTCAAGATCTCCCTGTGAAGAGGCTTCACGTAGGCGACTCGGCAACTGCTGTTCCCACCAGTACGCGTAACCACAGAGGGATATGACACCACCCAGTGTGGCGATCAACCAAAAACTCGGGAGATGGCGACGCAGCGCCACGGATGGTTAGGGCAAGACGCTTCTCTTTCTATGGATGTTGCCGCTAACACACACGTCCTTGTGGACGGCGCGATCACCGCACGGCCCCCAGTGGTCTGGGTTCAAGGCTTTCGCCAGTCCGCAGATCCTCTCCCTCCAGGATCAGTTCCGCCTGATCATTGAGATGGAAACGCAGTTTCAAGCAGTCTTCCCCAGGTTGTCCAGGAGGGTCTAAGGGGAGCTCACAGGCGGTATCTGGCCGCCTTGTCACGTCATCCCATCCATCGTTTTTTTCAATGACACGGGGCAGGCCATTGACCATCACCACTTCATGTCTCGTCTCCCCCCTGGACTCTCCAAGCACCAGCTCGAGCGACTGCTGGTTTGGCCCACTGGCGCTCAAAATCAGTTCCAGTGGCTTGCTAGAGGGCCAGGGCTGACCCGGCAAAAAGAGGGGATGCCAGTGATGGGAGTTGCTGCGCTGGTTCCAGCAGCGCAGTGAGATTCCACGTTGCAGAAGGTCTTGCATGCGAACTCCAGGAGTGAGGCTCAAGGCGCCGCAAGCCACTGCCTCCATCGGCGGAGGTGTGAGCAGTGGTGTGGGAGAAAGCTTCTCGGAGAGCCAATCGCGCAGCTGCGGTAGGTGGGCTCCTCCTCCGACCATCACCACAGCATCAAGCTTTTCGGCTGGACAGCCGTTGAGTTCCGCATCGCGCAAGGTCTTGCTGAGCAGTCCTTCAAGGGCATCAAATAGCCCGCGCTCTTGTAGCAGTCGACTGAACTTGTGTCGATCCATCGACAGGGTGCTCGGTGCGCCGACATCCAGGCCATTGGCTGTTTCCGTGAGGCTCTCCCGATTCGGGATATTGGGATCGCTGAGGCGACATTTCAGGCGTTCCGCCGCATTCAGCAGAGCCATCAGCCCATTCCCTTCTTCCGGTAGGCCCCCGGGACAGAGCTCATCGAGAATCCAGCGATCAAGATCCCTGCCACCCAAGTTGATCCCGGCTTTCCCAAGAACCTTGGCCTGACGCAGCGTTTGACGGCTGTTGGTGAGGTCTTGGCCGCGGAAGCGAAGCAGCTGGGCTACGGGTGCCGCACGACCCTCGCCGCCTTCGAGTGCCACTAAGGACAGATCCAAAGTTCCGCCGCCAAGGTCGACCACTAAAAGCTTGGATCCTGCTTCCAGGCCAGCCCCCAGTGCAGCTGCTGTTGGCTCGTCAACCAGAGCGATCTCTGCCACCTGCATCGGTTCGCAGGCTCTGAGAAGCCAGTCTCGATATCCGGAGCCCTGATCCACTGGGGCTGTCAGCACGAGTCGCTGGATCCTGAGTTCAGGGGGTAGCCGCTTCCAGATTTCAGTCAGAAGCCGCGCACCGGCCTGCTCAGGGCTGAGCCGCCTTTCGGCAGTCTGCGGATCGGAAGTCATGCCAATCCAACGCTTGAAGTCGCGATGCAGCTGAGGGGCATCGCATTCGTGTAAGCCGTTGTCCAGCACTTCAAGCCCCACTAGAGCGGAACCTGAGGTCGCATCCTCCGCCCAGATCAGCGATGGAATCGCTCCCGTCTCTCGGGTGATCGGAGGCAGATCGAGCAGATCCACTTCAGATCGCTCAGCAGACTGAAATGCCACCACCGTGGTGGTGCTTCCAAGGTCGATCGCCAGGGTGCCGACGTTGTAAGACGCGCCGGAAAGATGAAGGTTTTGTTCGGCAGCGAGGGGTTGAACCACCGCTATGGGCAGGTTGGAGACAGGTCGAGGCTACGGGGAGCAACGATGGATCGCTTAATACGGTTGGTATTTTCCTTTTATCGGGAAGATCCGCAGATCGAATCAGAGCTGGAACCGCTTCGGGACTGCAGGATGTCGCGCAGTTGGGGCAGTATCCGCATTGAGTGTGTGGATGCACAGCACCTTGAGGAGGTCAGTGCACTGCTCAGTCATTTGCGCAGACCGCTGGTGGCGATGGGGCTTGGTCGTCAGATCGTTTTGAGGGTTCCTGGGCGTCCGCAACGCAGCTATCCCATGCATGTTCCTTTCCACAGTGATCTGCTCACTTAGAATTAGGGATTAATGGGTTGTTGGCATGCTCTCTGCCGGAGTCGATCATCAAGATCTCGCTAAGCGAGGTGAAAGCTTGATCCGTCAGTCCAGCAATCGTTATCTGACGACTGTGCGCATTGCTTTCCGTGCCAAGCAGCGTCGCTTCGACGATTTCGATGGCCTGCTTGAAGAGTCCAGCGTGAAGCCTGTCCAGCGCGCGATCGTTGAACTGAGCGACGAACAGGACCAGCCTGATTTGCTTCCTGGATGATTCAACAGGAGGGGCCTGGCTGGAGATTGTCCAGGGATCCGTCCCGCCCTCTGTTCTCCGTTCTGATTGGAGGAGAACACTGGGCTTTCGAACTCAAGGAAAGTGAAGCCCGCGAGCTGGCTTTACTGATTGCTGAGCTGACAGATCAACATCGCTGCATTTGCGATCAGCTCATGGCAGAGGAATCCATCACCGTTGAGCTGGAACGTGGCAGTTGGTGGGCTTGCCTTGAAGGTGATCGTTCGCGGTGGTCGCTGCGAGGCATCTGCAGTGGCGATGGCGAGCAGGCTCGCGGCCTGGAGGTTTGCTGGCCTGACCCCGCTGCGCAGGCCATCGCCGAGGCGATGAGAACGCTGTGGGACAGCAGTAATGATCAGAGCAGCTAATGAATCGCTCTTCATTGATTTTCCCCTGACATTCCCCACGATTCAATGGAGGTTTTCCACAGGCTTCGGAGTGATTTGGCTGGTATGGCCGACTTCTGTGGAAAACCTCATTCAGGAGGTCGGTTTTGGTTGACGAATCACGCCGGAGACTCTTTCGCGAGTAGGGGGGAAGATCGCTTGCTGGAAAAGGCTCTGGCGGCTGAGGTCTCATTGTGAGAGTTGATGAGAATCTTTCTGGAGCGGCTGCTTGACTCAGGCCGGTATCTGTGGAGAACTGGTTGTCATCCGAAACGTATGCATGCAGTTGGCCGATCAGTTTCAGCGGGCTCAGGCATCAGCATCAGACCAGCTACAGAAGGCCTCACAGGCTGTCACTGCAACGTCTGCCGTTGAGCAAGAGCCCACTGCTTCGAGTGAATCAACAGTGAGCTTTCATTCCGAGCTTCCTCAGCCCCTGCAACAAGCCATGGTTGCGTTTATCGAGCGCTGTCCAAACTGGGATCAGTACCGCCTCGTTCAGGCTGCTCTGGCCGGATTCCTGATTCAGCACGGAGTGGAGTCCAGAGACATCACCCGCCTTTATGTGGGCAATATGTTCCGCCGAGAATCTTTGACCCAGGGCGTTTGAGTCCGGCAACTTGCCATCAGCATCAAGGCGCTGAATGGAATGCTCAACAGCAGGCCGATGAAAGCCCCCATCAGGCCAATCAGGTTGATGCCGATCAGCAGGCCAAGTAGAGCGAGAACTTTCAAGCGATTGGTTTGAACCAGTCGGCGACTGTGCTCCATCGCTGCAAGTGGACGATGCCCGTGATGGACTAAAAGCGGCAGGGCCAGGGTCTGGCTGAGGGTCCAGAGGATCAGTGCAAGGCCTCCCGCGATCAAAATCAAAGCCGAGAACACACCGCTCTGCCTGGCAATGAGTGCTCCGATGACCCTGATCGTCTGCAAGCCTCCAATCAGGATGATCCCTTCCAGGAGCACGAGCGCAGCTGTTTGTCTGAAGATCCATCGCAGTCGTGGACGTTCCTGTGCAGCATCGATCGGGTGCGCGGTTTGGATGGCAGGGAGGAGCTGATCGGCGAGATGCAGCAAGGCCACGAGCGGTAGAAGAGTCGTGGGAATGGTTGCAACAAAGAGCACATCGCTGATGGTTGACTGCCACCAGCCTTCCCCCTGTTGAAGATCCCTTGAGATCAAACTCAGGCCCGTGACCGTGATCAGCATGAGAGCTGTTAGGCCCACGCACCGCCAGGGAGCTTGGCTGAACCCGATCCAGGCTCTGGGAATGATGGTTGTGAGAGGGAGGCGTTCTGTGAGGCGACGCTCCCGCGCTTCACTGAATTGAGCCAAGTCGCTTGAGGAGATCCTGGGCGATTCGGTCATCCACAGGAAGAATGGACAGTCGATTGCCACGTCGAACGACGGCCAGTTCTTCCGGTTGATAAGACTGACGCAAGTCCTCAAGACTTAAGAGGTCCCGAAATTTGCCTCGATAGGCCAATCGCACGCAGTCCCAGCGTGGTGCCTCCGGTTTCGATGCAGGGTCGTGATATTTCGAGGATGGATCGAATTGTGTGGGGTCGACCAGTCCTGTTTCAAGCACCTCCATCAGTCCGATGATCCCAGGGGGTTTGCAATTGGAGTGATAGAAAAAGGCTTGATCGCCAACAGCCATCGTGCGCATGAAATTACGCGCCTGATAATTGCGAATACCGTCCCAGAGAGTTGTCTGTTCCTCTTCAAGATGATGAATCCCGTAAACATCGGGTTCACTCTTCATCAGCCAGTAGGCCACGCTTTTTACAGAATTTCTCCCAGACTAGGTTGACTGGCTTGCTTCGATCAGCTCACGGAAGTGATTGCCACGAGCTTCAAAATCGGAGTATTGGTCAAAGCTGGCGCATGCCGGAGACAGCAGCAGGCTTGCGGCCTGCTGCTGTCGGGCCAGTTCAAGAGCATGCGGAACTGCGTCATCTAGGCCTTGGTGCGTGACCACGGCGCCGGGGAAGGCAGACGCTTCGATTAATCCACGCAGCTCGTCAGCCCCAGCGCCAAACAGCACAACGGCGCTGCTGCGTTCTTTCAGCAGTTGCAGCCAAACCTCAGCGTTGCCTTGTTTGGTCTGACCGCCTGCGAGCAGTACCGCCGGATTGGGTACGGACTGCAAACCCACAGCAGCTGCGTCGTAGTTGGTGGCCTTGCTGTCGTTGAAAACGGCAATGCCCTGAATGGTTCCGAGCGATTCGAGTCGATGGGGAACCCCATCGAAGCAACGCAATGCTGATTCAATGGTTTCTGGGCGTAATCCAGCTTCGAGAGCCGCTGCAGTGACCAGAAGCATGTTTTGCTGGTTGTGCGCTCCTGGCATGGCGAGAGCGTCGGAGCAGAAGAGTCTTTGCTTTCCCTCGTAGACCCATCCGTCGTCACTCACTCTTAGTCGGGCGGTTGCGGTGTCTGAGTACTCCCGGCCAGTGCTGACCCAGCTCACCCGCTTTTGTCCCCAGCTGCTGTGAGTTCCTCTGATCTCAGGGTCATCACGATTCAGAATCGCCAGCTGGGAACGTTCCAGCAGTCCACGCTTGATCGCTCTGTAGGCGTCTAGCGATCCATGTCGCTCCAGGTGGTCAGGAGTCAGCGTCGTCCAGATGCCGATGCGTGGGGCCACCTTGGTGGCCGCTTCAATCTGGTAGCTGCTCATCTCCATGACCACCCAGTCGGGAACAGGGGTGGAGCCTTCAAGACATCCCAGGGCTAGTTCTGCTGCGGAATACCCCACATTCCCGGCCATGGGAGCCTTCAACCCGCCATGGCTGAGTACGTGGTGGAGCAAATGGGTGACGGTGGTTTTGCCGTTGGTGCCTGTGATGCCAATCCATGGAGATTCCCTCAGGCTCTCCCAGGCCAAAGCCATCTCTCCCCTCACCGGAACCCCATGCGTTCGTAATGCTTCAAGAGTTGGATGCGTCCAAGAAATGCCAGGACTGATCACCACCTGATTGATCTGATTGAGCCAGGGCTCAAAACTGGATATCTCCAAAGGCTGTCCCAACTGGACATCAATGCCTTGCTGCCTCAGGTCCGCTGCTTTTTGCCGGCAAGCATCGTTCTCAGCCTTCTCGAGAATAAGTACTTCTGATCCCAGGGCCTTGAGTAGACGGGCTGCCCCAATCCCAGAACGTCCGAGTCCGACCACGACACTCAGGGTCATGCTGTTCGTTCTCTTCTCACGATGGAAATGGGCGATACTGGAATCGAACCAGTGACCCCTACCGTGTCAAGGTAGTGCTCTACCTCTGAGCTAATCGCCCGCATTTTCACCCTTCAGAGGATCTGCGGTGACGGTTGATCGCTTGCCAACCGGATGCGACTGAAGTTAGCAGCTCACCGGCGAAGCATCTCCACTCTCCAACGATCGCGTTTGGTGATTTCGAGACTCAAGACTTCCACGCTTCCCCTGTCCTGAAGCTGGAGCCGGTCGCCGACTTTCAGGTCACGACTCGCCTGTCGGACTGGTTGCCAGTTGAGCCTCAGCCTTCCATCCCGGATCTGATGAATCACCTTGGAGCGGGACAGTCCGAAACCCGCGGAGGCAATGGCATCAAGGCGGCAGGATGCTTCCACGCTGGTTAGCCGTTTTGGCAGTCTTTGGGCTGGCCACTGCAAGCAGTCGATGGTCACCGCCTCCACGGACAGCGTCACGTCGCGCACGCGTCCATTTAGGCCGTTGAGATGGTTTGCGGCCTCCGGTGTACAAACAGCCTGGGCGCCACGATCGCCCCGAAGCCAGAGATCCCCAAGACCATCAGCGGTCACGCCGAGGTCAATCAGAGCTTGCCGCATGTCTTGAGGCTCAGCCCGGTCGAATAGAAAATTTCCCTCGAGCCTCAATCCTGAGATTGGAGCCGATTGAGGTTGTGCTTCCTGATCACTCCGGCTGAGCTGGAGGCGACAGCGTTCGGTGTCTGGTCTCCCACCGTCGCGAATTACTCGTAGTTCAGTCAGCGACTCGAGGCGGCGTGAGTCTTCCAGTTCCGGGCCGCTAAGAAAGTTGCTCCAACTGGGTTGCCAGGTGCGCAGCACTTCTTCCGCCTGCAGGATCAGGCGATGCATCGCTTCTGGCTCAGCGAGCCCTTCGATCAATAGCCCACGGGGAAGACTCACAGTTCACTCAGGCGAACCACCTGCTGAGGACGAACTTTCTGAACCAGTTGCCAGGGCAGTTCAAGACCTGCTTGGGTTTCCAGCAACAGCAACCAAAACTGCTCGTTGTGCCTGTTGCGCAAAATGCGAACCCCATCTTCGTTTTCGGAGGGAACGCTTGCTGCCGCGGCGTAGCTTCCCATTAATCCAGACCCCAGTCCGAGCAGGCCGCCGATGAGCGCTTCTCCGACAGCACCAAAGCGCGCGAAGGTCTCGAGCGTGGTGATTTGGGTGAAAGTCAACCCTGCCATGAAGCCAAAGGGCATCAGCCAGCGAGACATAGAACGCTGGCGGCGGCTGCGGGCCATGTTCGGATTGAGCAGATCGACAGCGTCGATCTGCTCTGCTTTGAGGCGACCACTTTCAGCAGCTCCAGACTGCTCAGGAGCCACCAACACAACGCGCACGAGCGGTGTTCCGGACTTCTCAAGGTTTTGGACCAGAGTCTCGGCGGCGGCGCGTTCTTGGAGCACCAGGACGCAGGCGGGCATAAGTGGATCGGTGCGGACTGCCATTCTCCATGGAGGTCCAGAACTTCAGCGTCAAGATTGGGTTCGGAGCAGGTCAATCTCCCTGCTCATCAGCGATGTTCGGACCGATCTCTAAACTTCTAAATGGCTTTCTCTCCGCCGCTGGATGACCAAAGTTCTCGTTTCAGACCCCATTGATCAGGCTGGGATCGACATCCTCGGGCAGGTGGCCCAGGTGGACGAGCGGACTGGCCTGTCTCAGGAGGAGCTCAAATCGATCATCGGTGACTACGACGCTCTGATGATCCGCTCGGGCACGCAGGTCACCGCCGATGTGATCGAGGCTGCGGATCGCTTGCGGATCATCGGTCGAGCTGGAGTGGGGGTCGACAACGTTGACGTTCCTGCCGCCACTCAGAGAGGTGTGTTGGTTGTGAACTCACCTGAGGGCAACACGATCGCTGCTGCCGAGCATGCGCTTGCTCTGTTGTTGTCCTTGTCTCGCCACGTGCCACAGGCGCATGCATCCATGCGAGCCGGTGCCTGGGATCGCAAGAAATATGTGGGTAATGAGCTCTACAAAAAAGTGCTTGGGGTTGTGGGTTTAGGCAAGATCGGGTCACACGTGGCCAAGGTTGCCAAAGCGATGGGGATGGAGGTGATCGCGTTCGATCCGTTTATCTCGGCTGATCGGGCTCAGCAGATGCAGGTCCGACTGACGACCCTGGAGGATTTGTTCCGTCAGGCCGACTACATCACGTTGCACATTCCCAGAACGCCCGACACCGAGAACCTTGTTAATGCGGAACTACTCCGCACGATGAAATCGACGGCCAGGATCGTGAATTGCGCTCGCGGGGGCATTGTCGATGAGGCTGCCATCGCCGAAGCCATCGATAACGGAGTGATTGCCGGTGCCGGGCTGGATGTGTTTGCCTCTGAACCCCTGAACCCAGACTCTCCACTGCGTGCAGTGGAGCGCGGGCTGGTGTTGACGCCCCATCTCGGAGCCTCGACCGAGGAAGCTCAGGAAAATGTCGCCACCGATGTGGCTGAGCAGATCCGCGATGTTCTGCTTGGGCTCCCAGCTCGCAGTGCCGTCAATATTCCAGGCCTCAGCGCCGAGATCATGGAGCGTCTGAAACCTCACCTGCAGCTCGCCGAAACCCTCGGCCTGTTGGTGAGTCAGCTGAGCGGTGGACAGGTGCAGGAGCTGGAGGTGCGCCTTCAGGGTGAGTTTGCTAACCATCCCTCCCAGCCCCTCGTGGTTGCAGCCCTCAAGGGACTGCTGACCAGCGCCCTTGGAGAACGCATCAACTACGTCAACGCTTCTCTCGAGGCCAAGGGACGTGGAATTCACGTGTTGGAGGTCAAGGACGATGCCAGCCGTGATTTCGCGGGGGGATCCCTGCAGCTCACCAGCCGCGGTGGCCAGGGTGGTCACAGCGTGACGGGTGCGGTCTTCGCGGATGGTGAACTGCGTGTCACCACCATCGACGAATTCCCGGTGAATGTGCCGCCGAGTCGGCACATGTTGTTTACCCGTCATCGTGATATGCCAGGAATCATCGGCCATCTCGGTTCTCTTCTGGGTGAGCACAACGTGAACATCGCCTCAATGCAGGTGGGTCGCAGGATTGTGCGAGGAGATGCCGTGATGGTGCTCAGTATTGATGACCCGATTCCTCCTGCGCTTTTGGCCACCATCAACGGCATCAACGGGATTCAGGAAGCCCATCCGGTCACGCTGTGATGTGGTGGCGCTTGTCTCTTCCGGTTCAAGCTGAGCTGGAAGAGTCGCTTCTCTGGAAGCTGAACGTCCTCGGTGTGCACCGGCTGGCTGTTCAACATGCACCTGAGACGCCCGATCAGCGCATTCTTCTGGCCTGGTTGCCGGCCCATGAATGGCCTGAGGAGCAACGATCTGAGCTGTTCTGCAGTCTCACCCCCCTTGCCGAGACCTTCGGCCTCGTTCTGGCTCAGCCGGTTTGGGATGAACTGGCCGATGAAGACTGGAGCCTCAGCTGGAAACAGCACTGGCAGCCAGACCCTGTCGGGGAGAGGATGCTCATCTTGCCGGCCTGGCTTGATGTGCCTGACGAGTATGCGCACAGGCTTGTCCTGAAGATGGATCCAGGCAGTGCCTTCGGAACCGGCAGTCACCCCACCACTCGTTTGTGTCTCGAAGCACTTGAGCAACAGCCCCCCTCTGGCTTGAGGGTTGCGGATCTGGGTTGCGGAAGTGGAGTACTCGGACTTGCGGCCCTCGGGCTGGGTGCTCGTCAGGTGCTGTCAGTCGACACCGATTCCCTGGCTGTCAGAGCAACGGCTGATAACGCGGTTCTCAATGACCTTTCCATTGACGCGCTCAAAGTCACCAAGGGGTCGGTGGAGGCGCTGGCGAAGCTACTTGAGGAGCAGCCTGCAGATCTGCTTCTATGCAACATCTTGGCTCCGGTGATTGAGGCGTTAGCGCCTCATTTCCAATCAGTTCTCCGCGCTGGAGGGCGGGGGCTTCTCAGTGGCCTTCTGGTGGAACAGGCGCCAAGGCTTACGGAAGTGCTGGGGAGCCTGGGGTGGATAGTTGAGCCGCTTGCTGAGCAAGGTCGATGGGGCTTGCTCGAGATTCGACGCTAGCCTTGATAAGCGAGCCTTATAAATGATTCTGTTTTGATTGGCCTTACACCGAAACAGTCGTTCAAGCGTGTGCCTTGACGCCTAAACGTTGTAGAAATGATCCGTCCGGCAGGCTCGTTTGTTACGCGCCTCTGCAAACTCACTCCATTCATGGCTTCTTATAAGGTCACCCTGGTCTCCGAAAGCGAGGGTCTCAACAAGACCATCGAGGTCCCTGACGATCAGTACATCCTCGATGCCGCTGAAGAGCAAGGCATTGACCTGCCTTATTCCTGCCGCGCGGGCGCCTGCTCCACCTGCGCCGGCAAGATCACCACTGGAACTGTTGATCAGTCTGATCAAAGCTTCCTTGACGACGATCAGATTGAAGCCGGATTCGTGCTGACCTGCGTGGCCTACCCCACCTCCGATTGCACGATCAAGACTCATGCCGAGGAAGAGCTCTACTGAGCAGCTGGATTTTTTAATCCGAGACCCTGCTGACAGGGGCATTGGCCACCTCTCCACGGAGGTGGCTTTTTGCTGTCAGTGTGGTTCCACATGGCTCTCCTGCCGATGACCGCCGTTCCCGCTGCTCCACTCAGGCCTGAAGTGGAACAGTTGCTTGATCATGGATCGGTGCACACCAGTCCTGGAGGCCAATACAGCTTTCGGGTGATTGGGCCCTGCTGCCGCCTTTACGACCGCGAAGAGCTCCCCTGGCCCTGTTGCCGTCTGGCATGGCGCAGCAAAGAGCCAAGCTGGAGACGTGTCGGCCGTCGTTTTGTGGCTGATCTCGGGTCACGTCGTTGCCCGTCCTATTCGGTGGAACTGCTTCAACCTGGATCCAGGCCAACTATCACAGTGCTCACTCTCTTCCCCATGCGCTTTACGGCTGACATGCAGGAGTGGTGGTACAGCCGTCGTCCCAGATCCCTCGATCCAACCAATCTTTTGCCTTGAGGTTTCATCGGCTGCGCAGTTCATCGGCTGCGCAGCCGATGATGTGAATCAGAAATAAATCTTGCCGCCGCCCCATTCCTGGCCAAGAACCTTGGGAGCTACAAGGATGTAGGCCGACATGAGTTCCAGATCTTCGTCGGTGAGATCACGCATCGCTGGATATAAATCACGGCTGCGCATGCTTGGGTGAAGATCAGCAATGCTGTACTCGCCGTCATAGGAGGTTGGATCCTGCATGTAGTCCACGAGCGCGGCGATGTTGTCGCGCGAGGGAGTGGCTAGAGCCAGGGTCTCTGGATCGAGACCGACGTTCTGGTTGGTCTTGGTGATGCCGCCGGCGTGGCACGTGCCGCAGCTTGTGTTGAACACTTTGCGCCCCGCCTTGACCTGCTGTTCGCTGAAGGTCACTGCAGTGCCTTCAGGGTCAGAAGGCACGGTCAGTATCTCGGCATCCCACTGGGCGGCCTGAGCTGGGGAGCTGATCCACAAAACTGCCAGCACCGGCAGGACGATCAGCAGTCGGCTCAGCGACTGTCGCAGGTTGGAGAGAAAAGGAACCATGAAGGATGCCAGAGACTGATGGATACAGCGCACCAAGCTCTTTTATCACGCTGCAGTATCAAAGTGACGCTGTTCTGACTCCACCAATCACGAACTGTTGCAGCATCCAGTCCTTGAGGAAGCGATCACATCCAGGCAGAGGAAGTCTTTCGCCAGGATTGTGTTTGGGAAAATCGCTCTGGCCTCTGCTAGCAGATCGTCTGCTGTGACTGCATTCCCAGGCGCATAGCGGGGGCTGAGATGAGTGAGGACAAGTTGGCCGACACCTGCTTCAGCCGCGGTCTGGGCTGCCATCGTGCTGGTGGAGTGCTGACGCTGAAAGGCCATGTCGGCCTCGGCATGGGAAAAGGTGGATTCGTGAATGAGCAGGTCTGCACCCTTCGCCAAGGTCACGGCTGCTTCGCAGAACACGGTGTCCGTGCAGTAGACGAGGCTTGCCCCGGCACGTTCCGGCCCGCATAGCGTCCTGCCATCGATGCGCCGTCCATCCTCGAGGTTGACTGTTTCCCCTCGCTTCAGGGAGGCATAAATAGGTCCGGGGGGGATCGCTAATTCCTGGGCTTTTTTGATGTCGAAGCGACCCGGTTTCGGCTTTTCCTCGATGCGATAGGCATAGGCAGGAACGCGATGGTGCAGCGGTGTGGCCCGCACGGTGAGATCTTTGTCTTCAAAAACGATCCGATCCGCTTCAGCGGCACGACGGACCTGGTGCACCGCGAGGGGATAGCCGATCCGTGTTGAGCTGGTTCTCAGTACCCCTTCCAGATAGCTCTCGAGTGGATCGGGTCCATACAGATCCACCCCACCACTGCTGCCGCTCAGGCCAAGACTCGCCAGTAAGCCCGGAAGACCGAAAACGTGGTCACCGTGCATATGAGTGATGAAGATCCTGCGCAGCTGTGACAGCCTCAGATCACTGCGAAGGAACTGATGTTGGGTCCCTTCTCCACAATCGAACAACCACAGTTCCGAACGCTGAGCCAGTCGTACGGCTACTGCTGAGACGTTGCGGGCACGGGTTGGGACTCCAGAACTGGTGCCGAGAAAGGTGACCTGCACTGCAAGGGGGGCTCAATGGTCAATCTGCCATGAAGACCTGGCTGCAGTCCGCTGGGCGGGGCACACTTGGTAGCCATTGGCCTCCTGAGTGTTTCTGCACATCTCCATCGGTCGGGCTGCTGCTGGAGCAGCTCTGATGCTGCCAGTGGCAGTCGTTGCTCTGGCCGCTGATGCCAGGACTGCGATCACCGCCCAGGAGCCACAGATGCGTGTTCTGGTGGCCGAGGGTTCGGATCTGATCCTGCGCGCCGATGGTGATCAGCCCCTCATCGTGCATGGTCTTGCCAGCAATGAACTCCGCTTTCAGCGTCTTCAGATTCGCTTGCGAAACAATCGCTTGACGGTCGTGGATGGCCGTGTGGATGGCCGCGCCTCGCTTCGGATCAGCACGACTGACCCCCGCGGTATCTGGCTCGGGCGCCGCCGTTATCGCGGTGACCTGCTGCTGGTGGTCCGCAGTGGGAGGATCCTGGCGATCAATCAGCTGGGTATTGAGACTTACCTCCCCAGTGTTGTGGGCAGCGAGATGCCTGCGAAGTGGCCGCTGGCAGCTCTGCAGGCTCAGGCCGTGGCAGCCCGGACCTACGCCCTCCGCCAACGCGGACGCAAGGCGGATTTTGATGTGAAAGCCACGGTCAGCAGCCAGGTCTACAAAGGAATTGAATCTGAAACGCCCAAAACCCGAGAAGCCGTTGCCACAACGCGCTCCCTGGTTCTGGTGCATGGCGGCCGTTTGATCAATGCTGTTTTTCACAGCAGTTCAGGAGGATCTACCGAGCCCAGTGGAGAGGTCTGGCAGAACCAGCTTCCATATCTCGTGAGCGTTGAAGATCATGACCAGCACAGTCCTGTGCATCGCTGGAATCAGCGTTTCGAGGTTGCTGATCTGCGACGTCGCTTTGAGGAGACCGGTGGAGTGGAGCGGTTAAGTGTGCTCAGCACCAGTTCCACCGGTAGGGTGCGATCTGCGCGGATTCAAGGCCCGCTGGGATCACTGGTGCTCACAGGTCGTCAACTGCGTCAGCGTCTGGGCTTGAAAAGCACGATGGTGAGTTTCTCCCTCCTACAGGGGGATTTAGGAGGTGCAGTCGAGTCCGTGAAGCCTGCTGATCATGGTGCCAAATCACCGCCGCAGCTGATCGGACTCTGGCGGGATTCAGCCAGCGGTTTCAGCGGTGCGGTTGATCAGGCTCCAGCCGGTCGTGCCGTCGCAGCTGCTCCCTTGCCACCACCACCACTCAGTGCGCGCCCAAATGCATCGATTCGCAGTGCAAGACCCCATAAAACATCCAGCGGTTCGATGGTGCTGGAAGCAGAAGGCCAGGGTTACGGCCACGGTGTGGGCATGAGCCAATGGGGAGCCCATGGTCTGGCCAGCAAGGGCGCCGATTTTCGTGAAATTCTCAATCACTACTATCGCGGGGCAACGATCAGGCCGTACCGACCGGCAGATGACCCATCAGTGGCATTTGGCACCCGTTCAGAGCCAGCCTTAATGGGTTGAACTGCAGCGATCGTTGCGTGCCTCAGTTTCTGTCCAGATTTTCGGTGCAGCGCCGCCCAGAGCCGCCCGCGCTGATGGAGGCGGTCGTGGATCACGTGGTGAACCATCTCGTCACGGCCCTCGACCAGGAGCGCTTCAAGCCGCTTGGGATGGCCACGGGAAGGACCATGGAACCCTTTTATGCGGCTCTGATTCAGCGTCTGGCGACATGGCCATCACCGCAGTTTGAACAGTTGAAGCGCTGCTGGCTGAGTTTCAACCTTGATGAATACGTGGGTCTGCCGCCAGAAGACAGCCGCAGCTTCGCCGCCTACATGCATACCCAGCTGGGTTGTCATCTCGATCTCTCGCACTGCCAGTTGCAGCTGCCGGATGGAATGGCCAAGGATTCTGCGGAGGAGGCTCGACGCTATGGATCTGCGCTGCATGAAGCAGGAGGTATTGGTCTTCAGCTGCTTGGTCTCGGTGGCAACGGTCACGTGGGTTTCAACGAGCCTCCCTCACAACCCGGGAGTGGCTGCCGTGTGGTGACATTGGAGCAAGCCACGCGGATTCAGAATGCCAGTGCTTTCGGGGGAAACCCTGAAGAGGTGCCTGAGCAGGCCATCACACTTGGTCTTGATGAGATTCTTGCTGCAGATGAGATCCATCTGATCGTGACTGGAGCCGCTAAGGCAGAAATTTTGCGGACAGCGTTGCTCGACCCCTGCAGTGCCGAGGTTCCTGCCAGCTGGCTGCAGCGCCACTCGGCCGTGCATCTGTGGGTGGATGATGCCGCCTCTGCCCACCTTCCGATGTTGTCTTGAACGGCTGGCAGTTCTGGATTGACCGTGGCGGTACGTTCACCGACCTGGTGGCCCGTAACCCTTCAGGACAGCTGTTGGTGCGAAAGGTGCTTTCGGAGCAGCCGGATGTTCCTGGGGATCCAGCTGTTGCTGCCATGCGCGAGTTGATGGGGCTCACGCTGGAGCAGCGGATTGATCCCGGATTGATCGAGGAACTGCGACTGGGCACCACCGTTGCCACCAATGCACTGCTTGAGGGGGCTGGCGAGCCTGTGCTGCTTGTGACCAATCGCGGCCTGGCCGATCTGTTGGTGATCGGTGACCAGCACCGTCAAGACCTTTTTGCGTTGGCCATTCCCGAGCCCCCTTCTCTGCTGGCTGCCATCGAGGAGGTGCACTGTCGCCTGGATGCAGATGGCAGGGAGTTGGAACCACTACGGCTCCAGGATGGGTTCTTGGAGAGGCTTGTCCGTCATCACCAGGCCGGCATCCGCTGTTGCGCCATCGCTTTGATGCATGCCTGGCGTGATCCCATCCATGAACAAGCTCTGGCGGAGCTAGTCCGTATGGCGGGGTTCAGGACGGTGGTCTGCTCTCATGAGGCCAGTCCACTGCCGCGCCTAGTTCCTAGAGGACAGACCACAGTGGTTGAGGCCGCCATTCGGCCTGTGCTGTCCTCCTATCTGACTCAGGTGCAAGGCGCTTTGGGGGATCAGACCCGATTGCGGGTGATGACGTCCAGTGGGGCTCTGCAGCATCCCAATTCGCTCCTTGCCAAGGACACAATCCTGTCGGGTCCGGCGGGCGGCATGGTCGGAGCTGTTGCCGCCGCACAACAAGCTGGTCTCGGGGCTTCGGCTCTGGTGGGTGTGGATATGGGGGGCACGAGCACGGATGTGTTTTGCCTGCCTTCGGGCGCTGCCGACCGGGAGTGGGAACGCAGCGCTGAAACGGCGATTGCAGGGTTTCAGCTGACAGCGGCGCGGCTGCCGATCCACACGGTGGCGGCAGGAGGGGGGTCGATTGTCAGTGCTGATGGCGGTCGACTGACGGTGGGTCCATGCTCGGCTGGTGCTGATCCAGGCCCAGCCTGTTATCGCCGTGGCGGGCCTCTGGCCATCACGGATGCCCATCTGCTGCTCGGTCGACTGCAGGTCGCTGCCTTCCCGGCAGTGTTTGGGCCGGACCGCGATCAGCCTCCTGATCTTCAGGCGACCCGTGAGCAGTTCCAGGCGCTTGCGTCTCGATTGGGTCAACAACCCGAGCAGCTGGCCGAAGGTGCTCTTGACCTCGCCGTCGAGGTGATGGCGGGAGCGATCCGGCATGTTTCTTTGTTCCGTGGGCATGACATCCGTGGAGGTGCGCTGATCGCCTACGGCGGAGCTGCAGGGCAGCTGGCCTGCCGGCTGGCTGAATCTCTGGGGCTGAGTCAGGTGCTGCTGCATCCCCTGGCTGGTGTGCTCTCGGCCTATGGCCTTGGGCAGGCCCGTCAGCGTCAGCTGCATCAGAGATCCATCCGCCGTCCTCTGGATGCTGCTTTGCTCACTCAGCTGCCGGCCATGGTCACATCTGACCTGAAAACAGCGATCTTGAAGCTGCAGAAGCTCACGGCTGGTTCCTCGGCAGCACCGGAGCATCAGATCAGGATTGAGCTGCGCGATTCTTCTGCGGAACAGGGGCTGATGTTCTCCCTGGCATCAGGTGTTGCAGACCTGGATCAGCATCAGCTTGAAACCTGGTTTGACCAGGCGCATCAACGTCGGTTCGGCTATGCGCCGCCGCGCACGGCTCCTTTGATCGCCGAACGCCTCGAAGTGGAGGTGCTGGATGCGATGGCGGAGAGCTCCCGCCCATCAACTCCTCAAGTTCAAGGGGCCGCAGCAGCTACGTCATCTGCCATACCTCTGCGTGCTCGCGTTCACTGGAGAGAGCAGGGCTGGTGTGAGGTGCCTGTGTTGGAGCGCTGGCAGTTGAAGTGCGATCAGCATTTGTCGGGACCTGCGCTCATCCTGGACCCCACGGCGGGCATCGTTCTGGAGCCAGGTTGGATGGCCAGGCTGTTGGACGACGGCAGTGTGCTGCTCGAGGGTGCATCCAGGGGTGCCTCTGTCAGTTCCTGTTCCGGGGCGGGTGCCAGTGAAGCGAATTCGGACCAGGACTCGGTCCCAGATCCTGTGGATCTGAGCCTCTTCCATCACCGTTTCATGCAAATTGCTGAGCGCATGGGAGAGCGGCTGCGTCAGACCAGTCGTTCTGTGAATATGCGGGAGCGGCTGGATTTCTCCTGTGCGCTGTTCGATTCACAGGGGGCACTTGTGGCCAATGCGCCTCATATCCCTGTGCACCTGGGTTCAATGGGTGATGCGGTTGAAGATCTGCTGGGGCAGATCCGCCGGGGGGAGAGGCCTTCGCTGGCGGCTGGGGACACCGTGATCAGCAACGATCCATTTCATGGTGGTACCCACTTGCCTGACATCACGGCGATCACACCCTGTTTCCTCGAGGGAGACCCCGACCCCTTCGCTTTTGTGGCCTGTCGCGGCCACCACGCGGATGTCGGCGGGCTGACGCCAGGTTCGATGCCTCCTTTCAGCTCCAGCATTGAGGAGGAAGGTCTACTGGTGCGCAATCACTGGTTAATCGCCGGGGGAACACCGGATCGCAGGGGCTGGAATCAATGTTTGCAGGGGCTCAGTGCACCTCCCAGGGACCCCGAACTGCTTTGGGCAGATCTTCAGGCACAGGCGGCGGCCAATCGTTTGGGAACTGAACTCGTCGATCAGCTTCTGCAACTGGAGGGCCGCCTCCGAGTGCGGCGCTACCTGCGGCATGTTCAGGACCATGCGGCGGAAACCGTTCGGAGGCTGATTGGCCGCTTTCAGGACAGGGCCTTCGAGGTTGAGCTCGACAACGGTGCAAAGCTCAAGCTGGCCTTGAAGGTCGATCGCAAACGGCAACAGGCCTTGCTCGATTTCACTGGGACCAGTCCCCAGGGCACCCACAACTTCCATGCTCCGCTGGCGGTCACCAAGGCTGCTGTTCTTTATGTGATCCGTTGTCTGGTTGAGGAGCCGATTCCCCTGAATGCTGGATGTTTTCGCCCTTTGACTCTGATCGTCCCGAAGGACTCCCTGCTGAACCCCAGCGCACCGGCTGCAGTCGTGGGCGGCAATGTAGAAACCTCGCAGGCTCTCTGCAATCTCTTGTTTGCATCGCTCGGGGTGATGGCCGCGGCCCAGGGCACGATGAACAACCTCACCTTTGGTGACGGGCGCAGGCAGTATTACGAGACCATCGCCGGTGGTGGTGGAGCAGGCAAAGGCTTCGCTGGATCAAGCGGCGTGCAGACGCATATGACCAACTCCAGGCTCACGGACCCGGAGATTCTCGAGCAGAGATTTCCAGTGAGACTTGAACGTTTCGGCTTCCGTCGAGGCAGCGGTGGAGTTGGTCGCTGGCGTGGAGGAGATGGTTTGGTGAGGGAGTTCCGTTTTCTGGAACCGATGACTGCAGCGCTGTTGTCTGGTTCCAGAACCGTCGCCCCTTTCGGCCTGGCCGGTGGAGAATCGGGCAAAACGGGAACGGCTCTTTTAACCCGAGCTGATGGAACGGTGCAGGAGCTGGACGGTTGCGTGCAGCTTCAGGTCAATACCGGCGATCGACTTCTGATCGCCACTCCCGGTGGCGGTGGCTTTGATCCGTTCACAGGCTGAGGTCATCCCTCAGTTCGAGATTCGCGTTAACACTGCAGATGTCGTCGAGTTCCTCCAAGGCCTCCAGCAACTTCAAGCACTGTCGGGTGATGTCTTCGTTGTCCGGTCTCACCTGGGTGAGAGGGTGCCAGCAGTGTGCCCATTCCGACACCCTCCATCCTTGATCGCGCAGCCCGTTTTGCAGGGATTCGAGCGCTTCAAAGGGACCATGGACCAGGGCCTCTCCGGTGCTTCTGAGCTCATAACCGTTGGCCTTCAGATTGAGCAAGCATTCCAGCAGTGCCTCTTCATTGATTGACGGGTTCTGGAGGCTCACTTCACTTCGATGCTCGAAGAGGTAGCTCACACATCCGCTTTCACCGAGGTTGCCGCCGTGTTTGTTGAAGGCCAATCGCACAGCGGCTGCAGTGCGATTGCGGTTGTCGCTCAGTGCCTCCACCAGCACAGCTACTCCGCCGGGGCCATAACCCTCGTAGCGGATTGATTCAAGTTGTTCTGTGTCACCAGCTTTGCCGGAGCCTTTCGCGATGGCTCGTTCAATGTTGCTCGCTGGCACGCCAGCGGCTTTGGCTTTGACGATCGCCGTGCGCAGCTGGAAATTTCCATCTGGGTCACCGCCCTGGCGTGCGGCCACGGTGATTTCGCGCCCGATCCTGGTGAACACAGCACCTCGCTTTGCATCCACCACCGCTTTGGTGCGTTTGATCTGGGACCATTTGCTGTGGCCTGCCATCGGATGCTTCGGCGTCCGCCTTATTCAGAGCAAATTACTGAGGTCGCAGCATCAGCCCCGAGCTTCAAACACTACCTTCGGTTTCACCCCATCGTCTGCATCAGGCACACCGAGTCCGAGCATGCGCCCACTCTCGCTGAGAACGACAACAACGTTGGCTGTACCGCTGATGCCTGGGGTGATCCTGCGCCCGCAGCTCCAGTCCAGCTGCTCGCTAGCAGTGAGCAGGCGCCTAGGCAGATGAGGCAGGGCCAACTCGGGTTGAAGCAAGTTTATTTCTCCTTGGCCGACCACGTCTGGAGCCTCAGGCAGAGACAACGCCTGGTGGTCATGGAATCCGAGGGCCTGGGTCCGCCTAAGGCTGGCTAAACAACCTCCGCATCCAAGTGCTGCACCCAGATCTCTGGCCAGTGAACGGATATAAGTGCCTGCTGAGCAGTGCACTTCCACACTCAATTGAGCTTGTGCAGCATCCCACTCCAGGAGATGCAGTTGATGAATGGTTACGGGCCGTGCTGCAAGCTCCATCTGCTCGCCGCGACGGGCTCTGGCATAAGCACGCTCACCATCCACGTGCACTGCTGAGACCTGAGGGGGCTGCTGGTTAATGGCGCCGCGGAACCGACTGAGTGCCTGATCCAGTGATGCTGAGCTCAGGTCGGGGACGAATTGTTTGGACAGTTCCTCACCTTGCAGATCGTCGGTAGTGGTGCTGATTCCCAGCTGGATCACGCCTCGATAGGTTTTTTCACCAGGTAGATAGGGCAATAATCTTGTCGCCTGTCCCACGGCGATCGGCAGCACGCCTGTCACCGCTGGATCCAGAGTGCCGCCATGGCCAACTCTGCGAATACCCAGCAGACGTCTAATACGTGCGACGCAGGCGTGGGACGTGAGCCCAGCCGGCTTGTCAATGACGGCGAAGCCGATGGGCGCAGTCAAGGTGCCAACCACGTTTAGCTGTCGACTGTGGCACCTTGCCTTTGGCACCAGTGGGCTCGCACGTAGGTTTGCCCGATCACGTCCTGACGCTCCATGAAGCCACTCAATGCCTCCGCTGGTGTGGACATTCAGGACTTTCTCGACAGCGGCTTCTCTGTCAAGGAGCATCTGGCGTCGTACCTGTCGCTCTCAGCGGAGCAAGTCGCCGATCGACTGCCCCAGAGCACGGAGGATTTGGCGGCGATGCATCCGGGAGCTTTTGACCCCGAGCGAGCTGCTGATTTCTATGAAGACACTGTTGGTACGGGCCATTTGTTTGAGTTAGCGGCCTGGCATCTCAGCAGTTCCGACTACATCGCCGACACTCTGCGACTTCAACAGCAGTTTGCGCATGGCGATGTGCTCGATTTCGGAGGCGGTATCGGAACGCATGCTCTTGCTGCAGCGGGCCTGGAGAACGTGCGGCATGTTTGGTTTGTGGATCTCAATCCTCAGAACCGTGCATTTGTTCAAGATCGTGCGGTCCGCCTGGGACTCGAGGAGCGTGTGAGCGTCCACCGCGATCTCGACAGCCTTCCGGGTCGCTGTTTTGACACGGTGGTGTGCCTTGATGTGCTGGAGCACCTTCCCAATCCCTCGGCGCAACTGATGGAGTTTCACCGCCGCCTTTCGCCTGGCGGTCGGGCTCTACTCAACTGGTATTTCTTCAAAGGGCATGACGGTGAGTACCCCTTTCACTTCGATGACCCTGAGTTGGTGGAAGATTTTTTTCACTGCCTTCAGAGTCGTTTTCTCGAGCTGTTTCATCCGTTGCTGATCACAACAAGGGTTTACCGTCCGATGGAGAACGTTTAGACGGAACGATCGATGGCACAGACCCCCGCACAGGGGCGCTTGCTGGTTCGCTTGATTGTGATCAAGAAGCTCCTGCTCGCTGGGGTGCTGTTCGCGATCAGTCTCGCCGCCGTGTTTGGCGATGTTCATTACGCCGAACTCTCTGATTTCGCCGAAACCTGGGGGAACGCGGATCGTCAATTTCTTTCTTCACTGGCAGTGAAAGGAACCCTGCTGGGCCCTACACGTCTGATGCGTCTGGCCTTGGTTTCGGGGCTCTATGCCGCTTTGATCTTTGTAGCGGCCTGGGCTACCTGGGTTGGTCGCCGCTGGGGCGAGTGGTTGCTTGTCGGGGTGCTCGGTCTGGCTCTGCCTTTGGAACTTGTGGATGCCCTCCATGAACAAAACCCCAGAACATGGGTTGTCCTGGGGCTCACCGTGATTGGTCTTGTGTTGACGACCCGTCTGGCGTTGAGCTCGGAGCGGAGCCCGTGACGGGAGAGGTCGTGCTGGTCAGACCGCAGCTGTGATGTTGATGCGCTTGCGATTGCGCAGTCCGCGCTTGATCGTCTCGAACTTCACCACGCCATCGGTCAGTGCGAAAAGAGTGTCGTCTTTGCCATGACCAACGTTGACTCCTGGCAGCACTGAGGTTCCGCGCTGACGGATCAGAATGGAGCCCGCGGTGACGGATTCTCCGCCGTAAGCCTTCACGCCGAGGCGCTTGGAATTGGAATCGCGGCCGTTACGAGTTGAGCCTGTGCCTTTCTTATGAGCCATGAGGAGGGATGGAGGAGGAGAGAAAACGTTGGATGAGGTTGATCCGGGTGATCAGCTGATGGCTTTGCCACTGACAGAAATTGACTGAACCATGACTCTTGTCAGCTCCTGACGATGACCATTCTTGCGACGGGTCTTCTTTTTTGGGCGCATTTTGTAAACGATCACCTTGGGGCCGCGGCGGTGCGCCATCACCTTCAGCTCAACGCTGGCGTCCTTCACATAGGGCTTACCAAGTGTTGTGCCCTTGGAATCCTTCACCAGAAGAACATTGTCGAGGGTGACCGTCGCGTCGACCTCAGCATTCAGCCGGTCGAGATCGTAGTAACGATTGGCCTGCAGCCAGAATTGCTGGCCGGACGCCTCGACGATTGCGTAGGTGCCCGTTTCAGGTGCTGCAGAAGCTTTAGAGCTGGTTTCGGCCATGTGCTGAGGGACGCGGTCAGGCTCGGACAAGCCGATTTGGCCTGAGCCGCAATCGAAAGACAAACAAAGATCCTCGGTCTTCTTAGTCCCTTTCGTCAAGATTCAGCTCAACCCTTGTCGCAGTGGATGGCTCGTCCGGCACTCACGATCGCTTTGCTGCTCAAGACGAGAGATCTCGTAGAGATTTGCTGCCAATGGCTTCCGGTGAATCGCTATTCACCCGTTGATCTTGGTGCCGTCGAGTCAGGTCAGGGTGTTGTGGAACTGCTCTGCCGCCAGCGGGAAGCGGTGGACGCCGTTGTCATTGAGCAGTGTCTGCTGGATGGCAAGACCCGTGAAGCGCTCGGCATTGAGGGGCTGTTGTTCCCCGCCGTGGTGGTGGGTGAGCTGAAGGGTCGCGTGGATTACCACCCTGAAGAGGTCCATCTACCTGGAGATCAGTTGGAGCAGCTGGGTTACAACGTTGATGCCTCGATTTCACGCTTCCTGCGTCAGGGGCAAAAGGAATCCAGGCCAGATGAAGCTGCTGAACACAACGCCATGCCTGCGATGGAGGGCAGCGCCTGGAAGTTGTCCAGTCGTCTACAAGAACGCCTCGGATATCTGGGTGTCTTTTACAAGCGAGACCCCTCGCGCTTTCTCGCCAACTTGCCCCCTGATGAGCAGCGGGACCTCGTTCAGTCACTTCAGCGCACCTACCGAGATCTATTGATCAGTTACTTCAGGGATCCGGCTGCGGCCAACCAGGCACTGGAGAGTTTCGTGAACACAGCCTTCTTCGGTGATCTGCCGATCACCCGAGCTGTGGAGATCCACATGAATCTCATTGACGACTTCTGGAAGCAGCTCAGACTTGAAGGGCATAAAAACGATTTTCTTCAGGACTATCGCCTCGCTCTGCTCGATGTCATGGCTCACCTCTGCGAGATGTATCGACGCTCGATCCCTCCTGAGGTCTCTATGACACCCGCGGCCGGGGAACGTCGTGTTCTCACCGATCCGGAGGTGGCTCCATGAGCCCACGCAAGACTTACATCCTCAAGCTCTACGTGGCCGGCAACACGCCGAACTCCATGAGGGCACTCAAGACTCTGCGCAACATCCTTGAGACTGAATTCAAAGGCGTCTACGCCCTGAAAGTGATTGATGTGCTCAAGAATCCGCAGCTGGCGGAGGAAGACAAGATTCTCGCCACCCCGACGCTGTCGAAGATCCTCCCCCCTCCGGTGCGTCGGATCATCGGCGATCTGTCCGACCGTGAGCGGGTGCTGATTGGACTTGACCTTCTCTACGACGAACTCACCGAGAACAACCTCACTTCATCGTTGATGGATGCGTTGAAAGAGTCAGAGACAGACGAATCAGATTCTTAAGCCTGCCCGTGCACCAGCAGGTGGTGACTTGTTTTTTCCTTAACTTGCAGCCATAAGAGCGTCGTTATGCAGATCTCCAGCTCCAGTGGTTCTCCACAGATGCAGGTTCAGAAGCTTCCGACAGGGATCGAGGGTTTTGATGATGTCTGTCACGGCGGCCTTCCCATCGGGCGCAGCACACTGATTAGCGGTACCTCCGGCACCGGCAAAACGGTCTTCTCGCTGCATTTTCTGCACAACGGCGTCGCCCACTTCGACGAACCGGGGATTTTTGTCACCTTCGAAGAGTCGCCTCTCGACATCCTTCGCAATGCCGCCAGTTTTGGTTGGAATTTGCAAGAGATGGTCGAACAGGACAAGCTGTTTATCCTTGACGCCTCTCCCGACCCCGATGGTCAGGATGTGGCCGGAAGTTTCGACCTGTCCGGTCTGATAGAGCGGATCAATTACGCCATTCGTAAATACAAAGCGAAACGGGTTGCGATCGATTCGATCACGGCGGTGTTTCAGCAATACGACGCTGTCTTCGTTGTCCGTCGCGAAATCTTCCGTCTGATTGCTCGTCTCAAGGAGATCGGTGTCACCACCGTGATGACGACGGAGCGCATCGACGAATACGGTCCGATTGCTCGCTACGGCGTTGAAGAATTCGTCTCCGACAACGTGGTGATTCTGCGCAATGTGCTGGAGGGTGAACGCCGTCGGCGCACCGTGGAGATTCTCAAGCTGCGCGGCACCACCCACATGAAGGGAGAGTTCCCATTCACGATGGGTGCGCATGGGATCAGCATCTTCCCGCTTGGTGCCATGCAACTCACTCAGCGCTCCTCCAATGTGCGGATCAGTTCGGGCGTTCCCCGACTCGATGAGATGTGCGGAGGTGGTTTTTTCAAAGACTCGATCATTCTGGCGACGGGAGCCACGGGTACTGGCAAGACGCTGCTTGTCTCGAATTTCATCGAGGATGCTTGTCGCAATAAAGAACGCGCCATCCTGTTCGCTTACGAGGAGTCGCGTGCCCAGCTCCTCCGCAACGGCACCAGCTGGGGCATTGATTTTGAACAGATGGAGCAGGATGGTCTGCTCAAGATCATTTGTGCTTATCCGGAATCGACTGGCCTCGAGGATCACCTGCAGATCATCAAGACGGAGATCAGTCAGTTCAAACCTTCACGGATGGCGATTGACTCCCTCTCCGCCCTGGCCCGTGGTGTGAGTCACAACGCCTTCCGTCAATTCGTGATCGGTGTGACTGGCTATGCGAAACAGGAAGAAATCGCCGGCTTCTTCACGAACACCTCAGAGGAGTTCATGGGCAGCCATTCGATCACTGATTCCCATATTTCCACTATCACCGACACGATCTTGTTGTTGCAGTACGTCGAGATCCGTGGAGAAATGGCCCGCGCCGTCAATGTGTTCAAGATGCGTGGGTCCTGGCATGACAAGGGCATCCGTGAGTTTGTGATCACCGGCAACGGTCCGCAGATCAAGGATTCCTTCTCCAACTTTGAGCGGATCATCTCTGGAGTGCCGAATCGGGTCATCAGTGATGAGCGCAGTGAGCTTTCTCGCATCGCCCGCGGGGTGGCTCCCGACGCCTGATCAGCGCCGCGATCAGCTCTCCGTGTTGGGCGTCAAAGCCAGACGTTCATCGTCACTCTGACGCTCAGCCTTCCACTTCAATTCGTCTGGATCTTCTTGTGCCAGAGGGAGCTCAAACCAGAACGTCGTGCCGACATCAGGCTCACTGACCATTGAAATCATGCTGCCGTGTTTTTCGAGGATGCCTCGGACGATCGAGAGTCCAAGCCCAGTTCCAACCTCGGTGTGAACCGCGTTTTCGACCCGATAAAAGCGCTCAAAGATGCGTTTTTGGCTTTCCTCGCTGATGCCGTAGCCCGTGTCACATACCTCCACCCGGATTTTCGGCAGCGGTGAACTAAGGATGCAGGTGGGTCCATCGTTGCTGTCGATGTCCGCTTCCGACGCTCCCATCTGACAGCTGTCTGGCCAGGTGTAAGCCCTGACTGTTAAGCGTCCGCCGCTGCGACTGAATTTCAGAGCATTTCCGATCAGATTGTCGAGGACCTGCAGGATCAGGTCCCAATTACCCAGTACGTCTGGGAGGTCGCGGTTCGCTTCGAGACTCAGCTCAACCTGCTTGTCGCTGGCGTTCAGCTGATAGCTGCGCAGGGCTTGCTCCAGGCCAGGACGGAGATCGACTGGATCAAACTGCACTACGCGATTGGATTCCAGCCTGGACAGATCAAGAACGTCGTTCACCAGTCGAGTGAGGCGATCTGTCTCCGAATTGGCGACCCCCAGAAATTCTTTTCGATCCTCTTCGCTGAGCTGATCTCCCATGTCGTGGAGGGTCTCCACGTAACTCTTGATGTTGAACAACGGGGTACGCAGTTCGTGGGAGACGTTGCTGATGAAACGGCTCTGAGCGGCATTCAGCTCCACTTCTCGCGTGAGGTCCTGGATTGTTACCGCGATCCCCTTGAGGGTGTCACCGCTCGGCTCGCGTACGGCCTGGATGACGAAACGCAGGGTCCTCGGCGGATCACCAACACTGCTGCGCAGTTCATTGGTGTCTGTTTGCTTGGAGAACACAGCGTCGATTGTTTCGTGCAATTCCACCGCCAGCAGTTCTGGTAGCTCGTTGAGAAAGTCCTGGCCTTCGAGATTGCGTCCTTCCCAGCGAAATAAGCGTCGCGCCGTCGGATTGACGAGCACGATGCGGCCATCACCGTCGAGCAGAACCGCACCATCGGCCATGGTCGCGATCAGAGAAGCTTGCTTGACCTGAGCCGCCTGAAGTTCTTCGATGTTGGCTGCGTCATAGTCCTGCAACTGGGATGCCATGGCGTTGAAACCATCCAACAGTTCCCCCAGTTCGCCTCCCATCGGCAGGCCGATGCGAGCGCGGAAGTCTCCATCGCCAATGGATCGCACGCCTCTCAGCAGCTCCTTGACCGGACGTGTGATGGTCAGTGCATTGAACACAGCCCCCAGAATCACCAGGACCCAGATTGAAATGAACACCGCCACCGTGACTTCACGGGTGAGTGCTGCACTGGCGAGAGCTGTTTCGTTGGGGTTCACACCCAGAGCCAGTACGCCGAGGTAGTTGTTGTTCTCCACCATCGGCACGAACACATCCGTGACTTGCCCCTGAGGTGTCATGTGCTGGCGGACCAGCGGATTCTGTGTGCGGTTGCGCAGTTCATCCGGCAGTTCCAGGCGCCGGCTGAGGCGCAGATCCTCATTGCTGGCATCGTCACTGCCGCTGACGGGAATGCCCAAATACACGATGCCGTCAGGATCGGCAAAAAAGATGTAGCGGAGGCTTCTGCTCGAGCGCCAGAAGGTTTCCGTCACATTGGCCAGTTCGCGATCACGACCTTCCGCCACCAGCTCGCTGACATTGCCCGCGAGCAGTAAGCCCAGATCCCTCGCATAGCGCGTGTCGTTCATCGCCGTGTCGCGCTGAATGCCGTTCAGAGCGAAGAAGGTGATGCCCGTCATCATCAGACTCACCACAAGGGTGGCCACGGCGAGCAGTTTGGTCTGAAGGCTGAATTCTGCCCACCAGGAGCGAGCCTGCGGCCACAAACCCCTTGCGGTTGTTTGCTCAGTTTCGGCGATTGGAGTTGCCCATTGCGCAGGCACCTCGTTTTGAGCCGTGACTGGATCGCTGGCCATTCCGCCGGGGCACATCTACCGAGACTAGGACCGGCGCACCTGATGACCGATGTCTCGACGGAACTGCATGCCGTTAAACCGCACCAAGTCGAGTCCTGCGTAGGCGCTTGCGAAGGCCTGATCAAAGTCTGCTGCTTGGGCGACCTGCGTCAGCACCCGTCCTCCGGCAGTCACCACCTGACCATCATCCTGACGACGCGTCCCGGCATGAAACAGTTGCCGTTGCCTGTCGGAATCCGACTTCAGCTGGATTAAATCCCCCTTGCGTGGAGTTTCGGGATAGCCCTCAGCGGCGGCGACAATACAAGCGCTGCAGGTTTGTGCAACCGAGAGCTCGGGTGCCTGATCCAGACAGCCAAGGGCGCAGGCCTGCAGCACCTTCGCGAGTTCTGGACCCATCAAGGGCATCAGGGTTTGGCATTCAGGATCTCCGAAGCGACAGTTGAATTCGATCACCTGGGGACCCTCCTTGGTCAGCATCAAGCCGGCATAGATCACCCCTCTGTATTCGATTCCCTGATCCCTCAGTGCCTGCAGGGTGGGTTCGAGTACAAGCTGCTGCACCTGTGCAAGCCCGGCCTGATCGAGCAACGGAGCAGGTGCATAGGCGCCCATGCCCCCGGTATTCGGTCCCCGGTCGCCCTCGAGCAGTCTCTTGTGGTCTTGAGCCGGAGGTAACAGCACCATGCGCTCGCCATCGCACAAGGCGAAAACAGACACCTCAGGACCTTGAAGACGTTCCTCCAGAACCAGCCGCTCACCTGCGCAGCCGAAGCGCCCGGCAAAGGCGTCATGAATTGCGGCTGCAGTCTCTTCGAGGGTTTCGGCGACGGTTACTCCTTTCCCCGCTGCCAAGCCATCGGCTTTCACTACCAGTGGTCGTTGCAGCTCTTCCAGTAATTCGAGCCCCTCACCGGCGCTCGCGATAGTCCAGTGACCCGCGGTGGGAATTTTGGCTTCGCGCATCAAAGCCTTGGCCCAGGCTTTGCTGGACTCAAGCTGAGCACCTTCGGCGCTGGGTCCAAATACCGCTAGTCCTTCATCCCGTAAACGATCAGCCACCCCTGCAGCAAGAGGAGCTTCCGGTCCGATTACCACGAGATCGATCGCTTGTTCCCTGCAGGTTTTGATCAGGCCCTCGGCATCCTGTTCCCCGACCGCTAACGACTTGCAGCCGTCGAGGTCTTCGGTTCCTCCGTTTCCAGGCGTGACCCAAACAGCCTCAATTCCTGTGCAGCGGCGCAAGGCCCAGGCCAGAGCCTGTTCACGGCCACCACCGCCCACCACGAGCAAGTGACGGAGCGGCGGCAGGGTTTGAGGACGGGAGCTGGAATGGGCCATGGAGGCAAGTGTTTCGGGCGGAGGCCCTTAGGTTTGAGCGTCGCTCCGCTGTTGTTGATAGAGGAGCGATCGTTCCATCTTTGTTGAACGCCTTCCGGCCTATGGGTTTGCTCCCCCTGCCTCTGTCACTTCTCTTGGCGGTGGTGCCAGGCTCCGCAACGCCAGGCTCCTCGATGTCGCTCCAATCTGCGGTGCCCATGCCTCAGGAGGTCTTCGAGACTGTTCTGAACGAAGGAGGTCTTCCTGAACTGGAGCTGGCCTGCGAGGAGTCGGCCAGGTTCGGAATTAATGAACGTCTTCAGCAGCTGCGTGATCGGCTCATGCTGGTTGCGCCAGCTCCGCAAACATTCGATGTGGTGATGGCCAATGCCAGGGTCCTGATGTCCTGTAAAGCGCCAGATAGCGCCCAAGTGGTCCTCAGTCGCTATGGCCCCGGTCCCGGTCGTCGACGCCGGGAATGGTTGCTGTTGTCTTGGCAGGCTGCCAGTGCAGCATTGGATCAGCAGCGCATTGTCCTGACTCTGCGGCGTCTTGCGGAAGGAGACCTCACCAGTCTTGATGCTGAGCAGCTTGTGGTGGGTCTGGATGATCAAGGTTTGCCTGCAACACGTTCAGCTCTTGACCTTCTGGCCGAAGCGCAGATCGCCTCCGGGCAGCCGGAGCAAGCTGTGATCACCTTGCTTGCGGGCCGAACGCCAGGGGTAATCGCAGCACGTCGTCTTGGTCTCGCAGCTGAACTGCTGGATGTGATGGAGTTCGAACGCAGCGCATCTCTGATTGAGGCAGCGCTTGATCAGGCCGCTTCAGAGCAGGCCTGGAATCAGGCAGAAGACTTGCTGCGGCTTCAGTTGCGGCTGGAACTTGCCAGAGGCGGTAGTGGTGAACGTCCCCGCGAACGGCTGCGACGGCTGGCAACCAGAGTTGATGACCGCTTCACCTTGCTGGATCTCGATCAGGATCTGCCAGGGGTTTCTCTTGAGCAACGCCAGCAGCTGCAGCAGGACCTGCGCTCTCCGCGGGCACCAGGTGGCCACGCCGCGCTGGGAGAATCATCAGTACCTGAAGCCGGCGCGACCGGCGTTGATGAGCAGCCATGACCATTCCTCACGGCGACCTTCTTTATGAAGGCAAAGCCAAACGCGTCTATGCCGGTTCAAGCGACCAGCAAGTGCTGGTGGAATTCAAGAACGACGCCACTGCATTCAACGCTCAAAAAAAGGCTCAGCTGGATGACAAGGGGCGTCTTAACTGCCGGATCTCAGCTTGTCTATTCGAGTTGCTGGAGCGGGAGGGCATCCCTACCCATTACTACGGAATCGCTGGGGACACCTGGATGGTTGTTCAACGCGTCGAAGTGATTCCGGTTGAGGTGGTGCTTCGCAACATCGCGACTGGCTCGCTCTGTCGCGAAACGCCGATCGTGCAGGGCACAGCCCTTGAGCCGGCTCTGCTTGATCTGTATTACAAAGACGATGGTCTGGGGGATCCGTTACTGACGGACGCACGTCTGGCTCTGCTGGGTCTGGTGCCTACCGAGCTGCGGGGGCGGATCGAGCTCTTGGCGAGACAGGTGAATGCTGTGCTGGTTCCTTTCTTCAAAAGTGTCGACCTGCAGCTGGTGGATTTCAAGCTGGAGCTTGGCCTCAATGCCTCTGGTGAGCTGCTTTTAGCTGATGAGATCAGTCCTGACACCTGTCGACTTTGGGATCTGTCGTGCATGGATGCTGAGGAGCGCATCCTCGACAAGGATCGATTTCGGAAGGACTTGGGTGGGGTAATCGAGGCCTACGGGGAGGTCTGCAAACGGGTACAAGGGGCCTGCCCGACACCCCGTAACTGCAGTTAAGTTCACCGACGTTTGTGGCCGGCTCGGCCGACTTCCGTCTCCTCAATGGTCGCTTTCTCCTCCAGCCGAACCAAGAACGCCGTTCGGCGAGGTGCCGTGGGGTTTGCCCTCGCCCTCCCTTTGATGAGCAGTCTGCCGGGGCAAGCCCAGGCTGAGCCTGGTGTGACGGACATTGAAGTTGCGCAGACTGAAGAGATTCAGGTTGATGCTGAGGCGAAAACTGTCGAGGCAGATGGTGTTGAGATTGATGGTGATAAGTCGGGTGGTTCTGAAACGGATGCGGTTGAGACGGAGATCACGGAAGAGCAGATCGAGGTCGAGCCCATTGAGGTGACCCCTGCCCCTGCAGCAACTCCTGTTGCAGAGCCGATTGATGAAGGGCCTCAACAGCCCAGGGTGTTGATCACCGAGGTGATCATTCAGGGCATCGATGGACATCCAGAGCAGGAGCGTCTCGAACTCGCTGCCTATGACGCCATGCGGGTACGCCCCGGCAGCCGCGTGACGAGGGAGGAGCTGAAGCTTGATCTCGATGGCATCTATGCCACCGGATGGTTCTCAGACGTTCGGATTGAGCCGATCAACGGCCCGCTGGGTGTTCAGCTGGTGGTTCAGGTGGTGCCCAACCCGGTAATGACTCAGGTTGTTCTCGATCCTGAGGACAACAAGATTGAGCCGCAGGTCATCGAGGACACCTTTAGTTCCGATTACGGCCGCACGCTCAACCTCAATGAGTTGCAGCTGCGGATGAAAGAGCTGCAGAAGTGGTACGCCGAGCAGGGGTATTCACTGGCTCGCGTCAGTGGGCCCACCAGGGTGAGTCCTGATGGTGTCGTGCAGCTGAAGGTTTTGATCGGCACCGTTGCTGGTGTGGAAGTGAAATTCATCGATAAGGAAGGGGAAGACACCAATGAGAAAGGAGAGCCGATTAAGGGCAAGACCAAACCATGGGTTGTGAGTAGGGAGATCTCGATCAAGCCAGGCGAACCCTTCAATCGCACCCAACTTGAGAGTGATATTCGGCGCTTATATGGCACATCACTGTTCAGTGATGTGAAGGTGACCTTGAAACCGGTGACCGGTGAGCCAGGTTTTATCACCATCGTTCTTGGCATCGTCGAGCAGTCCACTGGCTCTCTCTCAGGCGGTCTTGGCTACAGCCAAAGCCAAGGCGTGTTTGGCCAAATCCAGCTTTCGGACAGCAATTTGTTCGGGCGTGCTTGGGACTTGGCACTCAATATCACCTACGGACAGTTCGGCGGTCTCGCGAACCTCACGTTCTCCGACCCCTGGATCAAAGGAGACAACCATCGGACCTCCTTCCGAACCTCATTGTTCTTGAGCAGGGAAGTTCCTCAAGTCTTCCAAAGTCAGAACAACGGGGACATTGTTGCTCTGAATGATTATCAAGACAACAATTCCTCTGATATTTACTCCATCAGTTCCAGCAATAATCCTGCTGATAGTAAATTCGATAATGTTGATGAAGCCAATGATTCATTTTCAGATACCAGTTGGTTTGATTTTGAAGGTGATTCAATCGCGCTGGAGCGTGTCGGCGGCAATGTGATTTTTGCGCGTCCACTGAATGGTGGCGATCCTTTCAAAAAAGTGCCCTGGCAAGTCCTTGCTGGACTGAACCTTCAGTCCGTTCGTCCGATCAACTATGCGGGTGATACAAGGCCCTATGGCGTTGCTAGTAGAAGAATCAAAAACGATCGTGTCGCTAAAGATGAGGTCATCTGTACTGCCTTTAATTGCGCTGAACAGAACACACTCGCCAGTGTTCGGTTTGCGACCACCTACAGCACCTTGAATGATGGTCGCAACCCGACCTCAGGTAATTTCTTCAGCTTCGGCACGGAACAATATTTGTCCGTCGGAGAAAACTCTCCGACCTTTAATCGTGTGCGGACCAGCTACACCCATTTCATTCCAGTCAAATGGCTGAAGCTCGCCAAAGGTTGTCGCCCCAAGGAGGGTGAACCAGAGAATTGCCCTCAGGCTTTGGCTTTTCAAATCAAGGCTGGAACCATCGTTGGTGATCTTCCCCCCTATGAAGCCTTCTGCCTGGGAGGATCCAATTCCGTCCGTGGCTGGTTTGATTGCGATTTGGCTGTTGGACGCAGTTTTGGAGAGGCAACCATCGAATATCGCTTCCCCATCTTCAGCATCTTTTCTGGCGAGGTGTTTATCGATGCAGGTACCGATTTCGGCTCTCAGGCCAATGTTCCCGGTAAACCTGGTGAGCTGCTCGACAAACCCGGTTCGGGCGTCTCTCCCGGTGTTGGTGTGATCGTCACGACACCAGTAGGCCCCTTGCGTCTGGAGGTGGCCAGCCAAAACTTCACTGGTGAGTACCGCTTCAATCTGGGCGTTGGCTGGAAATTCTGATGGTCTTCTGGCCTCATGATTACGACGGAGCCTGGACCCTTGAGGGGCCAGCCCGCCGCAGCGGCATTGGTCTACATAGCGGTGAGCAGGTCTCCGTCACCCTGCAACCCTCTCTCGAGCCTGGTGTCTGGGTGAGCTGGCCAGCAATCGGCAGTGAACCGCTCCAGCTGAAGCCTTCCCAGGTGCGTGACAGCCCTCTCTGCACCACCCTCGAGTTGGGTGATCGCAAGCTCGCCACGGTGGAGCATCTGCTCGCTGCAATCGCTGGATGTGGTCTCACGCACGTCCATCTCGAAGTGGAAGGCAACGAGATTCCTCTTCTGGACGGCTCCTCTCAGGGATGGGTGGAAGCGATCGCCGAAGCAGGTCTTGCTCCGGCATCAACGCCTGCTCCCGCTCGGCCCCAACTGCAGCAAGCGATCGCTCTCCATCGAGGCAGCAGTGTGATCACCGCTACGCCAGCTGAGGAGTTCATGCTGGTTGGCGTCATTGATTTCCCCCAGCCGGCCATCGGTCGTCAGCAATGTGCTCTGGCGCTGACGCCCGAAAGCTTTGTGGCAGAGATCGCTCCGGCTCGCACTTTCGGCTTTCGTGAGCAAGTGGATCAATTGCGTGCAGCGGGGCTGATTCAGGGTGGTGCCCTCGATAATGCTCTGGTTTGTGATGGCGACCACTGGCTGAATCCACCTCTGCGCTATCCCGATGAACCGGTGCGCCATAAGCTTCTTGACTTGATCGGTGATCTGGCGCTTGTGGGCTTTCCGCGGGCGCAGGTGTTGGTCTACCGCGGCTCCCATGGTCTGCACACCGACCTGGCAGCGGTCCTGGCCGATCGATCCGATGCTCAGCCCTGAAACCGATTTGACTTCCTCCTCCGCTACCACCGCAGCCCAGCCCCAGCTCACTGCGGAGCAGATCATGGGGTTGCTTCCTCATCGCTATCCCTTCGCGCTTGTGGATCGCGTCCTGGAGCATGTGCCCGGTGAAAAAGCAGTGGCCATCAAAAACATCACCCTCAATGAGCCTCAGTTCCAAGGCCATTTCCCGGGACGTCCCCTAATGCCTGGGGTGTTGATTGTGGAGGCCATGGCGCAGGTGGGTGGTCTGATCGTCACCCAGATGCCCGATCTGCCCAAAGGTTTGTTTGTTTTTGCTGGTATTGATGGCGTTCGCTTCCGTCGCCCTGTGATTCCAGGAGATCAGTTGCTGATCACCTGTGAGCTGCTGAGTCTCAAACGCAAGCGCTTTGGCAAGGTCAAGGCTCAGGCCACGGTGGATGGACAGCTGGTCTGTTCCGGCGAGCTCATGTTCTCGCTGGTTGACTGACCATGATGAGTGAACAGCGATCCCCTGCCGTGACTGCTGAGGACCGTCCTCCCCAGATTCACCCGCTTGCGGCGGTCGATTCCCGTGCGGAGCTTGCTCCGGGTGTGGTGATCGGTCCAGGTGCTGTGGTGGGCCCTGATGTTCGAATTGGGTCTCACACCTGGGTCGGCCCTCATGCGGTGCTTGATGGTCGACTTGTCATTGGCGAACACAACAAGATTTTTCCCGGTGCCTGCCTTGGGCTTGAGCCTCAGGATCTCAAATACAAGGGAGCTCCGACTGAGGTGGTGATCGGGAATCACAACAGCATCCGTGAATGCGTCACGATCAATCGGGCGACCGACGAGGGAGAGCAGACCCGCATCGGCGACCACAACCTGTTAATGGCCTACTGCCATCTGGGGCATAACTGTCTTCTGGGCAACGGCATCGTGATGTCCAACGGCATCCAGGTTGCCGGTCATGTTCTGATCGAGGACAAGGCTGTGATTGGTGGGTGCCTGGGGATTCACCAGTTTGTGCAGATCGGCGGGATGGCCATGGTTGGAGGTATGACGAGGGTTGACCGGGATGTGCCTCCCTATTGCCTTGTTGAGGGTCATCCCGGAAGAGTGCGCGGTCTCAACCGCGTGGGTCTGCGCAGGCGTGGGCTTGATCGCAAGGATCAGGGCCAGGACATCAAGCAGCTTCAGGATATTTGGACACTGCTTTATCGCTCAGATCATGTCATTGCTGAAGGTCTGCGTTTGGCCCGTGAGCAGCCCCTGATGCCGCTGGCCGATCATCTCTGCTCCTTCCTCGAGGGATCGATCAGTCAGGGACGGCGTGGCCCCATGCCCGCTGTCGGTGGTCGCTGATGGTGCGTGTACTGATCAGCACCGGTGAGGTGTCTGGTGATCTTCAGGGAAGCCTGTTGATAGAGGCCCTGCATCGGCAGGCTCGCCAGAGGTGTCTTGACCTCGAGGTGCTTGCCCTCGGTGGACCACGCATGCATGCAGCCGGTGCGGAACTTCTTGCCGATACGGCCGCACTTGGCTCGATTGGCCTTTTGGAGCACCTCCCCCAAGTCTTGCCGACGTTGAAGCTTCAGTCGCGGGTTAACAGGGAACTCATTGCGCGGCCACCTGATGCCGTCGTACTGATTGATTACATGGGCGCCAATGTGCGTCTAGGCAAGCGTCTGCGCCGCAAGTTGCCTGAGGTCCCAATCACTTATTACATCGCCCCTCAGGAATGGGCTTGGCGCATGAATGACAACGGCACGAGCAGCCTGCTGTCTTTCACCGATCGCATCCTTGCGATTTTCCCCCAGGAAGCATCTTTTTATGCATCCCATGGTGCGCAGGTCACCTGGGTTGGTCACCCTCTGCTCGATCTTGCTGACGGCAAGCCTGATCGTGCTGAGGCCTGTCGCCAGCTTGGACTTGATCCGAAGGGACGTCTGCTGCTCCTGATGCCCGCATCCCGGCCGCAGGAGTTGCGCTATCTAATGCCCGCGCTTGTGGAGGTGGCGGCACGTTTGCAGGCACGTGATCCGAATCTGATGGTGATGGTGCCTGCAGGTCTTAGTCATTTCGAGCGTGAACTGCAGGAGGCACTTGAAGCCTCCGGTGTGCGTGGACGCGTTATCCCAGCCGTCGATGCGGACGCTCTTAAGCCCTCACTCTTCAGTGCAGCTGATCTCGCGCTTGGAAAGTCGGGAACAGTGAATATTGAGCTGGCTCTCCATGGAGTGCCTCAGGTGGTCGGATACCGGGTGAGCCGGATGACAGCTTGGGTAGCGCGCAATCTGCTGGGCTTCCATGTTGATCACATCTCGCCTGTGAATCTGCTGCTCAAGGAGCGTCTGGTTCCCGAATTTGTGCAAGAAGACTTCGTTGCCGACCAATTGCTTGCCCAAGCCATTCCCCTTTTGGACAACCCTGAAGCACGCCAAACGATGCTGAGTGGCTATGAACGTCTCCGCCAAACGCTGGGAGAACCGGGAGTGACCGATCGCGCTGCTGCCGCCATTCTCGATCAGCTCTGTACCTGAGTTCGCCTGTGATCCGCATCCTGTTGTCGATTGTTCTGGGAGTTGTGCTCCTGATCTCACCTGCTTCAGTGTTTGCCGAGGAGCAGAGCGCTGTGCTGGCTGGTGGCTGTTTTTGGTGCATGGAGAGTGATCTGGAGAAACTTCCAGGGGTGATCTCAGTGGAAAGCGGCTACAGCGGTGGCAGCGTCTCAGAGCCGACTTATCAACAGGTGAGTGCTGAAACCACCGGGCACCAGGAGGTCGTGGAAGTGCTGTTTGACTCAGCAAAGATCAGCTATCCGAGGTTGCTTCAGTCGTATTGGCGCAATGTGGATCCTCTCGATGGTGGAGGGCAGTTCTGTGATCGCGGCGACTCCTACCGACCTGTGATCTTTACCAGCAGTGATCAGCAGAGCAGTGAGGCTCTCGCCAGTCAGTCAGCGGCTTCTACAGAGCTGGGAGTGCCTGAATCCGCTCTTAAGGTGGAGATCAAACCCCTTAAAAAGTTCTGGCCTGCTGAGGACTATCACCAGAATTTTGCCGAGTTGAATTCAGTGAAATACAAGTACTACCGATGGGCCTGCGGAAGAGATAAAAGACTCGATGACGTTTGGGGTAACCAAGCTCGCACCGGAGATTCCTGGGTGAAGTAGGTCTTGGCCGGGGCTGAGTCTCATCAACGTTTGATGGTTTGATTGCGAGAATCTGAGGAAATTCTGTAGCGATCGTTGCGTTCGGAATCAGTCACTTCGCAGTGCAGGTGCGGCTTTTACGCCATCGACGATACAGATCGGATTGCGTACCATTACCTGGTGAGTTGTGAAAGTTCTGTATGTATCTGCTGACCATCAAAGACGGTCTCGTGACGCGTCATGTTGGTCCGTATCCATCTCCGAAGCAGGCTTCCGATGACTTAGATCGAGTTATGGCCAGTTGTTCGGAGAGGGCGCGCTGGCAGATTCATGCCCTCGAAAATCCTCATTGCCTGTCCATGGTTGTTGCGTCCTGACTGCGATCAGCCTCGACGATCAATCTTGGGGATTCAGGCAGCTCGGTTTCTTAATCCTGTTGTTTTAGTTCAGCGTTTCTACGCCCTGGATAACCTCGCAGCAGTCCGGATTCGATCATCAGCCCCACGCCCGCGTTGATCACAATCAGGCTCAAGGTGCCGTACCACCACCAGGGTCCACCGTCGCTACCCGCCAGCTGGAGAGTTCTGCGGGTGACTGCTTCACCGAACAGGCAAAGACCTGCGGGCAACAGCAGAACACCCAACTGTGCTCGTACATACCAGCGAAGAGGGCTGGAGGCCATGCGGCTTGTGTCGTTGTAAATGAATTTAGGCCTCGGTGGTTGAGGCCTGTTTGACCACCCAGTTCACCAGGGTGCGAACCCCGTAGCCGGTGGCGCCGGAGGGATTCAGGCCACGGCCCTTGTCACTCCATACGGTTCCCGCGATGTCGATGTGGGCCCAGGGGATGCCGGCATCCACGAACTCCTTGAGAAAGAGTGCGGCGGTGATCGATCCACCAGGGCGGGGTCCGGTGTTCTTCATGTCGGCCAGCAGGGATTTAAGTCCCTTGCGGTAGGAGCTGTGTAGTGGCATGCGCCATAGGCCCTCTCCGGCACTGCTGGCAGCTGCTTCTAGGTCAGAGGAAAGCTCATCGTCTGGGGTCCAGAGTCCGGCAATCTCATCACCGAGGGCGACCACGCAGGCACCTGTGAGCGTTGCCAGATCCACGATCGCATCGGGTTTGAGCTTGGAGGCGTACACCAGTGCGTCGGCGAGGGTGAGCCTGCCCTCCGCATCGGTGTTGTTGATCTCGATCGTGGTGCCATTGGAAGCGGTGACGATGTCCCCGGGATGAACGGCAGAGCCGTTGATCATGTTTTCGCAGGCGGCCACCACCATGTGCACTTCCACGCCAGCTGGGCGCAGCTCCGCAATGCTGCGCATTGCGCCGAACACAGAGGCACTGCCTCCCATGTCGAATTTCATCATGTCGATCTGAGCACCCCCGACTTTGAGGTTGTACCCGCCTGAATCAAAGGTGAGCCCTTTGCCCACCAGAACAAGACGCTTCTGGGCCACGCCACTTGGGCGATAAGTGAGGTGAATGAACTTGGGATCCATGTCAGAGCCCTGGCACACCGAGAGGTAAGAGCCCATACCCCGCTCTTCGCAGTCGTCCCGTTCGAGCACGGTGAGCTCTAGACCGTGCTCATGGGCGAGGGTTGCCGCGGTGCGGGCCAGTTCCGCCGGAGTGACGCTGTTGGGTGGTGCAGCTACCAGTTCTCTGGCCAGCTCAACCCCGGCGCAGACTGGATGCACTGTTTCCAGCGTCTGGTTGAGTCCTGCGGGCCACTGGCCCAGGAGTTCCAGCTGTTCAGGCTTTTGGCTGGGTTCGGGCTTACTGCGAAAGCGCAGGTCGCTGTAAAGAGCCAGTCGTACAGCTTCAGCGGCGGCGGTGGCATCTCCGATGGGGTCCTCTGATCCCCATGGCAGCTGCAGTCCGAGAGAGCCCCCCTGGCCTTGTGAGGCACGGGCAGCAGCAGCAGCCACCTTGCGCAGGCTGTCTCGATCCACGGACTCGGGATCCCCAAGTCCCAGCAGCACAAGAGTGGTGCAGTCGCCGCGCAGTAGTTGAAGGCTGGCCAGATCACCGCTCTTCCCTGTGAACGGTTTCTGCTTCAGCCATTCCGCCAGCTGAATGCTGAAGCGCTGTTGCATCGCTTCCACCAGGCCTTGGGGGTCGTCTTGAGGAATACCAAGCGCCAGAACGGAACCACTCCAGGCCTCAGGGGTGGCCGGAGAGAGGGAGATTTTCATGGGGAGCTGATGCCTGAACCGATGCCTAGGTTGATGCTAGGAGCTGTGCTCAGGTCGCTTGAAATGGCGTGGCCCAGCGTTCGCGAGTTTCCTTGTTGAACGGTGGCTGCCAGCGTCGTATCAGGGTCTGTTCCAATTGCCGTCGCGCCTTGGTGGCTGTGGGCACGTCGCCCCAGAAGCGGATGCTGGTTTTGCAGGTCAGACCGCAGTCCACGCAGGCTTCCTGATAAGCCGCGAGATAGGCCTTGCAATCGTGTTCCCCCTTCCAACGCCGATCCGCCGCGAGGGTTTCGCCGATGTAAAGCAGGATCGGGTGATCCAGGTTGGTGGGGCGATCCATGACCCAATACAGCGCTGCACCCTGATGTGGACTCTGCGGCCAACGCCAAAAACTCAGTGGCAGTGGTTTGAGCGACAGTGGCTGAATGTTGGCCGCTGGACTGCTGCTGGCTGCGAACAAACTGCCCTGTTCCTGTACTGGCGGTGCCGCCTCAAACAAGGGTGTCTGGAAACTGTGAATGCGCTCCTGCCAGCTCTGCAGCTGCCGGAGATTCAGCGACAACCCTGCTGTTTCGAGGTCATGACCTGCGGATGCAGCCTGATCAAAAAGACGTCCTTGGCGAGGGGATGCAGGCATTGCGATCAACTTCGCGGCGGCAGGCTGGGACCAGCGGGTCTTGCGCCGAAGCGCACACGCCCAATCAGGGCCTCAATGGTTGCTGGGGGCAGGCAAAGTCGTTCTTGCAGATCCGCGAGGTTTTGGAACGGTTCACGTCTTCGTTCGGCGATCAGACGCTCCATCCGTTCATCCGGCCATTGCAGATTTTTGGACAGCAGGGTGGCACTTGCAGCATTCAGATCTAGCGGTGTTTGCTCCGGCAACTGCGGGGCATCCCCATGCCAGCGGAAGATCAGATGGGGCCTCCACTCTTCGCAGAGACAGTCAGAGATGTCGAGCAGCTGGGCCAGGTCTTCCATCTGGCTGAATTGCACCCCGCCCTGCTGTAAACGCAGCAGTTGATCCACCATCACGTCGCTGCAGCCGGGTAACTGCCGCCACTGCTCCGCGGTGGCCCTGTTCACATCAATGCTCCAACTTGGAGCGACTGTGGCGTCTTCTTCAGGCCAGGGGCTTATGTCTAGGCGCGCTGGATCCTTGGGTAAGTCACCCATGGCCTGGAGCACCTTGCGGGCCAGTGGATCGAGCCAATGCCGGCGAGCCATCGCCGCGTATCTCCCTTGCAGCCTCGCCAGGACCCTAGGTCCAGCGCGGCGGCCTAGTGGGAACCTGCACCAGCCCCTCACGAAATGCTGTGACGACGGCCATGGTCCTGTCCCGAGCTGGCAACTTGCGCAGCAGGCTGCCGACATGAGTCTTGACGGTGTCAATCGAAACCACCAAGGCGTCGGCGATCTCCTGATTGGTCATGCCACGGCAGAGTCCGCGAAGCACGTCTTCTTCCCGCATGGTGAGTTCCTGGAGCGGCACCTGTTCGCCGCTGCCCCGCAGTCTGCTGTGGTGCAACACCCCACTGATTAGTGGATCGAGGTATTGCCCGTCGGTCTCGATGGCCGTGAGCGCGGCAGCCACCGTGCCCGTTCCGGTGGCTTGAGCCGAGCAGATGCCATGGCAGCGGGCATCAATAGCGTCCAGGATCGTGCGTGTGATGGGACGCTGAAGCAGCATCAATACCTTTAGCTCGGGGTTGTCAGCCCTTGCCCGGCGCACCAGGCTGCTGCCGCAGCCACCCTCAAGGGTGTCTGTGCACAGCAACAGGTTGGCTTCGCTGCTTTGAAGCTTCAGCAGGCAGTCCTGCTCGCTCGTGCAGGCCGCCACCAGAGGCCCCTGTCCCTCGAACCAGGCCGTCCAGCTGCTGAGCAGAACCAGGTCGGCGGAAGCGATCGCGGTGCGACTGCGCTTCAGCAGGCTGTGGCCCTGGCGGGATCGTTGTTGCAGAGACGGGATCCGGTCGCTGAGATCCAAGGAAGGGAGAGGCTCGGAGCCGTTGCCGCTGACCTCTTCATGTTGACCGCAATCAGGGGGCGTGGATCCGCACTGTTATGGGGCGCTCAAATTGTCCAGAATCACGCCAGTTGATGGGTGGGCTATGGCGTTCTTCGACTCCGACATCGTGCAGGAGGAGGCCAAGCGTCTGTTCGGCGACTACCAGCAGTTGATGCAGCTGGGTTCCGATTACGGCAAATTTGACCGCGAGGGCAAAAAGAAGTTCATCGACACGATGGAGGAGCTCATGCAGCGCTATCGCGTTTTCATGAAACGCTTCGAGTTGTCGGAAGACTTCCAGGCCAAGCTCACTGTGGAGCAGCTGCGCAGCCAATTGGGCCAGTTCGGGATCACCCCGGAGCAGATGTTTGAGCAGATGCAAGGCACTCTGGAGCGCATGAAAAGTCAGCTGGAACAGCCGCCGAGCTGAAGCGGCCCGTACGATTCAGCCCGCAATCGCTCCACTCGCCCATGGCCTCGACACTGTCTCTGCCGGCATGGCTGTCGCGTGGCATGGCCGATCTGTTTCCAGCCGGTGATGGTGATGACGCCGATCAATCGCTGGCGGCGCGGCTGAGGTATGCAGAGCATGAGGGCCGGCCCCTGCGCATCAAGCTGGGAATTGACCCAACCGGCAGCAACATCCATCTGGGCCACAGCATTCTTTTCCGCAAGCTGCGGGCTTTTCAGGATGCGGGGCATACAGCGGTGTTGATCATCGGCGATTTCACCGCCCGCATCGGCGACCCCACCGGAAAGAGCGCCACACGGGTGCAGCTCACAGCGGAAGAGGTTGAGGCCAATTCCGCCACCTACCTGGCACAGCTCGGCCAGGGCCAGCCGAAGCAGACGGCACTACTTGATTTCGAGACCCTTGGCCGCCTGGAGGTGCGCCGTAACAGTGAGTGGCTGGCAGGTTTGGATCTCCCTCAGGTCATTGGCCTGTTGGGTACGGCCACCGTGGGCCAGATGCTGGCCAAGGATGATTTCTCCAAGCGCTACGGCAGCGGCGCACCGATCGCCCTGCATGAATTCCTTTATCCGCTGCTGCAGGGCTACGACTCTGTTGCGGTGAATGCCGATGTGGAGCTGGGTGGCACCGATCAGAAGTTCAACGTGGCCATGGGCCGCGACCTGCAGCGCCATTTCAACAAGGGCACCCAGTTCGGGTTGCTGCTGCCGATTCTGGTGGGCCTGGATGGTGTGCAGAAGATGAGCAAGAGCCTTGGCAACACCGTGGGTCTGGAGGAAGACGCCCTGTCGATGTACTCCAAGCTCGAGAAGGTCGGCGATGGGGCGATTGATGACTACGTGACCTTGCTGACGGATCTGAGTCCACATGATTTGCCAGACAACGCACGCGAGAAGCAGAAGGCGATGGCTCTGGCGGTGACCGCCAGCCGGCATGGCATGGAGGCAGCCCAAAAAGCCCAGAGCGATGCGGCCACCCTGGTGAGCAGTGGCGGTGATGCCGGAGCAGATGTGCCTGAGGCCTCTCTTTCGGCAGTGAATTTTCCTGCTAAGGCGTTTTATCTGCTCAGTGCTGTGGGCATCTGCGCCAGTAGCAGCGAGGCCAGGCGTCAGATCAAAGGCGGCGCTGCCCGGCTGGAAGGGGAGAAGATCACTGACCCGAATCAGGAGTTCGCATCGGCGGCCGAACTGGACGGTAAGGTGCTGCAGCTCGGCAAGAAAACCTTTCGCCGGCTGTTGGGCTGATGGTCATTCATCCCGCCGATCGGATCATCGTGGCCCTCGACGGCATGGCACCGGATCAGGCGCTGGCCTTTGCGACTCATGTGGAAGGGCTGCGTTGGGTGAAGGTTGGTCTTGAGCTGTTTGTGCAGGCGGGTCCCGAGGTTGTGGCGCAGCTGCGCGAGCAGGGCCTGCGGGTGTTTCTCGATCTCAAATTTCATGACATCCCAGCCACGATGGCGGGGGCCTGCCGTCGTGCGGCGGCGCTTGGGGCGGAGTTGATGACGGTGCATGCCTGCGCCGGCAGCGAAGCGTTGCAGGCGGCTCAGGCCGCGGGGGAAGAAGGTGCCAAGCAGGCAGGCCTGGCTACTCCAACTCTGCTGGCGGTGACGGTGCTGACCAGTTGGGAGCAGCAGCGACTGCAACGGGAACTCGCCATTCCCCAGGCCATCGCCGAGCGTGTGCCGGCGTTGGCACAGCTGTCGGCAACTGCTGGAATCGGCGGCTGTGTGTGTTCACCTTTAGAGGCCGCGGCTCTGCGTTCACAGCACCCCGAGCCGTTTGCACTAATCACGCCCGGAATTCGTCCGAAGGACGCTGCGGTGGGTGATCAGGCCCGGGTGATGGGGCCGGCTGAGGCGATTGCAGCGGGAGCCAGCCAGTTGGTGATTGGGCGACCGATTACTAGGGCGACTGACCCAAGTGCTGCTTTCTCGGCCTGTTGTCGGGAGCTGTTGAACTGATCAGAGCTTCCTGCTGTGACCATGTCAGGTAGGCCCGCTCCACTCAAGGCTTTTGCCCCACCTTGGGTTCGGTGCCGTTGATCAGCCTCTGAATGTTGCTGCGGTGGCGCCAGAGCACCAGCAGCATCGCCACCAGCGACACCACCAAATTGGCGTTGCTGCCGGAGCCGGCGGCCATCAGGAGCGGCAGGCTGAGTGCTGCCACCACGCTGGCGAGAGACACGATCCGGCTGAGGCTAAACACGGCCATGAACATCCCGAAGCAGGCCAGACCCACGGGCCAGGCCAGACCCAGGAACAGACCAAGCCCGGTGGCCACGGCCTTGCCGCCTTTGAAGCCCAGCCACACTGGCCAGATATGGCCAGCCAGGGCCGTAAGACCCGCTAGTACCTGGATCCAGTCGTTGAGAGGATTGTTCTGGGTTAGGGCGCTAGCAATCAAAACGGCGGCTGCTCCTTTGGCTACATCCACCAGAAAGACCACCAGTGCAGGGCCTTTGCCCACGTTGCGCAGCACATTGGTGGCGCCGGTGGAGCCGGATCCGATTGTGCGCAGGTCGATCCCCTTGCACCATTTGCCAGCTAGGAAGCCGCTGGGTAGGGAGCCGAGCAAGTAGCCCAGTAGCAGCGTGAACAGGGGCATCAGAGCAGGTCTTCTTCGTAGTCGTAGGTTTCGCCGGGCCCAGCTGCAAAAGCCAGCCAGAGCGGGAACTGAAGCACGGGAATATCCACCACCCGTTCTGCGGCATCGATCAGGATCAGGGGGACTTCACCGCGTTCCTCCAGTCGGTCGGCGCGCTCCACGAGGGCATCTCCACGTTCAAACAGCACGATGCCGCTGCTGGGGCCGAAATCTTCCCGCCCTAGACCGAGCGCATCCTGCAGGCCTCGTCGCCAGTCACCGAGACGTTCGGGTTGTCCCGCTAGGACCAGCGTCTGGAACTGATCTCCGTAAAGCTCGCCGATGATGGCGATCAGGGCAGCCCCAAGCAGCACGTTGCGAGGTCGACTGCCGCGGCTGGCCTGGGCTCCCCTGCCTCCCTGATTGAAAAACCAGTCCTCGAGTAGAGCGATATCGCTTTCGTCCAGGCTGCGACGTAGTTTCCAGGGTTCGGCATAGAAGTCAGGCTGTTCCAGAAAACGCCTGAGGTTGGTTCGGATCAGTTCCTCGTCGGGACGAAAGGTGTCGGCCAGAGCTGGAGCTCCGTTGGTGCTCGCAATGGCCTGTTCAGCGGCGGCTTCGGCGGCCTGGGCATCCAGTGGTGAAGGCTTCACCACCACTGGCTGCGCCACCAACTCAAGGGTCTCAACCGACTGCGCCAGCCCTTGAAGGGCTCCACCCAGATACTCCTGAAACCCTTTCACACGTCTGGCGATTGCATCGGATTGGCCAGTAAAGCTGGCGGCCATCTCCTTTTCGAGTTGCTGCTTGCGCTGCTGGAGGGTTTCAATCTCCAGTTGCAGGCTGTCGCGACGCGACTGCAGATCCACCAGTGCCAGCTGGATTAGCGATTCAGAGGCAGACTCCACCTCATCGCTCGCGGTGATGGATGCCTCGTTGGATGCATTGCTGGCCTCCGCTGTGGCCTGCGGCGCGTCCTCGAGTGGTAGATCGTTGTCGTCAGACATAGTCGGCTTCTCCTCAGCTCATTTTCAGCGGATTGAAGGGCTCATGGCCCAAACACAACGTTCTCGTTGCGTTCGAGTGTTGGTCTCGCTTACGGCTTCGGGGTTTCCAGTGAACCCACCCGTTGTTCCAACTGCTGCCGCAGCTCAGCAGAGTTGAAGAGAATCGGCAGGAAATGGATGCTCTTGATTTCGCGGAAATAAAACAGGCCTGGCAGCCAGGGGGCAAACAGTCGCCAGCTCTGCCATTCGGTGTATGGGAATCGGCGCAGCTCCTGCTGGCCTCGCCACACCACCAGAGTGTCGCCAGTGAATTCCAGCCGCAGGCTGTAGGTCTGCACCAACAGGAAAACACCAAAAAGGCCAATCACCACGGTTGGCCATGGGTTGAATGGCAGTGGTAGTAGACAGAGGCTGAAGACCATGATCAGCAGCGCCAGACGTGGGCTGGGGCTGATGCTCACAGTGTTTTGATCAGGCTCAGAGGGTGTTGTGGTCATGGTGTAAGGAGGTTGCTTCAGCCTCCGAAGAGGATCTGAGTGAGGAGTACGTCCATCAGGGCTACGGTCACCAGGATCATCACCACCGCACCGGTTGTGCTGGTGCCAACCTCTTTGGGTCCTCCCTGGGTGGTCATGCCCCAGCCACAGGCCAGTACTGAGATTTGTACTCCGAAGACCAGAGCTTTCACCAACATGAAAGGAAGGTCATCGGGTACGAGCCAGGTGCGGACTGAGGTCCAGAACACTTCGGGAGGGATCTGGTAGATCTCCGTACTGCTGATCTGGCCTCCCAGGAGAGACACTGCGAAGAACAGCAGGCACTGCACCGGGGCCATTACCACCATGGCGATCAGGCGGGGAACGACGAGATACTCCACTGGATCGGTGCGCAACATCGTGATGGCATCGACCTGTTCAGTCACTTTCATGGTCCCCAGCTGTGCCGCATAGGCGGTGGCCACCTTGCCTGTCAGCAGGGTTGCAGTGAGCAGGGGCGCGATCTCACGAGCTAATCCAATCGCCAGAACACCACCAACCGTGGCGTTGGCGCCCATGTTGCTGAGTTCCTTGGCGACCTGGATGTTGAACACCGTGCCCGCAGCCAGTGCGGTGATGATCACGATTAGGAAGCTTCCAGGTCCTGCTTCCTGGAGCTGATCCAGCAGGTCAACGGTATTAATCCTTCCTTTGGCAGTGGCGGTCACCGCCTGTCCGCCGATGATCAGGCTGCTGCCCAGCCTGTTCAGCCAGCGGGGCGATTTCAATTGGGTTAGGAATCGGAATGCAGTCATGCGCGTTGCAGATGGGCTCCGCGGTCAGGCCAGCGTCGCATCACCACAAGTCCCAGAACCACTAATAGGGCTGGAATTAGGCCCATGCACAGGCGGATGGCAATTAGGGCTGATTGAGGCTGTTCAACAAAATTTAAGGCTCCGTCGCAAGTCTTGGTAGAGATGTACCCCGTCAGAGAGAGCAACGTGCCAAAGACGCTCATGCTCAGCCCGATGATCAGTTTTTGACCGAACACCATCCATGCGGTGTAAAGACCAGCTGGGTGTGTGGGATCCGCATCGATGGCATCAGGAAGTAACGACCAAGGAATCAAGTAAGCCGTTGAGGCGCCAAGCCCTACCAGCAAGATCAAGGTGACAACCGGAATCAGAGCGTTTCGGCCACTGTTTTCAGCGATTGGAGATAACGCCATCGAGAGCAGGCAAGCTGTGATCCAGATGCTCGCCCCCCAGCCGAGAGCTTTGATTCGACCATGACGGTTGGACAGCACGCTCCAGAGCTGTAAACCAATCAAGGCTGCAATGTTGAAAGCGAGAAGAAGCAACGTGGCGATACTCGCCGGAACATGAATGACTTGGACCAACCAGATCAGCGCAACAACCTGCATCAGCTGCAGGCCAAACCAAAGCAGTAGGTACAGCCCCAGCACCATCAGAAAGCGCGAATTAGAGCGGATGCGATGAAGTTGTTTCTGTAGAGGCTCTTCGTTGCCACTTGGACGTTGGGCCTTTTTGGCATAGGGGGCCAAACCCCAGCAACAGAGCAGGGTTGCCGCTGCCGCGATCGTGCCGGTGATTTGTCCCATCAAGACGTAGCCACCTCCGCCTTCGCGCAAAACGAAAAAGGCAACGAGCAACCCCATCGTTCCGGCAATGATTGAACCGGTGAAGCGAGCTGCATTGAGACGGGTTCGGATTGCAGTGTCTGGGCTGAGTTCTGTGGACAGCGCGGCAAAGGGCAGATTCACGCTCGTGTACGCGGTCATCAGCAGGATTGCCATCAGCACGTAATAGAGCGTGCGTTGGCTCATGTCTCCCTCTGGAACCCACCACATGGCAGCCAAGCTGATGCCTAACGGCAGTGCTGCTCCAAACATCCAGGGCAGTCTTGGTCCCCAACGACTGTTGGTGTGATCGCTCAACCAGCCGATGAGCGGATCATTGACGCCATCCCAGATTTTGATGACCGTCAGCAGTGAGCCAGCAATGAAAGCCGGAAGACCTGCTGCACAAGTGAAAAAAGGAAACAGGTAAAAACCGAGTGTTGTCGCAGCGAGTCCAGTGCCTGCGTCTCCGAGTCCATACGAGAGCATCAGACGGCGGCGGGAGCCCTCAGGGCGAGCAGCAGAAGTGGTCAATCCGAATGAAGGGGCTCGCTGACCGTCATAATGCTTGGGGATATGACCGCACAGGTTCCGCACTGCGGAAGTTAGTTCGTTTGTATCAATGCGGGCGTAGTTTAGTGGTAAAACCTCAGCCTTCCAAGCTGATGATGCGGGTTCGATTCCCGCCGCCCGCTTGCTTCTGCAACGTTCAGAGTTTCAGGCTTCCGGAGTATTCGCGAGCCACCATCACCACCAGGCTTCTGGCTTCGAGGGGTACGCCTTCAGGACCCCAGGGTTCTGGGATTTGCGGAAGGTCCTCACCTGCAGGAAGAGCCGTATCGATTAGGCGATACCAGGGAGATGCAGGCTTGGGCAGATCAAAGTGCATGGCCTTGAAGTAAGCGTTGAAGCCGGCCCAGAGCACTGCTCCGCGTTTGCCGCGATGCACGCTCATCGCCAAGCAATGCGACCAGCTGGCCCAGTCGGGTTTGCCCAGTTCCACGCCGTGCCACTGGCGCCACAAGCCCTCGGGGTCGCTGCGGCGGCGGTTCTGCTGCTGCTGCTGCTGTTCGCAATGGCCAACCAATGGGTTCAACAGCTCGGCCAGCTCTAATCGCAGGCTCAGCAGTCGCTGCACGAAGATGCGCAGTTCTGTGTCGCAGTGCTCCTCGGACCAGATCATCCAGCTGAGCGGGGTGTCCTGGCACCAGGTGTTGTTATTGCCGCCCTGGCTACGACCAACCTCGTCGCCCATCAACAGCATGGGGACGCCGCGCGCCAGCAGCAGGGTGCTCAGCATGTTGCGTTGCTGCCGTTTGCGCAGGGCGGTGATGGCATGGTCACTGCTGGGACCTTCAACTCCATGGTTCCAGCTGTTGTTGTGATTCTCGCCGTCGCGGTTGTCCTCACCGTTGGCCAGGTTGTGTTTGCGGTTGAAGCTCACCAGATCCATCAGCGTGAAACCGTCATGGGCTGTCAGCAGATTCACGGAGCGGCCCAGGCCCGCCGGTTTGCCGTCGTAGAGATCAGGGCTGCTGCGCAGCCGTTGTGCCATGGACCAAGTGCTGTCGTCGTCGCCTTTCCAGAAGCTGCGTACGGCATCACGAAACCTGCCGTTCCAGGTCCCGATGCGCTCGGCCGGGAAGTCATTCAGTCGATAGAGACCACCGCAGTCCCAAGGTTCGCTCACGAGCTTGAGGTCACTCAGAAGTGGGTCGGCCTCCATGGCCTCGAACAGTGCTGGCTGATCCAATGGCTTCAGCCCTTCGCCGCGACTCAGGGCAATGCCGAGATCGAAGCGAAACCCATCCACTCCCAGTTCCAGTGCCCAGCAGCGCAACGACTCCAGAATCAGTTCTCGGCTGAGCGGCTGGTGGGCCGCAATGGTGTTGCCACAGCCACTGACGTCTTGGTATTCGCCCTTCTCGGTTTGGTGGTAGTAGGTGCGGTCTGCGAAGCCACGCCAGCTCAGAGTGGGGCCATCAACATTGCCTTCTGTTGTGTGGTTGTAAACAACATCAAGCAACACCTCTAGGTCGGCGTCGTGACAAGCCGCTACCAGATCGCGCATCTGATCTCTGGCCCTCATGGGGTCGTCGCCGCCCACATAGCCCTGATGGGGAGCGAACCAGCTCAGTGGGCTGTAGCCCCAGACGTTGTCTCGCCCAGGGGGTGCATCCTGCGGATCGAAGGCCTGCACGGGTAGCAGTTCGATGGTGGTGACGCCCAACTGCTTGAGATAGGGAATCTTGTCGATCACTCCCAACAGGCTGCCTTGTCGATCGGGGGCTACGCCGCTGTCTCCGCGTTGCGTGAAGCCGCCAACATGCAGCTCGTAGATCACGGTCTGCTGCCAGCTGTGTCGAGGTCTGGGGTGTGCATCGAAATCGAAGCGGTCCCTCTCGCAGACCAGTCCCTTCAGGCAGCAATGAGTATTCGGTGAAGCACCGGTGGCGGCTTCGCGTTGGTAAATCGACCATCCAGTGATGGCGCGAGCACAGGGGTCCAAAAGTACCTTTGCTGGCCGAAAGCCATGGCCTCCCGGTGCGAGCGGCCCGAAGACCCGGTAGCCGTAGCAGCAACCTGCCGTTAGGCCTTCCACCTCCACATGCCAATAGTCACCGGATCGGTGGTGGCTGTCGCTCAGATCAATCAGCTGTTCGGGGCTGCTGGCCTCAGCTGTGGGAAAAATCAGCAGTTCAACCCGGTTGGCACCTGGTGCTGCCACCGAGAAATTCACACCATGGGCGGTGATGCTGCTGCCCAGAGGCCAAGGCATGCCTCGTCGGATCGCGCTCAAAGATCCACTCCCAGGAGGCAGGTGAAGCCTTCAAAGTAGTGATAGCTCCGGTGACTCATCGTGTCTGTGATGACCTCCTCGCTGGAGCCAGGCCGTCCGCCTGTGCAAATCCGGCCTGATCTCTGGCTGTTTCCACCCAACCGTGACTGTCGCGGAGGCTCGTCTTGGTGGCTCGACGTGGATCCTGAGCCTGTTCTGATCGACTGTCCCCCGCTTACCGAAGCCACCTTGGAATCCCTGCGGGAACTGGCCCAAGGCCGATCTGCTCGAATTCTTCTCACCAGCCGTGAGGGGCATGGACGCCTTCGTGGGCTACAGGAGCGCCTGCAATGGCCCGTGCTGGTTCAGGAACAAGAGGCCTATCTGTTGCCGGGCGTACAGCAGCTCGAAACATTCTCCGAGCAGACCGTCACCCTTTCAGGCCTGCGACTGCTCTGGACGCCTGGGCCGACTCCCGGTCATGCGGTTGTTCATGCGCCAGCGCCTGTGAATGTGCTGTTCTGCGGACGTTTGCTCGTGCCGGTGGCCAAAGATCAATTGGCACCTTTGCAGCACCGACGCACCTTTCACTGGCCCCGGCAGCAGCGCAGCCTTCATCAACTCCGTCGGTGGCTTGCTTCAGAAGCCCCTCCAGGACTGGCTTCTGGGGCAGGCCTTGGGGCTCTGCGTGGTGCCCATCTGGCTCCCTTTAACAGCTGGCATCAGCAGGCTGAAGCAGCATTTGACACGGTCTGATTCACATGAAATTCGGTGAAAGCATTGCGGCACGGTGTTTTTCGGTTGCCTCTCAGCGAATGTCTCCATACGATTAGCGCGCTCAGGGAAGCCGTGCGGATGTCGACCTCCGCATCGTCGATCCAACCGCTTCCGCCACTTTCCCCAACCCAATGAACAAAGCTGATCTCGTCAACCTGGTTGCCGCCCGCACCGAGCTCACCAAGACCGATGTGTCTCTGGTGGTGGACGCCGCCATCGAAACCATCATCGATTCCGTGGTGGAGGGCAAGAAGGTCTCCATTCTCGGTTTTGGTTCTTTTGAGCCTCGCGAGCGCTCTGCCCGTCAGGGTCTGAACCCCAAGACCGGCGAAAAGATCAAGATCCCCGCTAAGCGCGTGCCAGCCTTCACTGCCGGCAAGATGTTTAAGGATCGCGTTCAGGGCTGATTGCCTTTCGGAACTCTTGATCGGGGTGGTCCACTGGGGCCACCTTTTTTTTGTGACCCTTCCTGATCGTCTCCGAGCTGTTTTTGAACAAGGTCGTCAACAGCGTCTCCTCGGTTATCGCGGACGTTTTGCTCCGACTCCTTCAGGTCCCCTCCATCTGGGCAACCTGCGCACGGCCCTGATCTCCTGGCTGCAGGCCCGCCTTCAGGGTGGTGAATGGTTGTTGCGCATTGATGACCTCGACACTCCTCGCATCAGGGTCGGCGCGATGGAGTCCGCTCTCGCAGACCTGCGCTGGCTTGGATTGCACTGGGATGGTCCAGTGATCAGGCAGAGCCAGCGTCTTGAGCTCTACAACTCTTGCCTCTCTTCACTGAGGCATGACCAGCTGCTGTATCCCTGCCGCTGCAGTCGACGCCAGCTGGGCGCTGGCCTGCGCTATCCGGGAACCTGCCGGGAGATGGCAAGGGGCTGGGGTTTACAGGATGGACGTCTGCCTGCCTGGAGGTTGAAAGTGAAGGCCGTGGATGAGCCCCGCTGCGGTGATTTGGTCTTGCGCCGGGCTGATGGTTTCATTGCTTATCACCTTTCAACAGTTGTGGACGAGCTGGCATTGGGGATCAGCGAGGTGGTGCGGGGTTCCGATTTGGCTGCAGTGTGTATTGCTCAGCAGGCGGTGATCGCATCGCTGGAGGAGCAACCTCCCAGCTATCGACACACACCATTGCTCTGCAATCCGGAGGGCCAGAAGCTCTCCAAGCGTGAACAGGCCTTAGGGCTGGCCCCTCTTCAGGAACAGCAGTGGTCGTCGCACAGGGTGGTGGGATGGCTGGCTGGTTCGCTGGGTCTGGTCGACCAGCACTGCTCGTTGTCGGCGTGTGAGCTGCTGCAGGAGATTCGGGTTCGACCCTTGCCGCTGCAAGGTTGTTTGGATGAGCCAAATTCTTAAGGAAGCCTTCGGGATCAAGGGCTTCGACTGCTCCCACACTGAAGTGGCGTTTTGGGCTCGGACATGGCGATTTGCTCCAGTTGCGGCGGCAGTGGCATCAAACGCATTAGTGAGCAGCGCTTCCGGACCTGTCAGCACTGTCTGGGTAGAGGTGAACTTCAGCCCGTCTACAGCTCTCCAAAACCAGCATTGAAAGATCGCTCGGTCGTTCATGCCCTCACCGAGAGAGCTGAAAAGTCGAAAGAGGTGGTGTTCAAAACAGCAGCAGCTTCGACTTCTGTTAGATAAAAGTGTGGTTTTTAGAAGTCAGCTAACTGACGCGTAGCGCTGAATGATTGAGAGTGGGACCACAGCCCAGTCGATCTACATCCGATCTTATTTGCGTGATTTCATTCGATTTGTGGCGTTCATGGCTGGGCCATGACTTTATTTCTGAATGATTTCCAGCAGTTCAGGGCGTTGGTCACTTCACGTCTGCGGATCAATCCTCTCTTAAACAATTTGGTCAGAGCGTGGATCCCTACGACGTTCGCTCTTGTGATTGGCAGTGTCGAAGTGCCTGTTCATGCGGCGTACCTGGATGGAGCTCGTCCGCTGTTAGTTGCATGTTTCAGCAGCGCTAACGCAACTAGCTGTGACCAAGCTCTTGTGCTCATTGAGGCGATGCAGCGCCGTGCCGCTGATCGCGAGCTCTATCCCTGCCAGACATTGCTGCTCGGACTGCAGGCGGAAGTGGTGATGGTGCAGCTTGCTGAACAACGTGGCCAGAAAGCGTTCGAGACCCTGCGGGACAGTGAGCGTCTTTGTGCACGCCTTTGATTCGATGTTCACGATCCCATCCAAGATGGGGGGCCATGCATCAACCCTCGTGCGCGTGTCTCTAATGAGCGTTGTCGCTCTGGTCACGATGAACGTCAGTCTGGTCAATCCTGTTCAGGCGCAGGTGCGCTTCGATGACTGCCAGCCAGTTGCTGGTGGCGGGATCACTTGCAACACAGTTCCTTACGGCAACACACGTGCCGACATGATTGATGGTGAATTTGGCCTGATGGATCAGGCCAGTCCTGGCTGGGCGGAATACAACCCTTATGAGGGCTACGACGACATGCTCGGAGGCAACCAGACTTAACAGTCAAAGCTTCAGTATTGCGGCTGCGTTGAGGTCATTGAGTCTGATCCATCCGGCAGCATCAGCCTGTTCAGGAAGTCATGCATGTGTTCCACAGCCAGCTTCCAGTTCTGAGGTTCGCTCCGCCCTGACCGTTTGCGTGGTTTGAAACTGTGATCTCCATCTGGCATCCAGGCGAGTCGCAACTGCTTTGAGAGTGCGTAGTTTTTCACTTCCTCCCTGTTTCCCATCGCATCACGCTCTCCCTGAACAACCAGAGTTGGCGTTTGCAGTTTTTGCAAATGCTCGACACGTAGTTTCTCAGGTTTGCCAAGAGGGTGAAAGGGATAGCCAAGGCAGATGCATCCCAAAATCCTGTTTTGGCTCCACAACTCATCGGCAAGCAGGCTGGCCACCCTGCCTCCCATCGATTTGCCTCCGATGATCAGCGGTTGATCGGGAGGCAGAGACTGCACTTGCTCGGCATAACACTGCAACAGGATGTTGGCTTGGTTCGGTGGTGTTGTGCGGCCGCTGATGCGTCGTTGGGCCATATAGGGAAATTCGAAGCGGATCACCTGCCATCCGCGTTGCGCAAGGCCATCAGCCATCTGCTGCATAAAAGGGGTCTCGATGCCAGCTCCAGCTCCATGGGCAAGCATCACGGTTGCTGGCCCTGTGCGAGGGCCACACACCAGTGTGTTGATCATGATGGCCTCAGGCAGGAACGATGTCTTTGCCAAGTCAAGTCGTGTATGACCTGAAAGTGAAGGGCAGTTTGGAGGTTGGGGAGTGCTTCTCTCAGCTCTGGACTGATCGACTGTCCACAAGAAATATAAAAAGTTCTGAAATTATCCCAATTCTTGTGCATGTCAACGAATCAATATGTTTCTTCAGGATGGCCTGATCCCCCAGCTGCGTGATGCTTTTGGCCTGAAGCATCTGAGCCAGAGCTACGTAAAATCATGATTCCCGATCTATCTCTATGTTGCTGTTTGCAGCATCAGAATTATCGTTATTGAGGTAAAGAGGCGGAAGATCTATCAAATTAGACTGATTCTTGATCGCAAATGAGGCCTGTGCTTCGAAAAAAGTCACCGTATTGCTATCTATTTGTATTGTAAAATCAGTCAGTGCAGGTGCAGCATTGAGGCGAAAATTGCGCATCAATCATTACTTGAAGGGGAAAGCATCCTTCTAGGCTGAACGAAATTACGTTGTTGTTGTGTTCAATTACAAGATCCTGTTGGTTGTTTCCCCAATAGCTTTCTCTGTTATCAGCACAGCATTCTGGCTGACGCGATGGGAAATTCTTGTCTGGGGAAAACAATTTGCTGGAGTGCCTTCGATTCAGAATCGTAAAGAATGGATCGATAGCCCTCTGGCACCGTTCAAAAGGAAAGATGGCGGCTACCCTGTGTTTACAGTTAGGACATTGGCTGTGAATGCATTGGGTATTCCAACGGTGTTCTTTCTGGGAGCGCTTGCTGCCATGCAATTTGTCCGTAGAGCTACGCTGTATTGAACTCATGGACTCATTTGAATTTGTTGAAGAGTTTGTTTTTGCCGCTGTTTATTTCTCTGCATTGATTTGGTTCTCTATGTATTTAGTTTCAGGTTATATTTATCTGGCGGGATAGTTTTTGCGATATTTGTTTTGATTGCAGAATAGTTTGTAGGGCTTTGTGAGTAATTTGATTGACAACAAGCTGGAGCTAGCCCTTGCTCTTTATTGCAATGTTGATGCAATGTTTTCGATAATATTTTGTTCTTGAAGAGTATAGATAGCTCTGTAGAGAGCTGAGTCAGCCCCTGCCTCTCCACTGTGAATTCTGATTAACGCTTGTCGAATAAGCTCAGCAAGAAGAGCTTGAGTTTGATCTTCCAAATTTGGTAGAGAACTCTACGATCATCCTAGCTTCAAGATAATTTTTGATCATTCATCTTGGACTCGCTGGGGCGATCAATGAGATTCAGGGCAGTGAGATTTTGCGCTCGCCACTGCTGGATTTGTTTCGTTCCAGCGGGTCATGTTGTCAAGGTGCCGAACTTGCTTGCCTTAGGTTTTTGAATAAAAGGAGTGTTTGATGGAATTGATTAATACAGTGATCAGGCAGTCAATCCGATCTTTTGTAGTAGTTCTGGCCTGCACTCTGTTATTGCTCCCATCAAAAGTGTTGGCAATTTATCCTAGTGGTGGCGGGCTTCCAGATATCGGTCTTGATCGGAGTCTTCAGGGTAGCGACCAGGCAACAGAGGCCTTCAAGGAAAAATTTCCTTTTTATGAGCGAGATGAAGATGGAAAGCCGATCACCAAAGAGTTTGTTAAGTATGACTTGGCTAACTATGACCTGTCTGGTCTTGACCTGAGAGGTGCACTTTTTAGCGTAGCGACCCTGCAAAGAGCAGATCTAGAAGGTGCAAATCTTGAAGGTAGTATCGCTTATGCAACTCATTTTGAAGAGGCGAATCTTACAAATGTGAACTTTAGAGATGCCGTTTTGACCAAGAGCTTCTTTATGGCAACAACGATCGACGGAGCAGACTTTTCCGGTGCAATTATTGATGCCCCCCAGAGAGAGGAGATGTGCTCAAGGGCGGCTGGTGTTAATCCAGACACTGGTGTTGAGACCTACGACAGCCTTGATTGCGTGAGCTTGAATGTTCGTGCTGCAAAGTCATAGCGGTTGACATCATTCTCACCTTGAATGACATGGGTTGACTTGATAAGGCCGTTCAGTCTTTCTTAAAAAGCTCTCGAAAGCTCGGTTGGCTATTTAGCCTCTCGGCCGAGACGAAGCTGGCGCTGGACAACTTTCTGGAGGTGCTCCACTTTTCTTTCAAGTTCATCTAATCGTTTTTCCAGCCCATTGTCCTGCTCTGAATTGCTAGCTGTCATTCTCTGTCTACCTTCATTCATCATTTCTGAGTAGGTAAGAGCTCTATCGAGTTGTGTTCTTCCAGTATTGATCATTGCTTTGTTTGTCTTGTCTGGCATCATAAAATTAAAATTTTGGAAAATTTGGTACAGGACTTTTATTGCATTAATTAGTGTAGCAGTCGGTTTTTAAAAGAAGATAGCCAGCAAAATGCCAGCAATGAGTCCTTTCGCAAAAGCCAACCACAAGATCTGATAGTCGGAAAGACCAGTCTGTTGTTGTATTTTGATAATCAATTTTTTGTGGGCACGAATCAGACGTTTGCTCATCAAGTATCCTTGTAGATGAGGACATCATGAGCATGATCTCCCTCAATGGCAAGTTTTTGTGGTCAGCTTTGCTCAGGATCTTCTGTGACAAGGATTCTTCTTGACAAGGATCCGACGCTTTTGTGTTGCTGCGCGGCTTAGAAGCTCGCGAATGTTCAAGACTGATCATTGAAGGCTCACGTTCAGTTCTTGACGCTCACCTATTGGCTGGCCGTTTCAGCTCGGCTCAATCTCCAACCGTTAAAACCCTTTCTCAGGTGTTTCGAACTCCCTGAAAAGAGCGCCGGCCTCTTCAGCACAATCCTGTTTTATCAGAGTGCGAATGCGCGCCTCCCACCATGGCCCAACTCTGGCCTCAGCATGTTGGAGAAACACTGGATCCGTGAATCGAGGCCTCGCATCTTCAGATTCTCGGAAGTGGCGTGTTGACAAGACTTGCCTTTGCGTTGGCGGAAAGTTACCGCCCCGCTCAGAACAGGATGTATTGATCAGATCAAGCTCAAGTAGCGATTGAGATCCCTGTCCACTGCAGCGCTGCGCTGTCGTGGATGATCAATTTCGCTTGCTTATGGCTTGAAACTGGCTTGCATCGCTGCTGTGACGCGCCATGCTGTTTCTGTTCTGCAACGCATGAGGGGTTATGAGGTGCATCCCAGGGATTGGGGTCTTGGCGCTGCTCGGCCTCAGTTTCAACAGCTCTGCACTAGCTACGATCAAAGATGAGTATCAACGTGCTCAGGCTTGTGACTATTACAACGCTGAGTATGTCAGCGATGTCGGTGTTTATAAGGATTCCAAAGTGCGCTTTTGTATCAGCGCTGATCAACAAGAATTGATTTATGTGATGGCCATGGGTACATCATGGGTAGTTCCATTTAATCGTCAATATCGCTCTAAAGGTATTCTGAGCTTGAATACATTGGAAGAGAATCGTTTGGTTCTCTATCAGAAAGAAGATGGTGTGGTGACGAGAAAAGTACTCGGACGTCAGCGCGGATCTTGACCCTGCCCATGGTGTCGTCAGGCCAGCGGCTTTCTACAGCATGAATGTTGCTCAGGGTTCTTCCCTGTACGGGCTTCGTTGAGCTGTTTTTTCTGCTGCGTCGTCTTTGAACGGTGTGTTGGTCGGCAATTTGACAGTGAGCTTGGCCTTTCGATGAAAAACTTCAGCAAAACGGATCAACATGGCATACCAAGCACGGAACTCTCAGGCCCCACGGAGAGGATCTATGCCTCCCAAGCCCCAAGATTCAACAACTCTGAAAATTGCCTCTTCGACCTCATTGACTGAGGAGTGGCAGCCAAGCCAGGCCCAGCTCGAAAATCAAATCAATTCTGCGATTGAAGATATTCGCATGAGCCTTCAAACCCTTCAAACTGACATCGGAGCGAGCGACCGTTACGTCTTAGGACTTCTGGATGTTGTTGCCGACGATTACCGAGCACAACTGCCTACTGGGAAATCCTGATCTATTCGCGTTAGGTGAGCTGAACAGGGGGGGCGACCGAATGCTCCAAGAAATTGATGCTTGATACAAGCGCCTGTCAATAATTTTTCGCCCCATTGTCGATAATGTCAAATGATTTTGGCTTCTGGTTCAAATGACACCAGTATCGATTGCATTGAGAAGATGATTAATGATTAGTTAATACAAGCGAGGTGTTCAGGGATGGTGATGCTCAGTGCTTTGATTGGCGTCTCACTTATTTTTTGGTTCACCGTAGGCTTTTTCAGCCACGTCAACTGGTTTCAAAATACTTTTAGGCGCGAGGCTGAGAAGATTGACCGTCAGCAGCTTGCCAGTCAGGGACAAAGTCAAATCGTGACGGGTGCAGGCAGTCTGTCCGCCAAAAAAGGTTTTGTGCTTGCGTACTGGGACGATATTAATCAATCGTTCTCTTCTGGAGCCTCTGAGCAAGCCGAGCGCAGCCCACTAGTTTTCGATATCGCTGCTATTAATCTTGTGGCATTCACCTCTATTTGTATGCTTGTTTTTGTTAGCAAGGGTTTGCTTCACTCGTTAGGATTGATGTAGAAGTTACCAATCTATTTGATTGCTGGTTTGGAAATGTTTGAGCTTTTTGGTTAATTAGTTATCGATGCGTTCTAGAAGAACATTGCATTGTAGGTCCATCTTTACATCCCATTTTTGATTGTTTTTGATGGCCTCGAATTCGTAGAGGCCATCATCAATATCCTGGTCAATCACATTGAACCCTCGTGCAGTGAGCTTCTGTGCGCACTCTGAGATTGTGCGGGGTTGAGCATGAGCAGCTATTCCTGTCATGCCAATGATCCCTGCCGCTAGTAGCAGTGACGACTTAAAGAACAGTCTCATTGGTTCTTTGTTGCTTCTAGTCGATCTCTAGCCATGGGCGAATCATTCCGCCATGGATTCGAGATTTCGATCGACATGGACTGGCGCTCATTTTTTTCTGCAATAGCCAGCTCCGACATTCATCCACCCTTCCTTGCAGGCTTTTCCATTCGTGGGTTCAACCTCGTAGTAGATCGGTGAAACACAGGTCGTGCCAAGAGTGTTGACGTAACCCAAAGGGCACTGGTTGTGTCCCTTAGCCTTGGGGATTTTTTTCTGGGCTAGAACGGCGCTCGGCGCCACGAGGAGAGCAAGCAGGACGAGGAGTGATGGACGCATCATGAGACTTGGACGTTCCGTGAAAGGTGTTTTCAAGCAGTTCCACCGTAACTGCTTGCAATCCGCCGCTATCCAGGTGTTCTGCAGGCCCACTGGGCAAGTGATCTTGACAACTCGCTGGTCCATGTATTTAGGCCGCACAGTGAACTGACTCGTCTTGTCCATGACAGTTCTAATGTTCTCCCCATGATCCTGACGTGTTGAAGCAGTGACATGGGCGCTGCTGTTTCTAAGTTCAGTGAGGGATCGGTGTTGCGTCGCGAAATTGCCACGACGGAGCGGTGGGAGTTAACGTTGATGTGTTGCATTGTTGAGCCGCTTGGGCACGTGAAGCATGACTGGTTTGACGATTGGAAATCTTGAACTTGATGTGTTGACGTCTACTGTTTTTGTAATCGCAACAGTATCTTTTCTAGGTAGCTTTGTTTATGTTTCTCGAACCAATGACATGATTGGTGCCTTGAAATCTTTGTTGCCAAAAAGGAATAGTAGAAAGCCACTACCAGGACCAGATGAGCCACTCTGATCTATTGTTCGTGGATGCTTTCATTTAATTTGGATCAAGTTTTTGACTGATTTACCACGATTTCGGCAAAATTTTTCAAAAGCGAGTTTTGCAGCGCGCGGCGTGAATTTGCAGCTCATTTTCGAAACTATTGTTTGATCCACGGTATGCGTGAGGTGCTTTGTGTCCTGTGTCTAAGACCCCAGCTGAGCAATCAAACCCATGTTGATCGATATTCAGTTGAAAGCTTTCTATTTCCAGCCCTTGATGGTCTTCGGGTATGGGTTTTTGTCTCTCCAAGGGTGGCATCGGCGGTGTAATTGGTCCTGATAGAAGCAATGCGATGCTCATACGGCCATCCCTTTCAAGGCCGATTGTGTCCCATGTCAGTCGCGAGTGGAAGTGCGTGTGGTCTAACCAGCGATGAGCTCAAGCCAGAGCAGTCCGCTGAGAGACAGTGCTCCAATGGCGAGTGAAAGCCAGTTGTCTTTCAGAACGCGTGTCATCGATGGTGAGCTTCTGCATTAATAAAACGAGCTCTAGTCTCATGTGCAAGTTCTTGAGGCGCGCACTTTGATTCGTTCGAAGTGGTTCAGCGGTCAGACTGGTCGTTGCTGATTCGGTTGCGTGTCACAAGAGATCCCACTTCAGGAACAGGTGCGGAAATGGTTTCGCAGTCACCTGCTGGGCCGCGAGGTAGAACTTCAGGAGCTCTATGAACTACCTCAGACTGACTTGGACCTGCTGATGGCAGAAACTGCTGAGATCCGTTCAGACGTTGAAAACCGTGCTCGCAGCCACGGTCGCTGGTGCACTGCCGGATACATGCTGCAATTGGCTCGGATCATCGATGCCAGGAGGGCCGATGGTTGAGGCTCATTTGGCCCTCCTGGCTTCATCGTGAGCTGCGATCCATCACTTTGTTGAGCACATCTGTTTTGATGCGAGCTCGATCCCGTTCTACGTAGATTGCAGCCCAGTGCTCTGGCTTATTTTTGTCGTGGATAGCGTTGATCTGGCCATCAAGTTTGCCAATCACTTCATTTACAAATGCTTCCGGGGTGTCACCAAAGGTGTCGTGCTGGCTCAGCAACTTGTCGAGTTTTTTGAAAAGTTGCTTGGCTCGGGACATGAATCAGGGCAAGAATTTTCTTGATTATGCCTTTCGTTGGGCAGAGGCGCTGACTTGATCTGAGATCGCTGATTGTTGCTGCTGTCAACCGTTGATCAGCAGTGTCGCGGCTGATCAATTAGAAGGAGGGTCTGGTGTCGATTGTTCATCCATGTCTAATTCTTCTTCCCAGCCCACTGAATTCAATCCACTTGCCATGGTTGACATGTGGCAAGACATGCGAGCTTTGGTTGAAGAATGGGAATCTAAATATAATTGCAGCCCTGCAGATGCAGCTGCTGCTTTTCAAGAATTTTCTGCGGCTCTTGTTGATCAGCCGAAAAGCACTTGAAATGGATTCAACGATTATTCCGGCTTTGTGAAATTATCAGCCAATAATTGCTTTATTGATCCTGCCCCATTTGCGGATCGTTTGTATTGAATGTGGCCTCGTCTCGTTTGATTTTGAAATAGATATTTTAACCTGGTTTATTCATCGCTTATTCTGTGAATTGATAGTGGCTGCAAAGTGCTAGTGCTGTGTCTTCTGGGCAACACCCATCCAGAACCATGATCTCTCGATGCATCAACACAGTGATCGTTGTCGATCCCCGTGCTGCTTGACCCCAAAACTTTCTTCATGCTTGCGGTGTCGGCAATCTTTTTAGTCTCCAGCCATCAAAGGCCTGATCCGATTGCCTACAAGCTCTTTGTCCTCTGAGCCTCCATAGGAGTCAGTTCAGGAATCTTGAGGAACGTACGCCGCATTCGCCCTTGAGCAGATGGAGGGCATGTCGATTGGTGTGTTGAAGCGGATCGCTCAAGCCTGGCTTGGCCCCTTGCCAGTTTGGTCATTTCGGTACCAGAGCAAGCTGCCCTTCGGCAATGAGTATGTGATCTCAGGCACATGTTCTTTCCGATACACATACTGAACAAAGGAGAGGCGTCGAGCACTTCTCCTTTGGTGATAGGTAGATGGAGGCCGCGAAGGCCTCCTTTTTTTGTTTGACAGCTTTTGCGACGGATCAACTAATCCTCGAATCCATCCCAGCCTTCTTGCCCAATCCCGTCAAGTCCATGCAGAACGTGAGTCACCTGGGTGGGATGAACCCAACGAATGGCCCCGTCATCAACGTCTGCGACCTGGAAAAGTGTGTTGAGTCCTGATTGTTTTTCCCATTCCCCGCAGAAAATGACTTGTCCCAGCCACCAGTTTTTTTCGATATCGACTCTTTCGTTGGAGGGAGTCAGCTCTCTGATGATGACAAATTGACCAGGTCGGATCGACAGGAAAGCCGAAGCCGCATCAATGACGTTTGAGGTGGGCGGTCCCAAGGGAGGATAAGTCGGCATGCAAGTACGTTTGTTCTTCCTCCGGTCTAACCCTGGTTCGTCGCCTGTGGAAAGAGTAAACACACGCACTCGCAAGGATTAGGTATTAGTCCCCTTCAGCCCTGCCGATGTTGTGCCATGGCTTGTGCGCAAGCCTGTGGCATCAGCGAGAATCTGTTTTTGCATCGTTTGGTGCTGCCACTGATGAGTGGAAATGCTGGAGATGTGGTGAGACGACCATGCTCATCTGTCGACGATTGGATAGTCACTTGGTGTGAGTTCGCTTCAGGCCTTTGTATGACATGCTTCATCAAGACGGTGAAGTGACTCGGGATTGCTGAATTGGTACGGGTCTGGGTTCAATCAACAGGCCTTCAGTTGCTGAGGGTCAGACCAGTTCTCTGACAATCTGCTCAGTAGATCGCGAATTGCATGATTGGAACATGCTGTGGTTTGGACGAGATCGTCCAGGATCTCTTCGATCCGATCACTGGCTTGATTGACCAGTTTGAGCTGCTCCTCAACGGGCCAATGCTCCTCCATGGTCAGTGTGTTGTCGTCCATGGACCGAGATGATGGCAGATCAACCGATCGTCACTACAGTCGCGCCCTCTGTCGATCCGCATCTCTACCGGTTTCCAGGCTGCGCTCACCTTGACGTTCTTTAGGCAAAAAATCTGAAACGCTTGAAGAGGTCGAGACCAAACGCGTTAAGCGACCTTGTTATGACCTTCTGAAAGCTTCCGATGAGCTTTATCAGCTTTCCGAATGATTTTTTGAGCTTGCTCTCTGGTTAAGCATTCTTCCGCTTTGAGCTTGAGTCTGACAAGTTTGCGGTGTTGTTTGTCTGGATTCATCGATCTCACCTGCTTTCAGGGGGCTCGTCGCTCAAAGGCGTTTGGAAGGTTAATGCTCGGTTAAGCACCCATATGGTACAGCTCGTCACAGCGAGTGTGCTGTCGTTAAGCGTTATTTGATCATTCAGAGACCAAATGGCTAGATCATTTTCATGTTGATGTCATTTAGCTCGTGACCATCAGTGGCTGAGTGTTTCGCTGTTGTGTTTTTGAGTGGACGATGGCTTGGTTTGGTGGAATGACTCGCTCTGTTGTGGACAAAAGCCTAGAGATTGGCTAAGCACTGGCACACTGCTTCGCTGACAGTGTTCTGCTTGCCATTCTCGTGTGCAATAACGGTTAGGTGAGTTCGTTGATGTTCGTGGAGGTTCGTCGCAAAACCCTCTCGGCTTGCTTTTTATTATTTCAAGATTTAAAAAAGTTGCTGCGATTGCTCAGCCACGCATCTGGTTGCCTTGGTCTCGCATTTGCTTACGCAGGTATGCATCGTGTTGTCTTGCTGCTGGTTGCATTCGCCTGCAACGGGGATATGGAATTGACGTGTCAGCGTTAATCTTTAAAGGCTGTATTGATGCCAATTGACGATGTTTGGCGAAGCAATCGTTACAGCAAGAGTTTTTTGTACAGCCAAGATTCAGTCAGAACTTCAAGGCATTTATGGAGCTTGTAAATCAAGATCTTTCTGCATATTTAATGATTGGTTCTCTGGCAGTGTTGCTCCTTGGAGCTCTGTTGTATGGGATTTATGCTGCTTTTGGTGCTGGATCTGTTCAGTTGACAGATCAGATTGAAGAGCATTCCAGGTTGCACAAGCTTGGCATTGCGCATTCTCATCAAGGTCCAGGTCGAGCTGTTGCCCGTCCTGGGCATTCTCATAACAGCCACGATGCTGTCAATTTCTAAGGTTTTCGGTTGTTTTATGCCCACATCGCACATCACTTGCTTTGGTCAATGACGCCGGTGTACCTCGTTTCCTCAGGCTCTCGCAGGTGATTGAGATGACCGGTGTTGGGAAAACATTTATTTATACCCATATGGAAAACGGTAGTTTTCCAAAGCAGATACAAATTAGTCCACGGACAGTTGTTTGGTTAGAGCAAGATATTATTGAATGGATGAAAACTAAGATTCATCAGCACGAAGGATAGAATTGTGACTATCCGATTCATGAGAGATTTTCTGCTTCCTCAATGCTGATGCATGCTTCAACTGGGTTAGAGAGCTTGTCTCCTTGCTCAAGGATGCTGAACTTGCTTCGGGCTTCTGCATCTTTAAGCGAATCAAATCTGGATACTCATGTACTTCATAGGTGGCTTTCTCTGCCTCAATTCTTGGATATTCAATCAGAATGGTGAGATGTCTTAGGTTGCCTCATTGACGGTAGTGTGAGTATTCCTGATGAATATTGTTGCTCCACACTTCTGTAGATAGTGTTCAGCACTGACTGCATCAACCATGAACTCTCTTGGATCACGGATGATGCCTGTGGCTAGTTTGTAACCTTTCGCCATATTGTGATGAGCACTGCGGTGGAACCTCTGGCTTGCATTCCAGAGGGAACTAGTTCGTTATCTCTCCATATCCGACAGGCAGAAAGAGAGAAGCAGCAGTAGTGCTACAGCGATTAGCATTAGCTGTCTGGATTCAACTCATCATTTCGGAAGCGGAAATAAACCGCGAGCAACACTATCCAAAACAGGGCCAGAAACGCAATCATTGTCAGCTGGGTTGAGCGTTAATCGTTAAGGAGATTGATTATGAAGCGAAATGAGTATTTGTACTGTGTTCTGCGAGACTCATGCTCTTGTTTTGGTTTTGACTGCGGTCCTGTATCCATGCCAACCGGCAAATTGTGTTGTTTCGGGCTGCTCTTGTGGATGACAACTGGTCGGGTGTCTCTATTGAACTCTTGATTAAGACATTGGTGACAGATCCGTACACCTGAGCTTCAGGGGAGGCCAGATGCTTTTCTAGGGATCATCGTCATTTTGATCGCTTGTTAGGCGAGAGTGATCGCTTAATTGATCGCTGTTCCCTCGTCGCTATTGCGTTCAAGGCCTGTTTGGTGGGATGACTTCAGAGTCAATCGTTCTGTTTTCGATGATGATGGTATGGCTTTCACGTGCGGCGATGTTGTTCAGAGGTTCGTGGATCACCAAGCCTGCTCCGAAGATGCACAGTCCAGCGAAGGTGATTGATGCAGGCAGCACCCAAGTTGCGGGTGCTCTGGGATGAGACCGATTCATTTGTGTTGATAGAGCTATGCAATATTGAAATCGCAATTTAAACTAGGTACATAAAGAATGGTGCTTCTTCGCGTAGCGAGGAAACTTGACTTCCTCGATGTTTGACCATCTGACATCCTTAATGTGCTGTCGTTCTCGAAGTTTAAAAGTGCATATTAATCTCTGGTTTTTATGGATGCTGGCCTATCGTCAATCTATTTTTTTCTGAAACCCTGGTTAATTGCTATTTTTAGCTTGTTAAAGTCTTTAGATTAATTTTAATCTTTGTAATGCGTTATCTAATCCCCATCACTTTTTTGTATGCAGGTCTTTGCTTCGTTTCTTCGATTAGTGATTGGATCTTGGGGTACGCACTGAGGTCTTCATTGGGAAAAAACAACTTGATGTAGGCAAGATAGGCTGTCACTGCACAGTCAGCAGCACCCCAAGAATCCCCAACAAGAAATCCCTCTGACAGTTGTGTGTTGAGTTGCTTCAGTAATCTTGGAAGGATCTTCGCCTTTTGATCTGGAACAAAAATTGCGAATGCCAGGGTCGAATTAGCAAAATGAGTCCACTGACTGATGAGTGATTTTTCATATGTAGTAACTATTTCGCCGCTGTGATGTTCGGCGAGATGAAGCAGAATCGCACCTGATTCAAATAAAGTAATCGCCCTACCTTTTGAATCAATGACCGATTGATCCTGCATTGCTGGAAGTTTTCCAAAAGGGTTGATCGACAGGAACTCAGATTCCATGTTTTGAGCTGAACTCAGAGCTATGTCCACAAGCTTGTAGGGGATGGACTTCTCCTCCAGATACCAGCGTGGCATTGAAGCGCGTGTTTGTGGTCCTCCGTAAATCGTGATTGTCATTGTTTCCTAGGCCTCATTTCGATGTTCAGGATGCAGCGTGCGGTCTCAGCAGCACACCGTTCATAAGTTTATAGCGAGGCAAGCCAATGAAGGTTTGTTTTTCAGCCTTATTTCGTCTGTTTAACAGATCTGATTCAGTCATGAACGACGCTCTCGAGGTTTGAGTTGAAGTCTTTGTCTGGGCTGTGTTTTCAAAAATTGTCGCCCAGTGATATCACCCAACTGAGATTAATCAAGCTAAGTGACTTGGTTAGAAAATCCATGAGTGATAGACAAATATATGAATTCAATGTCACTGCAAATCGAGATTTCTTGCATAAAGCTGTGTAGCTAATCGCTCGCCGATTTCAATGGCGTGTGTTGGATAAATGCCTTCAGGTGAAAGGCCATGATCCTGGGGTTGGGATTAGTCAATAACTGCTGTCGTTTGAATGCTCCCATCTTGTTTTATTGTTGAGAGCTCATGTCTGAGTTCTCAGGCTGATATCCAAAGATGCTCAGCATTTGATTTCGTAAACTAGCTGCAATTTTCAATGCTGGTAGTAGGCGCTTCGCTTGGGCTGGACTTTTATTCATAACATATTCGATATCTTGCAAAACCATATGGACCATATTCATCGCAAGGATGCATTGGGCATCTTCGCAGTGATTCTGCCTTGTGTCAGTGTACATTGAAACAACTTCTTTGACGTAGTCAATAAAAACAGACTTTGAATGATCGTTAGCCAGGACATCCTCAGATCTCCACCCCAATTGGTTAATTAGTTCTTCACAGTTGCTAAGAGCACAGCGAGTTAGTTCATTTTCTTGAATCTGTGTCTTGATGAAAAAATAAATGTTTGACACGCAGTATTGTATTCCATAAATCAGACTGTCCTGGCGCTCTAAATCATTCTGAATTCTAGACCAGACAATCCTTGCGATACGATCGTCTGGCGGCATTCTTGATAATTCAGCTAATTCAACAGAGCGTGTTGTTAGCTCTTTATTGAGATCATGGTTCATAATGGCATTTTAATGGTCATGTGCAGGAGTGTGGTTTCAGCTGCTTATGCTTTTAATATGAATTGTAGCTTGATATAGTGAATTGGCCTTAATATCTTCGATTTGACAATTTATCCTTTGCCTTTGTTTTTATGATTGAGTCTTGAATGGGTTATGAGCGGTTGCCCAAGATAGATCTTACGCTCTATGCAGCCTAATGATTCATCTCCCAAGATTTTACGCCGACCGTAGTTATGATCTATCTTTTCCTTGTTTGTTATTGGTAAAGTTGAAAACTTTATCAGCATTTAAAACGTTTGCTTTGTATAACACTGATAGTCTCGTTATGTGTTTTGGTATTTTAACGATTGGAATCTTTTTCTCATCTGTATCTTATTTGTGCATTGATGGAAAAACCTAGTGCTTTAAGTGCCCGCAAGACTTTTGATGGGCTTGTGTTTTTTGAATGTAAGTTTTAATTGCCTCAAACAATCTGTGTTGATGTTTGTTTTGCCTTCTGTCGACGTTTTAGATCAATTTGGATGCTCCATTAAATTGGATTCCTGACTGTCTACGGCTTGAGAGTGTTAACGTTTCGCGACTGAACGCTCGAAAAGGCTGACAGATGAACTGAATCTGTCTATTGAGTAGAGGGATGCAAGTGATGCTCAATGGATTTAAGTCAACTCTCAGCTCTTGTTTTGGTGGTTGTTGGTGCGGTCCTTTTTGTGACTGCTGTTCAGCTGTTCACTCTTTGGGCCAGTGAAGCTGTACTTGCCTCGGCCAAGGTGAGGTTGGACGAAAGTCTTCAGATGTTCAGGCGCTCGATTCCAAGTTTCTCGTTGCGACGACGCAAAGCCGCATAACTTGGGTGTGTCTGATTTTTTAACGTTTTGATTTCTTCGCAGCATTTGACCATGACTGGTTCCCTGTTGCTGCAATTTTTTATCAATCACCTTTCGTTATCTTCACGGATCTGAAGTCAATTGAATCAATGTGTTAGCGGGCCTATATCAATGCGATAAACGCTTACCCGCTAAGTACTTGCTATTAAGGCTTTTTATCAAGTCTTGAATGATTACCACCATGCTGGTTTGAGGCCAACCCTGGTCACAGCACCTACTAATGTCACTTCATAAGATGGTTTATCTATTGTTGATCGTTTAGTTATCAGCAGCTTTGTTGGTGATTAAGACGCATCTGGTTTTGCTATATGATGGCGAATCGTGAATAAAAAATTTTCTAGGATGAGCGTTCTTCCATCACTTCTGTTAAGCGTGTGATCGCTGAGGTGAGTTGAATTTGAGGATCAGGTTTTGATGTTTCAATCACTTCTTCTTTTCGTTTCATTTTTTCGACTATTCGTACGACAACGAAGCAGACAAAGGCAATTACAACAAAGTTGATCGCGGCAACAATAATTTCACCCCCCGGAAGTTGGGACAATGATTGAACATTTGCCCTTTCCAGTGCCGGCTCAAGCGCATTGGTCATAATCAAGCGAACAAGTGCATTAACCACTTTCCCAAATGCGCCTGCGATGATTACTGCAACTGCCAGATCCACCACATTACCTTTATTGATAAAGGCTTTGAAATCTGAAAGGAATGTGCTCTTTCTTGCCATGCTGAACTGTTGATCTCTCTACTCTTTAGCAACGGATTGTTGAAAGCCCAATTATTTTGGTTTGTCTAAATTTTGTTGTCTTCTTGTATTTATAATTTTAGCGTTAGTTTCCAACTTGGTTTTGCCTCGGCTTGGTTTGCACTTTATAAATGTGTTGTGCTAGCTTAATCAGTCTTTAGTTGTGCTTTGATCTGATTTTGGCCGTTGTATTGGCTGATTCACCATACGCCAATAGCATTAATTCTGAAGGCTTGATTGATTTGAAATTGATGCTAACGAGTCAATGACACTTTTTCAAACCAAGCTGGTAAATTTCCTGTCAGGCATAATTCTTGATCAGGTCTTATTCTATCTTTTTTGCCTATAACAAACCATCTTTCTTTTGCGTTGTCAGGGCTAGCTTCTAAATAGAGATCGGTTGCTCCTCGGCTACTGCATTTCCCTACCATCAAAACTGTTTTGTCGGCTTCATCGGCCGATGGTACAAGTAATATTCTCTCTGCATTTAGCCCATAGAATTCATCAGTAACAACGTTGTACTGTTGGATATTCGCATTAGATTGTGTTGGTGATGTCAGCATTAAGACAGCCATAAGGATTGCTTTAATGATGCACTTGCCAATTGTATTGTTCATTTTATTTAATGTTTTGGGTCAATTTTTTTTCTTGATGCTGTCATTCTCCTGGCCCTCTGTTTGAAACTTACTTTTTGGAGTACATCTGAGCCAGAAATAGCGCTGTTTCCTCGACTTCCAGCATTAAATCGTCCATGGACATGATCAGTGTCCATGCAGCGATCGCTGCGTCTTGATCGGTCAAATAAATGGCTTTGAGTCTATTTCTCCATTGTTCTGGTTGTGAGTCGTAATTAGTTTTAAATTCGCAGAAACTCGGTCTCATGGAATTGGGGCTTTTCTCTAGTCACTGGATAACACTGCGCCTCAATTTGCAACGAGCATTTTAATGCATTTTTTTGTATCATTTGCCTACGTTTTGTCTTCGAGCTGCATGTGCTTTCGATCCGATCTGATTTTCTCCCAATGCTTTAATCATTGTTCGAACATGCTTAGTTAGATTTTTTCGTAATAATCGTTAGTTGTATCAACGATTTTCTGGTCTAAGGCTGTCGTCCTTATGTCGATATTGATCATTCAACACTATTTTGTATCAGCAACAGCATGGTTTTATGCCCGCTAAGTCTTTGACCGGTGTGGTTGTTGTGATCCAGTGGATCTCGTGTTCCTCTGTCGTTCCTCTTCTCGCCAGTACCAGCATCGGTACTGAAGCCTCTCCTCGTTCAAAGTAATCTCGGTAAAGGCTTACAAGTTGGCGATATCGACGAGCTGACCAGCCATGGTTGGTTGCTTCGCATCCCTGCCAGTAGGCCTGTAAAGCTCGCTGACAATCTTCCATTCCAAACTCCTGCCAGCATCGCTGTTGAGCCATTAGTGGTTCGTTTCCTTTCGCTATCAGTTCTCTGTAGTGCATTAGCTCAGGAGCTTCATCTCGTCCATCCGGTGGGAGGTGACGCATCAGCTGACGGAGCCTTATGCGATCGAGTCGCAGCCAGCATCGATCTCTCAACAGCACAGGAAGCTCCCATGACCAAGCCCCGGCCTTGCAGACATCCATGAGTACTTCACGTAACCCAAGGCGTTGGGTTGCGGTGAGCCCCGCCAGAGGCTGAGTGTTGGATGTCAACGGTCCCTCACCTCTGTCTACCTCCATGATGATGTCTTTGCTAACTGGTTTGCAGTGGCTCAGCGCACACCATCACATAGATCATTCGATCATGGTGACGAGCGCTCGGTTGTGTTGCTTTAATCGAAGGCACTGGCAAGCTCCGATGAGGATTGGTCTTATTGCTCTTAACCGATGTCCTCGTGTTGTTGAACCACTGATGAGACTTTGAGACCTACAATCTTTTTGATTCGTTTCTAGTTTACTCAGGTTGCCAGATTGTTGATTTTGGGTCCCACACCGGTTTGGCGTATGAGCCACGGAGCTCCTGTTGTGGCTGCTTTATTCCAAGCTCTTCATGACATTTTTGGGCAAATTGAATGGATTCTTGGTGGTATTCTTTCCAGGGAATAAGCTCTTTTCCATTCCAGATTGGTGGTAATCCGGTTTCATCAAGGATTTCATTGAATTGGTCGAAATGTTGTTGTAAGTCTGCTGCTTCTAGCTTCTGCTCATGGTTATATATATTTGCAGTGTTTTTAAATGGTGCTTTTTCTATGCATCTTTCGAATGACTGCGTCAATTCTGTTTGTTTTTCCCAGGTTTGATAGCCTGAAAAAACGATCAGAGATGATAGTACAATGAGTATTGCGGAGCCCAAAACCAAGATTAATCGACCTGTATGTTTCTTGGTGTTTTGCTTGCTTGTCTGTTCATCAACAATCGTCATGTTCTAGTTCGCACTGTTGGAACCGTATTCTCTGTTTCAGCCTTTGATCAGTGGCACAACCTTATTATGTTCCATCCCTGCAAGGCTCAAGCGTGTTGTCTGTTCGGCGTTGACTTGTCGGACTTCACCACTATCGGTATCAACAACAGTTAGTACTGTGTCACTACGGTTTTCTTTCAATCGACCTTGGTTACTAATGATCAAGCCAATCCACCAATCCGTATCAGTTGGGTCAGGATTCAGAGTTGACTGCACGAGCACTAAGTCTCCTGCTTTTACACCGACGAAGGGTGGATGATCGTTGTGTAATGGCATGGCACTCCAGCTTTGCTGTTCAGAACCTCACAACCTGACATCGCCAAAGGCGGTAAGTGATTTCTAGGGTCAGTTCTTGCCGGGAGCCATAAGCATTAGAACCTATTCACTGCTGGAGCTTCTTGGAGTTGGTCTGGCACGTCAAGCCACTTGTTTTATCTACAGTGGCTCTTAAGAACTGTTCTCGTATGCTCACCAGCAAAGAAAAAGACGATCTGCTTGCCGTTGAAAGTGGACTCTTCCCCGATGATGCTGATTTAGGTCGCGTCGACACAAGAAAAGCTACGATCTTCGGACAGGCTTGGGTTAAGTTGCGTCGAGCAAAAATCATGCGAGAGACAGCCTTGTTGGTTTAGATATTCTCATTCTATTTCTTTACGTTATTCGGGAATATCTAAACAGTTTTTACTTTTTAAGTCTGCTGTTGAATGTCTGCCTTCGCTGTAGCTCTTCATTATGTTTTTATTGTCCTCTCTAAGGATCATCCTTTGGTTTGCGCAATCAAGTCTTGATGATGGCTTTCGACACATTCTCTTGCTCTGATCGACCTTAATTGTGCAAGGCCAATCGGATCGGATGGGTGGGGCTGCTGCTGGTGATGTGCATTCCGAGATCACTTGTTGGATTTGAGGACACCTTCGACTTCTGTGTGTAACTTTTGATGGAGGACCGTTTGAAACCCATGGCTTTTGAAGCGAAGGACAAGACTGAGAGGTTTATGGATGCCGCCAAAGAGCGGGCCAGGGCTGCGATGCACGAGACAGCACCTAAATTGACATCCCTTGAAAAGGGAATGCTCAAGGCGCTGAAAAGTCGTCAGCGTCCCGTCAAGCACGATCAAAAGGCACCTGTCCGTGGCTGACGTGTTGCTCTAAAACCGCTTGTTTAGTCGCGGTCATGGGTTCATTGCTGATTCCGTCGGACTGCATTGAGTTCGACGGAATATGCTTTTGGGTTCCAGCATCCAAGACTTGACTGAGTGCTGATCCTTAGTCAGTTGCCAAAGTCGATTATTCGCTTTTTTCGAGTTTTTAAATTCGCAATACACTCAGTTGTTTGTTGAACAAGTTCTTTGGTAAATAATGATAGTTGATGGTATTATTTTTTAATAACGATTTAAGTTGATATAAGCTATTTTGTGAAATATCGAAACGAATAGATTTTGCAAAAGGGATTGGACTGATGGAGTAAATTTAGCAATGCATTGCGATAACGTCTAAGAAGTTATGAATATGTTGATCAAGTGAATCCAGTATCGATTATAAAGGTAATGTATTTCTGCGATGAATTAGGAGCAGGTCTGCGATGTCAAGCTTTTTCATTTCTTCAACAAGCTCTTCGTAATTCATGGATGTCGACGTATGAACGGGGCGAATTGAAGCGATCATCGAATTTTGCTTGAAGCTTTGTAAATAATTTAGTCCAAAAGTAACGGTTTGTAAACAGTCAGCTGTTGACGTTTCGATCTGCGCCCCATTGCCGAGAGCCTTTCGCATCCATGCTCGCGCCCAAGTGCTCTTGATGCAGCCTCCAACACTCACAAGCTGTGCGCTGGGGGTGGTCTCGTATTGAAGACGAGATGCGGAGCTACCTCAGTGACAAAGCGTTTTTGGTTCGCTCACAGACTCCGTAGGTCAGAAGTGGCGATTGCTCTGCGGAGTGTCGTTGTAGTGCTAAAACCCAAAACACAACCATTCCCAAGCGTGCCTTGACGCGTTGGTTTCCTGTCGAAGCCTTGGAGTCAGGCCGATCTTTTTTGAAATGGTTGTTTTGAATGCGTTTTACCAGTCTATGCGGAACACTTATCACATCTGATCAAGCAAGGATGTGTCGAATGTGGATCTTCCCTCAAGCATCCGCATTTTTCCTTTTTGGATCACGCCGCGATCCCTTTAACTGGTGATGGCTTCGGGTAATACACCTCAGCAGATTGATCAGTCAATGCGTTGATCCCACCTTCCCTCCTTCCACCACCGATTGTGGCATGAGTCGTTCATTGGCATCCATTGTATTGCTATTGCTATTTTTGTTTCTCACAATGTTTTAGTGCATGTGACAGTCGTTATTGGCGATTGTTCAGTTAACCTCTTCCTTCAATTGACAGACTGTTCTTACGATGCATAGAATTTCTTGTGAGGTAGAATGGAATTGTGTGCAGTCTTATGATGAAGTCGATACCCATTGTGTTTTTTTTGCTTGCTTTGGCTAGCTGTAGTTATCAATCTGAGATGAAGGCAATAGATGCTTGTGACGCGTGGAGGCTCAAGCAATATGAAGTCACCATTACTAGTTTCAGGGATGAGCAGCCGCTCAAGCCTGTCGACAGAATAAAAGATTTAAAGCTCGTTTTGCTTGATATAGAAAAGGAAGATCTAAGTGCTTATAGTGATGCCGAGAAATTTCGAGCAGAAACAAGAGCATTTCAGATTGATTTCCATTCAGAGCTTGCTCAAGAGGATCAAACCGGTCGTGAAATGATGGATCATCAGGTCACTGCTCGTTGGTGCAGACAAGACAGCGCTGCTAACCAAATTCTCGGTTATGAAAATCATCTAGTGATCAACAAGCTTTGGCAGAATAGGCAAGGAATGAAAGGCAAGGGCTTGGTGGTGAAGCGTTTTCGCTATTGATGCTTGATATTTCCGAGTTGAGATGAGCCAAAGGTAGGTTGATCAATGATTTTCGTTTGCTTGTTCTACTTTTTATCGGTCGTTCAAATCGCCTTGGTGTTTATTGGTCAGCACCGCAAGCATTAAGCCGATTGCTAATCCTGCCAAGTTCGCAATAAAATCAATCCATTCGCTATGGCGATTCGTATAAGGCTGAATGATTTCAATGAGTCCGCTGTATAGAGCAAAAATGAGGATCATGTATTTCCATCCTTTTGGCCTTCGTAATGATGCAGGGTATGCCAATGATGCATAAGCAATCAGGTGGTTCATTTTGTCTGAGCTGGGGGTGTTAGGCAGTTCTTCTAGTGGAGCTAGTGATAGAACCGTTATGCCAAAAACAATGATGATACTTGTAGGTAGCCAGGATTTTTTGACATTATTAATTGCGTGAATTATCAGCATCTTTTTGGATTTACTCTGCTTTGAACGCATCAACTGCGGGCATTGCTTCGGTTTGTTCGTTTGGGCTTGTTCTCATGCCTTCGGCGACGACTAGTAGACCTATCAGAATGCCTAGAGACAAAGCTGCTAGTAACACTCTGTTGTTGGTCATTTGCCTGAAGCTTGTTCAATCAGCCTAGTCGGTTGCTTGGTAGTCTTTCTGTATTGCCTATGTCTGTCATGAATCAGTTGTTTGCGGAATTGGCCAGAGTTGTAGGCCTTGCCGTTTGCTTGCAGCTGTATGGGCTAGTCCATACTCTTGCTGCTAACTATGGCACTGATGAAAATAAAGCGAAGAAGATTGAAAGGGATGGCTTTTTTTCGTCTCATACTTGGAAGGTTGCTCTGGGAGGTGCTGTGTTCTTTTGGGTTTTGATCTTCAATTGGGGTAAAACTTGTTTGAAAACATAGTTGCATCATATCTATAATAGGTGATCAGATAACTTCGGTTTTTTCGTTCTTTCTCTTGTGAGTGTATTTGCTGTCTTTTGTGCTCTGGTTATCCGTTTTGTCCGTGCATCTGGTGATAGTCTTTGTTTTCGATCGAGAAGTGGATGCCGTAGACGTAATTAAGTGGCTATGATTCAAATATACTCTCTGCTCTTGGTCTCCTGAGTTTAAGCTGATTTTGAATAAGTAAAAGTATGCTTGTTGGTGATGGTGGCTGAAAGGATATTTTAATTAGTGTTGGCTTCATGCGAGATTCTCGCACTGTTAAACTGAATGGATTTAAGTGTGAAGCGAAGCGTGCTATTTCGATTCAACAATTGTCATTTTCTGTGAATACTTCTGCTCCTGGCAATTAAATTTGCTTCTGAGGATTCTGAAGGATTATGTTCTAGTGTTGATGTGGTGGCATTTGACGAACTAAAATCAATCTAAATAACAGTGCCTCGATTTTTTGCACCGAATCGCGAGAGCCGATGACTTTTTGTTTCCGGCTTGGTCAATTGATAGGGTCAGTGATTCAATAGGTTGTAAATGACGATGCCTGGGGTGATTGATGCATAAATCATGATCCATCCTCCAATGTATGATGACCACCTGGGCCATTCTTTTCGACCTTCTGTGATTGCTAAATACCGGAAGAAGGGGAACATGCAGCCATACAGATATCCTAATATGAGGCTTGAATAGATTATTGTCTCATCGTTCAGAATGGATGGAAACACACATCCGACTGTACCCAGAAGCGCTAGCCAATAAAAGAATGACCACTCGCGAATTTGGAAGCAAACAGCATAGGGGAAGAAAAATGCAATCCAAGAGAATCCTCCTGGCGTGTTCCATGGAGTCAGAAGATTTAGTCTTAAGTTCGAGGTTGAGGTGAATTCAATATATAGTTTGTTGGCTCTTTGAAGCGTGTATCCTCGTTTGATCAGTGCATCAATCTTGTCCAGCCTCTTCTGCATTGAATCAGAAACAGTTGATCGTCTCTTCAAGGATTGCTCACGACTTTTCTCATTTTGATAAGTGGGAGCTCTAGCTGCAACTAATTCGACCTCTGGCGATGAGTGCACAGAAGCAATCAACACATCAGTATTTGCCTTGGATCTTCGTTGTGAACATTTTTGTTAGCCTGTCAATCTTGACATCCTTTAAAGTTTTTCATCCTTATTTTGTGATCTAACAAGAAGGGAAAATGTCAATTTTCGTCCATATCCCGCCTTTCTCGATGCCAGCTGCTTTGTGTTCGTTAGTTTGAGGTCAATCATTTTCGTGCATTTGTCAAGTTTCTGTTGTTTCTTGACTGGCTTCTTTGCCTGACATTAATTAGCTGCCCTTTTGTGATTCTTGTGACTAGGATTCATTTATTTCTTGTCGATTTAGATCAAGGATCAGGTGCTTCTGGAATTGTTGGACATTCGCCAATTAAGTTGACGCAGCAGGACTTTTCGAGAAGTCGTTCCTATCGGCAACTTAGCCCTGCAGCGTTGTTGCTTTGTTCAGCCCATTTTTGCGAATAGCTTTTTGTGATGTTCCACAACGTCTTGGCAACCGATCACTGGGGTGAAGTCCATTTCGATTCCATATTGAGCCCGCCATGGAGCAAAATGTTCAAAAATTTGTGCGTCGCTTTCAGCTTTGAATAGCGCGGTCACACGACCTGCACCGGGTGCATGGACGCGAAACATCATTTCAAAGCCTGGAAACTTGTCCGCTTTTGCCATTTCACCTGAATCCCACATTTCGCAAAAGCTCTTGTAGGCAGCGAGCTGGCTTTCAATATCCGGAAAGAGGCAGTCCGCGAGATACATCTGCACGATTGGTCAATTCGAGGGGAACTCACTTCGTAGCCATCGCTTTCCGATCAGCCTTTTCAAGTCACCTTTGCCTGACAGTTTGATCCTGATGGTGAGTGACATCGTCATCGCTGCAGCGATGACTGAATCCAGATGTTCAGAGGTTCAGCAAGAGCCTGTGAGCAGGACCACAGGTGCCCATGAGGCAGGTCATCAAGTCAGACGCTGAATCCGCAGATGGTGTGGGGGTCGGAGGGATGACCTCCACACCTCTTCATGAATCAAGCAGAACTATGGCCACAACCTTCATCAGAGCCCTCATAGACCATGAGCTGCAGCTCGATGAGCTTGCCACCATCAGCGGCGGCGGCAATAAGGCCAAAACCAAAGTCGGGCATTGGTTTGAGAAAATCTTCGGGATGGCGACGGGGAGCAGGAAGTTGGTGACTACGCCGATGAAGTGATCAAGATCATCACAATCTTCGCCGGTGGCAACCAGGCTGGCAGCGTTCATCTGCCTCCCGGCCAGCACGCTTCTATTGGCAACGTTTGGTATTCAACTTTGTCTCAGGCATTGATCAAGACCCCACTTTCCGCAGTGGGGGGTTTTGTTTAACTGTGGCCATCTCCGGCTGTCATTGCGCTCTTTGTTCCTTTAGAGACCAGCCTCTGTTTCAGAACCACTCGTGGAGATTTTTGCTTTGTATAAGCAAAACTTATTTATATCGTTCGCCAGGCGAGCTTGTTTCAAGTCACTGATGTAGGCATTTCATTGCCGTAAATCATTGGTCGCTTGCAGCGATTCGTGTGCATGCTTGAAAAGAAATTTGTTCGTTGGGACGGACTGCGATTTTACTGAGCGATGTCTCCCTTCAACGTCTTCAATTGGATCAGTCCGGAACTGCGCAGTTGGCTCCTGACTAATGGCGAGACGGTTACGTTTCAGTCCGATCAGGTCCTGATCAAGGAGGGGGAGCGTCGTCTTAATCCGATGCTGCTGTTGTCAGGTTGTCTGATCGCTACTCCCTCCAGCTTGCAGCAGGGCCAGGAGCAAGTGGCAAAACTTGCCGCTGGAAGCATGGTGGGTGAAATGAGCTTGCTGGAGGACCGACCTGCTACGGCAACCATCACCACATTCGGTGTGTGCAAGGTGCTGCAACTTTCTGTTGAAAAGTTCGAGCTGTTGTCAAAGGAACAGCCATCGATGGCTGCTCAGTTTGATCGGGTTATTGCACAGAAACTGGCTGTTCAGATTCAGGACCAGAACGCTTGGGTTCATCGATGTCACAGTGATCATGCGCCTGTGGAGGCTCTCAGAAAGGGGTTGACCCTGTTCGCCACCCTTCAGGAACAGGATGTTTTCACGCTTGCTCGCCTCGGCCGGTTACAACGTGTGCCCCCCGAGACGGTGCTGCTGAATCAGGGTGATGAGGTGACGTCTACTTATTTGGTGTTGAGTGGTGAGGCGGAGGTTCTGTTCACTCTTGACGGCAGAACTCAAGTGGTGGGCAGCTCAAGACGAGGTGAACTTCTGGGTGAAATCTCTCTGCTCTTAAGTGATCGACACGGAGCTTCGTTAGGGGTCCGTTCTGCTCTGGGAATGGATTTACTCGCGATTGAGCTTAGTGCTTTGCGCGCAGAACTCAGGCAAAACCCCGAACTGGGCTCTCGCTTTTACAGGGGCTTGGCTTGCATGCTCTGTCGACGAAGCCGCGATCAGCTTCAGAGTCATCAACGAGCTGAGGCGATTCAGCGAGCCGAACAACAAGCAATTGATTGCCTCGACGTCGATCAACTTGGCGCTATCACACGCGCTGCTCGTCATTTTGATTGGCTCTGCCAATACTTTCAACGTGGAGAGCTCGCTACGCCATGAGATGGAATGCCGGTAGTGATCACCCATGGCCCTCAGAGCCTTTCCGCATCACTGCTGGAGTGCTTTTGCTGGAGTCCCATGGCGACCATGCGTTCGGTGTTCTGCGCCTACAACAAAACATCGTCTATCCGGGCCTGTCGGATGCAACCGGTGCTCCGATTCAAATCATGCTTAAGGCCATTCAGGAGAGCCATTTGGAGATCTTCCCTGAGGGGCCCTATCAGCAGGGTCTGTGCTGGCTCGATGAGCAGGTGAGTCAAGACCTCGGAGTTTCACCGTCTCCAGTGCCGACTAGCGATCAATGGCTCAACAAACTGACAGTGCTGCACCATCAATTCGAGCAGCGTCATCAGGCTCTACTCGATGGCCATCAACCGCTGAATATCAATGCCACCCAGAACCTTGTTTTGGCCATGGAGCAGGGTCAGTCGTCACAAGTCGAATCCGACGATCCGGTGCTGCGTGCCCTGACCCTGTTGTGTACGGACCATGGAGCAGTGCCACCATTGCCGACGCGTCAGTTGGACCTTGAGCCACGGCTTCGACTTGAGCAATTGCTCTCTCGAACCGACCTATTCGCCCGTGACATTCTGATCAACCTTGCTGATCTTCAAAAAGACTGTGGAGATCTGATCGGCTTTCTGGAGACCGATTCGGATGATGAGGGTGAGGGTGTGGTGGTCTTGCTTCAGTCGACGGCTAAGGGCTATCGCGCATGGGTGCCGGGTGAGATGGCTCATCCTCAGCCGTTGGCACATTGCAGTGGTTTTTTGAAACGGCTGTCGCCGCGGATGCTCAGTATCAGTCCGGCGTTTCAAACCAAAGACCTCAGCACTCTCGGACTGCTTCGCTTCGCCTACGGCCAGCCCCGAAATACCACCAGTTTTGTGATTGGTGGGCTGCTTATCGGAGTGTTCGTTGGGTTCCTGCTTGCGATCGGTCGGGATGTGGGAGCAGCTCGCTGGATCTTTGGTATGGGTTTTACAGGTCTTCTTACGGGGGCCTGTCTGGGGGTGTTGAGCGGTGGATTCCGCCTTGGAGTTGGCGTCATGCTGATATCGACTCTGCTCTCGTTGCTGACACCTACGTTCAATACGGTGATCACGAATCAGGCTCTTCCCGATCGCGATCTGGGACTGCTGCTGCAAATCAGCTTCATCCTGTTTGCCGCTGGCGTGGCTCGAGTTTGCTTTGAATGGGTCCAGAACCGCGCGGTGCAGCTCAGTCAGCAACGAGGTGCGGCGCGCGCTCAGCTTGCCGGCATGCATCGACTGCTGCGATTACCCGCTGAATTCTTCCGTCTCCGCAACGTTGGTGATTTACAGCTGAGGTTCGGTGCCCTGGATGAACTGCGTGGTGAAATTCAGCAACTTCTCGAGGGGGGGTTGCTCAGGCTTGTTCTTACCAGCGTCTACATCCTGTTCATGCTTCGCATCAGCGTGAAACTGACAGCCCTTGCCCTTGTAGTGGCTGCCCTGATTCTGTTGCCCACAGCTCTGATTGGTCTGCAGTCAAGACCATTGCAACGTCATCAGGAAGAGGCCCAGGGGCAGGCTCAGAGCCGCAATCTTGAACTGATCGGTTCTGTTTCCAAGTTGCGCCTGGCCGGCGCCGAAACTGCTGGGGCCCGCTGGTGGGGTCAGGAGTTTCAAAAAATCGTCGACTTAGAAAATGCCCTTGATGCCAAGGAAGCAACTGCTGCGCTTCTCAATGGGGTGATGCCAAATCTCGGCACTTTGCTTCTTTATATCGTGATCACCAGGCTGATTGCGGAGGCCGCCAACAGTCCAAGTCTCAATGCTCCAAATGTTGGTCAGCTGCTTGGCTTCTTTTCGGCCTTCGGGACCTTCATCGGTGCAGCTGCTGGATTCGCTGGATTGTTGGTTGGGGCTTTTGATATGCCGGTGCTTTATGAGCGAGCCCGTCCCATCCTGGATACTGCTCCCGAGATTATCGACTTGAAGGAGGATGCAGGCGCTCTTGAGGGACAGATCCAGCTTGACCGGGTCAGTTATCGCTACTCCGCAGATCTGCCATTGGTGCTCGATGGCGTCAGCATGGAGGCAAGTGCAGGAGAACATCTCGCCATCGTGGGTCCTTCAGGGTCTGGTAAATCCACACTGGTACGACTTCTCTTGGGCTTTGCCGCTCCTGAAGATGGAGAAGTCCGATTTGATGGCAAACCTCTGAGCGGAATGCGGCTGGACAGCGTCCGTCGTCAGATCGGTACGGTGCTGCAAACCAACACGTTGTTAACAGGCACTTTGCTGGAGGCGATTGCCGGGGGCAGTGTGGTCGAAGAGGAGGAGGTCTGGCATGCCGCCGAACTGGCCGGCCTGGCCGATGAGATCCGGTCAATGCCAATGGGTTTGCAAACCATGATTCCCGAGGGTGGAGCCACCCTCTCTGGCGGTCAGCGTCAGCGGGTTGCCATTGCCCGGGCGCTGATTCGTAAGCCTCGGATTCTGATCTTCGACGAGGCCACCAGCGCCCTCGATAATCGAACCCAGGCCATCGTCACCGGAAGCTTGGAGGCGATGGCCATCACCCGCGTTGTGATTGCCCATCGCCTCAGCACCATTCGTCATGCTGATCGGATCGTCGTCATCGACCAGGGTCAGGTGCGAGAGCAGGGTAGTTGCGAGACCTTGCTGCAGAACGAGGGTCTGTTCTTCCGGATGATGCAGCGTCAGATCACATGAGCCTGTTTCGCAAGAATGCACTGGATGCTCTCTCCAGTCCTGAAAAACTAGATCAGCCTCTTCGCCTTCTTCGACCCGGGCAATGGCTTCTTTTGCTGTCACTTGGAGGCTTCTGCCTCACCATTGGTCTCTGGTCGGTGTTTGGCCGTTTGCCTGTTCGCATCAGTGGCAAGGGAGTGCTGATCCGATCCAACAGCCTCACGGTGGTGCAAAGCGAGACAGCTGGCAGGATTCTGGAGCTCAACAACGCCATCGGTGACTGCGTAAAGAGAGGGAAGTTGATGGCGAGAATCGATCCTGTAACGCAGGAGATGAGTCGTAAGGAAGCTGAGATACAGCTCGAGCAATTGATCAGTCAGGACCTTGAGGAAGATGCCCTTGGTGCGATCCGGGTCCGTCAACAGAAGGCTCAGATTGCCCGTATCGAGAAGCTGGCTCGCAGCGGAGGCATCCCGCTCGACGACCTTGCCCGACAACAGCGGGAACTCAGTAGCTTGATCTACTCTCTTGCATCTCAGAACGGGCAGCGCCAACAACACATCAAGCAGCAGCAGGCCCGTATTAAGGCTCGTAGCGAGGAGATCAATCGCATCGCTCAGATTAGGGCACCGATCAATGGCTGCGTGATTGACCGGAACGTGCACCGTGGAGAAGTGGTGCAACCCGCGAGCACCTTGTTCACGTTGGATGCGGGCGGAAGACAATCCAGTTTGGAGAGTTTGGCTTTCTTCTCCCCTGGTGATGGCAAGCGACTGAAGGCGGGTCAGCGGGTCAGGATCAGCCCAAGCAGTACCAAACGGCAACGTCACGGAGGCATTGAGGGGCAGGTTCTCAGTATCCGTCGACTACCTGTGAATGATCAGGCTCTGATCAAACGCCTTGGTTTGGAATCGCTTTTAGATGCGGTGCGCCAGCAACCGAAAGGTCCACTGATCGAAGTCAAGACCTCTTTGAAGCGAGATCCCAGCACCATCAGTGGTTATGACTGGGGTGGTGGCCCCGGGCCGGCCATAGAGATCAGTACAGGCACCCCAACAGAGGTACGGGTTCTCGTCGAGGAACGACGCCCGATTAGCTACGTGATTCCGATTTTGCGCGATCTAACGGGGGTCTACTGATGGTACGCACGCCCACGGTGCTGCAGATGGAGAACACCGAATGCGGTGCAGCTTCACTCAGCATTGTTCTTCAGTATTACGGCCGCTATGTGCCTCTCACCCAACTGCGTGAATTGTGCGGCGTGTCACGCAATGGTAGTGATGCTGCCAATCTAGTTCTGGCGGCTCGCAGCTTCGGCCTTCAAGCGAAGGGGTTTCAAAAAGGCCTTGAAGCACTCGAACAGCTGAAGCCTCCGGCGATTCTGTTTTGGGAGTTCAACCACTTCCTGGTCTTCGAGGGTTTTCGAGGCGATGCTGTGGCGCTCAATGACCCTGCTCTGGGTCCCCGCACCGTCAGCCGAGAAGAATTCGACCGCAGCTACACGGGCATTGTGCTGACGATGGAACCTGGTCCGGAGTTTCAACGTGGCGGCCGGGCCCCATCGGTGTGGCCGATTGTGTTCCATCGGATGTCCAGCGAGCCAATGGGGGTGGCGTTCATTCTCATCGCTGGATTGCTGCTCATTCTTCCCCAGTTGGTGATGCCGGTTTTTGCCCAGATCTATCTGGATGAAGTGATTGGCAATGCAATGAACAACTGGCTGAAGCCGATGCTCTGGGCCATGGCTCTCACCATTGGTCTTCAAGTGATGCTGCAACACCTGCAGTTGGTGGGAACCCGCAGCCTCGAGAAGCGCTTGACACGCCGCTTCGCTATCGGCTTCGAGCATCACATTCTTGGACTTCCCGAGCGTTTTTACAGCCAACGCTATGCGTCTGATATTGCCGGACGGATGGCCACCAACCTCGACATCGCCGAGTTCATCGGCGGGCGTCTGATCCCGATGCTTACTGGGTTAGTCCTGCTTGTTTTTTACCTGATCCTTACCTTTCTCTACAGCCCTTGGCTTGGTCTGTTGATTCTCACAACGACTGGCATCAATGCCGTTGTGGTGCAGTGGAATTTGCGGACTCAGAAAGACGCAAGCCTGACTCTGCAAAAGGATGCCGCCAAGAGTGGGGCTGTGGTGGTCAGCGCAATGCGCGATATCGAAACGATTAAAGCTGCTGCGATTGAACACGATGTGTTCCGCCGTTTTGCTGGATACCAAAGCCGCTTGCTCAACACGCTTCAAGACTTCCAGCTGCGCAACGCCCGCCTGCGCCTGGTCCCGAATGGTCTGACCACCTTGAATGAAGTGGCGGTGCTTCTGCTTGGTTTTTTTCTGGTGATCCGGGGCGAGCTCACGCTTGGCATGTTGCTGGCGGCTCAGACGATCGCTTTCAGTCTCAAGGGGCAGATCGAGGCTGCGATTGGCTTTGTGCAGCAATTGCCAGGTTTTTCAGCCGGGGTTCTACGCCTTGAGGATGTGTTGGAACAACCTCAGGACCCTCTTCTCAACGGCGACCAACAGCTGAAAGCTGGATCGACCCTCATGCGGCTCAGCGGCAGGATTGAAATCAAGGAGCTGAAGTACAGCTTCACGGCAATCCAGGCTCCTCTGATCGATGGCTTGTCGCTAACGATCCATCCAGGTATGCGTGTTGCTTTGGTTGGTGGTAGTGGCAGTGGAAAGAGCACGTTGGCCAAGTTGTTGGCAGGCCTTCATCAACCCACCGGTGGGTCGATCCAGTTCGATGGAAAAACCTTGATGGAGCATCCCCGGTCTGTGGTGGTTTCCTCTTTGGCGATGGTGCAGCAGGAGATTCAGCTTTTCGGTTGCAGTGTGCGCGACAACCTCAGCCTCTGGAATCCAGCGATCGATGACAAAATTCTGGTCGAGGCTTGTAGAGAAGCTGAAGTCCTCGAGGTGGTACGCGGATTGCCGGAAGGACTCGACACGCTCCTTAGCGAAGGAGGGCGAAACCTTTCTGGTGGTCAACGTCAAAGGCTGGAGTTGGCTAGAGCTCTGGTGTGTAACCCGAGCATCCTGATCATGGATGAAGCCACATCGGCGCTAGATGCAGAGACTGAACGCAAACTGATCGCCAATCTCACTCGTCGTGGCTGTACGCAGGTGATTGTTGCTCACCGCTTAAGCACGATCCGCGATGCTGATTTGATCTTGGTGATGGACGAAGGCAAGGTGATCCAGCAGGGCACTCATGAGAGTCTGTTGCAGGATCCTCAAGGAGCTTATGTTCAGCTCATCAGTGAAATCAACTGATGTGATCCATGAGTTTCGTGCTGGGAATTTCAGCGCAGTCGATTCATTAATCACGCTATTTGAAGATTTCTTCGGTCCAAGAGCTTTTTGGCACTCTGTAGTCATTATTAAAGCTTTTGCATGTTACTTGCCTGAAATTTTGATTGAGTGATTGGCTTGATTTCATCTATTTGTGTGCCTTGACCCTGTGAGCAAGATCACAGTCCTGTATGAGGTAGGTCATTGAGTAAGACGCTGAATCCGGAGATGGTATGTGAGCCGCAGGGCATCTCCCCTCAACACACTTAAAGTCAATGAACGAACTGAATCTCGATCAACTGTCTGCCATTTCTGGTGGGAATAAGATCAATCTTGTTTCCTTTATTAGTGAACCTGATGTTGGTGCAGGCACCAACAAAGTGTGGAACAAGTATGAACCAAAGAGCCGAAGCAAAGTTTTCATCAAAGATCAGCGACCTAGTAACTGCTCATCGACGCTTGTTACCAATATGTTTCCTATGAGCGAATGGTGAATATGGCGATTTGATTTGCATCCCCGTTTTCTTGAGCGGGGTTTTTATTACCGCTTAGCGTCTGTGAACAACGTCATTTCGAGATGGTGTTTCTATTTAAAGAAACACCCAATGAGTAATAGTCAACTCACCCTGGAACAATTGAAAACGATCAGCGGTTTCGCTGCTTTCGTGGAACTTTGAGTTATCCTGCCACTCTTTCACCAGCCTCGTCTCCGTAACCGTAACGGTGCCAACTCTTGCTCTAGAGGTAAGAGCAACGGAGTTAATCCGTTTCATTTTTTTATTGCCTGTAAGAGTTGGCCTGCATTGAGTGATCAGCCTTAACCTCGATCGTTGATCACCAACTGGGCAAGCCCTCTCCCAGTTCGACATACTCATCATCATTGTGGCCGGGATTGATCTCCGCAGTGATACTTAGTGTCTTGTTCCACGGATAGTCGTGGCTCTGTCCTTGAGTAAACAGAGGTAAGGGCACCAATGCATATTGCCCCGCTTCCACGCCAGTGCTTAGACAGTAAAAACCCCGCAATTGGCGGGGCATGCTTGGTGTGAATGGTTCAGTCGAGAAGGGGTCTTCCCTCCAATGTATCCATCCTTAAGGAAATGAACTGAATCCATATCCCCCATTCAGGTGATTTTCTTGGCACTGAGCTCCTCCTTTTGGGTCGCCCCCTCAGACCAGCCAGCTCGTTTCATCTTTGGATGGAATTTGGAATAGTACTTTTGAATTCTCAGCAAATTTATACCAGTCAGCCACATGCTCGGCATAACCATGCCAGATGTTTTCTTCGATGCGAAGGCTGAAGATTGCTTCTCCTGATTGAGATGTGATCTTCAGTCTTATTCCTCCGCTTCGACGGAGAACCCACGCTCCATCCTCATTGTCTGGGTCAATAAGGGCATCGTGCTGCTCTTTGGTGATGAACTCAGTCTTCAATTGATTCTTGGTGCAGTAATCAGCTAGTGCCATGAGCTCTGAAATCCCATTCAGCCTGTGCATTTGCTGAATCGTTTGAAGCTTTTCCTCTACACAGTCGGCCGTTTGGTGCCACTCCATATCGCTTCAGTAGCTTGTCTCTGTTTTAGCCATGATCACCTCTTTGTGTACTCGAGATAGTTGGTCCCCACTCTTTAGGTTGGACGAAGTCATCAGTCTTTACTTCTTGCCGAGTCAAGACTGATGGTTGGATCCCTCACCATGATCCGCTACACCCTCATCGGGTTGTGTTGAGGTCGTAGTAAGTCAATGCCATTGAGTTGTGGTCGAAATTCATTGATTGTCGGCAGTGGGCCCTCATTACAGTTATCCGGACGGACCTGTCGGGGTGGTGTGTTCAAGGCAAATGACATAAGTCCACGCTATGAATGCTGTAGCGGCGATAACGAGCTATGCGTACACAGGGTTTGGTTGCATTGAAGCCGCTGTTATTGATTGGAATCATGATGTTCTCACCATTGGGCTGTCAGACAGGTCTTGCTGATCAGCCCCAGGGTGAGATGCGGGAAATCAGCAACGATCAGCTACAGCAGATTGCGAATAAAAAATTTGGTGAAGGTATCACAGCAGGTGCGAGCGTTATGTTGATAGGTGTCTATTGCAATCTTATTTTGGATGATCTACTGAGTAAGGAAGAGGCGCAAAAGCATATCAATAAGACGTATAAAGTCACGACCAAGGGGATGCTCAATATTGGAATTATTAATAATAATTTGAGAAAAAATCAATGGTGCGATCTGCTTGTGGAAGAGCGATGAAGCTTTTTGCTTTAATTGTGCTTTTGAAATAGCATCATCATCAATCTTTTGTTTTTAATCAGTTTTGCTCATGAAGCTCTTCTCGTTAATCTGTGCTCTTTTTCTGGCATCCTCAGGAGCTTTGGCTCAAGAAGTTTATCAAGAATTTACGGATAATTTGCGGAAGCAAAATCAACGGGGATGCGATACATCGTATGTTGGAGGTTATGTTTCCCTTTACCAAGCATTGACTTTGTTGTGTAATCTTAGAAAGGATGAGGCTATTTCGAATGCTGACTTCATACGGTATTCAGAAGATGTCATTGAAGTTTTGGGTTCCAAAGAGTCTTCAAATATTCAAGCTGCGCTTCTGTACGCACGAGAGACTTGTAAGGCACAGAGCGTGGAGTTGCCCAAAAAGCGCTAGGGCTCTGAGCTTGATCTAAAATCTATCGTTTTAGAATTATGAAGGAAAATTAGATTTAACTCTTTAAGTTGTTGAATTCGGAGACTCATCTTGTTAATTGCTAATTCTATGTAGCTCGCTTAATGACATGGCTCATACTGATCAGCAATGTGCGGTCTTCGACAGCAGACTGCTGTTGGGGAAAGTTGAGCCAGTCACAAGAAAAATGCTTTGCTCCAGTGCCATTGAAGTCTGGAAAATGATGGATTCATCAGTGAGTTGAATCCATCTGAACTTGCATGCACCGAACGTGTGAAGCCAGTATGTCTTTCGAGGCGATTGACTAGCTGGCCTTGATGGCCAGCAGTCAGAAGTGCAGCCGGTGATTCGGTTTCTGCCGGCTTCGTGCTGTTATTCGAGTTCCATAAGGGATTCTCATTGACGAACCATGGTGTCCAACGCCAGTGAAGGGCACCTAGGGGAGGCCAGCAGAGTTGCTCTGTCGTCGTGATCTGCCATCAGGCCTGATTCTTCTTACATCGAGTTCTGGTGAGTTACCGATGGTGCTTTGTAAGGGTTTCGGGGTGTGCTCGTTGCGAGTTTTGTTTGGTTCCAGTTGGGGCGGTTTTTGGCTTTTATGGCTATGCCTATCTACATGGTCGGTCTTCTCCCTATCGAGAAACTTTGTGCAGGTCTAGAAAGGACTTATTCAATTCCGGTCATCACCACGAATACCGATCTCTTCAAATGCTAATGCAACTCCGATTGTGACTGCAGCATCGAAGTGACAAAAGCTGTGATCCACGATGGCAAACGCTTCTGCTGTGAACCATGTGCAGATGGATTCAGATGCGGTTGCTGTTGATTGCTTAACCTCTTAAACCTTAATGCCCTGCTTCAGATAGTGGGGCACTTGTTTGTTAGTTAATTTTAGATCTCTGATTTGCCACAATGATGAATGTTTTGATCGTCGTTAAAATGATGTTGCTAAGCTCACCGCACGTCCCAACGTAAGCCCTAGAACATTCAGCTTTACAATCGCGTGAAATAAATGAATTGATTTTGCACGTTTGGTGTTAAAGCTGACGTAGCTAGGCTGGTATTTGAAAAATGTATCAATAGAAAGATATAAATAATTTAGTGTTGTTCTCGGAATCTTGAATGTAATTGGCTCTGCCTCTGGCTTTGCTTTTTTGCTTATTGAGTATGAATAGTTTATTCTCCAGTACCACCAAGTAAATGAAACAACAACAATTGGCAGGAACAGCAACAATTCTGCCAAAAGTAGCTTTGGATCTTTGATGGGAGCTATGAGCAGAAGATTAATGGACATCAGCTCAGCAAGCCAGCATATTGATAAAAAGATTGCAAGAATATCTTTGCCTAATCGATCGCTCCGGCCAATTATTCCTAGTATGATTAGGCAAGCTGTTGTTAGAAGAAACAGACTGTTTAGTGGATGGCCAAGGGACGTAAGGCTGTTTAAAAATGAATTTGCGTTTGCCAGTAATTGCTTGACAAGGCCATCTTCTATGTTTGCAAGTGAAAGTGATCTGTTGAATGCGAACGAAAACAGGTATGAGATCATTAAAAAATAAACTTCTCTCGGTCTGGATAAATATTTTGCTAATGTATTTAGAATCATCAATTCTGTTCCGGTAGATTTTGTAATATTAGCGACATTCAAGCTGTTTGTATCTGAATGGCCCGTATAATTTGCATTGTTTTGAGTTTATGTTTTTTAGCCTTCAATCAATTCCGTAATTTCGGAGATTGCACTTCAGCAGCTGCTATGTTCAAATGCAGTCGAGTAGAGATCACACGGTTGGCTTGCTGCTGTCGGCTCTCCAGGGTGTGAAGTTGTTGCTGCGTGCAATTGCTATCTAGACCATGGCGCACCATGGGTGCGCCAATATCCAGCTTCCCTGTCAACGATTCGCTGCGAATCAGTTTAGGTGCTGGTCTCATGGGATTGTTAGCTTAAAACTAATCAGTAACTATCCTGATGAGACTTTCTTTAGGCGACTGAGCTTTTTACTGTTCTGAGTGACAAACGACCACCAGAAAGTGAATTATGCAAAAGGTCTTGTATATAACGACGACCTGCTGTTTGGGCTTCTTGAATCGACCTAAAATTGCCAACAAAGTCGTAGTCAGAACCATCAATAGTTGCAGAGACTGCGTATAAACCTTTGGTCACTTTATGTATGCTCCATCGCAGGAAGCAGGCTGGACTTTTCTTTGATGCATTCATGCGCGTCTCCATTTTGTTCATCGACCTTATTCTCGTTCAGCAAAAATAAGTTGATCAATTTATTATTTCGCAAATGAGTATTTATTTTTTCTTCCGTATTAGAGGGCTGTTTGGCGCCTCCTGTTGTTGTGTTATGTCTTGATCGGTTGATTGACTCTCTCCGTATGAGGCCTGTGTAGGGCTTTGGTGCTAGGCGTTATTTGTTGTTTACGCGAGTAACCCCAATGAGTATTTTGCCCCATGAGTATATTACTAGGTAGTTTATTCATCGATACAAAATAATTGACTTTCTAGTGGAAGGCCTCCTATAGAGCATTCACTCGGGAGCCAACAATGTATGACTTGAAAAAAGAACCCCTTCAAAGTTCTATTACTGAAAGGTGGGATGCGCTTGAAGATTATTTCGTCTGCATCACGGAATGCGACTTAAATGATGAATATTGCATTACTAGCTGTCTTGTCAATCATTTAAAAATTGATGACGGATCAGAATGTTTTGTGGCGTCATAGCCGGAGTGATTTAGTCCGAGTTGGTCATACTTCTCTCCAGTTTAACAAACTCCTCATCGCTAAGGCCAGGGATAATCGTCGCCGTGATGCCGAGATCCCTTGTTCGGGGTAGGTGTGCTTCTGTACTGCTGTCATGTTGTCGGCTTCTATCAGCAGCATGCCTCCACCGGTATGAGGGTGGATCTGACGTGCCAGTACTTTGAATCCTGCAAATTCATCCAAGGGCGTGCGGTTGCTGATGTAATCACCGATGGCACTGGCGTATTCCCTACTAGGAACCGGAGCGCGTTCTGGTTCACTGCCGCCTATCAGTTCCACCCAGGGAGCATCCAGCCGCTCTAGATCAGCCAACCACTGCAATCACCTTTTTCCATATGAGTGCTGGTGGTTTCCTGCATGGGCTCGGAATGAAAAGTCCTTAGTTTGCCCAGCATCCGCTAAGTAGTTTGTCCATCGTTGTGGGTTGCCAAATCAGGTCCGCTCACGTGTTGACCGCCATTCACTAACAAATGGCTTTGGCTGGCTTCACATCGCCCAGATGGGTGAGTTGTGCTGTTTCAGGAACGAGATGGCCGTACCCATAACCCTTAGTTCGAATACTTGCATTTTTCGTGTAACTTTAATTGAACAAGTAGAATGGAAGGCCTTCCGTGGAATTATGCAATTGATTCATATAATTTCTTGGGCAGGCTATGCAGCACTCCTCCTTTTGGTCATTGGATTTACTTTTGCATCTGGCTATTCCTGCCCTAGCAGGAAAACTTCTTTTATTCCTGGCTTCGTCGTTGGCTTCATATTCGGTGGATTTTATTTGACAAGTTTTCTGATTGCACTTCCGTTTTCCTTGGTATCATTCAGTGGTTATGCCGCCAAGCAGCACAGTATCTTTAAATGAAAATCACTGAACAAATAGTCCTCAAAGCCTGTGGTGCTGGAGCAGGAACCTTGATGTTGTTTGCAGCTGGTTTCAGTCTTGGCAGTCACCTTGAGAGAGAACAAGGTTGCAGAGCTGGTCTACCAATTCAACTTGAAAAAGGTGCCGTTGTATTGGCCTTTAGCCTCGTATTCGGATTTGGTATATATGATGTGACCCAGAGAAAAGATAAATGATGTTTTGCTCGCTACTGGTCGGTGATTAGCCAGTAGTGAGTGGATGCTCAGCCACAACCCGATGAGGCATGGTTAGATGAAGGTGGCAATGCCAATAGGGGATATCTGATCCGGTAGAACCGGTGGGATCACTATGAGAGCTAACGTGAGTTGTTACCGGAAACCCTCAAGACAAGCATCATTTTGATCGCAGTTTTTGTGGATTTCTAGTGGTCAATCCAGGCGTTTGTAGTCATCGGACTTTTGATTTGGGTGGGTGTTTATCTCTTGTCAGGAAAAGCTTTTAAGGTTTGAATAAGACAGAATCTCATTGCTCAACCTTCCGGACGAGCCCTGTTGTAGCAAAACACCGAATCTTTTTATAATGCTTCATTACATCAGGAGTTCGTAAGCACTGTGTCCAGAAAATATAATCAAAAACTTGTTGACTTCCTTATTACTTGGGGGATGTTGTTGGTTTGGCTTTTGACGACTTGTGTCCTGGGCAGTGTTGGAGTTTGGGTCGGGTTGAAATGCTTTGATGCTTGGCCTGATCGAATCGTTTGCGCTGTTGTAATCAATGCCCCGGTTATTATTTGCCTGCTCCTGTGGAAGTTGATCTGGGGGAAGCTCATCAAAATCGGCTATTGGGTGCATGAAAAAAGGATGAAAAGACTTCGTCGTCAAGGTAAGCAGGTTTCTTTTTTGGGATTTTGAAACTCTCAGAGCGGGGCGATCAGGTGGGACAATATTGATCTGATGCCCCATCCTCTGCCGAAGACTCCAGGGTGATAAAAAACGAACTGCAGCTTCTCCCTCTTGCCTTCAACATCTAATCAATGCTGACCCCTTGATTTTTTGTCATTGGGTAGACAGTTTCATTGAAGCAACCAAAATATATGAATTGATGTATCCAAATGCGCCTCGCTGTAATCGGAGCCTCGGGCCACTGCGGTCGCCAGCTAGTTGTACAAATCCTCGATCGAGGTTTAATCCCAAGCGGTGGGACGCTCCAGCTGGTCGGACATCATGGGGACGTCAGTGAGATGGGTGTTCACGCGCTTCGCGCAGATCTCACTGATGCCTTTTGTGATAACGCTCCATCCATCGAGGTGGTTATTGACCCTGAGTGCATCAACGCCGATGTGGTGGTGATGTTGGCTGGGCGTACCCTCAGCACAAACCCAACAGAAAAGGCCGACCGCGCTCAGCTAGGGAAAGACAACGCCGAGCTTTTCGAACAATATGCAATTGCCCTTGCAAGTAGCTCAGAGCCACCTCTTGTCATTGTTCAGTCCAATCCAGTGGAATTAGGTGTTCAAATCTTTGCTGAAGCTCTGGGCCGGCATCGAGTCATCGGAGCTGGTGCTTGGTCAGACACACTTCGCTTCCGAGCAGAGCTGGCCAGGGACCTAGATGTGCGGCGAACCCACATTCGTGCTTGGACTCTTGGGCAACATGGCGATCACCTTGTTCCGTGTATTAGTCAAATTGAAGCGTCAGGGATTCCACAATGGCGTTTAGCAAGCCTTCAGTCTGAGTTGAAGCGATGCGGATCTTCAGTTGACTACCCATTAAGACTTCAAGATGGACGTAAAATCCTGCTACATCATCTAGAGCAAAACGAATGGCAGCAAGCAGAGACGTTTCTCAATAGATGTACAGCGGATCTTCGAACAGGTTTACGGCCTTTTCTCACTCACTTCACCAGCCGGGGACATACGACTGAGGTCATGACAGCTCATGCAGTGACCGACTTAGTGGCATGCTTGGCTGAAGCCAGGCCGCAAGTGATAGCCGCACAAGTTCTCTTGAAAGGAGAGTTGGCCAACTGTGGAGACAGTGTCCTTGGCGTTCCTGTTCTTTTGGGTGTACATGGCTGGGATAAGGTTTACGAACTGGATCTTGATAAAGACGAACTAAAAGCCCTTCAACAAGCCGCCAAAGCCATCAACGATGCAACGATGACGTGTCGTAAATAGCGATATTTCTTCAAAAGTAGAAGGTCCGTTTACATGATGTGATTACCAAAGAAAATGGTGGCCATCGTCTGGATTTATTGGTGGCAATACATTGAACTGCTCGCGTACTGTTGATAGAGGAAGATGTGCTAGCTGGAAGTGATCAACCAAAGAGAAATCACCATTGCAGCAACTCCCTCTGGCCAGCTCACTCGAAAGCAGATGTGCAGCCGAAGAGTTGTCAAGGCTTGCATCGTCAGGATGAAGGGTTGGATTGACGCTGACGAAACCGGCCTCATGAGTTATTAATGAGGCCAAAAGAGCGCTTTCATTTATTTGATTAGGCCCCATCGCAAGCTGAAAAGCACTTAATGCTATTTCTCCGGCAGGCGTAATTGAGATTCCAGAAATGACATGTGTCATGTCATGAGCGACATAGAGACTATTTAGTGCGCATAGTTGAGATCCTGGGACAGGAAATCCAAAGTGTTTGTAGTAGAAAATTAATGCCCAGCCAAGGCTTGTTTCGGGTAAATCAGAGAATGACTCAATCCTCTTTGCTAAATTTTGAAGGTTATCAATAGTTGATAAATCTTGCCCTGCTAGTTCAGGCTCGCTTCTTGAAGGAAGATACTTATTGAATATTCGGTTTGCATCCTCAGCGGCTTTTTTGACCCCAGAATGCAAGTAATCTCGAGTCACTTGCAGTGCATCGCTCGTCACGCCTAGAGATTCGGAATAATTTTCGCCCAGACGAAGTTGTTCTTTTGTCTGAGGGTGCCTGCACAATTCCAGCATCATTTGCAAGTTGTGAAAAACTCTCCGAGTAGATTGATCCTTGACAGTAACTGCAAGCTCTAAGGAATTAATTGGACCTAATGTATGTATTTTTAGGTCAGGCCGGTTCCATAAATTATCAAGTAACGATTGGATCAGCCTTAACTGTTCCTGTGTTGCCCCCTCAGGCGTCGAAACTGACCCAAGAAGTCCGCGAGCCACAACAGCAACAGATCCAGGTTCAACGAAGAAGCTCAAAGACAATGACAAATCATGTTTTCTAACACTAGCCTGGAAGATTTGATTTCTCAACTCATGCGGGTAGAAGCAAAACTTGAAACTGGATCTATATCTCAATAGTGGCTCTAGCGATTACATGCGTTGCAATCGTTGCTTCATGTATGAGCATGCATTGTTGTTGCTGTTAGGAGAAGTGAAATCATCGTGATCAAGCCAAGCGACAGCCATGCAAGTCGAGATTGATTAGGACTGGGAAGCTCTTCCCGAAAAACGCTGATTAATAAACCACCACCAACAAATGCCGTAGCCACAGCCAATGTTAAGTCAGAAATTGGATGCAAAATCGCGGCGTGAACCGCGCCTAAAATAAGGGCAGCGCTGCCGATCCAGCGGAAACGCTTCCGAAAAACTTTTTTGTGGTTTTTATCTAATACTCTATCTGCGAGTAAGATATGTGCACTTATTGCTACTGTATATAATAGTCCATAGATGATTCCGGTTGTTAGTAACGACGGCAAGGAGTAGGCGTAGAGGTAGTTGACTAGAGCAAATAGAGCTAGACGAACAATACCTGCCCATTGAGTACTAGATGGATTCTGTGTGCTAATGACACCCAATGCATACGGAATCAAGACTCCCAGCAAAACGATTAGGAACAGTAGGCTCTCGGTTAATGCATTTGGCACGTAAGGGCTCATCTCAACAGCTTGGCTTATGTCACCACCTCCGCTCGCTAGTTCAGGCAACAGATGAACAAAAATGTATCCCAAGCTAGCCCCGCCTCCAATTGATGCCCAGCGGATTTGCACTTTCTCTGGTTGATACGAGATCAAACTTGCCAACCAATGACAGCTTCCAATAGCGCCAATGCAGATAATGACTAAAGACCAGAAACTCATCTAGCTAAAGCAGGCATTTGCACTCTTGATAGCAACATTTCCTGCGCTATGAAGCTGTTCTTGCTTGGCGGGCTCCGATTTCAGCTTTAAGAAAAGCTCCCTCGATTACCTCGCTAGCGGCAAGCCGAAGGATGAAGAACCCGGATTTAAGACCTTAACGAGAATGTTCATGCTCCAGAATGGCCTACCGAATTTGCCACCGCCGCCGGAGCCAGATTGCTCTCGATAGCTCTAGGAATTACCTCTTTGGCTTTCTGATTCTCCGCTAATCAGGTCATGAACAGCATCAGCAATTTTTTCTCGATTAGCGTTTTCATAGATCCACATCGCCATCGCTCCTGTAGCTGCACCCATGCCCCATGCGAGGAGAAGCGGGGCACCGCCACCATTCAGCTGTTGAAGATCGGATAGTTGAAGCTGTTGGTCGACGGTTTCAGTCGTGAAAGCAGTAGTCATGGTTCGTTGTTGGTGGGTGGTGGTGTGGAGGTCATCCCTTCGACTCATGCAGCATCTCCCTAATCAATGGCTGATGTGATGACCACCATCAAGCGGTGCAGTGATGTTGCTCACAGCTGAAGCTAGGCAATAAAAAGCCCCGCGCTTGGCGGGGCTAATATTCACCAGTAACTCAACTCAGAAGTAGATGTATGTGTTGTGAATGGAGTTAAAGATGAAGTCTGATCACAGGCTATATGGTAATTATTGATTAACATACTCCTTCACTTCTTCATGAATGAATTCAGCAATACCAGGGAGTCCGTTAAACCCAGGATCTACTATCGGTCTGGTGTAAACCAGGCAACCTGGCCATTTGCCAGAAGCTGGCCGACAATGACCTCTTGTGGAAGTTTTGAGCCAACAAGCTCACCACGAAGCGTTCCCTGCAATGCAATCCAAGCGCACTGAAGCCAAAGCCGGAGCAGCCGCGAAGCGTGCTGAAGACGCCAAGAAGTGATGGCCCACATCTATTGCTGTCGGCTTTTACGACAACCCGTGCTGGAGGCTACACAAACAGCTAGGAGTGCCGGCGCCTAAGGGTGAAGGAACGACCTCTGAGGTGCTCACTTCCTCGTGAGCAGTTGGTCTTTGGCACGACTCGTTTTGATCTGCTATCTGCACAGTTCGAGGATCAGTTCTCGGTTCAGCAGAAAGAGGCCGGGACCCATCAATCCAATCGCTTCTGCGAGTCCTTTCAGACTCTGCTGAGGACAAACAAGGACTGCCCGATAGTCGATAGGTGCCCACCAAAGAATGGTGTCGGCTGACTCCAACGTATTAATTGACTACAGGGGATCGAATTTCATGGACTCTTCGCCGACGTTTGGTGCTTGATCCATGGTCCCAAGCTCAATCAAACTCGCTTCTTGATCTACAACGCGATTCGACAAGGCAATGCCTTCATTCGAGCAAGCAGTCAAAAGCGAGATAACGCTTAAACAAACAACAAGTGCCATGGCAGATAGCGAACGCAGCATCGAAGTGAAGTAGGTCCTCACATGATGTCGCCTTTGTCCACCTCGGGATCTGTCCAGCCCATCTGCGTTGACGTCAGCTCAAAGGCGACGAGACGGCCACCACCCAAAGCACGCGCAATGGCAGAAGCGGAAGTGCTGGAAATGGGTCGATGGAGTCAGTGACGCGCCAATGAATCGTTGCTCACCCAGGTTGCAAACAACGCTCCACTGCATCGGTGCAGGCAGTGGTCGCCATTGAAGTACTAACTTCTGCGGCAGTCGGTGACGCCAAGGCTCCGGGGGAGCAAAAACTCGGCGCTTGGTGGGATTGGCGTAGTGCTTATCAAAGTAAACATCAGCCATCGCCAAAACCTAAGTGTTCAGCAAGGCAATTAATTGGACAATTTTGATCATTTAGATTGCACAATTTTATGCAAGAGAAGTAATGATCAATAACCTCAAGGCTGGGATCAAAGTAGTCGAGTTCACGCGTCGACTTCGTTGCTAATGATGTTTGATCTGTCATTGTTTTGAGACGCGAGTAGGGAGTAGAGACCCCGATGAATTGAGAATGACCACTCTTTGAGTGATTCTCGGAAGTTTTTTTGGTGAAAGTCGGAAGAAGATCAGTCGAGTTTCAGGTGAAGCCCACTGAACAGCTCTGGTGTGCTTCTCTTAAATGGCTCTGAACGACCTGCCTGTCTGGTTTAGTTCACGCGGAAGCCGGTTTTGTCATCGGTCCAGGGCATTAAATAACTCGCCGAATGGTGGGTGGTGACTGCTGCGAAGCTTTGCTGTAACTGACGCCCCCTGATGGATTCGAACTTTCGACCGACTGCTTAGAAGGAAAAAATTTTCCTGTCGTGCCAAGGGATTTCAAGGCTATGACTGGGTTTTATGGCCCAGAGGTCGACCTGGGATGTCCTTGAAAGGGACCAGAGTGGTCCCACTGCGACTAGGTGGGACCACTTTTTTCAGGATCGGCCGACTGCCTCGTGAGCAGTTGGCCTTTCCACGGCATCGGTTTCAGCATCCAGCCGATCGACCACCATCGCTCCCAGAAGCCGCTTGCTCGTCGAAGCCATGTGGGCCAGCAACAAAAACAGCATGACCGCCGCTCCCTCGGGGTCGCTTGCGGCCAGTGCATTCAGAAATGGCCCTTCGATTCGTTCCAGATCAGCCAACCCCTGCAGACACATCAGTTCGACTTTCGGGCTGGTGGTTTCTGGCATGAACAACTGATTGCAGGTCTCAGTTTGCCCAGTATTCGCAAGGCCGTTTCGCCATCGTGTCGGCATGCCAAGCAAGGACGACCCACTTGCGCACAGCAAAATTGTTTAGTGACGAAACTGCCGTATTGGTGGAACTGCTCAGGCGTTATCAATGAACCGTTTTCGACCAGCACTAATCGCTGCTGCGGGTTGCTGCTCGGCTTCTGTGGCTGTCGCTCGGCCCATCATTGGATTTCATGGAACATGCACTTTCAATGGCGTTTCAGAGGCTTGCTTCGTGCGGGAGGACACTGAGTCGTTCGAGGTGACCTACGCCAGCGACAACAAGCGTGTCATCTATTGGAAACCTGCTTCTGGTGAGATTTCAGTTGAAAGCGATGGCAAGGTTTTTCCCGCTACCTGGCAGGTGGATCGAAATAGAGACTTGACCATCTTTCGCACTAAAAACGGTGTTACTGAGATCCCCCATCGCAAACCCTCAAAGGCACGCTGACTCGCCATCGTTGATTGATGCCGAACAAGGACCGCCCGCTTGTTGATCGCCACGCACCGAAGAACGGTGTCGGCTGGTTGGTGAAAGATCAGAAGCAGCTGCTAAAAAGCTATGTTTTTGTCTTGCGAATCAGACCTGCCATGAGAAACCTCACTGCCATTACAACTATTGCTACTGCTTCGATGCTGATCTTATTACCCACTCAAGCTAAGCAATTTTGTCGACCTTGGGGGGTTCTTATTACAGCGGGAGAGGAATCGATCGAACTTCGTAAATCAGGTTCCGCGCTGTTCAAAAGTGACAACGGGTTCTCACTGGCCACCTGGGAACTCGGCGTAAAAAGCACTGATTACCAGGCGGTTCTAGTCACCGCACCCTGGATGTTAGGTGGGGAGATCATTGAATTCTCGGTCGATCACGATAATGTCCGCTGCTTGTTCAACTGATAAAGCTTTCGACGACTAATTCACCTTTCTATTTCTTCAGAGATTCCGTAACGCACGCCAGAGCCGCCAAAAGCAGAAGCAAGCTTTGTCACAACGCCATAGAAACATGCGACTTTGCTCCCGCAGAACCCGTCCGAAAAGGTCCTGAAACCGAACCTCGAAGGACGGTCGCCCCACTTCCATGCGTGATCCAGCGGGAATAGACCGAGCAGGTCCCACTCGGAGACACCCATGACTCAAGAACAACTCAATGCAATTCTCGTAAAACTCGAAGGTGACAGAAGCCTTCAGGAGAAAATCAAGGCTGCAAAGTCAACAGAAGAGGTTGTTGATACTGCGAGAGCAGAGGGTTTTGCGATATCTGCCAACCTTTTCAATCTACCCGTTAAAATTACAGAGGAGGAGCTTGAAGCTACAAACGCCGGACAGTTTGGATCTTGGTGCCAATGCCACCAAAATACGCACTGCAAAAACTATACGGCTGACAACTGAAGCCAAGTGAAATCAAGAATGCCCGCAAATAGCGGGTTTTTTTTGGGGAATCGTGGATGGGCCAGGTGATCCACTGCGGCGGCGGTGCCCGTGATCCGAGCATCCACAATCTCTTTCAGATCGCTGATGTGGATTCAGGCGTGATCCGCTGGGTCAACGCTGATTTCGTGACCCACATCCTCGCGAGGGCTCCGGGGCAATAAAAAGCCCCGCGCTTGGCGGGGCTGCTGAACCTCAACGGAGGCCAAGCAGATCAAGCGTCGGCCATCTCCACGACCAGCTCATCGAGGCGGAGAGACAGGTGCAGCTGATGCAGTGCGATGAGCTGCAGGCCACGGGCACAACCTCGGGCAAGGTTCTGCTGGATGTGGTCGCGATCCTCTGTGGTCAGATCAGGCTGCTTAAGGCAGTGGATGTGAGTTGCGATTTCATCGTTCACCGAGATGCCTGCTTCGAGCAAAACGGGGATTTCGAGAAACATGCAGGGTTCAGCAGCCGACCCTCATTTTTCGCTCCGAAGAGCTGCTTCTGGAGGAACAAAAGTGTTGGCCCAGCAGGCAGAAAAACCTCAAAAAGTCTGCGCTGCAGCAGATCTGAACATAAATGGGCCAACTATTGGGCTAGATGGTGTTTGCCTGAGAGCTAGAAGTCAAGCAGCGCATCAAATTTTGGCGATTCAATGCAGCGCCGTTTGAGCAGATGGTCTTTCGCTTGGTGGACAGACGAATTCGCCAGACTCCACCGATGCCAAACAAGGACCGTCCACTTGTTGACCGACATGCACCGAAGGACGGTGTCGGTTGGTTGTTGAACGACCAGGAGCAAAAGGTCTGCAGCTTCACCAACAGCAATCCAACAGCTCATGCCCAGTGGGTCGTCGTGGAGACCAGGCCATTACGCGGCAGTGCTCAGCCGGTCATTCGCAGGATGCTGCGCCACAACGCCATCGAGGCTTGGGAGACCATGCAGAAGTCAGGTGGCTGGAAACGCTGTCAGCCCAGGTGGTGACTTGTCCAAACTGGACTTACGGCATGGGATCAAGTCTTTCTGGATTTGGTCCGCACTCTTTGAGCATGAGAGCCTCGCCCTTTTTGAGAATTCGGTCCTTTCGTGCCCCGTCCAAAAGTGGTTCTGAGATCCATTGTCTGACCGCCCATCCCGCGCATACAGATTCCAATCCTTAGTGGACTGCGGCGTAAACAGGTCGTACCTCAAATGGTCGGCTGCATTGAAGAGTCGTTCAAGATGAATCTATTCTTGAGAGCGATCAGTCCCAAGCCTGAGCAGTTTGAAGTTGGGCACGAAGGCTTACCAACCCAACGCCATGACACCGAATGGCGCCGCAACTTTCAGGATTCGGCGGATGTTGTCCCTCATGACTGAACGATGGCACCAATGGCGTTGCCTGCCTAGGTGGTGACCACTGCAAGCGCAACCAAGCAAAGCGCGGCATCATGCGCGGAATAACGCCTAATCCATGCTTCGCCGCCTCTCCATCGGAAGGAAATTGCTTTTGTTTATCGCTCTCATTTGTCTATCTGAAATTTCAGTCGTAGCAGGCGAATACAAAGACTTTTTGGTCGATCTGTATGATGATTACGAGATCGAATTTGTGAAAGAAATGTGCGTAAGGGATAGGCATACCAATCAAGAGGGCCTTTCTGTGTTCAGCCCCACCGCGACGCGAATTATCGCAGAGGCCATGGTGTCCAATGGTGAATTCCTCAGCGTTGAATCTGGCCGAGAAAAATTGATGGAATACAAAAAACTAAAAGCATTGCTTTGCCCTGACGTCTGGTAGCACTGTTGCCACAAATCAACATTCAATACCAGGCACGATTAAGCGCAGTAATTATTAGCTTAGACAAGCCACCGTCGCTGAAAGGGTGGTGAAGGCGCATCTTCAAACGAGCCAAAGTCACTTCAGCTCAAGATCCGACAACAGGAAAGGGAGGACCGTTATCTCCTCCCGCCTGTGTTCACACGGTTAGCTTGTCAAGAGCTTTTTGAAAAATCAAGCACTATCGGGACCAAGTTGTCGGATCTCCATAAATGGCAGGGGTACACCCTGATCACTTCTGCCCGTACAGCTCCAGCCAATCAACGGCTGCTGCACCATCGATCAGTTGCCTGCATCCCCTCTGTCCAGCCCTGTTTTTCTCATCCGATAAAAGCAACGCTATTGCTTTAGTAATGACAGATTCCGGCCTGTGTGCGAACAAGCCGGGTGTCATCTGCACCTCCTACCCAAGCACCACCTTTGTCTTCTATGAATTCAAAATGTTTTGGCTGTGGACGTGGGAATAACTCCCAACTAATTTCACTCTCAGATAAAACTTCTTTAAATAGGAATATTCCATTCTCTTCAAGTTCCATGTAGCATCTAAAACTTGTTCCTTGCTTTGGCCACCAAGACTCTTTGAGTCTTGACTCTTGCTCAGGATTAACAGCAAAAACAGGCGCAACTGAGATGAGCAGAACTCCAAATAGGGATAGTACTTTCATGAATTCAAGTAAGAAAGCAATCTAAGTGCCATCTCAGTTTTTCATACAGTTGAATGAGTCTTATGGGATTTGCTGCCATACGGCTCGACCCCGTGATTGACGTTTCTGGATACAGAAGGCGAGCTGTATCCAGTTTTTCCGTGGATTAACCAACTGCCCTGTAGGGAGTCAGCCTGCTGCCTTCTGGTCAGTTGGGGGTACTCCCTTCCAGCTCGACAAACTCCTCGTCGCTAAGGCCGGGGGTAATCGTCGCGGTGACTCCGAGACCCTTGGTCCAGGGATATGTGTGCTTCTGAACTGCTGCCATGTTGTCGGCTTCCACCAGTAGTACGCCTCCACCGGTATGGGGGTGGATCTGACGTGCCAGTACTTTGAACCCGGCAAATTCATCCATCGTCTTACCGTTGCTGATGTAATCAACGATGGCGTTTGCGTACTTCTCAGTAGGAGCAGGAGCGCACCACTGGATCATGAAACGTGCCATCTAAAAGTCTGCAAATATCGTGATTTTCCCTTGAGTAAAGATAGAGGCAAGCCCGCAAATGCAAATTGATCCGGTTTGATCCGGATGCTGGCCAGACTTTACCGATGCCCAATAAGGACAGGCCACTCGTCGGTAGGTATGCGCCGAAGAATGGCGTGAATTGGCTGGAGAAAACCCCAGTGGGGGAAGGTCTGCAATTTCACGAATGACTCACCCACGGCTCATGCCCAGTTGGTCGTCGTGGAAACGAGGCCGCTCAGGGGTGGTGGTGCTCTTGCCGTTCGACGAATGCTTCGCCACAACGCGATCGAGGCATGGAAACGATGTAGAAATCAGGCGGGTGGAAGCGGTGTCAGCCCAGGTGGTGACTGTCAGTGGCACTGGCAAGCGCACCCAACCAAAGCTCGGCATCATGCGCGAACTGACGCCTTATCAATACTGCGCCCTCTCTCCATTGAGTTGCTGGATTCTGTTGTTGCCATCGCCCCGCTGCCCACCAAGGCACAGGAGACACTGCAACACAATCAAAGCCTGTGATTCTGCCTCCGAACAAACCGTCTTGAAAGTTCCTGAAACCGTACGGCTCAGGTCGGCTGCCCCTCTGCTCACTGCTGTGCAACAGGCGTAGAACCAAAGGGTCCCTTTCGGAGACACCCATGACTAAAGAACAACTCAAACCCTTCCTGGAAAAAGTCAGAGGCAACACCACTCTTCAGGAGAAGCTCAAAGCAGCTGCCGATACTGATGCCGTTGTGGCGACTGCCGAAGAAGCCGGTTTCAGCATCTCTGCTGAAGACTTGCAGAAAGCTCAACCAGAGCTTTCAGGCAAAGAACTTGAGAGAATGGCTGGCGGTGATGCTGGTGGTGATGTTGGATCACTTTGGTCTTATTTTTGCCAGTCACATTGTCAAAATGTCTGTAATTGAAACTTGCAATCGTAATCCGCTTACCATTCGCATCAATTGTTTTGTTGTTTCTTCAATCACAACCTTTGTCCATCTTTCTGCCTCCAATGCCTGGTGCGATTGAGCGTAGTAATTATTAATTAAAGGCAAGCTGCCGTCGCTGAAGGGGTGGTGAAGGTGCATCACCCCTTCAGCGAGTGAATAGCTGCGCGTTTCAGGCGATCAACGGCTGAGATGCATTGCAGTGACTGAGATTTAGGTGGTAGGTTTGCCTGCGGGTCCGAGCTGCTGGTTGGTGCGGGATTATAGGCTACTGGCGGCTTAAAACTCCTTGCTACAACTAGCTTTTGGGGCGCTGGCTCTGCTGCTGATGGCTGCAGGCTTGAGGGCGTTATTTGACTGCAATCGCTTGATATGACTGGGATCTACCCTGCAGGTTGTGACCTTGGTAATCCTGCCAACTGAGAATATGGGTACATCACAAGCTGAACTCATGAAAAAGCTTTCACTGGCAGTATTGACCGCGACATCACTGATAACGACTGGGTCTGCCCTTGCATACCCTCAAGTTGAATCTGAATCATGCATTGCGCATGCATTGACATCAGTTGAACTAAAGGGGCTCAGCAGCACTCTTAAGGATATCCAAGATTATTGCCATTGTGCTTTGACAAAAATCATGGACGAAGGCAAGCCAATGGCCCCATCCTTAGAATACTGTAACAAGAAGTATATATTGTAGTTTCTTCTGTTTTTCCTTAATACTGATTTAGTCAGAAGTAACGCCGCCAGGGTCGCCCAGATTTCGTTCGATGCTCTGTGTATCGACCACCGCGTGGTCCCCATTTTTCTATGGGCTTGTCGTTGCTCGGAGCTGATCTTGCATTGAATCGATGCGGCATTCATCGCTGTGCGGGGTAGAGCAGACTGCATTGGTCGCTAGTGAGATCACTCTGCGTAATGCAATCTTTGTATTGCTGCGAGTGACTGTTGGCCACAAAAGCAAATGCAGTTGCAAAGACTATTGTCAACAGAGTGGCGACAACGATGTCTCCAGCCAGAGAGCCTGTGGTTTTAGTTGTTTTGTCCATCAATCAATTCCACCCATCACAACTTCACCCGGATTGATCCGGTTTACATCCCCCATTCGAGCTAAAGATCGCCCTGGGTCCTTAGTTCCTTTGGGGGGTTTTAATTGGTGGTAGATGGCATAGGGAGTCGTCTCTAACCTTATGAACAGCTATTGGGAGCTAAGGCTTGTGGATCAACAGGATTTGCTGCCAGAGTCCATAACGCTTTACCCCAGTAAGATCAAGTGGATTTTCGTGATTGTGGTAAGCATTCTATTTCTTGTCGTGGGAATTACTGATTCAGGAGGTGACTGGATCAACTCATTGATATGTGTTTTTGGTGGCCTCGGCATTCTTGTATCCATACTGACTCTCTGGCCTAATAGTAGTTGGTTGAAATTAGGTCCAGATGGAATGAGGGAGAGGGTGTTGTTCAGAAAGTTCTATTATCACTGGAGTGAGGTTACTCATTTTGGGATTACAGTTGTTCGACATCGGTCAGGGGCACATAGGTCTGATACAGAATTTGTGAGTTTCTGGATGAAATGTGAGCATGATATGCGTTCACTTAGTGAGTGCTATGGGGAAAAAGCTGAGGAACTTATGGAAATCCTGGAGTCTTACAGGAATCGGTATGGTTAAGCAATTGCCGATATGTTTGTTGGTGGTAGATGGAATAAGCAGTCGTCTCTAGCCTGTGAATATGAAATGCCTTCCACTCCTTAGCGCTCTACTCCTCTCTGCATCACCTGCCGTTGCTGATGACTTTGTTTATTTGAGGTGTGAGAGCAGCCGTTTTATTGCGGTAAAGAATCTTAAGTCAAATCAGATTATAAAGAGGGAAGAGAAAACTGTCATCCAGCACTTAAAGCTTGATCTGTTAAATAGTCGAATAATGGGGTCACTAGGTGGTGAATGGGAAGAAGTGGAAATCGTCAATGGTTATGTGGTTGAAGATAAGAAAGAAATTGTTAATGGAAATACTGTTATTCAAAAGGCATCTATGCAATTTGATCCAACTGGACAAATAGTTGCTGATGTTCTCATTCGTAGAGATTCTCTTTCCGAATTGGAATCAGGAAAGATAAGGGGTATTTGCAAAAGAAGTGATGAATCAGCCTTTGAGAAGGCTTTGAATGAGACTGAAAGCTGACACCTTGCATTGCTACATTTCAGGCATCTGGCGTCTGTCTACGAAATATCTTCCGCTCCTTCACCACCCTTTCAGCGACGGTGACTCCAGAGACTTTTATGAAATGGCAACCTCTAAGGGACAGTTCAAAACCAAGGCATGGGGGCTTTGGATAACACCCCAAAAAGAAGACGTTCAACACGGCAAGCAACACATCAATACTCGCGTTGAAAGCAGCTCCAGCAAGGGTCGCAACAACGTCGCCCTGATCAAGTTCACTGCCGAAGTGACCATGGGCGCTGATCTCTACGCCGAATGGGCAAAGGATGGAAAGTTCAATATGCCCGTCGAATGGATGCAGGTGGGAAGCGAACAGGAAGCATTGCCGTACACCACTAAGTATCTGAACCCCGGCGAGGAGGCTTGATCCATGAAGGGGATTAAACGTGTTGTTATCGGTTCTGCTGTTGGCGGTCTTCTGGGTGCGGCGGCGTTCTTCGCAGTCGACGGGCTGATGCCAAGGGAGGCTGAGGCATATGGAAATCCAGGACTTCCTGGATACGTTCAAGACAGAAACCCTGGCTTGCCTGGCACTGCCAAGACGCAGGGGTGATGGGCTTCTGAGCTTTCACCACCTAGGCGGGCAACGCTTCCACTCGCCTGACTGCCCTACTGGTCATAGCTACCAATAGGGCAGCATCGTCGCACCAGAGTTGTGAGAAGGGGATTTCGCTGGTGGTTGTTTGCTGTTTTGTTGTATTTCCTAAGTGTGCCAATCATTTTTTTATCTATTGGGTTGGCCCTTTATTCAATTGTAGTGGTTTACAGTTTAGTCTTAGGTCTTACGGGCCCCGACGCTGCTGGCTACCCGTATTTAGCGATATTGTATTTGTTTTTCGTTGGCGCCCCACTTTCACTTTTGTCTTCCCTTTTTATTCCAAAAATTGTTTTGGGGTGGATCCGCAAGAGAAGGCTAAGAAGGTTAAGACGGGTTCGAAGTTGAGGGACCTGTTCCAGATCGCTGATGTGGATACAGGCATGATCCGCTGGGTCAACGCTTACCTGATGACGCATGTGATTCCCGGACTTGGATGAGTCTCTGACGAAGGTTGGGTAAACCGTCAGATTTGAACTCTCTTCGTCCAGACCTCTGTTTTTAGAATCTCAAAGTCGTATTGATGAAGGATGCGACTGCTCGGGCAGGAAGTGATGATCCTGCCTTTTTTCTAATCGCATCACTAAGCGCCATGCTTTCTTTATTGATCGTTTTTACGTGGGTTGCGGTGCTCTTTGGTATCGCAAGAAACGAGCCTGAGTAGACAAAAAGAAACCCCCGCCAAAGGCAGGGGCTCCGAAAACTCTGCGGGAGTGTGTCCTTGTTTCCACCCCGTGAGCTTTTCTCCTCACGTTGAAATCTTATCCCTCGGGTATGGGTATGCAACCAGTTGTGACCAGTGGGGTAAACGGCACAGGCTTGGGCTATACCTGTGGCAGTTGGCTTTCTCCTCACCGAGATGCCCAACTCCTCACACCCACCGAAGACCTGTGAAACAACGGGTCTTTTTTTGTGACTGGTGGGTCAATGTCCCACTGTCCTGGTCCATCTGGACAGTCGTATTCACTCGTTCGGGGGATGCGCCTTCACCACCATTTCAGCGACGGTGACTTGCTATTAACTAATGATTACTGCGCTCAATCGTGCAAGCATTGAAGGCTGCTTTGTGGGCTTTTGGATTGTGATTGAAGCAATAAAAAGCCCCTATCAATACAGGAGCTTTAGGTTTGAACTGGTTAGAAAGATGGTCAGTTTGGAGACAACACAATTGGTCACCTACACTCAGGTTCACAAACAGATCCACCTTTAGAGCCACCACCCGAAACACCTTCTAGCTCCTCTTCACTGAGCTGACTGATCTTATCAGCAGTGAATTCATGACCATGTTCTTTAGCAATACCCACAACATCTTCAGGGGACTTAGCTGCTTTTAGTTTTTCCTGAAGCGTGGTGTCGCCTTTGACCTTTTCGAGGAAGGCTTTGAGTTGTTCTAGGGACATGGGTTTGTTTGATTAAGACTTAACCGCAACTTTGGCCTGCGACTCTCAAAGCATTGCTTGCAGCATTTGTAGCAGCAATTATTGGAGTAATAGCAGTGCCGCCTGATACGCCTTCAAGCTCTTTGTCAGTCAACTGGTTGATATGTTCGAGAGCAAAGTCATGACCATGTTCTTTAGCAATGCTTACAACATCTTCAGGTGACTTTGCTCCTTTGAGTTTCTCCTGAAGGTTGGAATCTTCATTGACCTTGGCGAGGAAGGCTTTGAGTTGTTCTAGGGACATGGGTATCAGGTCTGTTCAGCAGTCATAGCAACGGTTGACAGGAAGCACCGTGTTCACTTGCTTGACATAAAAAACCCCGCACATGGCGGGGCTAGTGAGTTGTTGGTTGGATTCAAGCTAAGACTTCGTATTGCACTCGCTGTGCTTGATAGGGATCCATTCCTTGATTTGGTTCGCCAACGATCAAATCAGCTCCAGGTGCATTTTGATGTTGATAGGCATCGGTCACCATTGCGGAATTGAGATCGATTGGGGTCAGAGTTTGAGGGGTGGAATTGAATTCACCACCACCAGTGTCGAAGACATGGCCACCAACGGGTTCATTTTCTCTGCTTGATTCAGCAACATCACAAAAGGGGAGAGGAGGAGTGGGCTTTTCATCTGTATTGCTTACAGCATCAGCCGTCTCTCCAGTTAGTACATCAATCCCTCCTTCCTCACTGGCTGCCGATATAATTTCTCGGTATTGAGGGTGAAGGTTTGGGCTATCAGGATCGCCGCCTCCATTGATTATTTGTTGCCTTAAGTCATCAGTCTGTTGATTTCTTTTAATTGCTTCCTTCATTTCTGCGTCTCTCTCTTCTTTGGGAAGTTTTTCCCACTCTTCCCATGGGAAAGCAGTTTCATTGAGCAAGTCAGAGGAATCTGAATTACCTACTGCACTAGCATCAGAATCAATCGGATTTCCTGTTTTACAATCTATCTGCAGAGATTTAGGTGGCTGCGTCAACCAAGGGGGTAGACGACCGAGCTGTTTCTCATATTTGAGCAACCAATCTTGCTTTTCACCTCCTTCCGTTAATACTCTCTTTGTGTCTTCGGGCAGCGCATTATATTTGTCCCATGATGATTTGGACCAGCGATAGCAATTGTTCCAATAATAATTAGTCATAGCTTTAAGGAGTGAATGTTTGGGGTGCTGCCCCCTTGACTCCTTCAAGATCACAGCCCTTCTGGTGAACCCCACTACACAGCTCTGGTGAAGACCCCGCGAAGTTCTGGTGAGCTTCTGGTGAATGGCTCAGACCTTTGTCACCACCTGGGCAAACACCGCTTCCACCCACCTGATTTACAAGATTGGTCCGTTTGGGGGATGCGCCTTCACCACCCTTTCAGCGACGCTGACTTGCTATTAACTAATGCTTACTGCGCTCAATCGTGCCAGGTATTGAAGGCTGATTTATGAGCTTATTGGCGAGGTTGAAGAAGTAAAAAGCCCCAGCCAATGCAGAGGCTTTGAGTGTTTAGGTTTTGAAGCCGAGGGGGGGGAATTATGGACACCAGTTTTTTACCAGCAACAACCTGCCCCACAGTGTGAGCCGAAGCCACCAGTGCGTTTATGAGTATCCTTCATAAGTCCTCCAGCCACGCTTTCTAGTTCCTCTTCACTGAGTTCAGTAATCTTATCAGCAGTGAATTCGAAGCCGTGCTCTTTGGCAATGCCTACAACATCTTCAGGTGACTTTGCTGCTTTTAGTTTGTCTTGAAGGCTGGGGTCGCCTTTGACCTTCTCTAGGAATGCCTTGAGTTGTTCTAGTGACACGGGTATCAGGTCTGTTCAGCAGTCATAGCAACGGTCTTCTGCAGTGTCTTTAGCTAATAATTACTGCGCTCAATCGTGCCAGTCAATGCAGGGAAATTCATGGGTTTTTGGGTGTAAAACAAGAAACCAAAAGCCACTGTCGTTGAAGGGGTTTGAAGCAGAGTGTAGAAGATCCGCTGGCGGCGGTATCATCCACCAGTATTGACATAACAAAAATCAGTGCCACCAGATAAGCTTTCTAGCTCCTCTTCGCTGAGCTGACCGAACTTATCAGCAGTGAATTCGTGGCCGTGTTCTTTAGCAATGCCCACAACATCTTCAGGTGACTTAGCTGCTTTTAGCTTCTCCTGAAGACCGGAATCGCCTTTAACTTTGGTGATGAATGCCTTGAGTTGTTCTTTGGACATGGGTATCAGGTCTGTTCAGCAGTCATAGCAACGGCTGACAGGAAGCACCGTATTCACGTGCTTGACATAAAAAAACCCGCACTTGGCGGGGTGAACATTTTTCACCAAGTGTCGGATGGCATTTAGGTGTGATGATCTCATCGTGTGATTACAGGAATATCCCCTAACAGAACACCCATATCCCATCAGCAGCATCTTCATCTCCCCATTCTGCTGCTTTTCTCCAATCATCACAGGCACCTTTTAGGTCTTGTAATTGACTCTTGGAATAAGCACGTCTGTAATAGGCAGTGGCATCCTCAGGATGAATCTGGATTGACTTCGTGAAATCAGCAATTGATCCTCGATAATCTCCTAACCTAACCTTGGCTTTACCACGATTGAAATAGGTAGAGGCATCCTGAGGATTAATCTCTATTGCCTTGGTGTAATCAGCAATCGCTCCTCTATAATCACTCAACATATCCTTAGCAATCCCACGATTGTAGTAAGCCATAACATAGTTAGGTTTGATCTCTATTGCCTTGGTGTACTCAGTAATTGCTCCTTGATAATCACCTTGCTTGTATAGCTCCAATCCAATTCCGTTAAAAATATCCGCCAAAGGGTCCGCTCTTGCAGTGATCAATGGAGACCCGAGCGCAAGCACAGACAGTGCTGCGGCAATGGCAGTAGTCCTGCGTGACATTCGTTAGTGCTTTGCTTCGCTGTGAGCTTAGATGTACCCCACAGACCAATGCAATAAAAAAACCCACTTGTGGCGGGGCGTGATTGGTGTGAGGTTTTTGTCGGGAGATCGATAGCGACTTCTCAACGCCCCGCTCTAAAAAGTAGGTTTTATCTATCTCTGCTCAACTGCGCTCAATCGTGCCAGGTATTGGAGGCTAATTCATGAGTTCTTAGGGGTGATTGAAGCAATAAAAAGCCCCTGTCAATGCAGGGGCTTTAACTGGGGGTGATTATAATTTACTTTCGCGAGTTATTTCTAAATTATAATCGCAGTCATTGGTTCGTCTTAATGCCCTAGCACCCCCTTGAGTCAAAACAATCATTTCCCCAAGAATTCAGGAACCCTCTGCCTTTTGTTCCTACAATCGTGTGATAAATCTCGCTGCCAACCGCAGCTAAGTGGTCACCTGGAATTCCACTAATAGTTTGCATTGTGGCAAATCCACCAGCCACGTATTCAAGCTGATCAATCGTCAGCTCTTGATCGAGCAGTTCAGTGTTGTTGTAGTCAGTGTTGAAAGTAGTCATTGTTCTAATGGGGATAAGTGTGTGGGTTGTGTTGGGGGTGTTGCCCCCTCGACTCCTTCAAGATCACAGCCCCTCTGGTGAACCCCACTACACAGCTCTGGTGCAGAAACCGCGAAGTTCTGGTGAAACTCTGGTGAGCCGAATTGACGCGGGTAACCAGACAGCAAAAAGCCCCGCACTTGGCGGGGCGTGGTTGGTGTGAGGTTGTTTTGTCGGGAGATCGATAGCGACTACTCAACGCCCCCTGATGGATTCGAACCATCGACCGACTGCTTAGAAGGCAGATGAGTCTGAGCCCATAAATGGTTGTTGTGACTGGTGTCTAGCGATTCGAGTCTGCGCCGCGTTTGCAATTTTGTTTGCAGTTTCAGGGCGTCAGCGGGCCATTTGCAAACGCAGAGAGCAACTGCTTCCCAAGCAGTGGGTCGCTGTCTGTCCAGGAATCGATCAGCAGGTCACGCTGGAGCAGATGAAGTGCGCCGGCCATGGCCACCGTGGCGGCACCCAGATCGTGTTCACCGATCGATGCAGCGCAGCGGGCCAGGTCAAGGTGCTGGCCCCAGGGAATCGGCATGCAGCGGATCAATCAGCCGCCAGTCTGATTCGAATGGTGGCCAGACTCCACCGATGCCGAACAAGGACCGACCACAGGTTGAACGGCACCCACCAAAGAGGGGTGTCGGCTGGTTGCTGAATGATCAGCAGGGGAAGGTCTGCAGCTTCACAAATGATTCGCCCACGGTGCATGCCAAGTGGAAGCTCGTTCCTACGGACCCGAGATAGCTGCTACCTCTGGGGGACGTCCTGGAGAATCTGATGCCTGAAGAGCAAGACAAGAAGCAGGACGCCAAGCAAGAGCCCGTCAAGGAAGAGCTGACTGATGAAGAGTTGGAAGGCGTCTCCGGCGGGGTGGACTTAGCAGCCATCGCAATACCCATGTACAGCGGACATGAGGATCGGGCCTGAGATGCCCGAGAACGCTCAGTGGGTCATCGTCGAGACCCGACCGCTTCGCGGCATTGGTTAACCTGTCATCAGACGCATGCTTCGCCACAACGCGATCGAAGCCTGGGAAACGATGCAGAAGTCAGGCGACTGGAAGTGATACGCGGCTAAGTGATAATGATGTTTGAATGATATTAAGACAACGCCTATTAGCAAAAATCAAAAATATGCAACAGTCGATTGCTCTTGGCCTCCTTTTCCTTATTTTATTGGCAGCTGCAATGCTAAACACACTTCAGCGCACTATTTTATTTCAAGACCCAAAAGCATTTGGGACCTGGATTGAGAACATCAAATTGGTTTGGAATGCTCCAACACCAACACTTCCCGAGGGCAGGCCAATACTCGAACTTAGTTACGATAACTTTGTTGATTTGGTTGAAAAAAGGCGCGTCAGCAGGGCTTTAATTCCATTTAGCCGTGGAAATGCACAGGTGGTATTAACTGATGGACGACGGGCTTATGTGGAGTTGATCAATGATAAAAAGCTGTTGGATATACTTTCTGAACATGACGTCGATTTTTCAGTAAGACCAAAGTGATTGACCTCATCGAAGTCTGGGAGATTATGAAGAAGACAGGCTGGAAGTGATGCCCGCCTAGGTGGTGACCCGGTTTGATCCGGGTGGTGAATCCGCATCAGACAGTCAAGCGTCCCCAATGGCCGGGCGCATAGCTGATGCGATTGGCCAACTCCTCGGTTTGAGCGGACTCCTGAAGTCGCTGCTCGATCAACTGGGATTCTGCATGCGCGAGTGAGCCAAGTCCGATCGTTAGGAAAAGGGTGTAGATGAAGAGTGACTTGATAGACATGGCTGGCTCGACTGGGTGAGTGGGGGTGCTGCCCCTTCGACTCCTTCAAGGTCACAGCCCTACTGGTGAACCCCCCTGCACAGCTCTGGTGCAGAAACCGCGAAGTTCTGGTGAAACTCTGGTGAGCCGAATTGACGCGGGTAACCAGACAGCAAAAAGCCCCGCACTTGGCGGGGCGTGGTTGGTGTGAGGTTGTTTTGTCGGGAGATCGATAGCGACTACTCAACGCCCCCTGATGGATTCGAACCATCGACCGACTGCTTAGAAGGCAGTTGCTCTATCCAGCTGAGCTAAGGGAGCATGGCCGGCATTCTTGCAGTCAAGCCAAGCTGCTGCATCTAAAGTTGGAGGCTGCTCAAATTGCTCGATGGCACTAAGCCGGCTTACTGACAGTCAAAAGCAGGAGCTTTTGGTCCGTTATCGCGCCGGCGAGTCCAGCGCCGCTCTGGCTGATGCTTACGGATGTAGCGCCAACACCGTTAGCCGCACGGTCCGCACCCTGTTGTCTCCGGAGGAGTACGACGCGCTCAAGTCAGCACGAGCTCGCGCTGCAACAATTACGCCTCAGGCTGATCCCCTCGAAGCCAATGATCTGCCTGAAACGGGAGCGGATCCTGGGCAAGCCGCTGAGCAGCTCCTTGATTCTGACCAGTCAGAGTCGGTTGAAGACGATGGCAGCGCAACCCTTGCCCTCGACGATGCCGATGACTTCGGCGCTGAGGATGCTGATGATGTCGGTGATGACGAAGCCTTCGACTTGCCATCGGACGACGTCTTTCAAGAAATTGCCGTTCTGCCTGTTGATCTGCCGCAGGTGAGTCGGGAGCAGGTCAGCTGTCGACCCTTCGCGGCCGGTGTGCTCCCCGACAGTGTGTACATGCTGGTGGACAAGACCGTTGAGCTGGATCCAAGGCCGCTCAGTGAGTTCCCTGAACTGGGTGTTCTGAATCCGGAAGAGCTTGTGCGCCAGGCCTTGTGCCTGTACTCCAGCCCTCGTTCTGCAAAACGTCAGTGCGGCCGTAGTCAGCGTGTGATCAAGGTTCCCGATACCAAGGTTTTTGAGAGCACGTCTCGCCATCTGCTTGCCAGAGGAATCACTCGCCTCGTGCTTGAAGGCGCCCTGTATTCCCTCGACAACTGATTCACCGTTGTGAGTTGGGGATCAAGACCACCGCGAGGCTGCCACCGCTGATCACTCCCAGCACAGTGCTGACGCCAACAATGAACCCAGCAGGGAGTGGTGCTGTCGTGCCCAGGCCCAGTTTCAGCTTGTAGCGGTCACTGAGGTTCTGCGCTCCAAGGCAGAGCACCACAAGTAAAGCGGCACTGCCACCCAAAGTGATTAGCAGCAGTCTTAAGCGCAGCAACATGCCGCGGTTTCCGTCAGGCTTTGTTCAGTCTGCCTGGTTCTGCTCTTCATGCAGTAGTGCGTAGAGCTCTCGCCGGGACCGTCCGGCGCTTCTGGCCAGATCCTTTGCTGCATCGCCGGGCTTCATACCCTGTTTGATCAGTGCTGCGAGTTGCTGACGGCACTGTTCGTCGTTCATGGTGATGGACTTTTCTTGTGGCGCCCCACCCAGAACCAGGGTGAATTCACCTTGGGGAGGATGCTCCTTGAAATGGGTCAAGCCAGCGATCACGTTTGGCCCCACCTGCTGTTCGTGACGCTTGGTCAGCTCACGTGTCACCTGTAGGGCGCGTTGATCACCACAGAGTTCCTGCAGCTCTTCCAGCAGTTTCACCAGTCGATGAGGAGCTTCGTACAGCACCGTCGTGCGTTCTTCTGCGACCACTGCTGCCAACCGATTACGCCGCTCGCGCCCCCTGCTCGGTAGAAACCCTTCAAAGCAGAAGCGGCCACTCGGCAGACCGCTGCTGATCAGTGCTGTCGTGGCGGCGCAGGGCCCGGGGATGCAGATCACGGCATGGCCTGCTTGTCGTGCTGCAGCGACGAGCTCTTCTCCGGGGTCACTGATCCCAGGCAGTCCGGCATCACTGATCACAGCAATGCTGTGACCGTTACTGAGATCGTTCAGCAGTTGGGGGATGCGCCCGTACATGTTGTGCTGATGGAAGCTGCAGCGTCGTGCTTTCGATCCCAGAGCAGTGAGCAGTTGGCCGCTGTGTCGGGTGTCTTCGCAGGCGATTGTGTCTACAGCAACCAGCAGGGCCCGTGCTCTCGGTGAGAGGTCGCCCAAATTTCCGATCGGCGTACCCACTAGATAAAGAACACCAGCTTCCGGTTCGGCGCGTTGCTTCACAATGGCTCCGCCCAGATCACTCCATGATGCCGACTGCGATGAATCTGCCCGCTGGCATCAGTCAGGACAGCCTTCTCGAGACACTGCGCCCTCTGTGCTGGGGAGCCGCCGATATTTTGCGGGCTTATACCCGCGGTGAGCAGCCTCCCCATGGTTTTTCCCGAGCTCTAAGTGTTGACAATGGTGGAGAGGGGCCAGTGTCTGCCGCGGATCTGGCCGTGAATCAATGGTTGCTCGATGGTCTGGGTTCAGCGTTCCCTGATGCTGGCTGGACCTTGCTGAGCGAGGAGACGGCTAAGGAGCAGCTCACTGCTGGGGAGCCTTTGCCGGCCGAATGGCTCTGGATTCTGGATCCTCTCGATGGCACCAAGGATTTTTTGCAAGGCACCGGTGAATACGCGGTGCATTTGGCGCTTGTGCAGGGTCAGCGTCCTGTACTGGGAGTGGTGTTGCTTCCCGAGGCTGATGAGCTCTGGTTTGGCCTGGTGGGTGATGGCAGCTGGTGCGAAAACCGCAGCGGCAAGAGCAGCCCCGTTCGCTTCAGCGACCGCTCTGCAGAGGGAGAACTGATCATGGTGGCGAGCCGCAGTCATCGGGATGCTCGCCTGGAACAACTGATCGCGGCTCTTCCCCTCGCCGGCTCCAAGGCTGTGGGCAGTGTGGGCTGCAAGGTGGCCACCATTTTGCGTGGTGAGACCGATCTCTACATCTCGTTGTCGGGCAAGACTGCTCCCAAAGACTGGGATATGGCAGCCCCTGAGGCTGTATTACTAGCGGCTGGTGGTGCCTTCACTCATGCGGATGGTCGTCCGCTCACTTACAACACCGGAGACGTACGTCAGGCAGGTTGTCTGATCGCTAGCAATGGAAAAGCCCATGCCGCGCTTGAGAAGCGAGCGGCACGGGCTATGGAGAGAATTGATCCAGATTTTCAGGTCTGAATCGAGACCTCAGGAGAGGGGCGCAACGGGTGTGGGGGCAGGTTCGGGCTCAATCTCTTCCCCGTTTTGGGGCACACCGCGTAGCGTCAGATTGATACGGCCGCGGTTGTCGATCTCGCGGACGCGAACGGTGACCTCGTCACCCACCTTCACCACGTCCTCCACCTTCTCGACCCGAGCTTCTGACAGCTGGGAGATGTGGATCATGCCCTCTTTGCCAGGAAGGATCTCCACAAAGGCGCCGATCGGAATGATGCGGGTAATAGAACCACTGAACACCTCGCCCTCATTCACCTTGCGGGTGAGACCTTCGATGATTTTCTGAGCTTCATCAGCCGCCGCTCCGTCATGGGACGCGATGGTGACAATGCCGCTGTCTTCGATGTCGATCTTGGTGTTGGTGCGTTCGGTGATTCCCTTGATGGTGCGGCCACCCGGACCGATCACGGTGCCGATCAGTTCCGGGTCGATGCGGAAGCTGAGCAGGCGCGGGGCATGGGGTGACATGCCATCACGGGGGGCATCAATCGCTTCCAGCATCTTTTCGAGGATGTGGAGACGGGCAGGACGGGCCTGATTGATCGCCTCGGCAATGGTCTTGATCTCCAGGCCGGTGATCTTCATGTCCATCTGCAGGGCAGTGATGCCCTTGTCGGTACCCGCCACTTTGAAATCCATGTCACCAAGGAAGTCCTCGATGCCCTGAATGTCGGTGAGGATGCGAACTTCCTTGCCCTCTTTAATTAGACCCATGGCGGCGCCGCTGACGGGTGCTTTCAACGGCACACCGGCGTCCATCAGGGCAAGGGTGCTGCCGCACACTGAACCCATTGAGGTTGAGCCATTGGAGCTGAGAACCTCGCTCACTACCCTCACCACGTACGGGAAGGTGTCTTTTGCTGGCAGCACAGGCAAAATGGCGCGTTCTGCGAGCGCTCCATGGCCGATTTCTCGCCTGCCAGGGGACCGCATCGGCTTGGTCTCGGCAACCGAGTAAGGAGGGAAGTTGTAGTGATGGAGGTAGGTCTTCTCACTGTTGGGGTTGAGATCGTCCATCTCCTGGGCATCGCTGGGTGTGCCGAGGGTTGCGGTCGACAGCACTTGTGTGAGGCCGCGCTGGAACAGACCAGAGCCGTGAACTCGTTTGGGCAGCACGCCGGCCGCAGCGCTGATCGGACGCACTTGATCGAGAGTTCTGCCGTCAACACGTTTGCCGTCCTTCACGATCTGCTGTCGCATCAGCTTTTTCGTCAGAGCTTTGAAGCTGGTTGGCAGTGCTTTGCCGTTGCCTGAAACCAGCTCTCGAACGGGGTCTGTGTCTTTCAGACCAGCGATGGTTTCAGCGGTTTGATCACGGATCGCATCGAGCTTTTCGTCACGCTCGGCCTTGCTCTGATCGAACTGGCTGAGGACATCGCCAATCGATTTACTGCAAGCTTTCTCGAGATAAACCGGCAGTGTTGTGTCTGTGCTTGGAGCTTCAGGTTTGACCTGCTCGATTCCAGCTTCTTTGAGGATGGATTCCTGAGCCTTGATGAGCTCACAGACCGCCTCATATCCGAAGTCGATGGCTTCAATCACATCCCCTTCAGGAAGCTGGTTTGCACCTGCCTCAACCATCACCACACCATCGGGGGTACCAGCAACGACCAGGTCGAGGTCTCCCCGTTCGATCTCTCGGAAGCTGGGGTTGAGCACGAAGTCGTCGCCTAGTAGCCCAACCCTCACCGCTGCCATCGGGCCTTGGAAAGGGATGCCCGCCAACAGTGTCGCCATCGAGGCTCCAGTCACCGAAAGCACATCGGCAGGAACGCGCTCGTCGAGAGACATGCATGTGGCCACGATTTGGATGTCGTCTCTCATCCAGCTGGGAAAGAGAGGCCGCATCGGCCTGTCAATCAAACGGCAAATCAGTGTTGCTCGCTCGGGAGGTCTTCCCTCACGGCGCATGAAACTTCCTGGAATGCGCCCTGCTGCATAAAGGCGCTCTTCGTAGTCGCAGATGAGGGGAAGGAAATCGATGCCTTCGCGCCCTTTGGATCGGGTGGCTGTGACGAGCACCGAAGTGTCACCGCATTCGATCATCACCGAGCCACCGGCCTGGGGGGCATACCGCCCCGTGGTCAACCGAATCTCCCGACCGTCAAAGGAGATCGACTGTGTCTGACCTTGCACTGTTGTTTATGTCTTTCTGTCAATCTTTATTCTGGCACTTCACAGGATTGAAACGTCAATCCCACTGATTCCAATTCGATTCGGTGTGTGACATCCATCAAAAAAGGAGGTGTTCAAACACCTCCTCAACTGCATCAATTCTGAGCAGACTCTGGACAAATCACCAGCTGGACTTCACGACACCTGGGAGTTCGCCCTTGTGGGCGCGTTCACGAAGTTGATTGCGGCAGAGGCCGAAGTCGCGGTAAACCCCTCTGGGTTTACCTGTGGCCCAGCAGCGGTTGCGCATGCGTGTAGGGGCACTGTTGCGTGGTAGTGCCTGGATCTTGCGGTGGATCTCAAGCCGTTCCATGGGGCCATCCGCTGCGTTGAAGGCGGCCATCAGGGCAGTCCGCTTGGCTGAGAAGCGCTCAACCATTTTCTTGCGCTTCGCATCGCGGGCGATCATCGACTTCTTGGCCATGCAGCGAGTGAAAAGGAGCGGTTCAATGGGTAACCATACAGTTTCACTGGCCGATCAATTGACGCACCACAGGAAGTTGGCTGGTGTCACGCACGATCAGCAACACACTGAGGCCGAGGACTAACAGCAGACTGGACTGCATCACAGCCAGCTGAAAACGTTCCGGTAGTGGGCGTCCGCGTAGCCCCTCCAGCAGTAGAAACACCAGCTGACCGCCATCGAGCAGCGGCAGTGGCAATGCGTTGAGGACTGCCAGGTTGATGGAGATCAGCGCCAGAAAGAGCGCGAGACCCGACCCTCCCTGACTTGAGAGTTGTGCACCCATTTCCACAATCTTTACCGGGCCTGAGACCTGCTGAGCGGTGGCGCCGAAATTGGTGAATAAGCCTGCATAGCCCGAGACTGTTCGGCTGAACAGCCCGCTGAACTGTTGGCTGGACACGCTGACTGCTTCTAGCGGTGAGTGCACTGGTCGGGTGGAGCCGCTGATGACTTCCTGAAGCTGGGCGCCGATACGACCAACACCCTGCTGGTCGGCAGGCGTGAGCTGGAGAGGTGTGAGCACATCGTTGCGCAGCACCTGCAGCGTGAGCGGCAGGCCAGGGCTGTTGCGAATCGGATCCACCGCGGCCTGGACGGCCTGCTCTCCACGGCCAAGATCAATCGCATCGATTGACAGGATTCGATCGCCAGGTTTTAGCCCGGACAAAGCAGCCGGCTCACCTCCCTGCACGCTCATCACCATCACTCCTGGTCCTGCTTCCCCAGGGACTCCTGTGGTGGCGGTGTGTCCCACAAGAACCAACCAGGCCAGCAGCAGATTGGCGAGGACGCCAGCACTGATCACCAGCATCTGCTGTGGAATCGGCCGATTGCGCAGCAGATCCGGATCGTCTTTGGGAATGTCGCTCTCTTCGTCGTCTTCCGGGAATGAAACGAATCCACCTAGAGGGAGCAATCTCAGGGCGTAGGTCACACCCCCCTGCTCGGTTTTGAGCAGAGCTGGTCCAAAGCCCACAGAAAAGCCGTTGACACGAATGCCCTGCAGTCGTGCAGCCAGAAAATGGCCCGCTTCATGAATGACGATCAACAGCCCCAGAGCCAGCAGTGAGGCCAGAACGTTCATGGAACCCGTTTCAGTTCCTTCATTCTGGCTGGATTTTGTCCCCACCGAAGTAAGGCACCAGTGCCTTGGGCAACAAAACACTGCCATCCGACTGCTGACCGTTTTCCAGCAGAGCTGCCATGGTTCGGCCGATCGCCAGACCACTGCCATTGAGGGTGTGCACCAGCCGGGTCACTTTCCCTTCCTTGGTGCGGATCGAAGAACGCCGTGCCTGGAAATCATCGCAAACACTGCAACTAGAGATCTCCCGGTACGCACCGGCCCCTGCGAGCCACACTTCGAGGTCGTAAGTGCGCGACGCTGAAAAACCCAAATCACCCGTGCAGAGTTCCAGGACCCGGTAGGGGAGCTCAAGGGCCTGAAGAACCGCCTCCGCATCCGCTGTGATCTGCGAGTGGGCTTCTGCTGAGTGCTCGGGGTGCACGAACCAGTAGAGCTCCACTTTGTTGAATTGGTGCAAGCGGATCAGCCCTCGGGTGTCCCGGCCATAGCTTCCCGCTTCTCTACGAAAGCATGGGCTGTAAGCCACGTATTTCAGAGGCAGCTGATCGCCCGGAATGATTTCGTCGCGATGCAGAGAGGTGACGGGAACCTCCGCGGTGGGCGTCAGCCAGAGATCGTCCTCAGCGCAACGGAAGCTCTCTTCGGCAAACTTCGGCAGTTGCCCTGATCCTGTGAGACTGGCGCTGTTCACCAGCACAGGTGGCAGCACCTCTCGGTAGCCCTTGCTGCCATGAAGGTCGAGCATGAAGTTGATCAGAGCCCGTTCCAGGCGAGCGCCCTGACCAAACAAGGTCACGAATCGGCTCTGGGCAATGCGTACGGATCGTTCGCTGTCCAGCAGGCCAAGACGGTCAGCGATCGCCCAATGCTCTTCCAGGCCTTCTTGTTGGCGTGGGACGCCCCAACTGCGCACCTCGATGTTGTCGTTTTCATCCTTGCCATCAGGGCTGTCTGCCGATGGAAGGTTGGGAAGCATGAGCAGCTGATCCTTCAAGCGTGAGGCGAGCTGCTTCTCCTCGTCCTCGAGAACGGAGACTTTCTGCTTGATGGCATTGCCCTGCTGACGTAGATCAGCGACTTCAGCCCCTTTCGGATCGGCTCCGGCTTTGATCTGTTGCCCCACCTCCTTGCCGATGCGGTTGCCCTCAGCTTGAAGAGTGCTGCGCTCTTGTTCGAGATTTCTTTGATGATGGGCGATCTGCTGAAGGGAGCTGAGGTCCACATCCAGTCCTCGGCGACCCAGCTGAGTAGCAATCAGCTCAGGGTTCTCTCGCACCAGACGCTGATCGAGCACAGGGGTTCGGATGATCGCGCCGGCAGCCTAGGCGTCCGTTGTCAGCGGTCTGACTGTTCTCAGAAAACCTGACCCACCATCACTGCTGCCACGGCTGAGAACAGCGTGATTCCCAGAGCTGTCACAGGGTTTTGGCCCTGAGCGACGGCCACCGTAGTGATCACCCCGGCTCCAAGGCAGGCAGCTGCCAATTGAGTGGTGATTTCGGAGGAACGGTTCAATTCCGGTCTTTCGCTGGTGCATGGAACCTACGGAGCCTGGCTGTGTTCGTCCCGGGTCGAAGGGGCGGATCGTTACGCCGCGTCAGGGTTCGTTACGGCTCGTAATGATGCGGGCCTGGCCCGCCCGGCACTGGCCCACTGCTTGAGGCTCTCCATCTGTTCCCTTGCTGTGCGCGATAAGGGAACAAGCTGCGATGCCGCCAGGATCATGTCGCTTTCGGTGAGTTCACGAATTTCGGCGAAGGCCAGATGCATCGCCTCAATCACCACTTGCTCCAATTCAGCTCCGGAGTAACCGTCAGTGCGATCAACCACAGTTGAAAGTGGCAAGTTGAGTCGAGGGCGCCGCCGCTGTAGGTGAAGGCTGAGGATGCTCAGTCGCTCATCTCTCGAAGGCAGATCCAGCAGGAAGATTTCATCAAAACGACCCTTGCGCAGCAGTTCTGCCGGTAAGCGCTCCACGCCGTTTGCAGTGGCCACCACAAACACTGCAGACCGTTTCTCGGCCATCCAGGTGAGCACGGTGGCCAGAACACGCTGGCTGGTGCCGCCGTCACTGCGGCTGTCATTGCCGAATCCCTTGTCGATTTCATCGATCCAGAGAACGCAGGGCGCCATCGCTTCCGCCCGCTGAATCATGTCGCGGGTTCTGGCTTCGCTGGCTCCAACCAGGCCGGAGAACAGGCGGCCCACATCAAGACGAAGAAGTGGCATCGACCAACTGTGGGCGATTGCTCGGGCTGTCAGTGACTTACCGGTGCCCTGCGGACCGACAAGGAGCACCCCCTTCGGCAGAGGAAGTCCAAAGCGGCGTGCATCGTCGTTGAAAGCCCTGTGTCGTTGATCAAGCCAGTGCTTGAGCGTTTCCAATCCGCCGATGTCGCCAGGCGTTGCATCCGTCGGGCAGAACTCCAGCACTTCGCTGCGGGCCAGGGAAAGTCGTTTCTCCTCCAGCACATCCACCAAGTCCTCGCGGCTGAGCGATCCACGCTGTGCGAGCGCTTTGGCGGCCACATGCCTCACCCTCGCTTCGCTCAGTCCACAGCAGGCATGGGTGAGTTCCTCGAGCACATCAGCCTCTAAAGCTCGACCGCTGGCTTTGGCGATGTTGGCGAGAAGTGTTCGCAGCTCCTGCTCCTGGGGCAAGGGCAGGTCCATCAGAGTGAGGGCTTCGTCCAGATCGGCGGGTGGCGTCCACTGCCCGCACGTCACAATCAGGGTGTGTGGTGTGGTTCGCAGTTGGCTGGCGAGGTTCCGCAACATGCGTGCAATTCCAGGGTCTTCACAGAACCGGTGCACATCTTTGAGCAGTAAAAGGGTCGGACTGGAAGGGGACCGCTCCTGAAGCCACTGCAGCACTGCCATTGGCTGTCGTGCTCCCAGCTGTTCCTGGCCCAGGGCGCCGCTAAGGCCTCCCACAAAATCCCAGCAGGTCAGGGTGCGATCGGGCAGCCGCTCCGAGGCCTGGCGTAGCAGCGTTTCCACTCGCTCTTCTTCATGGCTGCGGATCCAGATCAACGGTGTGCCCGATCGAATTAAAAGATCCAGTTGTGCGATCCAGTTTTCAGTCATGGTTCGTCCCGCTGCGTTGCATCGACGACTGCAGATCTTTCAGGGCCTGCCAGCGGGGGTCAGGTGTGGTCTCTTCGCGGGTTGGGGAAGCGTCTGATGGTTTCTGTGGCATCCCCGGGCAATGTTTTCCGCAGCGATTGACAACCGACATCTGCAGGCTCAGCTGTTCGAAAACCCAGCGCTCTGGCTCGAAGTCACCGCGTGGGTCGAGACACTCCATCAGTCCATCTGGCGAAGCCAAGTCGAGACCGGCTTCGGCGAGATGATCGTCGCTCGGTTCCTGGCCAAGCCAGATCAGTTCCTTGGAGATAGCGCTCAGCTGTTGGTTGAAGTGACCGAGGCAACGGTCGCAGCGCAGGCAGACGATGGTCTGCACCGACCCCTCAACCTCTAAAAGATTGCCTCGATGTTCCGCTCTGAGAGTGCCTCGAACGGGGGTGAGGCTGGGCATCTCATCGAGTTGACCTGCCACTGACCAGACCCTGAAGGTTCCCAGAGCTTGTAGCTCCCTGAGCGGTACCGGCTCAAGGCCGGGAATCATTTGTTGCCGCCCTTTGGCTCGAAAGGCAAGCGGCCCCCAGGGATTCCACCGGCTGCCGCAGGTGTGGGTTGCTGCTTGAGCTGTTCGTCCAGGATCGCCTGCAGATTGTCCGGTAATGCCTCACGGGTGAGCAGGAAGGTCTGCAGAGCCTGGAAGATATTGGCGATCACCATGTAGAGCAGAACGCCCGCCGGCAGAGGGAAGAACAGGAACATTCCTGTGATCATCACCGGTGTGATCTTGTTGGCTGTGGACTGCTGCTGATTAGCAGGCATGCCCATGCCCGACAGCAGTTGGGAAATGAACAGGCTCAGGCCAAAGGAGCCAACGAGGATGGCGATATCCCAGTTGACTGAACCGTCGGTGTAGAAGCCCACCTGTCCGAGAGCCTTGATGAACAGGAAACCACTGCGGGCTGCCAGGCCAGGGATCTTGCCTTCAACCGTTGCATCACCGGCAGCCAGCGCTGTGATTTCTCCTGTTTCGGAGACAGACACAATCGATTCGCCTTTGGTGACCGTCCAGGCAGGCAGGAAAGACTTGCCGTTCTCAACACCGTTTAGAACCTCCCCGAAAGCTTCTCCGCTCTTGGTTTGAAGCTGGATCTGAACGCTGTCACCAGTGCCGATCTTGGTGCCGCCGGGGAGGCTGGCGATCACAGGAACGTGATTGGTCTCAGTGACGAAGATCGAGTGGCTCGCGCTTGTAAATGGTTTGGGCTCAACCGCAGCGATCTGCTCGGAGGGCAGCACTTTGAGATTGAGGGTGTAAGGAACGTCTGCAAATGGTGAGCCTCGCAACGTGGCGAACAATGCGAACAGGATCGGCATCTGGACCAAGAGAGGCAGGCATCCCGCAAGGGGACTGCCGAACTCCTTCATCAATTTGCCCAGCTCTTCCTGCTGTTTTTGAGGATTGCTGGCGAAGCGAGACTTGATCTCAGCCTGACGTTTCTGCATCACAGGCTGGGCGATGCGCATGCGCCGTGCGCTGCGAATAGACCCTGCGCTCAGCGGGAAGAGAGCCAGGCGGATCACCACCGTGAGAGCCACGATCGCGAGCCCGTAGCTGGGAACCAATCCATAGAAGAAATCCAGGATCGGCAGCAGCAGATTGTCGGAGATGTAACCGATCACGATGGCGTTCCGATGGGCGGTGAAGGGTGATGCCAGTGTGCAACAGCGTCGAGGCCGTTGCGTTGGTGCGCAGTGTTAGGCAGCGAAGCCTTTGCTTGGAATGCTGTCACTGCTAGAGCCATTGGATTCGGATCTGCTCTTGATGCGTTCTTGGATGTAGGTCTCAACCTCCCGGAAGCGCGGCATCGAACGGAGCTCAAGCCTTGATCCATCTGTCAGCACGAGAACCATGTCGCCCCACGCTCCAAAACCACGGGGCACACAGCGCACCTCCCGGATCTGGCTGTAGACCACTTGGCTACGGTCCTTACCCATCCAGCCGCCGCTCACAGAGACTCTCCGACTGGTGATGCGGAAGCGCAACCAAAGGGCCCGTACAACGGCCGCCACGGTGAGTGGAAGGCCAAGCAAGGTGAAGGCCAAAAGGATATTGAAGATCAGATCACCCTTTGCGGGGCCTCCCTCGTAAAAGGTGTCTTCCTGAATGGAGCTGGTCATGGCTTCAGGCCCGCCTGTACAAGCAATCTGTCGCATTCTTCCAGTAAGTCGTGATCCTCTGTGGCTGCTCCAGGCTTCAAACTGACCAGAAGCCAGACGCTGGAGTGTTCTGGAGCATGTTCGAACTTTGAACGCAGATGATCGTGCAGGAGCCTCCGCAATCGATTTCTGATCACGGCGCGTTTGCTCACCTTGCTGCTGATCACCACAGCCACGCGGCAGGCCCGTGACCTTGGCCGGCTGTCGGATCCACCCGGAGTCGCTGGGCGTTTGAGCAGGGAGTGATGGGCTGAGGCCTTTCTCAGAACCATCAAAGTGCCGTGAAAGCGCTTGCCTTTCCGATGCAAATGATCAAAACAGCGATGGCCGCGCAGACGCATGGATGCCGGCAAGACCATCGCAGCAATTCGAGAGAATCAAGCGGACAGACGTGAGCGTCCGCGCTTGCGTCGACTACGAATGACTCGACGCCCTGTATGCGTGCGCATGCGCACCCTGAAACCGGAAACGCGCCTGCGCTTGCGACTTGTGCCTCCGAGAGTTCGTTTCGTCATGAGATTTTTCCGGCACCCGGCTTTTCGTCAAGGAGCGAGTTTATCAGCCAGGGTCAGTCGATATCCACAAGCCAGCTGCCGAGGTAGCCGGATACGGGAACGTCTCCGGGGGCCTGTGCCAGGGCATTGAATTGGAACATTCCCGCCTGGCTCGGATTGAAGACGTTCATCACGACGGCATAGGTGCCACCAGTTGGGATCGGTGTGTCGGGGAAGACCTCGATGGCTGTCTGCTTCTCATTTACTTCAAACACCGCTGGCAGCACTTCTTTGCACTTGCTTCTAGAGAGCATCCCGCCCATCGACATCTTGCAGAGCGTGAGATTTTTAGGACGGATGCGCGCGTTGAAATAGCTGGGCACCGTGATGCTCAGTTTGAGAATCGCGGTCTTGCGATCCTTCTTGCGCAGCATGAAGAAATATTCCGAGCGCTCGCGCCGGCGTTGGCTGGTCTGAACGAAGTAAAGCTTGCGATATCCAGACCCTGAGTCCCAGCGGAACTCCAGCAAGGACGGTGTGTTCTGAGCAATGGCGGGGGGTGTGGCGAGGGGCAATACAGCAGCTCCGCCGATGACTCCGCAACCGATCAGAGCTGCCAGTCCTGCGCTGCGACTGGGAGTGAGAGAACAACGTCGTTTCATCGTGATTCGGGAGCAGTCGGCGCTAATGCCGTGAGTCGTGACTGAATTGTCGTGAGAATCTCCCGAACGCGGTGCTTCGGGGGCCGGCGCCTGATCTGTCAGTTGTGACCAGATCGGTCCGGGCGCAGCCGTGATGCCCCCCTCAGGTAGGGATGCTGCAGCGGTTGATCGGAAGGAATCCAGGCATGAGCCAGAAGACGGATGCAACGCGCCAGGTCCCCCTGAACGGCCATCTGCTGCACATCCAGGAGGGCTACTCCCTCCCAGCCTGATCGGTGGCGCGCCGTCGCTGCTGGAAAGCTGGCGTCCAGATCGGCTGTCACGGAGAACGTCACGGAGACCAGCTGGTCTGGATTCAGAGCGTTCTGGTCCATCAGGGCGTCCACTAGCTCAGCAACAGCGTCATGGATGGCGTGTGCGCTGTTGTCAGCGCAGGTGGTCGCACCTCTTAGTCCTCGCAGCAGCCGAGGGGCTGTCATGGTCTGTGCATCCAGAGGGGCTGTCCGCTCAGTTCAAGTTCCGTGGTCAGCAACTGATCGAGTCTCAGCAGAAGGCTGGATCCAGGCAGGTTTTGTAGGAGGCGCTTGCGGGGTTTGCCGAGCGTTACAGGCCGGCAGCGCTCCTCATCTAGCTCGGCCAAACGTGCTGCCACTAATCGAGCCTGTTCCTCGTCCCCCAACTCATCAACAAGGCCTAGATCCTTGGCCTGAGCTCCACTGAACACTCGCCCATCGGCAAAGGTACGCACCGTGTTCTGATCCAGTCCTCGGCCCTCGGCAACGGCGGCGACGAACTGGTCGTAACTGCTGTCGATCAGGCTTTGGAGCAGCTCACGCTCTTCAGGGCTGAGGGCCCGATCAGGAGAAAGGATGTCTTTGTAGGCCCCGCTCTTGACGGTCTCGAAGCGAACACCGACTTTGGCCAGCAGTTCTGAGAGATTGTTGCCACGCAGGATCACACCGATCGAGCCGGTGATCGTTCCGGGGTTAGCCACGATTGAATCAGCTGCCACTCCGACATAGACACCGCCGGATGCGGAAATGTTGCCGAAGCTGGCGACCACCTTGCAGCCTTTTTCGCGTAGGCGTAGCAGCGCCGCATGGATTTCCTGGCTGTCACCGACCGTTCCTCCCGGGCTGTCGATGCGTAGCAGGAGTGCCGGGAACTCCCGCTCCTGTACCTCGCGAAGAGCCTTCAGCACTCTGAGTCGTGTCGAGCCACTGATCGCGCCCTCAATCACGATGCGCGCCATACGGCGTTTGGACTTGCGACGCCAAAGCCACCCCATGATCCTCAGTTCAACTCGCCGGATCTTAAAAAGGACCCTGTCCGCCTATTTCTATGACGACGCTGCAGCGCGGGCTGCTGATGGTGTTGCCCTTCGCTTTGTGGGGCACTGCAATGGCGGCAATGGCCCCATTAGTGGAGTCTGGTGGGGCTCCGCTTGTGGCGTGCCTGCGCTTGCTTCCCGCTGGCATCGTTCTGCTCATCGCTGTTCCTTTTTTAGGAAGATCGCTGACCGTTAACTCTGCTGATCGTGGCTGGTTTTTGCTGTTTACCGTCGTTGATGCGTTTCTTTTCCAGTTTTTTTTGGCCAAGGGACTGCAGGGCACTGGTGCCGGCCTCGGATCAGTTTTGATCGACTCGCAACCCCTGATCGTGGCTCTACTCGCACGCTGGCTGTTTGCGGAATCGATCAATCCGATCGGCTGGATCGGTCTTGTTGTTGGACTTTCCGGAATTGTCTGTCTGGGGGTTCCAGCGCCTCTCCTGCAGCACTGGTGGTTGCAGGCTGATCTGTCGGATCTGCAGGCTGGATGGCAGGACGGCACAGGCTGGATGCTGCTGGCGGCATTAGCGATGGCCCTAGGCACTGTCCTGTGTCGCTTCGCCTGCAGGAACAGTGATCCGGTGGCGGTGACCGGGTGGCACATGGTGCTGGGTGGAGTGCCTCTGCTCGCCTGGCATGGCCTTGATGCCAGTACGGCACTGATTCCACCCTGGTCGGCCCTCAACTGGGCACAAATGGCCTATGCATCGCTTTTGGGCAGCGCGCTTGCCTATTCCATTTTTTTCTGGTTTGCCAACCGGGAGGATCTCACCGGTTTCAGCACGCTTGGCTTCCTGACACCGGTGTTTGCGCTTGCCTCCGGGGGAGTGTTGCTGGGTGAACGCCTCGACAACCTGCAGTGGCTTGCGGTGCTTCTGGTGCTGATCTCAGTGCTTTTAGTGAGTCAGCGCCAGCGCATCTGGGAGCCTTGGTTTTCGGCCTCGATGCCGCGTCCTGGAGACCTGAAGGCATGACCGATCGTCCTTTGTCATTGGTGCTGGTCAGCACACCCGTCGGACAGCTCGGCAGCGGACGAGGAGGAGGGGTTGAGCTCACGCTTGCATCTCTGGTGAAGGGCCTAGCCCAGCGGGGTCATCGCCTGCACCTCGTGGCTCCGGAAGGTTCCTGCTCACCAGTGATCGATGAGCGCGTGACACTCCATACCGTCCCTGGGGTTGATCAGCCGAGTTGGCAGCATGCGGATCGGAATGAACCGATGCGGATTCCCAGGGATGCTGTGCTGCCTCGTCTCTGGGACCGGGCGCTGGAACTGGCCAGCGATGTTGATGCCCTGCTCAATTTTGGATACGACTGGCTGCCGCTATGGCTTACCCCCCATGTGGCACCAAACATTTTTCACCTCGTGAGTATGGGGTCCGTGTCTGCGGTGATGGATAGTGCCGTGGCTGATCTGGCCCGTTGGGATCAGCGACGCCTTGCGTTTCACACCCGTCGTCAGTCGGACGACTTCGCTCTCGTTGATCCCCCTGATGTGGTGGGAAACGGTTTCGATCTCTCTCGTTATGAGCTGCAGCTCATCACCGATGGTCCCCTGGGTTGGGCCGGACGAGTTGCTCCCGAAAAGGGGCTTGAGGATGCGGCGTTGGTTGCGGCTCAGCTAGGCGAGACGCTGCGTGTCTGGGGGCTGGTGGAGGACGATGCCTATGCCAGGCGTGTCGAGAGTGCAGTGCCCGCAGGAACGATTGAGTGGTGTGGCTTCAAGCCCACCGATGAGCTGCAGCGCGAGCTTGGCGGTTGCAGAGCGCTGCTCAACACGCCGAAGTGGAATGAGGCTTACGGCAATGTTGTGGTTGAGGCCTTGGCCTGTGGTGTGCCGGTGATCGCTTATGACCGCGGAGGCCCAGGAGAAATTATTCAGGACGGCGAAACCGGTTGGCTGGTTGCTCCCGATGATTGGGAAGCCCTCGCAAAAGCAACACTTCAGGCGTCGGCCATCGATCGTTTGGCCTGCCGTCGCTGGGTTGAGCGCTGCGCGAGTCAGGAAGGTTTGGCAGCCCGGGTCGAAGCCTGGATCCGTAGGGGCCTGTTACCTGTGAATGGCACCATCTCCTGATGACAGCGGATTCATCAGCCCAGATTCCTTCCATCGTTCTGCCAACCGCTCGGCAGCGAAGGCGTGGAATGCTGCTCATCCTCGTACTGGCATTGGCGATCTTCTGTTGGCAGCTCGGCAGCACAGGTCTCGTTGATGAAACGCCGCCTTTATTCGCGGCATCTGGCCGTGCCATGGCGGAGACCGGTGACTGGCTCACGCCTCGGGTGAACGGGTTGCCCCGGTTCGATAAACCACCACTGGTGTATTGGTTGATGGGCCTGGGATATGCCCTGCCAGCAGGGACTTTTTGGGATCCACTCGGCACATGGGCGGCCCGCCTGCCCTCGGCCCTGGCTTCGGTGCTGACCATGCTCGCTCTCGGGGACACCCTGCTGCGGTACCCATTGCAGGGCGATTCGTTTCCCCGTCGGACGGCCATCGCCTCAGCGCTCGCTTTTGCCCTGTCTCCACTGGTGCTGATCTGGAGCAGGACCGCTGTCAGTGATTCGCTGCTCACTGGGACGCTCGCTCTCAGCTTGCTCTGTCAATGGCGCTGCTACGCGAGTGGATCGGGTCGGCGTTGGTGGTTGGCCTGGATCGTTCTGGCCTTCGCCGTGCTGACCAAAGGCCCTGTAGCGGTTGTTCTTACAGGCATCACCCTGATGCTGTTCGCCTTGATTCGCCGGGATCTTTCAGGTCTGTGGGCGTCTCTGAGGCCTTTGCAAGGACTTCTGATCACAGGCCTGATCAGTCTTCCCTGGTATGCAGCCGAGCTGCTGGTGGAAGGTCAGCCCTTCTGGGACAGCTTTTTCGGATATCACAATCTTCAACGCCTCACCAGTGTTGTGAACGACCATCTGCAGCCCTGGTGGTTTTTCGGACCTGTCCTGGTGGTGGCGTCATTCCCATTTACCCCGCTGCTCCTATTTGGTCTGGGAAAGCTGATTGCCGATTTCTCAAGGGGCGCTTCGATGCGGCGCATTCCTAATCGCGACAGCCTGAACCATTTCGCCGGCTGCTGGCTGCTGGCGGTGTTCTTGCTCTTCACCGCAGCGGCAACCAAGTTGCCTAGCTACTGGCTACCCGCCACACCGGCTGCTGCCTTGGTGATCGCCTCGACAGCCCTTCCCCCGTCTCTTCAGCAACGCAAGGGTTTGCTGGTTGCCTGGTGCTCAACCGCTTTATGCACGGCGATCCTGGCGGCTGGCTTGCTGGCATCACCTCTCTGGATTCCTCTGATTCAGGATCCGGAGATGCCCACCCTGCCGGCCGAACTGATGGCCAGTGGGTTGGTGATCAGGGCTGCGGTGTGTTTCATCGTTGCCGTCTTGCTTGGAACCAGGTTTTTTTGGGGCGCTGTGCCTGGACGCCTGCTGGCCTGGCAGGGACCGATGGTGCTGTTTCAGCTGATTGCACTCGTGCCAATGATCCAGCTGGGGGATCGGGTACGTCAGCTGCCGGTACGGGAGGTTGCAAAACAAGTTGTGGAGCAGCGCCGTCCTGGGGAACCCCTGGCGATGATCGGTGTGCTCAAGCCTTCCCTTCACTTCTACACAGGTCAAGTAGTGGTTTATGAGGGGCAATCGCGGTGGGCTCTTGTCAACCTGTCGGATCGTTTGAGCTCTGAGCGGCGTCGAGGTTTTAAGGGGGTTCCGCGCACAAGTCTGGGAGCCTCTCCTTCAGTACTGGTTGTCATTGACAAACTCACTGCTGCCAAGCAGCACTGGCAAGGACTCAATCCGCAGCGACTTTCAAGCGAAGGGATCTACGAGTTATGGAGGCTTGATCGATCCCAGCTTGATCAGCGTGCAGCGGATCTCCAAGCTGACAAGTTCCTGCCAAGTTGGCGAGTTCCGCGACCTGAGCGTTATTGATCGCGATGATCCGGTGCCGACAGCTCGCTTAGCTGGATTCGGCGGCAAAAGCTGCAATGTCCCCACTCCGCCATCTCTCCCATTGGAGAGGGCGTTCCACATCGTGGACATGCCGCGATGCCATGAACATCAATGCGACTCGGGTGTCGTTTCCACTCCTCGAGCGGATCTCCGAGCACCTCACGCGGAGCAGGATGGTGTTGTTGAATCCGCAGATCGCGCACAGGATGGCCTGCTGCACGGATGGCTGCGAGCAACTGAGGTTTGCTGTACTGCAAGGCCTGGCGCCATTGGGGATGGCTGGCTCCCACGGTCAACATTCCGCTTCGCAGCGACAGCGGTTGGCAATGGCTGGAGAGAGGATCGCCCGCCAGTTTTGGCCAGTCCTGCCAAAGCGCAGCCAGTGAACCTTCCTGTCTCCAACTGCTTTTGAGAGCCTCCAGGCATCCACTGAGTGGCTGAACGGGTGCGGGTTCAGGTGGCATCAGCACCTCACCCTTACCAAAGCGGCGCCGCTGCGATTTGGGGGCCCGACCCATGGCAAATGCCGAGTTTGAATCGACCTTAGGCAGGCACTGTTGATTTGCTCGCTACCCTCAAGCTGCTGCTCGCCCCGTTCCATGGGTTTCTTCGACCGGCTCAGCCGACTGCTGCGCGCCAACGTCAACGATCTCGTGAGTAAGGCCGAGGATCCGGTCAAGATTCTCGACCAGTCCGTGGCGGACATGCAGGAGGATCTTGTGAAGCTGCGCCAGGCGGTCGCCATGGCGATCGCCAGTCAGAAGCGCCTTCGCAATCAGGCGGATCAAGCGGAATCGCAGGCCCGTACTTGGTACGAACGGGCAGAGCTTGCTCTTAAGAAGAACGAAGAGGATTTGGCCCGAGAGGCTCTCACTCGGCGAAAGACATTCCAGGAGACTTCCACGTCTCTGGCCAAGCAGGTGCAAGGGCAGGACGCTCAGGTGGAAACCCTCAAAAAGAGTCTTGTGGCACTCGAGGGCAAAATTGCCGAGGCGCGCACCAAGAAGGACATGCTCAAGGCCAGGGCCCAGGCGGCTAAGGCTCAGCAGCAGCTTCAGAGCGCGGTGGGGAACATGGGTAGCAATTCCGCCATGGCCGCTTTTGAGCGAATGGAGGACAAAGTTCAGGCAATGGAAGCCAGCAGTCAGGCCGCGGCGGAACTAGCAGGAGCCGATCTGGAGAGCCAGTTCGCAGCCCTGGAGGGTGGAGATGATGTTGATGATGATCTTGCTGCCCTTCGTCAGCAACTTGCGGGAGGTCCCGAAGCCGTTGCGCTGCCAGCAGCTGATCAGGGCAAGGGTGAAGCTGTTCAACCTGTGAAAGTGTCTGAGGTCGACAACGACCTCGAGGAGCTTCGCCGATCCATTGACAAGATCTGATCCTCATCTGTGATCACCCGACCTCAACCGCAGACTCCTCTGGATGATCACCTCTGATCGCCTCGCAAGGCTTGGCAGCGGTGTCTTTGATCGCAATGATCGGCGCAAATCCGCTTATGTGGAGAGCGAACGGCAGACGCATCAGTCTCTGATCGACCTGTCACTCGGCTCCACTGATTTGGCGCCACCGATAGCTGCCGTGGAAGCCATGGCCGAGGTGCTTCAGCATCCCACCAGCGCCTCGTACTGTCTCCATGCCGGCACCCAACCGTTCAGGCGTGCTGCTGCCGCATGGTGTCGGCAACGATTTGGTGTTCAAGTGGATGCTGAGACCGAAGTGCTCCTGCTGGTGGGGTCGCAAGAAGGTACAGCTCATCTGCCCCTTGCCGTTCTGAACCCTGGGGATTCAGCTCTGATCCTTGACCCCTCCTACCCCTCTCATCGGGGTGGCTTGGAACTAGCGGATGCCGATATTCACACTCTTCCACTGACTGCTGAGCGGAATTGGACTCCCGACTTCGATGCGCTTTCCGCAGACCAATGGCAGCAGTTGCGTCTGATGGTGCTCGGTTTTCCTCATAACCCCACCGCCCGCACTGGAGAGCAGGCCTGGCTTGATGAGGCCATGCACCGTTCGGTTCAACATGATCTGGTGCTGGCCCACGACAACCCGTATGTGGATCTCGCGCTGGAGGGTGATGCCCCGTCCCTGCTGTGCTGCCCCCACTGGCGTGAGCGGGGAATCGAATTCTTTTCTCTGTCCAAGGGATGGTGTCTCGGTGGATTCCGGCTGGCATTTGCGGTGGGGGCTGCTCCGTTGATCAAGGCATTGCGTCAGCTGAAAGGTGTCGTTGATTTCAACCAGTGCCAGGGCCTTCAGCGGGGCGCGGTGGTGGCGCTGGATCAACATGCCGACTGGCCTTCACGTCTTCTTCCCGTCTATCGCCAACGCCGCGACCGCATGCGTCAGGCCTTGGCTGATCTTGGCTGGACCGTGCCGATGCCTTCGATGGCTCTCTATCTCTGGATGCCTATTCCGGAATGGGCGAGTGCTAGGGGGTGGAGCGACGAACAACTTGCGGCTGAGCTGCTGCTGCATTGCGGTGTGGCGCTGACCCCTGGATCCGGTTTCGGTGATGCGGGGCGTGACTGGTTGCGACTGGCTCTTGTCCGTCCGGTTGAGGATCTGGAGACTGCTGTCGCTCGCCTGTATCCCTGGTGGGAGCAGCACCATTGACCACTGGGCGAGCGGGCCGGGGGAGATTGCTGCATGATCTGCGTCGCGATGGTCATGACTCCTGGTGGCTGAGACGTTTAGGCGTCTGTGCCAGCACCGAGACCGAGTTGTCTGAATGGCTGATGCAGCAGCCCTGGTGTGGCCACCATCCACGTGCTGTCTTGGCTGACCGTCAGATTCGTGGTCATGGCCAGTACGGACGCCGCTGGGTGGCACCGATGGGCGGCGTCTGGCTGAGTGCGGCTCTTCCCTGGCCTCAGCAGCAATGCTCAACGGGGTTGTTCGGTCTCACCGTGGCTCTTGCCCTGGCGGAGCAGGTCGAGTCCACTGGTCTGCAGGTCTCCATCAAATGGCCCAATGATCTGATGATTGAGTCCCGCAAGCTGGCCGGTGTGTTGCCCACCCTGGTCTTCCGAGGCAGTCGGGTCCGTTTGGCGAAAATTGGAGTCGGGCTGAATGTGAATAATCCGGTGCCCCCTGGCGCGGTATCCCTGCGGGAACTGCTGTCTTCAGGTCGATGCAGGCTGAGGGGCTGGCAAGGTGCGGTGCTGCGTGCACTCGATCGCGCTCGAGAGTTGGCGCTTGAGCCCAATATGGTGGTCTGTCAAGCCGAGCAGCGTCTCTGGGCTTCATCGGTGGTTGATCCTGGCTCAGGAGAGTCCTGGCAGGTGCGAGGCATCGGCATCGACGGACGTCTGCTTCTGGAGCAGGGGACCCGGAGAACCAGCTGGACCCGTTGGGCAGACAGTCCAGGCCAGGATCTCTAGAGTCTCGCTCGATGAGACTGTCTTGATCCGTTGGTTCTGCGTTGGCTTGCTGCCTCGGTCCTGCTGTCCATCCCTGCCCTGCAGGGGCCAGTGAACCCGCCTGAGCTCAAGCCGCTTCCGCCACCGCTCACCTTTGATCGTTCGCTGGAGTCCTTGGAGCGAAACCGGGTGATCACGCCCCGTGAGCGGCGAGAGCTTGAAACCGGAGAACAGGCACGTCCGATTGATGTTCCCGCGTTCCAGCAGGCTTGCCGAAGCGGTGCTTTATCACGGCAGGAATGCAGCAGTGGCGTTGCAGTGCGCCGGCGCAGTTCCCGTCTTCAACCTCGCGTTGTGTGGAAGGGTCGTGATGCAACTCTCACAGGGTTGTCCAGGCGCGGTCTTGATGGCACACCGCTTCCTCCGATTTCCGTTCCGGTGAAGGCTCTGCTGGCAGGCTCCGCCGCTACGTTTCGTCTAGAGACGGTGTTTGCTGTGTCGCCTCGCCCCGCGTCGATCTCTGGCAACGGTGATCGCAAGCTGTTGTTTCCGATCATCGGTTCAGCCATCACCACCAGTGGCTTCGGATGGCGGATCCATCCGATCATCGGGCGATGGCTGTTGCATGCCGGTAAGGACCTGGCCGCCCCTGAAGGGACCCCGGTGGTTGCTGCGTTGTCAGGAACCGTGCTGAGCAGTGGTCTGGCAGGTGGTTACGGCATTGCTGTGGAGTTGGATCATGATCAGCCCAAACGCCGGACCCTGTACGGACATCTTTCAGAGATTTACGTGAAGTCCGGCCAGAGGGTTCGCCAGGGTGAAGTGATTGGCCGTGTCGGGAGTACGGGCCTGAGTACCGGACCTCATCTGCATTTTGAGCTGCGCAAACCTGAAGGCAGCGGCTGGGTGGCTGTTGATCCTGGCGATCTGGACCTCAATCCGCTCACCGCCTCGGGTGCAGACGCTGTGTCGCTGCTTGTGGGGCAGCTGATGACCAGTCTGGAACGTTCTCAGGATTCATGACATCTGAGGCTGACGCTCTTCCCTCAGGATGAAACCCACACCTCTCACGGTGTGGATTAGGGCAGGACGTTCGCTCGATTCAATTTTCTGGCGTAAGTAGCGGATATAGACATCGAGCAGATTGTCATCGCCGTAAAAGTCTTCACCCCAGACTCCACGCATGATTGCGTCGCGTTCGAGCACTTTTCCCTGACCACGCATCAGGAAGAGGAGTAATTCGAATTCCTTCACGGACAGCTGTATCAACTGGCCTGAACGACTTACATCCCGAGTACTGGTATTCATCACCAGATCTCCGACTTGGAGCGTTTCAGGATGCTGTCCGTCGCCAGTCGCTGCGGAGAATGTGCTGGCACGTCTTTGCATGGCCCGCAGTCGTGCCATCAATTCCTCAATTGAAAAAGGCTTGACCAGGTAATCGTCTACTCCCGCATCCAGGGCCGTCACCCGATCAGCGACGTCGTCGTGGCCAGTGAGCATCAGGATCGGTGTGGTGATGGCGCTGCTGCGGATTCGCTGGCAAATGTCCACACCACTGAAATCTGGAAGATTCCAATCCAGAACAATCAGGTCTGGAGATGGTTCCGTACGGGCTCGGATTAGGCCTGTGGCTCCATCTGAGGCCACATCCACCTCATACCCCTCAACCTCCAGTTCCATCTTGAGGAGTTCTGTGAGGCGAGCCTCGTCATCCACTAACAGGAGTCTGGTCTTCGGAGTGGCTGAGGAGACCATGCAATCCAGTTCACCCAAGAACCAGATTAATCAGACCGCTCAGGTCGGCTTGAAATCGTGGGTGCCACCGTCCCAGCGTTCCACGCGTCCGTCTCGGAAATGGGCCACTCGTTCGGCACGTGCCGCCACATCATCCTCATGGGTAACAAGAACCAGCGTGATGCCCTGGTCGTGCAGGGCATCAAACAGATTCAACACGTCATCCGTGGTGCGTGAATCGAGGGCACCGGTGGGTTCATCAGCCAGGAGAAGGGCAGGCTGGTTGATGATGGCTCTTGCAATGGCGACTCTCTGCTGTTGACCGCCGGACAGCTGATTGGGCTTGTTCTGCATCCTTTCTCCAAGCCCCACGCGGTCCAGCGCTTCTCTGGCCTTGTCTCGTCTCTGCTGGGGTGAGAGCCCTGCATAGATCATCGGCAACATGACGTTTTCGAGAGCCGTTGCGTGGGGCAGCAGATGGAATTGCTGAAACACGAAACCAAGCTGCTGATTGCGCAGATCTGCTAGAGCGTCATCATCGAGATCCTCCACCGCATTCCCATTGAGGTGATAAGAGCCGCTACTGGGGCGGTCGAGGCAGCCCAGAATGTTCATCGCGGTGCTTTTGCCGGAGCCGCTGGCCCCCATGACGGCGAGATAGTCGCCTTTGCGCACGGTCAGATCAAGCTGATCAAGCGCTCTCACAAGGCCAGCTCCGCTCCCATAGATCTTGTCGACAGCTCGCAACTCAGCGACTGGAGAACGTTGACCTCTGGCTCTGTCAGCCAAGAGTGGCTCCGGAGGCATTGGCGATCGCCTGTTGCAGGATTGGCGTTCCAGCCACCGCATCACTGGCCCACTGGAAGAGAGGATTGGAAAGGATTCCACCAACAGCTGTAACGACTACACAAGTCACGAGAGCGACGCGGAGTGGGGGCAGGCCCAGGGTGTTCCACTGGATCGGTGGATAGGCCTTCACTGCATCAGAGGCTTCCTGGGGCTCCTTGACCACCATCATCTTGATCACTCCGATGTAGTAGTAAATCGACACCACTGAGGTGATCAGTCCCACAACCACCAGCAGATACTGGTGATCTGCCCAGCCCGCAAAGAAGAGGTAGATCTTGCCAAAGAACCCGAGCATCGGTGGGATGCCACCGAGAGACAGCAGGCAGAGACTGAGCCCAAGTGTGATTAGAGGATCCTTCTGATAAAGGCCGGCGTAATCGGAGATTCGATCACTACCGGTGCGTATCGAGAACAGGATGATGCAGGCAAATGCCCCCATGTTCATGAACAGGTAGGCGGCCATGTAGAGGACCATGGCGGCGAAACCGTCTTCGGTGCCGCAAACCAGGCCGATCATGACGAAACCGGCTTGGCCAATGGAGCTGTAGGCCAGCATCCGCTTCATTGAGGTCTGGGCGAGCGCAACAACATTGCCGAGGGTCATGCTGAGCACCGCGAGAACGGTGAACAGCAGTTTCCATTGCGTGTCGAAACTGGCGAAGCAGCCCACAAGAATGCGTAGAGCCAACGCGAAACCGGCGGCTTTCGAACCGACTGACAGGAAGGCGACGACTGGCGTTGGAGAACCCTCGTAGACGTCTGGTGTCCACTGGTGAAAGGGCACTGCTGCAATTTTGAACGCCACGGTTGCCAGCACGAACACCAGCGCCAGAGCTGCGAGGGGGGTGGGACTGGTCAGCAGTGACTGCCCGATCGCCTCAAGGCTGGTGGAGCCGCTGAGTCCGTAGAGCAGTGAGGAGCCGTAGAGAAAGACCGCAGCTGCGGCGGAACCCACGAGTAAATATTTCAGTGCTGCTTCTGAGCTGCGTGCATCGCGTTTCATGTAGCCGGAGAGCAGATAACTCGCGACTGAGAGCGTTTCCAGTGAAACGAAAATGCTCACCAAATCGGTGGCACCACAGAGCAACATGCCTCCAAGCGTTGCCGCCAGCAGGATCGCGGCGTACTCACCAACAGGTGTTCCTCCCTGTTCGGCATACCTCCAGCTGATCAGCAAGGACAGCAACGTTGAGCTGGCCACGACGGCTCGGAAAGCAATGGCCAGGTGATCGGAGAGGAATGCGCCCAAGAAGGACGGTTCCAAGGGAGCATTCCACTGCAGGGCAAGCAGCACAAGGGCTGTCCCCAGGCCTGCGTAACAAATGGGTGGAACCCAGCGCACGGAGACCTTTTCACCGGCTAGATCAACCAGCAGGGTGGCCAGCATCGCCAGTAGCACTGCGCCTTCCGGGGCAATAGCACCGGCGTTCAGCGCAAGATTGAGCAGATCACCCGGCGCTGCCAATGGCTGGGTGTCGAGAAGCAAGGCACCCATCTCGGGCATGGCGCGCGCAGGGCAAAGCGGTTCGGGCGACTTTAGCTGCGCCTCCGTTCTTCCTTGAGGCATCACTCGTATTCGCTGCAACTTGAGCGGCGGTGCGATAAAGAAGGGAACGGTTATCTGCCCTCTTTTGGCGCACACCCTGGTCATCGTTGAGAGCCCCACCAAGGCCCGCACCATCCGTGGATTCCTCCCTAAGGACTTCCGGGTGGAAGCCTCCATGGGGCATGTGCGTGATCTTCCCAATAACGCCAGTGAGATTCCAGCGGCTCAGAAGGGGCAGAAGTGGGCCAATCTCGGCGTTAACACCGAGTCCGATTTTGAGCCCCTTTACGTGGTTCCGAAGGACAAGAAAAAAACGGTCAAGGAGCTGAAGGACGCCCTTAAAGGCGCAGATCAGCTTTTGCTGGCGACTGATGAAGACCGCGAAGGCGAAAGCATCAGCTGGCATTTGTTGCAGCTGCTTGCGCCAAAGGTTCCGGTGAAGCGAATGGTCTTTCACGAGATCACCAAGGAGGCGATTGGGCGCGCTCTTGACCAGACCCGTGAGCTGGACATGGAACTTGTGCATGCCCAGGAAACACGACGAATCCTCGACCGGTTGGTGGGCTACACCCTCTCGCCTCTGTTGTGGAAGAAGGTCGCCTGGGGCCTGTCTGCGGGTCGTGTGCAGTCCGTGGCTGTGCGTTTGCTGGTGCAACGGGAACGCGCACGACGGGCATTCCGCAGCGGCAGTTATTGGGACCTCAAGGCTGGCCTTGAGCAGGCTGGCAGTCGCTTTGACGCCAAGCTCACCCAGCTCGAGGGACAGCGCATTGCCACCGGCAATGACTTTGATGAAAACACCGGTGAACTCAAGGCTGGAAGCAAGGTTCGCCTTCTCAGTGAGAGCGATGCCCTGACCTTGTCCGAGACGGTCAAGTCGGTGGCATGGAGCGTCACGTCCGTTGAAGAAAAACCCACGGTTCGACGTCCCGTTCCGCCGTTCACGACCAGCACCCTGCAGCAGGAGTCGAACCGCAAGCTCCGGCTTTCTGCCCGCGAAACGATGCGTTGCGCTCAGGGTCTTTATGAGCGTGGTTTCATCACCTACATGCGCACCGATTCGGTGCATCTCTCTGATCAGGCGATCAGCGCTGCTCGCAGCTGTGTGGAATCGCGATATGGCAAGGACTATCTGAGCAAGGGCCCCAGGCAGTTCAGTACAAAGTCCCGAAACGCACAGGAAGCTCACGAAGCGATTCGCCCTGCCGGAGAGAGTTTTCGTGCTCCACAAGAGACGGGCCTTGATGGCAGGGACCTAGCCCTCTATGAGTTGATCTGGAAGCGCACCGTCGCCAGTCAGATGGCTGAGGCCCGCCTCACCATGCTGTCTGTTGATCTGAGTGCCGCTGATGCGGTGTTCCGTGCCAGTGGAAAGCGCATTGATTTTCCGGGGTTCTTCCGTGCCTATGTGGAGGGCAGCGATGATCCCGATGCGGCACTGGAAGGCCAGGAAGTGCTGCTGCCAGCCCTCAATCAGGGAGATTCTCCCAACCTGAAAGACGTTGAGGCGCTTGGCCATCAGACCCAGCCTCCAGCACGTTTCTCGGAAGCTTCCCTGGTGAAGATGCTCGAGAAGGAAGGAATCGGCAGGCCCTCCACCTATGCCTCGATCATTGGAACGATCGTTGATCGCGGCTATGCCGCGCTCCAGAACAATTCGCTTACGCCCAGCTTCACCGCCTTTGCGGTGACTGCGCTGCTCGAGGAGCACTTCCCAGATCTGGTTGACACTTCCTTCACCGCCAGGATGGAGAACACCCTCGATGAGATTTCTCATGGGAAGGTGCAGTGGTTGCCTTACCTAGAGAGCTTCTACAAGGGGAACGAGGGGTTGGAATCCCAGGTGCACCTGCGAGAGAGCGATATCGACCCCGGAGCCTCGCGCACGATCGACCTCGAGGGACTTCCCTGTGTGGTCAGGATTGGCCGCTTTGGTGCCTATCTCGAAGCCAAACGTGTTGGTGATGACGGTGAGGAGGAGCTGATCAAGGCCACCCTGCCTCGCGAGATCACCCCTGCTGATCTCGATCACGATCAGGCTGAGCTCATCCTTAAGCAAAAGGCGGATGGGCCTGAGGCCTTAGGTGAAGACCCCGAAACGGGAGATCTTGTTTACCTGCTGTTCGGTCAATACGGGCCCTATGTGCAGCGTGGGCAGGTGAGTGATGAGAACCCCAAGCCCAAGCGGGCTTCGCTCCCTAAGGGTGTGAAGCCGGAGGACCTCAGCCTCGATGACGCTCTCGGCCTGTTGCGACTGCCCAGGTTGCTCGGAGAGCACCCTGATGGTGGCAAGGTCCAGGCAGGACTCGGTCGTTTCGGCCCCTATGTGGTCTGGGACAAGGGCAAGAGTGAGAAGGACTATCGCTCTCTGAAAGGCGATGACGATGTTCTCGCTGTGGGACTCAGCCGTGCTCTTGAGCTGCTGGCCATGCCCAAACGCGGTCGAGGTGGTCGTACTGCGCTCAAGGATCTCGGTAAGCCCGAGGGCAGTGAAGAGTCAGTGCAGGTCTATGACGGCCCCTACGGTCTCTACGTGAAGCAGGGCAAGGTCAACGCTTCTCTTCCCGAAGGGAAGGGGGCTGATGACATCACCCTTGAGCAGGCGGTAGAGCTGTTGGAGGCCAAGGCCGCCAGCAAGAAGGGTGGCCGTAAGGCTTCCACTACTAAGAAACCTGCAGCCAAGAAACCTGCAGCCAAGAAACCTGCAGCCAAAAAAGCTGCAGCCAAGAAGCCTGCAGCGAAAAAGCCTCCTGCTACAACGAAGTCAGGGCGCTTACGAGCGAGTGCCGTGCGCGTGATTCGCCCAGCCGAGTCCTGATGGGCACCAGGCTTTTTGTCCTGTTGTTGCCTTTGCTGATGCTGCTGCAGGCTTGTGATGGCACACCCTTCGGCCAGAGGCTTTCTGAAAGTTTTGACTCTCAGGCAGGGGAGGTCAGCCCAGCTGGCACCCAGGATGACCCAGACGACAGCGTTTCAGACACTCGCGTGGTTGCTGGCAAGGACGAGCAGCAGATCAAGGCCAAGGTCAAAGCCAAAGACAAAGAAAAGCCCAAAGTCAAAGTCGATGAAGATGAGGACTCCACCGAATCTGAACGCGTGCCTGAACGTGAACAACCGGCGGCAAGGGCTGATTCGAGCAATAGCACTGAGCTGAGGTCCACTCCGGAGCGCACCCTGCCGTATCGCATCATGATTCGCCTGTCAGCAGCAGATCCAGCGGCTCCCGCGGAGGCTGTCACAGAGGCTCTCAGGCGTGCTGGTATCGGTTTTGAAGTGGAGACCATCGAAAAAGCGCCCGTCAGCGATCGCAATCAGCCCTCCAACCTCCGGCAGAAGCCTGCTTCCTGATGCGACCAGCTCTCAGCCATCGCCAGGCCTTGCGGATGATGGAATCCTCTTACTTAGCGGCCGCGGCTGCCTTGATCTGGCTCGCGCTGTACTACCTCCCGGTCGGAGGAGCTCTGTTCCGCCTTGCCTTGCCTCTGCCACTTGCTCTGCTGGCAGTCCGACGCGGTGCCCGTGCCGGGATCGAAGGCCTTGGGGTGGCGATTCTTCTACTGATCACCTTGATGGGACCGGTTCGCGGACCCTTGATGCTGTTTCCTTATGGCCTTCTGTCGATATGGCTCGGCTGGTGTTGGCTGCATCGCTGCAGTTGGTGGCTGAGCTGGGGAATCGGCTTGCTGATCGGCGCTGCTGGGTTTCTTGTGAGGGTCGTTGCGCTCTCTTTGCTGGTGGGTGAAAACCTTTGGGTGATCATCACTCGAGCCGGTGCTGGCCTGCTGGACAGATTGTTGGAATTGCTGCAGTTACCTCTTGCCCCTGATTTGTTGCTGGTTCAGCTGATGGCTCTCGCTTTGGTGCTCATTCAGCAGCTCGTGTACGTCCTCGCTCTCCACGCGCTTGCTTACTGGATCTTTCCCCGATTGCAGGCCCCTGTGCCTGACCCTCCCCTGCTGCTTCATGGACTGGTGGCCCTCGACCCCCTCTGACCCGCAGTTCGGGGTGCGTCGTCTCACCGGGTCGCCCCCTTCGGTCGAGGCAACACGCTTTGCAGGCCTCTGGAGTGACCCTGCCCAACCGCTGCCGGATCTGATGCTGGTGCTCGCGTCCACTAGGACCGCAGAACAACCAGGAATCTCCGCGGCTGGCTGCACCCCAGCAGCACGTCGCACAACGGCTCTGGCCGATGCGGAACTGCTGCTGAAGGGGCCATCCGTTCCTCCGCTCTGGTGCCTGCCACCTCTTCCCGCGGGGGTCTCACCAGCCTTGATCAGCTGGGTGGTCTGCGAGCTCCTCGGTCTCGATCCGCAGGTCGCCGCTCTCGGATTGCCGATGCCACCACAATTTCCCCATCTCCGCTTTGAGGATCCACGTTTGGGTCCTGCTGGGTGTGTCTCCAGCGGCCTTGCGATGCAAGCCGAACGGGTGCAGCAGTTGTTGGACCGCGGTCGGTGGCTGGGACAACGACTGCGTCGACCGTTGCTGCTGGCGGAATGTGTTCCCGGCGGCACCACTACAGCTCTCGCCGTGTTGACCGGTCTGGGATTGCCTGTGCAGGCACTGGTTAGTGGCAGTGCTCTGCATCCGCCCATGGCGCTCAAGCAGCGGTTGGTGAGCGAGGGTCTTTCTCGTCTCTCTTGCCAACCACACGTCGATGTTCAGGACTTGCTCTCGGCAGTCGGTGATCCTTTTCAGGCCCTCGCCACGGGGCTTTTGATCGGCGTGCTCGATTCGGAACAGCCTGTTTTACTGGCCGGCGGCAGTCAGATGGCAGCGGTGCTTGCGTTGGCGCTTCATGCACTTCCAGCAGACCGTCGTCAGCAGCTCTGCGATCGCGTTCTGATTGGGACAACTGCATGGCTTGCCGCGGAGTGTCTCCAGCCCGCCACGCCGGCTTCTTCCCTGATGATGTTGCTCAGCAACCTGGAGCAGCACTACTCCGTATCCCTTCAGGCCTATGCCGCGGGTCTGCGCTTCTCAGCAAGCCGCCACTCCCGCTTGCGCGACTTTGAGCAGGGTCATGTGAAAGAAGGGGTGGGTGCCGGTGGCCTGGCCCTTCTGGCTCAATGGAGAGGTGTTTCCGTCGACACTTTGGTGCAGTCCTGTGATCGGGCCGTCGATCAGTTGATCGCAGCTGGCCATGAGGGCACTACCGCCCCGTAGGTTCGGATCATGAAGCCTGTTGTCGTTCCGGCGCCATTGTTGAACCGTCGTCGGTTTCTCCAGTTCGCTGCTGTGACAGCAGCGGCGGGGCTCAGTGGCTGCAGCCGGGGAGGATCGGTCCCAACGCTGCGTGCAGCGCCTGAGAGTTTGCCCTCGATCTGGCGTCGTGATCTGCCCGCACCATGGCGTTTCGGTGCGCTCTCAAGTGAGACCCTTCTGGACAGTCCGTGGCCGCTGCCAACGGACATGCTGGCTCTGACTGACGGCTGGTTGTCGGTGATCAGCCCTGAGCGTTTGCAGGCGGTCGCCACTGATGCTCTTCAGTCGAAAATTGGTCCTCTTGGACAACGCTTTCTCAATGAGGCCTCCCCGGTTTGGAGGCGTCTGTTGTTGCCGGTGGCCTTCAGCCCGTGGGTCATGGTGGTCCGGCGAGATGGGACGAATGCTCCTGCTCCAGATGCCGGCTGGGACGCACTGCTCGACTCTGCAGTGCAGGGCAAGCTGCTGCTGCCCTCCAGTCCGAGGCTGCTGATTTCACTCGCCGAGAGGATGGGTGGTAGTGACGCTCTGCGTCGCCTTCGTGCTGCGGCTCTCAGTTTTGACGACCGTTTCGCAATGAACTGGCTGCTGCAGGGCGATGCCAGGTGTGCCGTGCTGCCGCTGCAGCGCTGTATGGCGGCTCTCCAGCGTGATCCCAGACTCATTGCTGTGCTGCCTGAGCAGGGTGCACCACTGCACTGGACGCTGCTGGTTCGACCTTCCCAGACCGCTGAACCCATCCCCCAGGAATGGGTGCTGAAGGCCTGGAAGCAACCTTTGCTGTCAAGATTGTTAGCTCAGGGCTGGATTCCGCCGCTGTCCAGGGATGAGCTTGTCGGAGCGGTGGGTCGGATTCCCCTCCGACTACGCCCTTTTGTGCTTCCGCAGGAATCGGTCTGGGCGCAGAGCTGGATGTTGTTGCCACCTGATGCTGCCGAGCAGCAACGTTTGCAGCAGCTCTGGAAGGCGTCAGCCCCATAGCCGCCGTCGCGGTGCCGCTGCCAGAAGTCGATGGGTGTCGGCCAGCAGCTCTGGGATCGGTAGCTGGTGAGGGCAGCGCGGCAGGCAGTCACCGCAGCGGTCGCATTGGCTCGCATCGATCGTTTCCCACCAGTGCCCAGCTCGGCCAATCAAGTTGTAGCGCTCTCCGGCGAATTCCATCAGGTCATGGCCGTTGGCGAGATTGCGCAACCTCAGCAGCTCGGGGATCGGGACGTCGTTGGGGCATGGCAGGCAGGCACGGCACTGGCCGCAGAGCTCATGGCCAAGCCGACTCTCACGCTGCTGCTCAAGGTGAGCGAGAACTCTTTGCTCCTCGAGATCCAATGGACCGCCGCTGGCTGCCAGCGATCGAGCCAATTTGAGGTCTGCGGCGCTCTGGGCTCCTACGGTGAGTGTGCTGACGCCAGCCGCAAGTAGAAAGCGATAGGCCAGCTGCAAAGGCTGGAACGGACTGCAGTCAGCTACCAGCAGCTCACTCGGTGCCTGCAGTCGACCACCCTTGTCAGCCGGAGAAATCGCAAGTACGCCCATGGATCTCGCTAGGGCCTGCTGTGCCAGTGGCATGCGCGTGGGGTCCAGCAGATGCAGATGCAGGCAACAGAACCTGAAGCGGCCACTGGCGATTGCACGCTCGATCAGGGCATTGGACCCGTGGCTGCTGAAGCCCACCTGGCGAACCCTGCCGCTGGCGAGGGCCCACTCGATCAGCTTGGCTCCTTCGCCGTAAAGCGCCCAGTCGAGATGGCAGTCCAGGTTCAGGCCATGAATGGCCAGATTGTCCAGCGTGTCGATCCCGAGTCTGCTGAGGCTGGACTCCAGAGCCTCACGCCCAGAGAGAAAGCTCTGCCCCGGAAGCAGCTTGCTGGTGATCACCCAGCCACCGTCGGCGGGTGATGCGCCCTCCTTGATCAGCTGTGCCAAGGCCTTGCCTAGAAAAGCTTCAGCAGGCCCATAAGCAGGTGCAGTTTCGAGATGGTTGATGCCAGCCGCAAGAGCTGCGCGTAACAGCTGCAGCATCTGTTGCGGAGACTGGACGGCGCGCATGGTGCCGAGCGTGAACAGGCTCACATCGGCTCCATCACCGAATGAGCGACGCAGAACAGGACGGGGGAGTGTGCTGCTCAAGGGGCCGGGGTGTCGCCTTGGGCGTCCCTGGAATCCCCAGGCTGGCGCGATTCCAGGTGGCGTCCTAGGGCGGCGGGACTGATCCCGTCTAGGAAGCGACGGAATTCATCTCGATCTTCTGCATCCGCTTCGGCATCCACGGCAATTGAGGCTTCCGCGACGACTTCTTCAAGCATCCAGATGCTGCTGCCGGTGCGAATAGCCAGTGCGATCGCATCACTGGGGCGTGCATCAATCTCTAGGAGGTTGTCATCCCCGTCGACAACAGTCTCAACTGCATCCACTACGGCAGAGACGGTGTCGCTGTCGAGATCACTGTCACGAAGCCGCAGTACGGCCCGGAACGTGCTGTCTTCGATCGCATGAATGATCACGCGCTCCAGCTGCAATCCCCCTGCATCCAGCAATGCAGCCATCAGGTCATGGCTGAGGGGCCTGGGCTGAGGCGTGCCATTGAGGCCGGCCATGATGTTGTGCGCTTGAGCCTGATCGATCCAGATCGGCACCTGTCGACGTCGCGATGGGTCCCGCAGCAGCACAATTGGACTGCGGTTGCTGGCATCCAGGGCGATTCCCGCCACGCTCATCTCGATCAAGTACGGCTCCGCCGCTATCTCGATTATGACCAGTGCAAGGGAAGGAGATGGGCAATGTTCACGGGGTTGGTCCAGGCGGTGGGTCAGGTCGAACGACGCGGTCGCGCTCTGCTCGTTGACGGCTGTAGTGCTTTCGCTCCATTGCACCTTGGTGACAGCGTCGCCGTGGACGGTGTTTGCCTCACAGTGGCATCACTGGTGGGTGACGGTTTTCTCGCGGATGTGAGTGAGGAGACGCTTCAGCGCACCACTCTCGGGGCGAAGGCCGCTGGAGGAGGATCTGTAAATCTCGAACCTGCTCTTCGTCTGTCTGACCGATTGGGAGGACATCTCGTGAGCGGCCATGTGGACGGCATCGGTGAGGTGGTCGCCGTGGAGTCTCTGCCCCAGTCATGGCATTTGGAACTGCGCTGGCGAGATGCGGACTTCGGCCGCTACATCTGCGACAAGGCCAGTGTTGCGGTGAATGGCATCAGCCTCACAGTGGCGGGTTGCGCTGATGCCGGGGCGCGGTTCTGGCTCGCTGTGATTCCACATACGTGGTCGGTCACAGCCCTTCGTGATCTGCAGGTTGGCGATGAGGTCAACCTCGAGATCGATCTGCTGGCTCGTTATACGGAGCGGCTCATCAGTGCCAGTGGCTCCAAGGACGGAATACCACCAATTAGTGCCGCCTGGCTTGCAGAGCACGGCTGGGGTTGAGCGGCGACCACAACAACATGGCGGGATTGGTTAGGTCTCAATACCTTTCGGATGTTGTTCACTCTGAACTGTTCATGAATTCCGAGGACCGCTCCGAATCCCTGGGCACCTTCAAAGCCTTCTCGATCGCAGAGGGCATTCTTCTGATTGTTTTGGGCGTCCTGGCCCTGATTTTCCCAGTTGTCGCTTCGTTCTGGACCACAGGCGTGATTGCCGTTTTGTTTCTCGTCGGCGGTGTAGTCGGCTGGATCAGCAACCTGGCTCGTTCCCGCCGGATGGGTCGCTGGATCTGCTTCTGGCGTTTGGTTGTGTCCACGCTGTTCCTCGTGGCCGGTGGCTCGATGATCAGTAACTTCCGTGATCCCGGTGAAGCCGCTGAGCAGGTGGTTGCGTTCGCCTTGGCTATTGGCATCGTCTTCATCGTCGAGGGCGTTGTGGCCTTCTTCAACGGACTGGCCAACAGCGGTCAACCTGGTGCAGGATGGGCTATCGCCAATGGAGTGATCACCTTCATTCTTGGCCTGCTGATCGTCACCCTCAAGTTCTGGGGTCTGCTCTGGGTGCTCGGAACGCTGGTGGGCATCAGCTTCCTATTCAGCGGAATCGAGCTGATCGCATTCAGCTCCAGCATCAATGACGGCCAGGATCCACCTGCGATCGCGTGAACCACTCAGCCTGAATCAACAGGCTGACGCAAAAACCAAGGAGCAGCCAATAGCTGTCTCCTTGGCTGAGCGGTTGAGTTGGTCGATGTCCTAACTCTTGAGTCAGATGGACTCGGCGAGAGGCAGAAGCGTGATCGTGCCGGAATCCTTGTTCAGTTCAATTTTGAATTCCTGGCCAGGTACAAGGTCAAGGCGTTTGGTATACGCGTGGCCGATCAGAAGGTTGCCGTTGCCATGAACGCGTGTGCGGAATTCGGCCTGACGTCCTCGGCTGCCTCCTCCTGCACCGCCATTGCTGGAGGGAAGCTTGTAACCCTTGGCTTCCACTAGGGCTCTGTAAAAACTTTTGCGCATCAGGCGGCCACTCGGGCCGACGTAACCGCAGCCCCGGGCGATCTCATCTTCAGGGCGGTTGCTGAGAGCCCGCGCCTTGTTCAGTAATTCCTCTCCAACCAGCATGTCTATCGGAAAAGACACATCAATTCTGACCCCAGATTGCAACCTGGGCAAGAATTTCGTCGAATTTCCTTCACTTGATTCGAGTCGATGCTCGTCAGATCAGGTAGAGAATCACAAACAGAATGACCCAGATTCCATCCACGAAATGCCAATAGAGCTCGGCTGCCTCGAGCGGGAAATGATTGTTGGCGCTGATACGACCTGAAGGTGTACGGCATTGCCACCACACAATCAGAATCATCAGTGTCCCCAGGGTCACGTGTAATCCGTGGAAGCCCGTGAGGGCATAAAAAGTACTGGCGTAGAGATTGTCGGCGAGGCCGAAGGGCAAGGTGAAGTACTCCACCATTTGGCTGGCGAGAAAGGCCATGCCGAGCATTGCGGTCAGCATCAGCCAAAGCCGGCAGCGTTCGTTCTGCTGTCTACGCAGGTTCACGCCAGCGCGGTGAAAGGTTGCGCTGCTCACCAACAGCAAAACGGTGTTGAGCGTTGGCAGAGGCAGTTCAAGCTCATAGATCGCACCTGGCATCAACGGATTCACCGCCTTAAAAGTGAGATAGGCAGCGAAGAATCCGGCGAACGTCATGGCGTCAGCCACCAAGAAGGTGGCCAAACCAAACATGCGGTGATCCGGGTGTTCAGATCCGTGGTCTGAGTCATGATCATCCACGTGATCGAGCTGAGCGTTTTGAGGTGTGAGTGATGTCATTGACCGTTTCTCCAAAGATCACTGCCGCTGGCAGAGTTCAGATCGATTTCGTCGGCAGGGGTGCCGTAGCCGTAGGGATGGGTCACCAGAGGGGGATCTCCTTTCCAGTTCTCGACCGGTGGTGGCGATGATGTCAGCCACTCAGGAGTGAGTGCCCTCCATGGGTTGTCACCTGCGATGGCACCGGAAAAGGCACTGGCGATCACATTCCAGAGAAAAGGAAGGGTGCTGATGGCCATCAGCAGTGCTCCTGCGCTGCTGATCTGATTAACGAACTCAAACTGTGGGTCGTATTCGGCAACCCGTCGTGGCATGCCGTTCAAGCCAAGCCAGTGCTGGGGAGCAAAGCAGAGGTTGAAGCCAACGAAGGTCAGTAGAAAATGCAAACGCCCGAGATGCTCATCGAGCATGCGTCCGATGATTTTGGGGTACCAGTGATAGATCGAAGCAAAAATCACAAACACCGAGCCTCCGTAGACGATGTAGTGGAAATGGGCAACAACGAAGTAGGTGTCATGAACGTGAACGTCAAATGGAACCTGTGCGAGGGCAACACCGGTGATTCCCCCGAGTACGAAGTTCACAATGAAGCCACAAGAAAACAGCACAGCACTGTTCAGACTGATTCGACCTCCCCAAAGTGTGGCCAGCCAGTTGAAGAATTTGATTCCGGTGGGAACTGCGATGAAGGCTGTCGCAATGGTGAAGAACAGACGCATCCAGGGTGGAGTGCCACTTGTGAACATGTGATGAGCCCACACCACCAATCCAAGAACAACGATGGCCATGATCGAATACACCATTGTTGTGTATCCGAATAGGGGTTTTCTGCAGTGAACCGGAAGAATTTCACTCACCAAGCCAAAGGCAGGTAGCACCATGATGTAAACAGCTGGGTGAGAGTAGAACCAGAAAAGATGTTGGTAAACAACAACATTTCCTCCCATACCAGGATTGAAAAAACCAGTGTGAGCAACAATATCGAAGCTCAGCATGATGAGTGTTCCTGCGAGAACTGGAGTAGAGAGAACAACGAGAATGCTGGTGCCAAGCATCGCCCAGCAGTACATCGGAAGCTGCATCAGTTTCAGTCCAGGGCGACGAAGTTTGAGTATTGTCGCGATGAAATTAATGCCGCCGAAGATTGAACTCCCGCCTAGAAGAAGAACACTCAGAATCCAGATAATCTGACCAGTAGCAGGTGTTGTGATGCTGAGTGGTGGATACGCTGTCCAGCCCGACTGAGCAGCACCCGTGATGAAATAGCTGCTGATGAGCATTAGTCCTGCTGGAGGAATGAGCCAAAAAGCAACTGCATTCAGTCGGGGATAGGCCATATCCCTGGCTCCCACATAGAAGGGGATTAGATAATTTCCGAAGGCCCCGTTGACTACTGGGACGATCCAGAGAAAGATCATCACGGTTCCGTGCAGGGTGAGGATCTGGTTGTAAACATCCCTGGCCATGAAGTCTGAAACCGGACTCAGCAGTTCTGTTCGAATCGCGCCGGCCATTGCGCCACCGATCAGATAGAAGGCAAATCCGCAAACGAGATACTGAAGGCCGATCACCTTGTGGTCGACGCTGAAGCTCAGATAGCGAAGCCATCCTGTCGGCTGAAGAGGAGGTAACGCTGGCGCTGTTTTCTGGGGAGCTGTGATCGTCATGCTTCAGCAACGGGGGGCTTTCGGTTGGACTGGAGCCAGGTGTCGAAGTCGTCGGTGCTATCGACTACGACGCTCGAACGCATGCCTCCGTGATATGGACCACAGAGCTCTGCGCAAACGATCGAGTAAGTCCCCGTGCGGGTCGGGGTGAAGTCGAGAACCGTCGGTTGCCCGGGGATCACGTCCTGCTTCAGGCGGAATTCAGGAATCCAGAAAGCATGAATCACGTCCTTGGCTTCCATCCGCAGTGAAACCGGTCGGTCGACAGGGACATGCATTTCTCCGGAAATGAAGTCTCCTTCTGGGTAATGGAAGAGGAATGCGAATTGCATCGCTGTCACCTCGATGGGCAATGGCGGAATTCCTGTCGCCGTTGCTGTCTGGGAATCCTGTGTTGAGCCAATGCCACCCCAGACGCGCTGATCACCAACTGTTTGCGAACCGTGGTTGCCATGGCCGAGTGGAACCATCCCGCCCATGCGTTCGTAGATGTCGTAGCTGTAAAGCCCAACGAAGAGAACGACGATCGCCGGCACTGCAGTCCAGAACACTTCGAGTGGAAGGTTGCCCTCCAGAGCCAATCCATCTCCGAGTTGTCCGGGGCGACGACGGAAACGTACAAGGCTGAAAACAATTAATCCGACTATTCCTATAAAAAGGATTGTGCCAATGCTGAACAAAACGCGAAACAGTTCGTCGTAAATCGGCGCATTGGCACTGGCATCAACTGGAAGAAGGTTGATGTTCTGGCCAATCCAAAGCCCCCCGAGCACGAGGAGCATCCCTAAAACCAGGGTGAGAATTGCTGAGGGGATGGGCACCCCGGACCTCAACTTGTGTTTCTTCAGGCTATGGAGGTTGGTTAATAATCACCACGCGTTGATTGTTAAGCAAGCCTGAAAATCCTTCGGCTTTTCTGAGTTCAAGGGCTGTCTTGTCAGCAAAGTCGCATCAAGTCTGAGATTGAAGATGTTGCACTCGGCTACACATCGTGCCGTTCTGATTCAGACGGCTACGTTCCGTGGATCACCATCTCCATTCGGAGTTTGCGTTGACTGCTTCGTCACTTAATCCGATTCGTCTTCGGCTAGCTCAGTTAGCTGCCCATCTTGTAGTGGCCCTCGTCGCTCTGGTGGTGATCGGAGGAGCGACGAGGGTCATGGAGGCAGGCCTTGCCTGTCCTGATTGGCCTCTTTGTTACGGCAGCTTGCTGCCTGGTCGTCAGATGAACGTCCAGGTTTTCCTCGAGTGGTTCCACCGACTCGACGCCTTTGTGGTCGGCCTGGCACTTCTGGTGCAGATGGCGGTCGTTTGGTGGTACCGCCGAGAGCTGCCTCGTTGGTTATTACCCCTTAGTGCGCTTCTGGTGCTGATGGTTGCTCTGCAAGGAGGTCTTGGAGCGCTCACGGTGTTGAAGCTGTTGCCTTCCGGTGTTGTCACAGCCCATCTGGCCCTGGCTCTTGCGCTAGTGATCACGGTCAGTGGTCTGACACAGACTCTTCTGTCAGAGCCCAAGTCCATTGCTGCTCCTCGCTGGTGGACTGTTTTCGGCTCATTGAGTGTGCTGGCGGTTTCTGCCCAGTGCCTGCTGGGTGCTGGCATGGCCACGTCGTGGGCTTCTCAGCGCTGTCTTGAAGCGGGTCAGTCTTGTCAGTGGCTGTACTGGCATCGTGCCGCGGCAACGCCGACAGCTCTCTGTGTGCTGCTGTTCGTACTGGTGGCCCTGCTCAGTGGGCGCTGGGGACGAGAGCAGTGGCCACTTTTATTAATGGCTCCTGTGCTGGTGGGCACACAGATCGGCCTTGGTGTCACGACGCTGCGTCTTGGCCTTTCACAGCCCGCAGTGACCGTGGCTCATCAGTTGGTGGCTTGTCTACTCGTTGCGGTTCTCGCAGGACTGACCTGCAGGCGTCAACCCACTTCATCAGATCCACTTCCCGTCGTTCTCGACTCTTCCGCCTTGGAGGCCTGTCATGGCTAGTTCCACCACAGCTGCACTCTCGGCTCCGCTCACTCGCGAGCAAATTGTTCCTTCGCGGAAGCGCGTCAAGCTTCCCCCTTGGCTTGAGGTGGCCAAGCCGCGACTAATTCCTCTGCTGCTGGCTACGACCCTCGGTGGGATGGCCTTAACCGAGGGCTGGCCACTCACCTCTCCGCGGCTGGCCTGCACGCTTGGTGGTGGCGCTCTTGCCGCAGCCGCCGCAGGCGTTCTTAACTGTCTCTGGGAGCAGGAACTGGATGGCCGCATGCAGCGCACAAGCGGCCGTGCTCTGCCTTCGGGTCGCCTGTCGCCCACAGCCGCTTTTGCCGGTGCAGTCTCCTGCACCTTGGCGGCGGCAACGCTGCTTGTGAGTGGGGTGAACTGTCTCGCTGCAGGGCTGTCGCTGCTTGGACTCTGCAGCTATGTGTTGCTATACACGGCAGTGCTGAAGCCAAGGACACCACAGAACATCGTGGTTGGCGGTGTCGCTGGTGCCATCCCTCCTCTGGTCGGTGCAGCGGCAGCTACTGGCCATGTGGGCCTAAGTGGTTGGTGGCTCTTTGCGCTTGTGATGGTCTGGACGCCGGCGCATTTCTGGGCTCTGGCCTTGCTCCTGCGCGATGACTATCGAGCGGTCGGCATCCCGATGCTGCCTGTGGTGAAAGGACCTGTCGTCACAGCTCGCGCCATTCGCCGTTATGGCTGGGCCACTGTTGTGATCAGCATGCTCGGAATCTGGGCGTTACCGGAGGGAGGTCTTTTCTATGGCCTGCTACTGCTTCCCTTCAACGGGCGTCTGCTTCAGATGATTGGCAAACTCGCCGAGGAGCCCGACAGCACTGATCGTGCCAAAGGACTGTTCCGCTGGTCGATTCTTTATCTCTTCGGGATCTGCTTGTTGCTGATTATCAGCCGTCTCTCCGCTGCTTCTCTGTTCGATCTTCAGCTCAGGGGATGGCTGATGACGCTGACTGCAGGGTTTCCTGGGATTGCTTCCTAGATTTCAAACGATTGTTTCCGTGGGTGGCATGTCACTGCTTGAGCTGGATCAACTGGAAAAGTCCTATGGGACTGTTTCAGCTCTGAGCGGACTCAGTTTGTCTGTTCCCTCAGGCTGCCTCTACGGATTGCTTGGGCCGAATGGAGCGGGAAAGACCACTGCATTGCGCATCCTGGCCACATTGCTTGCACCTGACCAAGGACGTGTTGTTGTTGCAGGAGTGGATGCGTTGCAGGAACCTCGAACGGTTCGCCAACTGATGGGGTATGTGGCTCAGGAGGTGGCGATTGACAAAATCCTTACTGGCCGCGAACTTCTGGCACTCCAGGGAGATCTCTATCACCTGCCACGGCAGGACCGGAACAACCGCATTGATCAGCTGGTGGATCGCATGTCGATGGGTGACTGGATTGACCGTCGCTGCGGTACCTATTCCGGCGGGATGAGACGGCGGTTGGATCTGGCCTGCGGACTCTTGCACCAACCTCAGCTGCTGGTTCTGGATGAGCCGACGGTCGGCCTTGATATTGAAAGTCGCGCTGTGATTTGGGAGGTGCTTCGAGACCTCCGCGATCAGGGAACCACGATTCTTTTGAGCAGTCATTATCTCGAAGAAGTGGAGGCTCTTGCTGATCGGATGGCGATCATCGATGCCGGCCGTGTGATTGCAGAAGGAGCGCCTGAAGTCCTGAAACAGCAGCTCGGTGGAGATCGGGTGACTCTGAGAGTGCGCGAATTCAGCGACCAGCCTGAGGCTGAGCGGGTGTGTGAACTTCTGGAAGTAGTAGATGGCGTGAGGCGGATCGTGATTAACCGCGCTCAGGGTTATTCGCTCAACCTCGTTGTCGATGGTGAGCATGTTCTTGCAACGCTGAAGCAGCAGTTGGCGAGTGAGGCCCTTGAAGTGTTCTCTCTGTCGCAGAGCCGTCCCAGTCTTGATGATGTGTATCTGCAGGCCACTGGCCGCACCCTGATGGATGCCGAGCTTGCCGTGGCAGGTCAGCGCGATCCCAAGCAAGAACGACGCCAGTCGATGCGTTGATGCCTCACCTGATGTTTTTTCTGTTTCTGTCTTGTCAATGACCAGTCCTGCCCTCGGTACAAGCTCCTCTAACGCCAACAAAAGCTCGGCAATTGCCGAGCTTTTGCAGGAAACATTCGCGCTCACGCGACGTCTGTTCCTTCAGCTGCAACGGCGTCCATCCACGTTGGTGGCCGGTGTGCTTCAGCCATTGATCTGGTTGGTTCTGTTCGGTGCTCTGTTCTCCCGTGCACCGGAGGGATTGCTGCCCGGAGGTATGAGCTACGGCCGTTTTCTCGGGGCGGGGGTGATCGTCTTCACTGCCTTCAGTGCTGCGCTCAATGCAGGACTTCCGGTGATGTTCGACCGTGAATTCGGCTTCCTGAACCGCTTGTTAGTTGCTCCGCTGCGCAGTCGCAGCTCGATTGTTCTGGCTTCTGTGATCTACATCACAACGTTGAGTCTTGTGCAGAGCCTCGCAATCATGCTCACCGCATCTCTGCTTGGTTATGGGTGGCCAGGAGCGGCTGGTCTGGTGTTGGTGATGGTGACGTTGCTGCTGTTGGTGTTCGCAGTCACAGCGTTGAGTCTTGGACTGGCGTTTGCCCTGCCAGGACACATTGAGCTGATTGCGGTGATCTTTGTAGCCAATCTGCCTCTGCTGTTCGCGAGCACGGCACTTGCCCCGCTGAGCTTCATGCCTCCCTGGCTGGGCTGGCTTGCATCGCTAAATCCCCTTACCTTCGCGATTGAACCCATTCGTGCCGCTTATGCCGGCCCGCTTGATCTGTCATCGGTTCTGTTGGAAGCGCCCTATGGCTCCGTCACCGGCACCACCTGTCTTTTGGTGTTGACGCTGCTGACGGCCGCTTTGTTCCTGCTGATCCGCCCTCTGCTCAATCGCAAGCTTGCCTGATTCCGTGAACCATTCCCCTTACCAGCATCAGGACCCTCGCCAAATCAGCCTTCAGCGCTTAATCGAACAGGCACTGCAAGAGGATGATCATTCCCTGTTGACCCGCCTCGAACTGCAGTGGGTTCATCGTTTCGGGGTCGAGTCTTTGCCAGAGGGTTTTGTGTCTTCTGAAGAAGCTTTACACCCATTCATGGCACAGCCAGCCGCTGAAGTTTGTCCGATCGCGTCGTCTGAATCGACTACGGCACTGGATGTTCAACCCGAAGGGGCCGAGGCTGTGCAATCTGAGATACCGATCAAAGGGGTGAACCGTTTCAGCTCGTTGTTGAAAAACTGCCTCGACGATGTGGGCCGCGTTGTTGATCCTGAAATCAGTCGCGACACGCCTGCCCCAAGTCTTCGGCCGGTTCCTGCAGCCGGTCCACAACGATTACGTCGCTGGTTGACACCCGTCAGCCAGCACGATCTGCCCAAGGCGTCCTGAGACGTCATGGTCGCCTCGTCCGCCAATCGCTTGTCCCGGGACCATCTCCAGCACGGCCTGATCGTTTCGGTGCAGGCCCCAGAGGGCTCTGCCATGCGTCATCCCGATGTCATCGCCGCCATGGCCGAAGCCAGTCTTCGCAATGGAGCGATTGGGGTCAGGCTTGAGAGTCCTGAGCACATTGGAGCTGTTCGGGAGCGTTGTCCGGATGCCCTGATCGTGGGTTTGTGGAAACGTTCCTTTCCTGACAGTTCGGTCTACATCACACCTCGATGGGAGGACATCAGAGCTGTCTGGGCAGCCGGTGCCGATGTCATAGCGCTGGATGCAACGGCACGTACGCGCCCCTCGGGTCAAGTGCTTGAGCAGCTGATCCAGCGAGCGAAAACGGAGCTCGGCGCAGCTCTGATGGCCGATATCGATAGCGTTGAGAACGGGCTGAAGGCTGCAACTCTCGGATGTGATTGGGTGGGGACGACCCTGTTTGGCTACACGGAAGACACCGCTCAGCTCTCTCCTCCAGCTATTGACCTGTTGCGTCCTTTAAGACAACAGCTTCCCGCCTCCACGCTGCTGGTGTGCGAGGGGGGGATCGCTTCGGCGGTGACCGCAGCTGATGCCATCCACGGTGGAGCCGACGCGGTGGTTGTCGGGACAGCCATCACAGGTGTGGATTTGCAGGTGGCGGCTTATTGCAGGCACCTCAAAAGGCAGACTGAGTGAGTCCCGCGAGACTCATGCCGTGTTGCGCCTCATCTCCTTCCCGGCAATGGTTGGTGGACTTGTTCTGGCTTTGCCTGTTGCGGGTCTACCGGTAGGTGAGCTCCAGGCTCTGAATAGGGAGCTCGGACATCTCTGCAGCAAGCCCCCGCGCGAAGCCCTCGCTGTTTGTCGGATTCACGCGCGCCTGGTTCAGGCTCTCTGAGCAGAGCTAGGCGCGCGTTAGCCGCTTCACATCATTCCAGGCATTCCCATGCCGCCCATACCACCCATGCCGCCCATACCACCCATGGGATCGCCACCGGGTGCAGCAGGAGCAGGGGGCTCAGGTTTGTCGGCAACCACCACTTCGGTGGTGATCAGCAGCGATGCAATCGAAACCGCATCCTGAAGTCCAAGGCGAACCACCTTGGCGGCATCAAGGATGCCTGCCTGCAGTAAATCCTCGTACTGGCCAGTCACGGCATTGAACCCCTGGCCGGAGCGTCTCACTTGCTCCACAACGATGTCTCCATTGGCGCCGGCGTTGATGGCGATCTGTTTGAGGGGAGCGCTGAGGGCGCGCTGGACAATCTCCACACCCGTTCGCTGATCTCCCCGCAGCTCAGCAGCAACGGAATCGAGGGTTCCTGCCAGTTGCAGCAATGTGGAACCACCCCCGGCAACAATTCCTTCTTCGACGGCGGCCCGTGTTGCATTCAGGGCATCCTCGATTCGCAGCTTGCGATTTTTGAGCTCGGTCTCGGTGGGTGCTCCCACCTTGATCACCGCAACACCACCAGCAAGTTTGGCAATGCGTTCGGTGAGCTTCTCCCGGTCGTATTCCGACTCGGTGTTCTCAAGTTCACGCCGAATGGAGGCCACACGCTCCGACACTGCGTCACTGCTGTCCTCGCCAGCAACGATTGTCGTGCTTTCCTTGCTGATTGTGATTCGGCGGGCGCGGCCGAGATCGGCGAGTGTGACCTTCTCGAGGGTCATCGCGCGGTCTTCGCTAATCACTGTGCCGCCGGTCAGGATGGCGATGTCTGCCAAAGCTGCTTTGCGGCGCTCACCAAACGATGGGGCCCGAACAGCTGCAACCTGCAGAACGCCGCGATTTTTGTTCACCACCAAGGTGGCAAGAGCTTCCCCATCCACCTCTTCGGCCAAAACCACAAGGGGAGATCCCGACTGCTGAACGGCTTCCAGCACGGGCACCAGGTCGGCCACTGCACTCACCTTGCGGTCAGTCAGTAACAGCAGTGCGTTGTCGAACTCGCAGATCTGGCGGTCGCCGTCGGTCACGAAATACGGGGAGCTATAGCCACGATCGAAGGCCATGCCTTCGGTGACATCGAGCTCAGTGGCCAGTGATTTGGACTCCTCGACGGTGATCACCCCGTCGACGCTGACCTTGTCCATCGCTTCCTTCACCATTTGGCCCACTTCTTCATCGCCGCCGGCGCTGACTGTGGCCACCTGATGGATGGCATCACCACTCACGGCCTGGCTCCGCTCAGCCAAGCCTTTAACGACATGTTCAACAGCGGCTTCCATGCCACGGCGAAGTTCGATCGGGCTTGCTCCGGCTGCCGTGTTGCGGAGTCCTTCCTCCACCATCGCTTGTGCCAGAACGGTTGCTGTGGTGGTGCCGTCTCCGGCCTTGTCCTTGGTCTTGGATGCCACCTGCTGGATCAGCTTGGCGCCGATGTTTTCGAAGGGATCCTCGAGCTCGATCTCCTTCGCGATCGTGTCGCCGTCATTGACGATGTCTGGTGCTCCGAACGATTTCTCGAGCACCACGTTGCGACCGCGTGGGCCGATCGTGACGCGCACCGCATCGGCAAGAGCATTCATGCCGCGCTCCAGAGAAGCGCGGGATTCATCCGAAAAACTGAGAAGCTTGGCCATGATCGACACTTACCCGACCGTCAATGTCCCATAACGACTGGACTCTTGACACGGTGCAAGAAGTGGGGAAAGCCGAATCACGGCCCGCTGAATCTCTGTCGGAGGGGGTAACGCTCGTTAGCGTTGCCATATGGGCAATTCAGGAGCACTTTTCTTTGTTCTACTGACCGGCCTGGCCGGAATGATGGCTTTGGTCTATGTGCCATTGCGTATCTTTTTGACCGCAACAGAGCGCAGTCGCAGATTCAGATTGCTGCAGCGGATTCGCAAACTCAGGGATGAATTGGGGCAGCCACTTGAGCGTTGACGCAGCAAGTCGGCTCTGAGCGTGTTCAGCCCATCACCATGCCGCCGTCCACCTGCAGAACCTGCCCGGTGATGTAGGCAGCAGCAGGGTCAGCGGCCAGAAACCGCACAGCCCCGGCGACCTGTTCGGGGGTTCCGAACTGTCCAAGTGGGATAGCGGCAAGGATGCCCTCCGCTTCAAGGTCCTTGGTCATGTCGGTGGCAATGAAGCCAGGAGCCACTGCATTCACGGTGATACCGCGGCTGGCCATCTCCTTGGCGGTGCTTTTGGTGAATCCAACGACTCCGGCTTTGGCTGCGGCGTAATTGGACTGGCCGGCGTTGCCCATTAGGCCCACGACAGAGGTGATGTTGATGATCCGGCCGCTTTTCTGCTTGAGCATCGGACGAGTCACAGCTCTGGTGCAGAGGAACACGCCACTCAGGTTCAGATTGATGACTGCCTGCCAGTCTTCGGTCTTCATGCGCATCAGCAGACCGTCGCGGGTGATGCCAGCGTTATTGACCAAAACATCGATTTTTCCACTCCGTTCGATCACGGTCTTGATCAGACCGTTGACAGCCTCCTCGTCGGCCACATTGGCTTGAAGGGCATAGGCCTCACCTCCAGTTTCCTTGATCTCACTGACCACAGCATTGGCTGCATCAGGTGAGCTGGAATAATTCACGACCACCTCAGCACCGGCTTCAGCCAGGGCAAGGGCAACGGCGCGACCGATTCCACGGCTGGCGCCAGTCACCAGAGCGATCTGGCCATCGAGGGTGCGGATGCTGCTCATGCAAGGACCTGTGACCGGCTGATCGTACGGACCTGCAGGACCAGCTTTCATTCATTCGTTTGCATGCCTCGCATCGTTTCCACTGCGTCGATGGCATCGCCAAGAATCTGACGAAGATCCTGCAGTTGCTGCTTGCTTCCCATCACCACAAGCATTTGGCCTGGGGCCAGGGTGACTTCGCCATTGGGATTGGCCAACAAGGTGTTGTTGTCACGGATGGCGAGCACCATGGCTCCGGTGCGTCGCGCCAGGTCCAGTTCCTGCAGGCTGCGGTGGGCAATCTGACTCATCAGCAGGGGGTCTTCACTGAGGCGGAATTCCTCGATTTCACAGTCGGATCCTGCTAACAAATCCGTGAAGTCGACCGCTAGTGGTCGCAGGGCCGTTGTCGCCATCAGCCGACCACCAGCCACGTAAGGGCTCACCACCACACTGGCGCCAGCCAGTTCAAGCTTCGCCGCTGCTTCCTCGCTGTCAGCACGCGCGATGAGACGACATCGCTGTTCAAGCCCCCGGGCGCTCAAAATCACGTAGAGATTGGCTGCATTGCTCGGCAGTGCAGTCACCAGACTTCGGCAACGGTCCAGCCCGGCTTCCATCAGTGTTTCGTCCAAGGTGGCATCGGCTCGGAGCACGTTCAGGCCACGTTCTTCAGCCGCTTTTTGACGCAACGGGTCGAGTTCGACCACCAGCACCGTTGCTTTTTCGAGCAGCAGCTGCTCGCCGATTTCACGACCGATCCTGCCGTAGCCGCAAAGAATGACGTGGTCTTGCATGCGCCGCAGCATCCGGCGAAACCTCAGCTCCCGTACTTGACGGAAGTACCCGGATTCTGACAAGCCCAGAACACGCTGAATCGAAAGCTGAACAACCAGCAGTCCTCCGGCAATGATCAACACCGTGACCAACCGCCCCGGCTGGGAGAGAGGCTCCACTTCTCCGTAGCCAATGGTGCTGATCGTGATCAGCACCATCCAGAGGCAATCCCCCCAATCCCAACCTTCGGTGACTCGATAACCGATGGCTCCACCGAAGACCAACATGGTGAGTGCCAGCCCTGGCAGTAACCAGGGTTGTGCAAGCTGTCTTAGTTGAATGGGACGGCCACTGAGCAGAGCTTGTTGTCTGCTCCGCCTCGGGCGCCTCATCAGAAGCCGAGAGCCTGCATCACATCGGAGACCGAGAGTGTGGACAGATCTTCGCTGTCGAGCCTGCGAATCATCTCCCTCTCCGGAAGCTGGTCCGCTTTGGCACCCAGTGCAACCAGAGGCAGTCCGCAGTAGGTGGCCATCAACTGGGTAAGGGAACAACTGCTGAGCACCACATCAGCGCAGGCCACAGCCGCGGCCCGCTCAGCGACGGGTCGGTCGGTCGGCAGGACCAGGCTGCGCAACTGGGGCAGTTTGCTGCGAATAGTTTCCGGGAGTGAGGTCCAGCGTTCCTGAGGCCAGTCACCCGGGAAGGCTCCTGGCGCAAGCAGCAGCAGAGGGCCATCCCCAGGCGGCTGAGCACTGCGGGCTTTCTCCATAGCATCCGCAGGCAGGCTGAGGCGGAAGGCATCGGCATTAAGAGAAACGCCCATCGGGGACAGAAAGGCTTCAAGTTTCTGTGGCGTCCAGCCTGCTTCCACAGTGGCGGAGGCTGTACTGGCAAAGCCTTCCGTGGCTACCCGCATCGGGATATGACTCATGGACAGCATTAAATTCACCTGCCTACCTGTGGCGAAATTGAGGCATGCCTGGAAGTCAGGTTCCCTGACCAGGCCAAGAAGGTTGGCCCAATCCGAGAGGTTCGGATCCGCCTCGAACGGGAAGGGAATGACTTTCTTCACCGCCGGAAGCATGGTCCATAACCCGCGATGGGATGGATCGCAGGCCACCTGAAGGCTGGCCTCAAGCTGATCAGCGGCAGCAGCGAGAGCCGGCAGGCGCTCGAGCTGCTGCTGCAGGCTTCCGGGGCTAAGAGCGAGAACGCGCATGAACCAGCAGCACAGGTGGTGCGAGCTGATTGTATGGAGGCCGTTTCAGACTGCTGGCAGCAGGAGTCGCTTGTGCATCTGTTGATTGCCGCAGCGGGCAGTGGCCGGCGTATGGGAGCTGATCGCAACAAACTGCTGCTGATGCTTCGGGGCAGGCCGCTGCTCGCCTGGACCCTGCGGTCGGCGTTTGCGGCTGAAGCCATCGCTTGGATCGGGGTGATCGGTCAGCCTGGAGACCAGAACGAGATTGCCCCCCTTCTGCAGGGTGCGTCCAAGCCTGTGGCCTGGATCGAAGGTGGCAGTACACGCCAGGAATCGGTAGAGCGAGGATTGGCCGCACTCCCCGGGGATGTGGAGCACGTCTTGATCCATGACGGTGCACGATGTCTGGTCGATCCCAGCCTGTTCAACCGCTGTGCGGCAGCGGTTCTTGACGGTGATGCAGTGATCGCTGCGACGCCGGTCACCGACACGATCAAGCGTGTGGACAGCGGGGGGCTCATCGCTGAAACACCAGATCGGGCTGAGCTCTGGGCCGCGCAGACGCCCCAGGGTTTTGCTGTTTCTGCTCTGCGTGAAGGCCATGCAAAGGCCAGAGCCCTCGGTTGGTCGGTCACCGACGATGCCTCCCTGTTTGAACGCCTGGGCTGGCCGGTCAGGGTGCTGGATGCAGGCCCCGCCAACATCAAGGTCACCACGCCGTTCGATCTCACCGTGGCGGAGGCTGTGCTCGCTCAGCGCTGAGTCGACAGCTCCAGGCTCAGGGTGCCGCTGTTGCCATCCAGTTGAGCGTGAGCGCCCATCGGCAGAGCCGCATTGCCTCCGTCTCCGTGACCCACAGGTAAATCGGCAACCACAGGACAGCCCAGGTCCTGAGTGCGTTCTCTCAGAACCTGCTCCAAGCTGAACGTGTGAGCTGGATCGCTGTCCTCTGTCTCGTTGCAACCGCTGAAACGACCCAATCCAAGACCTGCAAGATTCTGCAAGCTGCCTACCAGCCGCCAATGGGTGAGCATTCGATCAAGCCGGTAAGGAGCCTCACCCACGTCTTCAATTACCAGGATCGTTCCCTGTAGATCGGGCAAGTGACGGCTGCCGAGTAGGTGGGATGCCACCGTGAGATTCACTGTGACCAATGGGCCAGACGCCGTGCCGCCAGCCCAGCTGTTTCCCTGAAGGGGCGCAACAGGATGCCCGAACAGCAGATCATGAAGACGCTGTTGGCTCCATGCAGGTTCGCCAGCCAGGGTTGTCACCAGTGGTCCATGGATCCCTCCACCAAAGCCCCTCGCCATGCGGCTACAGAGCAAGGCTGTGACATCGGAGAAGCCAAGAAACCATCCCTTTTTCCAAGGAATAGTTTGTTCCAGAAGACGGGCTGCCCCCCAGCCCCCGCGGGCACAGGCCAGCAACGCACTTCCGTCGTCAGTAGAGAGATCGCTGTATCGCTCGCTGTCGTGCCCTGCCAGGTAGCCCCAGTGCCGTCCCTGGCAGGCCGGGGTGTTCACTCTCAGACCCCATTCTTTGAGCATGGTGATTCCTGCGAGCAGGCCGGATTCATCGCAGATCGCCGAACTTGGAGCGGCAATGGTGACCTTGTCGCCGAATTGCAAAGGACTCGGTAACGGCCAGAGATGTTTGGAGTGCTGCATCAACCCAGGCGTGACAACACAAGGCCGATGAGTAGCAAACTTCCGATTTGGACCTGACGTCCGAAATGGCGTGCATAGATCGTTGCCGGTTGTTGTTCACTGGCTCGCAGGGTGTGTGTGGAGCGCCAAAGTCCAATGGTGGCGATCAGCCAGAAGGGCCAGAACAACACCCCCACACCGGCAGCTGCAGCCGCTACGGCCAGGGATGCCGCCATCAGTCCGTATCCCGCTCGAACAGTTCGGATTGCGTTGCGGCCGAGTGTCAATGCGCTGCTGCGCAAGCCAAGCCGCGCATCATCTGGACGGTCGGCCATGGCATAGACCGTGTCAAAGCTGAAGGTCCAGCACAAAGTGGAGAACCAGCAGCCCAGCAGGGGGATCGACGGACTGATGCTTCCTGTGAATGCCGCCCAGGGGATCAACACGGCGAAGCCCCAGCAGATCGCCAGCAGTGCCTGAGGGAATGGGAACCAGCGTTTCGCCGATGGGTAGATCAGGATCGGCGGGAGTGCCAGGACTGCCAGTTGCAGGCAGAGCAGCATCTGGGACGAAAGGCTGAGCACCACACCTAGGGCCAGAGCCAGCAGTAGCACAAGCGCAGCCGCCGCCTGGCTCCGGTTCAGTGCGCCGCTGGCGAGGGGGCGCTGGCGAGTGCGTTCTACTTCTCTATCAATTTTCTGGTCCCAGAGATCATTGGCGATGCATCCGGCCCCGCTCACGGCCAGCCCGCCGATCAGGATTTGCATCACTAAGGCTGCAGGCGGAGGTGCATCCGGCGCGAGCCACAAACTCCATCCGGCTGGCACGAGCAGAATCAGGCGTCCGGTGGGTTTGTTCCATCGCAGCAATGCCACCCAATGAGACGTGACGCGAGAAAAGGTCGTGCCAGTCACTTGCGCAGAACCCGAAGATTGATTTTTCGGAACCTTAATCAGCGGCGACCCGGCCCGGAGCGCCGATGGCAGAGTGGGCCCGTCTCCATCACGGTGCGCCATGTCAGGTGCCGAGTCTTCCCCAGCGACCGCGGTGGACCTCAGCAATCAGATGGTGAGGCAATCATCTTTCAGTGATCCCGTTGGATCGCGAAAAGTCAGGACTGTGGCTGCAATCGACGTGGGCACCAATTCCACGCACATGCTCGTGGCTTCGGTGGATGTGGCTCTGGGAACTTTCAGCATTGATCAAGCTGAAAAGTCCAATACCCGTCTTGGTGAAAGAGACCCCGAGACGGGCGAACTGACACCCGAGGCGATGTCGAGAGGGTTGGAGAGCCTGCGCCGTTTCCGTGAGCTGGCTGTGAGCCACCACGTGGAGCAGGTCGTTGTCGCAGCGACCAGTGCTGTACGAGAGGCTCCAAATGGCAGGGACTTTCTGCAAACAATCAAAGATGAACTCGACCTTGATGTGGATCTGGTCAGTGGTCCGGAGGAGGCCCGGCTGATTTACCTAGGCGTGTTATCTGGCATGCCCTTTGGCGATCGTCCTCATCTGGTGCTGGATATTGGCGGAGGTTCAACCGAGCTGATCTTGGCGGATGGTCGGGATGCACGCGCACTCACCAGTACCCGCGTCGGTGCTGTGAGACTGCAGAGGGATTTCGTCAAGGACGATCCGATCCCCCCTCAGCGCCGTTCATTTCTGCAGGCTTTCATCCAGGGCTCGCTGGAACCGGCCGTGGACAAAGTGCATCGACGGATCAAGCCGGGAGAGACGCCAGTGCTTGTTGCGACCAGCGGTACGGCAATGGCCATCGGTGCGTTAGCGGCCAGCGAAGATGACCGGCCACCTCTAAAGCTTCATGGCTACAAGCTCTCTAGGCAGCGTCTAAACCGTGTTGTGGATCGTCTGGCCGTCATGACACCGGAGCAACGCCGCGGTCTGGCGGCCATCAACGATCGGCGTGCAGAAATCATCGTTCCTGGTTCGCTGATCTTGCAAACCACCATGCAGATGCTCGGAGTCGATGAACTGGTTCTGAGCGAACGGGCTCTGCGTGAGGGGCTGATCGTGGATTGGATGCTGCGCCATGGCCTTCTCGAAGACCGCTTCAGCTTTCAAAGCAGTATCCGCCAGCGCACCGTGGTCCATCAGGTGCAACGTTTTGCGGTCAATCAAACCCGTGCCGAGCGGGTCGCCAGCCACGCACTCAATCTTTACGACAGCACCCATAAAACCTTGCACCGTGATGACGGATCTGGCCGAGATCTTCTCTGGGCTGCGGCCATGCTTCATGCTTGCGGTCAGCACATCAATCTGAGTGCCTATCACAAGCATTCCTGGTATCTGATCCGTCACGGCGAGCTGCTCGGTTATTCCGAATCAGAACATCTGATGATCGCGGCCATCGCCCGTTATCACCGCCGCAGTCTTCCCAAGAAGCGTCATGAGTCTTGGCAGGCGCTTCAGACCCGTGATAACCGGAGGACAGTGTCACAGATGGCTTTGTTGCTGCGTCTGGCCGCTGCGCTGGATCGACGCCCCGATCCCGTTGTTCAGACGCTGAAAGCGGAGGTGAAAGCCGGTGATCTGATCCTGGAACTGGTGCCGGAGCGTCTGAATCAGAACCTCAGCCTTGAACAGTGGAGTCTCGAAAGTTGCTCAGCACTGGTGAAAGATGTCACCGGTCTGAACCTCAAGATCATCGTTCAGGATTGAGTTTGTACCAGCGCACCTGATGGATCGGTCCGAGTGCTCTTGGTGCGTCCTCACCATGACTCATTAAGACCAGGTCGGGACGTCCGGGCAGTATCTCCAGTTTCGCGTCAGCTGGGAAGAGTTTGGGATCAGAGAGGGTTCCCTCGTATACGACGTCGCCTTCGCCATTGCGGATTAAGACCCAGCTGGGTTCTTGGCTGCTGATGGAGATCTGTGCTGCGGACTTTTGATCGGGTGCAACGGGTTGAGGGGTTGTCGTAGTGGGTTGTTTGAGTTCGTTTGTAGCCTTGAGGGAGGCAGGCTCAAGGGCGCGACGCTGACTTGCGATCACCATCGCCCCACCGGTGACAGCGCCGATCGCCAGAGCCACCAGGGCCAGACGCTGCCATGGCACGTCTGGTTTTTTGCTGCTTCCCAAGCCCATTGCGACACGACCGTTTGCGGCAGCGCTGTTTGTCGCACCACCGCCAGGGAGAGAGCTTGACTGGCTGTTAGCAGTCTTGGGCGCTGGCAGAACGTCTTGAAGTCTGCTGATCAGGGAGTCGTCATCGAGGCCGAGCTTGGAGGCGACTCTGCGGGTCATCGCCTTGATGAATACAGGTTCAGGAAGCCTCTCCAGATCACCACTTTCCAGAGCCTGCAACTGTTCACTGCCCATTTTCAGAGACTGAGCCAGTTGCTCGCAGCTCAGACCCTGTTCGACGCGGGCCTGTCGAAGCAGTTCACCGATCTCCTGCAGGGTTGAGATGGTTGCTCCATCTTTCGCCTGCTCGGAATCCGACAACCACATCCGACCCTTACTGAAACCGTTGAGGTGAAATTAAGCTTGATTGGAAGTTCTGTCAGTGCCACGAGGCACACAGAGAGAGTTGCCACATCGTCCTCCAGCCTTCCCTGGCTGCCGCTAGGCGTAGTTGAGCCCCGTTTCTTGTTTGGCGTGCGGATTTTCGGTGATCGTGAGAGAGAGACAGCATGATGAAATCAATCCGAATGACGCAGTTTCTCCTGGCTGCATTGGTAGTGACTCAGATTCCCAACCTCATCAGCTTCATCGAAGCCCTGGGCAGGTATGGGTCGCCAGAGTCAGCATTGCGGGCATGCAATCGGTGGGCTGAATCTGCAGGTGATTACAGCGTTCGCAGAGCAGGGCTCTGGACCAGCTATTCGCAACATTCAGTGCGAACTTGCAAAAAGGAAGGTGATCAAGTTGTGGGATTTGAATTGCCGATGCAGGGATCTGCTGAGGTCAGCGACGATCCTGGAGATCCGCAAGGGTTCAATGCAGGTGAGGTCCCTCAGGCGGAGGACACAGGCAAACGTTGGAGATACAGACGCAAACGCTGGTCACTGGTGATTCCCTTCTGAGCAATGGACCCTGAAGTGCGCAATCTGGTGATCGCTCAGCTGCTTGTGATCGTGATTCCAGTCGGCACACTCTTCGCTGTCTGGCTTTGGATACTTACCCTCCGACAACGCTAATCAGTGCTGCTTGGAACTTCAAGCAATACCGATCATCGGTGCCAGCCACTCAGCATGCATCGCGGAGAGAGCCGTCATGTTGAAGGCATGCACTGCTGGATTGGTTTTATCAGCAACCCAAAGCAGAGCAAATGGAGCATTGAGGGCGATCTGCAAGCGCCATCGCCAGGTGATGATTGCCCAGATTTTTTGAGCAAGCGGGCTTTTCATTCGGAGCATCGAATGATCCGTGAAGTTCAGAGATTTTGGCGCACTTGATCCCGAAGCTGCGGATTGACCTCGGTTGTCACGCTGGGCGGCGCTGAGCAGCCAAAAAAAAGGAGGGTCCCACCCCTCCTTGGTTCGACGCATCTCCGGAGATGACCCGAAGACGAGTTGACTTTGCATGAAAATCTTCAAAATATTCGTATTAATCAACACCCTGAAGATTTAGGGAAGCAATTCTTCTGAGATCGACAGAGTGAGATCCGAGTGGGGAGTTCGCAGCTCAATCAGCGATTGATAGGCCGTCGACTCATAGGCCGACACTGCTGATTCCAGAGATGGGAACTCGATAATCACATTCAAGGAACCGGGACAGCCTTCACGAACGTCGCACTGCACATCACGCACAAGAAATTTTGCACCAACGGTGGGTAGCCATTCAGAGAGTCGGCTGATGTAGGGAACCATGGCTAATGGAGTATGAATCGTGCCCGTGCTAATCCAGTAGCCTTTCGCCATGACAATAAAAATCTAATGCATCCAATGTAGTTGAGCTCTCGTGGTGGGCGCTCTGCGTGAACCTCGATTCTGATGAATGATATGTCATCACAATCGAGGTTCACATGTCGTGATGCTTAGAAGTGGTTGTTTTTATGGATTAGTGCATATGAGAAGTTGAGAAAGACATGTCTGACGCTGTCGAGATATCCAAGTAACGAGTAGAAGATTGTTGGCGGATGGGTCTGGCGAAGTTATTGTTGTGCTTGAAATAGCCCTAGTTCAAATTATTTTTCTTTAGGAAGTTTGCGAATGAATTGTAGATGTGCCGGCTCCCTAGAGGGCTCAGATGGCTTCCGTCAAGATACATTTGATTCGAGTCAATTATGGTATGACACTCTTTTGGGGTGCATAGAGTTTCTTGAGGATTATAAAATAAAAGACCAGGAGTTTTTTTAAGTTTTTCTAAATAGCGATTTAGTGTTTTTGTGTGCCTTGCCTCTATGTCTGCTTTGAGCCTTGTTTGTTTGCAGTCTCGCCTTTTATCATTCAGCCACTCAAACCACTGTGGCTCGTAGCACAGGTCTTCATGGGCATATTCTTTGAAGACTGGGGTTGGCAGAAAGTATATAATTTTCACTCCCCTCTGGTGTAGCTGTTTTGATAGCGAAGAAAGCTCAGTTTGAAGCCGTTTAAGAAAATTCGATTGATTGTCTCCCCTCCATTGTGAATCTGGATATCTAAATCCATTGAATTCCCCAATGGATGCATGGTCTGTGGTGTAAGAGCCAGAATTGATGATGATCAGGATGTCTCCTGGATTGAGTATATTTAAAGATGACTCGAGCGACCTTTTTTGCTTTTCATATGAGAATTTAGCCTTGCTTGCTTTGTCTTTTTTTCTGATTACCTTATTGGGTGGGAATGGATAGCCTGGAATAGAATGAATTCCTACTTCATATCCAAGTCTTTCTCGGATTGTTTGGGCAAGCGGAGCATGCATTTTTGCATGGCTGTCCCCGACGATAAGAAGTCTTTTGGTTAATTGGCCTTGTTTTATATCACCATTAGTAAATCCATTGGTGGAGCATGCCGGAAAATATGACTCCGCAATGCACTCTCTTCCATTTAGTTTTGCTTTCTCTAAAGAGCTTTTGCTGCCTGTATAGATGAATGATTGCTCGGGCTTGCCGAGTATTGTCAAGCCTCCGGCAAATATAATCAGTACGCTTCCTCCAAATGTCAAGGTTTTCCAGCGTTTTCCTGGCCAGCTGCCCTTGCGTATCGGTTCTTCAATCCATCGATATGAAGCACGTGCAAGCAGAAACATTAGAGCGATCTGAGCAGGCACTGTCCACCAATGGATACCAATTGTCCATCGGCTAATTGCCAGCACACCCCAATGCCACAAGTATAGTGAGTAAGAGATTAATCCTACATAGACGATCTTTGGATTAGTGAAAAGAATGAAGGCAGCTGTGTCCTTTCTTAGTGATGCGATCATTCCTGAAGTGAGAGCAACAACTGCCATTGTTGATGTGGCGCCCCGTGATATCGGTAGATATAAAACTCCGACAATCAATGCCAACAGAAGGAGTGATGGGACCTTTGCAAAAAATTGTGCAACAGATGCTCGTTTTCTGAGGCTAATAAAGATCAGGCAGCCTGCTGCCATTTCCCAAAATCTTGACGGCATCAAAAAATACGCCGCTGACTGATCTGCTTGATAGAGATAAAGATAGCTGATTAACGATAAAGAGGTTAATCCCCCGACCAATAAGAATAAATTCCGATCACCGTTCTTGCTGATGCGTGTAAACCCTGAAAACCAAGTTAGCAAAGGGAAGAGGACGTAAAATTGTTCTTCAACGCCAAGTGACCAAGTATGAGCAAAGGCATTTAGTTCAGTTGATTGCGCAAAATAATCAGTTACCTGATTGTAAAGAGCAATGTTGGCAAATCCCAAAAGTGCTCTTTTCGCGATTCCCAGTTGATCTCTTGGTTCTGGATTGAATAGGCAAATAGCTAGGCTTGTGATTGCTATGAAAACTGTCAGTGCTGGAACTAATCGTTTAATTCTGCGCTCGTAGAATCCAGTAATGAAATCGGTAAAGTCTTTGTTGGACCTGCCGCGTAGAGACGAAGTGATTACATAGCCAGATATTACGAAAAATATGTCAACCCCTAGATAGCCTCCTGGTAAAAAATCTTTGTTGAAATGATTGATGATTACGATGATTACTGCAAATGCTCTAAGGCCGTCGATCTCAGGCCTGTAAACATGGCTCTTGTTGGATGTCTGTTGTATTTTCTTTGCAGTCATGCCCACTAGGAACTTACTTTTTCAGAGCTGCTTCTCATCAATCATGACATGCTTAGATTTGAGATCTGTCTCTTTCGGAGGCCTTTTTAGGCTCTTTTGAACTAGTGCGTTCGCAGTACTTGTTTGATCTCGATCAACTGGTGGTTGATCCATGAACGTGATCGCCAGTGGTTGGGCGGCTATGGCTCGCGTGTTGCCGAACAACCGGAGATAGTCCTAAGCCATGGTCTTTGTTCCTTTCGTGGTTAAGGAAAATTAGATCAAGCGAAGTGCGGAACTCAAGTATTTGCAAGAGCTTCGTCCTCCTGTGCTGATTGAGGTGAATATGGTCTGTTTTCGGCGCTAAATAGACAAAAGGAAACCTGCTCAAAAGCTGGGTATGAATTAGATGGGCGATACTGGATTCGAACCAGTGACCCCTTCCGTGTGAAGGAAGTGCGCTACCACTGTGCTAATCGCCCGATCAAGCCATCTTAAAACACCACCTGTCCGGATTTTTCAGTGCCTGGGACGGAACAAGTGGTCATGATCGGGCGAATACAGTTTCGATCGTTGATTGGTTGAACGAAAGGCTGGACTGATCACATACAGAGTGGTGCGAATCAGATTGCGATCGTGAGTGATCTTCGCCATCTGATCGAGGGGGACGAGGTCCAGCGATTCATCAGGCCAGCTGACCCTGTAGCCGATTGCGACCGGGGTGTCTGCTGGGTAATGCTCAAGCAGGGTGGATTGAACTTCGTCAACATGACGGGCGCTGAGGTAGAGGCATAGCGAGGCCTGCAGGCTTGCTAGGTGCCTCAGATCTTCTCGTTCAGGAACGCCGGTTCGACCTCCGCTGCGACTCAGCACGATGGTTTGCACAAGACCTGGGATGGTCAATTCCGCCTTGAGAGCAGAAGCGGTTGCCTGATAGGCGCTGATGCCAGGAACTACTTCCACCTCGATTCCTGCATCGGTTAGCCCGCACACCTGTTCACTGAGAGCTCCGTACAGACAGGGGTCGCCATCGTGAAGACGTACTACTTTCTTTCCGCTGTTGGCGCGTTCGATCATCAAGGGCAGAACCTGTTCCAGCGTGAGGGTGCTCGTCCGGACCCGTTCACACCCTGCAGGCGCAAGATCGGCGATCTGGGGTGACACCAGCGAGTCAGTCCAGATCAGAACATCAGCATTGATGATGCGGTTTTCGGCTCGGCGGGTCAGCAGATCAGGTGCTCCCGGGCCCGCACCCACGATCGAGATCATGGTCATGAAGGGTCTACCTGTTTCAGGCCTGGGTCTGGAAGAGGCGACTTGCGTCCATACAGCCAGAACAGACCGAAGCCTGCAATGGCCATCAAGCTGAGGCTCATCAGCTGAGCGATACGCAGGCCACCGTCACAGAACGGAGGTTGTCCGCCAAGACAGAGCGGGTCGATCCTCAGGCCTTCGATCCAGATGCGACCAAGGCTGTAGCTGAGCAGATAGATGCAGCTGAGAGCTCCCGTCGGTAGGGAAATCTTTCGTTGGCGGCCGAGCCGGAATAGCACCATTAACAACACAAAAATTCCGATGTTCCAGAGGGATTCGTAGAGAAATGTGGGGTGGAAGAATTCAGCAGTTTTAAAGATTCCTGGCCGGTTGTTTGTGGGAATAAAAAGTTTCCACGGCAGATCGGTTGGGACACCAAACGCTTCCGAATTGAAAAAATTCCCCCAGCGGCCAATGGCTTGCCCCAGTACCACTGAAGGCACCAGCACGTCCAGAACATCCCAGAAGGACACTCGTCGCCAACGGCAAAACAGAATCACCGCCAGCGAGCCTCCTAGAAGTGCTCCATGGATAGCAATACCTCCTTTCCAAATCGCGACTACATCCCACCATGAGCGTTGGTAGGCGTTCCATTCGAAGGCGACGTAGTAGGTTCTCGCTCCGATAATCGCTGCGAGCACAAGGATTGGGAGTAAATCACTGATCAGATTGGCGTCAAGGCAGCGCTGTCGTGCCAGCCAGCTGGAGAGATTGAGTCCAATGAGGACGGCAACCGCAATCAGCAGCCCGTACCAACGCAGCATGAAGGGCCCGAACTGAAACAGCTCGGGCCCGGGGGACGTAAAAATTGCAGGGATCAACACTGATCTCAGACACCCTCTGCTGCTTGCACCTTCTCAATCTGTCTCTTTTTCAGAACCAACATGATCTGAGCAAGCGAAACAGCTGCGAAGAAGGCAAGTAGACCATAGATGCGAACTGGGTTCTGAAGCACAACCTCTGCATCAACCTGTCCGAAACCACCCACATTCGGATCGTCGGTTAGGGGAACACCGGCTTCAATTGCGTCACCGACTCCCACAATCAGAGCAGGCCCCACTGGAATTGTTTCACTCGTGCTTTCGCCATCGGCGGAGTTGATCGTGACAACTTTGGCCCCATTTTCCCCGTCATCAATGGCTGAGACGGTGCCACTCACAGGTGCTGTGTAGACGGTGTTGTTACTCTTTTCTCCAGTGGGATAGACCTGACCACGGCCTCTGTTGCCCCCTACGAAAATCTGATATTTGCCGAAGTGGATATTGCTGTCGGTGGCAGGATCCGGTGATAAAACAGGGAAGACGATTTCTTGGTGCTGATCACCTGGAATCGGACCTACAAGAAGAATGTTGGGTTGATCGTCGCTGTACTGAGTGAAGTAGACACCTTCCGTTTCCTCTTTGATCTCATCAGTCCATCGATCCTGGGGGGCCAGGGTGAAGCCATCAGGCAGCTGGATGACAGCTCCGACCTGTAAACCGACATCACTGCCATCGGCACCAATTTCTTGGAGTCCTGGCTCGTAAGGGATTTTCACTGCCGCCTTGAACACCGTGTCAGGAAGAACGGACTGAGGTACTTCTGCCTGTGTGATTTTCTTGGCCAGGTGGCAATTGGCGCAGACAATCTTGCCCGTGGCTTCTCTTGGAGAGGCATAGCTCTGCTGAGCCCAAAAGGGGTAAGCCCAGCTGCTTGACGGGGCCATGAATACGGCTACGCCCAGGATCAGGGCTGCGAACAATGAGGAGAAAATTCGGCGCATCGGAGGCGAGTGTCGGGAGAGATCGGTGGAAAAACGGTGATTAATCAGCCCCACCACGGCTTTTCGCCTGTTCGGAAGTCGGTTTCGGTCCACTGGCTCATGAACACGTTGTCGTCTTCAACGCTCACGTTGGCTAGGGCCAACGAAAGGGGCGCCGGTCCCCTCACGACCTTGCCGGCGGCGTCGTATTGGCTGCCATGACAAGGGCACATGAACTTGTTGGCGCCACTGTTCCAGGGCACTACACAACCCAGGTGGGTACAGATGGCGTTGATGCCATAACTGCCAATGGCATCTTCGCCTTCAACGATTAGGTAGGTGGGATCCCCCTTCAGCCCCTGGACAAGGCTGCGATCGCCTGTGGAGTGGTTACTCAGCCAGCCGCTGAGCGTTACTGGGTTGCCGAGCTCATCCTTGGCACTGGTACCTCCACCGCTTCCGGCGGCACGTGGAGGGATGAAGTAACTCACCACCGGATAGAGAGCTCCGAGGGCGACGCCGGTCACAGACCCGAAGGTCAGCAGATTCATGAACTGCCTGCGGCCCATTCCGGGCACATCAGCGGCTGGCATCTGAGTCATGTCTGACGTTCGTTGGGCACTGGATGGGGCTCATTATGGGCTCTATATGGTCGTGTCACACTTTGCGGAGACTGGATTTTCATCGATGTTCAAGGTCTTCTGATGTTTAAGGTCTTCGTCAGTGCTCGTTGATCCAACCTTCCCGAGAGAATCGCGCCCTCTCTGTGTCGATGAAGTCATCGACTTGCTGCGCTCCCGTTGGCAAGCCAGCTATGACCTCCAACTGGTCACCAGGCGCAAACGGATGTATCTCCAGGTGATGTGGGCCTACCTGGAGCAACAATCCTTCCCTTTGGATGAGCCCGATTACAGGGCTCACATCGCCGAAGTTTTGGAAATTGTCAACAGACTGGGGGAAGCGGAGGCTGTTCGGGACTGGTTGCTCACAACCCGGGATAAGCCACGACTCGGCAAAGCCCTCAGTCTGCAGCTGCAGGGGGAGGGGACTCTGGAGGAGTTTCTTCTTTGAACTGCTGAACCGCTGCGACAAGCAGCACTCCAATTAAATAAAGAGCTGTGATTGCCCCTGCCAGCAGCAACATGGTGACCGGGTCAGTGGAGGGAGTGAGCACAGCACCGGCCAGGGCCGAGATCAACACGACCCAACGCCATGCGGAGAGCATGCGTTGCCAGTTGACCAGTCCGAAAACTCCAAGAAGAAGCTGCAGAACAGGAAGCTGAAAGGCCAGTCCTGTTGACAGCATGAGCAAAAGAACGAAGTCCAGATAGCGTTCAATCGACCAGATGGGCTCCACAACATCGGCGCCGTAACTAACGAGAAAATTCAGCGCCGCAGGCACCAGAGCCCACCAGGCAAATCCAAGGCCTGCCATGAATAGAACGGCTGATCCCGCCACCGAAGGTGCAATCAGTCGGCGCTCTCCTCGAGTCAGGCCTGGCAAAACAAAAGCAAGCCCCTGATAGAGCACGTAAGGAAGTGCCAGCGTGAGTCCTGCGTAACCAGCAACTTTGAAAGACACGAATAAAAATTCGCCTGGGGCCAGTTGCAGGAAACGAATCGAGCCCGCAGGTTCTTCGAGAATTCTGACTAGTGGACGCACCGCCAGAAGGCAGGCCAATGCGCAGACAACCACGGCCACAAGGCTGCGCAGCACTCTTTGACGCAGTTCCTCCAGATGATCAACCAGAGGCATTTCCACGTCGTTGGGAGGGCCGCCCTGAACTCCGATCCGGATCGGCGGGGGTGGTGACAGCTTCGGGGACTCTTCAGGCGTGATCGGCGTCAGAGGTGAGTGAGCAGTGGACTGGCGTCAGGCTAGGGGGTTCCGAGCTTCAAGGTTTCTGTGTGCACGGTCTGGTTCCGCCCAAACCAGCTCGGCTTGGCGATGTCTCACGGTTCCTGGTGCTGTGCCGGGGATTCTCTGCAGATGTTCCACGCCAGTCATCACCACAGGCACATGTCGATTTCCCTTCGCCCGGCTGAACCAGGCCGCTAGGTCTGCCGCAAGTTGAAGGTCCTGTTCCGAAGCGGCCGCTGCCGAAGCCTTCAGCACCACATGGCTTCCTGGGCACTCCTGTGCATGGAACCAAAGATCCCCTGCACGAGCCTGACGCAGACTGATCCACTCGTTCTGGCGGTGATTGCGTCCTACTTGAATCACCAAGCCATGCTGGGAGCGGATCTCTAGGGGTTGAGGTTGCCCAGGAGGCGGACCGCTGCGGCGACGGCGACGCCGAGGGGTCAGCAGATCCTCCAGTTCGAGCTTCAGCTCACGCAGTTGTCGGTTGCGATCCTCGGCATCGTCCCAGTCCGCCTGGATTAAGTCTGTCAGGAAGCTTGCGCTGCCTTCAATCAGCGCAAGACGTTGATCGTGATGGACCAGTCGCTCTTCGATTAAGGGAATAGATCGTCGCAGTCGCTTCGCGCGCTGGTAAAGCTTCTGCGCCTGGTCAATACTTTCTTTATTAGGAGCGGCCTGACAAAGAATTGCATCCCCCTGATGTTGCAGATCATCGGCACCCCCAGTGGCATTCAGTCGCTCGACCTGCTCGATGCGCTGGGCCTGTTCTCGTTGTCGGCTTTGTTCCAGAAGCTGTTGCAGTTCAAGGCTCTCTTTCAGGAGTTGTCGCTGGTTGAGATGGTTCCGGTAATACAGCCCTAAACGAAGACTGAGTGATTCGCTGTTGCTTGCTGAGTCAGCAGGATCATTCCAGACGCGGTAGCCGCCTGCCTCATCCAGGTGAAGGATGAATTCGCCACAACTGAGATGGTTCAGCCATTGCGTCCAACGCCTATGAAGAAGCAGCCATTGGTTGTCGCTGATCTGCTGGACAGGAGTGCTGGCTGAGAGCGGCAGCGGCGCCTCATCACTCGCGGGAAAGTTGATGAGTTGCCTGGTAAGCGCTGGGCTGATGCCCTGATAGGTGTCCCGCAGTGCTTTCCCCAAATCGACCGGCAGCAGTGTCAGTCTGCGTTTCCATTGTGCGAAGGGTTCCTCGCGGCTTGGTGGCAGGCTCTGCAGTGATGGCGGTGGGATGTAGGGATCCCCACTGCTCAGCGGACGGACTCGTGACTGGTGCTGCCTGACCTGCCTGGCAATGGCGGTGATCCGTTCCTGGTCATCCAGCAGCAGCACATTGCTGTGGCGGCCCATGAGCTCCAGAACCAAAGTCCGCACGCTCGGCTCGCCTGGGCGTGGCGCGAAGTGAAGTAGCACAACTCGCTCAAAGTCTCGCTGCTCTAGTTCCACCAGGGCAAGTTGTTTCAGGCCGTGCTGAATTTGCTGTGCCAGCGTGCTTCCACTTCCGATCCGGCTTGGAGAAGGAATCTGAACCAGTCTGGCGGCATCGGCTTGCCAGCTGAGTTCCAGCCAGACCATCCCTGTGAGGGTGCGGAAGCCCAGCTGCAGGCTCTGTGGATTTGGTTGTTGTGCCTTTTCAAAGCGACTTGGAATGATCTGTGCTCGCAGATCCACCAGCACCGCCCGAAGGCTGGTGAGGTCCATCACCTGAAGCGTGCTGTTCGCCATCGCTATCCGGTGGCCTTTCGACTGGGGTGCCTTCCTACCCTGCTGCGTGACCGCACACAAGTCATGGCAACGACCGATTTCCGCGCCAGGCTCGCTTTGCTGACTGGCCCCAGCGGCGTTGGCAAGGGGACTCTGGTGACACGCCTACTTGAGCGCCATCCCCAGCTCTGGCTTTCTGTTTCCGCCACCACTCGTGCTCCTCGAGAGGGTGAACAAGATGGAGTTCATTACTTCTTCCATTCGCGTGAATCGTTTGACCGACTGGTCAGCGAAGGAGGATTGCTGGAGTGGGCTGAATTCGCAGGAAATTGCTACGGAACTCCCAAGCGACCAGTCTTGGACAAGCTTGAGGCGGGAACTCCCGTCTTGCTTGAAATCGAACTCGAGGGTGCTCGCCAGGTGCGTTGCAGTTTTCCTGATGCTCTGCAGATTTTTCTCGCACCACCAAGTTTTGGAGAGCTTGAACAAAGGATCAGAGGCCGCGGCACTGACGCAGAAGCCGCAATCGTGAAGCGGCTGGATCGCGCCAGGGCTGAACTCGAAGCACAGCAAGAATTTGATGCTGTTGTCATCAATGATGACCTTGAAACCGCTCTCGGTGATGTTGAGCGGTTAATGGGGCTTGCCGATGCTTGAGCGAGTTAGAGCGGGTGGAACAGCAGGTCCGGGAAGAATCTGTTCCACTCGATCAGGATTCCTGCAGTCAATGTGAACCAAATGGCTGCGACCACTGGTGCTGTGGAGAGAAATTTTTTCATCGTTGGACAGTGAGAAGGAGAAACTTTCTGGTCAGCGGGGTGAAACTGTGATTTTCGAATCACTTTCAGTCAGCTTGCCACTATTGAACTCTGCAATGGCGGCGACAGGCCATGTCGCTGCCTTGACTACTGAATTCAATGCAAGCTTCAGATCCAGCTGAATCTCCAGCATGTTCTGATCTTTGCGACCGCGAATGGCCTTGAGATAGTCGCGCCCTGCCCAGCCAATCGTTCCAGTGATGTAGAGGAACATCAGTCCCGGGAGTACGAAATCACCAGCATGGTTCCAGCGGCCGTCAACGATCAGATGGGGGAGACCGTCCTCGCCACAGGAGGCCTTGCTGTACATCTTGAAGCGGGCGATGGCCTGTGGAGTTGATGCTGCGCTGGCACGTTGCTGGAAGCGTGCACTTTCAGAACAGGGAGTCAGGCCCGCAACATCAGCTCTGGCGGCCGGTGCAAAACCGAAGACCAGCAGGGCCGAAAGCGCGAGGGCGAAGAAACGACGCATCGGAACGGTTCCTGTCGAACCTGCCCTGGAGAGGCAGGATGTATCAAATTGACAGTAGTGGAGGCTGTTGACCTGCATGGCCAAGGTCCTAGCCCTCGAAACAAGTTGTGACGAGTCTGCTGCGGCTGTTGTAGAGCACAGCGATGGTCGCCTGCAGGTGCTGTCGCACCGGATTGCGTCTCAAATCGAGGAGCATGCCCAATGGGGCGGTGTGGTGCCCGAGATCGCCTCACGCAGGCATGTGGAGGCACTTCCTCATTTGATCGATCAGGCGCTCAGTGATGCCGGACTGCCGATCAGCGATCTGGATGCCGTGGCTGCCACTGTCACCCCAGGTCTCGTTGGGGCCCTGATGGTGGGTTCCGTGACGGGTCGTACTTTGGCGGCGCTTCACAACCGACCTTTCATCGCTATTCACCATCTCGAAGCCCATCTGGCTTCGGTTCGGCTGGCTTTGTCCCCTCCAGAACCTCCTTACCTCGTTCTGCTCGTCAGCGGTGGGCATACGGAATTGATTCGCGTCGATGCAACAGGAGCGCTGGAGCGTTTCGGACGCAGTCATGATGATGCGGCTGGAGAAGCCTTTGACAAGGTGGCTCGTCTGTTGGGACTTGAGTACCCGGGAGGCCCCGCGATCCAGGCTGCGGCCGTTGAGGGTGATGTGACCCGTTTCCTGTTGCCAAAAGGGCGTGTCTCAAAACCCGGAGGGGGTTTTTACCCCTACGACTTTTCATTCAGTGGTCTAAAAACCGCAATGCTTCGTCAGGTGGAGGCTTGTCGGACTTGGAAAGAGCCACTACCCCTGGCTGATCTGGCTGCCAGCTTCCAGCAAGTCGTTGTGGATGTGCTGGTCGAGCGCAGCCTCCGATGCTGTTCTGATCTCCGCCTGTCGACATTGGTCATGGTTGGTGGGGTAGCGGCCAATCAACGGTTGCGTCAATGCATGCATGCAAAAGGAGCTGAACAGGGGGTTGATGTGCACCTGGCACCCCTGAGCTACTGCACCGATAACGCAGCGATGGTGGGTGCTGCTGCCCTTGATCGGTTGACGTGTGAATCCATTTCCAGTTCTTTAGCTTTAGGTGTTTCAGCACGCTGGGCTCTCGAAAACTGCGCACCTCTGTATCAATCGAATCCGCCTTTCTGAGATTCAGTGCATAGGGTGTCGCGACTTGCAACCCGGTGATGTCGATCAAGGCCGAGACGCGCCAGCCGAACAACGTTGAAGAGGTGGATTCCAGAGAACTCAATGCCTGGCGTAGAGGGTTTACTCCTCAGGCAGAAATCTGGAATGGACGCCTGGCGATGCTCGGTTTGTCTGTGTCGCTCGGAATTCTGTTTGTGATCCGGGTTTCCGCTGCAAGCGCCCCGGTTGCCTGACGTCAACGGATTCAGACTCCACTTCTTCCTCGTAAAGCCTGATCGAGTTCATTCGGTCTCGGACTGACTGCCAATGCATCTCTGGTTTCGATTCGTCCGCTCTCGAGGAGTTTCAACAGTGATTGATTTGTGGTGATCATTCCATCGAATTCACTGCGTTCCATGATCTCCTCCACCTCATCCAGGGCTCCTCGCTGGATGTAGTCCTTACAGGCTTCGTTGTTCACCAAAATGTCGTGATAGGCGGCACGCCTGCCATCGGTGGTTCGGATTAATCCCTGAGAAATCACGCCAAGGAGTGATTCAGACAGTGAGCGGCGGATACTTTCCTGGTTTTCCGGAGCGAATAGACCGAGCACTCTTTCGACTGTTTTGACAGCCGAATTCGTGTGCAGCGTTCCAAACACCAGATGACCTGTCTGGGAGGCCTCGAGGGCTGTGCTCAAGGTTTCCCGGTCGCGGATTTCACCCACCAGGATGACATCGGGATCCTCCCGAAGTGCCGCTCTGAGGGCATTGTGGAATTTCAGAGTGTGAATTCCCACCTCCCGATGTCGGATCAGTGATCGCTGGCTGGCGTGAACAAACTCCACAGGGTCCTCAATGGTGAGGATATGGCGTGTCTGATGACGATTGATCCAGTCGATCATGGCGGCCAGGGTCGTGCTTTTCCCGGACCCTGTTGGTCCCGTGACCAGCACCAGTCCCTTTGGTTTTGAAGACAGATCCTGGAGAACATCCGGCAACTGCAGTTGCTCAAGCGTGAGAATCGTCTGTGGGATCAGTCGCAGCACCATCGCTGGGCCCAGCAGGGAGTCCAGAAGGTTGATGCGCACACGAACGAAAGGGAATGCATGGGACCCGTCGAATTCCTTACTGCGATTGAAATCGTCGATCTGCTGCGGGGAGAGGATTTCCCGAAGCCATCCATGAAAGACCTGATGGGTCGTTAACGGCCAATCGGTTAACAGCATTTCGCCGCGGTCTCTGTATCTGGGTGCCTCGCCGACTCCGAGATGGACATCGGAATGCCCGTGCTCATGGGCGATGCGAACGATTTTTTCCAGACTCGGAGTCGGCTCAGTCATCGATCGGAGTGGCTCTTCAACCGATGGGGCATGGCGGCTTGGCGTTACCGCGCCTGATGGGAATCCCGGTGGAAAGATCGGTTGACTCACGCTGCTCGATGTCCTCTCGTATCAGCTTCGCCATCGCTGGACTGCTGGCAAGTGAAGGCTTGCTGGGAGGTTGATGAAACCCGCTTAAGATTCCGCCACCAACCCACGGTTTATGGCTGCCAGGCCCCGCGTCACCATTGTGCTTGGCACCCGCCCGGAAGCCATCAAGCTTGCCCCCGTCATCCAGGAATTCCAGGCCTGTTCAGCTCTCGAGACGAGGGTTGTTCTGACTGGACAGCATCGTGAGATGGTCACTCAGGTGATGGACCTCTTTGCGTTAAAGGCCGATCACGATCTTGATTTGATGGCGCCGCGCCAAACCCTTACCCACGTGACCTGCGCGGCTCTTCAGGGCCTGCGAGATGACTTCCAGGCTTTCCCTCCAGGCTTGGTGCTGGTGCAGGGAGACACCACAACAGCTTTTGCCGCTGCGCTCGCTGCATTTTATGAGCAGATCCCTGTTGGCCATGTGGAGGCCGGTTTACGAACGGACAATCTCTTAGACCCTTTCCCAGAGGAGGCCAACCGCCGTTTGATCTCTCAGGTTGCCCAGTTGCATTTCGCTCCCACCGAGCGCTCGGAAGCCAACCTGAAGGCTTCCGGTGTGGTCGGTCGTGTAATGGTCACCGGCAACACGGTCATCGATGCGCTCTTGCATATGGCTGAGCGGGCTCCTGTTCTGTCTGATCTGCCCATCGATTGGGCCAACCAGCGCGTGGTTCTCGCCACGGTTCATCGCCGGGAGAATTGGGGAGAGCGGCTGAGCAACATCGCTGCGGGCATGCTTCAGGTGCTTGACGGCCATCCTGATACCGTCCTGCTGCTGCCACTGCACCGCAATCCGACGGTTCGGGAGCCATTGCGTGCTCTGCTTGGCGATCATCCCCGTGTCGTCCTCAGCGAGCCCCTTGACTATGACCGCCTGGTCGCTGCGATGAAGGGATGCACCCTGCTGCTTACCGATTCCGGTGGACTCCAGGAGGAAGCTCCAGCGCTTGGGAAGCCGGTCCTGGTGTTGCGTCGCACGACTGAGCGTCCAGAAGCTGTGGAGTCCGGTACAGCACGGTTGGTCGGGACAGACAGTGATTCCATTGCTCGTGAGGCTTCACGCCTTCTCGATGATCCCAAGGCTTATGAGCAAATGGCTCGGGCGGTGAACCCCTTCGGAGATGGTCGAGCTAGCGGCAGGATTCTTGAAGCAGCACTTGCTTTACTCAACGGCTGATGCCGCTTTCAGCCCTTGCGGCCATTACCGCTGGATGCTGCGTCGTTCAATCCGCATGCCGTCGCGGGATGATCCCTGCAAGCTGCTTCTGTTTGTCGGTCTCAATCCTTCCCTGGCCGATGCTGGTCGTGATGACCCCACCCTGAGGCGACTTCAGGGTTTCGCTCGGGACTGGGGCTATCACCAGCTGGTGGTTCTCAATGTGTTCGGAAGGATCTCTCCATCCCCAAGGGCTTTGCGTCGTTGCGATGATTCTGTGGGGCTGGACACCGACCCAGTGCTGAATAGCTGGTTTCAGAGCTGGTCTCGCTCACCTGCCTGCGACCTCTGGTTGGGGTGGGGTGAGGCAGGCTCCCTGTATCGCCGTGACGATCAGGTGGTGACGATGCTCGCCACTGCTCTAGCTCTGCGTTTTCAGGGGGCTCCCCCACTGGTGATTGGCACAACACGGAGCGGTCAACCTCGTCACCCGCTCTATGTGGCTGCAGGGAGCCGGCTTTTCCCCTGGGCCTGTACGGTTCGCTGATGACACGCAGCCCTCGCCGCTACAAGATTTTGCTTCATCTCTCGGGAGGTCAAACAGAGATGGTGCATTTCCCGACTCTTGAGACGTTTCAGGAGTGGTATCAGGGTCTGGTCAGCGGCGGGAGTGGTCAGACCTTCGTGAATATCCCACTCGGGGATCTCGAAGGGGAATATCTGGTGATTCGCCCCGAAGCAGTCATCGGCGTGCGTGTAGAACCGCAATTCGCATCCATCGATGACGCCTGACAGGCTCGGACTGCTTTGGGGCATCACGGTGTTTGCCGGCGCCGGAGCTCGATTGCTTGCGGCCATTTCAGGACTGCCAGGGGTGGTTCTATTGCTGTTGTCTGGTCTATTGATCGGACGATCCGGTCTTGGCCTTGTGGAGCCTTTGGACCTGGGAGAGGGGCTTGAGACAACCGTTGGCCTGCTTGTCAGTCTCGTTCTGTTTGATGGAGGGCTGAATCTGCGCTTGCCCGGTGACACCATCAAGGCAACCGTGCTGCGGATCTCCGTACTGCGTTTGTTGCTGTCGCTGGGCGCTGGAATCCTGGCAGCGCATTGGCTGGCTGGACTGGGATGGTCCGTGGCTGCTGTTTACAGCGCCATCGTGCTGGGAACGGGACCAACGGTGGTCACGCCGATCGTGCAACAGATTCGCCTGGCTCCTCCGCTCGGAGATGTGCTCGAAGCGGAGGGACTGGTGCTCGAACCTGTGGGAGCCGTTCTGGCCCTGCTGCTGCTCGAGCTGCTGCTTGGCGATCTCTACGGCTGGAGAGGTCTTGCGATTGGCCTGCTGTCTCGCCTCGGAGGTGGAGTGCTGATCGGAGTTGCTGTTGGATGGCTGCTTGCTGAGCTGTTGAGACGTCTGCCTTCGGAGCAGGCCGTGGGCTTAAGGCTGCAGCTGACCCTTGGCGTTCTGTTTCTCATGTTTGCCATTTGCGAATGGCTGCTTCCCGAATCCGGTCTGCCGGCATCGGTTGCTGCAGGCGTTGTGGTTGGCCGTCGTCCTTCAACGCAGGCGGCTCAGCTGGATGAGTTGATCCGCGAGCTGGCGAGATTGGCAATCACGATGCTTTTCCCGCTGCTGGCTGCTGATGTCTCGTGGGCTGAACTGAGTCCGCTCGGATGGGGTGGCGTCAGCTGTGTTCTGGCGCTGATGCTGCTGGTGCGTCCAGCGGCAGTGGGCGTGGCCACAATCGGATTGCCTCTTGACTGGCGTCAACGCCTCTTCATGGGATGGCTAGCGCCGCGGGGCATTGTCACGGCCGCCGTGGCTTCCCTGTTTTCAATCCGTCTTGAGCAGGCGGGGATCCTCGGAGCTGGTCGACTTCAGGGCCTCGTGTTTCTGACGATCCTGATGACAGTGGGATTTCAGGGACTGACGGCCCAGCCCCTGGCGCGTGTTTTAGGTCTGATTCAAGTCGAGCCTGAAGAGTCAGGTGAGACAGCGCTTCAGGCGGGGCAGGTCCTGCCCGACCCTGGCCAACAATGACCAGGTTGTGATCAGATCCGGTCCCTGGAGACGGCCGAGCAGACCTGCGCGCAAGGATTTCATCAGAACGCCCTTTTTCACACCGGCTTTGTTCGCGGCCCCGGCAAGCAAGGACTGAGCCTCTGCGATGTCACCGCCGTCCCATGGATCACTCTCGAGGGATTCCACCAGCTGACCGATTGCGCCCCGGGCTCCTTCCAACTCCAGTTGCTTGAGGCCATCGTCCTCAAGCTCAGGGCAGACAAAAAAGGGTTGTGCCTGGTCAATGCCGTCTTTCAGCAAGGTGAGTGATGGTCCGAGTAGTTCGCATAAGGCCAGGCTCCAGCTCACGTCCTCAGGCAGGCTCCATCCCTGTTCGCGCCAGAGCGGCGAGATTTCATTCAGCAGTTGCTGCGGTGTGAGGCCATGCAGAACCTGGGCATTGAGCCAGTTGAGCTTGTCCCAGTCGAAACGCGCACCGGCTTTGTTCACCCGATCGAAGCTGAACACTTCAGCGGCCTGCGTGAGGGTGAAGCGTTCCTCCATTCCTTCGGGAACGGACCAGCCCAGGAGGGTCATGTAGTTGGCGATCGCCTCGGCCGTGTACCCCATGGAACGGAAATCGTTGATCGATGTGACGCCGTCTCGCTTCGAGAGTTTGCGCCCCTCAGCATTGAGGATCAGCGGGGTGTGGGCAAAGACCGGCGCGGTCAGCTCAAGAGCCTGGTACAGCAGGAGTTGCTTGGCGGTGTTGGCGATGTGGTCTTCGCCGCGGATGACATGTGTGATGTCCATGGCCGCGTCATCGACCACCACTACAAGGTTGTAAAGAGGGTCCCCGATCTGGTCGTTGGGAGCGCGTCGGGCAATCACCATGTCACCACCGAGATCGGCTCCGCGCCACTGCATCGGTCCACGCACAAGGTCGCGCCAGTGGATCTCCTCACTGTCATCGATTCGGAAGCGGATCACCGCCTCACGGCCCTCGGCTTTGAACGATGCTTCCTGCTCGGCTGTGAGGTGCCTGTGTCGGTTGTCGTAGCGAGGTGCTTTGTTCTCCGCTTTCTGGAGTTCTCGCATTGCTGCGAGCTCCTCTTCATTGGCGTAACAGCGGTAGGCGAGGCCTCGGTCGAGCAGCAACTGGATGGCAGAACGATGCTCGTGTACCCGCTCGCTCTGAATAGTGGGATCTTCATCCCAGTCGATTCCTAGCCAAGCGAGGCCATCAAGGATGTTGGTAGTGAACTCCGGCTTGGAACGTTCTTTGTCAGTGTCCTCAATTCTCAGCAGGAACTGACCCTTTTGGTGTCGGGCGAACAACCAGTTGAAAACTGCTGTTCTTGCCGTTCCAATATGGAGAGTGCCCGTTGGACTTGGGGCCAGACGAACACGCACCATGGTGTGGCTCGGGATGAAGAACGGGACCGACGGGATTCGAACCCGCAACTTCCGCCGTGACAGGGCGGTGCTCTAACCGGTTGAACTACGGTCCCAGATCGGATTCAGATCGACGGTGCTCGTCCGTTGGAATCTGATCTGCGTCGCTCGCGCGACATCGAAAGTATCGACTGTTGCCCTGCCCTCCGTCAATACACGCGCTGCTCGGGTTCTGAACAACTTGACTTCAGAACCTACAAGTGTTCTCTGTGACAGCGCTTTAAGGAAGGCATAAAAAACCGGCGGCTACAGCCACCGGCGATGGTGATCCCATGACGGGACGAATTCAGCTTGTTCAGGGACGGAAGCCTGCAGGCTCGATCAGACGAACTTGGTTGCCACGGGCCGTAAATTCACGACCTTGATCGCTCTGCACGACCACACGTCCTCCGGATTTGACACGAATCACACGGGCACGAACCCAGCCGAGGGCGGCTGATTCGAGGACCTTGACCACATCACCAGGTTGAAGATCCAACTCCATGCTCGAAATCTAGGAAACTGCAGAAAGGGCCATCGGACGCGCCGTGGAGGACTTGAACCCCCGACATCAGGTTTTGGAGACCTGCGTTCTACCAACTGAACTAACGGCGCAAGGCGATGGACCCCTCGACCATCACTTAAGCAATGGCATTGAAATGAACGAGACCTAAGCCTCAGCGGTCGAAGCGCTGCTTCACGCGGGTGGCCTTGCCCACCCGTTCCCGCAGATAGAAAAGCTTCGCCCGCCGTACCTTACCGCGGCGCTCCACCTTGATGGAGGCCACTTGGGGACTATGCAGCATAAACACTCTTTCAACGCCAATCCCTTGAAAAATGCGGCGAACAGTGATGGTCTGATTCACCCCGCCGTGACGCTTGGCGATCACCACCCCCTCGTAGGGCTGAACACGCTCCTTATTGCCCTCGCTGATGCGAACGCCAACGCGAACTGTGTCTCCCACGTAAATATCGGGAAGATCTGTTTTCTGCTGCGCTTTCTCAAACTCTCTGATTAGATCAGCAGGGTTGAGGCGGTCAGCCTTGGCGGCTGGAGCAGCAGTCTTCGGGGACTCGTTCTCAGTGCTTGTGACATCTGCATTGTCTTGTGCAGATGTGTCTTTCTGGTCCGCTGCCATCCCAGCTCCGGGTAATCACGCCAAACAACCAGCTTACCCCCTCGACTCACCGTCGACTCCGCGCTTCTTCCAGGCGTTTCTCCAGGACTGCACCATCATTCCTCCGCCCGTGATCAACATCCAGAGCACGCCCAGCGCGTTGAGGACAACCACCAAAGGTTCAAGCTGCGGTCCTAGCCATTCACCCTCATGCAGGCTCATCAGCCAGTGAGCGCTGTCGCGACTCATGCCAAACCAGTCGCGCGCTAGCCGATAGCTCAGACCAGTGATGACCGTGGTCATCAACGGTAGAAGTACTAAGGGCGCCACTCTGCTGTGCCAGCGCCGCAGTCGTGCCATCCAGAGAGCCACCAGCATTAGCTCGTCACCATTGATAGCGTGACAGCAGGACGTCGGGACTGCCCGAAGAAATCACCGATGAACTTGTTCGCTGATCTGCTCGCCTCGACCAACGCCGGCAGTGTGACCGCCACGGGTCCGCGCATTCAGAAGCGTCGGGGAGTGGAAATCAAATCCGCGAGAGAGCTGAAAATCATGGCTAAGGCCAGTCGCATTGTGGCGACTGTGCTTCGGGAAATCATGGAAATGGTTGAGCCCGGCCAAACCACTGCCGATCTGGATGCTTATGCCGAGCGACGCATCAGGGAAATGGGTGCAACCCCAAGTTTCAAGGGCTATCACGGATTCCCCGCCAGCATCTGCTCAAGCATCAACGACGAGGTGGTTCACGGCATCCCCAACAGCAAAAAAGTGATTCATGCCGGGGATTTGCTCAAGGTGGACACAGGTGCATTTTTTGAGGGTTATCACGGCGACAGTTGCGTCACCATTTGTGTTGGTGAGGTGAGTGATCAGGCGGCCGCCCTCAGCAAAGTGGCTCAAGAGTCACTGATGGCAGGACTGGCACAGATCCGCTCGGGTAACACGTTGCTCGATATCGCTGGTGCCGTGGAGGATCGCGTCCATGAAGGTGGATTCAGTGTGGTGGAGGACTACACCGGTCACGGAGTAGGTCGCAATCTCCACGAAGAACCGTCCGTGTTCAACTTTCGCACTGACGTTCTGCCGAACGTCAAACTGCGTCCTGGCATGACCCTGGCGGTGGAACCGATCCTGAATGCCGGCAGCAATGCCTGTCGAACGCTCAGAGATCGCTGGACTGTGGTGACTCGCGACGGCAGCCTTTCAGCGCAGTGGGAACACACGATTGTCGTGACCTCCGATGGATGCGAGATCCTCACCGATCGTGGTGATTAATCCATAAAATTTTGTTGTAGGCCAAACGCCCCAGCTCGATGAGAGGCATCGCTAGCAAGGTGAGCGGATTAGGGGTGACGATGATCAGAGGCAGGCCTCGGTCGGCTTGCCAAAGGATTTGACTTGACACGAAATCCGCTGACATCAGACCAATTGGATTGAGTTCAGAACGGAATGGGCCGAGCACAAGCTTGCGAAGCTTCGGAAGCTTGTTTCGCTCTTCACGTGGTGCACTCCAGCGCAGGCTGACGAGCTGGCCAATTAGGCGCTTGCTCAGCTCATAAGCAGGGCTTAGTGCAGGTTGGATTTCAGCCTCCGATGTGTTTACCCATAGCTCCGGCGGCTGTGCCGGTTGCTTGAGGTCTCTCTCCAGCTGCTCAAACCGCTGTAAGAGCCTCCATTGGCTGAGGGCATTGACCTCAAGGGCCTGGTTCAGGCTCTTGGGGCTCTGATCGCCACCCGGGTTGATGCCGTGGTTGAGCACGAGCACATCGAGACGACTCAATGTGGAATCAAGCTCATCTTCCTTTCCGCAGCTCCAGCAGACCCACTCCTGGGGCCCGACCGAGCTGTCCAGTTCCCTCGGCTTGGGACGATGACTCAGGGCAATGACCCAGGCGCCCCTTTGTCTGAGCCTGCGCGTGAGTGAGCGACCCAGTGCACCTCCTGCGCCTGTGATTCCCACTCTTCGACCTGCCCAGGTCTCTGCCACGGAGCTGGCGTCGGAGGTCCTCGGCACAAGTTTGGCCATGGCGGTGAACTGGTGCATGCTTGGAACAGCTCGACGGTATGACGTTGTCCAGTCCGTCCGGTGACGCTCAACTGGCGCTATTCGCTCCTTACTGCGGAGGGCTTCGGAGAGAGCATGCCCTGCGACTTGCTCTTGAACAATTGCCTCTGGGCAAGTTCGGAGGCGAGCGCGCCCGTAGTGATGCTCAGCCCCATCGATACCTGCTGAGCTGGAGCCCTGCCAATGCCCCCTTGCAGGCCTGTCGCTGTGAGTTGCAATTTCAGGACCGAGTTGATCAGCGGTATCCCTTTGAGTGCCCTGCACATCAACTGTTGGATTGGCTAATGCAAGCTGTGGAAGCTGGCCGTCAGGATCTCCCGAATAGCTTCTGGCAGTGGTTGTTGCTTGAGCAGATTGCCGGGGATGGTTCCCCTTAAATTGTAAGCACCAATCTCAGATCTCCCGGATGGGCTCAACGCTGCTGATCGGATCCTGTGAACCCTTCAGCGGTAAGTCCGCCTTAGTCCTTGGGATTGCACGGCATCTGCGCTCGGTGGGCATTCGTGTCCTGTTCGGAAAACCGCTTGCTACCAGCCTTGACTGGGAGTCCGATCAAGGAACGCTGCCTTCACCCTTGATCGATGACGATGTCCGTTTCGTTGGAGAGACCCTCGGGTTGCCCCATCAGGACCTGATCCCTTCTCTGCATCTGCTGTCTCCCGATACTGCACAGCAACGGCTGTCGAAGGGAACCTTGGCGGCCGGTGAGGGGCTTGAACAGCTTCGGTCCAGTCTTCGGCAGACGGAGAGTTCTGTCACCCTGTTGGAAGCCGCGGGCAATCTCCATGAGGGTTTGCTCTATGGGCTGAGTCTGGTCCAACTGGCCCGCGACCTCGATGCACCAGTGGTGCTCGTGCATCTCTGGGAAGACAGTCGCAGCGTCGATGCGTTGCTGGCTGCCAGTCAGCAGCTTGGTGACCGATTGCGCGGGGTGGTGCTCAATGCAGTGACTCCGGATGATGTGGAAAGCCTGGAACGTGATGTTGTGCCCTCTCTCCAGGCGCTTGGCATTCAGGTGTTCGGTGTAATGCCCCGCTCGCCACTGCTGCGCAGTGTCACGGTTGGAGAACTCGTGCGTCGGCTCGATGCGCGGGTGATCTGCTGCAGCGAGAAACTCGACCTGTTGGTCGAGACCCTCAGCATCGGGGCAATGAATGTGAACTCAGCGATGGAGTTCTTCCGCCGCCGCCGCAATATGGCTGTCGTGACCGGAGCAGATCGCACCGATATTCAGCTGGCAGCCCTGGAGGCATCCACTCAGTGTTTGATTTTGACGGGTGCCGGAGATCCGCTTCCTCAGTTGATCAGCAGAGCGGATGAACTGGAGGTGCCATTGCTCAAGGTCGAGCAGGACACACTCGGGACCGTTGAAGTGATCGAACAGGCGTTCGGCCACGTGCGTCTGCATGAGGCGGTGAAGGCGACTTACGCCTTCCGCTTGGTGGAGGAACACTGCCGCTTAGCGGACTTGCTCAGCGCCGTGGGACTCGAACACCTGGCGATCGGCTCAAAGTGATGGTCCCGACAGGGTTCACCGCTGCTAGCTTCTAGGAACGCTCGCAGGTAGTCATTGAGCCGATCCCTTGATCTTCCTGCACTGGACAGGGTGGACACCCTTGCGCAGGAATTGGCTTTGCTCCAAGACCAGGGAGCGCGGAGGATTGCCATCCTCGGTAGTCGTCATGTTCCTGTAGTCGCCATCCATCTGATTGAGCTGATCGCCCGATCGCTTGCGCAGGAGGGCCACTCTCTCGTGACTTCAGGTGCGCAGGGGGTTAATGCAGCGGTGATTCGAGGTGTTCTGGCTGTTGATGCCTCGAAGCTCACAGTGCTTCTGCCGCAGAGTTTGAGTCGTCAGGGCCCTGAGATCCGTGATCAATTAGAGACTGTTTTGCATCTGATTGAGAAGCCAGAGCACGACGATCTGCCTCTGCCTTTGGCCAGCAGCCTCTGCAATCAGGACATCATCAGTCGTTGTGATCAACTGATTTGTTTGGCTTTTCATGACAGCGAGACACTTCTTGCCAGCTGTCGCAGTGCCGAGGATATGGGGAAGGTTGTCAGCCTCCTGTTTTTCGACTGACATTCAGGGCAAAGGTGGGCTCGGCAGAACCTGAAGTTGGGTTCCTTCTCTGCTAATCACGAGTACGCGTTCTCCAGCCTGTAGGGGGGCTTCCACATCCAGTGAACTAGCCGCCCAGCTCTGGCCCTGCCAGCGAACCCTGCCTTCTCCTCCGGGCTCAATCGTGCCCAGTACTTCGGCTGTGTTGTCTTTCAGTCTTCGACGTCCAGGTCTTGGATTGCGTTGGGCAGACCAGCGGCTCAGCCAAAGCGTCCCCAGCACTGTGATGACACTGAACAAGATGATCTGAATCCAGACTTGCAGGGGCAGCAAGGCTGTCAGCACCGACACGACAAGTCCGGCGAAGACGGCGAACATCAAGCCATCAAAACTGGGTTGCACCAGTTCGACGACCAGCAGCACGCCGGCCACTAGCAACCAGATCAAAGGACTCCAGAGAGGTGGCATGTCTGGTGGCTTGTTCTCCTTACTTTGGGGACTAACGTCGCATTAGACATCTTTTTCGTCATGGAAGCGCTGCTGAGCCTGCCTGCATTGATCCTGATCGCACTTTTGGGCAGTGGCAGTGTCAAGGTCACCAGCGGTGGCCGATCGCGGCTCGTCGAGCGGCTCGGCAAGTTCGACCGTGAGTTGCAGCCTGGGCTCTCCATCGTGATTCCTGTGGTCGAACGTGTGGTGAGTCACGAGTCACTCAAGGAACGGGTTCTGGATATTCCGCCCCAGCTCTGCATTACCCGAGACAACGTCTCCATCGAGGTTGATGCGGTGGTGTATTGGCAATTGCTTGAGCATTCTCAGGCGTATTACGCCGTGGACGATCTGCAGGCAGCGATGGTGAACCTGGTGTTGACCCAGATTCGTGCCGAGATGGGCAAGTTGGATCTGGATCAAACCTTCACCACGCGCAGCGAGGTGAATGAGCTTCTGCTGAGGGAGCTTGATGAGGCCACCGATCCATGGGGAGTGAAAGTGACCCGGGTTGAAATGCGTGATATCAATCCCTCTCCGGGAGTCAAGCAGGCCATGGAGGCTCAGATGACTGCTGAACGTGAGAAGCGCGCTGCAATTCTGCGTTCTGAAGGAGAAAAAGAAGCCCAGTTGAATGAGGCGCGTGGTCGTGCGGAGGCTCTGGTCCTTGATGCTCGTGCCCAAAAGGAAGCGATCCTGCTTGAGGCCGAAGGCCAGGCCAAGCAGCAAGGTGTGATGGCCGAGGCGAAGTCCGAAGCGGCACGCGTCATGGCCAAGGCTCTTGCCGAGAGCCCGGAGGCTGAAGAGGCTGTTCGGCTGATGCTGGCTGAGGACTGGATGGCGATGGGCCAGCGCATGGCTGACTCGCCGGCTGGCAGCGTGCTGATGGTGGATCCCCAGTCACCTGCATCACTGCTGGCTGCCTTGAAGCAATTCCAACAGGGCAAGAGTTAGGCAACCAGTAGAGCTCTAACTCCCTCGATATAGAGGATGCCGGTGCAAAGCAGAGCGCCGGCCCAACACAGTCCTCTCAGGGGAGGCACGTTGGCCACATAGGCCGGCAGATAAATCAGACGCAGCATGGGCTGGACCAAGGCTGCGGGAATGGCAAGTCCCTGAAGTTCTCCGATTTGCAGCACGGCGATCAGGGCTAGAAGTGCCGCCGGAGCATGCAGGCCAAATGCTTCGAAGCTGTTTTGATGGGCCCAGCTTGCCCGTTTCCCCCAGGAGGGAAGACGGTCGAACATGGCCCTTGGAGCCTTCATATCGTCCATCGTGAAGTCCGCCTGTGAACGGGCGGCACCCAGTGGAATGATGCTGGCGATCACCACGGCTCCCGAGAACACGAGCGACAAGGCGTAGGGCGCAGCTGGCGTCCGAGTGAGAAGGTCCGTGATGAACACAGTTAAGGCAATCGCGGTTGAAACAATAGTGATCGACTGCCGATCGATGCGATCAATCCGACCGCACCACCAAGTCGTCAGCATTCGCCTTCGTCATGCCTGTCTTGAAGCAGCGTTTGGTGAGGAGTTGCTGATCGAAGATGAAGATGTCATCACTATTCATCCGTTGTCAGATCTTCTGCTGAGAGAGGCTTCATGAGCATTGCTAGCCTTCAACCATCGATGATTGTTCAATGGCTTCGTATTCATTTGATGTGGTCTCTGATTTTGACCGTCAGGAGTTGGTGAATACGCTTGATCAAGTTCGTAGGGACGTTTCTCAGCGCTACGACCTCAAGGATTCCGGTACCGAGATCGCTCTCGAAGACACTGCTGTTGTGATCACTACTGCTAGTGACATGACCCTTCAAGCAGTTGAAGATATTCTGCGGGCTAAGGCGACAAAGAGAGATTTGTCTTTAAAGATCTTCGATTTTCAGCCTGCGGAAACAGTGGGTGGTAATCGTGTGCAGCAGACGGTCCAATTGAAGAAAGGACTGAGTCAGGAACTGGCTAAGAAAATGAGCAAGATCGTCCGTGATGAGCTCAAAAAGGTAACCGTCGCTATTCAAGGAGAGAGCTTAAGAGTGACAGGCAAGAGCAAGGATGATCTTCAGCAGGTGATTCAATTGTTGCGTTCAAAAGAAGATGAGCTTGATGTACCTCTTCAGTTTGAGAACTATCGCTGAGGGTTAGAGGCTTAAGTTGATCTGTACGCCTCCAGCCCAGATGCCTGGAACTTTGTTCTCACCACCTGGATTGATAATCCATTGCATCACGGGTTGGATCTGAAAAATTTCTGAAACATAAAACGAGTAATTCAATTCGATTGTTCCTTCGTAGCTCAATCCCGGGTTGATGGTCGGGCTGAAACTGGTACGACCCAAACCCAGAGCAAGTACATCAAGTGGTCGGCCAGGAATGATGCCTTGGCTCAGCCAGCCACCTGAGATGAATGTTGGGTAAGGGTTGTTTGAAGGATCGAGGCTGACGGTGCCACCAGCCCAAACTCGGTTATCCAGGCCGACTGGTACATCAAGAGGCCAGGTAACCGAGCCGTACATGCCGCGGTTGATTCCTTCTCCCAGCTCATTTGCGTTGTCGACCAGGAGACGGGTTGATGAGAAATAGCTCCCAAGTTGAACTTCAGGAAGGGGTAACTGTCTGATTACGCTCTCGTCGGTTTCTGGAATGCTGATCTCTGTCGAGAGATCAGTCCTGGATTGAAGAGGGTTGGTTTTCCATTGCAGAGCTTGAACACCGCCTTGCACATCAGGGACGCCTGGATCAACCCCAAGGCTTGCCGCAATACTGGTTTGAGGGTTTAGGTAAAAGTAGGCATATTCCAGTGAGCCAAGAGAGTCTGAATGGGCCTGAAGTTTGACTCCAGGTGCCACGAAGGGATTAATCGGTACTCCCGCGATTAACAGGTTCAAGGTGTTGTTGAGTACTGAGCTGATGTAACTGCCCATGGCAGGAGCAGACAGAAAGCCTGGTTCTCCAGCCATGACTGGCTCAAGCGACATCACACCTAGCTCGGCTTGCCACCAACTCTCTCCGCGATTTCTGACGACAGAGGCTTCGGTAATCCAGCTCCCCACTGGATTCACCAGGGTCTGCAGTGTGAACGAGGATCCCAGCTCGGTATTTAGATCGGGGTTGCCGGCATCATTGGTCAGCTGCAGATTCACCTGCCAGTGATCCAGTTCACTCCACTGCTGCTGGCTCTTCCCGAAACCGCTACTCAGGGATAGGTCGAGCACCACAGCCTGATACCAGCTTGCTGCTGAAGGATTGATTCCACCGGTCATGCCGGTCATGGGCTCTGCTATGTAGTCGATACTGAGATCGAGCCATTCAGGCAGCTGCAGCCATGTCTGTAATGGTCCTGCGCGGCTGGGACAGCCCTGCAGTGAAGAGACCAGGAGGGTCAGCCCGATCAATGCTTTTCTGAATTGTTTCCCCCTGCCGATGCTGGTATGTGCCTGATTCGAGTTCAGGAGATCGCAGCGAAGCTGTCGCGGAACGCCTGAATCGTGGCTTCGATGTCTGCGTCCGAATGGGCCAGGGAAGTGAAGCCGGCCTCGAAGGCTGAAGGAGCCAGGTAAACGCCTCGCTCCAACATGGCGCGGTGCAGTTTGCCGAAGCGTTCAGCGTCGGTTGCCTTCGCCTCTTCGAAGTTGCGTACAGGCCCCTCGCAGAGGAAGAACCCGAACATGGCGCTAACACTTCCGCTCGTGATGGGAAGGCCGGCAGAGCTCGCTGCCTCCTTGATGCCCGCCACCAATTTCTCCGTGGTTGCGGTGAGCTTTTCGTAGCTGCCGGGCTGTTTTAAAAGCTCAAGTGTCTTGATGCCCGCTGTCATAGCCAGGGGATTTCCGCTGAGAGTGCCCGCTTGGTACATGGGGCCAGCAGGAGCAACCATCTCCATGATTTCCCGTCGGCCGCCGTAGGCGCCGACGGGAAGCCCTCCGCCGATCACCTTGCCCATCGTGGTGAGATCAGGGGTGACACCGAAATGTGCCTGGGCTCCGCCATAACTGATGCGGAAGCCTGTCATCACCTCGTCAAAGACGAGCAGTGCTCCGTTCTCCTTGGTGAGTTCACGCAAACCCTCAAGGAAACCGGGCTCGGGCTGGATAAATCCGGCATTGCCGACGATCGGCTCGAGAATGACACCTGAAATGGCATCAGGGTTTTCTGCGAAAAGCTGCTTGACGGCCTCTAGATCGTTGTATGGCGCGGTCAAGGTGTTGGCTGTGGTGCTGCGGGGAACGCCAGGTGAGTCAGGCAGGCCGAGGGTGGCCACACCAGAACCGGCCTTCACAAGGAACATGTCCGCATGGCCGTGGTAACAACCTTCGAACTTGATGACCTTGTCGCGACCTGTGAAGGCGCGCATCAGACGCAGAACGGCCATGCAGGCTTCTGTGCCGCTGTTGACGAACCGAACCATCTCCACGCTGGGAACGGCTTCGATCACCATCTCGGCCAACGTGTTCTCGAGAGCACAGGGGGCTCCGAAGCTGGTGCCCTTCTCGATCGTTTCCTGAAGCGCACTGATGACTTCGGGATGGGCGTGACCGCAGATTGCGGGCCCCCAACTGCCGATGTAGTCGATGTATTTGTTGTCATCAACGTCCCAGGCGTAGGCGCCCTTAACCCGATCGAAGACGATCGGCTGGCCACCCACAGATTTGAATGCACGCACTGGGGAGCTCACGCCACCAGGCATCAGAGCCTGGGCGGCACTGAAGAGCTCCTGGGAGCGACTGGTGTTCAAGCTTGGTGCTGTCACGTGGGCGGATGCCAAAGGGCCGATGCAAACCGTGCCACATCCTGACCCAAGAACGTGCCAAAACGGCTGATCTGTGTACGAAGCGGAGATTCCGGAACTTGTGATACAAGCATCGGCATCGTGTTTTGGACTTTGACCAGGCCATCTCTGAACAGCGTCTGAGCTGGATCTGAGGCGATTCCTAGCTTCGTACGGCGTTCCATGACGTTCAAAGAAAGCTTGTTTAAGACTGTGACGGATCGAGCATGAATTGGGTTGCACCCTTGCTCCAGGCCGAACTACCGGACCACTGACTAGCTTGCTCCCAACCACGCTGCTTAATCAGAGCTGAAGGCCTCTGAATCGTCTTCGCACTCCTCCTCAATCTCCCAAGAGAGGTCAACGACCACAGGGGCGTGGTCACTGGGTTGCTCCCGGTCCCGTTCCTGTTTGTCGATTTGGCAGCTAAGGGCGAGTTCCTGCAGATCGGAACTGAGATAGATGTGATCAATTCTCCACCCGCTGTCACGGTTCCATGCACCGCTGCGGTAATCCCACCAGCTCCAGTGTCCGCTGCCTGATTCGAATAGCCGGAAGGCATCTTTTAGATCAACCCCAAGTGCTTGAGCCAAGGCGTTGCGTTCGGCATCTGAAGCCATGATTCCGCCGCTGAGACGCTCGGGGTCAGGAAGGTCTCTTGCTTCCGGACCGATGTTGAAATCACCCACAACGCAGAGTGGCTCATCCCTTGTTTGAGCTGCTTGCAGATACCTTTCGAGGCATGAGATCCAGCTCAGTTTGTAGTCGTACTTATCCGATTTGAGGCTGGAACCGTTGGGCACGTAGAGGTTGATCACCCGGATCCCATCCACCAGGGCACTGATCACTCTTTTCTGTTGACTCAGCTCTTCAGCCTCAGGGTCAGATCCCAGTTCTCCCATGAACCCCAAGCGCACGTCTTCAAGGGGATGCCGGCTGATGAGGGCGACGCCGTTGTACGACTTCTGACCATGGAAACTGACGTGATAACCCCTTGAGCGAAAAGGCTCGAGTGGAAAGATCGGATCATCGACCTTGGTCTCTTGAACGGCCAGCAGATCCACACCGCTCTGCTCCAACCAGCGGAGGACATGATCCAGACGCGTGCGAATCGAATTGACATTCCAGCTCGCGATCTGCACGGAGACCCTGATCCACCTGTTTGGAGACCCTTAGCATCCCCCGGAACCAAGCATTCGATCCCATGCAATCGCTCCGCGTGACGTTCGGTCTTGCGATCGCTGTCTTCAGCGGATTGCTTCCGGTCTGCTCAGCGGCTTATGCGCAAACCACGCTGTCACAGCCGAATGTGCTTGAGCGCAATGAAGATCGTGATATCTACAACACCCTTCCTGGGGAATCTAAGAAGAAAGGATCGGTGCTGGATGTCACCAACCCCATGGAGCTGATGAAGACGTTGCGTCAAGCGACTTCCATGAACGATGCCACCGATCCAGTCGATGCCATCGATGAAGCTCTCAGGGAGTTTTCACAGCCTTGACTTTTGCTCTGGCAGGCCTGTTGCGTGCGGCTTCCAGAGCCCAGCGCAGTTCAAGTGTTTGTAAGTCAGCGCATGTTGGGGCCAGGTCTTTGCTCAATGTCATGGCTTTGCGCAGCAGAGTCATGGCATCGTCACCTTTTCCTTGATCCCTTTTCAGAAGGGCGAAAGCCAGCAACGGTTCAGGGCGTTGTGGATTGTCTTTGATCAAATGGCGGTAGTGATTGGAAGCGGCTTTTGAGTTTCCGGACAAACGCTCCAGATCGGCCAACAGCAAACCCAGTTTCAGCCGACGTGCACCAGAAAGGGATTCAAAACGTTTGCTCAGATGCTTGATTGACTCTTCGCTATCGGTGGTTTCTTGAGCGAACAGAGCCCACAGTGTGACCACTTCAAGCCGATTGGGGTGCAGGCGTTGCAAAGGCCTCAATGTGCGAACGGCTGCTTCACGAGCTCCTTGCTCATGCTGTGCACGAGCAAGGAGCACTGCCCAGCGCCAGTCGCTCGGATGCATTTGAACCTGTTTTTTGACAATCTCCAGGCTTGAGACTTCGATCTCGGAGGACTGTTTTTGGAGAGTGGCCTCAGAATGGGTCTGAGGCCAGAGGTGGGTCACTATCCAGCCTGCGGTTGCACATAGACCAGCGACTGCGGCAAGCCTGGCCAGAGTTTCCTTTGTTTGACGCCTATTGCCCGGCACCGTGTCGTGGAAATGCCCATTCAGTCTGAAGCTGTTTGTCGATGCTGGCTAGAGTTGCAATGGGCCAGTGGATGCCCTTGAAACTGATGCGCGACCATCCCATTCCCGCGGTGACCGAGCCGCTGCAGTACCGGGCAATCGGCGTCGTGCGCGGACTATTCCGGCCCGAATCTGAAGATCAGAGCACCCGTGGCCATTTGATTGCTGCAGATGGTGAGGAGCTTGATGCCGTTGTTCTGGGCCGCATGCTCACATTGATGCGCCGTCATCTCGACATGGACAAGCCTCACCTCTGGGTGGTTTATCCGCGATGCAGGGAAGCAGGTCAGTTGCACCTACAGATCGCTGGAATCTGGGAGCCCAGCACCCTGTCTTCTGCAGATGCAGAGACAGGCTCTGAACAAGTCTCCACGGATGAGTTGCCGGAAGGCGACGACTACTTTTCGATTAGGGGAGAGCTCATTTACACCAAGCCGGAAGCTTCCGAGGTTGTGGTCAAGGTGCGTCAGCAGCCACGAGCTGATGGTTTTCGGCCCTTGCCGTTCAAGTTGCAACTCAGTGGTGATGTCGAGCTTGCGCATTTGCGCCATTTCGTCAGCCTCGACGTGCGTCGTCAGGGACAGATGCTTCAAGTCCAATCCGCCGAGGTGATCGCACCGATGCCCACGCGTGGAGGCAAGGGGCGCGGTGGAGCCTCCCGCCGCCCAGCAGATAGCAGTCGCTCGGCGCGCAATTAATGAACGCATCTCCCGTTTCCAGCACCACTGCCGGTTTGGCGGTGGCCGGTTGTACTGGTCTCGCGGTTTTTGGCCCGCTTGTGGGCCTGTCTCCTGCCTGGATCGCTTTGCTAGTTGGCGGCGGCTTGTTGGGACTCACCCTCGATGCGTCTCAACTGGAGGGGATGGGGGGTCATCTCTTAGCTGAAGCCCTTCCCGGAGGCAAGATGCGTCTGCGACGGGTCGCGCGCCACGAAGCCGGTCACTGGCTGGTTGCGCGGGAGGAGGAAATGAAGGTGCGTCGCGTGCTGGTGGGCACCCGTCCTTGTCTTGAGGCAGGACTCCGCTGCAATGGAGCTACGGAATTTGAACTCCCCGATCAGGTTCGACTGCCCATGGAGGACCTGCGCCGATGGAGCCGTGTCCTTCAGGCTGGAATGGTGGCCGAGACCCTGCTGGAGGGATCCGCTCGTGGCGGGGCCGATGATCGAGCTCTGCTCGGCAGGATCTGGGGATTGTCAGGTCAGGATGTGGCCACAGCGCAGCGCGAGCAGCGCCGGGCTCGACGCGAGGTAGAACAGCTTTTGAGAAAGCGTCTGGATGATTTAGATGTCATCGCTGGCAGGCTGTTGGAGGGCCTCGATCCGGAGGTGACATGACCCCGGGCATTGCCGCTGCCTACGTGATCGACTGTCCCACCGGTCTGGCCGGCGACATGTTGCTGGCTGCCTGTCTTGATCTGGGGGTACCCCCTGAGCTGATTCATTCCCCTCTGCGTGAGCTCGGCTTTGAAAATGACTTTGTGCTTCGTGTTGAGGAAGCGCGAAATGGCGGATTGCGAGGACTTCGTGTGGATGTTGAAGGGCTAGACCCCAATCCACCACATCGATGTTGGGGAGAGTTGCGTCAAAGAATCGGCAATGCCGTGCTTACTCCGTCATTGCAGGCACGGGTGCTGTCGGTGTTCACGGCACTCGCTGACGCCGAAGCTGCCGTTCACGGCATTCCAGCTGAACAGGTGCATTTCCACGAAGTTGGCGCCATCGACAGCCTGGTGGATGTGGTTGGTGTCTGCGCTGCAATGGAGCATCTCAATCCACTGTCGATCTTGTGTGTCCCTCCTCCAGCTGGACGGGGTGCGGTTGCCACCGCTCACGGGCTGCTGCCGGTCCCTGCTCCAGCGGTGCTCGAGCTGGCGCGTCGTCATGGTGTGGAATTGCGCTGGGGCGATGACTGGCCAGAAGCTGAGCTGACAACTCCGACCGGTCTGGCTCTGATGGCTGTACTGGCAGATGGGTTTGGATGGCCAGAACAGTTGGCTCCTGAGGCGGTTGGAATCGGTCTGGGCCACCGTCAGCTGGACCGTCCCAACCTGCTGCGCCTCATCCGTCAGCAACCTCAGGTCTCTGTTGCAGCAAGCCAGCCCCGTTGGCAGGACTTGATCATTCAGGAGGCTTGGATTGACGATTTTTCAGCTGAAGCCATGGCATGGCTGATCCAGCAGCTGCGTGAAGCGGGTGCTCTGGACGTTGCCTGTTCTCCGCTGCAGATGAAGAAGGGACGTCCAGGAACTGCCGTCACGGTTCTGGTGCTGCCCGAGCAGGCCGCTGATCTACGCCGGATCTGGTGGATGGAGAGCCCCACTCTGGGACTGCGCGAGCGGCGTCAGGGGCGTTGGGTGTTGCCGCGGCGTCAAGGAAGTCTCACGACTCCATGGGGGGACCTGGCTGCCAAGCAGATGTTGAAGCCGGACGGCAGTCAGTCCATTAAGCCCGAGCGGGAGGCTCTCCAGCAGCTCGCTTGCCGAGCCGGGCTCTCTCCTGAGACCCTCTGGCAGCAGATTTCTCAGGAAAGGCTCCAGTTCAATCCTGAGCAAGAGTGGACATGCTGAAGCGTTTTCAATCGCTGCTTTCGGCCAAGCTCCCCGGGGGCCTGAAGCTGTGGATCACCCTGCTCACGCTTGGATTTGTTGGCTGGGCGCTGGCTGGTCACGCTGCGGGACTGCGCTCCCTAGCCATCTCAGCTCAAGGCTGGTGGTGGCTTGTGCTTGCCCTCGGCCTGAGTTGGCTGAGTTTGGTTGTGAATGCAGGAGCTTGGAAGGTGCTGGTGGGTTGGCTGGGACATGGCACAGGCTCAATACCTCTTGTGCCCCTTTACTTGAGCAGCAATCTCCTCAAGTACCTGCCTGGCGGAGTGTGGCACTTCCTTCAGCGTGTGCGTGCCCTAGGACCTTCCATCGGAACGGGGCCAGCACTGGTGTCCGTTTTGCTTGAGCCCATGTTGATGGCGGTCGCGGCCTTGCTCTGGGTGCCCTTCGGTGGCTGGCAGAACGGCTTGGCCTTGGTGGCGCCGCTTCCAGCGCTGCTGTTGTTGCCACGTTGGAGAGAGCCATTGCTCTGCAGGCTTGAACGCAGCCGTTTAAGGCAACTCAACCGTTCCGAACCCGATTTGGCCTCCTTGCCTCCTCTGGAACGGCTGGGAAGTGGACGTGAGGTTTATCCCTGGATGCCACTGATGGCCGAGCTGGTGTTTATCGCCTCACGTTTCTCCGGTTTTTGGTGCTGCATTCAGGTGTTCGGGCTGACCCCGGTGTTGCCGATCGGTAGCTGGATGGCAGCCTTTGCCTTGGCCTGGGCCACAGGACTTGTCGTTCCAGCCGCTCCAGGTGGGTTAGGGGTCTTTGAAGCGGTGTTGCTCCTGCGCCTGGGTTCATCCGTGCCGGAGGCAGCACTCCTTGCCCTTGCACTCAGTTATCGCCTCGTTGTCACCCTTGCGGATCTGTTGGCCGCGGCAGGCGTGAAGCTGGACCGCCAGATTGTTCGTTGGATGAATCAGCTCAGCATTTCACCGCAGTCCTCGCCCGGTTCTTCCAGCTGAACTGTGCAGTGCACGATGCCCTTCTGGTGCATGACTTGCCGCACCTCGCTCAGCAGCTTTGGATCCAGGTGGCTCAAATCAGTAGCCCTTTGCAGGTGAACAGTGAGGGCAACTCGCGTTCCGCCGATGGACCAGATGTGCAGGTGATGAACACCCTGGACACCAGGCATTGCTTGTAGATCGGCCAGAACGGCTGCCGGATCAATCCGATGGGGAACCTCATCCATCAATTCGGCTAGACCATCCCGTAGCAACATGATTCCCAGCCATCCCACGCTTAGGCCGACTCCAAGACCTGTGAGTGGATCAATCCATCTCCAGCCGGTGATCCCGGCGACTACAGCACTCAGCAGCACCGCCGCTGAGACGGCTGCATCTCCGAGAAGGTGAAGAGCGGCTGCTCGACGATTTAGATCGCCATGATGATCTGAACCGAATAGACGGGCAGAGACCAGGTTCACGACCAGGCCCGCACCTGCGGCAATGGCGACTGGCCAGGCCACAACCAGCTCCGGTTGTCGAAAACGTTGTAGGGACTCCACGCAGACCACCGCGGAGGCCATCAAGATCAACACAGCGTTGGCCACGGCTGCTAGCTGGGTCGAGCGTCCGAATCCATAACTGAATCGCCCCTTCGCAGGTTTCTGGCTCAGGCTTTCCGCACCCCAGCCCAGCAGGAGACCCATTACGTCGCCGACGTTATGCAGAGCATCGCCGATCAAGGCGATTGATCCGAAGGCAATCCCCACGGCGATCTGTAAACCGCTCAGGCAGGCATTGAGCACCACCGTCAAGCGGAATGCCTGCCGGTTGTGGCCGTGGTGGTGATGATGTTCCAAACGACCGTGGCACCTAAAACATGATGGTCACAGCCCTACCGGCTTTGCCATCGCCAGCACAGGCACTGCCCTGCCCGCTGGCGGCAGGCTGGGAGTTGATTCACAACGTTGAACTTCCACATCGGGGATTGGAAGGAGATCGTGTTGGTGGTTTCTCCGCTGTGGCTTATCAGCAAAAGAGCGACCGTCTTTGGTTGTTGAGTGACGAGGCCACTGGCTATCTGGTGTCGTTCACTGGCCTGAAGCGTCTGTTGCAAGGTGAGCAGGTCTCGCTGCAGGGTGGTCGGCGTCTGCTGTTGAAGGATCGAGAAGGTTCACCTCTACCAGCGACCTTGGACGGTGAGGGGCTAGTGCTCCTTGGTAATCAGGTCTGGATCGTCAGTGAGGGGCGTCGACGCCCTGAGAGAAGGGCACGATTGCAGCGTTACAACCTCTTGAACGGGCGCTTACAGCGCGAGGTCCCGCTACCGGCTGATTGGCAAGAGAGGGAGGGTCAGGGGCTGGCCTCCAACAAAGGGCCTGAAGCACTGACGCAGATGGCTTCTGGTGATCTGGTCATGGCAGCCGAAGCTCCGCTGATTCAGGACAGGGCACAACAGGGTAAGGACTGGGTGCGGCTTGCCCGTCTCCGAACCGGTTCGGATCAGCGGCTCGAGCCCCTGGGGCGGTTCGAGATCGGACCTGCAGGTGCAGCGACCAGGCGGAAGCTGGGTTTGACCGAACTGCTTGCCCTGGAAAGTGATGCAGCAGTTCTTGGGCTGTTGCGCAGTTTTACGTTGCCAGCTGGTTGGTCTGCCTATCTGCAGATTCTGCGTCTGCCGGCCAGTAAGTCACTGAATACTTCGCTAATTCAACCGTTGCAAAGCTGGGATCTGTTGGCGATTGGTCTGCCATCAGCCAACTGGGAGGGAATGGCTTGGGGGCCGGTGATGAAAGACGGCCGTGTTCCGCTGGTGCTGGTGAGTGACGATGGTTTTCATCCTTTCCAGAGCAGCTGGTTGTCCGTTCTGGCTCCGCGGCGTGGACCGGACTGTGCTTCCACTCGTTTCGCCTTCTGATCCCGACCTCTACTCCGTATCCCGATCCAATCGGGGCACCAGAGCTGTTGAAGCAATCAGACCGAGGATCAGGATCATCAGTGCCGGCCAGACTGCAGCGGCGAGTCGCTCATCACCTGCGTACTGAAACACCCTCACCGCAAGCGTGTCGAAATCGAAAGGTCGCAGCGCGAATGTGAGCGGCAGCTCCTTCACGGTGTCGACGAATACCAGCAAACTGCCAACGAGGATGGGGCCTCGTAGAAGCGGTAGATGAACCCGTTTGAGCACGGCCGGCCAACGCAGGCCTAGGCCCGTTGCGGCTTCGTCAAGACTTGGGGAGAGTCGCTCAAGAGCTGCATCAATGCCACCTTTGTTCACTGCGAGGAAGCGATCGCTGTATCCCCAGAGCAGAAGCACGATTGGAGAGAGTTGCCAGGGTCCGCCGATCACCAGCAGAGCCAGCGCCAGGACAGCGCCAGGAATCGCGTATCCCATACCCGCCAGAAAAGTCACACCTCGGAGCCATTTGGCCTGACTCCAGCGCTTGGCAATGGCCAGCAATAGTGCCGCTAAGCCCGCTAGCAGGGTCGCTGCGAGCGCGAGCCCCAGCGTGCGCAGGGTCAGTAGGAGCAATTCGGGTGTCAGGCCTGTGGCCAACTGTTGCCAGTTCATTCCGGCCCAAAACAGAGGAATGCCAAGGGTGATCAGGGGAGGTACTGCTCCCAACGCCTGGGCCGAGAGAGCCCGCCAGCCGTTCAGCTTCCATGCCGGCGACTCTCCACCTGCGACGCCTTCGGACCAGCGACGGCTGCGGCTGCGCAGTCTGCGTTCGCCGATCAGGAGGACCATCACGATGCACAGTGTGATCAGAGCAAGCCCTACAGCACCAGTGGGATTGCCTTCGATTCTCCAGGCCTCGATGATTCCAGCCGAAAGACTGGGAATGCCGAGCAGTTGCACCGCACCGTATTCATTCAGGACCTCCATGCCCATGAGAGCAATGCCTGCACCGATCGCCGGCAGGGCCATGGGAAGTGCAATCCGGCGAAAGCTGTTCCATGGCCCGACACCGAGAGAACGGCAGGCTTCCAGCTGCCGGCGTCCACAGATGGTGAAGCTTTCGGTGCTGAGCAGGAACACATAGGGGTAGGTGGTCAGCGCCATCACAGCGATTCCCCATCCCATTCCATTGATAGTGATTCCTTCCAGGCTGCCAATATCCACCAGAGTCGCCGCCAGTAGATACGACGGATTGGCTAGTGGTAAGAGCTGGGCGATCCTTAGCCAGCGGCGTCCGGGAAAACGGCAGTTTGCCAGCAGCCAGCCGTTGGCGGTTCCGATCACACCCCCCATCACGCTGGTGCCCAAAAGCAGCAGCAAAGTTCCGCGGATCTGGAGCAGACCGTCCGGCCTGAGGCTGGCATTACCGTTGCTTACGCCGCTGAGGCCTTCGCCCAGCAGACCGATGACCGGAAGCAGGGCAAGGAATGCAATCGCAACGGCTCCCGCAACCAGCAAAAAGCGGCCTGACAGCAAGCGGCGTGTACTGACGAGAAGTCCTCGCTCAAGAGGGTCTGCCATGGAGGATTTGTCGCTGTTCACGCTTGGATTACTCGCAACAACCGGCGATTAGGGGCTGGGCACGCTTGCGGTTCTGATGTTTGAGGCCAGCAGGTGTGGCGCTCTCCAGGCAGAACGAATCCGATGCATTTCGGAAGCAAGGCTGTGAAGACACGCAAAACAAAGGTTTTGAGAAGCGTATTCAATAACGTGGCGATATGCATAAAAAAACCCTCACGTCTGGTGAGGGTTTCAGCGGTGAATCAAGGTTGGCAGTGCCGCTCAGCGGTCACTGCGACGAACGGGGATCGGAACAAGGGCTGGTTCCATCAGGCCACCACCACCGCTGTCGTCATCCGAATCAAGCAGTAGCCAGAAGGCAAGCGCCAGAGCCATCAACAGACCGCCAGCCGCGAGAACTTCGATCATGCCCTCTCCTCGTTGAGTGCCACCCTAATCATGTTTGCTGAATACGGGGCAACTTCGCCTCTACTGCTTGATCAGCAGGCACGACAACGCAGTCCTGAAGCTGATGTTTCAGGGTGTCATGGTCGAGTCCACGTCCGATCAGCACCAGTTGGTTCTTGCGGGTTCCGGTCCAGTCGCTGTCGTCGATTGAGAATCGTTTGCCCGCCAGGTGGAACACGTGACGTCGTTCACTTTCCTTGAACCAAAGAATTCCCTTGGCTCGAAAAACGCTTTCAGGCAAATGGTTGTCGAGAAAATTTTGAAAGGCTCTCAGATCAAAGGGATCGCTGCTTGAGAAAGACAGAGAGGTGAAGCCTTCGATATCCAGATGATCAGCGGACCCATGGTCGTGGCTGTGCCCATGGTCGTGGCTTTCGTTCACCACTCGATCGGATTCGAACAGACCCACGCTTAGAAGAAGGGGCAGCGGCACATCCCCCTTCACTGAGTGCAGGATGCGTGCATCCTTTTTGACGTCGCGTAACTGTTGTTCGACATCCTTCACGCGATTCTCATCGACAAGATCGGTTTTGTTGAGCATCAGGATGTCGCCATAGATCACCTGCGATCGACCGACTTCGCTGGCAATGGCTTCTGCTCCGAAGTTTTCAGCATCAATCAAGGTGATGATCGAATCGAGCCTCGTTAAATCACGCAGCTCACTGCCAAGAAAAGTCATTGCAACGGGTAGCGGATCAGCCAGACCCGTTGTTTCCACCACCAGATATTCGACAGGCTTAGGCCTCTTGAGGATGCGGTCCACGGCTTCCAGCAGCTCGCCGTTGATGGAGCAGCAGATGCACCCATTGCTCAGTTCGACCATGTCCTCATTGGTGCTCACCACCAACTCGTTGTCGATTCCGATCTCACCAAATTCATTGACAAGAACAGCTGTTTTAAGACCTTCCTGATTGCTGAGGATGTGGTTCAGCAGGGTTGTTTTGCCTGCTCCGAGAAAGCCAGTGAGAATCGTCACCGGTACCGCGGTTGGTTTCGCGCTGGTTGTCATCAAAAAGTCCCCGCCCTAACTGCATCTTGGCAGCGGTTCACTGCAGGGCGTCGATGGATCGCGCCAGCTCTGCATCCAGATTGCTCAGTCCTCCCAGGTCGTGCGTGGTCAGTTCGATCGTCACACGGTTGTAGACGTTGCTCCAATTGGGATGGTGCTGTTTCGATTCCGCCAACAGGGCAACCCTGGTCATGAAGGCGAAGGCCTCGCTGAAGTCGTTGAATTGCCACTGGCGTTTGAGGCGTTCATCCCCCACTTGCCACTGCGTCAGAGCGTCGCGAAGGTCTTCGCATTCCTGAAGGCTGAGCAGCGTTGCCATTGGCCATCGTCCCTGAACTTCAGCTCTAGCCTGGAGCGTGAGCGGCGGTTCTGGTCAAAAGATGTTCAACAGACTGTTCTGGCTTCTGCTGACTCTTGTTTCGATGGTTAGCTTTTCACCGCTTCCGGCAAGAGCCCAACGCATGGTCAAAAAACTCACTGCTGAGTGTCCAATGGGCTATGCCGACATGTCGAACGGCAAGTGCAGTGCTCTCGGACTGATGAGCTACACCCTTCGCCCGGCGATGGATGAGAACTGTCCGTCTGGTTGGAATCCGATGGGCGGTGGCTATTGCCGCAAGGACTGAATGAATCGGTCGATCTGCGGGACAATGTGTTGATGCGCGCTCAGCTGGCGATGGAGGGCTTGATTCATGACGGACGTCGATTATCTAATCAATCGGTTTCATGAGCTGTTCAGGCGACAGGATGCCCAACGCCAGTTGAAACGACTGATGCTCGACGAACAGACGGATCAAGAGTCTGGTGTCCCTCAAGAGGGCGAAGAGCTGCAATGACCGCATTGTCGATTCCGCTGGCGCCCTTGAACACCCGTTTCAATTAGAACAGCGGTCTTGCTGGATCTTGGACGATCATGCGACTCCTGTATTTCGCAGCAGTCTTCGCTACGGCCTCTTGGTTGATCGCTCTCTTGTGGCGAAAGCTCGTCGCTGTCCGGCAGGTCAACGTCATTGTTCAATCACCGGAACGAACAGCCCAGGTCAATTCCTTGGAGAGGGCTCTGCGAGCGGAGGGCGGGGAACCGGATTCCAGTGCAACTGATGATCAGGAACTGTCCTGATCGGTGATTGATTGAAAGCAGACGCATCAGTGCTTTGCGTTTTGGAAGCTGTGCTCTGGGCTTGAAGCTGGTTAAGGTCGTTTCAGATCGATGAAGCCAATGGCTGCCGGGAAAACGGCTTGGGATCGTCTTGGCTCGCACCTCCACGAAACCCAGGTTATGGATTCCATAACCAGGACTCTTTATTGGGATCAAAACACCCGAATGCCAAGCGGTGGTGCAGCCTGGCGAGGTGAGCAATTGGCGTTGTTGGCTCGCCAGCTCCACGCCCGCCAAAGTTCTGATCACTATGCGGAGCTGATCGCTGAAGCCCGCGAGGAGTGGCGAATCCGCGCAAACGGTGTTGATCGCCCTGAAGCCACCAGCGGCCAAGCCCGCAATTTGGATCTGCTTGAGCAGGATCTCCGTCGGCAGCAAGCACTTGATCCTGATTTAGTCAGTGCTCTCGCCAAAGCCAAATCCCAGGGGTATGACCTTTGGCAACAGGCCCGCAGCACGTCCGACTTCTCCCTTTTTGCGCCTGCTCTTCGTCGGATGGTGGAGTTGCGTCAGGAACAGGCTCGTCAGCTGGCAGAGCCGCGAAGTTGCTGGGAAACTCTCGCGCAGCCGTTCGAGCCTGACCTCACACTTCTGCGGCTTCAGGAATTGTTTGCGCCCCTACGCAAACGTCTGCCCGAATTATTGGAGCAGCTCAAGGGCAGTCCCAGGCCGTCATCTCTCAGTTGGGATCTGCCTGCATCGACTCAGCAGCAGCTCTGTGACCAGCTGCTCTGCGACTGGGGCAGGGACAGGGGGATCACATGCGTGGCGGCCTCCCCACACCCCTTTTCGATCACGTTGGGTCCTCGCGACTTCCGCATCACCACGCGTGTGGTGCCTGGTCAGCCTTTGTCCTGTTTTCTGGCCACAGCACACGAGTGGGGACATTCGCTGTACGAGCAGGGACTGCCGACTACCTCGCATCAGTGGTTTGCCTGGCCTCTCGGCCAGGCCACGTCCATGGCAGTGCATGAAAGTCAGTCGTTGTTTTGGGAAAACCGGGTGGCCCGAAGTCAGCCCTTCTCAGAACTTTGGTGGCAACGCTTTGCCGCTGCAGGTGCACCTCTCGAGTCGGCAACTGATCTCTGGAAGGCGATGAATCCGATGGCGCCCGGATGCAATCGGGTGGAAGCAGACGAACTCAGCTACGGGCTTCATATTCTTATTCGAACCGATCTTGAGTTGGCTTTGTTGGAACAGGGCCTGCCGGTGGAGGATCTTCCGAGCGAATGGAATCGTCGTTATCGAGAACTGCTGGGGGTCACACCCGCAGATGATGCCCAGGGCTGTCTTCAGGATGTGCATTGGAGTGAAGGCCTTTTTGGCTACTTCCCGTCCTATTTGCTTGGACACTTAGTCAGTGCCCAGCTGAGCGAAGCGATGCAGTTGGCGATCGGATCTCCTGAAGAGCACGTTCGCCGTGGAGATCTCAGCCTCATGCTCGGTTGGCTGAGGGACAACGTCCATCCCGTCGGTCGTGCTTTGAATGCTGAGCAACTGGTGGAGCAGGTGTCTGGCCGATCTCTTTCGAGCGGCCCCTTTTTGAGCTATCTGGAAGCCAAGCTGGAGCGGTTGTTCACTGTCCGGGCTTAACCGCTCTGCCAGTTGCTTTGTGATGAATCAGCTCGTGGTGAATGTCAGAGCTGAACAACACGGTTGAGCATGGAGCTGTTGCTCAGACGTGCTCGTAATATCACCGCTCCGAACGCCGTCCTCCATGGCCAATCTCGACCAGGCTCCGAGCCGCAGCATGCCGAACCTGCTGCACGTGTTGCCGGCCTTTGCTGACGAATCCGAGTTGCGTCTGAACACGATCGTGGAGCTCAACTCCAACACGATCAACAAGTACGAGCTGATCACTGAAACAGGTCACCTGAAGCTTGACCGGGTCGGTTATTCCTCACTGGCCTATCCCTTCGCTTATGGCTGCATTCCCAGGACCTGGGATGAAGACGGTGACCCGCTTGATATTGAGATTGTGAATGTCACCGAGCCTCTGATTCCAGGTTCAATTGTTGAAGCTCGCATCATCGGCATCATGACGTTCGATGATGGCGGTGAGGTTGATGACAAGGTCATCGCGGTGCTTGCCGATGACAAGCGTATGGATCACATCAAGAGCTTTGAGGATCTTGGCGGGCAATGGAAAAAGGAAACCACGTATTACTGGGAGCATTACAAGGATCTCAAGAAGCCAGGAACCTGCACTGTGAACGGCTTTTTCGGTACGGATAAAGCCATTGAGATCATCAAGACCTGTGAGGCTCGTTACCTGGCTGAGATTGACCCCAAACTGGTGGATTAATCCACCAGTTGCGCCGCGTTCAACGTGATGATGCTGCCGACCCATCCTTGGATCTCCAAGGTTCTGATGCAAGCCACCTGGCTCGTGGGTGGCATCGGTCTCTTTTTTGGATTCAGTGCTCTTTCTGCAGGTCAAATTCACTCTGCAGCTCATTGGGTTGCGCTCTGGTCAGTCGGTGGTGTGGGGCTCTTGTCGTTCGTTCGCCATGCTGTGTTTCACCGCAGCGATGCAGTGCGCATGGGCTGGGATCTCGGCAAGCGCAACGACTTCCAGCTTGAGGTGGGATTCGCCAATCTCGCCTGGGGGCTGGTAGCTGTGATCGCCTCGTTCCTGGGCTGGGGAACCACGGCTCTTGGTTCCCTCGTCCTGGTGTTCGGCATCTACATGCTGCAAGCAGCGGTGCTTCATCTGTTCGAATCAGGTCGAACCCGCCAGCGTCCCAGAGCAGGCAGCAAGTTCGTCAACCTTGTCTTTGCTGTCGTTCTGCTTTGGTTTGCTTTTGCGGTGCTGACCTGAGCTGTCATTCAGGGGTTCAGCAGAATCGCTCCTGCGCTGGCGGGAATGATGTTCTTGATCTTGAGATTGATCCACTGGAGTTGTTCCGGCATCGCACAATCCAGAGAATTTTTCCCTTGGTAGCAAAAGCCAGGATTCTGTTCTGCTGAGTGGTGGGTTCGTTTCTTCAGAAAGTCCTCCACTGGTGTGCGGTTTTTACCCCGGCCGATGGATACGTTGAGACCAGTGAGTCTTGGTCGTCTGGTAATGCGTCTCAAGTGCGTTGGTTGTTCCTCTCTGGCGACCCTTGGAGTTGTGTCCTTAGCTCTGGCTGCAACGGTTCCTGCACAGGCTTCGCCTCAGTCGCAGGCACCGTTGTTGGCTTCAGCAAAAGTGCATCCCGTGAATGCTGAAACCAGTATTCATCTCGATCTCAAGCAGCGACGCATCAGTGTGATCCGCGCTGGTCAGTCGATCGGGCGCTGGCCGGTGGCGATTGGTGATCCCAAAACTCCAACACCGACGGGTGTGTTTCGGGTTGAGACCAAGCTTGTTAATCCTCAGTACCAAAGCACGAAATCCGGCCAGATCCATCCGGTCACTGGGCCTTCTAGCCCACTCGGCCATCGCTGGATCGGTTTTCTGCAGCAGGGACCTAACCAATTCGGAATTCATGGAACCCCTTGGCCTCAATGGGTGAAAATCCGCGCGGCGGTGTCGAATGGCTGTGTCCGCATGCTCAATGCCCACGTTCAGAAGCTCTACGAACTGGTGGATGTGGGCACTCCGGTGAAAATCACCCGGTGAGGCCTACTCCTCCAAGCATGGGGAACCCTGCACTGAAGCCTGTGAACAACATCTGAACTGCAATGGCGGTGAGGATCAAGCCCATGATTTTCGTGAGCACCTGCAAGGCAGATTCACTGATCCTGGATGAGAACAACTCACCAGCATTGAAAATCAGATAAATGAGCAAACTCATGGTGAGCACAACCAGGCTGAGCATCACCTTCCCTCCCATGCTGGTGGCATTTGGATCCGCGATCACCACTGTGAGGGTGCCTGGACCTGCCAGTAGGGGAATGCCCAGAGGCACGATTCCCTTCACCGAAGAGTTCTGGTCGCGTTCCAAGGACTTCGGATCGTGGTGAACCTTCGAAGGTTCCGAGCGCAGCATCGAAAGGCCGATCAGCACCACGATCAATCCACCTGCTACCTGAAAGGCTGGTCTGCCGATTCCAAAGAAGCCGAGCAGATCATTGCCAAGCCAGGTGGCGAGAAGCAGGCCAATCACCATGGTGAAAGCGCTGCTGCGTGCGATCGCTCTGTGCTGACTCTTGTTGCCGTTTGTGAAAGACAAGTAGATCGGCAGATTGCCGATCGGATTCGAAATGGTGAAAATTCCGACCGCTGTGTGCAGCAGTGACTTAGTCAGGCTTCGGGACGAACCGATGCGAAGATCTCCTGAAGGATCTCGCCTGCACCACGGGATTTCAAGTCAGCTGCGAGCTTTAAACCCACATCTTCTGGATTGCTGAGGGGACCTCGGCGTTCATCACGGATCATTTGCTTGCCATCAAGGCTGGCCACCATCCCGGTGAGAACCATTTCATGACCATCAATACGGCTGTTCACCCCAATAGGAACCTGGCATCCACCTTCAAGTTCCCGGAGGAAAGCCCGTTCCGCCAGACATCGTCCAGCGGTTGGAGCATGCTCCAACACTTGAATGATGTTCAGAACATCCTGGTTGTCGGAGACGCATTCAATTCCAAGGGCTCCCTGTCCCACCGCATGAAGTGAAATGTGGCCTGGAATGATCTGATGGATTCGATCTCCGAATCCAAGCCGACTCAGGCCTGCCGCTGCGAGGATCAGGCAGTCATATCCGCCAGCATCCAATTTTTCCAGCCTGGTAATGACGTTGCCGCGAACGTCTTTGAACTGCAGGTGGGGGAAGTGGTAACGCAGCTGAGCGAGTCTTCGCAACGAGCTCGTGCCAACGACGGATCCCTCTGGCAATGTCTCAAGGGTGTATTCAGCGTTTTTGCTGTTCACCACCAAGGCATCCGCTGGGTCCTCCCTCTCGGTGATGCAACCGAGCATCAGGCCGTCGGGCAGGTTGGTGGGTAGATCCTTGAGTGAGTGCACGGCGATCTCCGCTCGACCCACCAACATCTGGGCTTCCAGTTCCTTTGTGAATAGGCCCTTATCGCCGATTTTTGCCAGAGCGACGTCCAGAATTTTGTCGCCCTTCGTGGCCATGGCCTCCACCGAGATCGCAAGCCCTGGGTGGGCTTTTTCCAGTTCCGCTTTCACCCAGTTGGTCTGCACCATGGCCAGCTGGCTGCGGCGGGAGGCGATACGCAGTTGCTCGAGAGCCATGGGCACGTTGAAACAGCCACTCAGCCTACGGAGTCGAAGGCCCAGTTCCGCTCAAGATTTCACAGAATGCAGGCCCATGAAAGCTTTTTGACTCTGTAGCGCAGAAGCAGGCCTCACTCTTCTCGGCGAGCAGCTTTACGATCTGAGCGTTCTCGAGGGTCGCGATGCCTGGTCCTGTGGTCAACGGAGTGAAGCTGAGCCATCCATCCGCCGGCTCCTCTCTGGCTCAGGTGGATGATTCAGTTCCTTTTCTGCCTTTGTTGAGCGAGGGATCGATTCGACTGGTGCTGCTCACCAGCGGTGTGATGCTGGTAGCGCGTCTCAGGCAGACCACCGACTCCGACGGCGATCGGGCTTATCAATTGATCAGGCCTCTGAGGCTGGAAAAGCAGGATGATTCAGGACCGTGGTCCCTGCATTCCTATCTGGCCGGATTAACGCCTCAGCGCAATGTTGTGATGCTCAAGGCAGCAGTCGCGGCATTGCTGGAACCTGAAGCACGCATTCTGCAGGCCTATACCCGTTCCACTAATCAGGAATGTCCTCCATCAGAAACGCCTGTTGAGCGTTTGAAAAAGGCGTTTCAGGAGTTCACTGACAGTGTCGAATCGCACTGAATTGTTTAGTTCGATTCAAGAGTTTAAAAGCAGCGTTCAATAAAAAAGGAGGTAATTAACCCCCTTTTTTACTGAATTGAGAGCGGCTGCTACGCAATCACTTGATGTATTCCTTCAACACCCCGTTCCGGTTGGGATGACGAAGCTTGCGCAATGCCTTGGCTTCGATTTGACGGATTCGCTCACGGGTGACATCGAAGATCTGACCGATTTCCTCGAGCGTCTTCATGCGTCCATCGTCAAGGCCGTAGCGAAGTCGGAGCACATCTCGCTCCCTCGGGCTGAGGGTCGCCAGCACTCCTTCCAGATCCTCACGGAGGAGATTTTTGGCCACGTCCTGCTCGGGATTCTCGATGTCTGCTTCGATGAAATCGCCGAGACGGGAATCCTCTTCTTTGCCGATTGGGGTTTCAAGGGAGATCGGCAGCTGGGCACTCTTGGCGATGAAGCGCAGCTTTTCAATGGTCATTTCCATTGATTCGGCGATCTCTTCTTCCGTCGGTTTGCGGCCAAACTCCTGGCTGAGCACTTTGGTGGTCTTCTTGATGCGAGAAATGGTCTCGTAGAGGTGAACAGGGAGGCGAATCGTTCGACTCTGATCAGCGATGGCCCGCGTAATCGCTTGGCGAATCCACCAAGTGGCGTAGGTGGAGAATTTGTAGCCCTTCTCGTGGTCGAATTTCTCCGCGGCACGAATCAGGCCGAGACTGCCTTCCTGAATGAGGTCCTGGAAGCTCAGGCCCCGATTCATGTATTTCTTGGCGATCGACACCACCAAGCGAAGATTCGACTGAACCATTTTTTCCTTGGCCCGACGGCCGAGCATCAGTCGGCGGCGGAAACGAATCAGCGGCATCTCCACCAGCGCTGCCCATTCCTTGTTGTCGGGTTCGCGGCCGTTGTCACTCTCGAACTGGGCGGCCAGTTCCTCGAGGTAGAGAAGATCGGCGATCTTTCTAGCCAGTTCGATTTCTTCGTCTGGGCGTAGCAGGCGGATTCTGCCAATCTCCTGCAGGTAAACCCTGATGGAATCTTCGGTGTAGACGCCTTTCGGGCCAACCTTGATGCTCGCCAGCACCTTGGCTTTGGCGTCTGCCTTGGCTTTCTCCTCCTTGCTTGCGGAAGGGTTGCCGGCGGTCTTGGCCAGCAATTGATCAGCGGCGGCATCAAGATCAGTCGGCTTGGCAGCGGCTGAGCTCTTGGCTGTGGTTGCCTGCGAAGAGGTTTTTGCGCCCTTCGTTGTCTTTGTTGCTGCTGAGGTCTTAGCTGCTGTCGCGCTTTTGGCTGTGCTGGTCTTGGAGGCCGTTTTCGCTTTCGGAGTGGCCTTCGTGGCAGAGGACTTTGCCGTTGACGTTTTTGACTTCGGCTTGGCCTGCTTGCTCACACCCTTGGGTAATCCTTTGGAATCCGCCAGCATCACGATGGATGGAGCCGCCTTGGTAGACGCCGCTTTGGAAGCAGCAGTCTTGGGCGATGAAGCCGTGGGCTGAGCTGACTTGCTCGCAGCAGGACTCATGGTGTTTGGGATGGTGAGGGTGTACTGAACTAACGCAGTCAACAAACGCAACCAAGTTCGGCTTGGGGCGCATCACAGTTTTCCGATCTCCCCAAAGCAGAGGGGTAGACGGTTAAGAACCGTGATCGAGAATCAATTGGTGGGCTTTGGGCTAGGGCAGGGCTGTCAGGGGCGTTCGCAGACCGGTCGGCCGTCGGGATAAACCCGGGCTCGAGCTTCGTGTCTTCCCACTGGACGGAACTCTGCTCTGTTCCGACAACAGCTGTTGAGCTGTCCAACAACTGTATCTTAAGAAAAACATGTGATGTCGGCAACCCCTGTCAATCAATCCTCCAGTCCTCCTGCCGCGCAGTCGGTTTCGGAAGTTGATGTCTGGCTGGAGGCCGGTCGTGACGGGCGTACTTTCAGCTATTGCGACAGCCAGAGTCTCGGAGTGGGACTGGGGGATCTTGTGGCGGTTCGTCTGCGAGGCCGACGGCTACAGGGGTTGGTCACGGGCTGCAGATCGATCAAAACAACGGTGAACTCTGTTGACAGCGATGTTGTTCGGCTCAACCCTGTTGAAGAACTGGTTCAGCGTGCTGCAGTCGACCCATCCTGGCGATCATGGCTGGATGCCATGGCCGCCCTTTGCCATACCAGTGCCTTTCGCATGCTCAAAGCGGCTTTGCCGCCGGGATGGCTGGGCCAGAAGCCTTGTTCTGCGCCTGCGTTGCGCCAGCTCTGGTGGGTTGAGCGGCTTGATGCTGCTGATCGCTCCTCCAGGCCAAAGGCCAGCAGGCAGAGCGCACTGTTAGCGGAGCTCGAACGTAGAGGCGGTGGCGCTTGGCAGCGTGACCTTCTGGCGGAGGGTTTTCAAGCGGGCACTGTGAAGAGCCTGGAAGGCAAGGGCCTGATCAGCCGACAACGCAAATCGGAGACCGGTGGCACTGAATCAGGCCGGGCGACGGCCTTTGCTAGCGAGCTGGAGTCACCGCGAGCGCTGACCGATGAGCAACAAACGGTGGTCAATCGGTTTCAAGCACTCCCTGAGGGTGGAGAACTGCTGCTTTGGGGCATCACTGGTTCTGGCAAGACTGAGGTTTATTTACAGCTGGCAGCTGCAGAGTTGGCGGCTGGCCGACACGTTCTGCTACTCACTCCGGAGATCGGCCTGATTCCCCAGCTCGTGGATCGTTGTCGCCAGCGTTTCGGAGGGCGAGTTCTCGAGTACCACAGCGGTTGCACCTCCCGTGAGCGGGTTCGCACTTGGCGTCGCTGTCTCGAGAGCGGCGATCCCGTGGTGGTCGTTGGCACGCGCTCCGCTGTGTTTCTTCCTCTGCGCCCGCTGGGCCTGCTGGTGCTGGATGAGGAACACGACAACTCTTACAAGCAAGACTCACCCATGCCCTGCTACCACGCAAGGGTCATGGCTTCAGAGCGGGTGAGGCGGCAGGGCGGCCGTCTCCTGCTTGGCAGCGCGACACCTTCGCTTGAGAGCTGGAGTCGGCTCCAACCTCAAGGTCCTCTGGTTCTCGCCCGGCTGTGCTCGCGAATCTCCAGCCAGCCGCTGCCACCCGTCCGGATCATCGATATGCGCCATGAACTGGCTGAGGGCAATAAACGCTTGATCAGTCGCGCTCTGATGGACCGGTTGGCACAGCTTCCGGAGAAAGGGGAACAGGCTGTCGTGCTGGTTCCAAGACGTGGATACAGCACATTTTTGAGCTGTCGCAGCTGCGGAGAGGTGGTGATGTGCCCTCACTGCGACGTTCCTCTCACGGTTCATGGCAGTCGGGGAGCGCAGCAGTGGCTGCGCTGTCATTGGTGTGACCATCGAGCGGCCATCACACCCTCATGCACATCCTGCGGTTCCCTCGCATTCAAGCCTTTTGGAGCAGGCACTCAACGGGTGTTGGAGCGTCTTGGCGAGGAGCTCAGTGATCTGCGCCTGCTGCGGTTTGATCGGGACACCACAGGAGGTCGTGATGGTCACCGCAGACTGCTCGCCCAGTTTGCGGAGGGCGAGGCCGATGTGCTGGTCGGAACGCAGATGCTGGCCAAAGGGATGGACCTGCCACGCGTGACTCTGGCAGCGGTGCTTGCCGCAGATGGTCTTCTGCATCGACCTGACCTGAGGGCTGGTGAGCAGTGCCTGCAACTGCTGCTTCAACTGGCTGGCCGCGCAGGGCGCGCTGAGAAGCCCGGTGAGGTGCTTGTCCAGACTTACAGCCCTGACCACCCTGTGATCCGACACCTGGTGGATGGTCGCTATGAACGTTTTCTGGAGGAGGAATCGACCCTGCGCCGTGAAGCCGGACTGGTGCCCTTCGCGCGGGCCTGTCTGATTCGCCTTTCGGGTCAGTCCGCGAGCGATACAGCGACTGCTGGAACCTTGCTGGCTGAACGGATTCGTGCAGGCTGTGCCGCTGCAGGCTGGCAACTGCTGGGTCCTGCTCCTGCGCCTGTGGCTCGGGTGGCGGGCCGCAGTCGCTGGCAGTTACTTCTGCATGGTCCGAAGGACAGTGAGATCCCCTTGCCTCCCGGCACCGGCCTTTGGGAAGGGCTGCCAAAAGACGTTTCCCTTGCGGTTGACCCCGATCCTTTGCAGTTGTGAATCAGGACGGAAGCTCGGGGTAGCCGAAGCCGAGTCGAACCCGCATGGACTGGAGCAGAAAACTGACTAGCAGCAGCAGACTGATCAGCACGCTTCCCAACCCGAGAGGACTCCACTGCCAGCGGCGGATCTGCAATTGATTGACGCTGCCGCTGTCGAGTGTCCAGAGCAGAACGTCCCCCTTCAGGCGTCCTGTTATGGGACTGCTGCTGACCCGCTCAAGATCATGGATAGGCGTGATGCTGACCTGTAGGTCGCCAGCGGGAAACTCGGCGAGGGGAGAGAGGTCCAGCCGCAGATTCAGCTGCTGCTGCACTCCGATCAACCAGTTCCTCTCCACGATCGATAGATCTGGGGTGGGAAGGATGACGCCAGCGCTGAGTCCAGCCAGTTTCACACTGCTGCGCATCAGCCTGGCGGCCTGGTCTGAACCCAGCATGGGACTAATCAGATTGAGAGAGCCCGTTTTGTCTTGCTGCACCGTCCAGTTCAGGCCTTCGGAACGCAGCGCTTTGGCGAAGTTCTGCTGCCAAGGAAGACTGTGACCACTAAGGCTGTTGATCCGCCAGCTCATTGCCAGGCGATCGGGCCCAGCTAAATCAATCTCTGCAGTGACGCGCACGCATCCGCTGAGCAACAGGGTCAGTCCAATCAAAACCGTCAGCACCAGTACGGCAAAACCTGCTGATGGTGCTTGCGTTGGACCGGTTGGAGGGGCAGGTGGTGGAGTCGGCTGTCGTCGTCTTCGGCTGGTGGGGCTGCCTTTCCCCACTCGGGGTGCCATGTCCAGTGTGGGTAGCTGCATCGACCAGCGAGCAGGACGTTCCAGGCTTGGAGCCTCGAGCACACTCAGCAACTGACGAGCCCGGTTGCGTAGATCAGGATCCTTGCAGCGGGTGAGCAGACGACAGGTGGAGATCGCTTTGCGTTCCTCGCCCTGTCCCATCCAGGCTGTCACCATCACCATGCGGATGGTTGCTCCTTCGGGTTCCGTGATCGGGTTGGCGGCGGCGAGCGGTTCCAGCAGGCGTAGGCACAGGCCGTAATCACCCCGTTCGAGTGCCCGTTCGGCTGCCGCAAGCCCTTTGCTCATCCCTCAGCTGCGTCCCACCACCATGGTGCCGATTCCGGCATCGGTGAACACTTCCAGCAGCAGGGCATGGGCGACGCGCCCATCCACGATGTGGGCAGCGGAAACTCCCTGGGCAAGAGCTCTGATGCAGCATTCGGTCTTGGGTGTCATCCCCCCGGCCACCACGCCCTCGTGAATCAACTGCCTGGCTTCTGAAAGCTTCAGCTGACGGATCAAAGACCCAGGATCTTCCCGGTCGCGCAGGATGCCTGGTGTATCTGTGAGCAAAATCAGCTTCTCTGCTTCAAGGGAGGCGGCGACTTCGCCGGCCACCGTGTCGGCGTTGATGTTGTGGGCAACTCCATCTGGGTTGGCGGCCACGCTGGAAATCACAGGCAGATAACCACGCTCCAGCAGCGCTTCGAGCACATCAGGATTGACCTTGGCCACATCGCCGACCATCCCGTGGCTGCCATTTCCCCAGGCGCGGGCCTCCACCAGGCTGCCGTCACTGCCGCTTAGGCCGACCGCTTTTGCGCCAACTCGGTTGAGTCCGTTAACGATCTGTTTGTTGACCCGTCCGACCAGGACCATTTCCACCACGTCCATCGTTTCTGGATCGGTCACACGCAGACCGTCCTTGAATTCTGGTGCGATGGCTAGTCGCTTCAACCAGTGATTGATCTCAGGCCCCCCTCCATGCACAACAACAGGTTGGACTCCGACACTGCAGAGCAAAGCCAGATCTCTAAAGACGGCTGTTTGCAGTTCGGCATGGGCCATGGCCGCTCCGCCGTACTTGACCACGATCCTGCGGCCTGCGAACCGCTGGATATAAGGAAGAGCCTCACTCAGGACAGAGACCCTGAGGGCATCATCCATTCGCCAGTTCTCCGGAGTCAGCTTGCTGATCCGTTGCCGAAACGCCCATGGGCAGGAGAATCAAATCCAGTCTTTCTCCACTCAGAGGGGTGATTGTTGCTTCAAGACCTTTGGCAAAAAAGCGGCTGAGTCGGTCTCTTCGCTCTTGCCAGATCTGAAGCGGAACGGCCTCACAGGCGAAACGCAACCGCAGTCCGTAGTGACCGCTCTGAATGATTTCCTCAATCTCTAGAAGCTGAGGAGGGTTGTCTTCATCCCAAAGTTTGAGTGATTCCAGAGAACTTTCTAAATGGGCTTTCTGGCCATATCGCCAACGGGTGACATCGCTGAGAAGTTTCCCGAGTTCAGGAGTTGCAGCCTCACGTTCTCCCTTCAGTTGTGCTTTTGGCGTGACGCGTTTGGCCGGTGGTAGTTCTGAAGACTTCAGGGCCAGTCCGCCAAGCAAGATCGGAATGCCGTAGAAAATTGTCGGCAGACTCAAGTTGGCGGCGCCGGTCCCGTAAGCCACAGCACCCACCACGGTGAGCACACCGCCGGCGATGGTGACCAGGCTTCCTGGCGAGAGCAGATCGTTCATGCGGCATTGGAAGTGGCGCCATTCTGACCGTGCGGGGTTCAGGATGGATAGGCCTGCGGCCGCAGTTGATGGACAGCACCCGATCGAAAGACCAGGATCAGAATTCAATGGAGGATGCAACTGCGCTGATTGAACAGCTTGAGCAGGACAGGGCCTGGTTGCTGGAACAGATTGACCGGGGGAGATGGCAGGAATTTCGCCTGGACCTGGCTGCACTCGAGCGTGAGCTTGGCCAGCTGTTGCAGCGAGCCTCGGAGCATTTCAGCTCAGCCACCGATCAGAGCTAGACAACGATGTGCCGTTATTCAGAAAGGAATGTCGTCCGTGTCTGGAACGAGCGGTGCGGTATTCCACTGTGCTGCCGGCTCTTTTGCAGGTGAGGGAGCAGCAGCAGGTTCAGGACGCTTCGAAGGAAGTGTGGTTGAAGGTTGAGCCTGAGCCGTGGCACTGGATTCACCCGACACTGGGTGCAACCGGGCGAGCGTGAACTCAGCGCGTTTTTCTTTGGTGCCGTCCTGACGGGGCACCGTGTTCATACGCAGCCTGCCTTCAATCAGCAGCCGCTGGCCCACTTGCACGCGATTCTGAAGGTCTTGGGCGAGGTTGCCCCATCCCACCACCTTCAGTTGACCTCTGGGGTCGTCGGGGCGTAACGCATCAAAACCAACCTCCATTTCCGCAATTGGTGTCTGATTGTCTTGCGTGTATCGCAGGGTGGGAGCCTGTAGAACATCCACCTCAAGTACGCAGTGATTCATCCTCGTTCTGGTCGGTGAGCGCCATCCTGATGCACCACTGGCGGAATCGCCAGAACCATGTGCTGGTCTTCGCCGGAACCGGTGAGGGACCAGGGATCGCGAGCACTCTGCTGGAGTCCGGCTATCGCGTCAGTATCAGTGTTGTCAGTCCAGCTGCGGCAAGGGCCTACTGCGGAATGCAACTGGATGACCTGCATGTGGGGCCGTTCACCTCTCAGGAATCTCTTGGGCAACACCTGGCAGCACGGGGTGTGACATTTGTCCTGGATGCGACCCATCCTTTCGCTGTGCAGATCAGTGCTCAACTCCGCTTGGCATGCTCCCTCCGGAATCTGCCGCTGCTTCGATTCGAGCGGCCTGATCACGTGGTGTCGGATGGATCACTGCTTCTCACAGTCGCTGATCTCTCGGACTGCGCTCTTTCAGGCCACCGTCTGCTTCTTGCCGTCGGAGCGCGGCAGCTAGCCGCCGCTGCGACGGCAGCCAGGCTGGCAGGAGCCTCTATTTATGCCAGGGTTCTTCCCACGCCTGAAGCCATCCGCCAGGCTGGTCTTGCGGGATTGTCCGGCGAGCGGCTGGCCGTGTTGAGGCCTGGAATAGGTGATCGCATTGGGGGATTGGAAGCGGCACTGTGTCGACGCTGGGAGATCACCGATGTGTTTTGTCGTCAGTCGGGTGGAGCTGCGGATCAACTCTGGAGTGATCTGGCCCTTCGCCACTCCATCCGTCTCTGGAAGCTAAAACGACCCAACCAAATGCCCAATGTTGACGTGGTTCATAGCGTGAGCCAGTTGTGTCGACAGCTGGATGGCCATGTCAACGGATCTGAGACTGGTCCTCACCACGGAGGCTGATCAGATCAAGGCCGGAGACCTTGCCGAGCAATTGATCACGCGCCGTTTAGCAGCGTGCGTCACCTTGATGCCAGTGCAGTCCTGCTACCGCTGGAAGGGGGCAATTGAGCGTTCGCAGGAAGTGCAGTTACTCATCAAGACCAGCCCCCAATGTCTGGAACAGCTGCTTTCAGCTCTCGAGGAACTCCACAGCTATGACACTCCCGAAATTCTCCACATGGCAGCTCAGGCTGGAATGGCCTATGCGGCGTGGGTATTGGATGGCCTCAGTTCAGATGCTCCCGCATCAGTTCAGGAAGAGAGACCTGGGAGCGAGCACCAAGCTGGGTAACGATCTGACCGGCGCAAAGAGCTCCCAGTTGTCCGCAGCGCTCCAGGGAATGGCCCTGGGTGAAGGCATGGAGAAATCCTCCGGCATACAGATCGCCTGCACCGGTGGTGTCAACCAGTTCGCCGAGTCCGTAGATGCCAATCTCCCAACGCTGATCTCCGCTGAGCACAACCGATCCGTCGCTTCCGCGAGTGACCGCTGTCACTGAGCAACAACCGCGTACCTTCTCGATTGCGATGTCGAAGTCTTCGGTCTGATAAAGCGCTTTGATCTCCACTTCGTTGGCGAACAGCACATCGACATGACCGTTCACCAGCTCGAGAAAGCTTTCTCGGTGGCGATCCACGCAGAAGCCATCGGAGAGAGAGAGAGCGACTTTTCCGCCCGCCGCCCGGCAAGCTTCCGCTGCGGCAATGAAGGCCCGCTTCGCTGCAGGGCTATCCCAGAGGTAGCCCTCGAGGTAAAGCACTTTTGTTTGCTTGACCATGGAGAGGTCAAGATCCTCTGGCTCAAGCTGTGTTGATGCTCCGAGGAAGGTGCACATTGTGCGTTCTGCATCGGGAGTCACGTAAATGAGACAGCGTGCAGTCGTGGCGCCAGTGGTTGCGGAGGGTGTCTCAAAGCGGGTTCCCACTGCACGGATGTCGTGGCTGAAGATCGATCCGAGTTGGTCATCACGCACTCGACCGATAAATCCTGTTCGCCCGCCAAGCTGAGCGATACCAACCATGGTGTTGGCCACTGATCCGCCAGAGGTTTCCAGCCCAGGACCACTGGATTGGTACAACGCTTCAGCCTGCTGTTCGTCGATGAGGCACATTCCCCCTTTCTGCAGATCGTGCTCACTGAGAAAACTGTCCTTGGTCTGGACGAGGACATCCACGATTGCGTTGCCGATTCCCACCACATCCAGGGAAGCGTTGGGCTGGAAACGGGAGGAATCGGCCATGAACAAGTTTGTATTGACTGCGGCAGTCTTACGCCCTGATGGCCTTTGCTGGAATCAGGCGCTGAGAAGTGCCCGTTTTGGACCGTGGATCGGATCCTCGACAACAATGGTCTGATCGCGACCGGCACCCAGTGACACGATGGCGATCGGGACCTCCATCAGATCGGCCAGGAAGCGCAGGTACGCCATCGCTTTGTCGGGGAGATCCTCAAGCGTGCGGCATTCAGCGGTTGAACATTGCCAGCCAGGCAGCGTCACATAAATCGGTTTGCAGCGGGCGAATGCCTCTGCGCAGGAGGGGAAGTGTTCAATCCTTTCTCCGTCAAGCTCATAGGCCACACAAACCTGAAGTTCATCGAGTTCGTCCAAGACATCGAGCTTGGTGACGGCCAGGCAATCAAGGCCGTTCACGCCAACGGCATAGCGACCAATCACACCGTCAAACCAACCGCAGCGGCGGCGGCGGCCAGTGGTGGTGCCAAACTCGCCACCACGGTCGCAGAGATGATCGTTGAGGCTGCCATCGAGTTCAGTAGGGAAGGGACCTTCTCCAACTCTGGTTGTGTAGGCCTTGGCAACACCGATTACCCGGTCGATCAGAGTCGGTCCCACACCAGCCCCAATGCAGGCTCCCCCGGATACGGGGTTGGAGGAGGTGACATAGGGATAGGTGCCGTGGTCCAGGTCGAGAAGCGTTCCCTGTGCGCCCTCGAAGAGAATGTTTTTGCGACCGCGTGCCGCTTGGTGAATCTCCCGGGTGCAGTCCACCACATGGTGGGCTAGTCGTCTGCCATAAGCCAGATATTCACTGATGACCGCTTCTGCATCGAGCGGTTCCACGCCATAAATCGTTTGTAGAAGCTGGTTCTTCTCATTCAGTGGGCCTTCGAGCCGGTCGCGCAGACGCGATTCGTCAAGAAGGTCGATCACGCGGATACCGCTTCTCTGGGATTTGTCCGCGTAGGTCGGACCGATGCCCCGACCCGTGGTGCCGATGCGCCGATCGCCGCGCTGCTTTTCCATCGCCTGGTCGAGAAGGCGGTGGTAGGGCATGGTCACATGCGCTGTGGAGGCGAGTTTCAGCCCAGCGATATCGATCCCATTCTCGATCAGCATGTCGAGTTCGCCGAGCATCACCTTGGGATCCACGACGGTTCCTGAACCGATCAGGCAAACGGTATCGGGATAGAGAATTCCAGAGGGAATCAGGTGAAGCTTGAGAACCTGATCGTCCACCACGATGGTGTGGCCAGCGTTGACTCCGCCCTGATAGCGAACGACGACATCAGCGGAACGGCTGAGGAGATCTGTGATCTTTCCCTTCCCTTCGTCACCCCACTGAGCACCGATGACGACAACATTGGCCAAAGACACTGCGGCCCGAAGCCGCCATTCTGCACAATCCGGAACTCTCTCAGATCTACCTGCCTGAGGTCAAAGAGAGTTGCGAAATTGTGATTGGTCCTTTGACGGGTTCGTGGCTGCGGATGCTCAGGTTCCTCGAAGAGCGGCTTTCTCGGCTTTGCTCAGCTCTTTTTCAACACGAGTGCGCAGTGCTTCAGGCACTGGTCGATTGGTGTAGGTGTTGTAGTGACCTTGAAGAGAATTCAGGGCTGTCTGCATCGTGGTGAAGGAGCTGAGGCCATTGATCCGGGGCCTTGGTCGATACCTCGCCATGTAGTCGTTAATAAGATCATGTGCTGCCTTTTCCGACTCCTGTAACCCTTCAGCGTCAGAGGGGAGCGCAAGCGTGGTCTGCAGCGACTGAACAACGGCCACTGTGTCTTCGACGTAATCGCCAGTCATGGTTGAAATGCTGTCGCCGCAGGCGGAGAGCATCAGGGTGAGACCAAGGCACAAGGCCAGGGTGAATCCCCTGAGTTGGCGGCTGAGGCGTTGCAGCTCTATTCGCATGGCAGGAAAATTTTGGGGAACTTTAAGGCGAAGCAGCGCTAGACCATGGTGTGAGCTTGGACGGCCTTGAGCACTTGGGTCAAGGCGTCTTGATCAGACATGGTGCTGTTTGAGCGGGTGGATCGTTCCACCACCTCAACACGTCCGGCCTCGGCTTCGCGACCCACAACGATCCGCCAGGGAATTCCAATCAAATCGGCATCCTTGAATTTGACTCCGGCACGTTCGCTGCGGTCATCCAGGAGTGCATCAACTCCTGCCGATTGCAAGGATCCGTACAGGGTCTCCCCCAGGGCGAGCTGCGTCGGGTCTTGCACGTTCGCCACAACAACGATGACCGGGAAGGGTGCAATGCTCACCGGCCAGCAGATTCCCGCGTCATCGTGATGTTGTTCCACTGCCGCCTGGGCGAGGCGAGAGATGCCTATGCCGTAGCAGCCCATTAACAATGACTCTTGCTTGCCGTCCTGATCGGTGAAACGGGCTTCGAGAGCGTCGGAGTATTTGCTGCCGAGCTGGAAAATGTGGCCCACCTCGATACCCCGCCGCTCCTCAAGGATCTGTTCCTGGTTGTGGAAAGATCGATCCCCGGCCTTGGCATTGCGTAGATCAACTTTGTTCTGCGCGGGCATGGAGCTCCATGTCGCCCCCCAGCGATGCTTGTCAGTGCTGTTGGCGCCGCAGACAAAGCGCTCAAGATCAAGCGCGGTTGGGTCCGCCAGTCGTTCAAATTGGTTTTCCCAGCTTTCGGCATTGTTCAGAGAGCTGTCTGCAAGATCCGGGCCGATGGAGCCAAAAGGCAGGGACCCGAGACCCTGCTGTCGGAGCTGCTCTGGTTTGATCGGTGCAATTTCAAGTGCGGAAGCCCCCAGCCGCCTGGTCACGGCATTGGTCAGCTTGACCTCATTCAGCTCTTGGTCCCCTCGCAGGCTGACCAGCAGAGGTTGCTCTCTGCCGTCATCTAGACGGGCCAGCAGCACCAGCACCTTGACGGTCTGAGATGGGGAGAGGTTGTTGGCAGAGCAGAGATCCTCAATCGTTGCCTGAGCCGGCGTGTCAAGGTTTCGTTCCTCACCTGGAGGCAGTGGCAGTGCTGGACTCGGATGTGAGATGGCTTTCTCTTGATTGGCGGCATAGCTTCCATCTGGAGTGGAGAGAATCAGGTCTTCGCCTGCATTCGCTATCACCATGAATTCCTGGGAAGCGGCTCCTCCAATTGCGCCGCTGTCGGCGTCCACTCCAACCGCGTTGAGACCGCAGCGCTTGAAGATGCGGGCATAGGCCCCTGCCATCAGTGCATAGGTCTGCTCCAGATCCGCTTCGTCGGCATGGAAGGAGTAGGCGTCCTTCATGATGAATTCCCGACTGCGCATCAGCCCGAAACGGGGCCTGATCTCGTCGCGGAATTTGGTCTGAATTTGATAGAGCGTGACAGGCAACTGCTTGTAGGAGCGAAACAGCTCCCTAGCCAGTTCTGTGACCACTTCCTCATGGGTGGGTCCAAGGCCCACGCGCCGGCCCTGGCGATCTTCGAGGTGGAACATGATGCCCTCGCCGGCGGTGTAGCCCTGCCAGCGACCGCTGCGTTCCCATGGTTCAGCGGGTTGGAGCTGTGGAAGCAGCGTCTCAAGGGCTCCGAGGCTGTCAAGTTCGTCTCGAACAATCCTGCTGATCTTGCGCAAAACGCGCCACATCAAGGGGAGGTAGGCGTAGAGACCCGGCCCAACTCGTCTGATGTAACCACCACGAACAAGCAATTGATGAGACGGGATTTCAGCGTCCGAGGGCACGTTCCTCAACGTCACCAGCGACAGGCGGGAGACGCGCATGACAGGAATTTATAGAGAGGGCCAGGAAGCTATCACCGCCAAGAAAACGGTCGATCAGGGAACTGTCACTTTTGCTGTGATCGATGCTGGCGTCCTGAGTCTCAGCTGCTATGTTCTGCGGAATCCAACCTGTCCCAGCGCTGTCTCATGTTTCCTCGGTCGTTAGAAGTATCAATGCCGAGCGTGAGTGAATCCACGGATTTTCGGGGAGATGCTGCTGCTGTTCTGTCTCAGTCCGATGCGTTGGTTGGTATTGATGATGTTCAGAAGTCATTGAATCGGTCGCGTGCATCTGTGTATCGCTACACCAACACCGATCCGCGTAACCTCAACCCCGTTTTTAACCCTCGCAAGCTCAACCCCGAATACAGAAGTGATCAGAAAGATCCTCTTTTGTTTCATCCCAACGAGGTGGCTCGATTCGCCAAGGATGTTCTAAGGATCAAGGAGGTCACTGTTGAAGTCCTCAATTCACCATCCACCGCCACGCAACAAGTGCTTGGTGCGATTCTCGATGAATTGCGCATGATTAGATCTCGCCTTGATGGGCTTCCTGAAGCTCCCTCCGATCTCGCCTCGCGACGTGATCGACAGGATCGTCCTGCTGCATAAGGTTTGCATTGGTGTCAGAATGTCGATGAGTTCTGATTCTTGATTCACAACTCAATCTCCCTTGAAGTCGTCCATTGACGTTCTTCACGGCTTCTAGGCCTTGTACAAGAAGTCTGGGATGTCCCCGATCACCACTGAATGGACTCTGAGCCTCCCCCTAAACACTCTGCGTATGCAGCGCAGTTCGTTGCTGTCCCTGCTCTTGCTGTTCTCGGGTTTACTCTCGCCGTTACAGGATTAGGGATTCCACTGGCAGCTGTGCTGACCGATCGTCCCACTTACTCTTCAGTCACCGTCAAAGAGATGTATGGATCTCAGGGCTCTTACCCCGTCTCCGTCTCCAGGACTGGTCAATCTGATCGTTGAGATTCCAGCAGGAAGCAGCAATAAATACGAATATTTTGCAGAAGCTGGAGTGATGGCTCTTGATCGGGTTCTTTACTCATCGGTCCGATATCCATTCGATTACGGCTTCATTCCCAACACGCTTGCCGAGGACGGATCTCCCCTTGATGCCATGGTGATCATGGCGGAACCGACCTTCGCTGGATGTCTAATTCAAGCAAGACCCATTGGTGTCCTTGATATGCACGACATGGGTCATTACGACGGAAAAATCCTTTGCGTGCCTGTGGCAGATCCCCGTCAGCAGGGAATTCAGAGCATTCATCAGATCGCGCCCAGTCAGCTTGAGGATGTTGCCGAATTTTTCCGCACCTACAAAAACATGGAAGGTCGTGTGACCGAGATAGGCGGCTGGCGTGACGTCGATGCAGTTCAGCCATTGCTTGATACATGCGTCCAAGCCGCTTCTTCCTGATCCGTCATCAGCTCAACGAACACCATTCTGGGCATGGGTTCAAGGGCGAAATCCTCGATTGAAGCCAAGTTGCTTGTAAATTAAGCCACATTGTTTTGTAAATCACCGTGCCCACCATCCGTTTTGAGCAGGAAGGCCAACAAGTTGGCTGCATTGAGGGTGCCAACCTGCGCAAAGCGGTTCTCTCAGCGGGCGTCAACCCATACAAAGGTCTGAACAACCTCAATAACTGTGGTGGTGTTGGTCAGTGCGGTACTTGTGTGGTCGAAGTCCTTGAAGGGGCTCAGAACCTATCTCCACTCAGTGATGTCGAGGAGGTCTATCTGTCGGATCGCCCTGCCAACTACCGTCTCAGCTGTCGAACCACCGTCAATGGTGATGTGACGATTCGCCCGCGTCCCGAAGATGGAGCGGGTCAGGGCTCCAATAGCCTCATTGGCGCCGTCAAGAGTCTTCTGAGCCGATAATCGTGGCCGGTTTCACAGTTTTCGGTTATTCCCGCTGTAGTACCTGTCGAAAAGCTCTTTTATGGCTTGAAAATGAAGGGTTTGATTTTGAGGTGATTGATATCACTCTCAATCCCCCTTCAGCTGATCAATTGCATCAGGCTTACCGCCAGTTTGGTGAGGTCAAGCCGATCTTCAATACCAGTGGACAAAGCTACAGAGCCATTGGTGCTGAAACGGTTAAAAAAATGAGTGACGAGCAAGCGCTTCAAGCGCTGGCTGCCGACGGAAAGCTGATCAAAAGGCCCTTCGTTCAATGCCCGGATGGTCGGTTTTTGATTGGCTTTAAGCCCGAGGTTTGGTCTGAGCAGCTTCTGAGCTGAAATTCAATCCGTCGAGTTCAGTGATCAGTTCATCGACATTTTTCTGGAACCGCAACTGATTCATGCTGCTTCGTTTGATATCTTCGAGAAAAGCGGCCACGAGTTCCTGGCTGCGTTCGAGAACTGGGCCCTGTTCCAGTGTTTTTGCTAGTTCTTCCCAGAATCGATCAACAGTCTGAATGCCCAGGTCCTGAAGCACAGGATCTTTCTGTGCAAAACGATCCCCTGCATTGCGAGAGAGATTCAATAAAGAGTCAACAAGGCCTGTCGATAACTGAAGGCTGAGCTGGTTTTCGGCTTTGCTAATTCCAGGTAACGCTCGCAGAGGCGGCGGAATTGCTTTGTCCTCAAGGTTGCGTTGCAAAGCGTGACTCACGAGGGCAACGAGCTGTGGACGCATTCCCGGTCCGACTTGTGTCAATACCAATGGAAGCCAGAGGCGCAGCAGTTCAGCGAGTTCCCTTTCCCCATCCGATTCGATGCTCTGATGGCTGCAAAGACGCCTGATTTTGTCGGGCCAATGGGGTGAACGCACTGCATCCTGCGCCGCATCGAGGATTCGCAAAGTGATCACTTCGAATAATTCGAGGGCGAGCAAAGCGACCACTCCGCGGCTCACTGCAGCTCTGAGCGGTTCCAGCTGGATCATGCGTGCGCTGGATAGGCGCTCTGTCACGGGCACGATTCGCAGCAGCCTCCAGAACGGAATCAGCAGTGGTAAATCAATCCATCGACGCAGCAGTGCGTCTCTCCAGGCGATGGCGGGATAGCGCTGCTTCAGCCGAATGGCGCGCAGCATGATGTCCAGGAGAAAGAGAATCTGGAAGGGAAGATCAATTCTCCAAGACAGATCAATCGGCTGCCCATTTTCATCCGTGCCGCGCCAGTAATTCGTGGACGCGAGGGGAAGAATATTTTTGCGCCAAAATCTTTGTTCCGCTGCCCATCTTTCATCCGTCAGATAGCGGTCTCCAAGTAGATGGGCGGCGGATTGTTTGGCTGAATCCATTCCTGCCCTCGCTCTCAGGCGACTTTTGATTTTCTCAAGTGTTCCTAATTTGTTGGAGCTGACAAAAGGGTTCTCATCGATCAGCTGACTGTTGCGCACCACCATTTCCAGACGCAGCTGTTTGGCCGCAGGGCTATTGATACCGGTGGCCGCGGCGGTCTTTTCCAAACGCTCAAAATGTTCGATGTACGCCTCGGTGTCCCGATGAGGCTCTATTCCCTTCACGGGGTCATAGAAGGGTGTGATGTCGGGCAGCCAGGGCAGCGGAACAGCAAGGCTGATGGAGGGCAGGGGAAATAGGGTGCGCTGCAGCCAGAAGTTGCGTAGGGGCACATAGGTCACGTCGAAGACGACCCAGGCCAAGTTCAGGGCTGCGATCCCTGCGACCATTCGGTCCCAGCCAAGCCAGAAGCGACGGCTTGCGGAGGGTTTCACACCTTGCCACCGAGGTCTGACCATGGGTGTGAGCGATCTCCGCTGAGGCTAGGAGGCCATCGCTATCAGGCCTATCTTGGATGACCCACGGTCAGCAAGGTTTCCGTTGCCAGACGCCCAGCACGACGCTTCGCCTCCACAAGCTGATTCTCCATCGGATTCCTCTTCGGCTTCCTTCAAGTCGCAGGGCCAAAAAGGACATCCGTTTTGGGATTTCTGGGGACCCGTGATCTTCACCCTGGCTCTTTATTTTGGGATCCGCCATTACGTGGCTGAAGCACGTTTCATCCCTTCAGGCTCGATGCTTCCCGGTTTGCAGATACAGGACCGTCTGCTGGTTGAAAAACTCTCTTACGCCACTCGCGGCCCCAAGCGAGGAGAGATTGTGGTGTTCAAATCACCGCATGCCTTTGATCCAGCATTAAAAACTGCTGGCCCACCACCAACGTTCCGTTGTGTTTTGGCCAACTTTCCTCTCCTGGGATTGATTCCCGGTCTTAGTCACCCTGCTTGTGATGCCTATATCAAGCGGGTTGTCGCTGTGGGTGGAGACCAGGTCTCCGTGAACCCTCGTGGAGAAGTCCGGGTGAATGGAGATCCCCTGGATGAGCCCTATGTCACCAAATACTGCCCTGTTGATGAGCAGGGGATGAGTCTCTGCCGAACGCTCAACGTCACCGTGCCTGAAAGGCATGTGCTCGCTCTTGGCGACAACCGAAGCAACAGCTGGGATGGTCGCTATTGGCCAGGTGGTCCCTTTTTACCTGAGGACCAAATCATTGGCCGAGCGCTTTGGAGGTTCTGGCCTCTCAATCGACTGGGCTCGCTGGGCGTCTGAGGCCGTATTGCACAACGCGTCCACGCAAAGGACCGTCGAGGCAGGGTTGATTGGCGGCCCTCGAAGCCCACGGATCCGATCGCGAGGGCGTCCAGATCACATCAGGATCAAAGAGAAGCCAGCGATTGCTTCCCGGAATCAGACGTTCTTCAGTGACCCCCAGAAGTCGGGCGGGCCCGAAGCTGAGCACATCCCAGAGGCGTTCCGCTGTCCAGCCCTTAGACACCACAAGCGCTTGCCAGAGAGAGGGAAGCACGTGTTGATGGCCGGCAATTCCACGTTGGCGTTGATCAGGAGGCAGTAGGCACTCTTCATCATCAAGCGGTGATGCATGGACAGCGATCGCCTGGATCAGCCCTTCGCTTAGGCCCTCAATCAGTGCATCACGATCTCTTGTGTTGCCTAGGGACGGTGAGACAAACCATGAGGCTGCCGTGGCTGCACTGGAACTGCTACTGGTCAGTACATGCCACCAGCTCACGGTCGCTGCGGGACGCAACTTCAACTGTTGCAGCAGACCAACGCTTGCTGCGGTGGATAGACCCATCAGCATCAGCTTGCGCTGCGGGTGCTCTTGCTGCAGCTGGGCGAGCTGACTGAGCGGAAGCGTTTCGCTGCTCAGAGGATCAGTGGGCCAGCCTGCTCTCAGGGCTTCGGGGCCTTCCCGCAACAGCCCCTCCCCGCGCAGAACGGCATCAAGCGGTGGGATCAGCACAGGTGATGCCCCTGATTCGCCCAAGGTGAGGGCGCGGTCGAGCAAGGAAACCGGTGGCATGTTGTCTCCATCTGAGAGGCCCACGGCACCTGCCTCGATCAGGTCAGCATGGGGAGTCAGTTGTTCGCCCTTCCCTCCCTGACTGAAGCCGCCCCAAAGATGGAGCGCCAGATCAGAGCCTGAGAGCTGAAATCCCCGAAGTCGATCAGGCAGTTCGCGACGGTTTGCTGATGCCTCAGGCAGCAGAGCAAGCTGCCCATAACCTCCTGCAGCGGCAGAGCGCACAAGGCTTTCCAGTGTTTCGCCTTGGCCCTGGAAAGGCTCCGGCAGTGAGGAATGGACATCGACCAGGCATGGAGCAAGAAGCTGATGCCCGGCAGCTCTTGAAGGGATGCCCGTTGATCGAGCCACTTCGCGGGCCTGTTCTCCGAGTGCCTCGAGGCGTCCTTCCCGCAGCAGGGCCGCACCCTGTTCCTGCAGCGGGTGGTCGGGCCCAACCAGCACCCTTACGGGGTCGAGAAGGATCATCTCGGTCATCGATCTCAGTGTCAGAGCGCTCCGGCCGCCGTGCGATCGAGCACACCGCCGAGGTGGGAGGTGAGGTTGAGGCAGGCAACCACCGCAGGCTGCCCTGGTTCCGATGGCATGTCGACCACCGTGACACCTCCGTTGCCCTGTTTCACGGCCCAGATATCAGCAGGGCTGAGGCCAAGTAGATGGCAAAGGATCGTTTTATTGACAGCGTCATGGGCGACGACCAAGGCAGTTTCCTTGGAATCGAGGCTGGACGCAATCGCGTTCCAACTGTCAACGGAGCGATTCCAGACATCCTGGATTGTTTCCCCTTCAGGCATTTGCACCGTTTCAGGTGAACGTTTCCACTGTTCCAGCAGATCTCCCCAATCGGCGCTGATTTCTGATTCAAGCTTGCCCTCCCAGAGGCCATGACCGATTTCCATCAGCCCGTCCGTGAGCGTGATGGAGATGCCTGGGTGAGATTTCAGGATGCCCTCAGCCGTCTCGCGTGGGCGTGACATTGAACTGCTGTAGGCCTTTTGCAAGGACACGTCTTGCAGAAAGCCCCTCGCAGCCTCCGCCTGGGCATGCCCATTGCTGTTGAGCGGGATATCGATCTGTCCCTGGAACCGACCCTCGCGATTCCAGTTTGTCTCGCCGTGTCGCACCAGAATGAGCCTTGATCCTTCGCCTTTGGCAGGCAGCGGGGGGTCAAGGTGTGCCGTGCTGTTCAGGCACTCGATCTGCAACTGATGACCGTTGTCGCGTGGGCTGAGATTGAAGATCGACAGTGAGGCATTGTCGAGGCGGAGCCGGCGGAAGCCCCGTTCCGGTTCGCCCAGCAGGCTCACGATCAGGCAACGCAGGATGGCGTTGTGCCCGACCAGCAGCACGGTGTCATCGCTGTTGACGGGATGCCGCTTAATCAGCTCGTCTAGAAAGCGGCGGGCCTGCTTCATCAACTCCTCATAAGGGCGGTAACGGCTTCCGTCTTTCCTGATCAGCTCTAAAGCTTCAGGCTTCTGTTTCCAGGTGGCGAATTCCTCTGGGAAGCGATCCGATCGTTCGGCCGCAGTCAGTCCACTCCATGGCTCGAGATCAATCTCCAGGAGCCCATCCTCAAAGCTTGGTTCAAGTCCGTCGTCACGGTTCTCGAGGATTCCTGCAGCGGTGGACGCAGCCCGTTTCAGCGGAGAGCTATAAACCGCCTTCATAGGAACATCGGCAAGCGCTTGTCCCAGCCGGCGCGCCTGCTCGTGTCCTGAAGCCGTGAGTGTGGAGAGATCATCACGCCCCTGGATCCTCCGCTCCACATTGAAGCTGCTGAGACCGTGGCGAACAAGGAGAAGACGCAGGGGCACCGCTACATGCTGATAGAGCGCCGCCATCGTATGAGCGTGACCAGGGTGAACTCTTCATCGGCCGTGGCACGCGCTACCGACGAGAATCCAAAGCATTCGCCTGCTTCTTGTGACCAGCCCACCCTCCGGACGATCAACGGCGGCCCCGTCCTGGAAGGTGCTTCTTGCCATTCTGTCGTTGGTACTGGCCACCACGATTTGGGCGCTTGGACTGGTCGACAGTTTCGATAAACCCTCTGTCGCGCCTGCATTGTCGCTCGAGCAACAGGAGCTGACATTGCTGGCAGAGCCTCAAGTTCCTGCGCCTCTGCGACCCTTGCTGCTCGGAGCAGATGCCTCCGATTCCCTGCTGGAAAGCCTGCGTCAAATTCCGCTGGAGCGCTTGGATGACCGCCAAAAGATTTTGTTCACTGCTCTGGAGACGGATCCAGAGCATCGGCGCAGTCTCCAACAGTTAAATCTCGAATCCAGTGATCTGCTTCAGCTTCAGAGAGCTCTCGCGGAAGGCGACAGCCACAAGGTCTCGGCGGATGAGCGTTCCAGGCTGCTCCAGCTGACTGCCGACCCGTTAACCCGTCGTCTCGCCTGTGAGGCACTAGGTGGTGAAAAGGAGAGCTGTCTTGATCAGGCTGTAGCGACAAGAGCCGCTCGCCGGCTGGTGATCAGTGAGCTTCTTCCCCTTGCGGCGCTTCTGCTTGGTGGACTTTTGCTGTTGCGCCATCTATGGCAACTGATGCGTCGCCGACTACCGGCCTGGCCAACTCTGCTCGCCCCTCCTCTGGGGGTTTTGGACATGGTGCTGCTTGTGGCGGGCGGTTTTGTGGTGCTTGGTGAGGTGTTGATGCCCCTTTTAATCATCCCGATCTCCTCGGCATTCACCCGTGGTCTTTCTGCGCCTCTGACTCAGGGCGTCAATGTATTTCTGGGTTATGTCGCTCTTGCAGGACCTCCTCTGCTGATCTTGCGTCAGCAGCTGAAGCAGCTGGACCGTGCACAGATGCCTCCGCAAGGATGGCTGCAGTGGCGGCTCCAGCCTTTTGGCATTGCCTTGCTTCAGGGGGGGCGAGGTTGGCTGATGGTGTTGCCTCCCGTGGTTCTCACGGGCTGGTTGATCACTCGTCTGATCGGGGATCAGGGAGGCAGCAACCCCTTGCTTGAGATCGTCCTTAAGAGTCAGGACCCCATCGCCCTATTGCTGCTCTCTCTCACGGCTGTGGTTCTGGCGCCTCTCTTTGAAGAAACCATCTTCCGCGGGGTGCTGCTGCCTGTACTTGGCCAGTCCCTGGGTCGATCAGGAGGCGTGCTGGCGAGTGCTCTGATCTTTGCTGTGGCTCATCTCAGCGTCGGCGAACTGGCTCCACTACTCGTGCTCGGCCTCGGCCTCGGCCTGCTGCGTCTCAGCACCGGCCGTCTGCTTCCTTGCGTGGTGATGCATTCACTCTGGAACGGCGTGACCTTCCTGAATCTCGTGTTGCTGGGTAGCTGATCCAATCTTCAGTCCTGGTCAAGGTTTCAGGCTTGCGATGTCCTCCCTCAGGTGGTTCACTGGCGCATTGATCAACCTTGTCCGTGGTCGCGGTTCCGCAGTCACAACCGTCTTCCGCGCAACGTCCGGCCTCTAGTAGTCCGTTCGAGGTCATTCAGGGGTCGCTCTCTGCACGTCGTGTCGCTCGCAAGTCTCCTCTGCTTGCGGGTCTGCATCGCACTGCAGACGGCAGCCTGATCGGAGTATTCGCAGCAGTTCTTGTGCTCAGTGGGCTCACGCTGCACTGGCAGCACCAGTGGACAATGGCCTTCCGTCAGCTTGAAATGACCCGGGATTTAGCCCATCGTCTGACCGAATCCACGGCCATGCTTGAACGTCATTTGCTGGAGCGTTCACAAACCCCTAAGCAGATGGTTCCCACCACTGTGGCCAATCTGGTGTATCTCGAACGTCCCTCATCGGCGTCTACAAAGTCAGGGATTGACCACCTGGCCATGCTTGGCTCGCTCATGGAGCGCACCATTCATCACGGCTACTGATTGATGGGCCGTTCCGCCAAGCCCAACCAGCCAGGAGCCAGTCGCCAGCGCAGGAGGGTTGTGCCTCTGGAGCCAGTCCCTGCAGGACGAATGCGATCTGTTTTCGTGCTTTTGTGTCTGGGTCTTGTTGGTCTGATGGGACGAATGGCCTGGTTGCAGGTGTTTCAGGCCAGCGAGCTTGAAGGCCGTGCGCGATCAGTGCAAACCCAGCGCACGAAGCCGCTAGGGACTCGTCGTCCGATTGTGGATCGCACCGGACGCCTTGTCGCTCTTGACGAAGAGCGCTATCGGCTCTGGCTACATCCGCGTTACTTCAATCTTCCAGGCGATGCTCCAACTCTCATTCGCCCTTCTGCCGATGTGGCCGCACGTCTAGCTCCTTTGCTGACACTCACCGAGGGCGAGATCCTCAAGAGAATTGGCGATCGTCCCTCCGGCATCAAGTTGATGGAAGGGCTGGATCCCGAGACTGCATCGAGGATTCGTTCCGCTGGCATCTCTGGAGTTGACCTGGAGTCCTATCCCTACCGCGTTTATCCCCAGGGTGATCTTTTCGCCAATGTGGTCGGCTTTCTCAATCAGGATCGAGAACCTCAAGCAGGGCTTGAACAAAGCCGACACGATGAACTGCAACGTCATGAACAGGCCAGAAGTCTTCGGAGAGGAGCCGATGGCACTCCGCTTCCCGACAATCTCGATGCCGGAGTCTTCTTTGGAGATGACCTGAGACTTCAGCTCACGCTCGATGCTCGTCTCCAAGCCGTTGCTGCCAAGGCTCTGTCTGCTCAGATCAAAACCTGGAAGGCGAAGAAAGGTGTAGCGATTGTCATGGACGTCACCAATGGTGAGTTGTTGGCGCTGGCTTCTCTGCCGACTTACGACCCAAACAGCTATTGGAGTTTTCCGGCAGGTCGTTTCCGCGAATGGTCGGTTCAGGATCTTTATGAACCTGGGTCCACGTTCAAGCCCATCAACCTGGCGCTGGCTCTTCAGGAAAATGCAATTCAGACCACAGGACGTGTTCAGGACAGCGGTTCTGTCACGATCGGTGGATGGCCAATCAATAATCATGACCGGCGTGCCAATGGTCTGATCGACTTCCCCACGGTGCTGCAGGTGTCCAGCAACGTCGGCATGGTCCAGGCCATGCGCAATCTGCCCTCCTCGACCTACTGGGACTGGTTGAGCCGCCTCGGTCTGGATGCACGGCCCGATACCGACCTTCCCGGAGCGGTTGCTGGTCAGCTCAAGACCAAGGAGCAGTTCACGACCCAGCCGATCGAGCCAGCCACGGCGTCTTTCGGGCAGGGATTCTCTCTGACACCGTTGAAACTGGTGCAGCTGCACGCCTTGCTCGCTAATGGCGGTCGTCTTGTTAGCCCTCACATCACCCGAGGATTGAGAGCCGGCGATGCGCTGGCTCCGCCTGGATCACGCCAAGGCAAGCCACTGCTGAAACCTGAGGTCACCCGAACCGTGATGTCCTGGATGGAATCAGTCGTTGAGAAAGGAAGCGGCAAGGGCGTCAGAACACCGGGATACCGCATCGGTGGCAAGACCGGCACGGCTCAGAAAGCCCTCAATGGTGTTTACGTTCCCGGCGCTCTGATCTGCAGTTTTGTGGCGACCCTCCCCGTCGATGATCCGCGCTACGTCGTGCTGGTAGTGGTGGATGAGCCTCAGGGAGACAATGCCTATGGATCCACGGTGGCTCTTCCAGTCGCCAAATCAATCATCGACGGTCTGTTAGTGATCGAAAAGATCCCTCCCAGCACGGCACTCACTTCGGCTTCGGAGCAACCCGGGTGAAGCGCTGAAAGTGCCCGTCTCCCGCTGAACTTTTCAGTGGGATGCCAGCTCCCAAAACGCAGCTACGTTACAAGTAATAAGCCTTTAGGGATATGGCAACTCTTCTTGAGCAGCTCTCTGCGATGACCGTCGTTGTGGCAGACACGGGTGATCTCGAAGCGATTCGCAAGTTCACGCCACGGGATGCCACCACCAATCCCTCCTTGATCCTTGCAGCTGCTCAGATCCCTGCCTATCAAAGCCTGATCGACGAGGCCTTGCGATCCTCTCGTCGTCTGATCGGCGACAGTGCGCCCGTCGAGACAGTGGTGCGGGAGGCGCTTGATGAGATCAGCGTGATTTTTGGCAAGGAGATTCTCAAGATCGTTCCCCGGCGCGTGTCCACCGAGGTTGATGCTCGGCTCAGTTACGACACCGACGCCACCATTGAAAAGGGCCGCAAGCTCATTCGCCTTTACAACGACGCCGGCATCAGTAACGATCGTGTCCTGATCAAGATTGCTTCCACCTGGGAGGGCATCAAAGCCGCTGAAATTCTTGAGCGGGAAGGGATTCACTGCAACCTCACTCTCCTGTTCGGCTTCGCTCAGGCGGCTGCCTGTGCTGAAGCCGGCGTCACTCTCGTTTCGCCTTTTGTTGGCCGCATCCTCGACTGGTACAAAGCCGACACAGGGAGGGACTCTTATCCCGGTCCAGAGGATCCCGGTGTCTTGTCTGTCACCAGAATCTTCAACTACTTCAAGACTCATGGCTATAAGACCGAGGTGATGGGGGCCAGTTTCCGCAACATCGATGAAATTACCGAGCTTGCTGGTTGCGATCTGCTCACCATTTCACCCAAGTTGCTCGATCAGTTGCGTTCCAGTGAGGCCACGCTCAACCAAAAACTCGATGCGGCCAATCCGTCCAGTAGCGAAGCACAGATCCATGTGGAGAAAGAGCAGTTCGACAGCCTGATGGCCTCTGATCGCATGGCCACGGACAAACTTGGTGAAGGTATCAAGGGCTTCAGCAAGGCGATTGAAACGCTGGAAAGCATGCTGGCCCATCGACTGGCGGAGCTCGAAGGTGGTCAGGCCTTCGGTCATGCCGTGCAGGAGATCTTCATGCTCAATGACATGAATGGTGACGGCTGCATTACTCGTGATGAGTGGCTTGGAAGTGATGCTGTGTTCGACGCTCTGGATGCAGATCATGACGGCAGGCTCACTCAGGAGGAAGTGCGCAGTGGCTTCGGATCTGCTCTGTCACTGACCAGAGCTTGATCGTCCTGTTGTCTCTGACTGTTGGTCCGTGAATGCCCTCGATACCATGCGTGCCCTTGCTCAGAAGAGTGAGGTGCACGGCGTCAAGACCGGTGATGTCATCTTCAAGGCTGACGACCCAGGTGCATCGATGTTCGGTGTGCTCGAGGGCACGATTCGACTGACCTGGACCAACGAAAACGGACAGCAGGGATATGAACTGATCGAGGCAGGCAACGTCTTTGGTGCCGGCGCGTTGGTGATGGAAGGCCATCGCCGGCTTGGCACGGCACAGGCCGAAACCGATTGCCGATTGATCGAGATGAACCGCGAGAAATTCCTGTTTGCCGTTCAGGAGTCACCCATGTTTGCCATTGAACTGCTGGCTTCCGTTGACGCCCGTCTGCGTGATCTGAAGATTGCAACCCAGGTCTGATCTCAATCTGATTAGGTTCTTCAGAGTCTTTTGAGCTGTTCCGTCGTCGATGGGGTTGCAGCTGGTTTGGTTCAAGCGCGACTTGCGGCTGGAGGATCACAGGCCGCTGATCCAAGCATTGGCTCTTGGAGATGTGTTGCCTCTTTACATCGTTGAGCCTGATTTCTGGCTCCAGCGCGATGCCTCAGGTCGTCAATGGGAGTTCTGTAGGGAAGCTCTGCTCGATCTCCAAAAGTCGATGGCTGCTATTGGACAGCCGTTGGTTATTCGCTGCGGGGACGCGGTGGAGGTGCTGGAACGTGCCAGGCGCCAGCTTGGTGTAGAGGGCCTATGGAGTCATGAAGAGACCGGCAACGACTGGACCTACGCCAGAGATAGGCGGGTCGCTGCGTGGGCCAAGGAGCGCAGCGTTCCCTGGCAGCAGATTCCGCAGTTTGGAGTGATCCGCCCGTTACGCACTCGTGGTGGATGGGCCCGGCGCTGGGAAGAGCGCATGGCGGAACCGATTACGGCTGCTCCTAGTCATCTCGAGCCTTTGCAGGGTGTCTCGCCTGGTGAACTGCCGACGGCCGCTGAACTTGGACTCGAGCCTGATCCTTGCCCCCATCGCCAGCATGGTGGCCGTCATGCCGGTCTGAACGAACTCCAGCATTTTCTCGACCAACGAGTGGAGCACTATTGCCGCTCTATTTCCAGCCCGAACAAAGCCTTCGTGGGGTGTTCCAGGCTCTCCACTTATCTCACTTGGGGTTGTCTATCCATGCGAGAGGTTCTTCAGCGCAGTCGTGGGATTCAGGGACGCGGGGCGCGCAGTTTTGGGTCGAGGCTTCACTGGCACTGTCATTTCATTCAGAAGCTCGAGGATCAGCCATCGATCGAGTGGCAGGACTTTCACCCTTTCATGCGTGATCTCCGTACTCCTGATGTCGAGCGTTTGGCGGCCTGGGCCCACGGCTGTACCGGCGTGCCTTTCGTGGATGCCTGTATGCGGGCCTTAAGAGCCAATGGGTGGATCAACTTCCGGATGCGGGCAATGTTGATGTCATTTGCGAGCTACAACCTCTGGTTGCCCTGGAGGGATAGCGGTCTGCACCTTGCACGTCTGTTTGTGGATTACGAACCAGGAATTCACTGGAGTCAGTGCCAGATGCAGTCGGGCAGCACCTCTATCAACACAATCAGGATCTACAACCCGATCAAGCAGGGTCGTGACCATGATCAGGATGGGGTGTTCATCCGCCGTTGGTGTCCGGAACTGGCGGATGTTCCCGTGGTGCATCTTCATGAACCCTGGGCGTTCAACGGCGTGATGCCGATCGTGGATTGTGCCGATTCGGCGAGACAAGCTAAAGACAGGATCTTTGCGATCAGACGTTCAGCCGGATTTGATCATCATGCCGATGTCATTCAGCGGCGACATGGCTCTAGGCGTGCCGGTCTGCCGGCATCCTCTCGACGACGATCACGTCGCGGCATGAGTGATCCATCCGTGCAGCAGCTGGCATTCGATCTTTAGTTGCGCTGCAGCAGCAGTCGGCGAATGACACGCTGCGCGATATCGCCATATCCCATCTCGCCTGAGAGGATCTGGGCGATCCGTCTAGGAGCCGTCGGTCGTTTAACTCCCAGCTGATAGCCCACACCGGGGAAGCGGTAGAACACTTGTGCGATCCGACGACCCCAGGCCATGGAGTCGCCCCAGCGCTGTCTCATCGCCTTGGAGTAACCCTGAAGGGATTGCTCTTCACCATTCAGCCAGCGGTCAAGGTGCTTTGCAGCTTCGCAGCCGCTCATCAGAGCCGGTCGCAATCCCTCTGCAAGGAACGGATCGCAGAGAGATGCGGCATCGCCGACCGCCACGATCCCGTTGGCATGGAGTGCGCTGTGACCGTTCCAGACCCTCAGGTTGGCTTGCTGCCGAAGACCTGCATCGGCAGAAAAGCCAAGGTCAGGTAGTAGTGCACTCAGGATCGTCTCCGAATCGGTGACATCACGACCGATGAAGGTGCCCACTCCAACATTGATCCCGTCTGCCAGCGGGAAAGCCCAGGCGAACCCATGGTGCACCAGTCCGAATTCGAAGCGTGCTGTTCCAGGGGGGAGCGTTCCGTGTCCCTCCAGGCGAACCGACAGCGTGCTTGCCATATGTAGTGAGCTGGGGCCGATGCCGACTTGTTGCGGCCAGGGAGACCCAGAGCCATCAGCGATCACAACGGCTCTGGCCTGAACAGGAGATCCTTGTTCCGCTTTGAGTGTCCAGCACTCGCCGGTGCGTTCGAGTGTTGTCACACGACATGGCCTTTGAATGGAGGCACCGGCACTTACTGCCTGCGCAAGCAGTAAAGAATCCAGATGCTCACGCCGAACAATCCAAAACGGTGCTTCCCCGGGTAGTTCGGCAACAACGGGATCTTCCAGGCACCAGCTGAAGTCAACCTGGCGGATCACATCATCAACCGCTGGACTGAGATCGAAAGGGAACCAGTTCTGCACAGAGGAGGCCATGCCTCCACCGCAGGGTTTGATCTGAACCCCGGACTCCGCTTCCAGAATGGTGACTGAATGCCCCGCGTTAGCAAGGTGAAATGCAGCTGAAGTGCCGGCAGCTCCGGCACCGATTACGGCAACGTCGGTTTCAATCACACCTTGAGGATGGCGGCCTCCTTATCGGCGAGGTGTTTCTCCAGCAGAGCGATGAACTTTTCGAGGGTTTTCTGGATGCTCTCCTGTTCGTCACGGCTCTGATCTTCGGAGAACTCACCCTCCTTTTCCTGTTTCTTGGTCTTGTCGATGGCGTCGCGGCGAATGTTGCGCAGGGCTACCTTGCCTTCCTCCGCATATTTAGAGGCGAGCTTGCAGAATTCTTTGCGACGCTCCTCAGTCAGTGGCGGCACGTTGATGCGGATGATCTTGCCGTCGTTGTTGGGGGTGAATCCCAGTTCACTCATGGCGATTGCCTTTTCGATCCCCGCCAGGGAGCTGATGTCGAAGGGCTGGATCTGGATGGTCTGTGAGTCAGGTGTTGTCAGCGTCGCCAACGACTTCAGTGGTGTGTCGGCGCCGTAGTACTCCACTGAGATGCGATCGAGCAAAGACGAGTTGGCGCGCCCTGTTCGGATGGTGTTGAACATGCGCTGGGTGGATTCCACCGACTTCTGCATGCTCGCTTCGAGGTCTTGCTTCGACATAACGGTTGTCAGTTGTTGATCCGGGAACCGATTGGCTCTCCAGCCACGGCTTTGCCGATGTTGCCAGGTTCAAACAGATTGAAAACAACAATCGGGATGTTGTTGTCTTTGCAAAGAGCGATGGCAGTGCTGTCCATCACGGCAAGTTCGCCGCTCAGGACCTGTTGGTAAGTGAGGTGTTCCTGTTTCACGGCATCGGCATGGATGGCGGGATCCTTGTCATAGACCCCATCCACCTTGGTGGCCTTGAACACCACATCCGCATTGATTTCGGCGGCCCGTAGGGCTGCCGTGGTGTCGGTGGTGAAGAAGGGGTTGCCGCAGCCGGCGCCGAAGACCACTACACGTCCTTTCTCAAGATGGCGGATGGCTTTACGGCGGATGTAAGGCTCTGCGACTTCCTGCATGCCAATGGCTGTCTGCACCCTGGTCGGTACACCTGCACGTTCCAGTCCGTCCTGAAGGGTGATCGCATTCATCACGGTGGCCAGCATGCCCACGTAATCAGCTGTGGCTCGATCCATTCCGGCGGCTGACCCTTTTAGGCCTCGGAAGATGTTTCCTCCGCCCACCACAATCGCCAGCTGGGTGCCACCAGCGATCACTTTGGCAACGTCTGAGGCGATGGACTGAACGATGGCTGGATCAATTCCGTACCCCTGGTCTCCCATCAGCGCCTCTCCGCTGAGTTTCAGGAGTGCACGCGCGTAGGCCATTCATCCACCTGATCCAGCTGACAGTAGCAAGCAGGATCGGACGCTCCCGCCACTGGCGCGCATGCGGCGCAACCGCTTGGATAGAGCAACGTCAAAGTTTTCATGTCTGACGAAAACAGTGGACGCAGTTCGGTAATGGCACGTCTCACCCTCTCGGCTCTGGATCGCGCCAGTCAGGATCCGTCCTGTTGGCGTGATCCTGTCGTTCACCGCGCTCTGCTGGTCAGCGGTCTGTCGGTGCTGACCGCTGCGTCGGGCTTGATCAGACACGATCTGGATCAAAACTGAGTGTCAGAACTGAAGATCAATACTCGATGCCAGCCTGAGCTTTGACACCCTGCTCTCTGAACGGGTGTTTGTTCAAGGTCATCTCTGTGACCAGATCGGCTGCTTCGATGAGCGGGGCTGGTGCCCCTCGACCGGTGACGGCCACATGGCAAAGCTCCGGTCGCTCCTTCAGGCCAGCGATCACGATTTCAGGTTCGATGTAGCCCAGCTTGATCGCCACGTTGAGTTCATCCAGCAGAACCAACTTGATTCGGTCGTCACGCAGGTGGCCCAATGCGGTTTGCCAGGCCTCTTGAACCAGTTGTTGATCTCGTTGGCGGTCCTGAGTTTCCCAGGTGAATCCTTCCCCCAGTGCATGCCAGCAGATCTGGTCGCCGAAGACTTTCAGGGCCCTGGCTTCACCCGGTTCCCAACCACCCTTGATGAACTGCACCACCGCCACCCGTTCACCATGCCCGAGGGTGCGAAGCACGAGTCCTAGGCCTGCGGTGGTCTTGCCCTTGCCATGCCCGGTGAACACCAGGATCAATCCTTTCTCCTTGTTGCGCTCCTCGACCCGCTGGCGTTGCACCTCTTGGCGTCGCTCCATGCGTTTGCGGTAGCCAGCATCGTCGCGCTCAGGGGCAAGGTTGCCTCCCATGCCCAGTTCTGCTGCCGTTTGGTCGAGATTGCTGTTGCTCATGACGAGGGTGCATCGATGCGGGGGCGCGCAGCGGTGATGCGCTGCAGGGCCTGCCCGGCCAGTAACTCCTGCTTCACCGCTGTGAAACCGAGTTGCTGCAGTTGAGATGGCAGGTCATCTTCCAGCATGGACGTGGCCGTGTCGGTTTCAAACAAGGCGCAGAACAGTTGTTGCGGCAGTCGCAGCCAAGGCCCTGCCGGGTGTAGGTCCACAATCACCAGCCAGCCACCCGGTTTCAACAGTCGCAAGCTCTGGCGTAGTACAAGCTCCCGCTCGCGGCGAGGAAATTCATGCAGTGCCACGCTCAGCTGAATGGCACAGAAGCTGCCGTCCTGTAACGGGGGTTCCTCGGCTAAACCCTCCACCCGCTTGAGGCTTGGGTGTCGTCGGGCGGCCAGAGCGAGTGCCAGTGGAGAGAGATCTAGTCCTGTGACATCGAAGCCCGCGGCTAGCCAAGGTGCTGCAGCCTCGCCGCTGCCGCAGCAGAGATCCAGCACGGGTGCTCCGGGCTCCAACATGGATTGCAGGGCTTCCAGCCCCAGACGGCGGAGTTGTTCGACTCCACCCACGCTCAGTGATGAGATCGCGGTCACCGTGTCGTAGATCCAGCGGTAGCGGTAGGCCAGTGGCCGCAAAAACGAGGTCATCAGGATCAGGAGTGGATGAGAGGGACGTCATCCAGAGCGTTCATCCTGACGTTGAAGGTCTGGGCTCAGTGGCCCGAACCTTCGGAAGGCAGCCAAGACCTCTCTGTGGCGCAAAACGGAATTGCCCTTCCGTCTGTTGCACATCCCAGTCATAAAACCGTTGGATGCGACGGCAGATCCTTTCAATCAGCGTCTCCCCTCCTTCTCCATTGGTCATGACCACAAGGCCATATCCCTTGGATTGATGTGCCATCAAAAAGCTGCGATAGCCCCGATTGGCTCCAATGTGAGCGAAGTACCAGCCTTCTCCTTGCTGGAACACGTGGAATCCAGAGCCGAAGGACCCAACCCCGACTGGTTGCCAGAGATCTCGGACGAGTTTTCTGGATAACGGCTGCAACACGTCTCCAGCAGCTGTTCTCTGCAAAGAACGCACTAGAGCTGCAAGCTCCTCTGCTGTGCTCCAAAGCCCTGCGGCAGCAAGCTCTGGATAGATCATCCATGGAACATCCAGGCGCTCCCCTTTGGTGTCATGGGCCAAGGCAGCTGAATGCCGTAGCGATCCATTCAGAGGCTGTTGATAGGTGCTCATCAACATGCCGAGTGGTTGAAGCAAAGTGGAGCGCATTAGATCTGGAAAAGACCGTCCAGTCACATCCATCAGCAGTTGCTGCATCACAACGCTGCCTCCACCTGAGTAACGGGATTGGCTCATCGGCGGAAAGCTCGGACGGATTGCCACCGTCGTGGCGGGTGGGACTCCGTTCAAGATGCTCAGCGTGTCTGGAAGAGCTTCTGACGGTCGATAGCCGGGGAAACCAAGGCCATCTCCCAGACCCGATGTGTGACTGAGCAGCATTCTCGGCGTGATGGGAGACGTGATGCCCTCAGCCAGTGCAGGCATGTCCCATGAGCGCAACATCTCAGCTAGATCCCCGTCGAGGTCGAGTTGCCCTTGCTCAGCCAGGACTGCCGCTGCGACGGCCATCACTGGTTTACTGATCGAGGCCGCCTGAAACAACGTGCTCGTTGTCACTGGGCGATGTGAGCTTGCATCCGCCCTCCCAAAAGCGAGCGTCCAATGGATCTCGAAATCCTTGATTACCGAGATGCTCACTCCTGGAACACCGGCTTCGTTCATCCAGGTTTGCAATTCCGTGATCGGCAACACGGAAGACACCTCCTCTGGCGAGGTAGTCGCTGACTCTCCAGCGGTAGGGAGTAGTGGCAGTGTCGTCAGTAGCAGTGCCGCCAGCTTGAGCCACTGATTGTTCAGCCACTGATTCCTCATGACGCGTGTTGTCGCGCGAGCGCTGCATCGACGGCCTGCTGTTGATCGCGGCGGGTGATCCAGTGGTGATAGGTGCGAGTGTGAATGGCCACTGAGTGACCCATCATTCTCGCGGAAACCGTGTCAGGTAGACCGATGTGAATGGTTCTCACTGCCCAGGCATGGCGAAGGTCATAAGGGGTGAGGGGAAGGTCGTAGCGGCGAAATTGCTCGGTGACTCGTCGTCCCACTTGCTGCAGGGTCGTTGCCCTCAGATCAGTGGTGATGACTGGCAGTGCCTGCGGGTCTCGTCCAAGTTTCAGCAGGTCAAACCGCTCGACCCATTCCGGATTGAAAGGCCAAACTTGGTGCTCACCTGTTTTGGTGGTGGGCAAGACCCGGATCACGCGATCTCCCTCGTCGCTCAGAGCGGAGAGGTCGCTGAAGAACACTTCATGGTTACGAAGCCCATAGGTGGCCATCAGGCCATAGGCCAACCGCCAGCGTGGATTGGGAATCTGCAGGATGCTCTCGAGAATTCTTTGGTCGCTGGGAAGCTGGCGGAACCGAGCTCGATGCAGGCCATAGCCTGCTGCTTCGGCTCGCCAGTTCTCGGGCAGTTCTAGTTCCAGATGCCTGGCCAGGCTTGCCAGGGCTGTGCTGCATTGCTGACGACTGCGGCTGCCATCTGGGTAGCTGTGCAAGGTCTGAAGCAGAAGGTCTGCACCAATTGGGCCGGTTTCCTTGCCGGCAAGTGAGCGCAGTCGGCGCAAGTAGGGGTTGTAAGCACCAGTCCATGTGGTTCGACTGCCGGAAGGGGATCGGCGCCGTCGGGGATCAGCAAAAAAGACCCGCTCGAAGGTCTGAAGTTGCTGGTCAAGCAGTGCCCGAGTTTGACCTGCAGAGCCGGATGTTGTCTGCTCTGGGGCCTTGATCCAATGCTCCCATCGAAACTGGTCGCGTTTGAGTTGGGCATCGATCACCCGAGCGATCTGTTCGGCTTCGAGCAATCCATCCCTGTTGTTCTCAAGTCCGAGGCTGAGACGTTGCACCGATCGCTGGCCTGGTTGTTGACGCATAGGCAACAAGCCACGCAGGTTCACTCGGCGACCGCGACATTCGATACGTAGACCGATGCCGATCGACGCCAACGCTGCATTCGAATTTCGCCTGATCTCCTCAAGCGGCTCGCTTAGAGACATCCTTTCCTTCAGGACATCGTCAAGATGCCGTTATTGCGGGTTACTCTCAACCCCTGCAATCGTTTCCAGACATGGCTCGGGTCGGTGTCGTACTACTCAATCTGGGTGGCCCTGAGCGGATTCAGGACGTCGGTCCCTTCCTTTTCAATCTCTTTGCTGATCCGGAGATCATCCGGTTGCCCATTCCAGCGCTGCAAAAGCCTTTGGCCTGGCTGATCAGCACCCTTCGCAGCGGCAAGTCACAAAGTGCCTATCGCTCCATCGGTGGCGGCTCACCACTTCGTCGCATCACCGAGCAGCAGGCTCGAGAGCTGCAGAGCCTTCTGCGGCAACGGGGAATCGAGGCCACCAGTTATGTGGCCATGCGCTACTGGCATCCCTTCACAGAGTCCGCCGTCGCAGATATCAAGGCAGATGGAATGGATCAGGTGGTGGTGCTTCCGCTTTATCCGCACTTCTCTATCAGTACAAGTGGTTCAAGTTTCCGTGAGCTCCAGCGCCTGCGGCAGGGGGACGGTGTCTTCGAGAAGTTGCCGATCCGCTGCATTCGCAGCTGGTTTGATCACCCTGGCTACGTCACGGCGATGGCTGAGCTGATCGCCGAGGAAGTTCGCAATAGCGATGACCCCCACAAGGCTCACGTGTTCTTCAGCGCTCATGGTGTTCCAAAGAGCTACGTCGAAGAAGCCGGTGATCCGTATCAACAGCAAATCGAGGCTTGCACGGCCCTGATCATGAACAAGCTCGAGGAGCTTGTCGGTCACGACAATCCCCACACCCTCGCTTATCAAAGTCGTGTGGGTCCGGTGGAGTGGCTGAAGCCCTACACCGAAGAAGCTCTGGAAGAGCTCGGCAAAGCCAAGACCAACGATTTGGTCGTGGTGCCGATCAGCTTTGTCAGTGAGCACATCGAGACCCTTGAGGAGATTGACATCGAGTACCGCGAACTCGCCACCGAGTCCGGTGTGGTGAATTTCCGGCGTGTGCGTGCTCTCGACACCTATCCCCCGTTCATCGAGGGATTAGCTGACCTTGTGGTGACCAGTCTTGAAGGCCCTGAAGTCAGCCTTGATGCGGCAGCTGAATTACCAACCAAAGTGAAGCTCTATCCCCAGGAGAAATGGGAGTGGGGCTGGAACAACAGTTCCGAAGTTTGGAACGGGCGATTGGCCATGCTGGGCTTCTCAGCCTTTCTGCTCGAAATCATTAGTGGCCAGGGTCCGCTACATGCACTCGGACTGCTCTGAGTGTCGGCAAATCGACAGGCCGGCCCTTAATCTTGAGGATCAGTTCCTCGTGTAGTCACAGTGACGCTGATCTCCGCTCCTACGGCCGACACAGCGTCCAGCAGCGATGGAAGCCGCAGGATGAGCGGAGCGCAGGCCTTGATGGATGCTCTGCGCTTGCACGGTGTGGACACGATTTTTGGCTACCCAGGCGGCGCCATCCTTCCGATCTATGACGCCCTGCATGTGGCCGAAAGCGAGGGTTGGTTGCGTCACTTCCTGGTGCGTCACGAGCAAGGCGGAACCCATGCGGCTGACGCCTATGCCCGCGCGACCGGTCGGGTGGGTGTGTGTTTTGGCACGTCCGGTCCTGGGGCTACCAATTTGGTCACAGGCATTGCCACTGCCCAGATGGATTCAGTACCGATGGTGGTGATCACCGGTCAGGTTCCGCGGACGGCAATTGGTACTGATGCTTTTCAGGAGACTGACATTTTCGGCATCACGTTGCCGATCGTGAAACATTCCTGGGTTGTGCGAAACCCGGCTGATCTCGCCTCGGTGGTTGCTCAGGCCTTTCACATTGCTGCCTCGGGCCGACCCGGTCCTGTGTTGATTGACATCCCCAAAGATGTTGGCCAAGAGGAGTTTGATTACATCCCGGTCGAACCGGGATCCGTTGTTCCTGCAGGGTTCGGCTCGACCCCAGCGCCTGATTCCCAGTCGATCGAAGCAGCGCTTGATCTGATCGCGAAAGCACAGCGCCCTCTCCTTTATGTCGGTGGTGGTGCGATTGCTTCATCGGCTCATGACAGCATCGCCGTGCTTGCAGAGCGCTACCAGATCCCTGTCACCACAACGCTGATGGGTAAGGGCGCTTTTGACGAGAACCACCCACTGGCACTCGGCATGCTGGGCATGCATGGCACGGCTTACGCCAACTTTGCTGTGACCGATTGCGATTTACTGATTGCCGTTGGTGCTCGCTTTGATGATCGGGTGACGGGGAAGCTCGACACCTTTGCTCCACGGGCCCGGGTGATCCATTTCGAGATCGATCCGGCTGAGATCGGCAAAAACAGACGTCCTGAGGTCGCAGTCCTCGGTGATGTCGGTACCAGCCTTGCCGCGCTGGTGGATCTGAGTTTGCGACGTTCCCCCGAACCGCAGACCGCCGTTTGGTTGGAGAGGATCCGCGAATGGAAACAGCGTTATCCCCTTTCCATACCGCCTCAAGAAGGTCCCATCTATCCCCAGGAAGTGTTGATGGCTGTCCGTGACTTGGCACCTGGAGCCATCGTCACGACGGATGTAGGCCAGCATCAGATGTGGGCTGCTCAATATCTACGCAATGGTCCACGTGGCTGGATCAGCAGCGCTGGACTGGGGACAATGGGTTTCGGGATGCCTGCTGCTCTGGGCGCCCAGGTTGCTTGTCCTGATCGTCAGGTGGTGTGCATTGCTGGTGACGCCAGTGTGCTCATGAATATTCAGGAACTGGGCACTCTGGCTCAATACAGGATCCCGGTGAAGGTGGTGATTGTGAACAATCACTGGCAGGGGATGGTTCGTCAATGGCAGGAGAGTTTCTACGACGAGCGTTATTCCGCTTCGGACATGCTTGGCGGTATGCCGGATTTCGAAGCTCTGGCCCAAGCGTTTGGAGTGGAGGGGATGAAGATCGTTGAGCGCGATGATCTCCACACCCGGCTGGCCGAGGCCTTCGCTTCACCACATCCAACCCTGGTCGATGTGCATGTTCGCCGGGGTGAGAACTGCTATCCGATGGTTCCACCCGGTTGCAGCAATGCTCAGATGGTGGGTCTGCCTGCCGATCCCGAGTTGGCTTTCCAGCACTCCGGAAGTTCTTTCTCCCATCCCGGAGCCCAGTGAGATTTGGCATTCTCATCGCAGCCGCCCTCAGCTTGATGCTGTTGCTGGTGCTGCCTCCCCAGGCGTTTGCTGCAGAAGTTCTGCAGGTGCGTTCGGCAACGCTTCTGCAGATTGGTGATCGCAATCGCAACTACAGCGTGCAGCTGGCCTGTGTTCAGGTAGACCCTGAGGATGAGCAGCAAGCGCAGGATTGGATGCGTCGCGAGCTTCCCCGTCGCCGACGGGTGAATCTGCGGCCGGAGGGCAGTGCAGATGGTGTTCTGTTGGCAAGAGTCACTCCGATTGGAGATGAACTTGATCTCGGCGCTGGACTGGTGAATGAAGGTCTGGCTCAGGTCACCTGTCCAGGAGCCTGAAATGGCACGCAACCGCATTGCCTCTGGGATTGTCATGGTGCCGTGTGTGCTTCTTGGCTCAGCTTTTCTGAGCACAGCGATCTGGGGTGACGCCGCGTCGGACAACCGATCTCTTGCCATCGGCATCGGCAGTCTGCTGCTGGTCGCCGGACTCCTTTCACTGGCAATCCAAGGGGGGAGCACCGAAGCTGAGCCCAAGGCCGATGAACCTGAAGAGTCTCTTTAAGGGCTTCTCTGGTTTATGGGAGAGGGTTTTGCCCATCACGTGTTATCCCGAATCAGCCACGCTGAGGAGTCCGGGAGAAGCTCAAAATTGTTCAGTGTCCTGCCGGTAATGTTGTTTTTGGGGGTCCGGGAGGCAGAGAGCTCGTGTTGCGCCTGAGCGAGCTTCGTCTGGAGCTAGACCATACGGAGGATGACCTTGAGCAGGCTGTTCTGCGGTGCCTGCGAGTACCTCGAGAGCAACTGATCTCCCACCAGTTGGTGAAGCAGAGCATTGATGCCCGTCGTCGGGATCGAATCCGGATCATCTACAGCGTGGATGTTCAGGTACGGGGGGAGAAAGCGTTGTTGCGCCGATGCTCGGCCGACCGACGCATTCGTCGCAGGCCTGATGAGTCCTACCGATTTGTTGCCCACGCTCCAACCAGTCCTCTCGATGCGTCATGGGTGCGGCCGGTGGTGATTGGGGCAGGACCCTGTGGTTACTTCGCCGCACTGTTGCTTGCACAGATGGGATTCCGTCCATTGCTGCTGGAGCGCGGACAGGCGGTGAAGCAGAGAAGTCGCGACACGTTTGGCTTCTGGCGTCGTCGAGCGACTTTCAACCCCGAATCCAACGTGCAGTTCGGCGAGGGGGGAGCCGGAACCTTTTCCGATGGCAAGCTTTATAGCCAGATCAGCGATCCCGTTCATTACGGCCGCAAAGTGCTTGAAGAGCTGGTGAAATGCGGCGCCAACCGCGACATCCTCACCCGACACCGCCCCCATATCGGCACGTTCAAGCTGGCGACAGTGGTCAGGGGGTTGCGCGCTCAGATTGAGGCTCTTGGCGGTGAGGTCCGCTTTGGTGCCCGCGTGGAACAACTTCTGTTAGAGCCTGCCAGCGCCACTGGTGGTAAGCCGACGCGGATCATCGGGCTGCAACTGGCCGATGGCAATCGTGTCGACTGCACTCAGGTGATTCTGGCTCCTGGACATTCGGCCAGGGATACGTTCGCGATGCTGGATCGCAATGGTGTTGCCATGGAACGAAAGCCCTTCGCGATTGGCCTTCGGATCGAGCACCCGCAGTCGCTGATCGACAACGCCCGCTGGGGGGATGCCGCTGGCCATCCGTTGCTCGGTGCCGCTGAATACAAGCTGGTGCATCACGCTGCTAACGGTCGCTGCGTTTACAGCTTCTGTATGTGCCCCGGTGGGTTTGTGGTGGGTGCGACCTCTGAACCAGGTCGTGTTGTGACCAATGGCATGAGCCAGCACTCCCGCAATGAACGAAACGCCAACAGCGGGCTGGTGGTGCCTGTGTCGGATGCAGACCTGGAGTCTCATGAACGTTGGCCCGCAGATCCACTCGCGGGCCTGGTGTTTCAGCGTGAACTCGAATCCCTCGCTTTCCAACTCGGTGGTCAGGACTACAGCGCCCCAGTGCAGCGACAGGAGGATTTTTTGGCCGGAAGGCCATCCACGTCGCTTGGATCAGTGAGTCCCTCCTATCAACCTGGTGTTCAACCCACTGACCTTGCCAAGCTTCTACCGGAACCGATGGTGGATGCCCTGAGGGAAGCTCTGCCGGCATTCGGTCAGAAGCTTTCTGGTTATGACCACCCTGATGCCGTTCTGACCGGGGTCGAGACCCGCACTTCGTCGCCGCTGCGCATCCCTCGGGATGATCGCCTGGAGTCGCTCAATGTGCACGGTCTCACGCCTGCTGGGGAGGGTGCCGGTTATGCAGGCGGGATTCTTTCGGCAGCAATTGATGGTATTCGGGCTGCTGAAGCGGTTGCATTGCGTCTGCTCGAGCCGATATCGAACTAATGCAGGCGTTCAGATCGTCGCCTGTCCGACGATTCCACTCCACTGAACTGCCTTCACCTGATCGCGTCGCCAGGAGTGAAACAGACTGGGTTCAGCGACCGTGCAGAGCGGACATGTTGTGATCTTGCTGCTGTCAATCCCTTCTGCTTTCAGTTGCTGCAAGGCGGCTTGTCGGATATCTAAACGGCAGCGCCCCTGCTCTGGATCAGGATGAATGACAGCTTGCCTCTGCAGCTGCTCGAGTGATCTGAGCTCGGTTGCCAACGCCTCACCCACCTGAAGCGCCACTGATTGTTCCACTTGATAGCGCTCACCACTGACCGCTGGTCCAAGGGCAACGATCAGCTGTTCCCTACGGGCGCCTCGCTGTTCAAGCTTGTCGATCGCGGTGGGCAGGATCCGGCTGGCCACGCCGCGCCAGCCTGCATGGCATGCGGCGACGTGCCCGCTTTCGGGATCCGCAAGCAAAACGGGGGTGCAGTCGGCGCCACAAACCCAGAGGCTCTGGCCGCCGCGATCACTCACTAACCCATCGGCATCGGGCCATGGTGCTGCAGTGGCAACGGAAGCCTCAAGCACGAGGTTTCCATGGACCTGCTGCGGGCGATGAACGGAGACTCCGCAGGACAGGTAGGCAGCTAGTTCGTCGGGACCACGACCTTGCCAACGCCGGGTGAAGAATCCATGCTCAAAGCCAGCTTCATGCAAGTGATTCGCTGTGAGGTAATAACCGCCATAACAGCCCACCCAGGTCCAGCCCGGAAGGGTGTTGAAGCGGCTGTCGGGCTTAGCAAGAGGATCCTCTCGCTCAGTGCCTGGGTCTGCTCCCTTCGCGGAGCTCATTGTTGCGGCTGATCCCTGAGCATCCAGAAGCCTTCGAACCGCTCACTGTCAGGAGCGCTCTGTACGGCGATGAACTGAAGTCCATGCAGGTTGAGGAACGACGCCTCCAGCGCGGCTGCAATCTGTTTGGCTTCCTGTTGGTTCAGATCACTGACGAGCCAGCTGTCATCTTGACCAGCATCGAGAATCAACTGGAGCGAGCTCACACGCAGCCGCACAGGTTCAAGGCCCCCAAGCCAACCTGCCAGGGCCAGGGCTCTGCTGCGACTGAACAGACGTAGGCCAGGAACCTCAAGATCGTCCTTCAGAGAAGGGGGAACCGGCACTAGGCCGTTGAAGCCAAGAGGCCACTCACTCGCATCCTTGAGGCTGCCGGCTGGAAGTCCGGCCCAAGTCCAGGCGTCGCCCCGGACGGCTTCGGGAAGTGGCAGAGGCGGGGTTTCGACAGGGGAAGGCGGCAGTGCAAGGGGGCCTGCCATGAAGCCTTCCTCCTGCGGATAAAGCGTCCGCTCTCGCTCATCGAGCCAGTCGAGCAGGGCATAGGTGCGCCTGCTCGACACCACTTCCAGGAGCAGCTCTGCGGCAGCACGCTGCACCATCGTTCTCATGGCACTGCGCCAGGCGCGCAGTCTTTGTGGAGGCTTCCAACCCTGGTCTTCAGCCTCAGCCAATGCTTGGCGTAGGGCCGCGGCCAACCAGGTGGAATTCACTTCGCTTGCAGGACAAAGCTTCGCGAAGCGGAAGCATTCGTTGCCGTTGATCTCCGGGGTGCTGATGATCAGCAGCTCCCAGCGCTTCTTGCCATCCTTTTCCAGGATGGGTCTTGAATAAAAATCCAGCTCCCAATCGGCCTGACGCTCTGTCCTGGACTGGGAGCCGGCGTCACCGGCAGACATGGAAGCTGTGGTCATCCAGCTGACTGTTCCTGCTGCCTGAGGACGTTACGGGCTCTGTTGGCTCGATCGGTCGCCTCCGCCATAACGGTGTCCTTATCGACGAGAAGTTCCCCTGGCTGTCCCTCTAGGAGGGCTGTGTTGAGAGCGATCCGGCCTCGACCGGGATCAAGCTCGGTGATGAGAGCCTTCACGGTGTCTCCCTGTCCGAAGACTTCGCGCAACGAGCGCAGACTGCCTCCGGTGATGACTGACTGATGCAGCAGACCACTGACGCCACCCAGATCGATGAACAGTCCATAGGGCTTGATGGAGGACACCTGACCTTCCACCAACTGCCCCACTTCAAGTTCTGAAAAACGGGCGGCCGTTGCTGCGCGTTTTTCGGAAAGGACCAGTTTGCGGGTCTCGGAGTTGACCTCCAGGAAAGCGACGCCAAGCGTCTTCCCAACCAGTGCTTCGTGGTTTTCACCCTCCTGAAGTTGAGATCTGGGAATGAATCCTCTTAACCCTTCGAGATCGCAGGTGACACCCCCTCGATTGAAACCGGTGATTTTGACCTGAGCCACCTTGCCGTCCTTGGCGAGCTGCTTGACCTTGTCCCAGCTTTTGCGAAGGGCCAGTGCACGACAGCTGATGGTGACCATGCCATCGGCATTTTGTTCACGAGTGACCAGTACCTCAAGCTCGAGCCCCTTGGGGAAGCGTTCCTTCAGATTGGTGATCACCCCAAGGCCACATTCGCTTTTGGGCATGAAGCCAGGCGCTTTGCCGCCGATATCCACGTAGACACCATCACTCTCCATTGCGATCACGGTTCCGGTGACGACCTCACCGGTTGTGCCCACAGGCTCGTTGGCATCGAGTGCTGCCAGAAAGGCATCTTCATCAAAATCGAAATCGTCAACAACGCGGCTTGCTGCAGTTGCCGCTTCGGCGGGGACATTGTTCTGACGCCGTCCTGCATCGGAGGGACCGAGTAGGTCGGCCATGGTCATACCGGACAGGTCATCGTCGTCGGTATCTCGCGATGGACCAGAAGACGCTTGTGGTCCTTTTGGAGGTGCAGGGGGACTTGTAGCCATGGACTGGCCGCCTTCGGCGGCGAGTGCCGCCTGCTCGAGCTGTGCAGCACGTTCAACAGCAGCATCAGCGGCTGCACGGGCTTGCTCGGCCTCCTTACGCAGTCGATCCTGCTCTTCCCGCTTGCTGATGTGCATCACCTGAAGCGGTTTTCGTGGTGGCTGCGCCGAAGCTGCGGCACCCTTGCCACCATCCAGTCGGGAATTCTGACGTTCTGTTCCGGCCATGGGACCCATCGTCCTTGGCCAGACAGTCTGACAGCAGGAGGTTGATTCAGGATGAGCGGTGACGGTGGACAAAACACCAGGCGGTTGGAGTGCATGCACTGGCCCGAGGCTGCTCTGGCATTGCAGCGGAGCGGTTCAACCCTTGTCTGGCCATTCGGTGCCTTTGAGCAGCACGGTCCGCAGCTCCCCCTTTCAACTGATGCGTTGTTTGCGGAACGCATTCTTGATCGTGTGCTGCAAGGGCTTCCAGAGGAGATGCCGATTTGGGCTTTGCCGATTCAGTCGATCGGTCTTTCGCCTGAACATCGTGGCTTCCCTGGAACTCTCAGCCTCAGTGCCGAACTGCTGATTCGCCTTGTGAGAGAGGTTGGCAAGCAGCTTGCGGATCAGGGTGTGCAGCGCTTGGTGCTGTTCAACGCCCACGGTGGTCAGATCGGTCTTCTGCAAACCGCTGCCCGTGAACTGGCGGTTGAAACCCCAGCAATGGCTGTTCTTCCCTGTTTTCTCTGGAGTGGAGTTTCAGAACTCAAGTCTCTAGTGCCTGCTAATGAGCTGGCGCATGGATTGCATGCGGGACTTGCTGAGACCAGTCTGATGCTGGCTCTTGAGCCCGCTCTGGTCGGCGAACAGAGGCCTCTGGATGGTGACCATGTCAGTAATAAGTCGGCAGCCACACCTCCTGAAGGTTGGAGTCTTGAAGGTCCTGCGCCTCTCGCCTGGTTCGCTGCCGACCTCAGCCAGTCCGGTGTCGTCGGCGATAGCCGCGGTGCGGATGCGAAGCTCGGAAGTCAGTTGGAGACAGCGCTTTTAGCCCATTGGCGCCAACTCTTCACAAGCCTGATGACATCAAGCTGGCCACCTCGCGGAGACCAGCGACGTATCTGAACTCCATCAATCGAACATCCAATATCGGTGGCACTGGTTACAGTCACCGACGTTGACCGTTACGGAAACATCTATGCCGACCCCCGTCAGCCCCGAGGTCGCCGTCCTTGACGAGCGGGATGCATCGGCACAGCAATTGCCTGACTTCACCACTGAGGCCTACAAAGACGCCTACAGCCGTATCAATGCGATCGTGATCGAAGGCGAGCAAGAGGCCTACGACAACTACATGTCTCTGGGCACCATGATCCCCGAGCATGCCGATGAACTGGCTCGGTTGGCCAAGATGGAAATGAAGCACATGAAGGGCTTCACCTCTTGCGGCCGCAATCTGGGAGTTGAGGCCGACCTTCCTTTCGCCAAGGAATTCTTCGGTCCGCTTCATGGCAATTTCCAAATCGCCTTCAAGGAAGGCAAGGTTGTGACCTGTCTTTTGATTCAGGCGTTGCTGATTGAAGCCTTCGCAATTTCCGCGTATCACATCTATATCCCTGTGGCAGATCCCTTCGCCCGCAGGATTACTGAAGGTGTCGTGAAAGATGAGTACACCCATCTCAACTACGGCCAGGAGTGGCTTAAGGCCAATTTTGAAGCCAGCAAGGAAGAGCTCTTTGCCGCTAATAAGGCCAATCTTCCTCTGATTCGTTCGATGTTGGATCAGGTCGCAGGGGATGCCGCTGTTCTGCAGATGGATAAAGAAGATCTGATCGAGGATTTCCTGATCGCGTATCAAGAGGCTCTTAGCGAGATCGGTTTCAACATGCGTGAAATTGCTCGAATGGCAGCGGCAGCGCTCTGAACCAGAAAAAACGATCGTTCGATGGTCCAGCGCGAAAGTCCAGGACCGGTTCGATTACAGGCACGTTTTCCTTAAGGCGTGCCTTCATGGGAACATTGAGTCATCAGCCCGTTATCAGGGTGAGTTTGAGTTCAATGCGTACACGTACGACAGTCGGCAGTACATGTTTGGTCTGATCGGGCACTCCACCAGCTTTGAGGCGGCGAGGCGCAAAGCTTCTGATCTCGGTTTCGATCACATCGCCGGGGGGGATCTTGATGTGTGGTGCAGTGCGCCACCCCAATTGGTGGAGAACGTTGAGGTCACCAGTGCCACTGGCAAAAAGATCTCGGGTGCCTACATCGATTCCTGTTTCGTTCCCGAGATGCTGAGTCGCTTCAAGACGGCAAGGCGCAAAGTGCTCAACGCCATGGAGCTCGCTCAGAAGAAGGGAATCAACATCACAGCTCTTGGCGGCTTCACTTCAATTATTTTTGAGAACTTCAACCTTCTCCAGCATCAGCATGTGCGCAGCACAACCTTGGAGTGGGAGCGATTCACCACGGGCAACACCCATACGGCCTGGGTGATCAGTCGTCAGGTTGAGAACAACGCGCCTCTTCTGGGTATCGATCTGGCCAAAGCCAAGGTTGCCGTGGTGGGGGCCACCGGAGATATCGGCAGTGCTGTCTGCCGCTGGCTCTCCAACCGGACGGGTGTCGCTGAGCTGCTGCTGGTTGCGCGTCAGCAGCAGCCCCTTAAGGATCTTCAGTCTGAACTGGGTGGCGGAAGGATCCTCACTCTTGATGAAGCGCTTCCTGAAGCTGATGTCGTGGTGTGGGTGGCGAGCATGCCGCGCACGCTTGAAATTGATTCAGCCTCGCTGCGGAAGCCCTGCCTGATGATCGATGGGGGCTACCCAAAGAATCTCGATGCCAAGGTTGCCTGCGAAGGTGTTCATGTGCTGAAGGGAGGCATCGTTGAATTCGGCAGTGACATCGGCTGGACGATGATGGAAATTGCTGAGATGGAAAAACCTCAGCGACAGATGTTTGCCTGCTTCGCTGAAGCGATGCTGCTTGAATTCGAGGAGTGCCACACCAACTTCAGTTGGGGACGTAACAACATCACTCTGGAGAAGATGGATTTCATCGGTGCCGCGTCGGTCCGCCATGGTTTCTCCACCCTCAATCTTCAAGGACAGCCTCAGGCTGTTGTTGTCTGAAGTCGTTTTCACCTTCCTCAATGGCCCGCCGACCTCTGCTTGATTTCGAGAAACCGCTGGTGGAGCTCGAACAGCAGATCGAGCAGATCCGTCAGCTGGCAAGGGATTCGGAAGTCGATGTCAGCCAGCAACTGCTGCAGCTTGAAACGCTCGCAGCTCGACGTCGGGATGAAATTTTTCGTTCCTTAAGCCCGGCTCAGAAAATTCAAGTCGCACGACACCCCCATCGGCCAAGCACCCTCGATTTCATCCAGATGTTCTGCGATGACTGGGTTGAGCTACACGGTGATCGCCGCGGCAGTGATGACCAGGCTCTGATTGGTGGGATCGGACGTCTGGGGAATCGTTCGGTACTTCTGATCGGGCATCAGAAAGGACGCGACACCAAGGAGAACGTGGCGCGGAATTTCGGCATGGCCACCCCGGGGGGCTACCGCAAGGCTCTGCGGCTGATGGAGCATGCTGATCGCTTCGGCCTGCCGATCCTGGCTTTCATCGACACGCCTGGGGCTTATGCCGGTCTACTGGCGGAGGAGCAGGGTCAGGGCGAGGCAATTGCCGTGAACCTGCGTGAGATGTTCAGCTTGCGAGTCCCCATCGTCGCCACGGTGATCGGGGAGGGTGGCTCTGGTGGTGCACTCGGTATCGGAGTCGCAGACAGGTTGATCATGTTTGAGCACAGCGTTTACACCGTGGCCAGCCCTGAAGCTTGCGCCTCCATTCTCTGGCGCGATGCGGCGAAGGCTTCCGATGCTGCGGCTGCGTTACGCATCACCGGCAAGGATCTGCTCAGTCTTGGCGTGGTGGACGAAGTTTTGCCTGAACCTGCTGGTGGTAACAATTGGGCCCCCCTCGAAGCCGGTGAGACGCTGAGAGCTGCACTGAATCGCCATCTCGACGATTTGCTCGCCTTGTCTGTTGATGATCTGAGAGATCAGCGCTACATGAAATTCAGGGCTATGGGGCGTTTCCTCGATGCCAGCTCGCCGGAAGATGGTTTCGCTGCCTAGGGTGCTTCAGATTGCACGGACTTCTTGCCTTCCGTTCTGATCACCGGCGCATCTCGTGGAATCGGTCATGCTGCTGCCAAGGCATTTGCCGAGGCAGGGTGGGATTTGCTTCTTGTCTCCCGTAGTGAGGCTGCATTGCAGTCTCTCGATGCGGAGCTGAGTGCAAGTGGTGTTCGTGTCGCTTACAAAGCGATCGACCTCACCGATTCATCCGCTATTGCACCAGGCATCGATGAATTGCTGAATCAGGGGCTTCGCCCCTCAGTTCTCATCAATAACGCAGGTGCTGCCTGGACCGGCGAATTACTCGAGATGCCTCTAGATCGCTGGGACTGGTTGATTCAACTCAACCTCACCAGTGTTTTCCAGGTCTGTTCTGCTGTTGTCCCTGCCATGAGGCCAGCGGGTGGATTGGTGATCAATGTGAGTAGCCACGCGGCCAGAAATGCTTTTCCCGGTTGGGGGGCTTACTGCACCGTCAAAGCTGCTCTGGCGAGTTTCACTCGCTGCCTGGGTGAGGAAGAACGTGCCCATGGCATTCGTGCCTGCACTCTCACACTTGGTGCGGTGGATACTTCCCTCTGGGACTCTCCGACCGTCGACAGTGATTTCGACCGACGTGCCATGCTGCCTGTCAATCAGGCCGCAGCCGCTCTTCTTCACTTGGCCCAGCAACCTGCCACTCAGGTTGTTGAGGATTTAACCCTCATGCCAGCTACAGGCGCTTTCTGAATTCTGAAAGAGATGACTTCTACACTTCCTGCTTCCACTAACGGAACCAGTGCCGCAGCGCTCAGTCAACTGAGTTCGCATGCGTCACTCAGTAATGGCCGTGGTCAGTTTGCCATTACTGATGCCAAAATTTCCGAGGTAATTCGCGACCGCCTGCGCGAACGAGGAGCTTCATTCCTTGCCAATGACAACATCGCAGATCACATTCTCCCTGGGGAATTAGAAGAACTGCAGGCGGAAGTTGCTGATCGTTTTCGCGATCTTCTGCACAGTTTGGTGATTGATATCGAGAACGACCACAACACCGAGGAGACCGCTGAACGGGTCGCCAAGATGTATATACAGGAGGTCTTCAAGGGTCGTTATCACCAACAACCTAAGGTTGCTAGCTTCCCGAACGTGAAGCAGCTTGACGAGATTTATACCGTTGGACCTCTCACTGTGCGCTCCGCCTGTTCGCACCATTTCGTTCCCATCATGGGTAATTGCTGGGTGGGAATCAAGCCAGGCTCTCGAGTGATTGGTCTCTCGAAGTTCACTCGGGTTGCAGACTGGGTGTTCTCAAGGCCACATATCCAGGAAGAGGCAGTGATGATCCTTGCCGACGAAATTGAGAAGCTGTGTGAGCCCAAGGGTCTCGGAATCATCATCAAGGCGCAGCACTACTGCATGAAATGGCGCGGTGTGAAAGAGCCACAGACCAGCATGGTCAATTCCGTTGTTCGAGGTGATTTCCGCCATGATCCCAGCCTCAAGCAGGAATTCTTTGAGCTCGTCCGCCAGCAAGAAGCTCTTCTGAGTAACTGATCTGTTAACTCAGATTTTGCGTAACGAGCAGAAGTGGTGCCTCTTGTGGGACCCCTTCTGCTTATTGATGGATGGGACCGATCACATTGCTGCTGATCCGTTGAATGTTGCCGTTACTGCCGCGCACCACCAACACAGCCATCAGCCTGTCGTCTCGATCCTCAGGTCCGACGCGATGGTTGTGACCCTTACCTGACTCCACAAGCGTCCAATTGCCTTGGCCACTGCGGCGATACCAGTGGACATCAAGTTCATCGATATCAGCTCCCTCAAGTTTCAATACTGCTTTCAGTAGTGCACCTTCCCTGGCTTCTCCGACCAAAGCGAACCGTTGAAGTCCTGTGATGGCTTGTTGGAGATGTCCTTCCTGCTGAAGCCCCTGCTGAATTTGTCCATCAAGCACCTGAATCTGCTTTTCAGGGCTTGCGGTCAGACCTGGCACACATTGGAGACTGCCGTTGTCCAGCCGACATCCCGGCAGCATTCCCTGGGCTGAGACCCCGAGAGGGACTGCCGCCATGAGGGTGAGGCAAAGTGACGTAGCCCGGAGCATGGATGCTGTTGAGGGGAGATTCAACCTATCCCTGGTTGCCCGAATTGACCCTAACGGCTTCGATTAGCGCTTCGACATGACGAAGATCCTTCACCCCAGGACTGTGTTCAAGGCGGCTTGAAGCATCAAGACCAAAAGGGCTCACCTGTTGCAGCAGTGTTGGGACCCACTCAGCGCTGATCCCTCCAGCAAGCCACCAAGGAAGACCGCTGCAGATCCGTGTCTCCAACCGCTCAAACCAGGCAGGATCGAGACGATGCCCAGTCCCTCCCAGTTGATTTGGACTCCAAGCGTCCAGAAGTAGGGCATCCACGCTGTCGGCATAAGCATCGATGCCATTCAGATCCGCTTCTTCACGCAGGCGTAGTGCTTTCCACCATTTGATCCGGGGATAAAGCAGACGCAGCTCCGCGCATCGCTTGGGCGATTCCTCCCCGTGCAGCTGCACCACGGAGGGCTGTCCCTTCCCCATGAATGCAGATGCAAGCTGTTGATCGCTGGGGTCTGCCACCACCCAAACCCGCTTCAGCAGAGGATGCTCCTGGGTCAGTCTCTGGAAGATTGCTTTGCGTTGCCTTGGCGCCACGAAACGCGGAGTATCCGGTACTCCAATCACTCCGATCGCATGCACCCCCATGGCCGCGATCTCACAGGCTTGGTCGCAGTCGGTCAGCCCGCAGATCTTGAGAGACAGGCTCTGATCGACCATGGGGGAGCAGCATTGGATGTCCTTTCTAGGATTGAGTCAACACTGCCGGCCAGCCCGCCGGAAAAGCATTTGGGTGATGGCTGGCAATTGATGCGAATCGGCGGGATCCCTTTGAGGATTCATCCAAGTTGGTTCATTGTTCTGGTGTTGTTCACCATGGCCTTTCAGCAGCAGGTCGCGAAACTGCCAGACGCTGCAGGCGCTGTCTGGATCAGCTGGTCGATGGGGCTTCTCACCGCGCTATTGCTGTTCGTATCTGTGCTGCTGCATGAGCTTGGCCATTCCCTTGTGGCCCTACGTGAGGGGGTGAAGGTGAGCAGTATCACGTTGTTTTTGATGGGCGGAGTCGCCCGGGTGGAACGGGAATGTTCCACTGCGATGGGCTCGCTAAGGGTTGCGGCGGCGGGGCCAGCGGTCAGTCTGATTCTTGGAGCTGTGTTGCTATCCAGTGTTCACTCCGCTGAACATGTCAGCCCTCTGCTGGGGAACCTTGTGGCCCAGCTTGGATGGCTCAATCTGGTTCTGGCGCTGTTCAATCTGCTGCCGGGATTACCGCTGGATGGTGGCTTGATTCTCAAATCCATTGTCTGGCAATGGACTGGCAGTCAACGTCGGGGAATTCAGGTGGCGACCGCAAGTGGTCGGTTCTTGTCACTCCTCGCTGTGATGATCGGTTTCTGGATTGTGCTGAGGGGAGGTGGATTCGCCGGACTGTGGCTGGTACTTCTCGGCTGGTTCGGAATGAGTGCGTCCCGCAGTCAGACCCAGACCTTGGCGTTGCAGCAGGTGCTCAAGCGGGAAACTGTTGGACCGGCGACTTCCCGTCGATTCCGCGTGGTGGAGGCGGATCAGAGTCTGCGCAGTCTCAGCAAGCTGCGTCTGGGAGCCGTGGACAGCGACAACACCTGCCTCCCGGACTGGGTGCTCGTCTGTCGGGGCGGTCGATGGATTGGTTTTATTACTGATCAGCCGCTCAAGGACCTCCCTGTTCAGCAATGGGATCGTCAGACCATCGCCGATCATCTTCAGCCGTTGAAGCGCCTGCCTTCGATCCAGCAGGCAGCACCTCTCTGGCAGGCGGTCCTTGCCTTAGAAGATACGGAGCAAGGGCGTCTGTTGGTTTTAGGCCCCGCCGGTCTGCCCGACGGAACCCTTGACCGCTGTGACCTGGGCGAAGCCGTTCTCAAGGGCTTATCTGTGAAACTGCCCGAGGCCATGCTCAAGGCAGCCCGCCGCTCCAACACCTACCCGTTTGGAATGCCTCTGGCTCAGGTGGTGAACAGCATGCGTGCTTCAGGACTTCTTGACGATCAGAGCGCTGAAGCCCCCAGCCGGTAACGCTCAGCCCCTTGCTGCATCAAGGTGCGTTCCTCGGAGCTGAGGGGCTGATCAATCCAGGTGAGATTCGACAGCCCTTTGCCGAAGCTTGAGATCAGCGCCCTTTCGATTGTTAGGAAGTCGGGCGTCGTCGGCGTCCACAGCGGTGGGTCGGTTCCGAACACTGTTCGCCAGAGATCAGTCGGGGGGGTCAGGGGGATTTCGCCGTGCTGAAGAAGATGACCGTGCTGCCAGAACTGAGCACTGCCAATGCGTTTGCCTCCTTGCGTATCCACAAGGTCGGCCGCTGTGGAACGGCCAAAGCAGTGGATGGCGCCGGCCTCTGCAGGTGCGTCGCCGGGATTGAGGCCGACGCCCAGTGTTGCGAATCCTGCGGTGATCCAGCGGTTCACTTGCAGGTAAGCCTCTCGCTTTTGTCGAGGTGCTTCAGGCCACACCAATGCGTAGGTCAGCCCACCGCCGTGAAGCACCGCACCGCCACCGCTGGGGCGGCGCAGGAGATCCAGCTCACCTGTCCTGGAAAGGTCTCTCCAAGGGTCTGGAATCTCCTGTTGATTCCAGCCCAGCGAGAGGGATGGTCTGTTCCAGCTGTAGAAGCGCAAGATCGGTTGGTTATGCCCCTGTGTCCAACACTGCTCAAGCAGCAGCGCATCCAAGGCCATCTGCTCGGCGCCGTTGAGCGTGAGATGGGGAAGGAGACGGCCGCGGCCTGAATGCTCGTACCGGCAGGATGTTGGCAGCGTCATGGCGGCGATGACATTGGCGGAGGTGCTGCTGGCCGTGCCACTGGGGCTCCTGGCGGGAGCTTTGGCCGGTCTGCTGGGAATCGGTGGTGGTCTGATCTTCGCTCCTCTTCTGCTCTGGATGGGCTTCAGCCCCCACCAAGCTCTGGCAACGAGCACGTTCGCCATCGTGCCCACTGCGATCGGCGGCAGTTACACCCATTGGCGCGCACGCACACTTCAGCTCAGGCCTGGCTTGGCAATTGGTCTGTCGGCCTTCGCTACCGCTCTGGTGTTCAGTCGTCTTGGTCGACTTGCAGCAGGTTGGCAGCTGCTGACACTTCAGGCATTGCTTTACCTACTGCTGGCGCTCACGATTCGTGGTGATCGCAGTGATCAGCAACCTGAATCTGATCAGCCTCTGCCTTTAAAAGGTCTCACGGCCGTTGGAGGTGTTGCTGGCCTTGCAGGAGGGATGCTCGGTCTTGGCGGTGGTCTTTTGATGGTTCCCTTGATGGTGAACGGCCTGTCGGTGCCGATTCGTCAGGCGATTCGTCTCAGCACCCTGGCGGTCGCCTGCTCAGCAAGTGCCGCGTCATTGCAGTTTTTGCATGAAGGACGCGGTCAGTGGATGCAGGGTCTCGTGCTGGGTGCCGTTGCTGCCTTCGCAGCTCAGTGGACGGCGGCTCGGTTGGATCGGGTCAATTCAAGAACACTCGCTTGGCTGCTCAGAGTGCTGTCGCTGTTGTTGGCGGTCGACAGCGGCAGAAGGGCTGTTCAGTTGGTCCTGCAGTTGGGTTGACCGTCTGGGGTCAGTTCAAAACCCTGAGTCGATTGAGATTCAACTCCTGCATCCAGGCCGTCAGAGCCAGCAGCGAGGAATGATCCGGCAGGCAGAGGCAGCCGCTGCCTGGGTTGCAGTAGTGAATCCCCAGTCCACTGCGGCTGGTGTCAAAACGGGGAGACAGCATCATCCAGATGTCGTTGCCCCAGGGTTCAGGGGGACCCAGGGTGTAATCACCCTGGGGCAGAGGCGCTCCGTTTCCTGGAGACCAGCGTCGATCGAGGCCCTGGCTGCTGGGGGTCCCGCTCAGCGCTGGCCAGCTTGCCAGCACCGTTCTGCCCTGGTGCAGTTCCAGTAGCCACTGGCGTTGTCCGTCCGTTCGTTGAACATCTGTGCGCTTGGCGCTGAGTTGAAGAGTCTTTCCCTGCAAGCGCGCCAGCAACTCTTGGCTCGGCCCAGCCTGGCCCGGTGGCACTGGCTTCAGAGCAGCTTGTTGTGGTGCTGGCTCAGGCTGACGATCAGAGACAATGAGTTGCGCTTCGGATCCGCAGCTCCCTGAGCACAGGCTCAGTATCAACAGGGGCAATCCTGCCCAGTTCCGAATGTGCTGGTTCATGGTGACTGATCGAGTAGTTCCCAGAAGCCACCATCCAGTTCGAAACCAAGACTGGCTGCCATCAGGCTGAGGTTGCCGCGCTGACCTCCTGAAATGTCAGAAGTGTTGCCTAGCTGGTTGAGCAGCATCAAGCGATGGGTGATCCATAACTCCAGGGCCTGAGGGTCGAAGCGGATGCCCTCACTGGGGCTGAAATTGTGGGGAACCAGCATCGCTACATGCTGAGCCAGGCTTCCTCCGGTTCGATCCAGCAAAAGGGGTAGCCAGGGATAGTGAGCGTCTGCACGCAGGGCCCACAGACGAGGCTCGGGACATTCGCTTAGTTCTCTGGGATCATTCAGCTCACGGGGCCACTCATAGCGCAATTCCAGGACTGCACCGGCATCGAGCAGGTCCTGAAGAGGGCGTTCCATCCAGGCTGAAACAGCCTGCAGGTTCAGTGTCCTGATCGCCTTTGCGTCGATCGTCACCAGAGAATCAGGACTCAAGGCTTCCATGCGGGTGTGACAGGCCTTTGCGAATGATGGCGCCCCGAGGCCTGCGCAGGAAAGAATGCAAAGGTTTCAAGCTTCCGTCATGGTCAGCACCCTTACCCAGACAGAAATCTTCATCGCTCTCGTGGTGGCTGCTCACGCTGGTGTCCTCGCGATTCGTCTTTGCGTGAGCCTTTACCGCGCCTGAGCTTTACAGGGCCTCTTGGCACGAACGGTTCGCCGCGTTAAAAGCGGTGATGCGGAAAGCCGTTTCTTCAGCACCTGACGCCGCCTCTCTGGCGGCCTTGCTGCAGCAGCAGAACGATCGGAGGGAATTGTTGTGCAGCGCCCTGGCACTGGCAGTGAAGGGTGGCCTTATTTTTTTGGGCTTGGTCAGTGTTGTGCGGTTGTCGATGGCCTATCAGGAGCGACTCGACCGACATGGAGAGTTGGCTGCTGTGGTGGATGTTGAAGCCACCAAGTTGCAAGGGCTGCAACATCGATTTGACACTCTGTTCACCCTCGGTGGTGACGAACGCCTGATGGATGAGCAGGAGCAATGGATTGCTCCAAACCGGCTACGGGTGATCTGGCGCTGAGGGCCTGATGACTGCTGGCTGAGATTCATGACCGCAGGTCGTTGTGCGTATCGACTGAGCGGCAGACTGAGCGATCTGCACAGCTCTCCCGATGCCCGTTCCAGGCACTGTTCTGATTACCGGAACCACGTCCGGGGTTGGGCTGAATGCCACACGTGCTCTCGTGCAACAGGGCTGGACTGTGATCACCGCCAACCGTTCTCCTCAGCGTGCTGCCGCCGCTGCCGATGAGCTGGACCTGCCTTCAGAGCGGTTGAAACACGTTTTGATGGATCTCGGTGATCTGGACAGTGTCCGCCAGGCAGTGGAGGGACTGCCTGAACAGATCGATGCGCTGGTCTGCAACGCCGCTGTCTACAAGCCGAAGCTGAAACATCCAGAGCGTTCCCCTCAGGGCTATGAGATTTCGATGGCTACCAATCACTTTGGACATTTCCTGCTGATTCAGTTGCTGATGCAACGCCTAAGGGTCTCCACGCATCCCTCTCGCCGCGTGGTGATTCTTGGCACTGTGACTGCAAATTCAAAGGAGCTCGGAGGCAAGATTCCGATTCCTGCTCCTGCCGATCTCGGTGATCTCTCCGGTTTCGAGGCCGGTTTTAAGGATCCTGTTTCGATGGCCAGCGGCAAGTCCTTCAAGCCTGGGAAGGCTTACAAGGACAGCAAGCTCTGCAACATGATCACAACGCAGGAACTACACCGGCGCTTCAGTCGTGAGACCGGCATCAGTTTTACGTCGCTCTACCCAGGGTGTGTTGCTGACACCCCGCTCTTCCGCAACGCGCCCAGGCTGTTCAGAAAAATCTTCCCTTGGTTTCAGAAGAACATCACCGGTGGCTATGTCTCCCAGCCGCTGGCAGGTGAGCGTGTTGCCCAGGTGGTTGCTGATCCGGATTTCGCAGAATCCGGAGTGCATTGGAGCTGGGGCAACCGTCAGAAGAAAAACGGACAGCAGTTCAGTCAGGACTTGTCTGACAAAGTCACCGACTCCCAGACCGCTAGCAGGGTCTGGGAGTTATCAATGGATTTGGTGGGGCTGAGCGAAACAAGTTGAGGCTCAGTCGAATCCAAGCAGGTCGAAGATTTCCCGATCTTTCAATGAGACGGCCTCTAGGGGTTCGACCTTGTCGAGCATGTTCTGCGCAAGGTTGAGATATTCCTGTCGACAGGCCCGCACTGCCTCGTCATCGTCGTCCATTTCAAAAATGGTGCACTTTTTCAGGCGTGAGCGGCGAATGGCGTCCACATCCTTGAAGTGCGCCATGGTTCGCAGGCCTGTGCGTTCATTGAACTTGTCGATCTGATCGGTATCGGCTGATCGGTTGGCGACAACGCCTCCGAGCCGCACCTTGTAGTTCTTGGCCTTGGCCTGGATCGCCTGGACGATCCGGTTCATTGCAAAGATCGAATCGAAATCATTGGCAGTCACGATCAGGCAGTAGTTCGCATGCTGCAGAGGTGCAGCAAACCCACCACAGACCACATCCCCCAAGACATCGAAAATCACCACGTCGGTGTCTTCCAGCAAATGGTGCTCTTTGAGCAGCTTCACTGTCTGTCCTGTGACGTAGCCTCCGCAGCCGGTGCCTGCCGGTGGCCCTCCGCTTTCAACGCATTGCACGCCGTTGAAGCCGGTGAACACAAAATCCTCGGGCCGGAGCTCTTCGCTGTGGAAGTCCACCTCCTCCAGGATGTCAATCACGGTCGGCACCATCTTGTGCGTCAGCGTGAAAGTGCTGTCATGTTTCGGGTCGCAGCCGATCTGCAGCACCCGTTTGCCCAGCTTCGAGAAGGCGGCTGAAAGATTCGAGGATGTGGTGGATTTGCCGATCCCACCTTTGCCGTAGACGGCAATCACCAGTGTCTCCTCCTGGATGCTTAGTGACGGGTCCTGCTGGACCTGCACACTGCCTTCTCCATCAGCTGGTCGCGTCAGGGTCGTGGTCATGCAGGACCTTTGCAAAAGGGATCGTTCTCATTCAACAGCAACACATGCACCTCGGCTGATATGCACCAAGTAATAAAAGATCCTTCGTTTCAGAGTTGCTTGGGCATTGCATTTTTTTTCGAATTGATGAAAAGAAATGAGTGAATTTGCTCATGCCTTGTAGTGGGCTTTTGCGTCATAGAGAGTTTCGCTACTGATCTCTAAGCGGCCCTCCTGGCGTGCATAGGTTTCGGTGTTTCTGCGCACCTTGCCACGCACAAAGAAGGGGATTTTTTTCAGTTCTGCCTCGCCGTCGGCAGTCCATACCGGGCCTTGCTCTTCAGCGCTGATGACCACGGTGGATTGGCTGGACCCTTCGGTGGTTTGCTCTGTTCCGCCGCGATGACCTAGGTGGCTTTGATGTCCGTCCACAAACTCAAAGTCATGGCGGAACATGCCGATCAGATGTTCCTCAAGCCCCATCATGAGCGGATGCACCCAGGCGTCGAAAATCACATTGGCGCCCTCCCATCCCATCTGTGGGCTATTGCGCGCTGGGACGTCCTGAACATGCATCGGTGTGCTGATTACGGCGCAAGGGATTCCTAGGCGCTTAGCGCTGTGCCGTTCCATCTGAGTTCCAAGCACCAGCTCGGGTACGGCATCGGCCATGGCTGCCTCAACCTCCAGATAGTCATCGCTGATCAGTGCGTCGAGTCCGAGTTCCTTGGCTGCTGCACGAACCGGTCGCGCCATCTCACGGCTGTAGGTGCCAAGGCCAACCACTTTGAATCCGAGCTCTTCGCTACAGATGCGCGCTGCCGCTACGGCATGGCAGCCGTCGCCAAAGATGAACACCCGCTTGCCTGTGAGATAGGTGGAATCCACGGATTCCGAGTACCAGGGCAGTCTTGAACAGCGATATCCCTCCTCCTTCGTCGGTGGATCCATGCCCAGCAGCGTGTGCAACTCCACCAGGAAGTCGTGGGTGGCACCGACGCCAATCGGCACAGTGCGAGTGAACGGAATTCCGAAGTTCCGTTCAAGCCAGCTGCAGCTGGATTCGGCGATCTCTGGATATAGGCAAACATTTAAATCTGCCTGCGGGATTCGCTGAAGATCACTGACATCCGCTCCAAGCGGAGCGACCACTCCGACATCGATGCCATGCAGGGTGAGCAGTCTCTGGACTTCGAGTACGTCATCACGGCATCGAAATCCCAGCAGGGATGGTCCGATCAGATTCACCCGAGGCCGACGGCCAACGGCCATCCACGCCCTTGGATCATGTTGTGGTTGATCAGGAACCTGCGGTTTCAGCAGATTGCGCAGCAGCTGATAAAGCGTTTCTGCAGCTCCCCAGTTCTCCTTTTTGCTGTATGCGGGGAGTTCCAGGGTTACAACAGGCATGCTCAGACCCATGCCCTGGGCGAGGGCGCCTGGTTGATCCTGAATCAGTTCCGCTGTGCAGCTCTCTCCCACCAGGAGTGCATCAGGACGGAAACGTTCTGCCGCTTCACGCACAGTGCGTTTTACCAGTTCGGCTGTGTCGCCTCCCAGGTCTCGTGCCTGAAAAGTGGTGTAGGTCACCGGTGGGCGCTGGCCGCGCCGTTCGATCATCGTGAACAGCAGGTCTGCATACGTGTCGCCCTGAGGCGCATGCAGCACATAGTGCACGCCGCGCATCGAGGCGGCGATTCGCATGGCCCCCACATGCGGTGGTCCTTCGTACGTCCAGAGCGTCAGTTGCATGGGAATCAGGCGTGGATGGAAGGATTCGAGGTCTGCGGATGCAGTGCGGGATGAATGAGTTGTCTTCTGCGTAGTGGGCGTGAGAACAATTCGGCCAGATCCCCGGCCTGATCAATGCCGTGGATGGGGCTAAAGACGAGTTCGATCGACCATTTGGTAGTGATGCCTTCTGCTTCCAGGGGGTTGGCCAGGCCCATGCCGCACACCACCAGATCTGGCTGTTGTTCGCGCACGCGGTCCAACTGTTGTTCCACGTGCTGACCCTCTGTCACGTCGGTGCCCTCGGGTAGCAGTTCGAGCTCCGGCGCCATCTGTTCGCGGTTCAAATAAGGCGTGCCGACCTCCACGAGTTCCATGCCGCATTCGCGTTGCAAAAAGCGAGCGAGGGGGATTTCCAGTTGAGATTCCGGTAGCAGCACAATGCGTTTTCCTGCTAACGCCGCTCTATGGGGCTCAAGGGCCATACGCGCTCTCTGTTCCAGGGGGTCGAGTACAGCCGCAACCCGATCCCCCGGCAGGTTGAAATCTCTGCATGCCGTTTCCATCCATCGACGGCTTCCCTCCGCTCCAAGCGGGAAGGGCGAACTCAGGACTTTGGCCCCCCGTGCTTTCAGCAGTCGTGCGGTGTTGCTCAGAAAGGGCTGGGTGAGCAGCACCGTGGTGCCTGGCCCCACACCAGGCAATTCCGTGGACTGTCTTGGAGGAAGACTGCAGACCGTCTCAATGCCTAGACGGGAGAAGAGGTGAACCATACGGTCCTCAACCGCATCAGCCAGGGTTCCTGCGAGCAGGAGCTGGCGCTTATCGGTGTTGGGTAGAAAGGGCACCAGGGCAGATAGAGCTCCGTCCTCTCCTTCGGTGAAGGTGGTTTCGATGCCGCTTCCGGAGTAGTTCAAAACACGAACCCTGCCCTGCAATTCCTCATTGAGGCGTTCAGCGGCACGTGCCAGATCGAGCTTGATCACCTCGCTCGGGCAGGAACCCACCAGGAAAAGGGTGCGGATCTCCGGACGTCGCGCTAGCAACTCTCGGGCCACTCGGTCCAGTTCGTCGTGGGCATCGGCCAGGCCTGCCAGGTCCCGTTCGCTGAGGATGGCCGTGCCGAACCTGGGCTCAGCAAAAATCATCACGCCCGCGGCACTTTGGATGAGGTGGGCGCAGGTGCGCGATCCCACCACAAGAAAAAAAGCATCGGGCATGCGTCGATGCAGCCACACGATCGATGTCAGACCACAGAACACCTCTCGGGGTCCAGATTCCTTACGCAAATTGGCGCCCATCGGGATTCCTGCGCTCTCCTGCCCTTCACCATGACTCCGGATCGGGATAACGGGGTAAGTGCCTGAAACTCTTCGGGATCGTGGCGGTCGGAAATGGGGAATCTGGGTACATTTCGTCGATCGACTCAGATCCAGCCATGTTTTCCCTAAGTCTTATCCCTGCTGCGCTCGCCTTGAGCTTGGCACTTGTGGCCTGTCAGTCGGCTGACAAGAAGGCTGCAAACGATGAGGTGAAGGTCATCAACGGTGTTGAAGCCGTCTGTAACGCTCAATCAGATGTTGATGCCGCCGTGGACCAGGTCAACAATCTGACTCCAGACTCCACCGTGGCGGATGCTCAACGGGCGGGGGACAAACTTAAGGCCGCTCTCTCGGCTCTCAATAAAGCTGAAGGTCAGCTCGAAAAGGCTGAAGTGAAGGAGTACAGAGACCAGGTGGACCTTTTCCGCAAGGCCGTCGATGAAGTCAGCAAGAAAAAGGACCTGACCCTGGCAGAAGCTGCTGAACAACTGAAGGGAAAAGCTGCTCCACTGCTAGAGGCACGGGAACAACTTGCATCCACAACGGTCTGCATCGATGCTGTTGATGACAGCGCCGATGCCAAGCCGGAGTCCAAGTCGAAGTCCTGATCAGTGGGATTCAGAGACGGCGGCGGAAGCGGTCTTCACCAAAGCTTCCGCTGCTGCCGCTACCAGATTCATCGATGCGGCTCAATCGCCAAACGTTTCGACTGACACGCCGAGCTTTTAATCCACCTCGCTCAACGGCTTCTGTTCCTGGTCGAGCTCCAAGGAGGTAGGTGACTTCAGCCGTCGTCAGAGGAGCTCCGCTTTCAACGGCTAGAGCAGTGAGTTCAAGTCTCTGACGAAGCTGCCTCACCATTCCTGCATGGCTGTTCTGGTCAGTCTCCAGCCAAGGCATCTCGACCTGGCCTTCACCGGCAAGACGCTGCATCAGGCTGTAGCTGACAAGTCCCAGAGCCTGTTCGGCATTGAGCTCTGTTGAGAGCCGGCCAGGTTCCTCAGTTTTTCTACGGGCGGAAGCCATGGCTTACAGGGCGGTTGGGCCGAAGTTATCGGTTGTGTCGGGCTGTGCAAGCGCTTGAGCTCTGTTTCCCCGATCGGCTTCCGGTAAGCTCCGCGCTATGAATCGTTTCGCCGGCTTGGACGCCAGGGAGCGACGGGTTGGCGGAAGCGCTCTCGTCACTGGCACGGAGGTGAATCCCTCTGCCAGCGGAGCGAGCTGCGTCGTGACGACCGACTCGGAGTCTTCTCGACTTAGTCGGAAAAATAGTCTTGTGCAGTCAATTGAGCTGCGAACCCATGTGTTCATCGATTCACTGCAGCCACAGCTAGCTGCCTACATGGGAACGGTCAGTCAGGGGTTTTTGCCGATTCCAGGGGATGCCTGCCTTTGGATGGAGGTTTCGCCGGGTATGGCTGTTCATCGGGTGACAGACATTGCTCTCAAGGCCAGCAATGTGCGCCTCGGACAGATGGTGGTGGAAAGGGCTTTCGGATCGATGGCCCTCTATCACCGAGATCAGAGCACAGTGCTCCATTCTGGTGATGTGGTGCTTGAGGCCATCGGCAGCTCTATTGACCAGCGAACTCCCGCTGAGGTGAGTTGGACTGAAGTGATTCGAGCGATCACCCCAGATCATGCTGTGCTGATTAATCGAATCAATCGCCGTGGTTCCATGATCGAGTCGGGGATGAGCATGTTCATCCTTGAGACCGAGCCTGCTGGTTACGTCTTAATTGCCGCGAATGAGGCGGAGAAGGCATCCAACATCACTCTTGTGGATGTCAAGGCTGTGGGAGCTTTCGGGCGCCTCACTTTGGCGGGGCGAGAGGGTGATGTGGAGGAGGCCGCGGCGGCTGCCATGCGTGCAATTGATCTGGTGAATCGACGAGCTGCGCGGAGCTGAACGTTCAGTCCAGTTCCAGTCTTCTGCGCAGACCAGGTGCCAGTGCGCGGGCGGCCTTGCCTCGGCTTCCAAGTTTGGACAGCTGGGAGGTGTTCAGTTCTCCATAACTACAGCCGGCCTCACGCACCCAGAACAAGGATTCAATGCCGCCGCCTGGATAGGCCGGTGCACAGAGAAGCTCACCCCAGCAGATTCCCTCCGCTTGCTCATCGCAGACGCCATCGGGTGAACAGAGCACCATCGCGCTCCGAAAGCGGGCACTTCGATAGGGCACGTCTGCCATGGCCTGCATGAGCTTCGCGAGCTTTTTCTCGTTCGTGGAGGCGAGTCGGGCCGTATAAAGCCCTGGAGCTCCATTGAGAGCGTCCACTTCAAGCCCGGAGTCATCGGCGAGAGTCCAACAACCTGTTCTCTCTGCCGCGGCACTGGCCTTCAAGCGAGCGTTCTCCAAATAGGTGTTGCCGGTCTCCTCAACATCCAGATCGGCAGGTTGACGTTGCACAGACACATCGATGGGGCCGAGCATCGCTTCGATCTCAGCCACCTTCTGTGGATTACCGCTGGCAATAATCAGCCTGCGCAAAGCACTGATCCCGGAATGGAACCCCATTGTGTGTGATCAGGTGTAATTCATTTGAACTTCAGTCGTCACAGGAAACCTGAAAAGGTTGAACATCCCGCCCGGTAAACCCGGACTTTCAGGTATCCGTTTGTAAAGCTATGGATCTTTGTCGGTTGCGCTACCGCATGTGTTGGGGCGCTGACCTGGGAGCGCACAGTTCTTTAGATCAGTCCCTGACAGGGTGATCAGCAGGGCTTATCAGGTTCACTACGGACTGTGATCCCGGCAAAGCCCATTAGCTCTTGACGGGTCGCCCATTGGCAGAGCAGTCTCATCGGCGAACATCCCCCCCTATTCCCGGTAGGTAATGGCAAACGAAACCATGGGCATCGCTCTCGGCATGATCGAGACACGCGGCCTCGTTCCTGCGATCGAAGCGGCTGACGCCATGACCAAGGCTGCCGAAGTGCGCCTGATCGGTCGTGAGTTCGTCGGTGGCGGTTATGTCACCGTTCTGGTCCGCGGCGAAACTGGTGCTGTGAATGCTGCTGTGCGTGCTGGCGCCGATGCCTGTGAGCGCGTTGGCGACGGCCTCGTAGCTGCTCACATCATCGCTCGCCCCCACCGTGAAGTGGAGCCTGCGCTGGGCAACGGCAACTTCCTTGGTCAGAAGGACTGAGATCGACTGAGCCTCTATGAAATTTGAGGTTTCAACGACTTACCCGCCTTCAACGACTTAACGGACTTTTCTTATGAGCAAGAAGTACGACGCAGGGGTAAAGGAGTACAGAGACACTTACTGGACTCCTGATTACGTCCCCCTCGACACCGACCTGCTGGCCTGCTTCAAGTGCACCGGCCAGGAGGGAGTTCCCAAGGAAGAGGTAGCCGCTGCTGTGGCTGCTGAGTCCTCAACTGGCACCTGGTCCACTGTGTGGTCCGAGCTCCTCACTGATCTCGACTTTTACAAAGGACGTTGCTATCGCATCGAAGACGTCCCTGGTGACAAGGAGGCGTTCTATGCCTTCATCGCCTACCCACTCGATCTGTTCGAAGAGGGTTCCATCACCAACGTTCTGACCTCATTGGTCGGCAACGTTTTTGGTTTCAAGGCTCTGCGTCACCTGCGTCTTGAAGATCTGCGCTTCCCGATTGCCTTCATCAAGACCTGCTACGGCCCCCCGAACGGGATTCAGGTCGAGCGCGACCGGATGAACAAGTACGGCCGTCCTTTGCTGGGTTGCACCATCAAGCCGAAGCTCGGCCTGAGCGGTAAGAACTATGGCCGTGTGGTCTATGAGTGCCTTCGTGGCGGTCTGGACTTCACCAAAGACGACGAGAACATTAACTCCCAGCCTTTCCAGCGCTGGCAGAACCGTTTCGAGTTCGTCGCCGACGCCATCAAGCTGTCTGAGCAGGAAACCGGCGAGCGCAAAGGTCACTACCTCAATGTGACTGCCAACACTCCCGAGGAGATGTACGAGCGCGCTGAGTTCGCTAAGGAACTCGGTATGCCGATCGTGATGCATGACTTCATCACCGGTGGCTTCACCGCCAACACCGGTTTGTCGAAGTGGTGCCGCAAGAACGGCATGTTGCTGCACATTCACCGTGCCATGCACGCGGTGATCGACCGTCACCCCAAGCACGGCATTCACTTCCGCGTACTCGCCAAGTGTCTGCGTCTGTCGGGCGGTGACCAGCTCCACACCGGCACCGTTGTCGGCAAGCTGGAAGGTGATCGTCAAACCACCCTCGGCTACATCGATCAGCTGCGCGAATCATTCGTGCCTGAAGATCGCAGCCGCGGCAACTTCTTCGATCAGGACTGGGGTTCCATGCCTGGTGTGTTTGCAGTTGCTTCCGGTGGCATCCACGTCTGGCATATGCCTGCACTGGTGGCGATCTTTGGTGACGATTCCGTTCTGCAGTTCGGTGGTGGTACCCATGGTCACCCCTGGGGCTCCGCTGCTGGCGCTGCTGCTAACCGTGTGGCTCTAGAGGCCTGCGTCAAAGCACGTAATGCCGGTCGCGAGATCGAGAAAGAAAGCCGCGACATCCTTATGGAAGCCGGCAAGCACAGCCCTGAGCTGGCGATCGCCCTCGAGACCTGGAAGGAGATCAAGTTCGAGTTCGACACCGTCGACAAGCTCGACGTTCAGAACTGATCGCAACCACGGCCGGTTGACTTAACCGGCCACATTTTTTACTTCTACCCAGGATCCCCATGCCTTTCCAGAGCACCGTGGGTGACTACAAAACAGTCGCCACCCTGGAGACCTTCGGCTTTCTTCCGCCGATGACCCAGGACGAGATCTACGACCAGATCGCTTACATCATTGCCCAGGGCTGGAGCCCGCTCATTGAGCATGTCCATCCCAGCAACTCCATGGCCACTTATTGGTCTTATTGGAAGCTGCCCTTCTTTGGTGAGAAGGACCTCAACGTTGTAGTGAGTGAGCTCGAGGCCTGCCATCGGGCCTACCCCGACCACCACGTGCGCATGGTCGGTTACGACGCCTACACCCAAAGCCAGGGTGCCTGCTTCGTGGTTTTCGAAGGTCGCTGATCCTTCGAACCTTTGGTTCAGAGCCCTGATTTCAGTTCAGGGCTCCAGATTTATTTCGGGGGCATCAGCCCCTTGCTCTTCGACGACTTCACCGGGCGGACATGGCAAGACTTTCCAGTCGAGAACTCGCACTTGAGCGCCGCAAAGCGCTGACGACCTCGGGTAAAAAGGCGTCTGCTGCTGCCGTGGCTAATAGCCGGGTGCGCACATCGACCGATGCCCGTCCTACTCGTACGGAAGTCACTGCAGTGAACGAGCCAGCGGTGACTGCACCTGTTGCGGCGGCGCCGCAGCGTGCGGTCTCTTTGACCCGGACTGCCTCCACTCCACGCAGTTCCCAAGTGAAGGCTCAGCGCAATCCCAGCCGTGATCTTGTGCTGTCCCGTCGCGAAGCCTTGTCTCGCCGCGGCAAGACCTCCGCATCCAGCAGCGACCGCAACCGTGCTGATGTGGCTCGCAAAGCAGCAGCTACTCCTGCAGCGGTTGTTGCTCCTGAAAAAGTCGAGCGCCCCGCCGTCACCGTCGAGCTGACCTCGCGCTCCGGTGATCGTCGTGCTGGTCTTGAGCGCCGTTCGGTGACCCCCAAAAGGCGATCCATCGAAAATCCCAGTCGTGCTCTTGTGTTGGCTCGTCGTGATGCCATGTCAAAGCATGGCAAAACCGCAGGTAAGCAGCCCACCAGTGCTGCAGCGGTAGCCCGTCAGGCCAATCCTGATCTCTCCAGCCGAGAGATTGCGCAACAGGTGCGTGAGTTGCGGGCGAAAGCCGGTGCCATTACCAAGCACAACGCTGGGGTCACCCGTCCCAGCGGCCCCAATCGCCACGGCGCCAAGCAGGCTGCCGCCGCAGATGCTCACTGGAAAGTGGGAGAAAGCACCACACCCGCTGGCCAGACCGTGACCGGTACTCAGGCCAACCGCTCATTGAAGACCACCGGCAACGAGGCCAGCACCTGCCGCTCAATCACCGGCACTGAATATCTCGGTGCTGAAGTCTTCCAGACATTCTGTCAGCAAGCTCCAGAGCCAACTACACCCGCCAAGGTGAGAACGACATCGACGAGTCATGGAAATCGCGTGACTGGTAATGAAGTCGGTCGATCAGGCAAGGTCACCGGCGATGAGCCGGGCACTTGCAAAAATGTGACAGGCACGGAATATATTTCCGCCAATCAGTCCGCTGCCTACTGCGGTGGTTCCAACCCATCCCCTCGCAAGGTCGGTCACAGCCTCACCCTTGAGGGCCGCCCAGTGAGCGGTGTGATGGTGGGCCGTTCCGCCAGCGTGACCGGCGATGAAGCTGGTGCCAATCGCAGCCTCACCGGAGATCAGTATCTCGGTTCAGACCCCCTTCCCGATGGTCGACCAGCCGCGAAGGTTGGTCTATCCGCAACCCTCTCAGGTACTGGCGTAACCGGCACTTTGGTCGGTCGTTCTTCCCAGGTGACTGGTGATGAGTTCGGATCCTGTCACCGTGTGACCGGTGACCAGTACCTCAGCGCTGAGCAGTTCAATGGCTTCTGCGGTGCAAAACCTGAACCCGAGGCGGCCAAGGTCGGTTACAGCATCACCAATCGCAATCAGGTTGTTAGTGGTACCCGTACGGGTCGTTCCGAGCGCGTGACCGGTGATGAGCCCGGCAGTTGTCAGGCCGTGACCGGTACTCCTTACGCCGGCCTCGAGCAGGCAGGTCAGCATTGCGGGACCCCTGCTGTCCAAGCGATCAGAGAACGCACACCTATGCGTCCGGGTACACCTTCCGCCGCCATGACCGGCATCCAGCCTGGTGTGGGGGGAGTGATGACCGGTGATCAGCGTGGTGCCTGTGAAGCCGTTACCGGTACTCCTTACGTGGGTGCAGACCAGTTGGCTGCAGCCTGTGGTGCAGAGGCTCCAGCCGGCACCGATACGCATGGTCAATCTCCTGAAGGTGCTGCCTGGACTCGTTTCAGCGTGATGTCACCAGCTCGTGCAGCTCAGCAGCAGCGTGATGCGCAGGGTTCTGTCACTGGCACCGCCTATGAGAACGGCAATCGCATCACCGGCCCTTTTGACATGGCCGGCGGCAAGGTCACCGGCACCGAACAGTTCCGCTTTGACAATCGCGACTTTCAACGCCGCCACTTTCAGCCCACGGTGGCTGTTGTCAGTGAACCGGCTGATGAGCCCACGTCCCGAGTGACAGGCGAGGGCTCCTCCACCAAGGTGACTGGAGATGACTGGGACCGTGGCGAGCATGTCACCGGTACCGAAGGTGCTTCTGCCCGTCGGCGCAACCCCACCCGTCCTGGTCCGATGGGGGCCATGGCTCCCTTCGAGCGCAAGCGAAATGAGCAAGCCGAGTGGCCCGTCTGCCGTGTGACCGGATCCCATGGCAACACCGACAAAGGCTCTCTGATCACCGTCTCCGGCGGAGCAAGGGGCTAATTCGCGAATGGTTCGCTCCATGCCTTCCCGTGGCGGGCGACCTTTAGCGCCCACCGCTCCCACTCGTCGCCAGCTCCAGGCCTCACTGGTTCAGGACACTGCCAATGCAGAATCTCTCTCCTCAGGCGAGGTCCGCTCGCCGGCGGGCAGCACAGTGCGGCAGTCGGCTCTTCAGCGTCGCCAAGCACTGACCACATCTGGTAAGTCTGCTGTGTTGAAAGGAGGTTCCGTATCAGGCGGACGCATCCGTTCCCAAGCAGACCGCCGTCGCTCAACTCCACAGCAGCCCGGACGGCTGAAGCGTGGAGAGCCCAGGACATCGGTCGAGGTCAATCTCAGCAGAACATCCCTTCCCTGGTCGGTGCAGTCCCATCCGCTGACCGACCAGTCGGCCAATGAACACCTCAAGGCCTATGAGCTTGAGGTGAAGGGTCGCTTTGATCGGATCGTTCCTCTCCTGAAGCGGGTTTCTGCTCTTCAGCACGAACCCGACTTCCTGGCGCAAGCTCAACGGCTTGCACGCGCAGAGCTTGGTTTCGATCTTCCGGATCACATCCTTGAAAAGTCGTGGGTGAGACCTCTTGATATGCGTGCTCTGTTTGCATGGTGCGTCTTTCAGTCTCACCAGCTGTTTAGTGAACGGTTTTTCCAGGACGACCCCCTAGAAGCTGCTTCAGGCAGTCGAGCTTCGGAGGAATTCAATGCCTTTCTTCTCGATTGCGGTTTTCATCTTCTGGACGTCACGCCCTGCGCTGATGGTCGCTTGGCTCACACGATCGCTTACGCGTTGAGGATTCCTTTCAGTGCTGTGCGCCGTCGCTCCCATGCCGGAGCGATGTTTGATGTTGAGAACACTGTCAATCGCTGGATCAAGACCGAACATCGCCGTTTCCGGGAGCAAGTGCCGAATGGGGCGCAATCACCCACCCGTTATCTGAAGGTGGTGGCCTATCACTTCAGCTCGCTCGATCCAACGCATCAGGGTTGTGCAGCTCATGGCAGCGATGACGCTCTGGCTGCGGCCTCAGGTCTTCAGCGTCTGCATGACTTTCGTGAAGCTGTTGAAAACAGCTTCTGCTGTGGTGCTTCTGTTGATCTGCTTTTAATCGGACTGGACACCGATACCGATGCCATTCGTGTTCATGTCCCTGATCAGAACGGTGAGATCCGACTGGATCAGTGGCTCTGTGCCAGATCGCTTTACGACAGCACCGCTCCGCTGACGGTGCAGCAGGCGATGGATGCCGTCCAGGCCGCTGTTCAGACCCACATGTCATCACCTCCCGATGAAGGCATGGTGCGGTTCATTACACGATTGCTGGTCAGCAATATCTCCCAGCAGGACTACGTTCGATCTCTGCATCACGGTGCCTATCCCGATGCCGGTCATGCAGAGCGCTTCATCGGTGTCGGCATCGGTTTTAAGGAGGTGCATCTGCGCAACCTCACTTATTTCGCTCACCTCGACACCGTTGAACAAGGCGCACCAGATCTTGATGTCGGCGTGAAAATCTTCAAGGGGCTCAATGTCGCCCGCGATCTGCCGATTCCGGTCGTGGTGCGTTTCGACTATTCCGGCAAGGTGCCAGGTGCACGGGAGCGTGCCATCGCTGATTGCCATCGAATTCAGAAGGCCATCGACGAGCGCTATACAGCGCTCGTTAGCGAAGGACTTCTCCACACGCTTCTCACAATCCGTGACCGTGACCAGCCGCTGCCGGCGGTGGCGGTAGGTTCCACACTCGATCCCGTCCAGCAGGAGGCTCACTGACCATGCTGATTGTCAAGGTCCTCAAGCCGCTCGTTTCAACCAACCGGATTCCGGATTTCGAGCACAAACATCTCCAGGTGGTTTTGGACGGCAGTACCAAGAAAGTGGCCGTGGATGCAGTCGGCGCCAAGCCCGGAGACTGGGTGATCTGCGTGAGCAGTTCCGCCGCCCGTGAGGCTGCCGGCAGCAAGTCATACCCGAGTGACCTCACCATTGTTGGAATCATTGACCACTGGGAACCCGATCCACCCAAGCCGTCGTCAGCAGACCCTTCTGCTCCCGCTACCTCCAAGCCATCTCCCAAGCCAGGAGCCAAGACCTGATGGAGATCATGCAGGTGATGGGAACCCTGGTTTGCTCCTACCGCCTGGCAGGGTTGGATCACATGCACCTGCGCATTCTCAGAAATAACAAGGGCAAGAAGCTTGTTGCTGTTGATCCTGTTGGAGCCCGAGAGGGCAACTGGGTGTTCACCGCCAGTGGTTCTGCAGCTCGTTTTGCCTGCCCAAACAGTTCTGTGCTGACGGATTTGACCATCGGTGGAATCATCGATCACTGGATGCCGGATGGATAACTGATCACATCCCTTCCCTCCACTGCATCCGTCCGAAACCTCTCCCATGGCATCCCCAGCTCCCCGTCGTCGCTCTTCTGCTGCTGCAGCTTCGACCACATCAGTGACCGCCAAGGCCTCAGGTCAGGCCTCCGCTGGGGCCTCCGCTAGCCCTGCATCGAAAGCCGTGTCTTCTACATCTGAGCCTGCAGCCTCCTCGACCACTGTCGATGTGACTCCCGTCGCCAGCAGTCGCTCCGCAAGCACCCGTCGCAGCACGACCGCGAGGTCTGCCCCTAATCGTGCAATGGCGGCAAGGTCCGGCAGTAGTCGTCGCGCCGCGTCGTCCTCAGGCTCGTCTGGGTCCGGACGTGCCTCCAAGTCCGTCGCTGCTGCTCCCGAGCCCCCCGTGAAGGGAATTGCCCTCGGCATGATCGAAACCCGAGGCATGGTGCCAGCCATCGAGGCTGCCGACGCTATGACGAAGGCCGCCGAAGTGCAGCTGATCAGTCGTGAATATGTCGGTGGTGGTTACGTCACAGTCATGGTTCGCGGTGAGACCGGTGCCGTGAACGCTGCAGTACGTGCAGGAGCTGATGCTTGCGAGCGTGTCGGTGACGGCCTCGTTGCCGCTCACATCATTGCTCGCCCCCACCAGGAGGTTGAGCCTGCTCTCTTGCCAACCAATGTGCGAAGGCGAAGTTGATCAATAACGTTTCTCTGCATCATTTCGGACTAGATTCCCCGGCCAACCCGCATCACAACGGCCCTTAAGGTCTCGTTGCTTTTGACTCCAGCTCTTTCGCTGCCTCTTCAGACCGCCTGGTTGATTCCGCTCTATGGATTCGCTGGAATGCTGGTATCCCTCCCTTGGGCCTTCGGATGGTTCCGCAGAGACGCCCATCGGCCGCCGGCGTACCTCAACATCCTGTTGACCCTGCTGGCCGTGGTTCACGGCAGTCTTGTGCTCAGGGATGTCATGGCCAATGGTCCTGCCGTGATTGGCATGCCATGGCTGTCTGTGGGTGATCTCAATCTTGAAATCAGCTTCGGTCTTTCTCTCACCAATGTTTCAGCCCTTGAGCTGATCACCGGTCTGAGCCTTCTTTCCCAGATTTATTCGTTGGGGTACCTCGACAAGGAATGGGCCCTGGCTCGCTTCTTTGCCTTACTTGGCTTTTTCGAAGGTGCCATGTCGGGTGTTGTGCTGAGCGATTCGCTGTTCCAGAGCTATTTCCTTCTGGAAATGCTGACCCTCTCGACCTATCTGCTGGTGGGCTTTTGGTATGCCCAGCCGCTGGTGGTCACCGCCGCTCGTGACGCATTTCTGACCAAGAGAGTTGGTGATGTGATGCTGTTGATGAGTGTGGTGGCCCTGACGGCATGGTCTGGAGTCACAAGCTTCGATGATCTATACAGCTGGTCGGCTCAGGACACTTTGACCCCTTTAGCTGCGACACTTCTCGGCCTCGGACTGGTCGCTGGACCAACGGGTAAGTGCGCTCAGTTCCCTATGCACCTTTGGCTTGATGAGGCCATGGAGGGACCGAATCCCGCGTCAATTTTGCGCAATTCCGTCGTGGTCACCTGTGGTGCAATCGTGCTGCTGAAAGTCATGCCCTTGCTGCAGCACGCGCCCGTCACGCTTGTAGTGCTTCAGGTGATCGGCACAATCAGCGCCATCGGCGGTTCCCTGGTCTCCATCGCCCAGGTGGATATCAAGCGGACGCTGTCTTACTCCACTACGGCCTATTTAGGTCTGGTGTTCATTGCCATTTCTCTGCAGGTGCCCGTGCTGGCACTGCTGCTGCTCTATGCCCACGCGGTGTCGAAGGCTCTTCTGTCGATGAGTGTCGGTGGGGTGATCGCCTCGACCAACTGTCAGGACATCACCGAGCTTGGTGGTCTGGGCAGTCGGATGCCCGCGACCACAGGTGCCTTTTTAGTTGGTGGCGCTGGGTTGGTCGGATTGCTTCCCCTCGGTGGATTCCTCTGCCTGGCACAGGCTGTGGAATTGGTCGGTGCCAGAGCAGTGGTGTTCGTGCCGGTTTTCCTGATCACCAATGCCCTGACAGCATTGAACCTCACCCGGGTGTTCCGCCTGGTGTTCCTTGGTCCGTCGCTCGCAAAGACGCGCCGGGCGGCGGAGATCAACTGGCAAATGGCGTTGCCAATGGTCGCGCTCACCGTGATTGTGGTGCTGACGCCGTTCCTGCTGATCCGTCTGGAATCCCTCGATGGTCTGCTGGCCTTTCCTTTCTGGGCCGCTGCTCTTGTGGTCTCCAGTGGTGCTGTCGGTTTGCTGGCCGGGGCCCTCGTTCCGCTTAACAAAGCCTGGTCACGCTCACTCAATCCGATTCTTCGTTGGTTTCAGGATTTGCTCGCCTACGACTTTTACACCGAGCGTTTTTACCGAGTCACCATCGTCAATGTGGTGGCCACCTTCTCGCAGCTCGCCGGCTGGTTTGACCGCAATGTGGTTGATGGCGTGCTGCACGGTCTCGCACGCTTTTCACTATCGAGTGCAGAAGGCCTGAAGCTGAGCATCAGCGGTCAGACCCAGTCGTATGTGCTGACCGTGATCGGCGCCATCGTGCTGCTGCTCATGTCTCTGAGCTGGGTTCTGCAGTGAGGTCATCATGCTGACTCTTCTTCTTCTGATCCCCTTCCTCGGAGCATTGCTGATCAGTGTTCTGCCAGGTTCAGGCAGCTCCGATATTTCCGAGAGTGTCGGTCGCAGCCGTACCTTCACCCTTGTCATCCTTACTGTTCAGTGCCTGCTCAGTTTTGGTCTGCTGATCCCCTTTTCGGCGGTCGAGCCCGGACAGCAACTGGTGGAGATCCTTCCCTGGCTTCCTCAGATGGGGCTGGAATTCAGCCTTGGTGTTGATGGTCTGTCGCTCCCGCTTGTATTGATGAACGGGGTGCTCTGTCTTGTGGCAGCAGCTGCTTCTCGCTCGGTTGAGAATCGCCCACGTGTTTATTTCGCTCTTCTGCTGGTGATCAGCGGAGCTGTGAATGGAGCTTTTCTCGCTCAGAACCTTCTGCTCTTCTTCCTGTTCTATGAACTGGAACTGATTCCGCTTTGGCTGCTCATCGCCATCTGGGGTGGCGCTAACAGAGCCTATGCCTCCACCAAGTTCCTGATCGTCACGGCCGTGTCCGGTGTTCTGATCCTTGCGGCCTTCCTCGGGATCGCCCTGGTCACGGGGAGCGTTGATTTCGGAATCCGGCCGATCCTCACGACTCAGATGGGACTGACCAGCCAGCTGGTGCTGATGACCTGCCTGCTCATCGGCTTCGGGATCAAGATTCCCCTCTTCCCCTTCCACACCTGGCTGCCAGATGCGCACACCGAGGCATCCACCCCTGTTTCAGTGTTGTTGGCCGGGGTGTTGCTCAAGCTGGGCACTTACGGCCTTCTGCGTTTCTGCCTTGGCCTTTTCCCGGAGGCTTGGTCCGTCGCAGCTCCATGGCTGGCTGGCTGGGCTGCTGTTTCGGTGCTGTACGGATCGCTGGCAGCCATCGCCCAGTCCGACATGAAGAGAATGGTGGCCTACAGCTCTGTGGGTCATATGGGCTACGTGCTGCTCGCCGCGGCTGCGGCTACCCCCCTCGCGTTGATTGGCGCTCTGTTCCAGATGGTCAGCCATGGCCTGATCTCAGCAGTTCTTTTCCTCGCAGTTGGGATCGTGTACGAGCGCACCGGCACCCGCGACCTGAATGTGTTGAGGGGGCTGCTGAATCCTCAGCGTGGTCTGCCACTCACCGGCACATTGATGATTATCGGTGTGATGGCCAGTGCAGGCATCCCCGGCATGGCCGGCTTCATTTCTGAATTCCTGGTGTTTAAGGGCAGTTTCGAGATGTTCCCTGTGGCCACCCTCCTCTCCATGGTCGGCTCAGGCCTCACGGCCGTGTATTTCCTTCTGCTAGTCAACCGCGCCTTTTTTGGGCGTCTTGCGGTGGCTCCTGGTGCCAATCAGAATCCGAGAATTCTCAATCAGGTTCCCTTCTCTCAGCATATTCCGGCACTGTCGATGTCCTTACTCATCCTTCTGCTGGGTATCGTCCCCAACCTGCTCGTGGGCCTTAGCCAGCCAGCCACCGCCCAGCTCAGTGAACTCGCCACACTGGTCCAGCCTGGAGGGCTTTCATGACCACCACTGCCCGACCTCAAGCCACCGAACCCACGCTCCCCGATCAGGAGGAGTTGATCAGGCGTCTGCTCTCGGATGCCCCTCTGTTGGCTGACACTCCTGATCATCTGCTGCAGGTGGTCAATGTGCTTGAGAGCTATGGGCTCGTGTTGGACGCCTACAGCTGCAATCTTGTGTATCAGGGCAAGACACAGCTGCTCAACCCGTTCCCGGTGTTCCGCTTCTTCCACGAAGGGTTTACTGCCAAGCGCTTCTGGGAGCACCTAAAGGGTGATCGCATCAATTTCGAATATGCCGAGTACTGCCAGAAGGCGATGTTCTGGCATGGCACCGGTGGGATGGATGCTTATTTCGATTCAGAGCCGTTTCAGGTTGTGTGTCGCCGCGTGATCTCCCTGCGCTCTAAGCGGGATCCGCTTCTGCGTCTGGTGAACACTCTTTATCCGGGATTCGCTCCGGAGGCGATTAGGTCGATGACAACGATCTATGCACTTGGTCTGTTCTGGCGAGTGATGAGTGACATTTTCATTGATTTGGCACGCCGCTATCGCATCGGTGAAGTGGCCTGTGTCCTTGATGTGGTTCACCACATCCGTGATGGCCTCGTGGCCGCCGCAGGTAATCCCATCACCTATGAGGTCATGGTGGGTGGTGAGTCCGTCTCGGTTCTCCCCCCAGAAGCAGGTCTGACTTTTCTCGTGGATGTTGCCGTTCCCTATGTGGAGGCGGTGTTCTTTCGAGGCATGCCATTTTTGGGGACGGTGTCCTACAACGCCCAGGCCCGTCAGATCGCGGCCGACCAGAGCCTGTTCAAATACGGAGCTCTTTACGCTGACCCCCTGCCGAGCATGGGGGCTGGAATTCCTCCCAGCCTCTGTATGTCAGACATGTACCGGAATCTTCCCGAGGAGCTCAGCCGCTGGTATGACCATCACGGCCGTGCCCAGGCTGATGCCCATGTTCAGATCTGTATCAGCTTCCAGAAGTCGATGTTCTGTGTCACCAACGCTGCGATCGCCGGAACGATGCCCAATCCCCTTGACACGCAGGATCCCGAGCAACAGGCGGCCAATCATGCTTATGCATCTGCATGGTCAGAACGCCTGATGGGCTGTCAGAGGGGCGCTCTCCTTTAAGTTTCGATAGGCCTCGAGGTTGTCGATGGAACCTTGGAATGAACGCAAACGTCCTGTCTGTCTGGAAAAGAGATTCGAGTTCGACAGCTACAGCTCCACCCGTGATTTTCTGGATCGGCTGGGTGAGTTCAGCGAAGTGCGCAAGCGCTACCCCGACATCAGCTTTGGGAAAACCTATGTGAACATCACCCTGCGCCCCAATGAGGATGCGGAGGACGCGACGCTCACTGATTTAGATCACGCCTTCGCAGCGGCGATTGATGGACTCATCGATTGATCTTGAAGCCAGTTTCATGGCTTCGGGAGTTGGAGAGGTTCTTGAGCACCTGGATACCGAGCTGATCGGTCTGCTGCCAGTCAAAACGAGAATCCGTGAGATCGCCGCTTTGCTGTTGGTGGATCAGGCTCGGCAGTCCCTGGATTTGGTGAGCAAAGCGCCAAGTCTGCATATGTCGTTCACCGGTCAACCTGGGACTGGAAAAACAACTGTTGCGCAGAAGATTTCGCAGATTCTTCATCGCCTCGGCTACTTGCGCAAAGGCCATGTGATCACCGTGACCAGGGATGACCTTGTTGGTCAATATGTGGGGCACACGGCCCCGAAAACCAAAGAGATGATCAAACGTGCCCAGGGTGGCGTTCTGTTCATTGACGAGGCTTATTACCTCTACAAACCTGGAAATGAACGAGATTTTGGTGCTGAAGCGATTGAGATTCTTCTGCAGGAGATGGAGAGCCAGCGCAATGATCTTGTGGTGATCTTTGCCGGTTACAAAGACCGGATGACAGCTTTTTATCAATCCAATCCAGGACTTTCTTCAAGAGTTGCTCACCACATTGACTTCCCTGATTACAGCCAGAGTGAATTGATGGCAATCGCAGAACTGTTGCTGGAACAACAGCAGTACCGATTTAGCGACGCAGCGGTCGAAGCCTTCAACAGCTACATCAGCCGGCGGCGTCAATTGCCCTTCTTCGCGAATGCACGCTCAGTCCGCAATGCTCTCGATCGTCTGCGACTGCGGCATGCCAACCGCTTGTTCTCACGTCGAGATCAACCTCTCAGTCGTGAAGCTCTGATCACCATTGAAGCAGCGGACGTTTTCGCTAGTCGTGTCTTCCAGGGGGAAGTGGAGGGAGCCGATCCTTCTAGGCCACTGACCGACGTAGCTGAATGAGCTTTCTTCTTCAGCTCGGCTTGCATTAAGCAATGCTCACCTAGGAGTGGGTTGCTCTAGATCTCGTCGGATCAGCGCCATCAGGTAGGAGGGCGCTTTATAGCGACCAGGCAAGCAGCGGTTCAGGGTTTCCAGATGGCCCCAGCACACGGTTTTTTCAATGTCCTTCACCTCGCGTCCTTCTTTGAGAAGCCGTCGTAATGCCTTGCAGTACAGGGGATAGCCCGCTTCCAGTTCGCCGATGGTCAGCTTGGCCTGGGCCATGAAGGTCGCTCGGTTCATCTCTAACCTATGAAACCGCCGGATCACTTCATCCGAGCCAGGCGATGCAATCGATCTCCACCTTGGAGCCCTTGGGTAGTGCTGCCACCTGAACGCAGGCCCTTGCAGGGCTCACACCGCTTCCGAACATTTCGGCATAGATCGCATTGACCGCTTGAAAGTCGGCGAGATCAACGAGGTACACGGTTGTGCGAACCACTTTGGCGGCCTCTGTTCCCGCAGCGTTCAGGACGGCCTTCAAATTGCGCAGCACCTGTCTCGTTTCCGCTTCCACATCGCCGCCGCCCACCATTTCTCCGGTGGCAGGGTCAAGAGGGATCTGGCCTGAGCAATAAAGCCATTCGCCAGCCTGCACAGCCTGGTTGTATGGCCCTACCGGAGCCGGTGCGTCAGCGGTGGTGATGGCCTGATGGGTGGTAGTCGACATCAAAAGGGATCACAATGGGACTGCATTTTCGCGCTTCGTGTCGATGGAGTCCCTTCCGGTCGAGATCGACGGTCTCTGGCACAGCTATGGCGCTTCCGGAGCGGAGTGGACTCTTCAAGACATCAATCTCAGCCTGCAAGGCGGCGAACTCGTGGGGTTGCTGGGCCCCTCTGGATGCGGCAAGACCACGCTGCTCAGACTGATCGCCGGTTTCGAGACTCCAGTCCGCGGAAGCATTCGCCTTCATGGCAGCGAGGTGGCCAGCCCCCAGCGGTCCCTCGCCGCCGAACGCCGTGGAGTGGGCATGGTGTTTCAGGACTATGCCCTTTTTCCTCACCTCAATGGTTGGGACAACACCTGTTTCGGTCTTCGCCGCGGGCAGGACACCAGTCGAGCGGCTTGGTTGCTCGAACTACTGGGTCTGGAACGGTTGAAAGAGCGTTATCCCCATGAACTCTCAGGCGGTCAGCGTCAACGCCTTGCCTTAGCGAGGGCTTTGGCACCGGCCCCGTCGGTGGTGCTGCTCGATGAACCCTTCTCCAACCTTGATGTAGAGGTTCGGCTGCGCCTTCGCAGTGAACTGCCTTCAGTCCTCAGTGCTTGCAATACCAGTGGCGTTCTGGTCACCCATGATCCTGAGGAGGCTCTGGCAATCTGCAGTCGAGTGGCTGTTCTGCGCGACGGGCGTTTGCATCAATGCGCCAGTCCGAAGGATTTGGTGGAGTCACCGGCAACCCCCTTCGTGGGCAGCTTTGTTCTCCAGCGCAATGTTCTGCCGGTCTGGAACGATGTCGGCAGCGGTTGCCTGCGCTGCCCCTTGGGTGACTTGGAGAGGCCTGGGGGTCTTCAGGCTGATTCCCTGCCTGAGGAGGCAACGGTTCTGGTTGCTCCCGAAGCGATCGCACTGCTGGAGGATTCCAATGGTGGGGATCAGGTGGTGGGGCGTGAGTTTCTGGGCCACAGCTGGATGTACAGGGTGAAGAGCGGAGATCGCCAGCTGCGGCTGCTGAGACCTTTATCTGAGGACTATGAACGGGGCCAAAACTGTCGTTTGGTTTTGCAGCCTGATTCATCGGTTCTGTTGCATCCTCAGCGACGTGTTCTGCTCACCAAAGCCTGCTGAGCTTGTCTCAGCCGCTCCAGCTGTCTTTGTGAAGCCTGAGTTCCCGCAATTCCTGGACTGAGCCAGCGCGGAGAAACAGATTGGTGCGGCGCTCCTCGCCCATGGTGCTTGGCAGGGAAAGACCTCCATGGCTGCGGAGTTTTCGTACCGTGATCAGACGTGCAGCGATCGCCTGATCATCCGGTCTGAGGGAATGGGCCCAGCGCAGGTTGCCTTCGGTGTATTCGTGAGCGCAATGCACGATGGTGTCGTCCGGGAGATCCTGTAAGCGCTTCAGGGCCAGGTGCATGTCCTCGGCTGATCCTTCGAACAGGCGTCCGCAGCCTGCTCCGAACAGGGTGTCGCCGCAGAACAGCACAGGCGTCGGAAGTTCGGGGGAGCAACCCTGGGGAAGGATGTAAGCCAGATGTGCTCGGGTGTGGGCTCGAACGTCGATCACGTTGACGGGCTGTCCAAGCAGCTCGAGCTGCATTCCCGGTTCCACCGACATCGTCTGGAAAGGGATCCGCTTTCGGTCGGCGGCGGCGGCGATGACGGCAGCTGAAGGCCAGTGGCGCAATAGATCGGGAGTGCCACCAATGTGGTCTGCGTGGTGATGGGTTTGCAGGACGGCTGTGAGTTCCAGCTTGTGACTCACCAGCCATTGCTTCACTGGTTCGGCGACGGCTGGATCGACCACCACTGCCTCGCGTCCCCTTGTCCAGACCCAGACAACGTTGTCCTGCAGGACTGGCAGTGGCTTGATTCCGTCGCTCTTATAGGGGTGGCCCATCGTTAAAGTTTTGGGCGATGCAAGCTTCCATGATCACCGTTGCACTGGCCAAGGGCGCGCTGCTGCGGGACTCCGTGGAACGTTTCAGAGTTGCCGGTCTTGATTTTTCGGCAGTGCTGGATCCCGACAACCGCCAGCTGATGGTGCCTTCGGCCTGCGGCCGTGCCCGAGCTCTGCTGGTTAGGAACGGTGATGTGCCGGTTTACGTGGCCTACGGGCAGGCACAGCTCGGTGTAGTCGGTTACGACGTGCTGCGTGAGCACCAAATGCCTGTGGCGCATCTGGTTGACCTCGGTTTCGGTGGCTGCCGCATGTCCGTTGCTGTGAAATCCAGCAGTGGTTATCAGAGGCCCACCGACCTGCCGCCCCATTGCCGTGTGGCCAGCAAATTCACCCGCTGTGCAAGACAGTATTTCGATTCAATTGATCTCCCCGTTGAGCTGGTGCACCTGACTGGATCCGTTGAGCTTGGTCCGATCACTGGGATTGCCGAAGCGATTGTTGATCTGGTCGCCACAGGGCGAACCCTCAAAGACAATGGTTTGGTGGCGATTGAGGACCTCTTCCACACCACCGCCCGACTGGTGGGCCATCCGCTTTCGTTGCGTTTGGACCAGGGAGAACTGCAACAGGTCATCGAGGCGATGGATGCTCCCAAGAGGGAGATGGTGAGAACGAGTTGATGGCCGGTTCTGATCTTCAGCGCATCAGTCGGCTGGGGCGTTACCTCGGACGCGACCGTCGTCGTCTGCTTCTCACCCTGGTTCTACTCATTCCGGTGGCGCTCGCCGGCGCGATCCAGCCGTTGCTCGTGGGACAGGCCATCTCGATTCTGCGCACTGTGTCGGGTGCCACCAATGAAGCGGTCGCTCCAATTCTTCAGCCATTGGACAGCACGTTGGCCCTGCGGCTGATCATTGTTGCTTTGCTGATTTCCGTGCTGGTGCGTCTGGCTCTGCAGGGAGTGCAAAGTTTCAACATCCAATCGGTGGGCCAGCGACTCACGGCCAGAATCCGCCGCGATCTTTTCGCCCATGCGATGGATCTCTCCCTGCGGTTCCATGACCGCATGCCAGTAGGCAAGTTGCTCACGCGTCTCACTAGTGATGTCGATGCGCTGGCTGAGGTGTTTGGTAGCGGTGCTGTTGGCGTTTTGGGTGATCTGGTCACGCTCACCGTGATCGCGGTGACCATGTTGTTGATCGAATGGCGACTGGGACTTCTGCTGCTTGTGTCTCAGGTTCCCGTGACCCTGGTTGTGCTCTGGCTGCAGGGTCGCTACCGCAAAGCGAACTACCGGGTGCGTGAGGAGCTGTCGCAGCTGAATGCAGATTTTCAGGAAAATTTGCAGGGTCTGGACGTGGTTCAGATGTTTCGTCGTGAGGCCTTCAACGGCGCTCGTTTCCAACGAACCGGCTTGGCCTATCGCGAGGCGGTGAATGGAACGATTCTGTTTGACAGCAGCATCTCCGCATTCCTGGAGTGGGTTTCTCTCGGTGCGGTGGCGATTGTGCTGGCTCTGGGTGGCTGGATGGTCAGCTCCGGGGCAATGGGGCTGGGCATCCTCACCACATTCATTCTTTATTCGCAGCGTCTGTTTGATCCACTGCGGCAGATGGCCGAGCGTTTCACTCAGATTCAGGGTGGGCTGACTGCTGTTGAGCGAATCGGAGAACTGCTCGAAGAGCCACTGGAAATTCGAGATCACACCCGTGCGGGCTCCGCCAACACTCAGGACTCAACTGCTGAGGGCGCCTCACCGGCTCCTCTTCAGGTGATGCCCTCGTCTCGCGGCGAAGTGGTGTTTGAAGGTGTTCATTTCGCCTATCGGCCTGATGAGCCGATCCTTCAGGATCTGAGCTTCCGACTGGCGCCAGGAGAACATGTGGCGCTGGTGGGTCCCACTGGGTCTGGAAAGACCACCGTGATCCGCTTGCTCTGCAGGCTCTATGAACCACAGCAGGGCCGCATCCTTCTCGATGGACGCGACATCCGCAGTCTTTCCCTGCCTGATCTCCGTCGCCAGCTCGGGGTGGTCCTGCAAGACACCTTTTTGTTCAGTGGCAGCGTCGGTGACAATCTGCGTCTCGATCGGGATATCGATGACAAGCAGCTCAAGGAGGTTTGCAGGGATCTTGGCCTCAGCACACTGCTCGGAAGGCTTCCTCAGGGGTTGGACACGGAGCTGCGCGAGCGTGGGGGCAATCTCAGCTCAGGCGAACGTCAGCTGCTTGCCGTGGCACGTGTGGCGATCCGAAACCCCAATGTCCTCGTGATGGACGAAGCCACCGCCTTCATGGATCCTTCCACGGAAGCAACCTTGCAAAGGGACCTTGACCGCTTACTTGAGCGTCGAACAGCTGTGGTGATCGCTCACCGTTTGGCCACCGTTGAGGCTGCAGATCGGATCCTCGTTCTGCGTCGTGGCCGTTTGATCGAGCAGGGAACCCATCTTCAATTGCGAGCTCAGGGCGGTCTCTATGCCGAACTCGCTGAGCTTCAGGAACGTGGCTTAGCCAGGCTCTGAGCCTCCACCCAGCTGGACAGAAGGTCGCTCAGAACCTCGGGCTTCTCTCGCATCGGTAGGTGGCCACACCCAGAGATTTGGCGATAGTCATGACCAGGGCTGTAAGCCGCTAAGTGACGCACATAACCAGGTTCCATGACTTGATCGTTTTCACCACTGATCCAAAGGCTGTCGACTCCCAGATCCGACACCAACCCAGGTAGATCTCGAACTGCGCCTCGACTGGTGCTGTTGACCAGCAGTCCGCGGGCAGCACGACGCTCGGCCTTGAACGGTCCTAGCTCTCCAATGGGCGCTGGGAGCTGAGCCAGGACATCCGGACGCAGCTCAAGAATTAGTTTGCCGAAGCTGCGCAGTCGACGAAAGGGCCGCGGCTGATAGATCCCACCTCCGGCTGCCAGTAGAACAACGCCCAATAAGCCTGTCTGTTGCTGTTGTCGCAGCGTCGCTTCGGCATGCAGCACCACGCTGCCGCCGAGTGAATGGCCCAACAGCACGAAAGGACGTCCGTTCGCCCTCTGAACGGCTTCCTCCGCCAGCCAGCGGCCGTAAGCGGACAGGTTGGGCAGCAGTCCGGAGGGGCGCTCTGCATCACCGAAGCCGGGGAGATCAGGACACCAGAGATCGATCTCTGGGTGGCGTTCTTTCCAGCATGCAGAGAAAGGCGACCAGACCTGCTTGCTCAAAAGCCAGCCATGAACAGCAATCAGCAGTTGACTTGCAGGCATCAGTGCAGAACTTGCCTACCTACCTTGCCGCCCTTTTCGCCTTCCGTGCGCCAGGATCGTCAGACTGCAGCATCGTCAGTGATCGACGACCCTTCCCTTACGCCAGAGACACTGCAAGTGATGTACGGCGATCAGGCGAAGCTGTGTGCGACCCCTGCCAGCCAGCTCACTTTGGTCTTCAGTCAGCACCGACCGTTTGATCTGGTGGAGCTGGAGCAGCTGCTTGAAGCGGTGGGCTGGAGCCGGCGACCTGCACGAAGGGTTCGCAAGGCCCTCGACAACAGCCTGATCCGAGTTGGTCTCTGGCGCCACGATGCCCGGATTCCGCGACTGGTTGGCTTCGCGCGCTGCACAGGCGACGGGGTGCTTGAAGCGACCATCTGGGATGTTGCTGTTCACCCCCTTTACCAGGGCTCTGGTCTCGGCAGTCAGCTCATGGATTACATCCTTGATGCGCTGCGAGCATTGGGGACTGAACGCGCCACGTTGTTTGCCGATCCAGGAGTCCTGCCCTTCTACAAACGTCTGGGCTGGGACCTGGAACCCAATGGTCACCGCTGCGGTTTCTGGTACGCGAACTGAGTTCCGTAGTAATCCGCCGCTAGCCGCTCTGCGGACTCTCCCTGTCTCCAGCGCCTGCGCAGCCTTGCATTGCGCCAGCTGCGTTGCATCACTCCGTCGCTCTGCCAACGTCGGCCATCGGTGGTCAGCGGCAGACCGATCCGCCTGAGATCAGTGATGCGGCTCAGGCGCTCCACCAGATCCAGATCCTCCATCAGCGGCAGCTCGGCAAAGCCGCCGCTGCGGTCATAAAGCGTGCGATGCAGCAGTAGTCCCTGATCGCCGTAAGGACGTTGCAGCCAGCTGCTGCGCAAGGCCACAGCCTGCTCCAGCAGGCGTCGCGCTGCTGTGGAGGGAGTGATTCGAAAGTCGAAATACCAGGCTGCAGCTTCTGCTTCTGAAGAGGTTTGCAGCAGTGGTCTGATCTCCCTGAACCATCGCAGGGGCAGGCGGCTGTCCGCATGCAGGAACAGCAACCAGTCGCTACTTGCCTGAGCCGCTGCAGTGCGCAGTTGACGGCCACGGCCAGCGGGATGAACCTTGATGAGATAAGCACCTGCTAGGCAAGCGATCTCCGGCGTTGCATCGTTGCTCCCCCCATCAGCTAGCAAGATCTCCAGTTCGCTTCCACCCTGCTGTAAGTCCGCCAGCAGCAGTGGCAGTCGTTCTGCTTCGTTCAGGCAGGGAATCACCACGCTCAGGGCCGCTGGAGTGTTCATGCCAGCCACCCCTCCAGATCCTCGAGCTCGTCGATGTCATTGCGTGCGTCGAGTTGTGCAGGCGTCAGACCGCGTTGGCAGGCACGCTGCCAAGTGAGCTGGAAGACCTGATCGCTCCCCCAAGGGATCGAATGAAAGGGCCAGCGGGGTGTTCCAGTCGCCGTTGCCCCCAGACCAAAGAGCCAGTAACCACCGTCCCTTGATGGTCCGATCACTAATGGTGAGTGGCGCAGAAGCTCGATCGCCCTGATCAGGTCTCTTGGAGCAAGGTCGGGAAGATCCGTGCCAATCAGGATCACGGGAGCACTGGGGTCAATGGAACGTGCCCGCAGTACCTCCCTGCGCATTCGGTTGCCGAGGTCTCCACGGCCCTGTGCGCTGACGCTGGCCTCAGGCACTGAGGCGAGCCAGCGGCGCCAGGCTCTTGGGCCAGCGCCGCTGATGGCGATGTGCAGTCGCAGCGTTCCCTCTCTGGCGAGTGCCTGTGCCACCGCCAAGGTGTGACTGATTAACCGAGCCTGTATCCCTGCGGCCTGAGAAGCACCCAGCTTGCTTGCAAGACGGCGTTTGCAGCGCCCGCTGGCAGGCCAGCGGGTCATCACCACCAGGATGGGCCTGGTCATCGGATCAGCACGCAAGGGATCACTGCTGCCGTGGGAGCTCCTCAGGTTTCACCATCAGCTCAAGGCTTTCGCCATCGCGCTCAACAAGGATGGGCATCGCCTCGTCAACGCGACCCCGGTCGACTGCCAGCTGCACCTGGGACGGGTCCTGCACCTTGGTGCCGTTGACTTCTCGGATCAGGTCGCAGGGGCGGATTCCTCCCGCTGCTGCAGGGCTGTTCTCCACCACTTCGATCACTACTACGCCGTTCAATTCAGGCACCTTGCATAAGTTGCTATTGGCCGCGGCATTGATCTCCTTGGCCAATTGGGGCGTCAGGCTTTGGAGGCGGACTCCAATGAAGGGGTGAGACGCCTGGCCGGTGCTGATGATCTGCTGGGCGATTCGCTTGGCCAGGTTGATCGGGATGGCAAAACTCAGGCCGGCGCCGGGAGCTTTCTTGATAGCAGTGTTGATGCCGATTACCTGGCCAGCGGCATTGATCAGCGGTCCGCCACTGTTACCCGGGTTCACGGCCGCATCCGTTTGGATGTAAGGCACTCTCTGCCCTTCCCCTATGGCATTGGTGCGATCCACGGCGCTGATGATGCCAGCAGTCACCGTGTTGTTGAGGCCTAGAGGATTGCCGATGGCGATGGCCCATTCCCCGGGCTTGAGATTGTTGGAATTTCCAAGGGGAGCGACCGGCAGTTTGTCGGCAACCACACGCACCACAGCGATGTCCGTGAGTGGGTCACTGCCGAGAACGCGACCACTGAAGCTGCGACCGTCTGGCAGCGTCACCGAGACCTGGTCCGCACCCTCCACAACATGTGCGTTCGTGAAGATCAGGCCATCGGAACGCGTAATGAATCCGGACCCCTGTCCCGCCTGTTGCTGTATGGGGGCTCTGCCGCCAAACAGGTTGCCGAGCGGGTTGACCACACGTTTCACCGTGTCGATCCGCACCACTGAGGGGCCGACCCGATCCACCGCTTCAACAATGATGTTTTTACCCGGTTGAAGGGGGGCTGAGCGAGGGCCATCGCTCACCTCCGGCAAGGGGTCGCTGGCGGGGGCCTGATCAAGTCCGATGCGCTGCTTCCAGTCGGTTCCGCAGCCGCTGAGACTGGAGCCGATGAGGCCGACGCCGATGAGCATGAGTGCTCGCTGCAGGGGACGCTGGATGGCGGAGGCCATGAAGATGTGTGATGTCGTCAGCACCTCATTAAAGACGGACCGATCGGCCTGGGGTGCGTAGATTCAGCCACCGTGAATCGGAGGATGCAGTGCTGACGGGCAGTGAGCTTTGGAGCAAGGTTCAGCAGGCCCTTCAGAGCAACCTCAGCAAGCCAACCTTCGAGACCTGGATCCGCCCTGCCCAGTGCAGCGGATTCCGGGAAGGGACTCTCACATTGCTGGCGCCTAACAGCTTTGCCAGCAACTGGTTGCGTAAGAACTATGCGAGCACCATCGCGGATGTGGCCGGTGAGATCACTGGTCAGCCTGTGACGGTGTCGGTTCTGGCGCGTGATGCTGAGGAGCTTCCGGCCGGCTCTGCAACGGCAGGTGTCACCGCCGCACCTACGGCGCCAGCGGTGCCGCCCCCGCTGGCGCCGCCAACCCCGGCTACGAGGGCTCCCCGTCGTCTCCCGGGGCTGAACATGCGGTACGTGTTCAACCGATTCGTTGTGGGGCCTAATAGCCGCATGGCCCATGCCGCTGCCCTTGCTGTTGCCGAGGCCCCCGGGCGCGAATTCAACCCGCTGTTCATCTGTGGAGGTGTCGGCCTTGGTAAGACCCATCTCATGCAGGCCATCGGTCATTACCGCTTAGAGATCGATCCTGAGGCCAAGGTGTTTTATGTCTCCACCGAGACTTTCACCAACGACCTGATCGTGGCGATTCGCAAAGATGGGATGCAGGCCTTTCGCGATCGTTACCGGGCCGCTGATCTCATCCTTGTTGATGACATCCAGTTCATCGAGGGCAAGGAATACACGCAGGAAGAGTTCTTCCACACGTTCAATGCGTTGCACGAGGCCGGTCGACAGATCGTGATCGCGAGTGATCGCCCTCCCAGCCAGATTCCCCGACTGCAAGAACGTTTGATTTCGCGCTTCTCCATGGGTTTGATTGCTGACATCCAGGCCCCGGATCTTGAGACGCGCATGGCGATTCTTCAGAAAAAGGCCGAACAGGAACGTGTTTCTCTGCCGAGGGATCTGATTCAGTACATCTCTGGTCGTTTCACCTCCAACATCCGCGAGCTGGAAGGAGCGCTAACAAGAGCGGTCGCTTTCTCTTCGATCACTGGGATGCCGATGACCGTTGAATCGGTTGCTCCCATGCTGGATCCCAGCGGCCAGGGTGTTGAAGTCACATCTCAGCAGGTGATCGACAAGGTGTCGGAAGTCTTTGGGGTGACTGCGGATGACATGCGCAGCAGCAGCCGTCGCCGGGCGGTCAGTCAGGCCCGACAGGTGGGCATGTTCTTGATGCGTCAGGGCACCGGGCTCAGCCTTCCGCGGATCGGTGAAACCTTCGGAGGAAAGGATCACACCACGGTGATGTACGCCATTGGTCAGGTGGAGAAGAAGCTCGGCACTGATCCACAGCTGGCCAGTCAGGTGCAAAGGGTGCGTGATCTGCTGCAGATTGATTCACGTCGCAAGCGCTGAAGACTTTTTGTTCCACAGCCTTCAGCCTCAGTACATCGGCTCGAAGATCTCCATTTGAATCACTCCAACCATCTGATGGATCGGATTCGGCCCTGCCGGAACGGCCGTTAACGAGAAGGTGTAGATGTCTTCGGGTGGGTTCACTCCTGTCTGAAAGGCGATCGTGACAACGTCTCCTGGTTTCACCGCTGACTCGAATCGAACGTCGATTGAGCGTGCGTCATGACTGAATTTCGCCTGGACCTCAACGGATTTCCCTTGACGACGTGGAGTGCCAATAAAGGCCTTAACAGGCACAGCTCCGTAATAAAACGCGGGCTGCGCGCCCCGGATCTGTTCAAGATTGATTCCTCCCAGATCAGCTCCAGCACCCCCTGGGAATTCCAGAGTCACGTAGTAAACGGCACAACACTCGAACGCGTACCAGCGGTAATTGGTGAGTTTTGCCTGCGTTGGCACGGCTACAAAACTGGTTTGGCCATCGATCTCCACAGCCTTCGCAGTCGTGGCTGTCATCAGCACAGCTGCTGCCAGAGTTGAGGTCAGGAGACGCATAGGAGTGGGGTGTTTTGTGAATCGTCGAACGGTTGAGGGGAGGGGGCAACAGCGCTCAACCCTTCAGGTTTTGCCAGTCCAGCCGGCGAGATGAGCCGCAGATCGGGACTGAACCAGTCGCCGAGATGCCGGCAGCGCCGGCTCTAACTGGGAGGAACTGAACGGTGGCAAGGGGCGTGTGCGCAGCCATGCCCCCCAACGGAACTCGTGATAAGGGATAAGGCGCTGTGGCTTGATTAGCCCCTCTTTCTTCAATTTCCAGACGAGGCTGCGGTACGAGTCGTCTTCAAGACCCAGGAGTGACAGGGGCAGCTTGGAGGGTTCCCATGGACCGTTGCCGCGTCCGTCCTGGAGATAGAGCCACCCCCGACTCTGCAGAGCTGGGAGCGCTGCATCGCGGCTGTCGCTGTCAAGCTCAGCGATGACGTAGCCATAGGTGGTAACACCGGGATCCATCTCCAGCAGTGCCCTCAGTCGATGGTGTCGATCCACCATCCAGAGCTGCCCAAGGCGGTTGCGCACGAGGGGCACCGGCTTGCCGCGCAGATAATCGAGACGTTCCTTCCTGTTTTCCTTGCTGAAGTCCCTCTGACGGCTCCGAACCTCCGCAAGCCCGACGCACATCTGCGTGGGCTGGAGATCACACACCCTGACTTCGATCAGCTTGTGATCATTGTCATGATCAGGAATCCGGTCGTAGCGAGGCAGATGCACACCAGACTCCAGGTCTCAATCGACCCAACCCTATGCGGATCTCACCGATTGGTTGGTTCGCTGATCTCGATCGCACCCTTTGAAGCCATTGAATTCAGACCCTTCAGAATGCTGGGTAGTTGAGCGTCAGCTGTGGTGGACCAGTCGTTTGATCTCGTAGTGCTCGGTGCCGGTTCCGGCGGCCTCGCGGCGGCCAAGCGGGCGGCACGTCATGGGGCTCGGGTTGCCATCATTGAAGGTGATCGTGTCGGTGGCACCTGCGTGATCAGGGGGTGTGTCCCCAAGAAACTGCTGGTCTATGGATCCCAGATGGCAGGACAGATGGAGGAGGCCTCCAGTTATGGCGTCCATCCGTCTGAGGTCCGGATTGATTCAGCACAGTTGCTTGCCAATGTGCGTGCTGAGGTGGACCGCCTCAATGCCATGCACATTGACTTTCTAGCGAAGGCCGGTGTCTCCCTGATCAAAGGCTGGGGACGCTTTGAGGATGACCATCACATTCTTGTTTCCGCTGACCCCGGTGGTGATCCCGAGCAACGCCTGCATGCTGAGAGGGTGCTGATCGGTGTCGGCGGGCGCCCTCAGCGTCCTGATATCCAAGGTGTCGAGCTGGGCTGGGTCAGCGACGACATGTTTTTGCTGGAGCGTTTCCCTGAGCGGATGGTTGTGGTGGGTGCTGGCTTCATCGCCTGCGAATTCGCGGGGATTCTCAGCGGCCTTGGTGTCGAAGTGACACAGCTGGTGCGCCGCGAACATCTGCTACGCGGTTTTGATGCCGAACTGGCAGCAGTCGTGCAGGAGGGGATGGCTGAGAAAGGCGTGAATGTGCAGTTCTCCACAGGCCCTGAAGCCATTGAGGGCAAGCCCGGAGACCTGGTTGTGCGCACCAATCGCGGGGATCAAATCTCCTGTGGGGGTGTACTTCTGGCCACTGGACGACGGCCTTTTCTGCAAGGTCTCAACCTCGATGCTGCGGGAGTGACGATCCATGGCCATCACATTCCCGTGGATGCTGATCAGCGCACCAATGTGCCCCATGTGTTCGCTGTTGGTGATGTGACCGATCGCATCTGCCTCACGCCTGTGGCGATTGATGAGGGTCGCGCCTTTGCTGACAGTGTCTATGGAGAGCGTCCGCGACAGGTGAGCCATGAATTGGTAGCCAGTGCCGTATTCAGTCAGCCTGAGCTGGCCACGGTGGGGTTGTCGGAAGAGGATGCCATCGCCCAATACGGTGCCGAGGGGGTGGTGATTCACCGGGCCCGTTTCCGCTCCATGGCACAGGCCCTACCTAAGTGCGGACCGCGTTGTCTGCTCAAGCTGGTCCTTGAAGTAGAAACCGAGCGCGTTCTGGGCTGTCACATGGTCGGCGAACATGCAGCAGAGATCATTCAGATGGCGGCGATCGCTGTTGGAATGGGAGCAACCAAGTCAGACTTTGATCGCACGATGGCTTTGCATCCAACGGTGTCGGAGGAATTCGTCACCATGGGCTAATGGCGTCACAACCACTCCGATCATGAGCTGATCAGCTCATGATCGGAGTGGTCCCAGGATCAGTTGTGCAGCCGTTGGTGAAGTGTTTCTGCCATGCGCAGTGCCAGGGCAATAGTGGTGAGACCTGGTCCCACGCTTGGGCAGCTTGGAAAAATACTGCTGTCGGTGATGTAGACGTTCTCAAGTTCATGGCACTTTCCATCTGCATCCACGACGGATGCGACGGGATCTTCACCCATTCGACAGGTGCCGCAGCCGTAGCCCACCACGCTGAGAGGTGCTTCGCCGCGGGGATGCACGGGCTCTGACGTCACCACCTTGGTGACCGGATCGGCCTCCACGGATTTGAGGGTGTCGATCCAGCGATACACCAGTCGGTCGTGGGCTTCCAGATTGTTATGGAGATAATTGATGCGGATCTGTTCTTTGTTCAGCCATACCTTGTTTTCTGGATCGGGAAGCACTTCGGTCATGGCCCACCAGGCGACTGATCGCGATGCCAGGCGCTCCAATCCAAAATCAGGAATCAACTTGCTGACCAGTGACAACACTGGCGGTGATTCTGCGAATAGTGCGTCCTGCAGCACTCCGCCTGCGGACTGAATGTGCCCCAGTGGGAACGTCACGTTCTTGTCTCCCCAGTAGTAGTCGTTGATGCCGAAGGAACGGGCGTAACGACCGCTGTTAGCTTCCGCGGAACGCTGCAGGATCGAGGTGAGCTGAACATTCATCAGGTTTCTACCCACCTGGTCTGACTTGTTGCTGAGGCCACGGGGGTGACGTTCGTTGCTAGATCGCAGCAGGATGGCCGGCGTATTGATTGCACCGGCTGCCAGTACCACCAGATCGGAGGAGAAAAGCCAGACCTCGCCGTCTACATCCGCCTCCACCCGCTTCACATCTCGTCCACTGGGGCTCACATGCAACCGCAGAACCTTGGACAGAGTTCGAACCTCCAGCTTGCTTGGGTCGGCCCTGTCTAGGCCGAAGAGCTGGGAGTCACCGCTGGGATCTTCTTTGCTTTCGGACCAGCTGAGAGGCAGGTCGTAAGGCTGGCAGCCGTGGCGCTGTAGCCCTTCGCGAAGCTGCTCGAGGAACGGCACCACCGGACGTGGCGCATGGTCGAAGTCTTTACTGCGTGCAGGCTCCGTGGGGTCGATATGGGCCTGACCGTGAACCCGGTAGAGCGTCTCAGCCTGGTCGTAGTAGGGAGCCAGATGGGCGTAATCGAAAGGCCAGGCTGGTGAAACACCATGCTGCAGTGACACCTCACCGAAATCCTTGTCGCGCATGCGTTCCAACACTGCTCCCCAGATCTTGGTGTTGCCACCCAGGCTGTAGGCGGTTTGAGGTGCGAAAGGGTCTCCATCTGGACCGAACCAGCGTTCATCCGTGGGGTGATAGCGATCCTTGCGGAGCAGATCTACATCGGCCACGTTTTGATCACTTAGTGCCATGGCTTCTCCTCGCTCTAGAAGCAGAACGCTTCTGCCCTGGCGGGTGAGCGCCCCTGCAAGAGTCCCTCCGCCGGCACCACTGCCGACGATGATGATGTCGTAATGGCGGTCGTCGATGATCATGGATGGCTGAGGTTGTTGAAAACTGAGTGATGCAGAAGCGATCAGCTGGTTCGCTGCCACACATAAATCAGCACATAAAGGATGATCCAGATCACATCCACGAAATGCCAGAACAGGCTCACTGCCGTGACGCCCATTTCCCCCTTGGCGTAGTTGTTTGGGCGGAAGGAACGCGCCAACATCAGGCCCATCAGCAGGATTCCTGTGATCACATGAAGGCCGTGAAAACCGGTCAGTAAGTAGAACGTTCCCCCGAATACTCCGCTGCTCAAGCTGAATGCCAGCTCTGACCACTCGACATATTGCCCATAGACGAAGTAACTTCCCATGGCCATTGTGAGTAGCCACATTGCCCGGAATCCCCAGAGATTCTCTTTGTGGAGATAGCGTTCAGCGAAGTAGGCAACAAAACTGGAGCTCACAAGAATGACTGTGTTGATTAATGGCATCCGTGTTTCGAGACCTTCGACACCTTCCGGAAGCCATTCGGGACTCGTGATCTTCAGCAGTGCATAACCAACAAAAAACGCCAGAAAGATAATGCTTTCCGAGCATAGAAATATGATAAATCCCGTCAAATTGTGCCCGTCATGTTTGATATGTCCGGGTTTGTGCTTGAGCGGTAAATCAACATTGGCGCTGGTCATTGTTCAGGCCTCCATGGAGCGTCGGACATAAAACTCCTCGTCTTCGACAAGGGGTTTGCCCAGGCCATAGCCATAGGGCTCGCTGATCACAGTGGGAATATCGTCTTCGAAATTTTCAGCCGGCGGCGGCGAGGGAAGCAACCACTCCAGTCCGATCGCTCTCCAGGGATTGGCGGGGGCTTTGGCACCCCTTGCCCAGGAGCTCACGATGTTGAGGATGAAGGGAATGGAAGCCACCCCCAACATGAAGGCTCCGATACTTGCAATCACATTCCAGAGGGCGAACTCAGGGTCATAGGAGGCAACGCGTCGAGGCATGCCGTAGAGGCCGGCCCAGTGCAGCGGAAGCCAGTTGAGAGTTGCACCAATGAAGGTGAGGGTGAAATGAATTTTTCCGAGCCCTTCGTAGTACATCCGGCCGGTGAATTTTGGGAACCAGTGATAGATGCCAGCGAAGATTCCAAAACCAATCGTGTTGAAAATGATGTAGTGAAAGTGGGCAACAACGAAATAGGTGTTGCCCACGTGGATATCGATGGGAACTGTGCCGAGCATGACGCCGGTGATGCCTCCGAAAATGAAATTCACAAGGCCCCCCAGAACGAATAACATCGGTGTGCTAAGACGGATCTTTGCCCCCCAGAGTGTTCCCAGCCAGGCAAATACTTTCACTCCGGTGGGTACAGCAATCAGCATGGTTGTGATCATCACCAGATTGCGCATCCACTGTGGCGTTCCGGTATAGAACATGTGATGCACCCAGACGATCAAGCCCAGGAAAGTGATGATGAATGAGGCCAATGCCACGAATTTGTAGCCGAATAGTGGTTTGCGTGAATAAACCGTGATTAGCTCTGAGAAGATGCCGAACACAGGCAGAACCATCACGTACACCGCAGGATGGGAGTAGAACCAGAAAAAGTGCTGGTAAAGCACTGGATCTCCTCCTCCTTCAGGTCGGAAGAAACTGGTTCCGAAACTGAGATCGAACATCAACATGATGGCTCCTCCCGTGAGTGCGGGTAGACCAATCAGCTGAAGAGTCTGGGCGGCCCATGCTGTCCAGACAAAGACGGGCATCTTGAAAAAGCCCATTCCGGGCGCCCGCATGCGGATGATCGTTGTGACGAAATTGATCGCACCCATGATCGATGACACCCCGGAGATCGCTACTGCCAGGATCCAGAGAAATTCACCATTGATTAGATGACCAAGAGGGTTCTGAATGCTGACCGGTGGATAGGACCACCACCCCGATGAGGCTGGTCCTCCAGGCACGAAGAAGCTGCTCAGTAGTACGACAGCAAAGACAGGCACCAGCCAGAAAGCTGCGGCGTTCAGCTTGGGAAAAGCCATGTCCGGAGCTCCGATCATGGTGGGGATCAACAGGTTGTTGAATCCATTCAGGACCGGGAACAGGAACAGGAACAGCATTACTGTCCCGTGCATTGTGTAGAGCCCGTTGTAGACACTCGGATCGACGAGATCTGCCGGAGGAGTGATCAATTCACCGCGCATGACCATGGCCAGGAGACCACCCACCATCAGGAAGAACAGTGACAGCCCGATGTACTGAATTCCGATCACTTTCGCGTCGGTGTTGAAACTGAAGAAGCGCTTCCAGTTGTCAGGAGCACCTGGAACAGGGTGGGGTGCCTTGAGCACTCTGGGGTCGTATTTGGCGCTGGTCATCGGGGTCAGGCGTCGTGGGGCGCTTCGGGATTACCGGGGTCGTTGACCATCGGTGGAGGAGCTGGGGGAACGGTCGCCCATCCACGGTCGCCGTCCTTGAGGCGTTTTTCGTAAAGGGCTGTGCCCGGGCTAAGGCCCTGGACCAGTGGGCGCTTGGCTGTGGTGGTCAGCCAGGAGGCGTACTCCTCTTCCGACTCGACAATCACGTCGGTCTGGTTGTTGGAGAAGTAAGCGCCGCTGAACATGGCATCGCGCAGCCTGAAGCGACCTTCACGGGTGGGCGTGATGCTGTACGAGATCACACTTCCTGGAATGATGTCCTGCTTGAGGCGGAACGCCGGAATGTAGAAGCTGTGAAGAACGTCTTCGGAGATCAGCAGAAAGTTGGCGCGCTGATTGAGCGGTAGATGCAGTTCTGAACTGCGCACGCCATCGGGGTAAACAAATTCCCAGGACCATTGCCTGGAAATCACCTCGATCGGTCCGATGTCGCGGCGTGCGTCCAGGGTGGCTACGGCATCGGGAGCCTGATTGAGCGCGACGTCGTATTTCTGCTTGGGCCCGAGCGAGGCAAGCTTCTCGTTCACCTGGATCGAATAAAAGGCCAGCGCCATGACAATGACAAAAGGGATCACCGTCCAGGTGATTTCGAGTTTGGTGTTGCCTTCAATCGGAAGACCATCACTTTCGTCGTACTTTTCAGCACGACTGAATAACAACGACCAGACAATGAAACCCACACAGCCGATGAACACGAAGGCGCCGATCCCGACCTCAAGGCTGAACAGATCATCCACATAAGGTGCAGCCGTGGATGCGGGCACTGGCAACCAGCCATAGGCCCAGCGCGACACCTGGAAACTCACTGCCACATCCAGTGCAGTGGAGACCAGGATCACGGCCAGCAGCCGGAGCGGCAGACCTTTTTTCGGGCTTTGGCGCGAGGACGTCATGGCAGTGCCTCCTTCAGATCCGCTCCAGCTGCAAGCAGTTGATCAGCTGTGATGTGCACGCCAAATTCACTGGCAAGCCAGGCACCAAGGCTTCCATGAACCCCCATGACTAAAAGGATGACGGCCCCGCAGGCGAGATACAGCCAGCTCACCTGGCGACCCAGGTCTTTGCGCCAGGCGAAGCGCTGGAAGCCGCGCCAAATGGTCATCGCAACGATGATCAGTAGTAGTGCCACCCCACCAATGGCGTGCCAAAGCATGGTGTCGATGGCGTTTTGGCCAATGACGCTGCGAATGCCAGGCAGCGGCACGGCCAGAAGCATTTCAAAGAAGCCTGCGGCCACTGTGAAAAAAGTGATCACGCTGCAGGCGAGGACGTTGTACCAGCCCACGTCATGGAAGCCAGTGCGCGTTACTGGGAGTGCAAGGAAACGGAAGATCCTTTTTTCCAGTGGATAGATCGCACCGGCGAAGTCAAATGCGATTCCGATTGCAAACAAGCCGATCGTGAAATGAACCAGGTTTGGGTGAATTGGAATCGTGTAAGGGAGATCATTCGCACCGAGCTGATCGACGATGTCATTGATGGGAGACGGAATCGCGATTATTGGCAACGGGACCGTGGGGTTCATGACACCGCTCCACTGCGGATAGCGTCGACGACCGGCACGGTGTGAAGCCCGTAGACCCAAACGAGCATGTCGCCCAGATACACCTGGCAGAACACCAGCGTGGCGAGCACTCCATCAATGACCAGAAACCCTGCTGGCAGACGAGTTGGATCTTTCTGGCGCACGACATAGCGACAGCCAGTAAATAGACCGAGAACGCCAGCCAGTGACCAGCCGATGGTGCTGTGGTAGTTGAGGATGTCCCGTGCTGCTCCGTAGGGACTGGCCAGACCTGCTTCGATCTGTCCGAAGATGATGGCTACAAAGATGGATACGGTGGCCACCACCAGATTCCAAAAGCTCACCTCGAAGAGGTTGCGCTTTTGTGTAATCACACCAACTAAATCGAACACAACTGAGATCAGCGCCATCGCGATCACGAAATGCACGATGATTGGATGGATTACATCCAGCCAAGGCAAATTTTTGTCGTTGAGAGGTGGAAGCAGCTCGAGCATCGGCAAGCCGCGCAACGCTCTCTAAGGATGAACAGCTTTCAGGGTGTGGTCATCCTTTCGTGAACGAATGCGAGCGTTGCTGTGACATGTGTCTTGATCCAAGCTCTTGTGCTTCAGCTCAGCTCATTGGGCTCTTTGAGTCGCTTGCGTTGAAGCTGTCGCCAATACAGCCCAGCCTGAACAACAATCACGACAATGACGGCCGGAACCACAAGGCAAAGCATCACCAGTCGAAATTCGTCCTGCCAGGTGGGCAGTGTGCGAGGCAGCACTTGATCGACCACGTAGAACACATAGAGGGCCAGCAGGATTCCACCCTCTAGACGGGTGATCCGGCCTTTGGTCCAGAAGATGGGCATGCAAGCCAGTGCGGTTAGCACCATGACCGGCATGTCGCGCTGAATCAAGAGGGGGCTCACCTGCAGACCGCCCGCTCCAGCGGCTGCCAGTGAGCTGGCGCCCAGCACGAGCAGATGGTTGAGCAGGTTGCTGCCTACAACATTGCCGATCGCCAGATCGGTTCGCCCCTTGATGGCGGCCACTAGCGACGTGATCAGTTCTGGCATGGAGGTGCCGGCAGACACGATTGTGAGTCCGATCACCGCTTCACTCACGCCCAAATAGGTCGCAGCACCGCTGGCACCGCTGACGAGAACCCGCGACCCCACACCCAGCAGCAGAATTCCGACCAACAGTGACAACACAGCTTTCAGGATGCCGCGCTTGCCCTGGTCGGGATTCACATCGGGCTCAGCTCCTTCAACACCTGCTGGCTCCTCTCGGGCTGTGCGAATTTCCCAGATTGAGTTGATCAACAGTGCGAGCAGAAGTGCTATGCCCGACTGCCAGGTCACCCTCCCCGCCGATGCCATGCCCCAAACCGCCGCGGACACAGCGATCATCACCGGCACATCCCTTCGAACGAGGCGGCTTTCGACGCGCAGTGGCATCACCACAGCACTGCTACCAAGCACCACCATCACGTTGAAGATGTTGCTGCCCACCACGTTGCTCACGGCCAGGGAATCCAATCCACGCAAAACGGAATTGACACTCACGAACAGCTCCGGAGCGCTGGTTCCGATCGAAACCACAGTGAGTCCGATCACCAGTTGAGGGATTCCGAAAATCAGCGAGAGCGTCACCGCCCCCTGGACGAAGACTTCTCCCCCTGCAAACAAGAGGCCGATCCCGATGAGGACCTCCAGGGCGGATGTCAGAAAGTCGGGCATCTTGCGTCGCAGCCTGCCCTTATTCTGCGATGCCACCCAGTGCTCGTCAGGGAGCGACCCTGCGCGGATTCAGGCCATTGCTCTGACAGGGAATTAGCATTCCGCCACATTCGAAACGGTTTGGCGTGCTTCTTAATCACATCAGTACGCGCAACGTTCGCGGGGATGTTTTCGGTGGTGTGACGGCAGCTGTCGTGGCATTGCCGATGGCCCTCGCCTTTGGTGTGGCCTCCGGAGCTGGAGCGGCTGCCGGACTTTGGGGAGCTGTGATCATCGGCCTGGTGGCATCGCTCTTCGGTGGCACTCCCACGCTGATTTCTGAGCCGACTGGACCGATGACGGTGGTGTTCACCGCCGTCATTCTCAGTTTCACAAGCCAGATTCCCGACAAAGGGACTGCTCTGGCGATGGCCTTCACCGTGGTGGTTCTGGCTGGCGTGTTCCAGATCCTGTTTGGTTTTTTCCGTCTAGGCCGCTACATCACGATGATGCCCTACACGGTGATTTCGGGATTCATGTCCGGGATCGGTGTGATCTTGGTGATCCTGCAGTTGGCTCCCTTTCTGGGACAGAGCAGTCCCTCCGGGGGTGTGATTGGGACCTTGAATTCGCTCCCGGAATTGATATCGGGTGTTCAGCCTCTTGAGCTTGCACTGGCCGTGATCACTTTGTTGATCTTGTGGTTCACACCCGAGCAGTTCAAGCGGTTCTGCCCTCCACAGCTTCTGGCTCTCGTGGTGGGCACTGTGTTGTCTCTCACTCTCTTCGGTGATGTTGAACTGCGCAGGATTCCCGAATTCACAGCCGAATTTCCCCGTTTCATTCCTCCGACCTTTTCGGGCGATCAGATTCGATTGATGGTGGTCAATGGTGCTGTGCTCGGCATGCTCGGATGCATTGATGCTCTGCTCACCTCTGTGGTGGCTGACAGCCTGACCCGCACAGAGCACGATTCCAATAAGGAGCTCATCGGACAGGGCCTTGGCAATGTGATCTCTGGTTTGTTCGGGGGGCTGCCGGGAGCTGGAGCGACCATGGGCACCGTGGTCAATATTCAGGCGGGTGGTCGCTCTGCCCTGTCCGGCATCGTCCGCGCACTGATTCTGATGCTGGTGATTCTGCTTGCCGCGCCGCTGGCCTCCCAGATTCCCTTGGCAGTATTGGCAGGTATTGCCCTGAAAGTGGGCTTCGACATCATTGACTGGAGCTTCCTTCAGCGCGCTCATCACCTTTCGATTAAAGCGGCATGCATCACTTACGGGGTGATTGCACTCACCGTGCTGGTTGACCTGATCTGGGCTGTATTCATTGGTGTTTTCGTGGCCAATGTGCTCACCATCGAACGGATGACGGCCCTGCAGGCCCGCGGAGTCAAAACCATCAGCACCACCGATGATGACGTTGAACTTCCTGAAAATCAGCAAGCATTGCTGGATCAGGCGGCTGGTCGTCTGCTGCTCTTCCAACTCACCGGTCCGATGATCTTCGGTGTGGCCAAGACCATCAGCCGTGAACACAACGCCATCGAAGATTGTGAAGCCGTGTTGTTTGATCTGACGGAGGTCTCTCATCTCGGAGTGACTGCATCATTGGCCCTTGAAAACGCCATTAAGGAAGCCGTTGAAGTTGGCCGGTCTGTTTATCTGGTGGTGATGAACGGTTCCACCCGCAATCGCCTCGAGAAGCTGAAGCTGCTTGAGCTTCTGCCCGAACACCATGTGAGCGACGATCGGGAGGAGATTCTGCGTCGTGCAGTGGGTCAGCTCCCCGTCCTTCAGGAGGTCTGACTTGGCGGAGGTGCCAATGTCCCTCGAGCTTCGCCGTCCGGATGACTGGCATGTGCACCTCAGGGACGGAGCCATGCTTTGGGCTGTGCTGCCAGCCACAGCTCGAACTTTTGCTCGGGCCATTGTGATGCCCAACCTGCGCCCACCGGTGGCCTCGGTGGATGCAGCGTTGGCGTACCGCAGCAGAATTCTTGAGGCTTTACCTGAGGGGATCCGTTTTGAGCCGCTGATGACGGCTTATCTCACAGACGATCTCGATCCCGATGAGCTGGCGAAAGGATTCACTCAGGATGTGTTTCGAGCGGCCAAGTTGTATCCCGCCAATGCAACCACCAATTCAGCGGCCGGTGTCAGTGATCTGTCCAAAATCTCCTCCGTGCTGTCATGCATGGAGTCCATCGACATGCCTCTGCTGATCCACGGAGAAGTCACGGATCCTGATGTGGATGTCTTCGACCGTGAAGCCCTGTTCATCGAACGGCATCTGAAACCGCTCCGCCAGCGCCATCCTCGGTTACGCATTGTGCTCGAGCACATCACCACTGAGGAATCAGCGATCTATATCCGAGACGCTTATCAGAGTGGTGATGAACGTATCGCCGCCACGATTACTCCGCATCATCTGCATCTCAACCGCAATGCCATGTTTGTGGGCGGCTTGAGAAGCGACTTCTACTGCCTCCCGGTTGTGAAGCGGGAATGTCATCGAAGGGCATTGGTGAAGGCTGCGACCAGTGGCTTGCCCTGCTTCTTCCTTGGCACCGATTCCGCTCCTCACCCCCGATCAGGCAAGGAGTCAGCCTGCGGTTGTGCGGGCATCTTCAATGCGCTTCATGCATTAGAGAGCTACGCCGCCATCTTTGAACAGGAGGGCGCGCTCGAATATCTCGAAGGCTTTGCCAGTGAGCATGGTCCGCGCTTTTACGGCCTGCCTCTCAACACCGACACCATCACACTTGCCCGGCGGGATCAACGGGTTCCCTCACGTTTGGTTCCGCCGGCATCAATCTGCTGCGGGGATGACGCACTACCGGATGGTGAATTGCCGCTGTTGTTTCATGCCGGTGAAACGCTTGCATGGACTGTTGAAGTTAATAGTTAGCTGGTGATGCAGTGAATCGGGGGTTAGCCCCCGTGGAGATATCGAAAATCTTTTGAATCTGACTAGTCTTTCATTAGGTCTATCGTTAAGCATAAGTTGTAGAGATAATGGGGGGCGGAGAGTTCTTCACCTAAATCCAGCCATCGATGGCTTTGTGTAGGTGCCCTTAGAAGCCTTGATGCTATTGACGCACTATTCTGCTGGGTAAGACGTGCGCCGAATGCTATCAAGTAAGTTGCCATTTTGTCTTGGTAAAATTGGGTTTATTGCTTGTTAATACCACTTGTAAAGGGTGTGTATTTGTCTGAGCTTATTTTGGATTTAAAGTTGCTCAATGGTTTTGGAATGAGTCGAGTTAGTAGAAGCCATTGTGTTTGAGTTGCTAAGTCGCCTGAAACGGTCCGGATTGGTTCTTCACTCTTCAATGGCAGGGTTTCCGTGATTTGCCAGAGATCAACGAGCAGTGCATGCCTCTGAATGAATAGAGGTATGTGTTGTCTTTGCCATCACCGCCAACGTTGAAGCTGAGTGATCATTTTGGTGACAATGGCTGTCCAGCCTGTCTGGTGACTGGCTCCCAACCCAGCGCCAGTGCAGCCGTTGAAGTATTCATTGAATTGGAACAGATCGCGCCATACAGCATCGTCCTGGAACTGGGCCATCTCTCCGTTGAAGGCGCGGCGACCCGAGGCATCTTGCCGGAAGATTCCGACCAGTCGTTGTTCCAGTTCCAGTGAAATTTGCCAGAGGTTCAGTTCACGCCCTGAGCCGGTTGGAAACTCCATCTTGAATTCGTCACCGAGAACGTGGCCGAACTTCTGCAGGGCCTCAATTAGCAGATAGTTGATCGGCATCCAGACCGGACCTCGCCAGTTGGAGTTACCACCGAACATGGCAATCGGACTGTCGCCAGGGCAGTAGCTGATGGTGGCGCAGTCGTCACCCTGTTGATAGGTATAGGGAGTCTTCTGGTACGCCTTGGACAGACTTCGGATGCCGTAAGCAGAGAGAAACTCCTCTTCGTCGAAGACCCTGGTGAGAATTCGACGCAGTCGATCGGGAGGCACGATTGAGTAGAGCACGCGATCGCGATGCCATGTGCCGAGATGATTGATTCCATCAAAAGGTGCCCCTCGCTCTTCAGCCAGTTCATTGAGATAGCTGCGCACATCGAGGGATGGGATCTCCCTCACTGTCGCTGCATCAAACGTAGCGACTGCAAGCAGAGGAATCAGCCCACTCAGTGACCGTGTGCGTAGGTAATCACTGCTGCCGTCCGGTCGCTTCAGCACGTCGTAATAGAACCCATCCTCTTCGTCCCAATTGACGTAGCCACGCCCGGAAGGACTGTTCAAGGCGTACGTGAGACGACTGAAGTCAGCGACGAAGCGCTCGCAGAGACTCGTGTATTCCTCTCTGTCTTCGGCAAGCAGAACGCATGCCTCCAGCATGTTCAGGCTGAGCATGCCCATCCATGCCGTACCGTCCGACTGCTCGATGCGGCTTCCGTCTTTTAGCGGATAGCGGCGATCGAAGATCGCGATGTTGTCGAGTCCGAGGAAGCCACCTTCAAACAGGCTGTCGCCATTGCGGTCGGTGCGGTTAGCCCACCAGCCGTATTCCAGCAGCAGTTCGCGAAGACTTGCACGCAGAAACGGATAATCCTTGTGGCCATAGCGGCGATTGGAGATCATGAAGATCCGCAGTGCCGCCCAGGCTCCGATCGGAGGATTGGAGTCGGACAGTGCCCATTCGTAGGCCGGGGACTGGCCGTTGTTGGCGGTGTAAGAAGCCTGGCGCAACATGCGTGACTGACGCTTTGCTTCACCCGGGTCAATCTCTGCGAAGGCCACGGCATGGAACATCAGGTCCCACTGACAGAAGTAGGGATACTCCCAGCAGTCGGGCATGGAGATGATGTTGCGTGCTCGCAGGTTGCGCCAATAGGCGTTGTCGGTTTGCCAGCGTTCTACTGGTGGTTTGGCTGAGTTGCTGTCGCCGCGCAGCCAGCGAGCCACGTACCAGTTGTAGAACTTGCGGCACCAAAACAGACCAGCCGCTGCTGCGGCATGAATCGCTCTGTCTTCGTCGTTTAGTCCTGGGGCTACCCAGTGCAGATGCTCTTGCCAGTCCTGGCGACGTTGCTCAATGAGGGCAGTAATTGTGGCGGACTCGACGCTGCCTTGTGCTGTTGTCCCTGCGGTGTCGTATTTGCGCAGCCTGAGATCAATCTCCCAGATCTCGCCGGGCTTGAGTTCGCGCTGCAGGTGGAGAGCTGCCTTGCTTCCTGTTTGATTGGGATTCACGGCATCGAGCTTGCCTTCGGTCAGATAACGGTGAAAGGCATCTTTCACATAGGGCTGCTTCAGAGGCTGGTTGTAAAGCCGCTGGGTGTTGGTCTCGTTTTCGGTGAACAGCCATGTTCCCTGTTCGCTGCAACTCAGGCCGTAGGAGCCGAGTCCCTCAACTGCACTGCTGACGAGCAGATCCTCCTTCAGGTGTAGTGATGGTGTGTTGCCGTCGTTCTCTCTGTTTTCACCCCAGCTCCAAGTGTTGCGAAACCAAAGTGTGGGAAGCAAATGGAGTTCAGCCTGCTCCGGTCCACGGTTGGTGATGGTGAAACGGATGACCACATCCTCTGGTGAGGCCTTGGCGTACTCCACCTCCAGATCGAAGAATCGATTGTTATCAAAAATGCCGGTGTGAATCAGTTCGTATTCGTTCTGGTGTCTACCGCGGCACCGGTTTTCATCTCTTAGTTGCTTGTAAGGGAAGCTTTTCTGAGGGTACCGATACAACGCTTTGGCATAACTTCCTGTGGGCGTTCCGGCCAGGTGATACATCATGTCCTTGATGTCTTCACCGTGATTGCCTTCCGGATTACCTAGACCGAAAAGGCGTTCTTTCAGAACAGGGTCTTTTCCGTTCCAGAGTGTCGGGGCGAAACAGAGCAGACCCTTTTCATCACAAAGGCCGAGCAGGCCGTCTTCGCCCCAGCGGTATGTGCGTAGATGGCTGTGGTCAAAGGGAAACGAGTCCCAGGCACTGCCGTCTGCGGAGTAGTCCTCTCGAACGGTTCCCCACTGTCTGTCGCTGAGATAGGTGCCCCATCGATCCCAGGGTTGATGCCCATCGTCGCGCTCGCGGCAACGAATCAGCTCTGCAGGTTCCTCTCCAAGCTCTGCGTTGAAGATCACAGAAGTTGCCATGAACGAAGCACCCTCATGCTTCGAAGTTAATGAGGGTGATCTCGAATGCCCATGACAAAACGGCTTGTATCACTACCGGTGGTGGGGGCGGGGGGACTTGAACCCCCACAGGATTTTCATCCCAAACGATTTTAAGTCGCGTGCGTCTACCGATTCCGCCACGCCCCCAGGTGCCACCGGCACCGCCTTGGCATTCTAGATTCCCTCCAGAAGGCCCATTCTGCAGACCATGGAGACTCTCCTCAACGCGGTTTCCCTGGATACCTGGCTTGTGATCGGTGCCTATATCGTCCTGGGTGGTGCCTACCTAGTGGTAGTTCCCCTTCTTCTTTACGCCTGGATGACCCGCCGCTGGACCGTGATGGGTAAATACGAGCGTTTGGGGATTTACTCGCTGGTGTTCCTGTTTTTTCCAGGATTGATTGTGTTTGCTCCATTCCTCAATCTGCGTTTCAGCGGTCAGGGTGAGGTCTGAGAATTGACACGTGCCGGTGTTCTGAAACTTGGCTTGGGTCTTCTGCTCGCTGGTGGTTTGGGCTATTGGCTGTTTGAAGCTCTTGGGCTGGAGGGGTTTTCTGCGGGAATCGCAGCCGAAGCCCTTCTTGTCGTGGTGGTGGTGATCTGGACCAGCTCCTATCTGTTCAGAGTGGTGACGGGACGCATGACTTACATGCAGCAACGCCGTCGCTATCGCAGCGGTTACGACCAGCTCACCGCTCAACAGCTTCAGGAGCGGTTCGATGCCATGACTCCAGAGCAGCAGCAGGCACTGATGGCCTCTATCGCTGAAGAGGAGACCACCCAAGCATCTGAGTAGTTTCAGCCGACCTCTAGGCTCGCCTGCATCACAGTTTCAGAATCCGTGACAGAGCAGTCTTCACGCATTGCAGAGGTCTTTGTGAAGACCGCCGTTGAGCAGCGTCTGGCACTGATGCCTTTCGTGATGGCTGGTGATCCTGATCTTCAGAGCACGGCAGATGTGTTGCTCAGTCTTCAAAATCATGGGGCTGATGTGGTGGAGCTCGGCATTCCCTACAGCGACCCTTTGGCAGATGGACCAGTGATCCAGGCTGCGGCTCATCGAGCTCTTGAACAGAAAACAACCCCGGCAAAAGTGCTGGAGATGTTGGGTGGATTGCGTGAACAACTCACGATGCCGGTGGTGCTGTTCACTTACAGCAACCCACTGCTGAATCGAGGAGCAGAACGCTTTTTTTCTGAAGCTGCTGCCGCTGGTGTTTCTGGTTTGGTTGTACCTGACCTCCCCCTTGAGGAAGCGGAACGTTTGTCTCCACTTGCAGCACAACATGGCCTTGATCTTGTTTTGTTGGTGGCACCCACCACTCCGGAAGAGCGCATGGAACGTATCGCTGCTTCCAGTCGTGGGTTCACTTATCTGGTTTCTGTGACTGGTGTCACCGGAGAACGCTCAACTCTTCAAGAACGTGTCGGCCAATTAGTCACTTCTTTGAAGCGATGCGATGCGGGTCCTGTTGCTGTGGGATTTGGAATCTCTGGTCCTGAGCAGGTCCGTCAGGTGCGTGCATGGGGCGCTGATGGAGCCATTGTTGGTAGTGCCTTAGTCAAAAGAATCGCCGCTGCACAACAAGGTTGCGCAGCGGCGGAAGCAGGTGATTTTTGCCGTGAGCTGCGTGCAGCAGCCGGCTGAAAATCACTCTTCGTCTTCGTCAGTGCCACCAACGGGAACGAGGCGGATTTGTTTGCGACCCAGCTTGATTTCGAACTCATCACCAGGCTTTAGATCAAGCATGGCTGTATATGCCTTGCCGATCAACAGGTTGCCGTTTCCTTGGACAGTTGCCACGTAGGAAAGTTTGCGACCACCTTTGCCAATACCAGCGGAACCGCCACCTAGATCAATGCCTTTGGCATTGAGAAGAGCTTCGTAGAAAGCAGTGAAATTAACGCGATCAGAACCATCCTTTTTTTTAGAGACATAACCACAGGCAGTAGCCAGGTCTGTCTTGGAGACGTCACCTAAATCCTTGACCTTTGCAAGGAGTTCAGCACCAGTGAGCATCATCATAAAAATAATCTACCCTCTGAACATAGCGCTTAGTGTGCAGTATGCGCCAACCATTCGGTGCAGATTTTTTCAACCGGAGGTGAAACTATGGCCCGATTCGTTCTCTGGGGGACCTATTGCGACAACGCATTGGAAAAAAGAGCTCCGTTTCGTGATGAGCATCTCGAGCGGCTCAAAGCCCTCAAGGAAAGTGGGACATTGATCACCCTTGGTCCCACTGTTGGCAGTACACACGTTTTCGCAGTCTTTGAGTCCGACAGTGAATCAACTGTGCGCGCTCTGCTTGAAGCAGATGTCTACTGGCGAGAGGGAATTTGGACTCAACTGGATGTTTATCCATGGGTCCAGGCATTCTGAGCCTGCTGCCAGATCCATTCGGCAACCACGATGTCATTCCCTTCTCCGAGAGCATCGGCATAACCGCTCATTTGGCCAATGCCTTCACGGGCAATCTGTGCAATCGCTTGAGCATTGTTGAGCTCTCGTTTCTCGAGGGCCGTAAGTTTTAGTGTTCGTCCTCGACGAATGATGTTTCCGCCATTGGGATGACATCCAGCGCAATGCAGATCAAACAGCTGCGCTCCTGATCCACTCAAGCCCCAGACGCTGGAACTCTGCCAGAACAGTGTTAGCAGCATCAGTGCACCTGCCAGCAGAGTTCTCATCATCTATCGGTAGGTGATTTCAGTCTGCCTTGGTGCAAGCCATTGGTTGGGTCTGAATCGGTGGGTTGTCAGGATCAGAACAGTTGTCTTTGATCTGATGGCGGAAGAGGATCTGCAGCGTTTTCTGTTGAAGGTCCAACAGCTCAATGCATTGGTCAGCAGTCTTGAGGCCAATCCGGAGCGTCGTCGTCAATTAGCGGCCTGCTCGGATCACAATGCGGTCGTGCAATTGGCGCGGTTATGGGGATACCGCATCGACCGACGCTGGGGAGAGCCGAGTGTGGAGGGACCAGGTTTCTCCAATCTGCTGGCTGGGCCACTGGCAGCTTCAGGGCATGAAATCGAAGACGAGTTGTGTTCCGGCGAGGGTTGGAGGCTGATGAGGATCAGTTCCAACGGATCACGTAGTCCGGATGGTTTCTGGTATCAACAGAAAGAGCATGAGTGGCTCACCTTGTTGAAGGGGAGCGCGCTCCTACGTCTTGAAGATCCAGAGGAATGCGTTGAACTCAGCGTGGGGGATCAACTGATGCTCTCAGCTGGTCGACGTCATCGGGTTGAGCGGACGGATGCTCATCCTGGAACGGTATGGCTTGCTCTCTACTGGAATGAGCGTCCAAGCGAGTATCCGGTTCAGCCGATCGTTTAACAAGCCAGTAAGCCCCCGCCAACGCGATGGCGGAGACGCCAAGGCCGATCAAAAGCTGTGGTTTGTCTTCCGCGCCTTTGGGCAACACAATGACTTTCCTGGCTACGGCCGTGAGTGCGGTGACCAGCACTAGTTCAATCTGGACGACGTGGCGACGCAGGTAACTGGTGATGTTTTGCAGCACTTCCAGTGCGATCAAGACCGTCAGCAGATCACCAAGGATGCGAATCAGACCATCACCCAGCCAGTAGGAATCCTGTTCATTGGTGATCAGCGAAAGAGCCACGCGGATTGTGAGCTGCACGATCGAAGCAGCGATCACAACAGCAGTGATGATGGTGAGCAGGATGGCGACCTGCTTTTCCCCTGCATCAACCCATTGCAGGAAACTTCGGCGTTTGCGACGAGACTGAATCACTGGGCTCAGTTGTTGCTGAACGGGTTGTAAAAGGGCTTGGCGGGTGTGTCGCCAGGGGGATTTTGGATCTTGGTGTTACAGGTGATGGAACCATCCGCTCCTTCGACGCAGTCCGTGGGAACCACAGTGCTCTGTTCTCCCGTACGACTGTTGGGGCCGAGCAACCAGACCTCTGATTGAGCCGTCGCTGCCTGCGGAAGCGTCGCGCTGACAGCCGTGATGAGGCTGACGCCGAGCAGTCGTTGCGGGACGGAGGCCATTGAGAACCAAACGGATAACCCCATGTTGCCTGCGATCGGGTTCAGCCGGTGCAGTCATCTCTAATTTCTCGCAGCAGTAGATCCAGTTGACCGAAGGGGTCGGCACCGTTCTGAGGGGCACCTGCGCCTGAAGCCTCATTCGCAGGCATTTCCGGATTGGCTGCCCATTCGGCTTCGATGGAGCACAGCCGGGCTGCCAGCCGAGGCATGCCCCCAAGGACATGTTCACGCTCTAGGACCTCCATCAGGGCAGGCATGCGGGTGGATGTTGCTCTCAGGCTGCGGCGCAGGTCTGACTGTGTACGCCCCTGCTGCTTCAGCCAGTCCTTGAGCAGTGCTGCAAGCTCATCCTCCAATTCGCGTGACCAGCGGGTCATGGACATTGGGTCGGGAACCATTGATCCAGTCTGCGTTGTGCCCGTTGCCTGATCTCGGGTGTGATGTGATTCCGGCAAAGACCCATGACTGCGGTGATTGCCACCAGATCATCACTGAAACCAGCCACTGGCAAGAGGTCCGGGATTAGATCGGTGGGGACTAGGAGATAGGTCAGTGCTGCTAGCAGGGTCAGCCTCGCCTGAGGAGGCGTTGCTGGATCAAGCATCATCTCGAGCGCCTCAAGGGCTGGGCGGGCAATGGATCGTCCAGCCCGCTTCAGCAGCTGACGGAATGCCGACTCATCAATCACTTCACTGTCGAGCACTTCTGCATCCACCACTTCCCCGTTGAAGCTGGTGTCGAACTCCGAGTGGCCTGAAGAGGAGCTCGAGGTCATGGCAGAAGTAGCGCAGCAGTCAGCATGAACAGTCTCACCCTGTGAGCGGATTGGCCAGCAGGAGAGCCGATCCCGGGAGGGTGGGTTCCCGTTTAGACGCTCATCTCGACGAGGCCATGCTGGATACCGGTTTTGCGCAGTTTGCGCAATGCACGTTGGACCACCTGGCGACAGTATTCACGGCTGCAGTTCATGTGCCGGGCCACCTCAGCAAGCGTGCGCCATTCGTGGCTGCCGTCGAGGCCGAAGCGCAGCATCACCACCGTTCGTTCCTTGGGAGTGAGATTGGATTTGTCCAGCAGCTTCCAGGCCGAAGCCGTTCTTTCAGCGATTTCCGCCCGTTCCATCGGTGGAATTTCATCACTTGGCAAAACGTCAACGAGTTCTGATGGATCTGACTTTGACTTCACGACTCCCTGAAGGCTGACCGTCACACTGCGTAACTCACAACCCAGCAGATCTTCCACCTCGCTGAGGGAGATTTGCATCGACTCCGAAAGTTGTTCCGATGTTGGAGGTAAGCCATTGCTCTGCATCAGTCGAGCTTTGGCAGCACGCAGTTTGGTGAGTTTTTCATTCACATTTACGGGTATGCGAATAGTTCGGCTCTGGGTTGAAAGAGCACGGTTCAGGCCCTGACGAATCCACCAGTAGGCGTATGTGGAAAAGCGGTGACCGCGAGTTGGGTCGTATTTCTCGACGGCGCGTGTGAGTCCAAGGGTGCCTTCTTGAATCAGATCCAAGAGGTCAAGTCCCTTGCCCTGGTATCGCTTTGCAAGATTGACTACCAACCTGAGGTTGGAGGTGATCATCTGATTCTTGGCCCGCTCCCCTCGTTTAATCGTGCGTTTCTCTTCGTCGTTGTATTCACATGCGGATCCACTTCCACCGGCAAGCAGACAGCGCTCATTCAGAGCGACCATCGCCTGAACTTTTCGACCCATTGTTAACTCCTGTTCAGGAGTCAATAGTTGATGTCTGCCGATTTCGCCCAGAAATGCACTCAGTGAACTCACCATCACATGTATGCCAGGTTTCATTGAACCTAGGGCGAATGGCTTTTTATCTGGTGCGTGTAATGAAGACTGCGGAATTCATATTTCAGTCGTAATTCTGAATTTGTACCGAATTCAACTTTTGTTCATAATGTGATTCGTATCACTTCATATTTGCGTTGGATTTGTTGTGCAGACCTTCCGCATGGAAGCAGCGGAGGTTTCCTCTCAGCCGCTACTGTCGCCAGCAACAAATGATTCGAGCTCATGTTGCTGGCCACTGCGCTAACGCCGGAGATCGCCAAGAGTGCTGGAGTGGCCTATGTCCACTACCTGAGCTTCATGCTCTGCTTCGCGGCCTTGGTGGTGGAGCGCCGGCTGATTCGTCCAGATCCTGACCGCAGGACCGCCACGGCCATGGTGATCACCGACATCATTTATGGAATCGCAGCACTCGCTCTGCTGTTGACCGGGATTCTGCGGGTGCTCTATTTCGGTCAGGGCAGCGACTTTTACACCGAAAACCCTCTGTTCTGGTGGAAAGTCGGTCTTTACCTGAGTGTCGGAGGGCTTTCGCTTTATCCCACAGTCACTTACATCCTGTGGGCGATTCCGCTCCGTAAAGGTGAACTGCCCAAGGTGGGCCAGGCGCTGGCAACCCGTCTGGGGTGGATCATCAACGTGGAGCTCGTGGGATTTGCCCTGGTTCCGATGCTCGCCACACTGATGGCCAGGGGTGTTGGTCTTTCCGCTGCCTGAGTAACAAGTTCGATGCTTGACGACCCCTGTCCACCAGTTCAGCAGGTTCGCAGGCTTGAGGGTCAGCCCTTCACTGCCGCGGCTCCTGAAACAGCACCTGGATATGGGGCGCGTTTGGCGACCACGGCTTTCGGTATTCCGTCCCTGCCTCGCTGGTGTGTGTGGGTCGAGCCTTCAGCTGATGAGGTGCCGGATCGATGGGAGCGTCGCTGGCTGAATGCCGTTGATGCTGCTTTGGATCATTGGATGCCTTTCTTGCCGATCACGCGTGTCAGTGATCCCAACCGGGCTCACGTTCGGGTCGAACGTCGTCGGCCGCTTCGGCGAAAGCTGGCGGGCGGCTGGCGAGCCAGTAATGGTCGTGCCGTGCTGCAACTGCTGGAGGTTCAGCGCGAAGACATCTGGCGACTGGAACCAGGTGTGACCGTGATGGTGTCACCGGAGCTGAGGGCACAGTCTCTGCAGGCCACCGCGTTGCATGAGCTGGGCCATGCTTTCGGTCTCTGGGGCCATAGCGTTGATCCCACTGATGCCCTTGCACCGGTGCAAGGAGCATCGCCAGTGCTCGCTCCATCTGCTGGTGATCGACGCACTCTCAACTGGTTGCGTGATCAGCCCACTCGTTTTGGCAAGCCCTTCAAGCCTGCCGATGCCGCCGCGCAGTGACGACGTTTTTGACGCACGCTTCAAGCTTCTGACAGGCCGCTGAAAACTTGGCATGCTGCCTTCACTGAACGATTGCTGGCCTTGAGGATTGCGACCTTGCTGCGCTCACGTGGTCTGATGCGTTCACTGCTCATGGGCGCAGTGCTCGTTGTTGTTTCTGGGTGTGGATCGTCGGGTCCTCTATCCAGGGAAGGCCGAGCCTCCAAGGACAGCATCCGCATTCAACTGGATGCTGCCGAGCCTTCTGCCAGCGCAGGAGAGCTGAATCAGGGACGAGAACCCCTTCGCTTCAAGGTGGGGTATGGCCGCAACGGTATGACTTGCGCTGGATCAACGTTTGAAGAGGGCTGGACACCGCTGGGCACCTTTCGTGTGAATGCAATCCTCAGTGAGGATCGCTTTGTCATGGATCCCGCCTTGGTGAAGGAGTCCGGAAAAACTGAGACCTATCTGCGCGAGAACCTGTTTCGCAACATGAGTTCCATCGATTTCAAGGGTGATGGTGAAACAGGTGAGTACGGCGAGGGTTACATCAGCCTGGCGCCCGTGCCTGCTACGCCACAGCCATTCCGTTTCAACACCTACGACGGCAAGTTCCGTTGGTATAGCTTCGCCATCCATGGCACCAACGATCCCAGCAGGGTGGGGAAATCGATCACCGGAGGCTGCATCAATGTGGATCGCAAGGTGATGGCTGACCTGCTCACAACAGTGCAGCTCGGAGATGAAGTTGTGATCAGTTCTGATTCTCCCTGCACGCCTTGATCAAGGCCTGCGCGGAGCTCCACGCCGGGCGGCCAGTACTTCCTGTACCTGACGCCAGCTGACACCGTGATGGGCCATGGCTACCTGCAGATGGAACACGATGTCAGCAGCCTCTCCAGCGATCTCGTCGGCGTTGCCGTCCTTGCAGGCCATCACAAATTCTGCACTTTCCTCACCGATTTTCTTGAGGATGCTGTTGTCACCTCCCTCCAGCAGTTTGTTGGTGTAGCTGCCCTGCTCAGGATGATCTCGGCGGTCTTCGATCACCCGCATTAACTCCGTGCAGGCGTCAGCCGGAGGTGGGAGCGCGTCTACACCACCCGGAGAACGCTGGTCGCTGTCTTCGTAGAAGCAGCTGCGAGCGCCGGTGTGGCAGGCCACATCGCCGGTCTGCTCGATTGAGACCAAAATCACATCCGCGTCGCAGTCGTAACGGATGCTTTTGACTGTTTGGGTGTGGCCGCTGGTGGCTCCCTTGTGCCAGAGCTCTTGACGCGAGCGGCTCCAGTAGTGAACTTCTCCAGTACTCAACGTCAGGTCAATGGAGTGCTGATTCATCCAGGCCACCATCAGCACCGCACCGTCCAACCAGTCCTGGGCGACCGCGGGGATCAGTCCCGCATCATTGAAACGGAGTTGATCAATGAAGGCTGATGTGAGGGGCTGCATCGGTCTGCGCGTGCTGCAGATGTAGACAGGAAGAATCCTGCCGCAGTGCCGTCCCTTCCCTCTGCCCGATGCCTCTGCCCTCCACCGGTCACACCTGCAGTAAGCATTTCGAGGGGTATCCCTGTAGCCATCGGCAGTGGCAGCACCCCGGACACTGTCGATTCGTCCACGGTTACAGCCGCAGCTTCACCGTGTGGTTCGCCGCAACTCATCTCGACCAATGTGGGTTTGTGGTGGATTTCTCCAGTCTCAGGCCTCTAGAGAAGCAGCTCAGAGACCAGTTCGATCACACCTTTTTGGTGAATAGTGATGATCCGTTGATGCAGCAATGGCAGACCCTGCATGAACAAGGTGCCCTGGACCTGCGAGTGATGGACAACGTTGGGATGGAAGCCAGCGCACGATTGGTCTGGGGTTGGGCCAACGTCTTGTTGCTAAATCGTGATGCCGGCCGCAGCTGTTGCTGGAAGGTGGAGGCTCGCGAGAATTCTGCCAATGGTGCTAGCTATGAAGCAATGCCCGATTGGTTCAGCACTGCGCACCCACAACCTGGCCAGTGATCAGCGCAGCACCAGGGTCTGTTGCTCATCGCTGCCTCCGGTTGGCTGCACATCCACAGTGACGTCATCTCCGTCGACGTAACGTCCAGCCAGGATCGCCTTGGCAATCGGTGTTTCCAGTTCGCGCTGGATGGCACGCTTGAGCGGACGGGCGCCATACACCGGGTCATAGCCGGCATTCGCAAGCCAGTCGGTGGCGTTCTCGCTGATGGTCAGACTGAGCTTGCGCTCCATGAGTCGTCGACGGAGACGGTCAACCTGCAGGCTCACGATCTGGCGCAGTTCGTCTCTGCGCAGACTGTGGAAGATGATCTGATCATCAAGCCGATTGAGGAATTCAGGACGGAAATGGCCGCGAAGGGCTTCATTCACCCTCCGTTCCATTTCTTCGTGCTGCCCGTCGTCGCCACCAAGATCAAGGATCGACTGGCTGCCGATGTTGCTGGTGAGAATCAGAACGGCATTGGTGAAGTCAACAGTCCTGCCCTGGCCGTCGGTGACCCGACCGTCATCCAGGATCTGCAGCATCACATTGAACACATCGGGGTGGGCCTTCTCCACTTCGTCGAACAGGATCACGGCGTAAGGGCGCCGGCGTACGGCTTCTGTGAGCTGACCTCCTGCTTCGTAGCCGACGTAACCAGGAGGCGCACCGATCAGACGACTCACGGTGTGCTTCTCCATGTATTCACTCATGTCGATGCGCACCATCGCGTCTTCGCTGTCGAACAGCTGAGCTGCCAGTGCTTTGGACAGCTCTGTTTTGCCGACACCGGTAGGACCGAGGAAGAGGAAGGAGGCAATCGGTCGATGGGGATCACTGAGCCCGGCGCGTGAGCGTTGAATCGCATCGGCGACGGCGGTGACAGCCTGTTGTTGACCCACAACTCTGTCGTGCAGCTGGTTCTCAAGCTCTAGAAGCTTGACCATTTCCGACTGCACCAGTTTGGCCACGGGAATGCCGGTCCATTTGGCGATCACCTCGGCGATGTCGTCTTCGGTAACCTCCTCGCGCAGCAAGGTCTTCTCCTGACCGTTGTCGTCGTCTTCGGCCAGTGCGGCCTCTTTCCCCGACAGCTGCTTCTGCAGGGTGGCCAGGGTGCCGTATTCCAGCTCTGCGGCTTTATTGAGATCGTAGCTGCGCTTGGCCTGATCCACCTGCAGTTGCACCCGCTCAATCTCCTCCTTGAGATTGGAGAGTTCATCAATCGCCCCCTTTTCCTGCTGCCATTGGGCATTCAGGGTGCTCTGCTGTTCTGAGAGTTCTGCCAATTCCCGCTCGAGTCTCTCCAGCCGCTCCTGACTGGCGGCATCGGATTCGCGGCCGAGTGAGAGTTTTTCCATCTCAAGCTGCAGGATCTTGCGATCGATTTCGTCGATCTCCTCCGGTTTGGAGGTGATTTCCATCTTCAGGCGCGCTGCCGATTCATCCACCAGATCGATGGCCTTATCCGGGAGAAAGCGGTCGGCGATGTAGCGACTGCTGAGTACTGCAGCAGCCACTAGCGAACTATCGGCGATGCGAACACCGTGATGCACTTCATAGCGCTCCTTCAGTCCGCGCAGGATCGAGATCGTGTCTTCCACCGTCGGCTGGTCCACCAGCACCTGCTGGAAGCGACGCTCAAGAGCTGGATCCTTTTCGATGTGCTGACGATGTTCGTCGAGTGTGGTGGCGCCGATGCAGCGCAATTCACCGCGGGCCAGCATCGGTTTGAGCAGGTTGCTGGCATCCATGGCGCCGCCTGTGGCACCGGCCCCTACCACCGTATGGATCTCGTCGATGAACAAAACGATCTGCCCCTCGGAGTCGGTGACCTCCTTCAGAACCGCCTTGAGTCGTTCCTCGAATTCACCGCGATATTTGGCACCGGCGATCAGTGCCCCCATGTCGAGGGCGATGAGTTGTCGGTTCTGCAGCGCCTGAGGAACGTCGCCGTTCACGATGCGCTGAGCCAGGCCTTCCACAATGGCGGTCTTGCCAACGCCTGGTTCACCAATCAGTACAGGGTTGTTCTTGGTTCGGCGGCTAAGAATCTGAATGGTGCGGCGGATCTCCTCGTCGCGGCCGATCACAGGATCCAGCTTGCCGTCACGGGCCGCCGCCGTGAGATCACGTCCATATTTCTCCAGCGATTCGTAGGTTGCTTCTGGGTTTTGGTCGGTCACGGTCTGGCTGCCACGCACGGCATCAATGGCGGTTTTCAGGGCTTTGGCGTCGGCGCCCACCTGATTGAGTAGGCGTTGTCCGCAGCGGGAATCCTCTGCTAATGCCAACAGCAGGTGTTCTATGGAGGTGTAGCTGTCTCCGTAACTCTGCTTGAGAGTTTCGGAACGATCCAGCAGGGTGTTGAGCCCCTTGCCTAGGTAAACGGATTCCGGAGGAGACTGCAGCGCCGGTTGCACACTCAGATGGGCTTCCAGGTTGCTCTGAAGAGCGGCTGGCGTCACACCGGCTTTTTCGAGGATGCGACTGGCGAGTCCGTCTTGTTCCAGGAGTGCCAGCATCAGATGCTCGGTCTCCAGTTGTTGATGGCGTCGCTTCTGGGCCAGGTTCTGGGCCGAAAGAATCGCGGCCCAGGCCTTTTCGGTGAATTGTTCGGCCGTGGGTTGCATGATTCCGTTTGTACTGCAACAACCGTATGGGGGGCATCATCCTCAAGCCCATGGGGAACCGATCCAAGTGGTTCGGTCTGCACTCCAGCCTGCGGTCAACCGATCCAGATCGGTAGGGTCCACCGAATGCTGGCAATCCCATGGTTGAGGAAAACCCTGTGAATCCGAGCTTGGTGACAAGGCTTGCGGCCAGAGTGAGGGAGCTCTATGGAGCTTCACCTTCTGACTTGGAGAGAATGTGCTGGACCGTGGTTCATGAACATCACCATGGTGCGATGCCTTCGGAGTACGACATCCGGGAGGTTGATGAGGATCTGTATTTGGCTGTGCTGACTGAGGCTCGTTTAAAGGGATAAAGGCTTGCTATGGCGTCATGGTCTAGTTGCAACTCAGGCTGCGATTGAGTCATGATTAAGCAAATCTGAAGGAGTGGGTTGTGAAGGCTGCCCCGTCCTGTCCTCTGCATCTGGGGATCCTCGATTCACCCGACTACTGGACCGATAACGCCCTGGTTGACGCCGTATCACCAGCGTCTGCTTCGGAGTGGAGGCAGTGGAGTTTGGACTCGAAGTCCACTGGAACGCTCGGCAACCAGGACTGGCTGGTTGCTGAGCGTGGCTGAATCCCCCCTTGTTCGCCAGGATGAAGGGATGAAGATACGGTCATGGCTAGCTCGGATCAGTTCTCACCTTCTTGGTGTGGTTGATGAGTATTGGGCGATGCGCGAACCGGCCCAGTACTCAGAGCAGCTTCCGTGCTGCAATTTGAAACCTGAAGTGGATGCCACCAGGCCGACCAGCAATCGTTGAGTCGGCTGAGCCGTGGCTCGTCACCCCCTCCTGTGATCCCACTTCATGTCAGCCGTGACTTGATTGCTGCCACTCTGTTCGGCTCTGGCTAGGGGTTGGAGACGACCTCATTGATGGTGAGCTGGATGTCCGTGATCAATATCTCCGGCGACATGACCCCCAAGCTTGATCGGGTGTCCGAGTTTTGGCCGCCCACGATCCAGCAGTACTGGCGGGATCAGGAGACCCGCCACAAGTCGCTGCAAGCCAAGCTCTTGTCCGAAAGGATTCGTCTTCAGAGCGCTTCTAGACCTCGCAAGCAGCTGTTCGCGAAGCGGCAAAGTTTTGTTTCTCCGTCCCATACCTTTCGGGCCTGAGGACAGGATCAGCGACAGGCGGCAAGATTGCTTTTTGCTGCCTTGAGGGCTTCTTCACAGGCCGCACGATCCTCCTTGTCGATGTCTCCCTGGCTGCCATTCAGGCGGGCTTCAAGAAACGCGATCTCTTCGATCCAGTGGTGGCGGTCGTTCGGTGCAAGGCTCATGGCTGACTGATCGTCGTTGTGTCTGTCGCACCTACCATCCCAACATCGAGAAGCTGCTGATGTCGGTTGTGGTGCCGGAAGATTTTGATTATTCAGCTTCGATCTCGTTTCTTGAAATCCGGGATCAGCTGCCATCGATCGATCCTGAAAGCCTTTCTAGACAGGATGTGCTGACGGTTCTTCTCCACCTGTTTGATCAGAAACCTGGTTTTGTTGATCGTGGTCACGATGTCAACAACACGGAAACGGCCTGGGTGAATGCCTATCTCTTCAGGCTTAGGCCAGGCAGTGACGATCAGTCGTTGGAGGGATATGTGGTCGAATGCATCGGATCCAGCGTTGATCGAATGGCCGAACTGCTCTGATGCCAGTCGTTGACGATTGGCGGCTTGGCCAGGTCAGTCACGTCTGCTGTGGTCGATCAACGAGGTCGCATTGATTGAGCCCCTGAGCATTAGGGTCGGCTTCCTGGAGTCGGTGCAGGATGTTGCGCAGGTCGGCCCCAGCCAGTTCTCCGTTGGTTTCCCATTTCAGGCTGGTCCCGCGACGGTTGTGAACGGTGTCGTTCATGAGCATTCTCGAGCGAGAGCACTTTCGTTGATCAGCAGTGCCCAGGACCGCGTCTTTCTGAAATCCTTAAAAGAAGTTCAATAGGTGTCGGTTGCTACCGCTTTTATGTGATGCGCTGCTCAGCTGAAGCGTTGTCTTCAGCCACAACGGCTCAATCAGTGCTGTTGTGAGTTCTGATTCCCAAAGCACTGCGGCTAAACCAGGTCTCCATGTTCGACACCTGATCGTCTTCGATCAAATCGAAACGATCTAAGGCGAAGTCGAGACGTCGTGCCAGAGAAACAATCTCAGCATCATTCGAGCAGCCATGCAGTTTTCGTCGAAGCGATGCACTGTGTTCGAGCGCATGGACAAAGGCATTCAGTGCTTCTCTGCTCATCGTGACCACCCTTTTTCAGCTTGTTTCTCGACGAATGCAGCCACATCATCGATTTCAGTAAGACTCAGCTTGCCTTCGTAGGACGGCATCGCATTTTTCCCATTCTCGATCTGGTATTCAATAGCTTCAATTGGATGCTGGCTGTAGGAGTCGAGGTAGGCCTGTAAGTCGGCCTGTCTCAGCGTGCGAGTGGCTCTAATCACATTGCCGCCACCCATGTGGCAAGCAGCGCAATTGCTGGAAAACAGCTGGGCGCCATGGGAAAGGTCCGGTTCAGTCATGGCGCTCACGGGTAGCGCCGCCCCGAGACTCAGGCAGAGGCTGAGAATCAGTGCCAGTGCAGAAGCAGGGTTTGGCATCCCTTGGCGTTCGTCTCTATGCCAAACCTATCCATCATCAACAACATGAAAAGACCCCAGAATGAACGTTGACAAACTGGGGTCTGAATATGTTGAAACCTGAAAAATCAGGTGTTGTCTGAGTGAATCACTCAACGATCACTTGACCAACCATGCCAGCACCGCGGTGTGGCTCGCAATAGAAATCGAAGGTACCTGCCTCAGTGAAGGTTTCTTCCCAGGATTCGCCTGGGGAGAATGCCAGGTCGGCATGGCTGTACTCGTCGTGACCTTCAAAGACGGCGTTATGAGGAGCCATCTTGTTATTGACGAACTTGACGGTGTCACCGGCTTTGATGGTGACGGAACTGGGCTCGAAAGCCAACATTCCGGAATCTGCGCCAAGTTTCACCTCAACGGTGGCTGCATTGGCAGATGCAACACCAACCGTGCAGGCGAGCACGAAGGCGAGGGTGGTGTAGAGAAGCGATTTCAGGCTCTTCAGCATGACGACTGTTGAAGTTGTCTAATTATAAGGGTATTTCATGGCAAGCCCCGCCTCGGTAAACCTGAATCCTGCAGCACTGACTCAAGATCTGCTGCATGGCTGATGTCGCCGAAGCGTTCTGGCTGGGTGACGGGTTGGTGAATGAAATGGCGTTGACGAATGGAGAAACGATCCCAGGCATTGACCTCAATCGGCAGCACTCTGATCAGTGTTTCGATCAACCAGGGCCACAGCGGGATTCCAGGGGTTCGTCGAATGCCCCGCCAGCGGCAGAGAATGGCCACTGCTTCATTCACGCTGATGGCCTTCTGACCCATCACGATTCTGCGGACAGCACCCTGGCCGGGTTCCGGGTTGCGTTGATGGGGGTGGGTGGCGAGATGGCCGCAAATTGCAGCGATGTCTGCTGCATGGATGAAGTGGAAACTGGCATCGGCTCTTAGAAATCGAGCTAGCCAGAGCCATTTGCTGGCCTCAGCGAGGCCCTCGGTGAGATAGCTCGTGGGGAAAGAGCTGCTGGCGTCGACTCGACCTCCGAAGACCAGAGTGGGAAAGACAGCAACGATTTTCTCGGCGAGAGGGTGCTCCTCCAGATCTTTGAGGCACTGGGCCTTGGTCTGGATGTATTCGGTGCCGTAGGCCAGTGCTTCGGTTAAAGGCTGCAGATGCCGATCCAGGATGCTGGCTGTCGAGAAGTAGGTGATTTGCTCGATTAAGGATGGATTGAGAAGAGACAGCATTCGCTTGACTGCCATCACATTCACCTGTTGAGCGCGCTCGGGATCGCCCCAGGCAGTGGCTGTGTGGATCACGCGATGCACGCTGGCCAGTTCGGCTTCGAAACGATCGGCCTCGCGCAGGTCGCCCACCAGAAGTTGGATGCGCGGATGATCTGCGGAAACAGCAGTGAGTTTGCTCGGATCACGCAACCAGAGCAATAGCTCGGCCTCGCTGTTCTCCAGCAGCCATGAGGTGGTGTATTGACCGACGCAGCCACTGGCGCCGGTGATCAGGATGCGTGCCGGAGTGGTGGGCTGACTCAAGCGAGAGCCCCAATGCGGTCCATCACGCTCTTGCCGGCAGTGAAGAAGGCAGCTCCGTTTTCTTCAGGTGTGCCGGGAAGGATTCCATGGCCGAGGTTGAGGATGTGGCGGCGGCCTTTGGCCTTGCGAACACAGTCATCGATTCGGGTTTCGATGGCCTTTGGGGTGCCGAACAGCAGGCCAGGATCAACATTGCCTTGCACTCCGATGTGCTCAGGCAGTCGTGCACAGGCTTCGGCCATGTCCACGGTCCAGTCGAGGGAGATGATGTCTACACCGGTCTGGGCCATCCGTTCGATCACACCGGCGCTGCCGGAGATGTAAAGGATGAACGGGGTGTCGGGATGGGTCTGCTTGACCAAGTCGACCACTTTTTTCTGATAAGGGGCCGCGAAGACGTCGTAGTCGGCTGGGCTGAGTTGCCCTGCCCAAGAGTCGAACATTTGCACTACCTGTGCCCCGGAATCGATCTGGTAGCGAAGGTAGTTGGCAATGGACTCAGCAAAATGATCAAGCAGTTTGTGCAGCATTTCGGGCTCACGGAAGGCCATGGCCTTGATCACTGCATAGTTTTTGCTGCTTTTGCCTTCCACGACGTAGGCAGCCAGCGTCCAAGGAGCCCCAACGAAACCAAGCACAGCAGCCTCATTGCCGACGCTCTCACGTAGACGACCCAGCACTTCGCCCACAAAGGGCATCGATTCGCCTGGAATCAGGGGACGTAGAGCATTGACTTGGTCGATGTTGCGGATCGGATCACCGATCTGAGGCCCTTTGCTCTCAATGATGTCGAAGTCGATCCCCATGCCAGGAAGAGGCGTGAGGATGTCGGAGAACAGAATTACCCCGTCTGGCTGGAAGGCCCTGAAGGGTTGCATCGAGATCTCATAAGAGAGATCGGGGTTCTCAGAGCGTTCGCGGAAACTGGGGTACTTGTCCCTTAGGTCGCGATAGATCTTCATGTAGCGGCCGGCCTGGCGCATCATCCAGACCGGAGGACGCTCCACCGCTTCACCGCGGGCTGCACGCAGTAACAGAGGCAGAGAGTCGCTCATCAAGCCGAAATCAAATCAGTCGGAAACCTACCTGAAGAAACCGTGCAAAAGCACTGGTTTCCAGGCAGGCTGGGCGGTTCGTCACATCGTTGGCCGCGGTTCAGTCGCTCTTGGATTGGTCCAAAGCGCTCATGCTGCGTTTCGGGTCGTGTCTGAACACCATCAGGCTTAACGGTGGCAGGCAGAGATCGAGAGAGTTGTCATACCCATGAATGCCCCATTCATCGGTTGGTTTGCCTCCCATGTTGCCCAGATTGCTGCCGCCGTATTTGGCTGCGTCAGTGTTGAAGATTTCCTCGTAAAAGCCTGCCAGTGGCACGCCCACTCGGTAGTGGGAGTGACTTTGAGGTGTGAAATTGGCAACCACAACAAGCCAGGTTCCGCTGCTGCTTTCCCTGCGCATGAAGCTGATGACTGAATGGCGATTGTCGTTGCAATCGATCCACTGGAAGCCGAATTGATCGAAGTCATCTCTCCACAAAGCAGGCTCCGCCTTATAGAGAGTGTTGAGATCGCGCACCAGGAGTTGAAGCCCCTGATGCGGTTCGTGGTTCAGCAGATCCCATTCCAAATCGCCCCACACATTCCATTCGGCTCGCTGACCGAACTCCATTCCCATGAAGATGGTTTTCTTACCTGGGTGAGTCCACATGTAGGCGAGAAGAGCGCGCGTGTTCGCGTATTTCTGCCAGTCGTCTCCTGGCATCTTGTGCAGAAGATGGCTCTTGCCGTGCACCACTTCATCGTGGCTCAGGGCAAGCATGAAATTCTCTGTGTAGGTGTACCAAATCGAGAAGGTGATGTTGTTCTGATGGAACTGACGGAACCAGGGATCAAGCTCGAAATAATCGAGCATGTCGTGCATCCAACCCATGTTCCATTTCAGGTTGAAGCCAAGGCCGCCAATATCAGTGGGCTGGGTCACCATCGGCCAGGTGGTGGATTCCTCGGCAATCGATAGTGCTCCAGGGAAATGCTGGAAAAGCACATGATTGGCTTGTTGAAGAAAACGCACCGCTTCGGTGTTCTCACGGCCGCCGTTTTCGTTGGGTAGCCACTCGCCGTCGGGTCGCAGATAGTCGCGGTAGAGCATGGAGGCCACCGCATCCACACGGATGCCATCGATGTGGAACTGGTCGAACCAAAACACCAAGTTGGCGACTAGGAAGTTGCGTACTTCATTGCGGCTGTAGTTGAAGATCAGCGTGCCCCATTCCTTGTGCTCGCCGATGCGTGGATCGGCGTGTTCGTACAGATGACAGCCATCAAAAAAGGCCAAACCGTGGCTGTCACGTGGGAAGTGACCTGGCACCCAGTCGATGATCACACCGATGCCCTCGGCATGGCAGCGGTCGACGAAAGCCCTAAATTCATCAGGGGTTCCGTAACGGCTGGTTGGGGCATACCAGCCGGTGACCTGGTAACCCCAGGAGCCATCAAAAGGATGCTCGGTGATGGGCATCAGTTCGATGTGCGTGAAGCCCCTCTCCTTCACGTATGGAATCAGCCGGTCAGCCAGTTCCGGATAGGTGAGCAGGCGCGCGCCTGGCTTGAGATCTGCGGCGGGGACCGGCGGTCGGGCGGTGCCATCGGCCTCAATGAAGGGCTCTTCCGCGGAGGCGTGAATCCAGCTTCCGAGGTGCATCTCGTAAACGGAAATCGGCTGGTCCAGCACATTGCTGCTGTCCCGGGTTTTCATCCAGTTGCTATCGGTCCAGTTGAAACCATCCAGATGGGTCACCAGGGAACTCGTGGCTGGACGCACTTCGTGCTGGAAGCCATACGGATCGGCCTTCTGGTAGCAGTGACCGTCCTGAGTACGGATTTCGTATTTGTAGAGCTCTCCTTCAGCGAGTCCGGGGACGAATAGCTCCCAGATTCCGCCAAGGCGTTGTTGCATGGGGTGCTGGCGCCCATCCCAGGTGTTGAGGTTGCCGATCACGCTGACGCTGCGGGCATTGGGAGCCCACAGGCAGAACATCACCCCCTCGACTCCGTCCTGATCGCTGCGATGGGCACCCATGCGCCGCCAGATGTGATGGTGATTGCCCTCCGCAAACAGATGGCGGTCCATTTCCCCCATCCATTCCAGACGGAAGGCCCAAGGATCGTGTTGCTCATGGGTGATCCCTCCACGGTTCACCCGGACCCTGTAGGTACTGCCTGGGTTCTGATTGACCTCTGCTTCGAAGATCCAGGGATGGTGGGGAGTTGCCATGGCGATCTCCTCTGAACCGCTCAGAAGAGTCACGCTGTTGGCTTCGGGCATCCAGACACGGATGACCCAGCCACCGTTGTCCTGCGATTGAGGGCCGAGAATGGAGAAGGGGTGGTCGTGACGACACTCCGCAAGTCGCTGGGCGTCCTCAACCATCCAGTCCTGCACAGTGATGGTCATGACGACGGAGCTTTCGTAGGCCGGGAGCTTAAGCGGAAAGCCTGCTCAAACTCCTTCCCTGCCAGGGATTTCAGACCAGATCTGCTGAGAAGTCGACGTTGATGATCTGCCCCTGGCGGTTGAAGATCACGAACAGGTTGTCGGTCATGTTGCCGAATTCGATCGTGACCAGCACCAGTTGCTGCTCATTGCTACTCGAGGCTGCAAGCGCACTTTTGATGCTCTTCACTCCCCCGAGAACCCGCTCCAGCTTCGACCACTTGCGCTTGAGGTCGGCTGGGGAGATCTCTCTTTGAAAGTCGAGGTCCAGGTAGTACCGCGCTGCGATCCAACGACCGGCATCCAGATCTTTTACAAAGTTCAATGCGGTCTGCTCGATGGGGAGCATCGTCTCGACCCACTTCCACGCCAGCAGCTGACCGTCGTCATCGAGCACCAGTAGAAGTGGCAGCTCACGGGTGCCGCTATTGGTAACAGCCACCGTTTCAACGGTCGTGTCGTCAAGACCTTGATTGATCGCGACGACTCGGTAGGACTCGATGATGGGTGCGCTTTGTAGTCGCTGGCTGATGGCCTCCACGCTGGTGGCTGCTTGCAGGGGCGACGCCAACAGTTTGAAGATCCTCTGCGCATCCTTCGTTTGGATCGATTGGAGCAGTTCGCTGGCTGCCGATTTGGCTTGGTTTGTGGTGAGATTGGTCCGCGGAGCATTGAGGGCCTGTGCAACCCTCACCTCTGCTCGGACGTTTGCCGCAGGGATCATCTCCACAGTGCAGGTGGCCATGGCAGCGGCCAGAAGACAGGAGGTGAACTTCACAGCAATCGTCAGTACGGTCGTGTCAGTCTGCCGGAGTTCTTCAGTGTTAGGGCGCCAGCAGAGGCAGCATCCACAACTGAGCCATCTCAAGATGCAACTCAATACTGATCACGCGGCAATCAGCGCTGGGTGCCCTACAGGCAATCCCCGGCTGTCCAGGATTGATGGCAATGGCTGGCCAGGCTGCTCCTGCGATCGACAGGCGCAGCCGGTCACCGGGCTCGAACGTGGCGTGTAGTGGCTGAAGTTCCAGCTCTCGTTCGCAGAGCTCCTGGACTCCTTGCCCGCGGACTCGCAGCATCCCCGTTGAGAGCTGTTGCACTGTGTTCATATCCAGAGGCAATCGCGACAGCGCTACGCACAGATCGAATCCAGGCTGGTCAGCGCAGACGCGCAGTTTCAGTTTCGGCGTGCCACTCAGAAGCAGGGCGCCTTTCAGGGTTTCACCGGTAAATACCGCGACATCGCTGCGGCGATCAAGGGATGCTCGATCGCACGGCCCGGCACTGGGGCTGAGATGCCCGCCGATAGCGGGCACAGGCCGCCATGGGTCATGCACGATCACCACCTTGCCAGCAGAATCAGCAGCCGCAGTAAGGATCTGACCTTCTTCTGCCTCAATGCAGGCGAGGCCTCGACTGCACAAATACCAGCGCTGCTGAGATGGCGGTTGTGATGAAGTCTGAGATGAGGGTGCGCTCGATGCTGGGTTGAGACCGTTCGGTTCGCACCAGCTTTCGCTGACCTGGTCCCACAGCCAAACAACGATTTCATCGTCGCTTTCTTGGTCTGCGGAGTCGTTGGAGGGTGAGATCAGATGCCGCTGAAAGAAGTTCAACAGAAGTGCGCTGCTTTCTGTCCACCACTGCAGATGGGTCGCAGGGCCGATGTGGAGTTCAGGCCGGCCTCCAGCCGCCCTGGCTTGTTCCGCAAGAGCAATCACGCCGCGGAGATGGGGATCCCACCATCCCCCCAATAACAGCATGGGTTGCTGCAGCCATCGCTGCGAAACGGAATGTTGAATCCACTCGCTGTCCTGTTCGGGGGTTTGCTGCAGCCAGCGCAGGGCCATGCCGTCGGGATCATGGCGCTCAAGCAATGGCATGCCTTCTCGTAGATAGCTGCCGTCCTCCAGGCTGCGTCGCATCTCCTCCCAGGCCGAGTGATCTCCACGCTTTTTGGCCTGGAGACTCGCCAGCTGTAGGCCCCAGCCCAACCCCAGATGCCACCAGTGGGCATTGCCGTCGCAGCTCCAGTGATCCCGTTCATGCAGGCCGCACATCGCCGGTGCCAGACAATCTGGCGGTGGGCAGTCTGAAGGCGCCAGTAGTTGGGTTAGTCCCTGATAAGAGAAGCCATACATCCCAATGCGACCATTGACCTCTGGCCTATTCCGAAGCCAAGTCAAGGTGTCGGCTGTGTCGAGCGCTTCCTGCGAGAAGCCTTGGAAGCGTCCTCCCGAATCCCCCTGACCGCGCACATCTTGCACGACGACGACAAAGCCATGGCTGCACCACCAATCAGGGTGAGGAAGCGTGACCGTTGACGCGATGGACTTGCCGTAAGGCTGTCGCATCAATAGCGCAGGCCAGGGGCCATGTCCGGAGGGTCGCCATACCCGTGAGACGAGCTCAACGCCGTCGCTGGTGATCAGTGATGTATCAGCGAACTTCCGGGCAGTTGAGTCCAATTACGTAGGTCGCGACAATTTCAGCCTCAGTTTTGTTGAGGTTGCGTTGGCCGGCAATGACAGCAATGGATTGGCTCGACAGTGCTGACCCACCTTGAGCATTGATCGATTTGAACTGTTGGCAGAGAGCCTGGGCTTCACCGGGGTTGCGCTTGACGCTTTCCAAGAGTGATGACTGGGCCTGACTGACAGGGCTCACCGCGAGCAGTGCTGAGACGGCAGCAACTGTTGCGAATTTCAGGTTGTTGAGGAAACGCATCGCAACCTCTGTCCGAATCGGTCCTCATTTGAAACGGGTGAGACGAACATGGCTGGTCTCGACGGTCAGTTCGTGTTTTGCCTCTCCTTGGCTCGGAGGATCCAGCGACGGGCCAATGCCAGATCCACAACGGGTGGACGTCCGCTTCGCAACTGACGTTCAAGCCGACCGGTCCGGGTGAGTAGCTCCTGAGGGGAAGACCCAGCGATTGCTGTCACGGTGGCCAGTCCTGCATGCATCAGCAGAGCAGCATCCTGAGGCGCCAGGTCCAACGAGCAGGCGAGATTGGCCATTGCTTGCAAGCGCCTGAGGTTGCGTGCTGATGCTCGCCCGCTGGAAGCCAGTCGACTGATCCGTCGTTCATCGAGAGCCTGAAGCTGCCCCCAGGTCGTAATGCCGGAGGCAAGCAGCTGTTTCAGTTCGTCGCGCAGGCCCTGGGGCAGCTCCTGTAGAGGATCCTCGGGTCTCATCCAGCTCGTAAGTCGCGGACGGTTTCGCCCAGAACCACCGATCTTGAAGCCCCTTCCCCAGCGGGCTGCAGCTGACGTAGGCGAACAGTCACCTCCGGGCTGTTGCGACCGCCTGGACGCACGTTTCCTGCCAGTTGCTGCAGGGTCGGTTCGATCGCTTCGTCTGGGAAATCGGCCTGAGCCTGAGCCACAACCAAATCGGCGCCATTGTCAAACACAATCGGCGCTCGCAGTGCTCCTTCCACGCTGACGCCTGGTGTGTAGCTGAGACCAAAAGCCCAGCAGCTGGCCGACAACAGCAGGGTGAAACTGCTCACGCCTACCAGCCGGAAACGGATCCCCCAGCGGGCGATGAAGGCGATCAGGGTTAATCCGAACAGCGCCAACCCGCCCTTCGCGAGCCAGATGCTGGAGGTTGAGAGCAATTCCTCAAGTGGCATGGGCTGGTCTGCTCGGAATGTGGTCCTTATATTGCGTCGACCTCCGGCGTATTGACGGGCATCGATGCGAGGAGGTCCACCCAGCATGCGGCGTAACAGGCTCGTCCTGTCGGTTTTGGGTGGATCCCTCATTGGTGGAGTGGCGCTCTGGTTCGCGGCCGATCGCTGGGTCGGTTCGCTGTTTCAGCGTTTGCGTCCAAGCCTTGAGGCTCAGATCTCCAAGCCTCTTGGTCACCCCGTCAGCATTGGTCGCTATCGGGGCCTTGGTCCGCATGGATTCGCTTTAGGACCTGTTCAAGTCCGCAAAGGTCCACGCGATCAGTCGACGGCAGAGATTCAGCGCATCACTATCGGGTTCGATCCCCTCGCCAGCCTGCAGCGATTCAAACCAGTGCTCACGGTGCGGGTCAGAGGTGCTCATCTCGATCTGAAGCGCAATGAGCAGGGCAGCTATTGGATTCCGGGCCCATTCCCTCAGCAAAGCGATCCACCCCGCTTGGATCTTCAGGTGCGTTTCAGTGACCCCGCCAGGGTCAGGGTCGTTCCTGCGGAACTCAGCCTGACAGCTGCGGGATGGAGCGATATCCGTCTCGATGAACACAAGGCGGATGGCGTCCTCAAGTTTGTGCTTCCAGAGAGGGGGCGCATCAGCGTCAAGGCAAAGGGCCGTTGGGTCCGTCCGGAGTTTCAGATCACCACCCAACTGGAACGGATTCAGCTGGCTCGCTATCAGGCCCTGCTCCCGTTCGAACTGCCACTTCAGATGCAGGGGCAACTCGGGGGCAACCTTCGTCTGGGTTGGCGTCGGGGACAAGCTGACTGCAGCGGTGGACTGTCTCTGCGGAGAGCGCAGTTGAGTGGTCAGGCCATGGAGCACATGCTCGAGTCGCCGCAGTTGCGAGTCAGTTGCCGAGGGGACATGCTCAAGGTCCCAAACAGTCAATGGACTTACGGCCCTTATCGGGCTTCCCTTGGGGGGAGCGTGCGTCTCAATCGCTCCTTCGACCTGAAGGGAGCCCTCAAAGAACTGGATCAGAACCGCAATCTGGCGTTCCAGGTGGAGGGCGACTGGGACCAACCGAAACTGCGCATCGATGGGCTCTGGGCATTGCCAGATTCCATTCCGGTGGACGGACCTCTTCGCCTTGGCGCTCAACTGAGTGCCGATTGGCGAGACCGCCAGGATTGGTCAGCCACTCTTGATCGCTTTGTTCTCAAAGCACCTGGTCTGGATGTAAAGGCCAAAGGAGCGCTGCATCCTCGGCTGAAGATTGCGACCCAGCGGCTTGAGCTAGCGGGATCCGCGTGGAAGCGTTTTGCACTCTTCTCTCCGCTTTTCGGGACTGCAGCCCCAGTGAAGGGAAAGCTGCAGTTGAGCGGTGCATCGCTGAAACCGGAAGTGTCTCTGGCCATGGCACAGGCCAGCAATCCCTTGCTGCAGTCATGGTCGTTAGAGGCAGGCTGGACTGCGCAATCAGGACTGCTGAAGCTTGAGCAGTTCCGTAGTCCTGAGTTCACTGCCCGCGCCAGAATGCCGCTCAGCCTTGCTGCAGGCGGTCTGAATTCCGGCCCCTTGGAGGCCGATCTGCGCCTAGACGCCTACCCGCTCAAGCGACTGGGTCCTCTTCTGGGTACAGAGATGGATGGAACGATGACGGCATTCGGTCGGGTCATGGGCCCTCTTGATGCACTCCGCCCTGATCTGCGCCTTGCGGTGAATCATCCGCGGGCGGGTGCTGTGCGTCTGATGGAGGACTGGAGTGGAACCTTCCTCGGTCGCTCCGGTGGTGGCGGTGTGCTGACGATGGCCTCGGTTGGAGCAGTGATTGCGGGATCACTTGAGGCCCAGCTTGGTGCGAATTGGCTTCCCACCGATGTGATGCTGCGTCGCCGCAAGGGGGATCTGCAGCTCACAGGAACGCCGGCTGCTTACCAATGGACAGCCAATGATCTAACGGTCGATGGGCTGGAACTGACCCTCCCTCCCAGACAACGCTGGGAAGGGGTTTATGGCCGTTTGAGTGGTGAAGGCACCCTTGCACTGCAACCGCTCGCCATGACCGGCGATCTGAGCATTAACCGTCCAGGACTCATGGGGCTTCAGCTTCAGCAAATGCTGCTCACGGGCCGCTACTCGGATCGCCGTTATGCGATCACGGGCGAACTGCTGCCACCGGATACGGGCCAGATCACTGTGGATGTTGAAGGACGGTCTAATGGTCCTTTCAAGGGGCAAGCTGTGGCACGAGGACTGAGCGCTCGTTGGCTTAGCAACAGTGCTCTCAGCCTCCCGAGGCTCAGTCAAGATGAGCCCCTAGAGCACGGCTCAGCATCCGATCTGGGCACGCTGCTGATCAATACCTTCGGCGGCAATCTGGACGGGCAGCTGCAAGCACTGCGTCATGCCCGACAGGCCTTGCTGCAGGCGCGACTTAAGAACCGTGACCGCGAACCTTTCCGTCTTGAAGATCTACGCGGGCAGGTGGATGCGGTGATCGATCTGACCGGTCCTCGGATCAGTCGTCTCAATCTCGATCTCAATGCTCGAGGTCATTTATGGATCGAGGGTGAGGATGCTGATTACGCCTTGCAGGTGAAACCCTTCACTGCACGGATTGAAGGACCATTACAAGGAGGAGAGGGGCAGTTTTCCTTTGCGCACCTCCCATTCAGCCTGCTCGCGCTGGTTGCTCCCGTCCCGCGGTCACTTCTGGGTGCGCTTGGCATGAGAGGTACCTACCGGCTTGATGGTTCCAAGTCAGTGATCAGCAGCGAGCTGGTTCTCGAGGATGCACGTCTCGGCTCCAACCCAATTGCTTTAAAACGCGGCCAGGTGCTGCTGAGTGATCAGGCTCTTAAACTTGACCTAGCTCTTGTCTCCGACTCCTCCAAAGAGGCTGTGACCGTCACTGGGAGCATTCCCTTTGCTGCTGACCAGCCACTCGATGTCCGCATCGTGAGCCTCGGAGATGGTCTGAAGTTTCTGACCGGGCTGGCCAATGACACCATCGCTTGGGACAAGGGGGATGTTGATCTTCGTCTGTTGCTCGGTGGCACCCTCCTAGCGCCGGAGGCCAACGGCTACATCGTGATCAAGGAGGCTGCCTTCAAGGCTCAGGGCCAGAGCCTTACCAAAGTCAATGGCTCCATGGTCTTCGACTTTGACCGGCTGGAAGTGCAGACGCTCAAGGGTCGTTTCGGCTCAGGTGGTCAGCTCAAAGGAAGTGGTGCACTCGCGCTTCTGCGTCCCTACCCCGAGCCCAATCCGCTACGCATCCAGGTCGAAAATGCCCGTTTGAAGCTTCCTACTGCTGATGTAGAGGTCGGCGCTGACCTGATGCTCACAGGAGCTGTGGTGAGCCCACAGATCGGCGGAATCTTCGAAATCAGTCATGGAGCGATTCGCCCTCCTCGCTCCATGTTCTCTCGGGCCAGAAATCCACAGTCTCAGAAGTCAGCTTCCACCAAGGCAGTCTCCGTTGATGAACTCCTCGAGGAAAAGTGGGACTTCAAAGAGCCACTGGTTCTCAGTGGCGCTGATGTGGAGGCGGCGACCAGTCGCTCGATCAAGGCCTCTCTGCCCAAGCTGCCCTTCATCGGATTCCGCGATCTGCGCCTCACCCTTGGCCCCAAACTGAAAATTGAGGATCTGCCTTTCTACAACTTCACGACGGCGGGTCTTCTCACCGTTAATGGAGCTCTTGATCCCAGCCTGGAACTGCGAGGAGTTGTTGAGTTGCTGTCCGGCCGGGTGACCATGTTCACCTCGACGTTCAGCCTTGATCGTGCTGCCGCCAATGTTGCAGTGTTCACGCCCTCGCTCGGGCTGATTCCCTACGTCGATGTCGCCATGGACACCAGGGTCTCCGACAACGTGACCATCAATAACGTCGATAACAGCGCCTTCTCCACCTCAGTGTTTGATACCAATGGTCTCGGCAACCTCAGTGGCGGATCCACCTCAGTGTTTGATACCAACGGTATCGGCAACCTCAGTGGCGGAGGACAGCTGCGGCTGATCAAGGTGATGCTCACTGCCAGCGGACCAGCCGACCGCCTGGCCCAGAGCATCCGTCTGCGCAGTACACCGTCTCTTCCCCAACCGCAGTTGCTGGCCTTGATTGGCGGCAACTCGCTCGCAGGTCTTTCGGGAGCAGGGGCCGGTGCGGCTTTGGCTGCCGTGCTTGGTCAGTCGTTGCTGTCCCCTGTTCTGGGAACGTTCAACGATTCATTCAATCAGCGCCTGCAGTTCGCCCTCTATCCGACTTACGTCAATCGCATTGTTCAGAATGAAAAGGACCGCGTTTCCGGTCAGATCCCGCCCCAGCTCACCCTGGTGACCGACGTGGGTGTCTCCATCACTGAACGCTTCGACTTCTCCGTGTTGGCTGCTCCTAATCGCAATGACATCCCACCGCAGGGAACCTTGACGTATCAACTCAATCCGAACCTGAGTCTGTCCGGAGCGGTCGACAGTCAGGGCACTTGGCAGAGCCAGCTGCAACTGTTCATGCGGTTCTGATTGATGGCTGAATCGATTGATCAATGCATGAGAAAAGAGGTAACTGATCGGTGCGTTCTGGGTGTGGATCTCGGTGGAACGGCGATCAAGCTCGGTCTGTTCAGCTTTGAAGGGGAGTTACTGGCCGAACATCAGCGACCGACGCCCCAACCGGCCACACCGGGATCGGTCTGTGTGGAGATCGTCGACGCGATCGCGAGCCTTGATCCCGATGGTCTGGCTTCGGTGGTGGGGATTGGTTTGCCGGGTCCTATGGATGCCGATGCGCGGGTGGCCCGCGTCTGCATCAATCTGCCCGGCTGGGAGGAGGTTCCTCTGGCGGCGTGGCTTGAATCACGCCTTCAGCGCAGGGTCACCCTCGCCAATGACGGCAATTGCGCTCTTGTGGGTGAGGCATGGAAAGGCGCTGCTCAGGGTTACAGCGATGTGGTGTTGCTCACTCTTGGAACCGGTGTTGGCGGAGGAGTGATGCTCGCTGGCCAGTTGTTCACAGGGCATCACGGAGCCGCCGCGGAACCCGGCCTGATCACGCTCTTTCCCGATGGACCTGAGTGCAACAGCGGCAACAGGGGGTCGCTGGAACAGTTTGCGAGCATTGCCGGGTTGAAGCGTCTCAGTGGTGTTGAGCCATCCTCACTGGCCTTGGCCGCATCCAGTGGTGATCCTCAGGCCATCAGCCATTGGGACCGCTACGGCCAGCTTCTGGGCACTGGGATCAGCTCGCTTGTTTACATGTTTACGCCGCAGCTGGTGTTGGTGGGGGGAGGGCTCGCTGGTGCGAGTGAGCATTTCCTCCCCGCGGTGCGCCAGGAGGTCGCCACTCGTGTTCAGTCGGTGAGTCGCGAGGCTCTTCAGATCAAGGCGTGTGCACTGGGCAATGGCGCGGGCCGTCTGGGCGCCGCTCGCCTGGCGATTCAGCGATTGCTGCTTTCTCCGTCTCCCTAGGCGGGATGATGGAGCCTGTTTTGACTGATGCCCGTGCAGGCCGTTCCAGATCCCTCCCCGGAGCTTCTGTCTTTGGCGGCGGGCCTGCGCCGTGCCGCCACGGAACTAGGGCTGACCAGCGATGAGCAGCGCCGAGAGGCGTTGCTGGCTATGGCGGAGTCACTTCGTGCCAATACCCACGCCATCGTTGCCGCGAATCGGGTGGACCTTCAAACCGCTGAGCAAAGCGGTTTAGCTCCGGCACTGATGGCCCGTCTCAAACTTGATGAAGTCAAGCTTGAAGGAGCGATCACCGGGCTGCGACAGTTGGCAGAGCTTGATGACCCGCTAGGCCAACGTCAGTTGCACCGGCAACTTGATGATGGCCTTGTGCTCGAACGCGTCAGCGTTCCCTTAGGGGTCGTTGGCGTGATTTTCGAGGCCCGTCCGGATGCCGTGATCCAGATCGCCTCGCTGGCGATCCGCTCAGGTAACGGGGCAATCCTGAAGGGTGGACGTGAAGCTGAGTGCACCAATAAAGCAGTGATGGCAGCACTGCAGCAGGGACTTGTCGCCACGTCGGTTTCTTCTGAGGCCCTCGCTCTGCTCACCACCCGTGAAGACAGCCTTGCGTTGCTGCGGCTTGAGGGCTTGGTGGATCTCATCATCCCCAGGGGAAGTAACGAACTGGTGCGTTTCATTCAGGACAACACCCGCATTCCTGTGCTCGGCCATGCCGATGGGGTCTGTCATTTGTATGTGGATGCTGAGGCGGACCCAGATCAGGCTGTGGCCATTGCCCTGGACAGCAAAGTGCAGTATCCGGCTGCTTGTAATGCCTTGGAGACGCTGCTTGTTCATGCCGACATTGCTGGGGTTTTCTTGGAGAAGGCCATCCCCGCCTTCCAGGCCGAAGGTGTCAGGCTGCTCGGTGATCCAGGCGCTTGTGCTCGCGGAATCGCTGAGGCCGCGGCTGACGAGGACTGGAGCACGGAATATCTGGCGTTGACCCTTTCGGTTCGTGTTGTGGATGATCTTGATGCAGCGCTGGAGCACATCCGGCGTTATGGCTCACGTCATACCGAGGCGATTGCAACCCGTAACGTCTCCACTGCAGAGCGATTCCTGCGTTCCGTGGACAGTGCCGGTGTCTACCACAACTGTTCCACCCGATTTGCTGACGGTTTCCGCTACGGCTTCGGCGCTGAAGTGGGCATCAGTACTCAGACCCTGCCTCCGAGAGGTCCCGTTGGTTTGGAGGGGCTGGTGACCTATCGCTATCGATTACGTGGTGATGGCCACACCGCTTCCGACTATGCCTCTGGTGTGCGGCAGTTCAATCATGTGGACTTGGAGGGATGAGCAACGTCACCCCTCCACTGGACATCATCAGAGTCGATAATCTCCGCCTTTGGGCCCATGTGGGGGTTCTCGACCATGAGCGTGAACTCGGTCAGTGGTTCCGTGTTGATCTGGAGTTTCATCTTGATTTGAGCCAATCGGCGTCTGCTGACTCACTGGCGGCAACAGCCGATTACAGCCTGGGAGTCCAGGCTTTGCAGGGCCTTGCTGCGGAGATCACCTGCCACACCCTCGAACATTTCAGTGAGCGCATATTCGAGAAGCTTGAGGGGATCTATGGCGCTTTACCGATGCATCTTTGGCTGAGCAAATGTCATGCTCCGATCCCAGGTTTCGCCGGTACGGTGAGCCTTGAACGCTGGCGACGAAAGCCGTTCTGATATGACCACCACGGTGCCTTCTCCGTCACGGCGACCGCTGGTTCTAGTCCATGGTCTCTGGGATACACCTCATCTTTTTCGGCGATTGGTCCGGCGGCTGGAGGAGCACGATGTTCCGCTGTTGGTGCCCCATCTTCCGCACCGCTTTGGGGCTGTTCCTCTGCACACACTGGCGGAACAACTTGACGATCACATCCGTCGGCGTTGGGGTGATCACGTGGAGGTGGACCTGCTTGGTTTTTCGATGGGCGGCATTATCGGGCGTGTCTGGCTCCAGCAGCTCGGAGGTGTTCATCGCACTCGTCGCTTTGTGAGTGTTGGCAGTCCGCAGCAGGGAACTGTCACGGCGCAGTGGATTCCCTCATGGCTTTGCGCCGGGCTGGCGGACATGAAACGTGGCAGTCCTCTGTTGCGTTCTCTCAATACTGATGCCCAGGCACTTAAGGGATTGGATTGCGTCAGTTATTACTGCCGCTGGGATTTGATGGTTGTCCCTGGATGGCAGGCCCATCTGCCTTTTGGACTGGTCAGCAGTCTTCCTGTCTTCACCCATCAGCAGTTGATATCGCATCCCCGATCTCTTGATGTTTTGCTGGGAACGCTGCTGAGCGACTGATTGGCGCACGAACAGTGACATGTTCTGTGCTGATGGGCACACTTTGAATGTCATTCCAGTCCTGCCGCGCATGTGTTTTTCGGCTTCGGCAAGTTTCACGGCCTCCGCCGTGCTTGTTCCTCTTGGTCTTTATTCGCATCATCTGGCCACCCGTCATGAGCGGCCTGATTACAAGCCTCTCGCTTTGGTTCCGTTCTTCTTCGGAGTTCAGCAATTTGTCGAGGGTCTGGAATGGACTGCGATCGACCGTGGCAGCATCGAGCCCCTCGCAACGATTGGTGGCCTTGGCTTTCTCTTCTTTGCCTACTGCTTTTGGATGATCTGGATCCCGTGGAGCGCTTGGTCCATTAGCCGCAGTACGGACTCCAAAGGATTGCAACGACGCTTGAAATGGGTCTCGATTGTGGCCACGGTTCTGGGGATCGCCTTCTATTTGCCCATGCTCTTCAATCCGCCGGCGATTCAGCCGGCGGTGCATAGCAATGGTCGTCTTCTTTATGACATTGCAAGTCTTCACAGCATCTTTCACAACTTCGTCAACACAGAACCTGTTGGTGAGTTGGTGTATTGGGGCTTTATTGTCTTGCCGCTTATTGCCGTCAGTGACAAGGCTGTGAAGCTGTTTGGTGTGCTCATCTTCGTGTCGATTTTCCTCACGTGGGCCACTTACAGCGCAACCTTCAATTCGGTCTGGTGCTTCTATTGCGCCGTGCTTTCGATCATCGTTCTCTGGATCGTTAATCGTCCCCATCTGCGACGGGCCTGATGCCAATGGCTGATCAGCTGTTGGCTTCTCTGCAGTCCATGGGTCAGCTTCTGCTTGCCATGGACACCGGCGTTGGTCTGCTGATCGGCGTTGGGTTGTCGATGTCGGCCTCGCATTTGTTTGCGTTGCTGGCCAACCGACTGACGCCGAAGCAAATCGTGTTGCACATGATCGTTGATGCGCTGGTGCTCAGCCTGGCCTTTCTGCTCGGAATTCTTTGTCACAGCCTGATGCTGATGTTGTTGGAAGGCGTTCCTCTTCAGCCGATCACCTTTGCCAATCACATGGGTGCCGCCATGTGGCCAGGCTTGTTTTATGTGCTGGCCGCTGCTCCTTATGTGAGTGATCTGATCGCAGTGACCTTGCTGGCCTGGATCCATCTCAATGTGATGTTGCTGCTTCAGGCGGTCTACAACATCCCTCTGGAGACGAGTCTGGTGGTTGCGCTTCCTGGCTTTGTGCTTGCTCTGCTGTTGGTGGGATTGCTGTTCGCGCAGCGTTGGCGCACCAGCTACACCATGCTCGCCACAGAGGTCTCGGCTCTGACCTCGCCATGACAGGGGCCTCTGAAAAAGACACCGTGGCGGCTGTTCAGCATCAACGCCGTCGTCTTCGGCAGGTGCGCCGTTGGTTGGTGGTGGCGCTGGTCTGTGTTGTCATGCTCGGCCTGCTGGGCGTGACTGCTGTCCGTCGGGATGCGACCTCTCTGTTGCAACCGGGATCGTTGTTGGAACTGCTGACCTGGTTCGGAATTGTTCTGGTGGTGGTGGTCGCACTGGTCGGTGTTTATTCGGTGATGGTGGATTTCGTCTTCTGGGAAGGCTGGATGCATGGCCTCCCAGACCCCAGTCGCCTGTTTGCGTCAGGCAACACGGGTTCTGACCAGCATCGTCACTATGTGGTCTACCTCGATGGCATTCATCAGAGTGAAGAAAGCCACCCACCGCGTGTGAGCGACTTCCTCAGTTGTCTGCAGGAGTCGATTGCGGATGACACGATGCTGGTGAAAGGGATCGAGGCTTACACAATCACCAATGCTGGACTGAGTTCGACCACCTTCGCCGGATGGTTCTGGCAGCGCCTGTTCGCTCTGCAGGAGCATCACCCCAATGGTCTGGTCCGCTTTGTCTGCGCTTTTTGTGTGCAAGCGAACAATGTCATCAAGGTCGGGATCTCCTCGGATCGCCGTTATGGACCAGTGATGAACTACGAGCTGGCGTTGAAAATTGCCCGTCGTCTCGATTCGATCGGCTTTCGGCCCCATCAGGCTTCTCGCATCGTCCTCGTCGGTTACAGCGGTGGTGGAGAGATGGCGATCGGTATCGCTGAAATCCTTCAACAGCTCTGTCGTGTGAGAGTTCAGGTCATCACCGTCTGTGGTGTCTTCAGCGGTAATGGCGCGCTTGAGTCGGTCAATGACGTGGCCATGGTGCTGGGCAGCCTTGATCCTGTCGCTGCTCTGGGGCGGATCGCCTATCCCGGTCGTCTGCCTCTGTTGCCACTCTCCAATTGGAATCGCTGGCAACGTCAGCATTCCCTGCAGCGCTACATGATCGAAGGGATGGGTCACAATGGCTCATCTGGTCCGTTCTCCACGGCGTTCCGCAGTTCGGTAGTTGAGGCCATCTGCACGGAACTCGAGCGCTCAGTGCTTAGCCCCCCGTTAAGAGCTCCCCTGAAAACTCCCCGTTAAGTGCTCGTACCAGTGCGAAAGGGCTGTGTCGTGGCTGGCTTGCTCTCAGCCTTCGGCAAGCATCAGGTCGTGATTGGTTGTCATGGAAGAGGTCCTGGGGCAGCTGCTCCAGGGCAAGGCGGTAGCGATTCACGCTGTCGTCTGTCGCTTGCAGGCCCGCGTCCAGTTGTTGCTGCAGCTGGCGGTGCAGTCTCTGACGCCATAGGTCTGCAAGCGTCAGTGGGAACAGGTTGGTTCGTCCAGTGATGGCCTGCTCCAGCAGGGCTGTGGAATCGATGCAGAAACCCAGCGCTCCGTATCCACCCAACTGCAGATGGCTGAGTTGGGCTTCGCTGTTATGCACGGCTGCAATCAGCTCGCAAAGATCGAGTGTTTCACCCAACTGTTCGCCTCTGAGTTCAGTTGTTTGATAGGTGACAGTGCCATTGCTTCGGTCGTTCTGCCAGGGACGATGCAGCTCATTGAGGGCTGCCCAGCCATTTAATCCTTCAACTCCCTGGTAGTACTGCAATAGCAGTGGCGAGCTCTCGGGAGGCCGCAGTTCCATTTCGAGGGAGGAATGGGGCATCAGTGCCTGGATCTCTTGGCTTGTTTCATCAAGAAGACCGGTCCGATAAGGCACCGCTAGCGGGATCTGCAGCCATTGCTCACCGATGCGAGTGCTGGCACCGAGGCCAAAACTGGCCACACTCGTTCGAATCCGGGCACAACACTGCCAGCTCTGTTTCGTGAGCTGATCCAATAGCTCACGGCCGCTGCTGACTCCTTCGAAGCTGAATGGTTCTAAAGCACGGCCTGCTCTGTTCAGTCGGTTGCTTCCGAGCGCATTGAGGATCTGCGCTAACAGACGATTGCGCAGCCGTTCAGGTTCTGCCTGCACATTGGTGAGTCCGTGGTTGCTCCAGGTCAGAGCCCCGCCCATGTGACTGATCTTCGCCAACATTCCACCTGGATGTTGTGGCATCACCGACGCTGTTTCCATGGCGTCTGCCGTCATTGACCACAGCGCTTGGAGTGTCTGCGGTAAGGGGAGGGTTTGTTCAATATTGATGGAGATCTGTCGCTGACACCAGCGATCAAGGGCACTGAGCCCTGAGGGTTTGGAGACTGCGGGCAACAGGTGCTGCAGGTCATCGGCCAGGGTTGCCAGCAGTAGAGGGCTGACCAGATTGTTTTCCAGCAGGCTTCCCAAGCTGCGTAGATGCTCCGGCAGGTTTGCATTCCGCCCGCGCCAGCGCCGGGGAAGCATCAGCAGCAGCGGTATTAAACGTTGATGGTGCAGATCGCCGAGCAGCTCTTTGAGGAACGCTTCACGACTGATGCCGCGGCGTAAGTTGCTTTGCTCCAGTGCTTCATCAAGCCCGATCAGAGGAGCAAGGCCTGTGCCGTCACCAGTGGACTGCCCCCAGGTTGAACTAAGCCTGAGCTGATCGTCTGCCATGGCTCAGGCCTTGTGCAGATCAGGTTGCCGTAGCAGCAAGACCGGTATGGCGGATGAGAGCCGCGCTGGTCGCATCCCTGCCACGGAAGCGTCGGTACACCTCTGCAGGCCGCAGGCTTCCGCCCAGGCTGAGGATGGTGTTGCGGAAACGTTCACCTGTGGCAGCGACATCATCGTCTTTCTCCAGGCCCACCTCTTCAAAAGCAGCAAATGCATCGGCGCTAAGCACTTCTGCCCATTTGTAGGAGTAATAGCCAGCGGCGTATCCACCGGCAAAGATGTGGCCGAACGCGCAAAGGAAACGGTCTTCCTCCACGGGCTGAAGCACGCTGGTCGTTGTGGCGATGCGGCGACGGAACTCATTTGGGCTGATCTTCAGCTCCGGGGTCCATTGGCTGTGGAGGCGCAGGTCGGTCAGGGCGAAATGAACCTGTCGGAGGGTGCCATTCCCCTGCATGAAGGTGCGACTGCTGCAGAGCTTTTGGTAATCGGCTTCAGCTAAAGGCTCTCCCGTCTGCCAGTGGCGAGCCATCCCCATCAGGGTGCTTCGATCGAGACACCAGTTCTCCATGAACTGGCTGGGAAGCTCAACTGCATCCCACTCCACGTTGTTGATGCCGGCCGCTTCCGGGTGCTCGACCGTAGTGAGCATGTGCTGGAGGCCATGGCCGAATTCATGAAAGAGGGTTTCCACCTCTTCGAAGCTCATCAGGCTTGGCGTGTCGCCTGCGGGAGGCGTCTGATTGCAAATCAAGTAAGCCACCGGAAGGGTGAGATCGCCGTTGGCATTGCGCTGACGGCTCAGACACTCATCCATCCATGCGCCGCCGCGTTTGCTGGCTGGACGGCTGAAAGGGTCGAGATAAAAAGCTGCCAGATCCTCACCGCCGCAGTCCATGACGCGGAAGAAGCGCACATCCTCATGCCAGATGGGCGCTTCACCATCTGCGGGCTTGATGCGGATGCTGAACAGGCGTTCGCAGAGGCTGAATAATCCCTCGAGCACTTTGGGGAGAGGGAACCAGGGCCTTAGGGCTTCCTGATCGAGATTGAAACGTTCGCGTCTCAGCTGCTCGGCCCAGTGGCTCACATCCCAAGGGGCTAATGCATCGGCTTCGGCCGCACCATGACTCTGGGCGCATTCACTCAGTTCCTGGAGTTCCTGTTGCGCCACAGGCATGGCCGAAGCTCTTAGCTCTTCCAGCAGCGACTCAACCGCAGACACATCATCCGCCATCTTTGAAGCAAGGCTGAGTTCCGCCCAATTGGCATACCCGAGCCGTGATGCCTGCTCACGCCGGAGCTTCAGGATCTCTTCGATCAACGGCGCGTTATCCAGATCGCCATTGCTGGCGCGGCTCACGTGCGCTTTGTAAAGGGTTTCACGCAGGGTTCTGTCTTTGGCGTGGGTGATGACAGGGATGTAGCGCGGCATATCCAGGCCCAGACGCCAGGGGCCTTCTGCAGCGGTTGGTGCCAAACCATCCGTGGATTGATCACCAGCTTCTGCGGCAGCTGCGGCCAGGACCGCCAGGGCACGCTCTGGAACTCCCGCAAGCTGTTCCCGCTTCTGGATCAAGAGGCTCCAGGACTGCGTTGCATCCAGCACGTGGTTGCTGAAACTGGTTGAGAGAGCTGCGAGGCGCTCACTTGTGCTGTTGAAATCAGCCTGCTCGGCTCCTCTCAGACCTACGCCGCGATGCTGCATTGAGAGAAGTTCAGCGTCGAGGATGCGAGTCTGTGTGCCGTCTAGCGGTTGAGCTGGGGATGCTTTCAGTCTGCTGAGAGCTTCATGCAGAACCTGACTCTGGCCGAGGCGATTGCTGAAGCGCACCACCTCGGGTTGCTGTTTCGCATGAGCCTCACGTAACTCAGAGGTGTTGCGGACTCCGCTGAGATGACTCACTACGCCCCAACTCCAGCGAAGACGTTCACCGAGCTGATGCAGGCTCGGCATCAGCTCGTCCCAGTTCAGAGGGGAGGCCGCGGCGAGACGCAGCTGCAGTGATGATTCCAGCGCCTCAAGCTGACTATTCAGCGCGGTCAGCAGGGCTGGGATTTCGCTGTTGACCTGCTCAGCGTCGATGACCTCAAAACGAGGTAGGCCTTCGCCGCGCAGCAGTTCGGGGGTGCTCATTGATGATCAGCCGGTGGGGAGAAGGGCACGAGCAGCAACAACGGTGTGACTCGCCAGATCGGAAGCAAGGGCATCGGTGGAAGCCTCATAGAGATCCATTGCGATCCGAGGCCAGATGCCGATCACCAGTGTCGGGACAAGCAGTGTGAGTCCTATTACTACCTCCCGAGGACGCATGTCCTTTACGAAGGCGAGGGCAGGGATTCGTGGTCCAAAAAACACTCTCCGGCACATGGACAGCAAGTAAATGGGAGTGAGAACAAGCCCAATAGCTGCCAGAACGATGGTCGTGACTCGGAAGAAGGTGGTGAAGCTTTCCTGGCTGGTGATGCCGAGGAACACTGTTATCTCGCTGATGAAGCCGCTCATGCCCGGTAAGGCCAATGAGGCTAGGGAGCTGGCAAGGAAAAAGGCGAATGTGATCGGCAGAGCTTTTGCCAGCCCGCCCATGTTGGGGATCGAGAGTGTCTTGGTGCGCTCGTAGAAGCAGCCCGTCACGAAGAACATCGCCGCTGCGATCAGACCATGGCTGATCATCTGCAGCATGGATCCGCTGAGACCGAGAGCATCCACGGCTCCGATCCCTACCAGCACGAAGCCCATGTGACTCACTGAGCTGCAGGCAATCCTGCGCTTCACGTTGTCCTGAGCGAAGGCGTTGAGAGCGCCATAGACAATGTTGACGATCCCGAGAATGATCAGAGCCGGGGCAAGCACCAGATGGGCTTCCGGGAGCATCTGCACGTTGAAGCGCAGCAGCGCGTAGCCGCCCATTTTGAGCAACACACCGGCGAGCAGCATTGAGACCGGAGCGTTTGCTTCGCCATGGGCATCTGGCAGCCAGGTATGCAGAGGGAAAATCGGCAATTTCACACCGAAACCCACCAGGAAGCCCAGGTAGCAGAGCAGGCCGAAGCTGCCTCCAGAGGAGCGCTGGGCCATCTCTGTCATGTTGAGGGTGAAGCTGTCGCCAGAGTTGGCAATGGCCAGTCCGCTGATCAGGATCAGCAGGGACGCCAGAGCTGTGTACAGGATGAATTTGGTCGCTGCGTACTGACGGTTCTGGCCGCCCCAGATGGCAATCAGCAGATACACCGGCACCAGCTCCAGCTCCCAGGCCAAGAAGAACAACAGAAAGTCCTGGGACAGAAACACCAGGGCCTGTGCGGAGGCCTGAACGAGCAGCAGTGCGAAATACAGCCTTGATTTATGGGTGATGTTCCAGCTGGCGGCCACGGTCAGCAACGTGACCAGACCGCTAAGCACGACGAGTGGAGCTGAAAGTCCATCGGCTCCCAGGGACCACTCCAGACCAATGGCAGGGACCCAGTTGACGCGTTCCACCAGCTGTAGCTGACTGTCCAGCGGGTCATAGTGACGGCTGAACGCAGCGATCATCAGGCCGAGATCAGCCAGCAGAACGGCAATCGTGAAATTGCGTGGGATCGGTGAGGTGTTCTGGTCTTCTCCGGGGAGAAGTGGCATCAACAGCGCTGCCGCTGCAGGAAGCAGCACAATCAGCGACAGCCAGGGGAACCCTGAGTCGGACGCAGCCGACAGCGGCAGGTTGGCGTCCATGGAACTCCCAAGATTGTGATTGAACTTATCAGCTCCGGGGCCTCTCCTGAGTACTTCTACCCAGCTATGGCCTCAGCCTCCGTCCTTGGGCTGCCAGTGGCTGCCTGCTGTTTGAAGGCTCAGCAGCGGCGCGCGACTGGCAACACCAACGGATTCCCATGCCTTCACCATCGCCTGGCTGACGGCCGCACCACGCTCTTCGCAACAGAGGGCCAGGATGCTTGGACCGGCACCACTGATGGCACATCCCCAGGCCCCTGCAGCCAGTGCGGCTTGCTTGACCTCCTGACCGCCTTTAATCAATCTCCAGCGATAGGGCTCATGCAACCTGTCGTGCATCCCATCCGAGATCAGGTCGCCATTCCCGGTGCGCAATCCCTGGAGCAGAAGTGTGAGTGCACCCAGGTTGACCACCGCATCGCCCACAGGAACAGCCTTGGGCATGGCGCGCCGCGCTTCACTGGTGCTCAGCCGGATCGCTGGAATTGCCACAACGGCCTTGACGCTGTTCATCCATTCGCAGCGCACAACGCGCCAGCGTTGGGAGGCGGCTTTGGCCGTCATGCAGAGGCCGCCCAGTAGCGATGGCACGACATTGTCTGGATGCCCTTCGATATCGATGGCTAGCTCCAGCAGTTTCTCCCGACTCAAAGGTTCTCCAACCAGGGCGTTGGCCCCAACAAGTCCAGCCACGATTGCCGTCGCACTGCTTCCCAGTCCTCTGGCGGGAGGGACAGCAAGACGCACCCTTGCCTCCAAGGCAACCGGTTCTTCCCCGGCAGCTTTCCAGACCCGCTGAGCAGCTCTGTACACGAGATTTTCAGCACCGCCTCGCAGGTGAGAGCCTTCCTGTCCTTCGATGATCAGCTCGAAACGCTCTCCGTGGCCCTCGATGCGTCGCATCGTGAAGCGGTTATTGAGATCTAGGGCGGCGCCAAGACAGTCAAAGCCCGGCCCGATGTTGGCTGTGGTGGCTGGTACATCCACCACCACGGTCTGGCCTATGCGCGGCTGCGCCATCCCTGCTGCTCGGCTCAGGCCAGTGTCCCACCCGACTCCACGAGATCACGTGCGCGGCAAGCCGCACTAAACAATCCTGCCTCCGGATCGACGACTGCGCGGATGGTCAATCCTTCGATCAGGCAACGGAACCGTCCTTTGGACCGTAAAGGTTCCAGAAACTGCTTGGAGCAGAGGCCACCTAGGTTTTTTGGGGCTGTTCCCCCCCCAATCCAGAGGCCCCCGGTGCAGAGCTCCTGTAGAGCCAGGTCTCCTGCTACAGATCCATAGGCTCCAAGCCAAAGTTTCAGTGCTTCGCCAGCAAGAGGGTCACCGCTTGCGGCTGCTTTTCCGGTGCAGGACGGCAGATCCTGATAACCGGGTTGATCGGCAGTCATTGTGCGCCAGGCGTGGGCATGAGCCCTCAGGCAATGCTCGGTTTCCGGCTGACGGTGAAGCAGCCAATTCATCACATGTCCGAGACCAGTGCCACTGACAATCCGCTCAATGGACAACCGTTGCAGTCCAAGATCCTGTCTCAGCCATTGAGCGAGTTCCCATTCATCCTCGGTGCGAGGCGAAAATTCCCGGTGGCCGCCTTCGCTGGGAATGGCAAGCCATCCGCCGGCTATGGGCAATCCACGCGCCATGCCCAGGCCGGTTCCCGCACCGAGAATGGCCACAGGACCATTTTCGGTTCCACCTGGGGCGGGTGTCGCTTTGTCTCGTCCCGTCTGCAGCACCACCTGTTGTTCATCACTTAAGTGGGACAACCCATGGATCAAGACAGCGAAGTCATTGACCAGCTCAAGCCGTTCCAAACCCGTTGCAGCCGATAAAGACGTCTGACTCAATTGCCAGGGCAGATTGGTGAGCTTGGCGCTGCCCTGATGAACAGGCCCGGCAACGGCAATGCAACTGGTTGTTGGTTTTGGCAGGTCGGCAGGGGATTGATTCAAAAAATGCTTAAGCATCGATTCGAGGTCCTGCCAGTCCGCTGATCTGTAGCGGTGGCTGTGCTCTTTCTTCAGCTGTCCATCAATCTCCCTGTAGAGGCTCAGGAGTGTCTTTGTGCCTCCAAGATCGCCTGCCAGGTAGGTCTTGGCTGCCATGGGTGCGGATCAAGGCTGCTGTCTTCAGGCTGGGGCTCGCGTCGCAACTCGGCAACCAATTGGAATGCGCCCGCCAATGGATGACGAGGTATCAGGGGGTGAACGCAAAGAAATCAAGAGGTAGCGGCCCCCAGGTGGCGCTTGGCTCGGTGTTGTCATTGCCATGGCCACTGATCAGGATTCCTTCTCCGAGGCCGTGCTCGATGCGCAATCTGGCGGTCAATGTTTTCTGGTTGGCTTTTAGATAAACCGGCCCATCCAGTTCGGAATCGGACATCAGGTCATGCGCATCCCAGGCCTGATGTTGTTCAAGTTGGCGGAGAGATTGAACAGCCTGATCAGCTGTTAAAGCCATGATTCCAGCGGTGAACCAGCTATACAAAGTCATTTGCTGTTGAAGCTCAGGAATGAGTAAAGCCTTGTCTGTTGAATTGAGAACGGGTGCAGTTCTTAATCGGTTCAAGTCACTGAGTCTCATGAATGTACGGCTGCAACCAGAGCATCCTCTGATTTGTTTTTGTTGGCTTGATTGCAATAAGCGATCAATTCGTCAACAGATATCTCTCCAAGATCTCCATTTTTTCGACTTCTAAGGCTGACGGTATTGTTAGCGGCTTCTTTGGCTCCAATTACCGCCAATACTGGGATTTTAGCTTTTTCTCCATTGCGAATCAGTTTGCCGAGTCGCTCACCTGATTCATCCACAGTGGCTGCGATACTCTGGCCAAGTAACTTTTTCTGGATCGTTTCTGAGAATTCTCTTGCGTCGTCGCTCACTGGAAGAATTCTAATTTGTTCCGGTGCAAGCCAAAAGGGAAAGTCGCCAGCGTAATTTTCAATCAAAATTCCAATGAATCGCTCAAAACTGCCAAGAACGGCTCTGTGCAGCATCACGGGTGTGTGTCGAGACCCGTCTTCACCGATGAAGGTTGCATCGAGTCGATCAGGCATCGAAAAATCAACCTGAATTGTTCCGCATTGCCAGACTCTTCCGAGGCAGTCTTGCAGCGAGAATTCAATTTTGGGACCATAAAATGCTCCTTCACCTGGGTATAATTCCCATTCTAGATTTTTATTTTCTAGTGCGTCTTGGAGTGCCTTCTCAGACTTATCCCAGACTTCATCACTCCCAACTCTATTTTCAGGTCGAGTTGATAATTTAATGGAAATTGTTTCAAATCCAAGTGTTTTGTAGACGTCAAAAACTAGATCGATAAAGCTTGATACTTCTGACTGGATTTGATCTTCTGAACAAAAGATATGCCCATCATCTTGAACAAAGTTTCTGACTCTCATTAGTCCATGGAGTGTTCCTGATGGTTCATTTCTGTGGCAGGAACCAAACTCAGAGAGCCTGACTGGTAAATCTTTATAGCTCCGTAAGCCTTGATTGAAAATTTGAACATGACACGGGCAATTCATGGGTTTAACCGCATAGTCTCGATTCTCTGAGGATGTCGTAAACATATCCTCTTTAAATTTATCCCAATGTCCTGATTTTTCCCACAATGTTCTGTCAACGATTTGGGGAGTGCTGATTTCTTGATAACCGGACTCTCGTAGCCGTCTACGGATATATTGCTGAAGTTTTTGATAGATCGCCCACCCAGGGGGATGCCAAAACACCATGCCAGGTGCATTGTCCTGGATGTGAAAGAGTGACAGCTGGCGACCAAGGCGACGGTGATCTCTTTTTTCGGCTTCTTCGAGTTGCGTTAAATGTGATTTGAGTTCTTTTTCTGTGCCCCAAGCCGTTCCATAGATCCTTTGAAGCATCTGGTTGTTGGAGTCGCCTCTCCAGTAAGCACCAGACACCTTCATTAATTTGAAATGTCGTAAGTGCCTCGTGTTAGGGACGTGAGGCCCGCGGCACATGTCTGTGTACTCCTCATGGTGATAAAGCTTGATCATCTCCCCATCGGGTATTTCTTCTACAATCTTCAATTTGTAGGGCTCTTTTCGGGATTCAAATGCTTGTTTTGCCTGATTGCGATTTACCACCTCAACATTGACTTCGTAGTCCTTTGCTATTAGCTCTTTCATTCGCTTTTCTATGGCTTCTAAGTCTTCTGGAGTGAAGGATTTGTCATAGGCGATGTCGTAATAAAATCCGTCTTTTATGACAGGTCCAATTGCCATTTGAGCTTCAGGATATAACTGTTTCACTGCATGCCCGACTAGGTGAGCAAAAGAGTGTCTTATGACGTCAATTCCTTCAGCATCTTTTGCTGTTAACAAACGCAGGTCAACATCCTTGTCGATGGGCATGGCCATGTCCAAGGATTCACCGTCCACCACTCCTGCTACAGCTGCCTTGGCAAGCCCAGGGCCAATCGATGCAGCTACGTCTGCGATGGTGACAGGCCCTTCGAAAATTTTGGTTGTTCCGTTTGGAAGGGTGACGACGGGCATGGATGCGTGAGTCCTGAGATCTGATCGATGGCTGCTGCTATAGCTGGCAAGCCACAGACATCCTATTAGTGGATGTACGCTCACAAATGAGTGAGGCTTGTTTCGCTTGTCCTCTGATGTTGAAGGTGGTGACTTACTGGGGTCACTCCTTGCTTCTTTGCTCGCTGATTTTGATCACTGGTTTACCAGGGGTCAAACATTGCTTGAGCAATGTCCTGATGGTGTTCTTTCCACAGGTGATCGTCTTGAGTTGGCTGAACGCCTTGCGGACGGCAAACGTTCGATCGCTGCCACGCGTTCTCTCTTGCAAGCCTCCCCAGAACCTGTCGCCGTCTCGATGAAGGCGATGGCTCCTTGGCATCAATTGGTCATGGAAGTTTGGGCTCTCTCCGCACGAGTGTCGCGGGCCTCTTCATGAGCTTATGGCCTGAGTTGTTTTGGCTGCTTTCAGTACAGCCGTGAATCATTGAGGGCTTGTTATCAAGCTCCTTGGCGCAGCTGACTCAGGTTGGTTACGTAGAAAGCCACTAGCTCGGCATGGCTTTTGACGGGTTGTCCGTACGCGCTTTGTCCGGCGTGGGTTGGAAAGGAAGCCCATTCTGGTGCGAGGCGATTCATTGCAGCTTTGGTCAGACCATTGCGATCAATCTCCTCCAAGGCTCCACGCTTCCTGACGAGGTGTAGCGCTGCCTGGTCTTGGTGCTCAGGAGCAAAGCTCGGTAAGTCGAGTCTGAGAGCCACTTCCTGCCATGTGGTTGGCAGGAACTGATAAGCCCCTGCTGCTGCACTGGAATATCGCTTGACGACAACACGTTCGGGATGACGTGAGAGGTCTTGAAACTGACCACCTCCATAAAGGGTGCGGTAGCCAAGATCGTGACCATCCTTCCAGGTGCCTTCGGCAAAGCGGATGGTATTAAGCAGTGCGCGACGCTCAGGAGTAATCGCGTAATGCGATGCGGGTTGGCCCGAGACGCTCGCCGTGCTGATGTTCTCCGTCGTGGTGTTTGCAGATCGCTGCGGCTTCAGGGCCTCGGCCACGATGCTGTTCTGCTGATTGCGTTCGCTGGAGCGCTCAGCCTGCAGGCTCTGTCCAAGGGAAAGCCCGAGCCCAATGCTGATAGCGCCAAGACCGATGACTTTTGGCGCGGCCTGAGCAAGGGGCTGGATCCGTTGGGTAAATCGATGCAGCAACCGAGGTGACTCCGAACAAAGGAGTTGCCACCTTCGTCAATGGCATGGCTTGATGGCGAGGGCACCAAGGGCTCTCTTGACGCGTTGCCGTTGATATGCCTAGGCAGAAAAGCTCACTCGAATCCCGTCACTGGACTCGCGAGACCGGCCTGATGGCTTGCAACCCCTCGCTTCAGCTCTCTTTCATGGACTGAATGCTCTCACCAGGGTTTAAGTATTAGCGAATCTTTTTAATTGATTCGTGATTGATTAGCTGGCGCTGAGGAACCCCATGGCCTCCCGCGTCCGCTTGACGGTGGAGTCAGCAACAGCGCTCGCCCGCTCGCGTCCTCTCTGCAGGACTATCTCCAGTTGACCGCGGTCCTCCATCAGCAATCGGTAGCGCGCCTGAATCGGCTCAAGAGCGGCAATGGTGGCTTCCGCCAGTAGGGGTTTGAACTGGCCCCAACCCATCTCGGCGCACTCCTTGGCCACGACGTCACGTCCATTGCCGCTGAGGATGGCGTAGAGCCCCAGCAGGTTGTCGGTCTCTGGGCGTTCTGGATTGTCAAATTCCAGTCCACGCTCAGGGTCTGTTTTGGCCCGTTTGATTTTCTTGGCAATCAGCTCAGGTGGATCTAGCAGGCTGATGCGGCTTCCCTCGTTGGGATCGCTCTTGCTCATCTTGCTGCGGCCGTCGGTCAGGCTCATGACCCTGGCGCCCTCCTTGAGGATCAGTGGTTTCGGAACCTTGAGTACGGGATTGTCAGCCTGACCGAAGCGGGCATTGATTCGCTGTTGAGCGATGTCACGGGCCAGTTCCAGGTGTTGCTTTTGGTCTTCCCCGACAGGCACCAGATCAGCGTCATATAAAAGGATGTCCGCTGCCATCAGTACGGGGTAATCGAGCAGCCCCACGGATACGTTGTCGCCTTGTTTGACCGCTTTCTCCTTGAACTGGATCATCCTTTCCAGCCAATTCAGAGGAGTAACGCAGTTCAGCAGCCAGCAGAGCTCGCTGTGAGCAGCCACCTGGCTCTGAACAAAAACAGTGGAGCGCTCGTGATCCAGTCCGCAGGCCAGATACAGCGCTGCCGTACTCAAGGTGTCTTGGGCCAATTGATTCGGTTCGTGGGGAACCGTGATGGCATGCAGGTCGACGACACAGAAAAAAGTGTCGTGATCCTTTTGCAGATCAACCCAGTTGCGGATCGCACCTAGCCAGTTGCCCAGATGCAGGGCGCCTGTCGGCTGGACGCCCGAAAGAACACGAGGCAGCCCCATCAATCAGGCCTCTGTTGTGCTGTCCTGGTTGGCACTGTCATCTGCTGCTGGTTGTTCAGGAGTTGAGTCCGATTCCGCAGCTGTTGCTGTTTCAACAACCTCTTCAGTTTCGGGCTCCGGAGCGGCGGGCTGAGGCTTGGCCGGGCGCGCGAAGGGATCTGGTCGTGATCCACGACCACCCTCTCCACGGCCCTCACGGCGTCCGCCACGGTCGTCATCACGTCGGCCACCTCCACGGTTGCCCTGATTGCTTTGGGCCCGTTGAGCAGCCACCAGCTCCTCCAGCTTCCCCTCTTCGAGCATCTGGCCGAGTGCGCGCACTGCGAAGCCCAGCACGGCAACGGTTGAACGGAGATTCAAGGCCTCCTGGAGAGCTCGTGCAGAGCGCATTTCGTTGTCACTCAGCCTGATTCTGAAGCCACCGCCCTCACGGTTGCCCTGGCCACGTCCACCGCGGCCTCCTCGACCGCCATCGCGGCCGTTATCACCCTGTCCGCCCTGGTGGCGGGAATCGCTGTAGGAATCAGTCATGGCCTGGGGCCTGGAGTCAGGCGCAAGTGTGACGCATCACCGCTCTTCTGGCAGTGACTTTGACCGTTTCAGACAACTTGGCCGTGTTCGCGTGCGCCTAATGCCAGCTCCTCACGCTCCTTGCCGGCTTCGTGTGTGCCAGGCCGGATCAGCTTGTTGATCGATTGCAGGCTGCGGATTCTCTGGGCTGTATCACTGGAGGTGAGCTAAGAAGGCCAGATCTGGAGGATCCCAGTGCCGTTTCCGATGCAATTGATCCGCTCCTTGCCGTTGGGTGATGGAACCATCACATCTGGTTTGATCCGGCGCGTTTTGCTCTCGGTCGGCGTGATCGGAACCGGTCAGTGGCTGCTGTCGGAAGTGGTGCATGTTCCTGGGGGTGGGCTCGGCGTTGCTGCTGCTGCCGCAGGTCTGTGGTGGTTGTCCAGGCCTCCAAAGCAACCCAGCTTCAGAGAGCCGGCATCACTGAAAGGCTGGATTCAGCGCTGTGAAGAAGTGCTGAATCAGTTCGCGGAGCTTGAGGTGGCGCTGGGGCTTCAGGGATTGCGTTCTCCCCGTGAAACTGAGCTGCGGCGAATCGAAAGCTTCGATGCGCCAATCAGTCTCGGTGTTGTGGCGACTGAGGGATCCGCTCTACCCGCCACTCTTGAGTTGCAACAGGCATTGGCTGGAGTGAATTCGCTCGATCTCTGCCTGGCCAAGCCGTTGCCGGTGACATCCACTTCCTGGTGCTGGCCTGACGATCTGCAGGAGCTGGATGTGCTGCTGCATGTGCTGCCTCTGCCCTTGCGAGCTGCGGACCTGCTCTGGTTGGACCAGCTGCCTGCGGATCGTCCGGTTTGGCTGCTCCTGCACTCTTCAGCCGATAGATCTGCTGAAGGCCATCTGGGGGCTTTGCGATGCCAATTGCCTGAGCAATGGCATCAGTGCCTGCTCCCTTGGTCCGGTGCAGCCATCGAACTGCGTGGTGTGCTCCAGCCGGTCCGTCAACAGCTGCTGAGTGCGGAACGGGTGCGACAGGGCACCCGTCAACGCCTTCTCAGCAACCTGCATCGGTGCTGGCAAGCTGATCTTGAAACGCTGCGGAGGGAGAGATTCCGTCTATTGCTGCAGCGCAGTCAGTGGATCGTGGCTGGGGTTGTCATCGCTTCACCTGTTCCCTCTCTTGATTTGTTGGCTGTTGCCGTGGGCAATGGCTTGATGGTGAAGGAGATGGCCACGATTTGGAGCTGTCCCTGGAGTTCCGAGGTGCTCCAGGTCGTGGCCCGGCAGCTGGGCCGTGCTGCCCTGGCCCAGGGTGTTGTGGAGTTGAGTGGCCAGGCGCTACTCGGGCTGGCCAAGCTTGATGGCGCCAGCTGGATTGCCGCAGGGGCCATGCAGGGATTGAGTGCTGCTTACCTCACCCGTGTGGTGGGCGTTTCCATGGCTGATTGGATGGCCCTCAATGCCGGTGTCACTGAGCCCGATCTGGAGGAGCTCAAGCGACAGGCACCGCTGTTGGTGGCGCGGGCTGCAGAGCAGGAGCGGCTCGATCTCGCTGGGTTTGCCCAGCAGGCTCGTGAATGGATTCAGGACCGCAACCGCTGCACACCCGCCTGATTCCTGTTGACTCAGCTGGATAGCTCTGAACTGCTTCAGGTTTGTTCATGAAGCCTTCATGAAGTCGTCATGAATGAATGCTGCGAGTTGACTCGAATGATGTGATTGCCAGGTCAGGAGTCAGGATCTCCATAGCCTTGATTCGAATCACGGCTGACCCTTTGGGAAGCCTGGTTCATATCCGTTCTCTTTCCTTTCATGGCTACTGCAATCCGCAGCGGTCGCCGCGGCAGCTGGGAAAATTTCTGTCAGTGGGTCACCGACACCAATAACCGCATTTATGTGGGTTGGTTCGGTGTGCTGATGATTCCCTGTCTGCTTGCAGCCACCGTCTGCTTCATCATTGCGTTTATCGCAGCACCTCCCGTCGACATCGACGGCATCCGTGAGCCCGTTGCTGGCTCTCTGATCTACGGAAACAACATCATCTCTGGTGCTGTTGTTCCCTCCTCGAACGCCATTGGCCTTCACTTCTATCCCATCTGGGAAGCTGCTTCTCTTGATGAGTGGCTGTACAACGGCGGTCCTTACCAGCTGGTTGTCTTCCACTTCCTCATCGGCATCTCCGCCTACATGGGGCGTCAGTGGGAGCTTTCCTACCGCCTCGGCATGCGCCCCTGGATCTGCGTTGCTTACAGCGCTCCGCTGTCTGCAGCCATGGCCGTGTTCCTGGTTTACCCCTTCGGTCAGGGTTCCTTCTCTGACGGCATGCCCCTGGGCATCTCCGGCACCTTCAACTTCATGTTGGTGTTCCAGGCCGAGCACAACATCCTGATGCACCCCTTCCACATGCTTGGTGTGGCTGGCGTCTTCGGTGGTTCACTGTTCTCCGCCATGCACGGTTCACTGGTGACCTCCTCCTTGGTTCGTGAAACAACCGAGAGCGAGTCCCAGAACTACGGCTACAAGTTCGGCCAAGAAGAAGAGACCTACAACATCGTGGCTGCCCACGGTTACTTCGGTCGCCTGATCTTCCAATATGCGTCGTTCAACAACAGCCGTAGCCTGCACTTCTTCCTGGCTGCCTGGCCTGTTGTCGGCATCTGGTTCACGTCCATGGGCGTGTCAACCATGGCCTTCAACCTGAACGGTTTCAACTTCAACCAGTCTGTCCTTGATGGTCAGGGCCGCGTCCTGAACACCTGGGCTGATGTGCTGAACCGCGCCAACCTCGGCATGGAAGTCATGCACGAGCGCAACGCTCACAACTTCCCCCTCGACCTGGCTGCTATTGAGTCCACACCTGTGGCTCTGCAAGCACCTGCCATCGGTTGATCTGGAATCAACAAACGATTCAGGTCAACTGAATCGGAAAGCCCCCTCTCACGAGGGGGCTTTTTGTTGGACAATTAGTTCATGAGTTTGTGAATCAATCAGTTCATCGGAATCAGCTAATTCCAAGACCTGGGACAAGACAACTCATGCTGTAATTAAAGGTCTTAGCAAGCAGGCTATGTTGGCATCCTTTTAATGATTAACGAGTGGATTTATGAGTAATTGCATTGTATAAATTGCTTGGTAATGGCATAAGTTTAGTATTTTTTGCCAGCTCTAAAATCATGCTCTTCTTCTTTGAGTTCAGTCGAACTGCAGGTTGATTGAGCATAGTGAATCAGATTTATATATCCTTTCGGGACTAACCCAGGGCAAAGAATGCCCACCTCGATTGCCTGTGGACAGAAGTAAACACCAGCCCAGCGGTTGATAAACCGACCTTTGATTTCGTCGGAAAAGTGAAATCCGCTTTGCGTTGCAAAATCAATTATTTCTTGTGGCCCAAGCTCAGATAATTGAGACTTAAAATCTTCGTCGACCCTTGCCCTGTCGATAAAAGCATGCAGTGCAGACTTGCTCATCTGATGATTGCATCTCAATCATTTTTACTTGAAAAAGCGACCTAAATAATGGCTAATCGTAGAATTACACTTATTGCTGGCGCGAGCTCACAACTATGAGTTCTGCTCTTGCACAATTAATTGTTCAAGACTGGCTGCGAACGCTCGGCGGACAAGGCTTTAACCATAAAAACTGTAACGTATTGGCTTATTTCCGCAGAATCTCGCTAGAAGATTGTTGTCTTCAGATTTCGAAGTTTGCTCAAAGATTGACGACTGCAGATCTTCATTATAGATTTACGGAACAAAAATTTGTTTGGATCGCTCCACGCCGGACATGAAGGCAAGGAAAGCAAGGGAATATGTTTTTGGCGACTTGCTTGGCATGGAGACTCACTGCCAGAATCACTATGCTGAATATTATTCAAAATCGAATTTCAAATGTAATGTCACACAGTTGAGCAAAGGAGAACTTATAACAAGTTCAATTTGCGCTCCAATTAAGAATGTTCATCTAGAAATTTTCAAGTCTAATCAGACACTGTTATATGAAGAAGACGCTAATCAAAATTCAGTTGCATTCTGTTGGATTAGAGATCAAGTACGAGATTCGTTCTCCAGTACTGTTATTGGCGGCCATAAAATGCGAAATCTAAGCGTTGCTGGATTCAACCGTTTGAATAAGGCGGGAGGTAATACATGGGACATTGTTGGCGCGAACACAGTCTTGTGCTGCATGAGCTTGAAGTGGGAAAAATTAAAAGAGCAGATTGATCAAATGAATGCTTATAACGCTTATGCACGTTTAGAAGAGTGCATAGGCATTGATTCTGAAAGTGAATGCACCAAACAGTTGAAGCGTCTATTCGAAAAGCATTTTGAATATGGCCTTAAGTGCGGACAAAGTTTTTATGATCTTGCGATTGCAACGCTTGAAGAATCCTCTGATCACGATAATTTTATTACGGAACGATCAGACAAAACTGATCTGATTGAAGATCTGGTCAAGTTGTTGCATGAAGATAGGCTGGGATTGCCTCCCCTGAGTATTAGTGACATCACTAAATTTCTTAATTCAGAAGAAAAGTCTTTGAGCGACGTTTGCCGATCAAATTTCGATATGAGCATCCTTGAACTGATCAAAAGTATCAGACTGGAACAAGTAAAAAAATCATATTTGAATCCACATGTTCCTAAAGGCTTGCGATATTTTACAATGAAAAACAACTCTGAATATTATGGATTTAAGAATTGGAATACCTTTAAAAGGTTATACTTCAAAACTTTCTCCCAGAGTCCAGAGGAAACGATCGAAAAGGGAAGTAAGCCGACTGTGTTTGTCTCTGATTTGTTGAGGTTCAGAAACTAATGAAGTTATCTCTACCTTATTCAGATCCTCTTCAGCTCTCAGAAACTCTGAATGAGTTGGGGCAGCTGACCAGAATTACACAGTTTGATTCTGGGGCTGGGAGTTACAGCATGACTCATTCGATGGCATCTGGCATTTCAATTGCGGAAATTAAGGCATCAAAAACACTTCTTTATGAGGGATGGGGAACTGATTGGTCAGTTGATTTTAATTGGATCACACCACTGAAAAATTCGGTTGCTCCAATGGGACTTTGTGAGGGATATGAGATGAAAGCAAACAGTATTGGAGGTTTGAATACTTACAATGGGTCTCCGGGTGGATCATGGGGAAAGTATTCACCACTATGTTCTTCGACTGCTTGCATGCTCGACAAAGCCTCGTTGATGGAGGCAATGATTGCTTGTAATGCTCAGGTTGGTATTCAAAACCTGACAAGTAATAAGGGACTGGAAGTTTCGGATCAATTGAGTAATCAGCTTAAAAGGTTGGCAAGAAAAGATCTCCAATCTGGAATATCCAGTCCCTCGAAGTATTATGATCTCATTATTTGTTGTTTAGAAGATGGAAGGTCACGTGCCTATAAAAAAGGTGAAACTAAAAATCATACACTTTTATCTGAGATTGTTCGTTTAGCTCATGATACTGAGAAAATGTCTGCTCCTATGACATTGGGTGATGTCTGCCAATTTCTTGATACTGCACAAGCATCACTTTATCGAGTTTGTCAGAAAAATTTTGGAATGGGAGTTATTGAGATGATGATGCAAGTACGTATGGAGGAGTCAAGACGAGCTTTATTGAGATGTCAGTACCAGTCGGTCGCTGAAGAAAGCATGATTCGTGAAGTTGCTGTTCGATATGGTTTTAAGCACGCGGGGCGCTATGCCCGGAGATACTTCAATAGTTTCGGAGAATTGCCAAGTCAGACGCTCCAAAATGCTTAGTGCTTTTGGATTCATTTTTGGTCTTGCAAGTTGCTCAAGACCTGGTTTCCGGTAGCCACTCATAGCATTTGATTCTTCAGGTCAAGGACTGGCGACACCAGATCCATTTGATACTGCTGTTTAGCTTTGTAAACTGAACGATCATCGGTATCCATTTCTTATCAAAACAACTAAAATGTGCTTATAAGGGACTTTCCCGTGTTTCGCACTCTTGTCATGTCAGTTGTCTGCAGATGAAAAGAGTCACATTTGAGCTCAGCGACGATCTGCATAAGAAGTTAAAGCTTCTCTGCTATACCGAATCAGTTTCTATCGGTCATATCTTGCGTGAGTGCGTTTCTGAGTTTTGTAATAAGCATGATGCTCATCTCATCGAATTGATCGATCGCCGCTCAAAGTAGTTCTTTAAATCGTTTTTTTATCCTTTAGGGCCTAGGACTCCATATTTTTTTGTGGAGCTATGTTGCGCTGAGTAGTTTTTATGGTTTTGTGCAATTGTGTTTTTGTGAATTCGACTTTTTCAGTGGTTTATTTCTTGTATTTGTGAGATGCTTTCTTTCTTAAAGTATTGGTTTCTGCTTTATTCAAAATAGTTTTATGAGTTGCTTTTTCTGAGAAATTTTGAATTTTTCTCTGATAGCTTTTCTCAAGCCATTTGTTTGGTTATGGCAGAGCGTTTTGATGTTTTAGTGCAAGGACTGTCAGAGGCTGATGCTCTTTCGCTGCTTTTTGCTGACACAGCTTGTGTTGAAAGGCCAGCTGATCGCTATTTTGCAGCGACTCGATTAGGGCTTTCTGATAGTGATAAAACGCTTGATGCTTTGATTCGAGCGACGCATGAGCTCAAAGTCGACGAATTATTTGACCGAATTACCAGGCGTAAGGTTGTTGAGGCTTTAGGTCGACGAAAAGATCCAAGATCCATCCCTGCTCTTTTTGATGTCTTGGGGTGCAGTGACACTGAGGCCGTGATTAATGCACTGTCGGCCTTGACTAGAATTGGATGGCGCCCCATTGAAGCAGAAGAAGATCGTCTTCTGGAATTATTAAATGGGGAAGTGACACAAACTCGTGCAGTGATCCAAACTTTCACAAGACTTGGAATTAAGAGTCGTCGCTCGAAGTCTTGCATCGTTGATTGTTGTGACCATGAAAGTCTTTTGATCTCCGGTGCTGCCAGAGCTTATATGGCTTCCCTTTATGGCGAATCTGTTTTGATGAAACCATTAGTGGCATCTCTCAACGATCTGGTTGCTGGTAAAAGGAGATCTGCGGTGATTGATATTGGTGATTCTGGGGATGAAAGTCTCCTGCCTGTTTTGGTTCGGGCTCCGGTATCCATGTCGCTTCGAGCGAAGAGTTTTTTGCAGATCGTTGACGCCAATCAGACTCTTTCAAAAGCTGAAAACCAGGCTTTGTTTCAACAGCTGCTTCGAGATGATCCTTTGTTGTTGGATATTCGTTCTGAGTGGGAGTGTGGACCAGATCCTGCTGACATAGAGCAAAATCTCAGCCATCGCGATGAAGCTCGACAGTACGGTGCTGCAGCGAGCCTGATGCGGATTAATCGCAGTGAATGTATTGAATTGATTGAGAGTATGCAGGAAAGACTATGGTCCGATTATGTAACCCACTATTACCTTAGTTGTCTTGTTGGCTTGCGTAAAATCAGCGAAAAAAGTAATCTTATTCGGTCTGCCCTTGCTGAAACGACTCCCCAATATACGAAATCAAGAATTGCAGCGGCATGGGCGTGCGTTGAGTTAAAACTTTATGACCAGATGGACCTTCTTTATGAGCTCTCTTCATCGGCACCTTGGGTTCCCTTGCGCTGGACATGTCAACAAGCATTGGCACGCTTGATTGAGATGCAACAGCTAGAAAGGGCTCTTTAATCAATATAGTTTGACTTTTCTGTTCCCTCTGGCTCAAGCAGAATGCTTGGCCATGTGCTGCATCAAGTCAATGCATTTACAGCTGTAAGCCCACTCGTTGTCGTACCACGCCACCAGTTTCATAAACCGATCATTCAGTGCCATACCGGCTCCTGCATCGAACACTGAGGTGCAGCTTTCTCCCAGAAGATCGTTGGAAACAATCGGATCTTCGGTGTAACCAAGGATGCCTGAAAGACCGTTTTGCGAGGCATTTTTCATTGTTTTTTTGATTTCCTCGTAGCTTGCTGGTTTGGCCAGATTCACGGTCAGGTCGACCACGGAGACATCCGGAGTGGGTACTCGGAAGGCCATGCCGGTGAGTTTTCCATTCAGTTCCGGAATCACGCGACCTACCGCTTTGGCTGCACCTGTGGAACTGGGAATGATGCTCTGGCCTGCTCCTCGTCCACCCCTCCAGTCCTTGAGCGAAGGGCTATCCACCGGCTTCTGTGTCGCCGTGGTGGCATGCACGGTGGTCATCAGGCCGCTGACAATTCCGTAGTGGTCGTTCACCACTTTGGCGAGTGGGGCCAGGCAGTTCGTTGTGCAGCTCGCATTCGAAACGATCTCCTCACCTGCATAGGAGCTGTGGTTGACCCCCATCACGAACATCGGAGTGTCGTCCTTAGAGGGAGCGCTCATCACGACGCGTTTGGCCCCTGCATCTAGGTGTTGACGTGCTGTTTCGTCGGTGAGAAAGAACCCGGTGCTCTCCAGCACGTAGTCGGCTCCTACGTCACCCCAGCGCAGCTGGCGGGGGTCACGTTCGGCAGTAACGCGAATGTGGCTTCCATTCACGATTAAGTGCCCGTCCACGACCTTGATTTCACCTGGGAACCGACGATGCGTTGAGTCGTAACGCAGCAGGTAGGCGAGATAGTCGAGATCGATCAGGTCGTTGATGGCCACCACCTCCACGTCGGGGCAGGCCATGGCCTGTCGGAAGGCAAGACGCCCAATGCGTCCGAAGCCATTGATGCCAATACGGATGGACATGAAGGCAAGCCCCTCTGCTTCTCTGTCTTATAGAGCCCATTGCAATCGAAAACCTCCTCCTTTTCTGGGACGCAGACAGAGTGAGCTCAGGTCGTTGCCGCTGCCCATGGTTTCTCCGCCAGCCGTAGCTTCGTGCCCTATCTGTGCTCTCCATGGCGATCAGGTTGAGTTAACGGCTCATGAGCTCTGACGCAGCGATCTTTGGTTGCTACGACACCATCCCCGTCCTGCTCCCGCGGTTCGATGAACATTGCGCCTGACAAAGCGCGGGAGTGGTGCACTGTTGTGCAAAGCGCGCCCCCCAGCTGGTCTGTGCGGTCATCGGCTGCGAACGTGTTGATGCCATCGCGTTTGGTGAAGGTCTCAGACATCTGCATTTGCATCTGATCCCGCGTTCTGTGGATGATCCACATACCAGCGCATGGCAGATTGCTGCTCTCTATTGCGATGTTGAAGCGGGACAGCTCAAGGCAGCTTCCGCTGAGCGTGTGAACGACTGGTTGTTGCGCGCCAGAGATTTGGCCTCAGTCGTTCTGCATTGACACAGGTCATTGTGATTGCCCGCTCAACAATGCCAGTCGTTTCCAGTCACGCTTTTGTAGCGATCAAGCAGCATTTTCTCGGTTTGCTTAAACCGGTTGATGTTGTTCGTCAGTTCCTGCTCATTGTGTTTGAGATAGGCGTGATGACCCACTTTCCATAAAGTTCTGGCTTTTTTCCAGCGAACCTGTGCTTCCTTCGCAGCAGTAATTAATTCGCTGAACTCTTCGTTTGAGAAGTCAAATTTCATTCTTTGCATGGCCTTGATCAGTGTTCGCCGTAAGGCCCGAAGCGCGTGGCGCAGGCGGCACCACATTGCGCTCCCAGCACGACTGCCTGATGGGTCTCCCAACCAGCGCTCAGTCCTGCGGTGACCCCTGCTGCAAAGCTGTCACCACATCCATACGACTCCACCATCGGGCCTGGCAGTTGCACAGCATCAAAACGGCCGCCGGGAATCAGCACGCCTCCGGCCTCACCCTCCGTGGCGATTCGTACGGCGGGTGATGGATTAAGAGAGTTTTCGGGAACATGTTCGCCTGGGTCTAGAGCGCTGCCGATCAGTGCGTCCAGTGGCACTGATGCCTGCTGTAAAACCGAGATGCCCAGTCTTGGTGTCGCGCTCAGAATTCTGGCCTGACGAGCCTGACGGAGTCCATCGCAGTCGGTGGCTGACACGAAGACGCCGTCGCAATCTGCAAGCCGTTCCCAGCCAAGGTCATCTTTAGCCGTGGGCATCAAGCGCTCCCCAATCACCGTGATTGCACGGTCACCGCTGGGATCCATCAGGCTGATTCCGCGGCGACTGGGTTTGTCGCGCCAGGCCACCACTGGTTCAACTCCCAATTCTCTGAGCCGTTGTTCGCTGCGTTGGCCGATCGCATCTCGGCCGAGTGCTGTGAAAAAGAGGACTCTTTGACCTGTGAGGCGAGCCAGTTGGACTGCAATTACAGCCCCTGCACCGGCAGGTTCTTCGAGATCTCGGCAAGCTCTACCGATCCTGCCTGGCTTCGGCAGTGCGTCGACTTCCAGAAAGGTGACCCACTCTTGATGCCCCACCACTGCAAGATTCAGAGATTTCAGGTCGCTGTCCAAAGGCGTGGGCATTGTGTCAGGGAATTGCTTCAGGGAATTGGCAGGACGGATTTGGCGGCGTCGCGCAGCTGCACGTTGATCTTGCCTCCCACAGAATCCACTTTCACTCCTCCGGTCACATTCAGCAGTTCCCCGTCGGGAGTGCCGACTAAGACAGGACCTCCGTCGCTGCCATTCACGCTGACAGGAGCTGTCACTTCTCCCACCGTGACGGGACCTTCAACGGATACGCCACCCTTAATCGCGACAGGTTGGGTCACGGTGACACCTTTGGGAACTCCCACGTCTCCAGTGACAGGGAGAGCCTTGACAGCTTCGATCGACAGAGGCCCTTCGCCTTGCACTCTGACTGGTGCAGTGAGTTGGTCAACGGTGATGCCGCCGACGAGTCGAACAGGTAATGGCTGATTGAGTGGCAAGCCAATCGGGATCGGTTGGCGAAGAATTTGTATGGCAGCCACTGCAACGGCCCATGCAGCGATGACCACAGCCAGAGGCCAGCGGCTGGCCATCATCAGAATGAACCAACGGGGATCTGAGGTCGGAGGGGTCGTCGGGCCCTGCTCTGCCATGGCTTGAATGAACTGGATGCACTGGTTGTACCGGCTTCCTGCTCTTCGGCCATGGGTGAGGTCGGGACCTGTCGCTCAGGTTTAGAGCTCGTATTCCTCTTCAAACCTCTCCAGTAGGCCTTTGTACAGAGCCAAGGTCCCCTCGCTTTCTTCGGTCACCCCCTCGGTGACGTAAAGCGCGGCCAGATGGCTGCATGCGGCGTGGACCTGAGCAAAGGCTTCTGCGAACTCGTTCTGAATGTCTTCCTCGCGGATGTCTCTGATCATTGCTGAGACAAACTCCACTTTCTTTTCGGCTGCCTTGATCTCAGCCTCCATCTCCTTGCTTAGTTTGCGTCGCTTGCGAGCCATGCCTCTGGTTCGACTGACTTCAACCTAGGAGTGAGACCTGCAGGGGGAGTGGGACCTGCAGGTCTTCAGCGGGGTCAGAAACAGAAGGGAAGGTATTTGGCGCTGCAGGCGGCGTAACCATCAACCAGAGGACCGAGTCCGATTTGGTGGACGATTCCCTGACCTGTGATGGCTTCCGTCAAGACGCCGATCACGATGCCCAACATGGCGGCACGGCCATTGAAGCGTTCCACCTGCTCCAGCTGTTGTTCGTGGATGGCGCGGGCCGCTGAATCCTGGAACCACTTATCGCCTGCTTGCTGTTGATTCATGAGACCGTTGCGGATGTTTAGCAATGTAACAGCACATTGACTTTTGCCCTTAATCACTTTTTTTAATGTCTTTGATTTCTGCCCAGTGGCAGATCGGTCCTTGCCCCTGACCGATGGCCAAAGCCTGCTTCAGGCCACGTTTCACGTACGCACGTGCTGCCGTAATCGCAACGTCAAGATCCTGACCGAGAGCAAGTCCGGCGGTGATGGCTGCTGACAGCGTGCAGCCCGTGCCATGGGTATGGGGTGTGTCCACCCAAACCCCTTCAAGCCAGTGAGGTTGCCCGTCGAACAGCAAATCCCGGCCACCCATGGAACGATCGCTGCCACTCTTGATCAGCACTGCGGCCGGGCCCTGGGCGTGGATTACGGCGGCGGCTGTCTCGATGTCGTTGTCGTCACTCAGTTCGTGACCGCTGAGTAACTGGGCTTCGTGACGATTCGGAGTTAGCAGGGTTGCCAGCGGCAGCAGGTCTTGGCGAAGCGCTGTGATCGCTTCATCTTTGAGCAACACAGCACCTGTGCGGCTGACCATCACCGGGTCGATCACCTTGGGGATAGTCCAGCGCTTTAACAGCTCTGCGGTGGTTTGAATCAGCTCTGTATTCAGCAACATTCCGGTTTTTAGCGCCTCGACAGACAGGTCGTTTTTGACGGCTTGTAGCTGTGCTTTGAGGCCTGCGGGCGGAATCGGATCAACACGAACCACTTCACACGTGTTTTGTGCGGTGACGCATGAAAGAGCGCTGCAGCCATGAACTCTGAAAGCCATAAAGGCCCTCAGATCAGCCTGGATCCCGGCACCTCCTCCTGAATCGCTTCCAGCGATGGTGAGGGCAATCGGTGGAGTGATGTGTTCGGCCTGCATCAGGGTTTACGCCAGATCACTGGCTTGCGGCGTTTGGGGTAAAGCTCTCGGCATAGCTTGCAGACGGTGCCATCACAGCCGCGTGCGGTGCAGTGCTCACGGCCGTAGAAAATGATCTGCAGGTGCAGTCGATTCCAATGCTCTTGAGGGAAGAGAGCTTTGAGATCAGCCTCTGTTTTCACAACGTTGTCGCCCTTGCTCAACCCCCAGCGCTGAGCCAAACGATGAATGTGTGTGTCCACTGGGAAAGCGGGGACATTGAAAGCCTGTGCCATCACCACGCTTGCGGTCTTGTGGCCGACACCTGGTAGAGCTTCAAGCTCTTCAAAGGTCTGGGGTACGTCTCCGTCGTGAATATTGACGAGGATGTGGGCGAGTTTATGCACGTTGCGGGCTTTGGTTTTCGCCAGTCCCAGCTGACGGATGTGGGTATGGATTTCTGTTTCTTCCAGCGCTGCCATGGCAGAGGGTGTGGGTCCAGCAGAGAACAGTGCTGGAGTTACTTCATTCACTTTCTTGTCGGTGCACTGAGCACTGAGCAGAACGGCGATCAGCAGCGTGAAAGCATCGCTGTGATCTAGGGGTATCGGTGTCTCGGGATACTGCTCGTTCAGCCGGTCGAGGATCACTCTGGCCCTTTCGCGCTTGTTCATCACGGCTCAGGATCGACAGCCATGATTGCAGTGCCGTTGGCGGGGTGAGAGATTGGCGGATGTGCGAACTGAGGGTCTATGAGCTCTGAACAGCGCCGGCTCAGCTCTGACTCCGCTGATGCCTATGCACGGGCTGTTCGCAGGGAAGAGCAGCAACAGGAGCGAGAGCAGAAGCGTCGTCAAGACGACAAAACTCAGGACAGTTCTGACATCAGTGAGCTTGATGAAGCCAGCGATCTTTTTCGCCAGCACAGCCACCAACAGTCAATGGAAGGAGGCTAATTCAGTTTCTGATTGAACAGCCCGAACGTAATCAAACCTCTCCTGACATCATCGCTGCTTGAAAGGAACGTATCTTTAAAGTGATAGCTGAGATGTCGATCAAAAACGTCGGTAGCTGCAATGTCCGTCCATTGCTAATAATTCATTGTCTTTTTTACTGGCTATGAGTTTCGCTCTTCCTGCTGCTCTTGGTTTAGCTCTTGCGTTACCTGCATTGGCTATTGCTAAAGACCTTAGAAAGGGAAATTGGGATTATATGACGACTGCTGCTGACGAACAGTCTTACTACGGTCAAGTGCTTTCCCGAATGGGCAATCAAGTTGTGATCAAGGTCCTCGTGACCAGTCCTAAAGACGAGGTTGAGAAGGATTATGTACTCACTTATGCCATTGAATGTAAAAAAATAGGAATAAAACAAAGGGGCGAAAGAAAATGGGAGAAAATAGATCAATCTTCGGTCGCACAGAGCTGGTGGCAATGGGCCTGCAAATAGCCCTTTGTGATCATCAGCAACTTGTCTTTTTTCTTAGTCTCAGCGCACTACTCAGTGATTAACATGTCGAATCGACGGATTGCTTTATTGGTTGGAACTGTTGTCGGTTTGATTGCGATCGTTGCCTGGGTCGCTGAAATTGACATCGTCTTTCAAGAGTCGGCTGAAGAGCAAGAGCCGAGTCAAAAGTCACTTGTCATTGATGAGTCTGCCTCTGAGTCAAAGGGTGTTGCGAAATGACATGACCTTCCCGCTTGATTAGTCTGCCTCTAGTTGCCTTGTATGTGTGTTACAGACAATTGTTTTGGCTTGTCTTGGCCTGGCATGGGCTTTTTATGTAAGGAGAACAAAATCAACAATAAAAAATCTTAGGTTGCAGGTTCGAGATCACCAGCTTCAGGAGCATGCGGCCATCAATTGGTGCTGCTGTGCCATTCAGCGTGCGGATAATAAGGATGAGTTGCTGAAAGCTTTTCACCAGTTCGTTGGCACCGGTCGCGAGATTATTGACTTTCCGGATCGTCTCGCTGAATTCATGAGAGTCAATGGTCTTACAGAAGTTCAGCATATGAGGAACATTATTGTGCTTGATAAGGTGCTGAAATCCTTTGATGAGCGTTGATACAAGAGGATTGAGTATCGTCTTGTGCTGCCTGCTGAGTAAATCAGTGCTTTGAATAGTGAGCAGTGGCTTCGGACTCTTGTTTTTTATGATTGAGTTGGACTGATCTGAATAGAGAAAATATCGGTTTTGCATTCTGTCTTGACTTTTGATGATTCGCCTGCCGGGATCAGTACAACGCCTCCATTCTTTCCATAGTCAGGACCTCGAGATTGATTGATTTCTGAATAGCCAGCTTTGCCTGCATTGCAGTCCACCCTCACTGCTACAGGCTTATCGCTTCTGACCTCGAATGCTTGCCCCAGGCTTTTGTCGAGATTCGCTGAGTTGCCTGTCTCAGTGCTTAGGGTCGTTTGGATGCTTGCGGGGCTACAGACACTAGTGACATCTGTTGGTGTGCTGTATGCCTCCGCATAACTGAACGGCAACTCTTGAGGGAACACAGTCACAGAGACCTGAAGTGGGTGGTCCTTCCCTTCCAATCGCTCGTATTGCATCGGGTAGGTCTCTTCAATATCGTCGTAAACGGCCATTTGCAGCAGAGTTGGGCTGCACCATGTCACCACTGTCTGAAGTTTTGACCTGTTAATCGCGATTGTTCCTTGTTGGTAAGGTCCATTGCTCAGAAAAGTTTTTTCTTCAAAGCGATCCGATGCGGTACATCCTGCCAACAGGGTTGAGATCGAAAGAACGATGGCAACAAAGCTCTTCATTTGCTGATTGATGATTTGAATATTGGATGTACTTTTTCCGGATTGTCAGCTTCGGTTCTTAGAAGGTTTTATCCGATCAAGACCATTCAAGGTGCAGGCTTGATTGCTTCCTTGACTGATTCAACGCCTTTCTGGATCGCTTCTGCAGGCGCCCTGAGCTTCTGTTGCTGAGTATTTGACCAAATGTTGACGGCATAGACGATGGCGCCCCCCACAATCAATGCGGCAAGAACCAGGCCAATTCCGTTGCTTCCCTGTTGAATCACGACGGGTCTTTGCTGTTCCTGATCGCTCATCGACTTTCACTCAATGTTGATCGCTGTCATGGTTGTAGCCAATGATTGTTGTCTTGTCCGTCTAAACCAGTGGGTTGGTTGGTTGGCATCGATGTCGCTCTGAAAATCCACAACGTCAACAGCTCGGAGTATTCGGGCCATGCTCACCACCAGCACCCGTCTGAAGCTGCAGTTAATCCTCAGGAGAATGGCTGAAGATTCAAGCGTCAGCCTTTCGGATCGTGTTGATCTCCAGAGATTCGACGAATGTGATCGCACCGTCTCTTCATGGCTGAGTCGGGCCAGGCGACGTCAGCTCGCAGGCCGCCGTCTTGAAGGCCTTGAATGCTTTCTCGAAGAGCTGGATCTCCGCAATTCTGAACCCGACCAGCAGTACAGCCCCGAGGCTGATGACCTCGGTGATTGGTTCGTGGGTGCCGATCCCTGGCTGAGACGCGATTGAGGTTCGCTTAGCGTTGGTTCAGCACAGGTTTTCACGTCTTGAACAACACCTCCCGAGGAGTGATCTACGTTTCGGTCTGGGTTGTGATCTGGGGCACTGCTTCCTCAATGGTGGACTGGTTGCTCCTCCATGCCGATCTATATCAGGAGGGGAGTTTTGGTCAGATCGCCACCTTTATTGGCTACGGAGCTGCTGCCTCTGTTCTCGCGGTGCGCCTTTCTAGTCGTTTCCTTTTCAAAACCCAAGCTGCACAAGAGAGTGCTGATCGCGATCAGTCTTGTAGCTGAGCAGGTGATCGATGGACCGCCAGTGCGGTCAGCAATCCGGCCAAAAACCCTGACGCATGTCCAATCCAGCTCACGCCTCTGGGAGATGCCCAGGGAAGTAGGCCAGGTAAGGCGCTTCCGTAGAGCAGCAGAACGATGGTGCTCAGCAGGATCGACAAAGGACGTCGTTCCAGAAAACCAATCAGCACTAGATATCCCAATAACCCGTAGACCACTCCGGACAACCCGTGCGAGCCAACCGGCCAGACAAGCCAGACCGGAATTTCCAGCACAATCACGGCAACCCAGATGCTCAGATAAGCCCTTTGGCTTCTGGCCAGCACGAGGTAACTCAGCGGTAAGTACACCAGGCTGTTCGTGAATAGATGGCCCAATCCTTGGTGGCTGAATGGAGCTGTCAATAAGCTCCACCAGGGTGTTCCAGGACCTATCGCCAGGTTCCAGCGACCTCCGAGGAGCAATTGATCCACTAGTTCTTGAAGCCAGGCGAAGCCCAGCAAAATCAGAGGCAGAGCGATCAATGCTTTAAGAGCGTCTCTTTGATCACTGAAGCAGTTTGTGAACAATCACGGCTCGCCGCGTTGCTGACAGCCGATGTTCATGTGTCGGAATGAGCTCCGACCCGCTATGAACTGACCAGTCAGCGAGCGGATCACACCATGACCACCAAGTGTGAGGTGATCGTGATCGGCAGCGGTATTGGTGGTCTCTGTTGCGCTGCGCTCTGTGCCAGAGCTGGCCATGAGGTCTTGGTTCTCGAGGCTCATGGCCACCCGGGCGGAGCTGCTCATGGATTTGAGCGGCAGGGCTATCAGTTCGAATCAGGACCGTCTCTCTGGAGTGGACTTGGCCGATGGCCAAGCAGCAACCCGCTGGCTCAAATTCTCAAAGCCTTGGATGAATCTCTCGAGGTCATCCCCTATCGAGACTGGGATGTGTTGTTCCCTGAGGGACATCTGCGCATAGGGGTGGGCGCTGACGGCTTTGAACAGGTTGTTGCTGATCTGCGTGGAACGGCTGTGGTCGAGGAATGGCGTCGTTTTGCTGAGGTGTTGCAGCCCATCGCAGCAGCGGCTGACGCATTGCCGCTACTGGCACTACCGCCGGGTGGGCTCGACGGTCTTGGACCTCTCTTGCGTCGTAGCGGTCGTTTGCTCCCCCATCTACCGGCTCTGCGCCATCTCAGCGGTGCTTTTGGTCCGCTGGTGGACCGCCATCTTCAGGATCCCTTTCTGCGTCACTGGGTTGATCTGCTTTGCTTTTTGATCAGTGGAATGCCTATGGCCGATACGAATGCGGCAGCGATGGCAACACTGTTCGGCGAATGGTTTGAACCTGAAGCATGCCTTGATTTTCCTAAGGGCGGGAGTGCCTCCGTTGTGCAAGCCCTGGTTCGTGGACTTGAGAAACATGGCGGCAGCCTGCGCCTTGGAGCGCGTGTGAAGCAGGTCTTATTGGATGGTGATCGGGCTGTTGGCGTCGAGCTGGTCAACGGTGAACAAATTGCTGCGGGGTATGTGGTCAGTAACGCCGATGCCTGGAGTACGGCGCAGTTGTTGCCTGAAGCCACATCACCCTCCTGGCGACGTCAACGCCTGGAGACTCCCTCCTGCGACTCCTTTCTCCATCTGCACCTGGGCTTTGATGCCACTGGCCTCGAGGACCTGCCTATTCATACGGTGTGGGTTGGAGACTGGGAACGGGGGATCAATGCCGAACGCAATGCCGTTGTTGTGTCGATTCCGTCGGTGCTTGATGCCTCGATGGCGCCTGCTGGTCAGCATGTTCTGCATGCATATACACCCGCTAACGAACCCTGGTCTCATTGGAGCGGTTTGGAACGTTCAACTGCGGCCTATGACAAGCAGCGTGAGCAGCGCTGTTCGGTGTTCTGGCAGGTTCTTGAGCAGCGCATCCCCGATCTGCGCAGCCGCTGTCGGATCGTGATGGAGGGAACTCCCCTCACCCATCGTCATTTCTTGTCGGTGCATCAGGGCAGTTATGGACCAGCGCTGTCGGCAGCCAAAGGATTGTTCCCAGGTGTACAGACGCCCCTGCGAGGTTTTCTTCAATGTGGCGCCAGCACCTTCCCCGGTATCGGCATTCCGCCTGTGGCCGCAAGTGGCGCGATGGCGGCCCATGCCATCACTGGACAGCGAGCTCAGAAGCAATTGCTAGAGAGCCTGTCTCTTTGACCACCACGACAGGAACTAACTACTTATTAGCGAGCGATTAGGGACGCGCTTCGTCGCCGGTTTCTTTATCTTCCGAGATCTTGGACAGCAGGAATTTCCCGTGGTCGTGCAGGTCTTGAACGACAACGAGCGCTTCAAGCTCGATGACAGCGATGATGCTCTCTTTTACGGCGATCCCCGTTTTGTTCAGCATCTCGACGCAGCATTTCGTCTGCGCTTGACGCAGCTCTATCGCGAGCGCATCCCCAGCTGCGCAGTTGTGCTTGATCTGATGAGCAGCTGGGTGAGTCACCTGCCGGAGGATCAGCGCTACGAGCAGGTAATCGGTCATGGACTGAATGCTCAGGAGTTGAAGGCCAATCCGCGCCTCGATCGTCACTGGGTGCAGAACCTCAACCAAGACCAGACCCTTCCCCTCGACGACACCAGTGTTGACTGCACGTTGATCGTTGCCGGCTGGCAGTATCTTCAGCAGCCGGAGGCCGTGGCCGCTGAGTTGCTGCGCATCACCCGACCAAGGGGGCAGGTCATCTGTGCCTTTAGCAATCGCATGTTCTTCACGAAAGCCCCTCAGATCTGGACGGACGGTGGAGATGGCGACCACCTTCGCTACGTGGCGGAGGTGATGATGGCTCAGGGCTGGCCCAAGCCTCAATTGGTTGCTGAGCAGACGCAGCAATCCGGTCCACTGGGTTGGGTTGGTGCAAAGGGAGATCCTTTTTTTGCCGTGATCGCAACCAAGCCCTTGGCTTCAGATTCCCTCTGAGTCGTTTGGGGGGATCGGCTGCCAGCCTCTCTGCCATTGCGCCTTGTCTTGAAGCTGCGTCCAGCTTTCTCTGAGTCGTACCTGAGGCTCCAGCAGTGAAGCCAGTTCAACCCAGCGTTCAGAGCCGCGTCCTCCCTGCAGAACAACGCGAAAATGACGTCGTCCTGATCGGGGAGAGAGGCTAGTCCAGGCTTCTGCCGGCTTCCAGGGCACAGAACTGCGACAAAACGGAGGAGAGCATGATCATGCCTCGCGTTCTGCCCTCTCGATGTTGTCAGGATTCGGTTGCCCTTAACGACTCAACAGCTGGCGATTGCTTCTTGCAAGCTCACCACGGGCTGCTGCTTGGAACTGGTGACCTCAAGGATTTTTCCGATCGAATCGGAGGTGTTCAAGGCTTCGATGCAACAGCGTGCAACCAGACGACGAGGGATTGAATCACTGTCCTGCTTGTCAGCTCCAGTCCACAGCACGCCTTCCTCGTTAAGGTTCTCCTCACGTTCGTTTAGCCCACCGGGTCTGATCACGGTCCAGTCGAGCCCACTGTTTTCCAGATTGCGCTCACCAACACGCTTCCAAACCAGGATCAAGCCAAACAGGTTGAGAGGGTGTTTCCAACGCCCTGCGCATAAGGAACTGACCAGCACCACGCGTTTTACACCAACGCGTTGGCAGCTCTCGACTTGGCGCTCGACGCCCCAAGCATCCACTTTCATGGGTCCCGTTAAGTCAACGGATGGTCGTGCTCCTGTCGCGATCACCAGCGCGTCCACGCCGCGCAGAGAGTCGTCCAAGGCGTTCGCATCCATCAGGCTGAGTCGGTGCTGTTCACAGCCCTCCAGTGAGGATGGAATCTGAGATTCAGGTCGCAGAAGCAGCCTTGCCTGATCGCCTGAAGCTCGAACTTCTTCAGCGACACGGAAGCCTGTTTTGCCTGAGGCACCGCTTACGGCAATCGTGCGCGTCATATTGGTTAAAAGCCAGCTCAAAACCTAGCCATAAAGCCCTGCCTCAGGCCTCGCCTCTGAGGTATCAGCTGTTTTGAGTTGATCATTCATGCAGCCCCCCAGGACATTCCATGAGGAGAGAGCGAAGACGAGCAAAACCACCTAGTTACACAGCTTTACAAATGGACTATCTTCTTTACAGATCTTCATAGGCCTGATGATGACTGATTATTCCGCTGCCATCTACGGGCTCATCGCGTTCACCACTGTGATCACAGCAGGTGTGGTTTTTGTGCTTGCGCAGCCCACCGACCTGCCTTCCGTCAAAGCAAAGGGCTGATTGATGTCGATCGATTCACGCTGTAAAGAACAACAATCTGTCGCTGATCAGATGTTCATGGATTTCAAATACACCAAGCCGGGTTCTCAGGAACAGGTTCGTGCGTTGTCAACGCTTAGTTTTTTGGTGGGTATGTGGTCTGATTTCTTGGCCAGTGAAGAGCGAAGAATGACATCGGCTCTAAGCCTTGAAGCTACTTCTTGATCATTTGCTGCTTAATTATTTGTTGCTTGATTAATGTTGTGTGTGCTGATGTAAAAGTCCTTTTGTTAAATTGATATTTGATGATGTATTTAATTCTTGTATTTGCCATTTGAATGTGAAGTTGCTGAGTTAGATAAGTTTTTGCAGTTTCTTTTTTTAAGGTTTTTGCTTCTTTTTAGATAATAATATTTTGTTTTTAGCCTTTTGCTGACCTGCTTTCGTGATCCCAAACGCCTGCGCAGCTCTTTATTGAAGGGTTTGAATTTTGCAGATCGTGTTCCATGATTTGAGTATCGATTCCTAATGCGTAAGGGAACGATCGGCGCGATAAAGAGCTGGCGCGGAGTCTTGCTCCGGGAAGCGCTTAGGGAGATTGAAGGCGGGCCGCCACCCGTCTTTTTTTTGGAGCTCGTTCAGAATCAGGGCTTCTGGATCAGTTTCTATGCCAGGCAAGGATGTTGATCTCGTTGTTATCGGTGCTGGTCTGTCCGGTTGCGCGCTGGTTGCGGCTCTGAGGCGCAGGGGCTGGTGCGGGACCGTCCACATTCTGGAAGCTGGGCGAGGACCTGGTGGACGCTGTGCGACAAGGCGGCGGCGCGATGATCCTCTTTGGCGTTTGGATCACGGATCCCCAACCCTGAGTTTTCAGGCTGAACCGTCTGGGCAGCTACGGGAGTTGATCACATCGCTTGAGAATCGCGGCGTTGTTCGCGTTGACCACGATCCTGTTGTGGGTCTGGACCACCACGGAGATGTTGTTGAAGCGCCTGATCACCCTTTGCTGCGAGGCCCTCGCTGGCGTGGCATCCCCACAATGGCAACCGTGGTGGAGACGTTGCTTGCTGACGGTGGAAAGGATGTTGATGCCTGTTTTGGAGAGCGGGTCCAGACGCTTTCCAGAGTTGAGGAGAGCTGGGTGTTTGCGGGTGGGCTTCGCGCGGAGAGACTTGTGCTGAGCGGGACGCTCCTCGCCCATCCCCGTTCGCTTGCAATGCTCGGTTGGCAAGACGTGCCGTTGCGTGAGGCTGTTCCTCATGGCCATGATCCTGTTCTCGACGAAGCACTCGCCTGGATTGCCGGCCTCAACGCGACCATCCGCTGGAATCTGATGCTGGAGTTTCCGGCGATTGATCTTGACCCATTCCCTCGACAGATTTGGCTGACGCCTCAGGCTCAGCAGCAATTCGGAGTAGAACGCATTGTGCTTCAGCGACAGCAGCAGGGTCGCCTCGGCCTTGTACTGCACGGTCTCGATGATGGCGCGTTGATTACACCCAAAACACAGCCACTGTTGCTGACCGCTCAGGAACAGCGATTGCTGAGCGTGTTGCCAGAGCTGCTCCGGCCCTGGCCATCACTGCAGAGGCTGGCGTCCAGCGCTCATTCACTGGGAGTGATGCGCTGGGGAGCTGCTCAACCTCTGGACCGAGGAATGCCAAAAGCACTGCAGTGGTGCAATCAAGCCCGAGTGGGTTTCTGTGGCGACTGGATCGCGGGATCTGGCTTTGGCATGGCGGAAGGGGCTCTGCAGAGCAGCATTGATCTGGCTGAGTCGATCGCTCCCTGAACCGCGACTTCCATTGTTGAAGACGGTACCGATCGTCGATTCATGCAAAACAATCACAGGATTGTGATATCTGCTGGCAGGAATCGGCAGAGCGCGTCACAACATAGAAAAGGTCGTTTTCCATGACCAGTCGATTTCACCCTGTCCGGGTCCATGCCAGTGTTCACGATGACGAACCGTGCCAGTGTCAAGACTGTGTGGCTCTGCGTTGTAGTTTGACCCAGATGGTTACGCAAACCCAACCATTGGTTGAGTCTGATCGCCCTGTTTATGCCTGCAGGTGAGGGAAACTGTCTCCCGGGTTGGTCTTTGAAGGTCGATCCTCGACTCTAAACAAGCATTGGACTTGATCAGCCGTATTCCGCACACCATCCCGCCTGGTCCTGCCAGGTGGGATGCCAGTGTCGGCAGCGCTTCGTGAGATGGTCTCCCTGCTGAAGCAACTGCTGCCTGAGTGTGCAGGCCACCATCGTGCGGCAGTGAGCATCTACTCCGTAGGTGAAGTGCTGGCAGGTCAGGCAGATCCGGGCTCCCTTCCAGTTTTGTAATTCCCTTTCGTCGATGTAGTCCCATTCGTCCATGACCCGCTAGTTATCAGTACACCTGTACTAATGTATGGGTTGGTTGTGGGTCAAGGGGTTTGAGTCAGGCGTTTGCTTGACGCCGCAAGCGACCACCGGATGATCAGGAATTGGGCAGAATCGAGCTCATTGATTCCAGGCAATGCGAAGGTTGATCGCGTCTCTGCTTTCTTTGGCAGCTTTTGTCTTTGTTTTGGCAAGCGGAGTGAAGGCCGATTACACGATTCATGTGGGTTCAAGAACTCCACCCGCCGAGGCGCATTGCCATCGTGTTGGAACTCGGAGTACTGATGAAGGCAGGGTTCTGAGCATCTATGCCTGCCGCCAATGACAACGAAGCAGGGTGCCAGCTCTGCCCTTGAGTCTGCTCATGCTCGCCGCAATGCGCTCTTGTGCTGAGAGGACGCCTCGGCAGTTCAGGTGCTTACCAAGATTAATTTGGTTCGTTTTTAGCTGTAAGTTTTGACTGTTTATTCACCAAATCCTTTTTTAGATGATTGCTTTAGAGCTTTCTTTGTTTTGGGTTGAGTTGTTGTGTCTAAACTAGAATCTTTGAAAAATATCCCATCCAGCCAGACGGTAATGATATAAACAACGATTAAGACCGGAATCAGGACAAGCCACCGATTCTCAAGCTCGTAGGGGAGTTGCTGAAACCCAAAGATCGCCAGGTATCCGGTGATCAGGGTGAAGATAAATCTGCGAATGCTGGAGGGATTCAAGTCAGGATGATGGCACTTTTGAGCAGCTCATATGAGAACTGCTCAGGTGTTTGAGCTCAGTCAACACCTCTGCGGCACAGCAGTCATCCAGCTGTAACATCTGTTGCTGGTTGGTATTGCTGAGACTGCAGTGTTGGGAGGGGTTTACAGCAGGCGCGAAAGATAAGTTGTACGATACAGAGTGCGACAGAGGATCACACTGGCTCTGGTTTGAATTGGCGTTTTGGAGCATGTTCAGAGCTTGCTTCAGGTGATCAATTACTGATGCTCCATCAGTGGCTGCTCTACAAGCCTCCAGTGCCTTAACAACTAGTTCAGAGGTAAGGAGGCTCAGGCTCTTACCAGTGGCTTCAGAGAGTGCTTGAAGCTGTGCATAAACATCCTCATCAAAGACAGCCTCCAGCCTTGGAATAGTCAATACGTCTTGATAAGGAAGGGCAAACGGATAGAGACGACAATTGAGGCATGAGTAGAAATATTCAGCACGCCACCATCGATAGTCAGCACCTGATCCCTTTTCGTAGTCATTAACAGCAGGAGCATCGGTAGTTAGGAGCAGCAATCATTCCAGAACCGTTGATTAAGGATTGAAGTTAATGATTTAATCTGTCTGTATGTTCTGATAAGTAATAGGGTCAGATGTAGAAACAACAAATCCACCACCTGCGCCAATTGATTGAGCTAATAGTCCAGTTGGTTTTGTCTCAGTCATTATTTCCTAGACCGTTATTGATAGAAACACGGTAGCCAGGTAATATGCTAATGACAGAAAGAGAAACAACCAATGAAGAGATTATCAATGGTCCTCGGAGCTCTGCTCCTTAGCGGTACTCCGGTCTTTGCTGATGTCGCCCCAGATCAGTTTGTTGTCTTTAAAAAGAGCTGCATGGGTACTGAAAAAATGGAAGATGATTACAAGATTCAGAAAGCAAAGTATTGCGACTGTATGGCCGATCTAATCTATGTTAAGTATGCAGACCAAGATTTTAAAGAAATATTTCAAGAGATAGTGACGATTTGCAAGAACAAATACCCACCAATTAATTAAGCTATAACTAATAATTTTTAGATGAAACTTCCAATCCTTCTCGGCGCACTGCCCCTCTCTGACAAGCCAAAGAACTCAAAAGCTACCTCAGTCCACCTGGGGCTTTTTATTGATTCATTAAAAATTGGATGGCTAGATTCAGGAGAGTTGCCTAGTAGTTATGCGATTCAAGTTGTTTGTCCTAGGACTTCTGCTGTCCGCCTCAGGTTCTCTGGTAGCTATCCCGGCTGCTGCTGATTGGAACGCTAGAGGGCTAACTTTGGAGGCAAGAAGAGCAGGTAATCCAAGTGGTTCAACTAGATACCTTTGCTCTGGACATGCAAAAGGTCTATTTGCTGTTCGATCTGACTATGACAATATCCCGCCTATGAAGGGCAACCCCTTTTCTGGAGTTGAATTTCTAAATTGTGAGAACAGCAAGTCCTCGGAATTTTGCTGGAATGCATATATTCTTAACGAAAAAATTAATAACAGATAGTTAAGGGGTATTCAATAGGCATGTACGCAGAATTGAAGGGAATTTACCCTGATTCCGCCGCGCTTAAACAATGATGTTTGGAATTAAGTTTTATCTAACCAACCGTTCTTGTTAAATCACTTCAGGACTTTATGGGCGGTTCCGTCTCCGTCATACTTATCCGTATTGTAAAAACCACCCCTTGTACCGAAGTACAGGGTTACCAACACAAATGGTATGGAAACATACACAAGAACTGTGGATAAAGTCATTTCAGATCTGTAGAACCCAGTTTGGTGACTCTATGTTAGACGCAGGGCTTTGTGATGTCATGCTCAACTGCAAGTTGAGCCGCATGTGACCGCGCTAAGCACCCGAGTCATAGACGCTCCAAACATTCCAGCCCTGGTCCTGCCGAGTATCTGCTTCAAACCATTTACCGGACAAACAGGGCAACATCCCCAAATCCATAATCACTCCTATACAACTCCCTCCAATACTTTGCACAATTGAGCGTTGTAATGATTTCCCAAAGACACCGCAGCTGACTGTTGCTATGACTGCTTAATCATCCTGTTACGCATGTCCCTAGAGTAACTCAAGGCCTTCCAGGAAAAGTCAGAGGCGACCCCAGCACTCAGGATCAACTAAAGCAGCTAAGTCATCTCAAGATGTAGTGAGTATCGCTAAAGGGTACGGCTATTCGTTCACCGCTAATAAGTTCAGTTATCGCAGTGAAGGGGAGCTAGAGGGCCTCGCCGGAGGCGTGTCTCCTTTTCTCTAAATTGATTTGCGCTGTTATTTGAGTAGATGAACAACAGCGTTGATTGGATTATCTTGTTTTGACCTATTCAAGCTTCCGAGGTTTCGATTGTCTTGCCAAGGCCTTCTAGGCGTTGTGCATTTACACCTAGGTCTGACTCTCCGAGGCGTGAGATTGAACGTGCCTCAAGAGTGACTGAATCGGATGCAAAAAGTTCAAGGTCATCCACGAAGCCAAAGATCCTGCTGCTGTAAGTGGCATGCAGATAGGTAGCGCTCTGCTCAATAATCTCAGTCCGAGGAGTGTCATTGATCTGTTGAGACAGCTGTTTTAGAGCGGTAGAGGAATCAGCAACCCGCCATTGGCTGCTTGCGCAGTGCTCAGGGCCTGGGCAGGCACTCAGCTGTCCTCCCTCAGCGCTCAGGTCGGTTGGTATCGGTCCAACGAAATGGAATAAGGCCAGAACAAGTGGGAGGGTGATTTGAAACAGGATGGAAGCCATGCTGATCACAAGTCCTTGCATTTGTTCATCCTATGAGACCTCAGTGACGATGACTCGTTGATCTCAGTCGCTTGAAGTGAAGGCGATCTCTGCGGCGGCGTTCGATCGTCTGATTGGCTTCCCCGTACTCCTGGGCAGATCAAAATGTGTCAAGGAGTTGGTTGCCGTTTCTCTTTGTGGCTACTGCTGGGGAAGCAGTCCAGTTAGTCATGAGAATCCTGATGGCAATTCTGTTGAGCTTCTTGCTGTTTGGCTTTGGGTCTGGAGCTCTGGCGAATGATTTATCGATCGTTGGTAGTGGTCGAAATCGAGAGGTCACGCTGAACAAACTACTTTCAAAAGTTCCGGAGGGAGCAGCAATTACTGATGCATCTTGCAAAAGAATTGGCATCGCTGGCTTGAATTATCAGTATCGATGTTCTGTGGCCTGGGAATTCAGTAATCGATATCTAGGCGTAAGTTAACCATGACCTGATTGATAGCCCTATTTTGATCAGTCCCAGCGCACTGGATCATCGGATTTCAGGTGTTGGACATGGTCTGTAGCGTGATCGAGCAGGTCGTGGCTGATTGTGAGGCAGATGCTATTTAGAGGTAATGAAAAGCTGCTGCAATCTGCGTCAAATGGACCTTCCACATAGGCACCGATCCGCTCGGCCATCAGGAACAGCACCACAATCATCACGCTTCCAAAACGACTCTGTGACTCTGGGCCTAAGTCGTGGAAGTACAACAACAGCAATAGGATAAATAACCAGTTCAGAAGTCTGACGAATACCTCGTAAGACGCTGGAAGTGGTGTGTTGCGGATTCGTTCCAAACCCCCAATGGCATCGGTGCAGCCGTTTCCGACTTGCATCAGCTGCAGGCGTCCGAAGCCATCGATTAATCCTGCGCGATGGAGGTCTCCAATCCAAACGCCTCGCAGCTGTCCCAGCTGACGGAGGTTGGTACTCCGGGGCAACTTTAGATCCTTGAGCAATTGATCTTGCAACTCCCTTAGATCTCGCCGCCAGAAGTTGCGCAATTGAAAGTTCAGCTGCCAAACGATGGCGACCTGCAGACGTAGCAACTTGCGTTCCTGGCGTCCGGGTGACCTGCTGCTATCGAGATGCGCACGCAATGTGTCAGACCAGTTTCGACTCACGTTCACAACAGTTCCCCAGAGTTTTCTGGCCTCCCACCAGCGTCCGATCGCTTGCGTGTTGCGAAAGCCGAGAAAAATTGATGCCGCGATGCCCATGATCCTCACCACGCTTGCGTTAGCGGTCCAGCTGCGTGGGATCCAATCGTTAAGGACAAGAACAGTGATCAACAGCAGCACTAACAGGTCGAAGCGCATGCGCCACAGCAGCTGCAGTAAAACGAGCACGTAGTCTTGTCTGCGGGTGCTCGGTGGATAGCCATAGTCGCCAGAGTCGATCATGGGCTGCTCCTACAGAGATTCGATCACAGCTGTGATCATCGCTGGCCAACCATGGGTTGAATTACAAGGCCGGATGCTTTGGGCCGGCGCCGCGCAATCATGGGATCCTGATGCCGCGACCGACACCGCGATGATCTGTGTGACCTCCAACTGCCCGGAGAGTGTGATCCTGGCCCTCGGTGTTCGCGAATGGCCGGTTTGGGCCTGTGAAATCAGCTCTTTCCCCTGGCATTACCACCAACGAGAAACCTGCCTGCTGCTTGAGGGTGATGTCACTGTGACACCTGACGACGGCGAACCGGTCCGATTCGGTGCAGGCGATCTTGTTGAGTTCCCATCAGGGTTGTCGTGCACCTGGCAGGTTCATCAACCCGTTCGCAAGCACTACCAGTTCGGCTGACCACGACGCTGTCTTGGGCAAATGTGCACTATTCAGAATTCAGCGTCAGCTGACCACTGGGGCCTGCATGGAAGCCAGCCGACACGAAGGAGTTCACCCCAGAGGCGTTCGGCAGTGTCCTGATTTAGATGCACGCGCGTGGTTAGCAGTGGTGCCTGGTTTGGAAAAGGTCTCCCTGAATCCACGAACATCCTCGGGGCGTGGTTCCAGCTTTTTTCGTCGGCATGGAACCGTTTCGTCTCCTGGGTGCTGGGGTCCTGGATCCAACCATGGCTTGGCATCGTTTGCGTGGGGTAATCAGGGACGCACGCATCCACTCCTCAGCCTTGAACGGTGCATAGGGAGAGCTAGGAGCCATGAATCCTCTGCTGATACATCTGTTCTAGTGCTGTAGTACAGATGTGTCAACGCTTGCCCTGATTGTCCGCCTAGCGCTGCTGCTGTCGTCGTGTTTCGTGTCACGCGTACATTGATAAGCCAGCGAATGGGCTTTAGTCCATCGGTTTTGAGCTGTTGCGCCGACGATGATTTATTTGGCTTTTCGTTACGGCAACCTTGAGATGAGCAATCTCAGTGTTGTTGTGATTGCAGCCTCAGGCGTGCTCTCGTTGGTGTTTTTTGTTGTGGCTTCTTTGAACACCGATACCAAGGGATTAATTGACTCGGCTGTGCAGAAGTTTGACGACGACGATTCAGGTCGTTCCGGGTGATTTCTACAGCGCTGAAATTGTGATTGGCAGGTTCTCCTGCCGTGTCGACGCTCTATGGCCAGTATGCGTGAAGTGTTTTCAGTGGTTCAGACAGGGATTTCAGCTTCGATCTCCCAGCCTTGATCTTTCAGTTCTTTGATCTGCGATGAGGCGTCCTGGGATGGAACTTCCACAAGCAGGAACTCCTTTTCTTGTTGGCAATAGATCCTGGTTTGACCAATCACGGCGGGGACTCCCGGGTGACACATTGCCATCAAACCAGTTTTGTCTCCTAAGACAAGGGAGCTGATCCAGGCTTTCCTATTTGCTCAGATTGGAGCATTGACACAGGCCAGATCGCCGTCAGCGATCACCGTGCGCGGTGATCGCTGAGCAGCATGTTGGTGTTGTGGCCTGATTGTGTCTTGCGCCTTGTTGACTGCCCCTGTTGATGGAGAGTTGACCACTGTTGTTGACTTACTGATGCAACCCCATCTGTTCTTCCACTTCAGATTTCAGGTTCTTGAAGATAGAGTGATCGCTTGACGGGATGGAGTGTTCGTTGCTAGCGCGCAGTTAGTGATGGATTAATCCATGTCTCAGGCACGCGAACTGATCAACGCGCACCTCTACCCAGTGCTTTTGATCTTTGCTGTGATCTATGGAGCAGTCCAGGTCTCCCCACTGGCGAATCAAGCTCGATATTTCAATCACTGTGTTGATGAGGTGATTCGTGAAACTAAGGTGGAGAAAATGTCGTTTGCAGAAAAACGTGCACTCGGCGTGAGGCTCTGTAACGGGACTTCTCTATGAGAGAGCCTTTTCGATCAGTGCTGGAGCCTGAGAAGTTTATGAATGAGGGATCGTTAAAATCACGACTCAATAAATGATGAAGTGGCTCTTATTGCTTGCTGATTCAGCGAAAAAGTGTCTCGGGAGAGGCTTAAGCCAGACGTCTGTTATGAATCAAATTCCCGTTTGAAATAGTTGGTGGCGATCTCCTCTGGCTTGAATCCTTCCAGTACCAGTTCAGCCAGCTCGATCAGCCATGTTCGCCTCATCATCTTTTGATGTTGCTGACCATCAATCGTGCAGGGGAAGACCACGTCATAACCGCGATGCCCAGCAGGGTTCTTCTCTTCCCTGCGTGTGATCGCATAGCCGGCTTCCTGGAGAATGTTGCGGGACAGCTCATAGGGCGTGACCTGCCGCTGAGCTGCCAACCTCTGGACCCTTCCCATGGTCAGCCTTGCCTGTGCTGCTCCCACGCTGCACTGATTACGCCCCTTCGGCAAGTTTCATTCGTTAGGGAGCGGTCATCATCGAGCACCGTTTGCCTTCGAAACAGACCATGCTGACTTCAGGTCAATTCTTCAGTCGATACGGTCCTCAGCTGAGATATGAAAGCACCAGAAGCATTGTTGGAACGCATCGGAGATAGCCATGCCCAAGACCAGGGCTTCAAGCGGCTGATTCTGCTGCTCACACAGCTCGGCGACTTTGACTCAATGGAATACGCACAGGCTGTGGTGCCAGTGCTACCCAAGCTCGAGCAGGCAGGGATCCGCCCCCTGGCCATTGCCATTGGTGATCATGCCGGAGCTGAGCGCTTCTGCTCATTTACGGGAATGCCAAGGGAGTTTCTCCAGGTGGAGCCAGATTCTCAGTTGCATCAGACCCTTGGCTTGTCTCCTGGTTTACAGGCTCCTGGAGGGCCCTGGCCATCTCTTCTGCTGATGTGTGCCGGCATCGGTTCTCCTGGAACCCTCGCCGAGGTGTTGCGTGGTTACACCGGCGACCGTTCGGCTGCTCAGCGCTTCGGCGGCGACGAAATTGTTTCCACAGGCCTCCTGCCTCCAATTCCTGCTGCCCTATTCCGCCGAGCCGGGGGCGAGGGTTTTCAGCGTCCTTTTGAGCTAGCAACGGTTCGGCTGCGCAACATGAATGAGGTGCTCCGTCACTGGAGGACGTACGTGCCGGATGATCGTTTCATCACGCAGCGCGGCGGTACCTTCCTTTTGGATAGCGACGATTCCTTGCTCTACGTCTACCGCGATCGAGGCATTCTTGGATATTCGGCAACCATGCAGCGCCCGCTCGCGTTCCTCGATCCCTGGTTGAATCATGCCGATTGATCAGGAGACTGCGATGAGCCTTCCTCCCTGGCGTGCTCTTGTGCGTGGTGCTCGTCAACGAGAGGGACGCTCTTCTGGAGCGACCTGGCTGCAGTTGGCCACTGCTGCAACGGATGGAACACCCCGTGTGCGCACTTTGGTATTTCGAGGTTGGAGTCCTGCAGGGGAACTGGAGCTGCTCACTGACGTTCGCAGTGACAAGCCTTCTGAGTTGATCAGCCAGCCGAGAGTTGAACTGTGCTGGTTGTTCCGTAAGGCCAGAGAGCAGTTTCGTCTCCGTGGCACTGCCGTTCTGGTCAGTGCTGAGCAGGAACCGGAGGCGTTGTTCGATCATTGGCAGCGCCTGTCTCCCTCCGGTCGCATGGTCTGGGCCTGGCCGTCTCCTGGTGAACCCTTTCATTTGCAAGGGCCCTGGCCAGAAGAGGTTGCCGATGATGAGCCGATCTCCGATCACCTGCTGATCATGCGCATCGCCCTGGATCGTGTTGAGCAGCTCGACCTCAAGCCCCATCCCCACCTTCGCCGTTGCTGGACGGTTCAGGATGGTTGGACCGAGCAGCGCATTAATCCCTGAGCGTCCAAAACGCCAGCCCACCGCCCCGGCCTCGCGCGGCCATCCACCCTTCTGGGCTGCGTTTGATCAGAGCGAAAAACGGCTCCCGACCTTCTTGCGGTGATGGCAGCTCCCGCTTCAATAGCGTGAAGCGGCCGAGCAGCAGTTCTACCTGCTCAAAGCGGAATTTCAGCAGTGGTTGGCGGCCATTCAGTTCGCCTGGGCCTGTGAACTGGAGGGTGAGACCTGACAGGTTCACGGCGTTGCGCAGTTGAAGCCCATCGTCGGAGTTCCCCCTAATTTCGAGGCAGGCACCGATGCTGCGTAGCAGCCAGCCGTTGAGGACACTTGCTTCGGTTTGTCCCTTGGGCCAGATGGTGTTCAGCTGCCAGCACCCCAGCAGGTCGCTAGCAGTCAGTCCTGAACCGGTACGTCGGGCTTGTTTCTCAAGATCCAGTAGATGGCTGTGTGCAATGTCCACGGGTGATCCGCTCTGGCGATGATCATGCAGCGGTGTACCGAGGATGCCATGACCGAAGTCCGATCCGGCGCTGGTGCGCTCAGCTGGTCTGCATTGGATGCACTTGCTCCGCCTGCAGCCGAGCGAATCGATGGTCCTGCTAACGCTCAGGCCACGTTGCGCCTGTTTGGTCAGCCTGAGGACTCGGTTCGGGTCACGTTGTTCCGCGATCACCACGCATGGTGCCCGTACTGTCAGAAAGTGTGGCTTTGGCTTGAGTTTCGCCGGATTCCTTATCGGATTCGCAAAGTGACCATGCGCTGTTATGGCCCTAAGGAACCCTGGTTCACTGCCCTCGTTCCATCCGGGATGCTGCCGGCTGTGGAGCTGGATGGACGTTTGATCACGGAAAGTGATCGCATTTTGGAGGCTCTGGAATCCAGCTTCGGACCTGTCGGCGCTCCCATGGCCGACCGCCGAGTCCGTCGGCTTCGGGATTTGGAACGTCTGCTGTTTAGGGCCTGGTGCATCTGGTTGTGCACTCCTGGTCTCGGAGAGCGACAGGAGCTTCAAGCCCGTGATCAGTTTCAGCGTGTTGCCAAGCAGATGGAGCAGGCACTCGCCAACGGTGGAGGGCGCTGGTTGGATCCCGATGCACCTGATGGTTCGATTCCTGGCACCGCTGACCTTGTGTTCATTCCCTATGTGGAACGGATGAATGCCTCACTCGCCTATTTCAAGGGCTTCGCGTTGCGTCGGGAACACCCGCTCATCGATCGCTGGCTCACGGCTCTTGAACAGCTCGACACTTATCGAGGCACGCAGAGCGATGTCCATACCCATGCCCATGATCTGCCGCCGCAGATGGGTGGTTGCTGGGTTGACGGCAACCAAGCTCAGCAGCGTATGGCTCTAGCGGTGGATAGCGGTTCAGGACTCGATGAGCTTGAACGTCGTTGGAGCTCCTCAGGTGAATCGGTGTCTGCGCGAGCGCGTGCTTTGGAGAGGGTGCTTCGGCATCGCCACACGCTTCTGGCAAGAAATCCTCTGGGGGATCGTTTTGACCAACCGCTGAGGGCCGCACTCACGGCAATGATTCTTGAACAGCCCGTGATACCAGAGAGGGGTTCGGCTTCAGCGCTGCGCTATTTGCGCGACCGCATCTCCGTGCCGCGCGACATGCCGCTGGAGAGTGCCAGGTTGCTGAGACAGGTTCTTGAGTCCACTGCCGCCGAGGATGGTGATCAGCATCCAGATGCACTGCCGTTTGAGCATCGTTTCGATCAGGACCCCAGGCCTTTTTTAAATTAGTGATATCAGTCGATTCGGGGAGACATTGAAGACGTGACGGTGCCGCGTGTTCATGTCTGATAAAGCGATGTGGCCCACTTTTGGGTTGTCCCGGAAGCAACGCCTCGCGCTCTCGCTCCCTAGGCCGAGAGCCAGTCAACCACTCCTCTCCTTCCGCACTGGTGATCCACATAGCGACATGAGCAAAGCAATATGGGAACAGCTCGGAGCTGCTGATGGTGAATGCGAGTCTGAATTGGGCTTCAATCTCAGGGCTGCTGCTGATGGCCCTTTGGGTTCCTGCGCTCGTGGTGTCGTTACGACGCTTCGATGTGTTGATGGATCGGGATCAACCGCGCGAATCACGTCAGGGCTTTGACTTTTTCTGGTTTCTGATCACCCTGGCAGGACGCTGCATCGCCCTACCGCTGGCGGCTTCGATCCTGTTCTTTCAAGGCTGGCGGTTGGATCCGATCCTCCAATTCGGATTGACCCTCCTCGTATGGGGCACCATCGTTGAATCGATCCCCTCCATTCGTGCGGACCACCGTGTGTTGCAGCAACGCTCTGCAGTAGATGGTCAGCAATCCAGCCGTCATCGGGCTCTGGAGCATCGCCTTCGCGATCGTGCCTGGCCCTGGTCATTCGCTCATGCAGTTCTGCCTTTTGCTGGCATCTATTACGCGATCACTCGGCGCACCATCACACCATTGTTATGGGATGTCGTCGCACGTTTTGTCATGTCGCTGATCACTAGCGGCGTGTTGTTAATTCTCCAGCGTTTGTCGGATGGCGAGACAGTGAACTGGATTCCAGTGCCTGTGTTTTGGATGTTGCTCATGGTGAATGTGTTCGCCGGTCTCCTGCCTGTGCGAGTTGCTATCCGGCGCACGCAGGCAGATGCCCGTCGCCGTTTGGAAGCCCACGGTTGACCACGGGTTCTACAGCTCGTTGGAATCAGAAAGGTCGGTTTTTCTGAAAGTGGCTCCAGGGATGCCTGGATCTGTTCCCATCGCGTCGAAGTGTCATCACTCCTGCCCCTCGCCTGAGCTTGAGCACAATATTCCCACTATTGGATTTTTTGCCGGTGAAGGCAATGAGCAGGATGGCTGGTTGCCATATGTGTGTTCGCTGACGAAGGTATGACTATCGAGATCGGAGGCGTTCATGAGAGACGACGGTCCAACACAGCAGACCCCAGAAGCAGACTGACTTCTGGCCCCTGCTCCAACAGTCTCAACCATGACCTGGGTTGGTCGTTTGGTTAGGTACACATCAGATACGTCACGCCAATCGACGCTCCGTTTGCACCGCCCTAGGTGCCCTAGGAGTTCACAGCCCGACACCTAGAGCCAATGGCCCCAGGGCGCCTCTAGCCAGAAGCTTCGACCCCTTCCTTTGCCAACAAGTGATGGGTTGAACAATGCACAAACGAGCGAGTTAGGCCGTCTTTCCAGGGGGAGGGGCGGCCTTCCTCTTTGATCAGGACTCCAGACCTTTTTCGACCATTTCCAGCTGATCGATTGAGTCAGCCATCGCCGTGGCAGAGGCTCGATGCCTGGCTGAAATGATTCTCATCACCAGAACCTGATCGTCAATTCATCAGCAATGCACCACATGTGGCGTTGACGCGCCTCCTGAGTGATCCCAAACTATGGACCCCATCACCCTGGCCCGGCTGCACTAGCAGTGGGGTCTTTTTTGTGGTTGGGCTGGGTTTTGGATGCAACCCATTGCTTGGCACCCTGGCTCCTGTCTGCAGGCTTTGGGATTCAGTTGCGCTTTTGCCCAATCCTTGGAGGCACGCTTTGAGTGCCAAGTAGAAGCCGAACAGTCTCAGACCTGTGGTCTGCAAGCTAGATCCATCGCTTCATGGACTCCAATCCGATGGCTGATGCGCAGCGAAATGAGCTCGAAGCCGGAGCACTGCATGGACATGGGTGAAGGCAACACACATTGCCGCTGTGCAGCGATCTGCCATTGAGAACAAATAAGTAGCAAGTACTACTCCGATTCTCCAACGTCGTTCGCCCCAGCTGTTTCTCAAACGTCTTTGCTCTTGGCGGGTCCTGTGAAACTTCCAGCGATAAGCCTTGCTGATGGTGTGTTGTCCTGTGGAAAACAAGGGGGCTTTTCCACCAAACTCTTGTGCTTTTCCACAGGAAATCTGTAAAAAACCTGATCAAACAAGAAAGTCTGTGGTTTGTGGTTCAGGTGCCATTCGCCGCTTGACAGATGGTCGTGCTCGCTTGAGAAGGTATCCATGGGCCAGATCGCTAGGCAGGAAGACACTGCAGCGGAATGAGTCTCGTATGAGATCAGGGATTGCTGGCAATTCGTCGAGTGCTTTGACGTCCGCCTGGATTCATGGCTTTGTAGTGGCGGAAAGCCGGACGTCCGAAGACTGAATGGATCGCAACAAACTGGAAAGCTGCATCAATCCCGCTCTGGCCATCGCCACTCCTGAGGAGACTCCTTTTGTGAGCATGGAATCTGAAATACCTGAGGTTCTTTTCACTGCAATGAAGGGGTTCATCGGTTCCAATCCCAATTGGGATCAATATCAAGTGATGACCTCTGCATTGGCACGATTCTTGTACCAGAACGGTTGTAGTGAAAGAGCTGTGACTGAGCGCTATCTCGATGATTTATTTACATCGCCTACAGCTGCTCTGCAACAGAAATAGGTAGACTTAAGAAAAGGTCTTAATTTCTCAATTAAAGCCTTTTCTCTTAGATAAGAAAACTATTTTCCAGGGTGAATGAATCTGGACGCATTCAGCCTGGTGAGCGAGCACGATCAAGCCGTCAATCCCGCTTGAGGCGCGGCCTTCGTCTTGAGATCAAAGGCTGGAATAAGCGTTTGCCAACCCCCAAACAGCCCAGGCTGCGACATAGGCGAAGGTCAATGTTGCCCAGGCCGCAGTGATGGAACTGGGGCGCTTGGACAGTGGGAGCTGGATCTTTCTCGCCATTATTTGGATGCCAGACAAAACATCCCCTATTGGTTGCTAAATCTTGGGCGATTGACCACGGATGTCTTCGAGCTCTGACTCAGCGTTCCACTTGGCTGAACGTGGGGAACGGATCAATCGTGCTGGTCCGCCGCTTGTTGCAAGGTGGAAGGGATTCAACGCTGCCGGATGACCACCATCACATTGCTGGGTACTGGCCTTCTTGGCGCTGCGATTGGCCAAAGGCTGATCGATAAGGGCTTCACTCTGACCGTGTGGAACCGCAACCCCGCTCGTTGCGCAGCTTTGGTCCAGGCAGGAGCAAAGCAACTGAACCATCCCAAGGAGGGGCTTGAGGCTGCATCGGCTGTGATCACAGTGCTCCGCGATGGTCCCGTCACCGCTGAGGTCATCGGCAGTCTTGGTTCTTTGACGGGGAGGTGCATCCTGCCGATGGGCACCATGGGAATCAGTGAGAGCGTCGCCCTTGCTGAACAGGTTCGGCTTCAGGGCGGCTCTTTGCTGGAAGCACCGGTGCTCGGCAGTCGCCCTGAAGCGTTGAAGGGCAGCTTGTTGGTCATGGCCGGCGGCGCTCAGGACGTGTTCGAAGCTCAGTTGCCTCTGCTTCGCCAGTTGGCATCAGAGCCGCGCTTGATGGGCGCTGTGGGCACGGGTGCTGCCGCGAAACTGGCTCTCAATCAACTGATCGCCAGCCTCACTCATGGGTATTCACTGGCGCTGCGTTTGGTTCAAGCCTCCGGGCTGGATGTAGATCGCTTCATGGAGGTGCTGCGACCTTCCGCTCTGTATGCCCCCACCGTCGACAAGAAGTTGGAGCGGATGATGTCTCATCAATACGACGATCCCAATTTCAGTACCAGCCTGCTGCGCAAGGATCTTCAGCTCTTTTTACGGGAGGCGCGATTGGCAGGAGTCAATGCCACGGCTTTGGAGGGGCTCGCGAGCTTGTTGGAACGCGCTGATGGAACAGACCTGGACGCGGGGGACTACTCCGCACTTCATGAATTGACGGACGGACGATGATTCGGCGTTCGTCTTGAAGTTCAGCTGAGGTACCAGCGGATCACGGCAATCACTTGCCCGGCAGGACCCTCTCCTGTGATCCATTCGCCGATGATCGCGGCTGCGAATCCCACCATGGCGGTGCGTCCATTGATTCGTTCAACGATCTCAAGTGCTGAGGTATTCCAGGGACGGTTGGTGGTCAGGCTTTCTCCGAATGCTTCGATCGGTTCGTATTGATATCTCTGATCAGGCATGGGACAAATCACTGGAGAGGCCCAGAAGCTTATGCAATCCCCGCAGAAATCTGAATAGTGTGATTTTCCTGTTTGTTTGCTGCTGTGAACGTTGATCGTGTGCGTGAACTGTTTACGAAGCCTTACGGCATGCCCGCTCCCACCGAGGAGCAGTGGAGAGAGCTATACGACGAGAACGTGCGCTTCAAAGACCCGACTCAGGAGCGCCAGGGCATTCAGGCCTATGTCGAGGCACAGGATGGATTGATGCGGCGTTGCGATGACGTCTATCTCACTCCGGCCGCTATCGCCATTGATGGACCTATCGCATTCGTGGAATGGGAGATGGGCCTCAAGATCAAAGGCATTGAATTCATTTATCCAGGCACCAGTCGCCTGCGCTTCAACGCGGCAGGCAAGGTGGAGGACCACAGGGACTACTTCGATTTCGTGGGCCCAACCTTTGAACCGGTTCCGGTGGTTGGTGGTTTTGTGCGCTGGCTTTACAAGCGGTTTGTTGACTGAGCACGGCTCAGTTTCCAGAACAGCAAGCTGAGAGTCGCAGCCCCGAAGCCAAGGAACAAAGTGATCAGGCCTTCTGTTCCCATGTCAAGTGATTGCAATAATGATTCATTCATAACGGCTGGAAGGGGGTCGTGTTGCCGCCTTTGTCTGAGTATTTCTGCTTATTTTCCCTGCGATCCGATCTTTGGGCACACGCGTTAAGGGGTTAGTCCCTTACGTTTCGTAAACTATCTTTTACTTCTGTGATCAGGACAATTCTTACTCGTCCATTTCTTGCTGACGCAGGTCTGCTCTTGCTCCGGGTCTTCACCGGAGTGCTCCTGATCCATCACGGCTACGAAAAGCTCGCCAATATCAGCAATTTCGCCGACGCGTTCGTTCGTCCTTTGGGATTGCCTTTCCCGATCACCCTGTCTTACATCGCAGCTTTCTCGGAAGTTGGAGGCAGCTGGTTGTTGATCACAGGTCTCCTAACTCGTTTCGGTGCTTTAGCCATCCTGGGAACGATGACAGTGGCCATCTATCACGCTGTCAGCACCGCTGGATTCAACATTTATCTGCTGGAGCTTTTAGGTCTGTACTTCGCCTCAGCAACAGCGATTCTTGCTGTGGGTCCTGGCCGGCTGTCTGTTGACGAATTGATTGCACGTCGGTTCAGTTCCGACGCACGTTCCCAGGCAGATCAGCTTGAATCCGCATTTTCTGCAGATCAAGTCTCAATCGAGGCTGTCAAGGCGGATGTGGTTGCCGACGGCGTCGGCTGACACCACCCCTTCCCTGTTTCAGTACACCGACTGAGGCAGGGTAAAACCAGTATTCATATGCTCGAAATCGAGTAAAACCCAGGTGAGCCAAATCACCAGGCCGATCACTCCGCTTACCGCAGCGAAACGGGCAAAATTGCGGGCAACCAGTTCAACAAGACTGATCTCCTTCATGGATGGACTGCGGGGTCTTTCATTTTGCTTGATTTGTCGCCTCGCTGATGCCATTCCAGCTCGACGCTCCCACACTCAGCCTGCTCGTGTTCGGATCGGTCTTCGCAGGTCTCCAGGTCTGGTGGATTGGTGCACTGGTGGTCCGCAACAATCGACGTCGTGGAGAACGCCCTCTCACCACCCAGCAATTCCGTCGCGACTTGGAACGTATCTTCCGTCAGGAATCTTGATTGAGCAGACTTGAGATGTGTGGTCGTTATGCCCTCTCCACGCCTCTAATCAAGTTGCCGCCTGTTTTGCTTAACAGCATGGATCAGGAACATCGCAGTCGCTACGCACCACGGGATTTGATTGTTCCTGGCGAGCCACTGCTTGCATGTCGTACTGATCAATCGGGCCCAGAGGCATCGCTCATGCTCTGGGGTCTGATCCCCGGCTGGCTGAAAGATCCTTCCCAGGGCCCCAGGCCTTTTAATGCCCGTGCAGAAACAGTGGCTGATAAGCCCAGTTTTCGAGCCTCTTGGCGTCATCGACGTTGCCTGATTCCTGCCAGTGGTTTTTTCGAAAAAGGTCGCATCATCAGGCGGATCGATCGCCAACCCTTTTGGCTTGCTGGTCTCTGGGAACGATGGCTGGGTAGTGATGGCAGTGAGGTTGATACATGCACGGTCCTCACCACGGTTCCGAATGAACTCGTCAAGCCGCTGCATCACCGCATGCCCGTGCTGATTCCTGAGGGATTAGAGGAAGCCTGGATGGCAGCCGTGGATGGCCATCAGTTAAAAGCGTTTGAGCCGCTGCTTGGTCCCTGGGATTCCAATGGCTGGGAAGCGGTCTCAAACAAAGATGATGGCCAGCTTTCGTTGCTGTCTGATTTGCTCACTTAATCCCTGTCTGGGAAGAATGCTGGTTTTAGTAACTCCAACCGGCTTCTCACGACCTGCTTTGACCACTTGCTTTGACCACCTGCTGTGGTGTCTTCGTCTGTATTTGCCTGAGGATATTGACTCATTTCCTTATGGTTATCAACAAATATTTCTCAGTTATTGAGTTGTTGATTTGTGGGAATTAGGCATTTCTTGCCCTTTTTTGGGTGTTGGAGATAGTCTCTACTGTCAGCTTATTCAAGCGTTGTCTGATTGAATCAGTTGGCAGTACTTTTGCTTGAAATCAATCAGTTCAATCGTCAAAGCCACGTCAAAATGGAGGCTTTGCATCAATTGATTCGTGCTCCTGGTCGAGGAGACCTTGCTTTTTGAAGCAATTGATACGCCGCGAGGACGTGTGAGTATCAAAATCTAATCGGCAGTGATGATTATGGCTAACACTCAAGCTACAACTTTTCAGCGTCGAGTTGGAGAAGTGCTTATCGCTCAATTCTCCTCGAAGCTACTGCTCAATCTGATTTTTCTCTTGACCTGGTTTTGGGGAGTTTTCTGGATTGTCAGTGCCGGAGAATCGGATTCCAGTGTTTTCTTCGCGGGTCTGCCGGCAATGTTTCTTGTTGCCGGCGCATGGTTCACCTTTCTGAATAGAGGATTTAATAGAAAATGAACAGCTCCACGCAGGCCTCAACTGAAATGCCCAAGAATTTTCGAGCTTACGGCTTTGCCTTCTTTATGGCAGGTGCTTTCTTTCACTGCATGGACTTTCTTGGTGTGGAAGACACCTTGATGTGGGGAATGGGGCTGGGATTTCTTGGAGCATTCCTATTGTCGTTGTATTTCTGGACGCGAATTGCAGTGAATCGGAAATTCTGGAAATATTTAGCCTGATCATTCAGTGCAGCTCGTCTAGTTGTGGCTGAACAGCGCTCAGTTGGCCCGTCGACGTTCTCTAGCAATACGCTTCAAAAGCTTAATGACGACTTTCCGGGATGCAGTGATCTGAATTGATTGTTCGAACGGATTAGTTCTTGGTGGTCAACCATGATCAAGAAGGGCTGGTTTTGGCGTAAACGCATAGAGCTAGTATTGAAGCAATGCTGAGCTATCAATTCCGCGAGGGTGTTCACATTGCTTTTAATGAGAGCGATGTTGTTATTACGACCCCTTATGCCACACGACTGAATTCAATTCAACAAAGCCTACATATTGATCGTCCAACTGATGCGCTGAAGATTCTTTTAAGAGATCTATTAGATCGTGGGGTTAGTCGAGAACAGCATTTAGAGCTTCTCGGTCAGCTTGAAGGCTTTTACACGAAAGGGTTGCTTTCGGTTGAGCTCGTTGGTTTAGAGGGTGCTGCGATTTCTCTTAATCCCGTGAAGTCTTTGCTTCGCCGAAAGAATGCTCCAGGGGGTGACTATCGCGTTAGGTTTTCTAGATTTGTCAATGTTCAGCCTTTAGTTGATGGGCTAGAAATCACATCACCGTTGTCATCTGCAACTGTTCGTCTGAAGGATCAACGATTGTTCCCGATCCTGATGCAGCTTGTTTTGGCGTGCGATGAGGCTACGCTCAAAGAGGCTCTTCCCATTGATCTACGTTCGCATTATGCGGATATTATTTCACTATTGTTGAGCTCAGATATTGCAGGAGTTTGTGATGGTCAAGGTGTCGCAGATATTGATCAAGAAGCTGTTGAGGCGGGCTGGACGACTGAAGATCTTGCGTTTCACTGTCATACGCGTGAACAGATGATTGATGTCTGTCGTTATCAAGCAATCCCCACTTCAAACAATACAAATCAGCTACCTGCGAAGCATCAAAGAATCATTCTCTCTACAGCAGCTCTTCCTAGTCCTTCCCGGATTAATCACAACCTGAGTTTTTTTCAGGTCGTTCGCGAACGTAAAACAATCCGTAGGTATCAGGAGCAGCCGGTTACTGCTGCGGTGCTAAGTGATTTCCTCTGGCATTCCATGCACATACGTGAGGAAATTCTTTGCGATCCGGGACTTTCTCGAGCCTATCCAGGCTTGTTGAGACCTGTCGCCAGCGCTGGAGCCCTTCATTCCATAGAGCTCTATTTGTGCATCAACCGATGTATCGGCCTTCAGTCCGGGTTTTATCACTACGACTCGTGCAATCACTCTCTGGGAAAGCTCCGTGACCTTGGTGAGCCCTGCCTGCAGATGCTGGACCTTGCAGCTGCCTCGACCTGCCGTGCACCTCAAGTGGCTTCTGTTTCACCGGGACTGGGCCAGCGACCCGATGTTCTTGTTGTCATGTCTGCCCGGTACGGCAGAAATGCAAGTCTTCATCAGCAAACTGGTTTGTCTTATGCGTTGATCCTTAAAGATGTCGGGTCGATCTACCAGCAGCTTTATTTGGTTGCGACGGCTCTCGGACTCGCGCCTTGTGGTCTCAGTTTTGGAAGCAGCGAATTGTTTGAGCAGGCATCAGGTCTTTCCAGTCGGCTGGAATGTTCCGTCGGTGAATTCATGATCGGCAACCCACTATCCACGGATGGCTATGGCTTAAGAGCCGGCTCTGACCTGAGGCCTTAAAGCCTGTCTTGGCGAAGACGCCTCATTGTGTTTCTGGGCATCATTCGATTGTCTTGAAGTGAGGGCATCCGTTTCCCTGGCTGTCGTGCACGCGGGTGATAGCTGATCAGCATCATGCCAATCAGAATCAGCATGATGACTGCTCCGGCTCGAAGCATCTGGAGCATCAGCTGATCTCGTCTTCCAGCCCAGGTTGCACTACGCCCTGCTCGAGCGGCAACAACTCCTCGTCGTCGCTGGCTCTGCTGCGTACCGGCGCATTGAAACCTCGAGCGCGTGGATTTTTCACCTCAAACGGTCCTGGTGTCCCGGCCGGTACCGCCAGTCGCAATGCAAAAGGGTGGTCTCCTGGCAGGACATCTCCGATCGATCCCACCCGCGTGCGGTTCTGAAGCACCGGTTCACCGCTGCGATCCAGGATCCGGGCATAAACATCGGTGTCCACAACCGAGTTACGGCTGGGGTTGTTGACGTTCCCGCTCAGGACGTAACAGCTGGCTCCCTCAGGACTGCTGATGTTGCTGCGCTGGCTGTTGCTGTTGCTTGGCTGGGAGCCAGGGTCGGAAGCGTCGCAGGGAGCAAGGGTCACTGAGGTGAGCCGCAGGTCTGCAGCCCATGCCGGTAGCGCCATCAGCAGGAGGGCAACAAACAGCAGTGAGAACAGACTTCTCAGCATGGGACCCAGACAGGATTGGCGGACGTTATCAGGCCTTGATCGGCCCCGCGAGCAGAGAGAGCCGGCTGTCGCTAGAAGAGGGCGAACTTGAGCGTCTGACGCATTCATTTCATGCAGAGCCCTTCGTCGATGCGATCGGTCAACCCAGGAGGTCCTGAAGGAGGCCTGGTGGCGATCGTTGCCCTTGTCCTGGCCGGTTTGCTGCTCTTGGGTCAGGCGCTGTTCGTGGTTCCAGCCGGTGAGGTTGCGGTGATCACCACCCTTGGCAAGGTGAGTGGGGTTCCGCGTCAGCCAGGACTCAACGTGAAAGCACCCCTGGTTCAGCAGGTCTGGCCATTCAGCATCAGAACCCAGGTGAAACCAGAGAATTTCGCCACGCTCACCAAGGATCTTCAGGTGATCCAGGCCACAGCCACCATCAAATACGCCCTGCGTCCGGATGAAGCGGGTCGTGTTTACAGCACGATTGCCAGCAGTGATCGCGATGTGTATCCCCGCATCATCCAGCCTTCGCTGCTGAAGGCTCTTAAGTCTGTGTTCTCCCAGTACGAACTCGTCACCATCGCTTCGGAGTGGAACGATATTTCTTCGCTTGTGGCTTCAACGGTTGCTGAGGAACTGGACCAGTTCGATTACGTGAAGGTTGTAGGTCTGGATCTCACCGGTCTGGAAATTGGTCAGGAATACAGAGCTGCGATTGAGCAGAAACAGATTGCTGAGCAGCAGCTGCTGCGCGCCCAGACGGAGGTCAAAATTGCCGAACAGGAAGCATTGCGTTACGACACGCTCAACGAGAGCCTCGATGATCAGGTCCTCTACAAACTCTTCCTGGACAAGTGGGATGGCCAGACCCAGGTTGTTCCTGGACTGCCAGGAGCTTCCGGCAGTACCCCACCGGTGATTGTCGGCCGCAAGTGATGCTGATCCAGTCTCAGGCTCTTATCAGGCCATCCGCACCTAGGAGGGATGTCCTCCCTGTCGGATGGCTTCTGGGGCCGCTTTGGGCATGAGTCAACGCGCAACCACAGGTCTCTTGCTGTTGCTCTTGTTGGGTTTCATCACCCATTGCGCGGCCCGTACGCGGGTCAGGGTTCAGTACAGGGTGTTGCCGCAGCAGGGACCTTTGCCACAAGGCCCTGCACCCTCACAGCAGCGCAATTCTCTTCCAGGTGTGCTGATGTGACGCTGAGTGTCATTGGCGGGGGATATGGAGGCTTCCATCACGAATGCGCTGGGGAAGAAAAACCGTTGGATTTGAATCTGCTCGTCAGGTTTGGTTAGCGGTGGAGTACCCCTCTGGAGGTTCACCATGTCCATGAAGCAACTGGAGACTTTTCTCACAAGGGCCAACGGCAATGACAACATCCGCCAGGAGGTTGAGCAGTGTGCTGGTGATACAACCTGTGTTGCCAAGGTGGGACTGCGCCATGGTCACAAGTTCTCTGCTGCAAACTTCAGCCGCTGGCAACGCGAGCACAAGTGATGATTTGGGCCGCTGCTTGATGAGCGTGCGGCCCTTATGTAACGGCACGTTGACGACATCCACGCCTTCTTCGCTGAAGCTTTTAGAACCCGCGTGTCGGACTCTTGAATGCTCCATGCAGATCAGCTTCAGCAGTGAACTGGCACATTCAATGGCTGTAATGCTTCTGGAATTGCACGCTGAACTAGAAGAGTTCGCATACCAGCATGACCAGGCCGCCGATGCGGCTGATCAGCTGACCAGCAATTTGCTGGGAAGCGCCTCTCAAGCCTGATCAGGATCCACAGGCAGTCCGCGCACAGCCAGAGCGATTTGTCTTGCGAGAAGCAGTCCTGGATAGAGCCGATTTGCTCGTCCTGAATTGCTGAACAAACCATTCAGCAGGCGCAGCAGAGGATCGCTGGGTGACAGCTGTTGGCAGAGCATCGCGATGGCTTCACTTCCATGCCAGATCTGTTCTTCATCCATCAAAACGGCGCCGTTGCTGAGATTGAACCCTTTGTTGCGTAGTTCAGCTCTCAGTGCATGGTCACTGCGCCCATCCCTGATTACCAGGTCGGGCAGACCACCCATGAGTTCACTGCGCTGGGCGAAATGCCTGCAAAACGGGCAGCCGCCGTCGTAGACGAGAGTGAGAGCCATGCGGACATCCTGGCGTGCTCAGCTGGCCTTCAGCGGACTTGCAGCAGACTTTGAGCGGTTGATTCGGACCAGGGTCTGAGGTCAATTCTCTGTTCAGCTGAGTCAGGCTGCACTCTGAACGGTAGGTTGATGCGATCGATTAGACGGATCGCTTCGGGCTCGAATGGCAGAAAAGGAACTCCTCAGAGAGGTGGCACTTGAGCTCTGGGGCTCAGTCAAGAAGCTGCGTCCAGGCCTACCAAGGGAGTCTCGGCTTGAGCTCACCCTCAAAGCCCTGATGGTGATCGGCGACCTGCATGATCAGGTGCAGGCGGCGGTGGTGGTCGGCGTGATCGCTGAACAGGAACCCCCTGAGAACGAGCCTGAAGGCCAGGACGTGACAATGTCTGCAAACTCCGCAGACTCTGCCCCCGAAGTCGAACAGACACCTGACGGCCGCCGGGTGGTGCGTCGGCGCTCCCGTTCCACCGGTTGAGTTGAGAGCTCGAGCCGGTCGTCCTTGAGACAGCAGTGTTGGATTCTGGCTTTCCTTCATTGTTGTTGCTATTTGATCGGGTGTGGATTGTTATCCGATCGGATGCCTTCAAAGACTGTGAAAATTCAGTGATTCCTGCCCTCTTTGAACTGAGCGTTCTGGACTTCATGTCAGCGACCATGCTGCGCTAATGAGTGCTGGTCTCTCACGTGAATCGCTCAAGGAGCGACAGAGGTATGCGGACTGGTATGAGGAAAAACCTTTGCAGCAACAGTTGCTGATCGATGAGATTGCTGAACAGACCTACTACATTCTTGGGGAAGTTCAGAACAATTTATTTCTCGAGCTTTTAATGCAAAATGGAATTGATACCGCTGATCAATTTGTTGATTCTTTTTGCGTTGAATACGAGGGTGTTGTTGAGTCTGATGAGTTTATAGTTATTATTTTTGAGGGAAATTCATACCTTTTTCGAAGGTTGTGTAGCCGCTCTCAATAAAAACTCGAATTGATTTCTGTGGCTGTTACTAAGCATTCCAGCAGTCAATGTTGTTTAATCGCTCTCATTGCTTCTCGTTGATGGGGCTGCGCCGGATTGCACGGATCAACCATGAGACTTTTCTTGAAACAACTCATTCAGGAAAAATGAGTTGAGCTGTCGTCGTCAAAGGTTTGGGATGGATGAATGTGGTTGAATGTAGTGGCCGCCGAATTCATTTGCCAACCTTTGGAAAGGAAGATCAGAGTGCTTCGACTGGTCTCTTAGCTCCTAGAGTGAATTCATTTGCCACCATTTCTACCGTGTCAGAAAAGAAAAGGGACTGGTCTTTTTATTGGTGGCTGGCTTTTCTTGTCATGGCATTTGTTTCCATGGTGAAAGAGGGAGTCATTATCCCTAATGCTTATGCAGCAATCATCTTTGCTTTTGGAGCAGGCTGGAGCGCTGCAAACTTGAAGAATAAAAGATGACTACTTTCTTGATGGTCATCCACCGCTGCTGAAGATTCGGTGAACGTTGGATGATCGATGACGCGAGGTCAGACAAATGACCACAGCACTGCGTTAAGGAGGTACGGAGGTGTTCTGCAGGAGCCAGAGAAGGATCTTCAACGACTGCTATCTGAACCTTCTCTAAGGCAGAAAATTGAATAGCATCCGGCTTCTGCTATCACGCCAGACGGCATAGACCTATCACCTGCGGAGAATATAGAGCTCTTGCAGCCAATAGAGATTTCAAGGACAGACCTTTGTTATCTGAAAGGTGGCACTCAAGAAATATGAGATAGCAAAATGTGATGGGCTCCAATTAAGCGCAACACGAGCCCTGTTTCAGCAGTTCGATTGTTCTGTTGAGATGCAGAGATTAACTAGCTCACCCGAAAGCCGTGGACGCCATGGCTCCAGGGCATTAAAAACCCCGCACTTGGCGGTATGTGATTGGTTTGATGTTTATATCGGGTGATTGATAGGGACACCACTTCCCGACCATATTGTCAATGACAATTTCTAATCTTGCTGTTACTATTACTTTTACTGCATAGACAAAAGCTGAACTTGAACAAGACAAAACCTATTTTTGACTCCACTTTACGCGCTAGCTTTAATGGCTTGAGCTTTATGCCAAAGCTATTTGCTTTGGGTAATAACTCTTTAGCTCCGGCTCTGAGGCTATACGAAAACCATATCGAGTATTGCGGAGCGTTTGGCTTGAGTAGCTGTAACTATGAGAATATAACAAAGATTGACACCTTTACGATGCTTTTCACTAAATCAGTTGTCTTATACTTTGAGGACACGTCAATAACTTTTTCCGGTAATTTTTACGATGATCAGAGCAGAATGGCGTGCCTTAGGACTTTTTTAAATAAAAGATGTCTATTAACAGAAGCAGCACTAACGGTTGCTGGCGTATTGAAGCAATAGAAATATTCTATTTACTTGTGAATGTACAGTCGGGAGATCGATAGCGACTACTCAAAGCCACCTGCTTTTCCCTTTCGGGTTTTGTATAGCTCTCAGCCCCGTGTTCATGGCTTCAGGCTTCCCGACAAATTGCCGTCTTCAGATCACGCTCACTTGAGACGCATCATTGACATTCAGGAGTAACAGCATCTGGTCATTGCCAACGCCGTAGGACAAGCCCTGATCAGTGAGCGTGAAGCTACCTCCAGCGATGCCTTGAACAAAGTCTTTTCCCACTGTGTAGTCCTGGACAACGGCAACACCCGCACCAGTGACTGCTTGGAATGTGTCTGCTCCTTTATCGCCCCACACAGTGCCAGCACTGACTTGAAGGGTGTCATTCTCAGACCCTCCTCGGTAAATCACACCATCAACGCTTCCGGTGACAACATCCATTCCTCTGTTTCCGTTGACCTGGCTACCTGCTTCAGCGGCAAAAACCTCAAGCCGGTCGTTGTCAGCACCGCCAAGGTATCTACCTTGACCACCCCGAAGAACAATGTAATCCTCGCCATTATTACCATTGGCAAAGTTATTAGAACCTCCCGTAACCTCAAGGAAGTCATTGCCTCCCATTAAAGCTATGTTGAAGTTGGCCTGGCCAGTCAGGGAATCACGTGCATCACTAAGAAATGTTCTAGGAGATATAATTGAGCCAAATTTATTAAAAAATTTAGTCGCGTCTGCACCCCAGAAAATAAGTTGGTTTACATCGCCAGGAGTCTCTCCCAGAGGATATAAAGTATTGTCTTTTCCATGAATTCTAATCACCTTCCCAGAGTCTTTCGCAAAATCAATTGCTTGATAAAGACTGTCGCTGAGACCTGAGCTATACGTAAATCTAATTACAACTGTGGAAACGCCATTATCTGTCTCTGCAGCAATAGGAATCCAGCCGGATGGCCCTCCGTCACTCCCGCCCTTCGATTGAGCATAACTTAAATATTGAAGTTTTACCCTGTTGCCATTGTGGATGAGAAATATTGAAGCTCCTTCTGACGCAACACTTTCAATAGTCGTATTTCCATTTACATCCAAGATTTGCATTCAGAATTAATTCAATATTTCATTGAGATTAACACACACAGTTTTTATGCATAGATTGCATATCAGTTGTGCTGAGGCTGAAGGTTTAGACCAGTGCCAATCCACCATTGGGACATCTCTCCTGGACCTCTTCACCATCTTCCGAATCAATCAAATCCACATCCCCCATTCAGTGTTTCACCTGGGGTCAGAGCATTTGAACGGAAATTTCCGAATACCAATTACCTACCTCCACGGACGCTGAAAGCCCCCCATACTCCCTCTCTTGCTCTTCACAGAGGGCTTCTCCGGGTCTTGCTCCTGACCTGTCCTTTTCTCTCGCCATCAGCCAGTAGTCGTCAGAGCAACGCACAGCAGAAATCGAAAACACTCAAAGGTATTTGGGGATCAACGCCCGCATTTCTTCTCAGAAGATCAGGGAAGCGTGCCATGGATTAGCCGAGTGGAAGCTGATGAGGATCACTGAGATCCTTGAAGACTGATCTGAGGCATCAGCTGGTAGGGGCGACCTCAGCAGGCAAATGCTTCACGGACTGGCTAGTGCGTGCTCTGAAGGGAATACGGGCGCCACTCAGTAATCAATCACATCAAGTGCAATTCGTATGGAGACCACTCTCCCTATTCAGATGCTGACTCTCCTCTCCAGTACAAAGAACTAGCAAGAACCTAGTCACAGACCCTTCAGCTTAAGCGGTCCTTGACAGGAAATGAATGCGTGATTGCACTGATTGCCGAACAGTCCACACAAGATCAACACTGGGTACATCCAATCGGAGGTACCGGATGACGGCAGACACTCCACCTGAGCAGATCTGAGAAGCGATTCGGCTGTCAGTCACTGCTCCAGCGTTTCTCCCAACAAAGATGAGGTGCAATTGATCGGGTCATCAAGGCCGATCCGATCAGCCAAACCTCACGGAAACCTGGTCCCAGAGGCTCACAGCAGGATTGTTCGCTTCTACTTTCTTTCGCTTCACCCACTGTCCTTCGCAACGAATTCAACCAGGATTCACGTTCAGATTCAGACAGGAAGCCAATGAACAAACGAGCGAGTTAGGCCGTTCCATTCATCGGGATGGTGCGGTCACCAAACCAGCAAATTGCTGGGGAAAACCCCCGGAATTCAGCACCAACTCTGAATTCCGGGGGTTCATTCATGCCATTCAAACAAGCTTTGCTCAGCTAAATCTGCTGCACTGTTGAACAAGTCTTTGCAGAGTTTTTGCAGAACAATCTTCACTAAGCAAGTATATCGAGCGAAGCAGCAAGCGAGCCAAACAGCTCCTTATCACGACCAGCATCAATCACACTCTGCTCAACAAAAGAAGCGTTCATGGCGGTCAAGTCAGCACACCATCCTGCAATCTGTGGAAGAGAGCAAGAACTGCTCACCTTGATGCAGAAATCAAGCCGGAACTGGCCATCATCAACCGAACGCGGAGTTAAGAGTCTGAAGTCGGCTTTCGCCTGCGCCCTGCACATGCATCAGCCCACCGTGCCTGCAGGTCTCAATGGAGCACTGATCTCTCACCTGCAGTACATGCTGGAGCACCCAGATGAAGGTGATAACCACAACGCTGAACCTTTCGCTGATTGCTACAAGCGCATGGCCAATCTGATCCCGGAGTTGATCCGAGAGGGTTGCGATCCGAGAATCATGCTCGATTACTCAGGAAATCTGCTCTGGGGCGTCACGCAGATGGAGCGCCGAGACATTACGGAAGCTCTTCATTACCTGGCCTGCGACGCTGAAATGAACAGGCACGTGGAATGGCTAGGCACGTTCTGGAGCCATGCTGTTGCACCCTCCACTCCCATTCCAGATCTGGCTCTGCAGATCAGCGCCTGGCAACACCAGTTCGCCGATCTATTTGGCGACAACGCTCTCCAGCGAGTACGAGGTTTCTCACTGCCGGAAATGCACCTGCCCAATCACCCGGATACTCTTTTTGCTCTAGTGAATAGCCTGCGCGAAGCCGGTTATCGCTGGCTGCTGGTGCAGGAGCACAGCGTGGAGCAGCTGGATGGTTCTCCCCTCAGTTGCCAACAGCGCTTTATTCCCAACAGGCTGGTGGCCCGTTCCTCCTCAGGCGAGGAGATCAGCATCACAGCCTTGATCAAAACCCAGGGGTCCGACACCAAACTCGTCGGGCAGATGCAACCGTGTGAGGAGGCGTTTGGACTCAGTTGCCAACGGCTTGGCAACACAGAGTTCCCTTCTCTCGTTAGTCAAATCGCAGACGGAGAAAACGGTGGGGTCATGATGAATGAATTTCCGGAAGCCTTCCGTCAAGCCAATCGCCGCATTCGAGACAGCAACACTGGTACAGCCGCACTCAATGGATCGGAATATCTTGAACAGCTCGATGCACTGGGACTGAAGACGAGCGACCTTCCCCCCATCCAAGCTGTGCACCAACATCGTTTATGGCAAAGGGCTGGTGCGTCGGGTGGAGTGGAAAAGACTGCGGCAAGCATCGAAGAGCTCAGGTCTGCCAACGATGGTTTTTCGATGGAAGGCGCTTCATGGACCAACAACCTCAGCTGGGTTGAGGGATACGACAATGTGCTCCAACCCATGCAACGCTTCAGCGCAAGCTTTCATCAGCAGTTCGATCAGCAGCTCTCTGAGCAACCACGCTTGTCACAGTCACCAGCATTTCGAGATGCACTAATGCATCTGCTGCTATTGGAAACAAGCTGTTTTAGATACTGGGGACAAGGTCAATGGACCCAATACGCAACTGACATTTACGATCAAGGGATGCGGCTTTTGCACAGATAGTGTGACCTTTAGTGTTCCTAAAAGTGTGACCTCATGGGTCAAGCAAGAGGTTCCACTACTGGCGAAGGGAAAGAGTTGACTTCCTTTGTCAAAGCACTACATCGACCACTGATTGGCTTGGCTTGGGGAGACGCGATTCAAAGGAACGCGTCTCTAGCCACAGTCGACAGCGAACCGCCCCGAGAAAGAAGTAGAACAGATCTGTAACGGCACATACCTGGATCAGCAGGCACGCAAGGGGGCGTGTGGGTTATTCAGGATCCGTGTAGGTACTTAATGAAGCCTCAGAAATTTCTGCGGGGATTTACGGGATCAAAGCCACATGGCCGATGCACTTGGATATGCCTGCATCGCACTCCAGAAAGGATTACTGCCCAGAAGCCTCGGCGTCACCGGCCCCCGCGTGAACTAGCCCAGTCAGACAATGAACTCTGAGCGATTCACCAGAAGCTCACCAGAACATCTTGGGGTCTGCACCAAAACTATGTAGTGGGGTTCACCAGAAAGGCTGTGATCTTGAAGGAGTCGAGGGGGCAACACCCCCAACCCCAAATCACTCCTTTAAAACAATGACTACTTTCAACACTGACTACAACAACACTGAACTGCTCGATCAAGAGCTGACAATTGATCAGCTTGAATGCGTGGCAGGTGGCAATTTCGGGCAGGATGCCGCTCGGTTCATGTATGAGAACGTCCGGAATAACTCCCCCACGCTTCGAATTTTCGAATGGTTAAATGGTGGTCGTGGCCCCCTGGCATAACTCCTGCGCAACCAATCGCCTCATTCACATTCTGATCACCAGCCCCGCCACGAGCGGGGTTTTTTATTGCCTTTCAGCACCTGTGAGCAAAATCACAGCACTGCTTGATGGTGGTCATAACTCAAGCCATTGATTCGAGAGATGGTGTGTTCATCAGGGGGAAACACCCCCACAACAACCTCAAACCCATGACCAACAACGAACTCACTCTTGATCAACTCACCACTATTTCTGGTGGAGTAGTGGCGGGTCCTAATGGGGAAATTTGCACTGATCGCTTCACCTGGAAAGACATCAAGGACATCTTTGGTGGAGGCAAGAGCATTGTTCATCCAGAGTTCCGACTCGGCAGTAGTGCAAATCCAGGCGGTGACGACATCTGAGTCAAAGACAAGCAACTAAAACATGACGCCCCGCCACGAGCGGGGTTTTTTCATGGCTGTGGTGACTCGAATCCACTCTCTTACTGAGATCTGAGCGGTTCACCAGAAGCTCACCAGAACTATTCCAGTGCTTCACCAGAGCTCTGTAGTGGGGTTCACCAGAGGGGCTGTGATCTTGAAGGAGTCGAGGGGGCATCACCCCCAACCCCAAGTTACTTTCTTGATTTCATTATGTTTGCTCAACTCTTTGTTGCTGCTGTCTCCGTTGTTGATGTCGCAGTCAAAACCGTTACTTCCACCGTTGAAGTCATTGGAGGTCAAAAAACTCCAGAAGAAGCTTTCAATGCCGTTGTTGAAACCGTCACCGAATCTCCTGTTGTCAAAAGTGTCACCGGTCTTGTCAAAGTCGCGACCGGTGAAAAAAACTGGGAGGAGTACGGCACTGATCTTGTTGAATCAGCTAAGAACACTTCCATTGGGCGCGTTGTGGAAGGTGTCGTTGATATCGCCAATGGCAAGGATGTCGGCGATGCACTTCTCGATGCCGCTAAAAAAACCAGCATCGGTGAGGCGATCGACACCACCGTCAATGTGATTTCCGGTGAAACCCCCATCGAGGAAGGGGTCAATACCGTTGTCAAGACCGTAGCGGGTGCCAACAGCCCAATCGCCACTGCTGTCAAAGAGGGTTCTGCTATAGCTTCCGGCGAAACCTCGGTGGTTGATGGCACAACTGCCGTTGTTCAGGCGGTAGTGGCCCAGACCGATCCAAAGCAGGCCCGCGAAATTGGTGTCGTCAAAGAACAGCTACAGAACGAGCCAGAAGTCGTCTCTCAATCAATCGATAACGCCATCAACAGCATCACGTATGGCGGATTCACGCTCGCACGAGAGCTGATTGACAGCACTGGCCTGACCAACATGAAGGAACGACAGGGCGCTGCAATCCGCAGTTTCCAAAAAGGAAACATCGGCGAGGGCGTTCAGCATGCGCTTGCCGTCACCCCTCTCACCAACACTGTTGCCAACGCTGTGGATCAAGCAAAAGGCGACACCCACGGTGCTTTTGGTCATGAGGCTTCCTTCGGGGCACCAAAAGGCAAGGCACTCACTGGCATCACAGATGCAGTGCTGAATTCGCGCACTAATGGCTATTACTCCAAGGTTCGAGATCTCAGCGACAGCACTGGCCTCACTGACATCAAGGATCAATTCAACGGCGGCTTTGATGCTCTGATGGCCGGCGATCTCAAAACAGCCACAGAGAAGCTGTTGATCCGCTCCGCAGTTGTGCCGAATGTGCTCACCAGGATGGCCGAGAAGGGATCGGCTTACTGGGAGGATCTTGCGCTTCCAAGCTCCAAATCAGTTGTTGCTCTGGCAGAGAAATCGATCGCTCCTCTTTCTGACCTTGGCAGCGGTCAGAGTGTGAGGGAAGACGCCAAGGCCTTCATTGAAGACATTTATGCCGGCGAATTCAAGCAGGCTGCCAACCGTGCCCGCTCACTCAGCGTTAACGCAGAACAAGCAGGATTCACGGTTGGAGCAGACACCAGCTCGTATATCAAGGCACTGGAGATCTTTGCAACCCGTGGGAGCGAATTCGACAACCTCGTTGATGTCATACTCAATCAGTACCTGCAGAAGAACAATCCTGTTGATTCCTTGACTGGCGAAACAGCTGAGGTCATCGGGACTATCGACAACGCCGGCAGGACTATGGAAGCAGGCTTCGGGGGTGTATCTGGTGACATCTTCGATACAGATTTCATCACTAACCCCGAAGTCATTCTCCCTTTTCAAGCAGATGTAGCCACACCACTTCTGACTGATCAGCCAGCTACGGCACCTATCTTCGATACAGATTTCATCACTAACCCCGAAGTCATTCTCCCTTTTCAAGCAGATGTAGCCACACCACTCCTGACTGATCAGCCAGCTACGGCACCTATCTTCAATGGATTACATCAATCTGATCCAACCAAGCCACATCATCAAGACCAATTCCATGCTCAGCACGATGAAGTGCTTGCCTAAATTAAGTTGATGCAGTGCCAGTAATACGCCCCGCCAAGTGCGGGGTTTTTTATTGCCCTGGCTCCCTCGGCAAAATGTGCATCACCAGATCAGCGTTGACCCAGCGGATCACGCCTGAATCCACATCGGCGATCTGGAACAGGTTGTGGATGTTCGGGTCTCGTGCAGCTCCACCGCAGTGGATCACCTGCCCCATCCACCAATCCTTCTCGGCCTTCTCTCCGGTCTGAAGGTCGTGTTTGACGATGACCGTCATCCCTGTGGCCACGTCCAGGAACAACGGCCTCTCTGACTCGGGCGAGTTGTAAACCCCGTGATCAACCGACATGCCCACAAAACTAGGACGCCTGTAGTAGCCCCAAATGGGAGGGCCTGCCCAGCTCCTTTTAGAAGGACCAGGCCGGATGGTGCCCGGAGTAAGGGTGTCACTGCTGCTGACCATGGCTAAGACTTCGATTAGATCAGATCAGATCAGATCAGATCAGATCAGATCAGATCAGATCAGATCAGATCAGATCAGATCAGATCAGATAAATAGTCAGGTATTTTAAATGTATCCCAGTCACCGAATGATGATGGTTTGTTTATTGCACGCTTAGTGGGCGTACCAATAACAATGCAGTGATGTACTTCAACTTGCAGTTACCCTTGTCTATCCCTTCGTTACTGTCATAGCTGAAGTTGGTATTAATTACTCCTTCACGTATTCGCTTTGCTCGTACGTTCAGTCATTCACCAAGATATAGATAAATGGTTGGTTCATTCAAGATGTCTGTTTACTCATTCGCTCGCTCGCTCGTTCATTCGTTCACCTAGACATAAGTAAAAAATGATTTAGGTGCTGTTTGTGTCAGTACAGAAAGCTCCCACGCTTCGCGTGCTTGCTTTACTGAGAACGGACTTTGTATAGATACAATGTCATCGCTTTGTTGTCAGCTCTTTACCAGCGTCATTGACTTCAAATTACAGCTGGCAATCAGATGTCATGCAGTGACGTCGATCATGTCTTGAATAGATAAGTCATTAGACAACCTCTCGTCCATAGTCGCCATTGGAGACAATCTCTTCAGTACTTGAACCACCACCCTTTGTCAGTTTTTTGGCTGCAACCGACGGTGGATAAGGCATCATCGGAATAACGGCACGGACCGTTTCAAGCATTATGGGATGCGTAACGCGATAGACTCTATTCATACTTCATTTCGATGATGGAATCAGTCCAACCAGTTGAATAAATGCATTGTCTAGTAGTGCATCAACTGACTCAAGAACCTTCTTCTTGCCCATTCCAAGCGTGTCAGCCAGCGCTTTGTGTGACCATGTCGTAGTTCCTCCACAATCACGCCGATACTCATATTTACCTTTTTCATACCGCCTGTCTTGAAAAGCAGATTGGAATAAAAGACTGTAAACAACGACTGCTGCATATCCCAGCTTTGACACCTCGATTATTGGAGGCACTATGTCTTTCAGAATTACTGTCATTAGTTTAGATATATACTTGTGTTCTATATGGAACACTTTGATGATGATGAGTACGTAGTCCTATGGGTGTTTAAGTCTTTTCCTTGACTCAGTTTTTCTCTGTATACGGTGCTTATTGGTTCCCCCTGTATACACTGCGGATTGGTTCTCCTTGTATAAACTGCTTATTGCTTTTCCCTTTATTTACTGCAGCATACGCCTAGTTCCTCTTCTACCTGTATAAGGTGCGGATAAGTCTGACTAATTTTTGTGATTTATTGAGGAACTAGATTTCCAAAAAGGAGCATCAAGTTGTAACCCTCTTCAGCCTTAGCTTCAATACCACCTTCAATACTTACAAATGCGACCTGATCAACATATTCAGTAAGATTTTCAGATATAGGTCCACCAGGTTCTACAGGAAAGCTAAACCAGGACTGACCACCATCAAGAACTGAAGGAATAAAATTAAATTCATCAGTGATACCTTCTTGGATTAAAGTTGAGCTTGGATCTGCTGAAATTTGAATAGATTTGCCTGTGACCGACGTTAGAACAAAACCGGAGGATTGAATGTCTCCTATTAGTTCTTCAATCGCTTGATCATTACCGTCAGAAGTAATAGCACCAATAAAACTTGAGCCGTTGAGTAAGGATTGAAGTTGTTGAGTCAACTCGGTTTGTATGTCCTGACCAGTAACAGAGTCAGTCGCAGAAGCAAACCCACCACCACCGCCAACTGTTTGAAGTACCACTGACTTTGATCCAGCACCACTTGTAGCAATCATCCCGTCTTGAGCACCAGCACCGTCAACATCAACGCTTCCACCATTGCCATTAGTAACAAGATCAGATATTTGGATTTGGATTTGGTTTTGGATTTGGGATCGCCAACTACCACCACCGCCAATTGTTTGAAGTAGTAGTACAAATGAGTTATCACCACTTGTAGAAATAATGCCTCTATCGTGCTCAGTATTTGTTTCAGTCATTATTGCTTCAGCCGTAGTTGATAGAAACAGGGTAGCAAGGTATTGTGCTAGTGACTAATTTTTGTCATTTCTAATCAGTATTGCTACGGTTGTGAAAAGATTCACTTTTAATGAAAGCTCTTTTACTCCTAACAGCACTAATGGTGTCGGCTTTACCAGTTAAAGCAGATGACACACGGTTCCTTAATAGATCAACAGTGGTAGGAGCTTTAGCAGGTACAGACTGCTTTGTAAGGAAGGGAAAAATGACAGAAGAGGAAGCAAAAGAAGTAATGAATTATATGTTAAGCGTGTATCCAGAACTCAATGCTGCTTATTCATGGGCATCGTCATCTGATAAAGCATCGAAAGCTGTGCAAGTAATACTCCCTTATTTGAACTCTGATTGCAATAAGATGAGTCTTTCAGAAGATGAGGCACAGCGCTTAATTAGACCTTACTTGAATTAATAGACGCTCAACCAATGAAGAAATTATCAGTCCTCCTAGGCGCTCTATTCCTCTCAGCATCAACTGCATTAGCTGATGACTTTCTTTATCTACAATGTGATACTAAGTTTAGCAAGATAAGCAAGGATCTTAGGGCAAATAAGGTTATAGAGAGCGATGAGGGTGCCGATGTATTGCTTAGCAAAGTTGACTTGATAAACAGCCGAGTCATGACGTCAGAAGATGATGCTGAATGGAAGGAAGTGGAAATTGTTAATGGTGTTTATAGTGTTGACGATGAAAAGTTAGTGGATGGAGTTTCTCTTTCCGCGTCGATGTTTTTGCAAGTAGATCCTCCTGGGCAAATGACTGTGAATGTTCTCAGTCGTGACGATAATTCTTCGGTTTCATTCAAGGTGACTGGCATGTGCAAAGAAGTTGAAGCTTCAGTATTTGAGAAAGCTTTGAACCAATGATCCGATTATCAGTCTTCCTTCTTTTACTAGGACTAGTAGGTTGTGGAAAGTATCCATCAAGGGAGCAGGCAGTTCGCGCCTGTAATGAATGGAAGGGTAGAGGTGCATCTACGACTTTTGTAAATAAATCACAACTGCGTTATCAAGTTGAAAAAAAACGGAGTAGTTCCTGTGTTTAGTCGTTCGTGTGAAGAAGAGACAGCAGAAAACCAGGTTTTAGGTAAAGAGAATAGAAAGATAGAGAATGGAACCTGGACGCGAGCGGAAAGCCACTCTGAGGACTGGAATGTAGTCAAACACTTCCGTTATTGAGCATCTATGACAAAACTATCAGCGGCTCTAATCCTTCTCACCTTAGTCAGTTGTTCAAATAGCTATGGCTCAAGAGAAGAAGCAAGCAATGCAAAGAATGAGTGGCTTAGGGATGGTGTAACGATTGGCGTTTATCCACCAAGCAACCTTTTTCGAGGATATACAGAACAAAGTACAAGATGGTGTGAGGAGGAGACGCGTCAGTTTGTCTGCAAGAAGAAGCTGGCAAGCAGTCAAAAGATGGAGAAGAAGGAATGGGACAACGCCAAGATTTACTCTCATACTTCCGCTATTGAGTCATCTCTGAGGCCTCTACAAGCTCCTACAGGAGGCACTAATAGTTGCCTTATAAATGTAGCTTACTCAGCCGTGAAGACTGTTAGAGAGCCTTGCAGCGCGCGCTCTTGTATGGCTTCAGACTTTTTTATTGTTTTTTGAGGGTGCAAGCCTGCATAAGTTTTGCATAATCAAGTGAACCTGGTATCACCTGTTTCCAACGAGAAGGCATTCCATCCTCTACGCGAAGAGTTCTCAGTTTGAACTGCGGACAATTCGCCTCACTTATTTCTCTTTCATAGCTTGTCTTAAAGGTGACATATGGGTAATTCCTTGAAATCACGTTGAGATAAATGCACCCTTTAATTCCTGCGCCATAATCTTCGCATGCTGTTCTGCACCCAGCTTCATCGCATTCCGGTGAACAAGGATTAGTCAATTGAGTTTGAGCAGGCATAACGCCCAGCAAAGAAGAAGTCGAAAGTAGTGTTGCGAGAAGACGTTTTATTAGAGCTAGTGCATAGGTGATTCGAGCCATACACAAGGGTGCTTCATAGAGGCCTTGTAGAGCCTTACAGCGCGCTCTCAGCGAGCACAGACACCTCTCATAAGCTAAGGAGCTAAATTAAAGCAACGCACGAGAAGCTAATGAAGAGATTATCAATCCTCCTTGGTGCTCTGGTCCTCTCAGCATCTCCTGCATTATCTCTACCTGTAAGGCTGTTGTGCCATGAAAATGATGGATTGGCCATCTATGAAGCCAATGAGTTAATGGAGTACTTCGGAAAAAAAAGGGTTGAGAGACCAATATGTGAGCCAGAAGATTATTTCAATGATGATTGTGAATCGCAAAACATGTTTGGAGAGGATGACCCATACACCATTGAGTTCAACCCAGATACAAAGGAAGCTATTGTAGACCGCGCTTCAGAGACTATCTTTTATTCCTTTGAAGAAACAAGAAACCAAATTAAGTTAGTCAGAAAAAGACGTCCGGTTCTTGGGGATACATATCAAAGGAATGGCAATAATACATTCCAGGAATATAGTATTTTTATTGATAGGGGCTCTTTGTCCTCTGTTTATACAGAAATCATTGACAGTACTGACGGGGGAACAGCTGAATACCCTGGAATTTTATATACCTTTGTAATTAATGGTTTCTGTAAGAATCACCCTTTTTGAGATACAAGCACGAAACTTTTTACACACTTCGCGATGGAAGCACTAACAACAGCAGAGAAGTTATCACCAAAACTTACCCCTACACGACACTAGAGCAGATCAAAGCAAATAATGGCATTCATCAAAAGTCAAGGTTAAGCAATAAAGACGGTTTTATAATTGAAGCATTAGTAGTTGCCAGGCACTGTGACATAGATGAAGCTGAAAAGCAATGGTTAGTTTGTAAAAATAAGGCAGCAGTAGATATGACTTGTAGAGATAGAGATGGTGCTAGAGGAAAGATGGAAGTAGTCAAACACTTCCGTTATTGAGCATCTATGACAAAACTATCAGCGGCTCTAATTCTTCTTACCTTAGTCAGTTGTTCAAATAGCTATGGCTCAAGAGAAGAAGCAAGCAATGCCAAGAATGAATGGCTTAGGGATGGTGTAACGATTGGCGTGTATCCGCCAAGTAACCTTTTTAGAGGATATACAGAACAAAGTACAAGATGGTTTGAGGAAGAGACGCCTCAGTTTGTCTGCTTCAAGTATTTAACGAGAACGAGACCGACCTAGAATAAAAGCGATCAAAATCGCTATATACAGCTGACCACTAACTGTAATAATCGTGACGATTACCTGTGAGGTTGTATCGCCTGAGCTCACAACTCCTGTTCCAACTGTTGTCAAAATATTAAAAGCAGTCGCCATTAACACTGGCGAAAAAATACTCACTGGATTCGATATATTTCCTAGGCCATCGTATGCATTAGAGTTGGTTAAAACATTGATGTCAAATGCAGCGGGATGCATCTCAAGTGTTGCCGTCAATAACACGCCACCAGCTACGCCAATTAACAGATAACCATCTACGGCAGCCATTACGACTTCAACAGTCACGAATGGCTCGCGTATAAGTGATTTTATAAGCCTTAAAATGCTTAGCATAAAAAATAAGATCCAAATAAAGACATGTACAGGCGTCAGCCAATGACCCATGGCTGGAAAAAATCCTAGGCTGAAGCGCCAAATAACTTCAAGACTTATAGCTAAAATACCAAGCCCAAAAAAGAAGGAATTCAGTTTTTTGATTTGTGTATATCGGCTAACTAGGCCGAGTAATATGCTGGCCAGGGCTATATTCAGGCAAGATTGTAAGGCTGGGTATCGTTCGGCTACTGGGAGCAGTATCAGAAAAATAATTTGTGCTATTAGGAGTGCGCTGTATCCACGATGGCGCAAACGCAATCGCTTGATGAATTCTTTGCTGTAACTGACCATATTTTGCCTGCAACCTTAAATTGTTCTGTATTACTTCATTAATGCCTTAAATATGGGGCGTCGTCAACTACTCAACACGCCGCTTAACAGCGTCTTTTTCTTGCGTGTTCTTTTCTGAACTGTCATGACCTCAGCCTTAGTGCTTAGCAAGCTGCTCAAGCTTGGATGCCTCTCTAATCTGATGGATAGCATCACGTCTTGAGGTCGTAGTGTCTGCTCTCTTCAGCAGATCTAGATAATGCTTGCTTGACTCGATTGTTGTTTGTTCATTCAGTTGTTTGTCCATGCTGTTTCCTCATGGTTCTTATTTTGTTGATGTTGATGTTGATGCATGATGTAATGATCTGCTAGTTAGCGCCGTTGTCATGGAGTTACTTAGCGGTTTGTATCTGTTGTTCTGTTGGTTGTATTGTTTAGCTCTCAGGTTTTCACAAGCATCTTGTCCAGGCGCTGCCATATCTTTTGCATTTCCTCTCTCATTGTACCCACCGCATAGCCTGATCCATACACTTCCATCATGGCGGTAGGTAGGCGATGGCCTAACACTGCTTCAATCACTAATGGGTTGCAGTGTAGCTGTCTTGCTAGCTGAACAAACCCATGCCTAAATGAATGCGGTACTAGTTGCTCATCCTCTCTTGCCTTTCTAAATACATTCCCAAATGCATCGGCATTACAATCCACTATTGAGTTACGTAGAAATGCAGGGATTGGGATAGTTCTGATTGATGATTTGTTCTTCGGAGACCAACCATCAATAGGTTCAATCACAAAAGTATCCCCTTCAACCCTCCCGTGGATGGCTTCACCAACACGGACACCAAGGAAGACAATCCTTAACAGCAATGGATCATTCTTGATGTCTGAGCTGAGCATCTGTCGGTAGTGGTCCTCAGTTGCTGTCAGGTGTGACCGCTGCACCCGCGACACATAGTCAACCCTTGAGCATGGGTTCAACAGGTCTGGGTGAAGACCCGACTTGATCAATGAAGTGAACACACCAGACAGCGTTGCCATGCGTGTGCTGATGGTGCTGTCACTTTGACCATCACCTTCCATTGCCAACATCATCTGCCTGATGTGCTGCGGCTGCATCTTTTCAGGTGAGACACCTCTTGGCAGGTATGGCCTGACCATCCTGATCTGTGCTTCCCAGCTGCTACTCAGCTGCTTGTGCTGTCGTCTTAGGGCACGTCTTCGAGTGATCTCAAGCGCCTGTTCCCAAGCATCAGCTGTTGGTTGCTCTGCATTGGCAAGCGGGTCATAGGTCAACTCAGATGCAGGGAAGATATCCATGGCCCGCCGCATCTCATCACCATCTGGAGTGACGATCTTGATCAGCTCCATTGGGTCGTAACGCCTTGTGCGTTCAGCGCCTAACGATGCATAGGCAGCAGGCCAATCACGTTGCGCTTGTGCCTTGTTGGTTCCTAGGCACTTGCTTAGCTTCACGCCCTTGACCGTCTTGACAGCCCAATACTTCCCATTGATCAGGCGTGGCTTTGTTGCAGGGCGTGGCATTTGAAGGGAGTGTTTGGGAGTGCTGAGAACCCTTGGTACTAGTGATGATTAGAGTTGGTCTCCCTTTGAGCGTAATCACGCATTGTTCTGCGTTCAGCACTGAGGCCGCGCTGATGCTTGCTCGCAGATTGATGAGGCCCATAGGTTTGGCTTCATCACCATTCCCCAGGCGGCTCTCAGGATCATTCTGTTCACCCTGATTGGCATGACCACCTCCGTTCTGCGGGGTGGCTCTTGGACAGTGAGCGCCCTCGATATCCAAACGTTGGTGTTTGTCTTCAATCTGCTTCAATCCTTGGCCCAGCGTTGGTTGCATCTGCTGGAGCAGTTCATGTCTCCGTCTGGGTAGTTGTAACCAGCTTTTCGAGCATTCTTTTCAACTTCGGCTGGGCTTGAACCACTGAAGCTGCGTGTGGTTTTGGCCTCGACATCGATGGTGGCTGTCAGCAACCCAGTGGCTGCGACCAGAGCAAAGCTGAATGAGCGCATGATGGAGGTATTAAACCGTTGATCCTCGAAGTACCAGGCGATCAGGTCAAGAAATGGCAAGCAATCTTGTAATCGGGCCTGAACGACTCCACGCTTGACGGATGGGATTGCTTCACTGTCCGCTTTGCATCGGTCTGGCTGTTGTGTCAGCGCTCCGCTTTTCTGCGCATGCTGTCTTGGCCTTTCAACTCGATCGACAACGTTTTGAGCGTTTTTCTCACGCCGATCAATCGATGGGAATCCTGATGCGTCTGTGAGACTGACGTTTTCCGGTCACTGTTCCGAAACCACCCAGGCTGTGGCAGCCCTTTGACGGATGTAGAGGTCAGTCAGTTCACGAGCCAGGGCCTGGAGTTCATGCACATCAGTGGTGGAGTCGATCATTCGCTTTAGCGATTCAGCCTCAAACTGCTGAGAAAGGTTGATTTGCACGAATCAGCGAGTTGTTAGCCGAATCTTAAAAAAATGTCATGTCGTGTGGAGAGCCGCTTGCGCTGCCGGCTTGTGGCTCCACTCGCGGTGCCCCGGCGCGAGCGTCATGATGTAACAACTTCGTTACAAAGCTCCGATGACCCTTGGTGAATTGTTTCTTGAAAGCCTGTCCACGGGCGTGATCACGGAAGATGAGGTTGATTGGCTCGCTTCTCATCAACATGTTTTTTCCCGTGCGGAAGAAGCTGCCGCAGTTCGTCTTGGCCGTTTGATGGACGATGGTGTTGTCAATCTCGGTTGCCGAGTACCTCCTCAGTGGCTCCAGCATCGGGATGTCGTTGAACATTGGATCGAGCCTCTCGGTCGTCGGCGTCATGCGGCGCAGGCCTGACCAGGCGTCTGGACGCAGTGAATGGGCAATCTCGACAATGTCGATCTCACTGCGCAATTGCTTGTTCGACTGAATTATTTATTTTTTGGGTTCCCCTTTTGTCATGCACTCTGCTTGGTGCATTCGGCCTAACAGGAGCTATTCGGATGTTGTGTACTGATGGGTTAATAACAAGTTGTTAGAACTATGAACAACATAGGTTTGTGAGTGGTGTCCTTCCAAGGTATCTCCTAAATTTATTGTTGCTGTTGCACAGATGCCGTGCCGCTGATCCCCCGTTGGCAATATATGACTGACGAAAGTAAGGCGCTGGTCAAGCGTGGCACTATCAGTCTGTTGATCGTGTTTGTCGCCGTCGTTGTGTTGCGTGCACTTCTCCCTTGGGTGTTGCTCGGCGTGATTGTCTGGTTCGTCTGGACCTGGGTTGCGCGGCGTTGATTGCGATCTATTCCAAGCATCACAGGCATGCGTCGCCTGCTATACATGTTGTTGCTTGCAAATATTTTTATAAACTTTTAAATCAAATACCAATTTTGTCTCACTTCAAATCAATGAAAAACTCAATAAATCAAACTATTTTGTTGGTTGGTTGCGCTGTTGTTGCTTCATGCACTCTGATTGAGGTCAAACCTTCCAAAGCACTCGATCACGATAAGTGTGATGCTATGGGGAAAAGATATGCCGAGCTGAAAGCTTCAAGGGATGCAGCGATGGAGTCAGTTCCTGGATGGGTGGACGAATCGCAGGACCCAGGTGGCTATGCAGAGTGGAGAAAAGCCGTTATTGCTGTGGGTGTGCCATACGATGAAACAATGCTGTCGATCAGAAAAGACGCGATTTCTGAAGGTTGTATCAAGCATTAATTTTTTGCGTCTGGAACTGCCGCGTAGAGGGTGATCATGAAGTGTGTTGTCTGTTAGACACTCCGGTACTAAGTGTTTGGTTGTTTCGGCTTTTTATTGATCTACAGCTGAATCTGCAAATGTTAAAAGGCTTCCACATCACTTAGTCCAGTTGATCAGGAGAGAGATGTAAAAACCCACTGAGATAGGGAATCACACGGCCGCTGATTAACACCCTGTCATGGGCCAAAGCACAGTGCAGCAGTCCCCCTCGAGCCGAAAGTTGACGGGCGACCAGGTTTGTGCGCTTGAGTCGTGCAGACCAGTAAGGCGTCAGCGTGCAATGTGCAGACCCAGTCACTGGATCTTCCTCGATGCCGCATGACGGTGCGAAGAACCGGCTGACGAAATCCACGTTGTCCCCGGGTGCCGTGACGATCAGGCCCCTGCCAGGCAGGGCGGCGACAGCTGCTGAATCAGGCTTCATAGCCTGAACCTCGCGCTCATGCGCGACCACCACCATTAGATCTACCGCCCCTAAGCAGGCGACCGCGTTGGTGCCGAGTATTTGGTTGAGTTCTCTTGGGATGGCGCAGGGTTTCGCTGGCTGCGCCGGGAAGTTAAGAGTGAGTTGTTGCCCATTGCGTTGAACCGTCAGTGGTCCGCTCCTGGAGCTGAATTTGACAATCTCGAGCTCTGGTTCTTGTTGAAACACGACATGGCCGGCCGCCAATGTGGCGTGGCCACAAAGATCAACCTCGCAGGTGGGAGTGAACCAGCGAAGGGTGTAGCGACCTCCATTGCCGACATAAAAAGCTGTTTCGGAGAGATTGTTCTCAGCAGCGATCGCCTGCAACAGTCGATCTGGTAGCCAGGTCTGCAACGGGCAGACAGCGGCAGGGTTGCCCTGAAACGGACCTTCAGCAAAGGCGGCGACCTGTTCGATTGGGATCGGCCCTCTCATGAGATGTTCAGCTGGATCCTTCGCGGGTGTGCTTATCGGCAGAGCCGCGTGATCTTTCGACCTGTGAGAACAGGAGCCATGCCATGGCAGCGAGAACCCCTCCTGTCCATTGGTTGCGCAGTAGTTCAACGATCGCAACCGTGCTTGCTGCAATCCTTAGAGCCCGCAGCACAATCTGCTGAAGCGTTGGTTTGGCAGGTGTTTGCTGGTCCATCGTCGACTTGACGGCAGTGGCATCTTGCATGCCTCCAACCCATGCGCGATCAGGCTGTGGCTGCCGTGTCGCTAGAGCGCCCGTCAAAGATCGAGCGGCTGGACGGCTATCCAATTGCACGCTGGCTCACACGAGGGCGACACAATCTGTTACAAAGGGTTCACACGCGATTCTTTTTCATGGACAACGCAAAATTCGGTTTCTCTGCTTTCGCTGAGCAGTGGAACGGTCGCCTCGCAATGATGGGCTTCGTGATCGGACTCGGCACCGAGCTTCTGACTGGTCAAGGAATCCTCTCTCAGGTAGGCCTCGGTTGAAATCCATACAGGAGCCTGATGTTTGGGCACCGGAAGATCGTGTTGGGTATGTCCAACTGATTCTCTTCGGTGCGTTCATCGCGACCCTCGGAGTAGGTGCCAACATTGTTGTGAAGTACCTCTGGTCATCGCTGGACGCTCTCAGCAACTATTTTTGATTGAGTTCAACCAGTCGCTGTCAGTCGACGTTGATTCTTTCACCCTCTGCCATAGGCAGGGGTTTTTTATTTCAATTGCCGTTTTCTACCAGGGCAGCACTGTGCCGTTGGCATGCCAGAAGCTGCCACTGTTCTGAAGAGTCAGTTCGTCAATTCGTGCGATCAGTCCTTTGACAGAGTCCTCTGGGCTGATGCCGTTAGGATTGAATCTGACCATCCGAGTTTTAACGAGGCCAGGATGAAGAATCGCCACGGCAATGCCTCGACTCTGCAGGTCGACAGCGAGTGATTTTCCTGCGATGTTCAGCGCCACTTTCGACATCCTGTAGCCGTAAGACCCCCCTGAGCTGTTGTCTTCGATAGAACCCATACGGCTGGTCATCAGCACCAGTTTTGCCCCCTCAGGCATCAGCGGGATGAGAGCTCTGGTAAGTAAAAGAGGAGCCAGCGCATTCACTTCAAACTGCTGGCGGATGCCATCGGGGTCGAGGTCGCTCAACCCCATCGACTGCAGCATCCCTGCATTGAGAATCACGGTGTCTAGTTGTTGGCCGGCCAGTCCATTGGCCAGCGCTGCGATTGAGTCTGGGCTGGTGAGTTCAATTCCTGATTCAACCCTCACACCAAGCTCATCCAGTTCATCGCTTGACTGACGGCAGACCGCAATCACGTTGTCTCCACGGTTGTGGAGCTGTTGGCAATACGCAAGACCGATTCCCCTATTTGCGCCGGTCACGAGATAAGCCGCCAATGGCCGAGTTGCTGCAGAGAACCATCCTGCCTTCAGCATCAACGGATGGGGACCTCGCCCATCGCCTCGGCTCGTAGTCTTTTGGCATTCGCCAATCCGGTCGCTGTCGCGCGGTTTTCATGGGCTTTGATCCGCGCCAGTGGTCGCCGTCATCGTCAACCCGTGACGATCGCAACCGGCAGAACCACGCTGAACGTGTCACCAGCAATGTGGAAGCTTTGCTGCGGGAAAACGACGCTCTGCGTAGGGAGGTGCAGCGATTGCATCAGCAGCTTGATCGTTTGCACCGGCAGCAGTGGCAGCGACCTCAGCGTGATGCGGACCGTGATTGGAACAGGCAACAGCCATCGACTCTGGTGAACTCTGCGCAGGTGCAGCGCTGGGGAGATTCTCTGGCGATGCAGCCGGGTTGGAGTGTGTTGCGCCAGCACGGCCTTGAGCAGCTGATCGACCAGCTCAATCGCAGCAGCTTTCACTATCAGCTCAGCTTGAGTCAGAGGCTCGACCGGGTGGTCAGTGGTCTTGGCACTGATCTGTTTGCTGCCGTGGGGGGCAAGTCCACGAAGAAAACCGCGGCGGTGCTGGCCGCGTTTGCGCTCTATGGGGTGCGGGCCAGTGAATGGCTTGATGAGGATCCACGCAGGGTGGTGGCGGAACTGCGCCAACGCCATCAGCAAGGCCAAGATCATCGCCAGACCGGCAGCAGCGGTCGGCGGACCCGAAGCGATCAACGGGCGACGGATCGAGAGCCAACGGGACAGGGTCAGAGAGGATCGGACGCTGCGCGTTCCTCAGCCCTGTCAATCCTGGGGTTGCAGGCGAACGCGTCCCAGGATGAAATCAAGCAGGCATTCCGGAAGCTGGTCAAGCAGCATCATCCCGACCTGGGTGGATCGGCGGATGCCTTCCGCCGTGTCAAGGACGCCTATCAGTTGCTAATGGACTGAAGGCCTCATTGCCAGAGCACTTCAATCGTGGATCCCTCGGACATGTCGAAGCGGATGCCTGTTGAGTTGTTGCTGCGCTGATAACGCAGTCCCACCTCGCTGTGAGGGAAGTTGAATGTCTGCGCGCGGAACATGATGGTCACGTTGCCCTGGCGTTGGCTGAACCGGCACGGACCTGATTCGACCGGAACCGAAGGGTTCTGATTGCTCAGCTGGCAATGGGCGATTGTGCTGTCGGCATGAACCCTCATGACCGGTTCAGAGATCGCAAAACAAGCATTCAGTAGCAGAAACTTGCAGGTGAGTTTCAGTGGCTGGTGCAGATGCATGAAAAAGCCCTGCGGAGCAGGGCGTTGTGCCGTGTTTCGGCGGAACTCATCTGGCTACTTTCTGGCCCCGGTACACGAGTTCAGAACGCTCGCTGCTTTTGGCGACAGCGGTGTTCTGCACGTACTTCTGGCCGCGGTAGGTCAGTGTCATGGTGGTTCCTCGAAGCAAGCTCAGGTCCCCGTTCCATGGCCTGAGTCGAACTGCGCCTCGCCAAAGACGAGGTGAACGGTGTTGAGAGTCTCAACGCAATTTTTATAGCAGGCTGGAGAACAGTAATGACGTTCGTGCCGCTACACGGCGGGTTCAACCTGCATCGGCTGCGCTGCCTGCTGTAATCCAACGCGGCTTCAATCAATGCAATCGCCTGTTTCCAGCCCGGCATTGTTCAGCTCCTTAGGATGATCCCAACGCAAGCCGCGACATGAATCCCAAGCAGGTGGGCGCCCTCCGAAGGGCTGTGATCTATTTCCTGGTGGGGTATGGCGGACTGACTGTGATTAACAACAGTGGTTTGGCTCCTGAACGGATGTGGCTGGCTTACACGCCCTTGTTTGTGGGGGTGTATTTCTTTGCGCGCTGGGCGGACGCCAGGATCGCTGCGTCAGGCCAGACCAAGGACGAGTGACTGGGAGATGAGGGCGTTGTTCAGACTCCCAGGCTGAAACGCACAATCAGGTCGTCATAGTCGCGATCGCCGCCTCCGTAGCCATCCTCCATGCCCCATCCATTGGCGCCGAACCCGGTGAAATGCACGAGTTTGTCGGGGTTGGCCGCGGCAAAGGCGAAATAGCGCTCACCGCTCGTCTGATTGATGATCAACGGTGCGTAGATCGCACCGCTCTCCAGGGTGATGCTGAAGGGAGCGATCTTGGAGTTGGTTAACTCCAGGGTGTTGTCGCTGATCAGATCGGCGCGACGGCCTGCTGCTTCGGCATATCCAGGCTCGCCGGGTTTTAGGATTGATCCGCTGAGTGGATCCACCACCGTGCCCTTGTCGTCGCTGACCGAATACCACTGAAGAACGGAGACGTCTGCAGCCGATCGACTGAAGGATCCCGAGACGTTTACATCACTCTCTGCATCAGCGTCGCTGATATCGATCAGATCAATGACAGACAGCTGAGCTCTTTGGCCTGGAAGATCCGTTGCTGTTGAGGATGACGCTTCGAAACTGCTGAAGAAGCGACGGCCCTGAGGATCGATGTAAGCCAGGATTGTCTGTCCTGTGAGTATGTCTTCGACCGCAGTTCCCAACAGGCGACCCACAGGTTGAAGATTCCAAGGATTGCGCAGGACGGCACCGTCGCTTTCCACAAAGGTGACCTGCCTGGCACCGTCCAGATCGAAGCTGATTGGAATGCTGTGGTCCTGGCTTGGCACGGTGAACGGGCCTGGAGCGGCACCGGGGGCATTGGGACTGTTCCCTGGTCCGCCCGGGTTGTAAACAGCGCTGTAGCCATTTCCGGATGGCATGCGCACTGCACTGAGTGACTTGATGGCGTTTCGATCACCTTCAAGGATGACGTCGTAGTAGTTGTCATGGTCCTCGACATAAGCCGCGTTCAAAGGAGTCCCTGCAGGTGCCAGATCAGCGAGGCCCACCACGGCGACCATGCCCTGATTCCCGATGGCATAGGACACTCCCGTTTCAGTGATCGTGACGCTCTCACCGCTTCCCGTGGTCGCTTTCAGCTGGAAAAACCGGCCGAAGTCATTCGGCATCAGGCTCGCGATGCCGTCCGGTGAAAAACCGGCGCTGGTGTACAGCCGCAACCGGTACTGAGCCTGATCGCCATAGGAATCAGAGCCACTGTTGTTTTGTGATGCAGCACCGACACCAACGGGTCCGCCCTCTCCCAGATCGCTGTACAGATTGAGCTTCGCGGACACCAGTCGAGGACCATTGCCTGCTACATAAGAGTTGCTGCTGTCGATCGACAGCCCAACGGCATCGACCGCTCCTGACCTGCCAATCATCTGAAGCGGTGTGCCGTCGTTGACGATCGCTACCGATATCGGGTATTTGGCACCGGCATTGCCAGGTGTGGTGCGATTGCCGAAATCACCCATGATCACCACCGTCTGACGCTCGTTGTGCTCGAGGTTCGGCATCAGGCCAGCGATCTGGGGGGTCACCGTCGTCCCGTCACTCAGGGTCACCTCAAAGTCACTACCATCGGCATCCAGGTACGAGGGCAGCACGGGAAAGCTGAACACCAGCGGCATGGTGTCAGCGAGCATCAGTCTGGTGGCGTAGGTGCCGCTCGCACCTACCAGGCCGCCGGCGGATGTGAGTGCTCTGAGGGTTGGGTTCAGCGTCGGGTCAATGGTTTGCCAGGCCACATTGAATTCCGCAGCAGCCTGTTCTGCATTGGCACCCATCAAGCGTGGGACGCCTATGTATCCGTCGAAGCCGAAGTTGCCGGTCAGAAACTTCGCTTCGTCGCCGAACAGATCAGCTCCGTAGACAATGGGTGTGAGCAGACTCGACGCCAGTGTCGATCTGTTGGCGATGTCGGCATTGATGGTCTCAAGCAGTGGACCGGCCCACTCGCTGTAAACAAGCGCCATCGTTTCTGCAGCCGTTCTCTTGAAATTTAGGGAACCTCCGGGATCTTTCAAACGGCTCAGTTCTGTAGGTTCCCATCAAAAAAGCACCTCTTAGCAATTGCTTAGGAGGTGCTTTCGATTGGCTGGAGGTGAATAAGAGAGCTCAGCTGAGGCCCAGCATTCCAAAAGTGATCTGGCTGAGGATGCCGTGGCCGGTCAATGCTTCGGTGAGTACACCCACTACGAATCCGAGCATGGCAACGCGACCGTTTAAAAGCTCTGCACGCACCATCCGCTCGCCTTTGATCTGGCTAGCAGCTGCATCTTGATACCACTGATCCTGTGTAGGAGTTGAAGAACCCATGAGCTTTTTGCTTGTGAAGCAATATTACAGCCTTTTGTAACGGAGTGCAAAGCAAGCGGAGGTGTGGACTTGGTCTAGTGATGCGCTGCTCGCCGAGACCGCCTGCAGGGCAATGCATCTGCCTTAGACAGTTTGAAACCGGGATCGCCTGCTGATCAGGTCTATTCAGTCTGATCGCTTGATCAACTGCGAATGGGCGTGAACCAATCCCGACATCTTTCGGTTGCTTCGCGAGATGTCTGTTTCAGCCGCACATCTTGAACACAGAAGCCAAAAGATGTTGTGTTTCAGATCGAAGAGCTGACCGATGCAGGCTGGCATCAGACCGACTTGCACGACACCAAAGACCACGCTCTTTGGCATGCAAGATCCAAAAGTGATGCAGATGGTCACACCTATCGGGTGATCAGTAGGGAATCGAGTCTGGTTTGTTTGATGACCAGGAATGGCAGTGAATGCTGGCAACTGGATTGAGTGCATCCAAGATGCGTTCACTGTTAGTTGCTTTCGCTTTGCCTGTGATTGCTCTTGGCTCGCTGGGACCGGCCAGGGCCGATCGGTGGTCGAGCTGTCTCTACAACAATCGAAGTCTTGATTGCAGGCGAACTTTCCTTTGTCCGGACGCTCCCTGCAACGTCTTCCGATTGGCATGGAAAGACGGCGCAAGTGATGTATTCACGCACTTCAAAGACGGAGTTGCGCGCACTGTGGGTTTCTACAAAGACACTCGAGGAGGGGAGTGGATGCTGCGCGGATTTGCAGGTTCATTCGGGCTGCGCAATCCAGCCAATGGCAACACCATCGTTTACGGCATGACGCTCTCCGAGTGCAAGCAATCGATGCTTGATGATTTCTGCAGTCGATAGCCCCTCACGCGTCATCCCCAGATGTCTGTTTCCGAGAGGGTCTCGAGGTATCCGTTGGCGTCGTAGCGACGCACGATCTGATGTGTTTGCCCCTGGGGAGTGATCCAGCGCAGGCCACAGGCCGTTGCATCTCCCATCTGTCGATCTCTCGCATCAAGTAACAGCTCAACATTCGGCTCTGGCTGCCAGATCATCCAGTTGCCACTGGTTCTTGTCATGCATTCCAAGGGCTGAACCGGTGCTTCTGGTTCACGGCCTTGCCTGGTTTCAACGATGTAGACCACCTGATCAAGACCATTGAATCCATGGCGCGCAACAAGCCGTCGCCGTTCTTCGCCATGGACGACGCTCAGTTCTCCTACCCAGGCCAGGGGAGTAATCGCACTGGGGCCGAGTGACCATCCGCCACTTGCATCCACCTGCATGGTGAAAGGTATGTTTTCGAAATTCATCGACCGCTGCTGACCGCTGGAGAGGTAGGTGAGGCAGTTTTCAATCACGCCATCGCGTTCTTGCACCTGGAGCGATGTCGGGAAACGATCTTCCTCTTTGCCGCTGCTGCTCAGCCGGATGAAGCAACCCTTCCAATGTCCGCTGTTGTACTGCACCAGCGCAGAGCGGGGGTCATGCATGGCCTTAAGTGGGTTAATCGACCACCAATCGTGGCTGCTGGAACGGGCAGCCGTGATGCATGGAGAAACGGAAGGCCTTCCCTCCGGAGAGGGGCAGGTGGTTTATTGACTTCAGGGAGCGATGAACTGAAAGTTTCCTCGACCGACGGTCACTGCGACCCGATCACCAGAACTGTTGTGAGTGCCGACGTAGCGCTTGTTGTTGAGAAACAGCTCAGCATCTCCGTTCTGCCAAAGGACGATGGATCGCTTGGTTCCGTTGGGTTCAACAAGATCGATCACGTTTTGGCCGTTGCTCCAGGGATGACGGTGATCGTGCGGCATGACGACCTGACCGGAGAAAAGCTGCGGCGTGCCCGTGCCCCTTCCATGGACAACCTCTTTCAGATCGCTGATGTCGACTCCGGGCTGATCCGGTGACTCAAATCCTGCCGAGGGATCCAGGGCAATAAAAAACCCCGCACTTAGCGGGGCTTGGTCTAGTCGTTTTAATCATCATTAAATCTTAAATGACTGCTAGAACATCTCAACAACTCCAGCTGGCGCAGACGTTGTCCGATAGGTTGCGTTAGCTCCCACGGCCTCGAATGGATCGCCAATAACAGATTGATCAGGCATGGATGTTGCGATCGCATCGACCTCCAGCCGGCTGAATGTTTCAGCATGAATGGTGAACTCATTGCTGGAATTGATGCCATTGGGCTGAGCTGCAAGCGGATTTCTTGAATGATTCATGTACCCTTCACTGAGGCCGGCATCGTGATGCATTGGTGTCCAGTCAGAGCTGTCTGCATCTGCATTGGTCATTGTCTGTCCGGTAAGAGAATCAGTTTCGCCTTTTAATTGCGATACGGTGCCGGTGACATTGTTGGCGGATTCAACAATGTTTCCAGTGAGTGAATCAACCATCATTGACTGATCAGCTGATGTGGAGGTAGTTGTTGGCTCAGCATTAGATTGGGTTTGTGGGCTAACACTTGGGTCGGCCTTTTTAACCTCTTCTACTGCAGTCTTGGATGGATTGAGCTCCGGCTCAACAACCTGGTTTTCTTGGGTGATGACTGTTGGATCTCCCATGATGTTTTCATAGCTAACAATTGTTTTCTTGCTATCACCTTTAATGAGGTTGACCTCTTTTTTTGTTCTATCAATAGACACTTTGTGCCCATTTTCTAGGTGCGAATCTAAGCCATTAATTACTACAGTGTCTCTTCCGCCTCGGCCATCGATTGATACTTTCTTGATCGAGTCAACTGTATTAGAGGTTCCCTTCTTGGTATCAAAGTCAACGATGATCTTTTCATCTCCTTCTGATCCTTTAAATGTGGAGCCTTCTTTGAACACGATCGTCCTGGCAACTTGTCTATTCCTTGTTCGATTCGGATCAGTTGTTGAGAATTCCACAGCAGGTGCTAGCCCTTTGAGATCGATATCAGCTTTTTTGCCAAAAAATAGATTTTCTACTTCTGTGAGCGTGTCGTCCATGATCGGATCTGTTGCTTTTGCTTTTGCTTTTGCTTTTTCTTTTGCAAATTTTACGCTTATCTTTTCATCTTGGGCTCTTATCTTCAGGGCTTGTTCTATGTTGCTGTAGCTGACTGTGTCGATTCCTTCACCACCTTTGACAACATCCTTGCCTAGCCCGGGTTGTACGTAATCATTCCCTTGGCCTAGATGGAAAGTGCTGGCGCCTTCGTCACCTTCAACAACATCATCACCTTGATAAGTACGAACTATCAAGTTCGTATGAATATCGTTGCCTTGATAATCTCTTTTGATTTTCACTCGGTCATTGCCATTTCCTGTGAGTCGATGCTGGGACTCGTTTGTGACTTTAAGCCATTTTGACTGAGCTCCTAGTCTTGCAAAAGCGAAGCTATTGCCATTTACTGTTTTACGTTCGAATTGAATAAAGTTATTAATATAATCACTCTTGTTTGGGATATTCGCCATCTCTTTTGTCTGCTCTTTCGTCAACCTCAAAAGCGCAAATTGCTTGGCCTTGTTGTTTGCCGTCCTGTTGTTAAAGTCCCTATTATTGATTGATATAATTGCCTGTCCATTTGTCACACGTTCCCATTTCAGCAATGGATCAAGCCCTGGCTCAAATTCCACCGTATGAGTTCCAAGGCGGAAGTTGTTATGGTCTGGGCGCGTTATTACATGGTTGACCTGAATGTGATTTGTCTTTAAACCATCCTTAAATTGGGCTTCGATTTTCATCCCTTCCTTGATCGTCTCTTCTCTCTGTTTGAGCTCTTTCTCGATGCGGGTCGTTTCGGATATTTCACTCCCGATTCCTTTAACTAAATTGACAAATAGACTGAATGGTCCTGTTTTGGCGCCGGCTTGGCCAGCTGCTTGGATTCCTATTGAACCCCAAGCCTCCAAGAATCCTTTCCTGCTATTACGAATCGCTTCTTCTGTCTTCACGGAATATACCTTCTGCATAATCCCTGAAATTCCATCTCTCCAGCTTTGCCAATTCTGGACTTCTGCGGTGACAGTATTGCTGTCGCCCCTCTGCATCGCTGAAAAGATGACATGCGACTTGTTTGGGTCAAGCTCAATGGTTTGACCAACAATGTTCGCTTCATTCTCTTTGACTACAAAAGAATTTGATCTAACCGTGATGCTTGTGGGCTCTTTGTCTGGTGCTTTGACAAATGTAGCTGAATTCGCGAATGCTTTGCTTCGGTCAACATTGTGATCAGTATTATATGCACCTGGCGCAACAATTTGTCGCTTAATGTCAGGCGTTTTGTGGTTGTCATGCTGACGGTAATTGTCGATTTTGATTTCAATGTATCTGCTGTGAATGTTATTGGTTTTGCCGGCTGAAGTGGAGGACTCTGCTTGGTTTCCTAATGCATCAGTTGACCTGACCGTTACCGAGTTTTTGTCATTCTTGTGGGCTAATGAATTTATGAATCCGCCTTGTCCCGCCCCGTCCGCGCCGGTGTGTCGTCGAATATCGTGTGCAAACTGAGTGTTGGTGCCTCCCCATCCTCTTGTGTTGGAGTCATCAACCCCGTCGAAAGGATGGACTGCCTGGCCTCCGCCATAGCCTGCATCCGAGCCTGTTCCATATAGCCCCGTGTTGCCTTTAGTGCCCCTTATGCCGAAGGCATCTCTAGCGCGGCTCCACTCGCTGGCGCCAGGAGCTGCAGGTCCAATACCGCCCTCTCCTAGCTGGGCACTATTCGGTGCATTTGAACCATTTTTCCCATGGTGGCCTTCCCAGTTCGAAGGAAAGAGAGCGGGGTCTTTCTTCCCTGGTGCGCCACCCTCAACATGCTTGCTGCCAAAACTATGGTTGCGGTCATTGAGTCCACCGCCTCTTAGACCTGGATTTCCAGCTTTTGCATAGTTATAAAAGTAGAACCTTCCCTTGTAACCCTCGTACGGCTCTTCTCCTGCAGTGGGAATCAATGCTCCCTTACCACCTATCACTTTGTTCCCTTGGATGACGCTATCGCTCCAAGTCAGATGTCCGTTGTAATGAAGGATTCCCGCTCCTGCCCCGTAGCCGCCACCGCCGCCGCCGTTTTCTGCAGCATCTTGTCCTTTAGCAGTTGTTTCGAATACGTTGATATTTGAGGCATCAACATTTAGATCTGGTTGTTTGTTGACATCGTGCTTGTTTGCGTATTTGTATTCTCCAATCGTGAAGGCTGAGCCATGGCTTATGCGTTTGATCGAGATATTTTTTGAGTCATAAGTGTTGATTTTGATATCGCCATGCGTGAGCCGATATCCTTTTTCGCTTTGAATTGTCATGCTTTCTTTGAAGCGAATCTCGGAGGCAATGTTTTTAGCCCCTAGCTGATTGGCCTGCTGCACGGCCCACCCAAAAGAGCCTTTGCTTGTGTCTCCAGCGTTGCTGGTTACTTCGATGACATGTCTTTGTTGCAGTTTGACCGTTTGGGTCACACTCTGATTCGTTGACTTATCAGTGGCTTTGATAGTGAATTCATAGGCTGCTGGACCCTTTGCTTTGCTTGGATCTGGAGCAAATGCATCGCCCTTGAATTCCACTTTGCCAGTGTTGTCAATGTCAAACAGGCCTTTGTCCTTTCCTTCGATGGAGTATTCAGTGTTGCGGTCTGCTTTCCATTGGCCGACAACATTGTTTGTGCTGCTGATTAGACCATCGCCTTCCAGCATGATTTCAGATGAACCTTGCTGTTGATTGACAGGACCTTTCAGCGAAAGTGCGCTTGAGCTTTGAAAGCCATCACCATTGAGGTCTGCTTTGTGTTCGCCTTCCCGCTCGTAAAGCTCACTGGTGTTGAGTTCCTGAGCCTCTCCGCTTTGAGTCCAGGTTTTTTGGGTGTTGTCGATGCTGTATTTGGTTTCGCGGAATGCTCCGGTATTAGCGTTTTGCCAGATTACGCTTCCGCTTTCGTCAACTTGCTCGGCACTGATCATGTGCCATTTCTGGTCGACTGCGGTGCTGGCTTTGCCGTCTTGGCCATGAATGGCAAAGCTGGTCTCGCCTTGCTTGGCCATCATCGTTTGGTCGCCGGTTTGCTTCAGCAGTTCGGTTCGGCCGGCTGTGTCGAGTTGGAGTTTGGTGTAAGTGACGTCCATTGACCTTGTGTTGGTGTGGGATTTCTCCCGGACACCTGCACCATGTCCGATGCGTTTGTGAGCTTCTGGTTGCGCCCTGGTGCAGCCTGTGAGCAGTTCTGGTGGAGTCCTGGTGAACGAATCAAATCCCACTCCTTGACAGCGTTCTGCTCTCCCGAATACCAGTCACGCCAAAGCTCCCGTGTAGCAGACCGTTCTGGAATTTGATGCGGGCATGTCCAGGCGCATCTGCCGCCTAGCGGTGCTTACTGGAGATCGAGCAGACATTTCTGAGCCTCTCTGACTTACCAACACGGAGGCTGATGGCCCCCATGCTCCCTCTCTTCTTCTTCAAAGAGAGTTTTTCAAGGTCTTGGTCCTGATCTGTACTTTTTCTCTGGCCACTAGTTGAGTGGTCGTCAGAGCAACGGATGGGCGATGCAAGGTGACGTGTCGACCGTGCTCAAGAGTCGTTGAAGCATCAGAAGTGAGAACGCTGTGATCCTCTGGCTCCACTGATGAACTGTGGACGGACCGTTTTGAGGCTGCCTGGTGAGCCTGCAACCGCTCCCGTTTAGTGCTGACTTATGTGCTCACTTATCGGGTTGTGTCCAGTCAAGACACTTGTCAGTCACAGCAGTTGATTTCATAAAAGGAGGCCGTCCCTTCCGGATGGAAGAGACGGCCTATCTCGCTCGTTCGCGCATGGTTTCAGTCCACCACGTGGGGATGAATGAAGGAGTGCGAAGCGACTGGCTGCGGCGTCCCTGGGGCCATGACGTCCAGATGTAGGGCTGATGCGGCTCCGGCGCACCTGCGGCGGTGCAATGGAGTGTCGATCGACGTGGCGCACCTGATGTCTGCCTGTCGAAGGACCAGCCACACGGATGGGTGGAAACTGTTGGAGCACGGGGCCGGAAAGTCAGAAGACTTCCGCGATCTGGTTGGGTGGAGTGTCGGCTGTCATCAGCGCCTCCGATCGCTAAAGCAATGAGCATCAAGGCGCATTGCCTGATTCAGCTGGAACGATTGAGAGTGAAGATGGTGTGTCTGGTTCTGGGATGAAACGACTGGGCGCTCGAGCGTTGGCCTCTGTGTCAGCTCTGGGACTAACGGTTCTGCTCGGTTCCTGTACGGGTGGAGAAGCTCTGAGGCGTTTTGAGTTCAAGCCCAACGCGATGGGTTCTCAGGTGGCGTCGCTGGATGTGCCCGCAGGAGGGGAGCTGAGTTTCTGGAACAGTCTTGATCTCAGTTATGAGCAAGGCAGTTCTTTGGTGTTCAGGATTTCCATCCAGCCGCAGGATGCGTCCAAACCCACAGAGGTGGAGTGTGATGCTCTCGACCCGTCGATGACCTTGATGTCAACGGAGACGCAGCTGCAGGATCGTGTCAATCAATCCTGGAAACTGGCTCGAATGCGCTGTGGATACGGCCCAGTTGCTGGAGATCAACGGCTGCAGGTCACCGTGGTGCCGATTCTTTCCGGACCTGTTGAGATCAGGCGTTTGGTTCTCGAACTGAAGCGCTGAGATTTACGCTCCGGGCCAATCAATCAGCCTTAGTGGCTTGGGATGCATGGCTTTGCAACGTCAATCGGCTGAGTTTCTGCACGACGATGGACTCACATACTGCATTCGGCGTGAGTCGCTCGATCAGGACTTCACGATCTATGAGAAACGCCATGGCGAATGGGTTGATTGTGGTCTTGATCAAGCTGTGAAAGACCTCAATTTCGCAGAGTTCAAGCGCCTTGGATTGCTGATTAAAACGATCATGGATGTTGATCGATGGGTGGTTTAGTGCGTGGATCCGTGGTGCTGTTCTCCGTTCCCGCAGTCTGGTCACCCGACCCTGTTAAGACGGTTTTCCCCCTGTGAAGATTCCGGTATCTGTAGGACTCTTGTCGCGGTTGAGAAGTTCATGAGAGCACCAATTCCTGAGGTGAAAACCTTGGGAATTTTTTTTATGAAGCGGAAGTGTTTTTCAGGTGCTGACAGAACACGATGGATTACTGCTGCTGCACTCTCATTTGCTGGAACCGGAGCTCATCACACCACTGACCGCACTCACGGTTGATGCGGCCGGCCGGCTCACGTATATGGGGCAAGATGGCATTCGGCGAGTGATTGTTGGCGATCCTGATCTGCTGGAGAGACTCCTGCAGAGCGAACAAATCAGTGATGAACAGCATGGATCTCCAGGGTCTTGACGGTGACGTTTAAGTAGGGAAGCGTTTTACTTTTCCATGATTAAGCGCGTCTTTAGATTTTTAAAGTCGGTGTTTTTCGGAGAATCCGATCAACAAATGGCCACGGAAGGTTCTCACTCGGATGACTCTCAATCGTTGAAGAAGAGAACCCTTCAGGCGGTTGCCTCCGGCCTGCACGATCAGGTTTACAAAGGACCACGCGGAGGTCTTTATCGCTTGGATGTGAGCGGCAGGAAGATTTATCTCAAGCAGAGTGACGCGTCTGCAGGCAAACCACGTCGAGCCAGGCGCCGTCGGCAGAATTCCACCAAAGCATCCTGACGGTTTGTGCAGCTTTTATGGCCGCGGTGTGACGCTCACCAGCAGCCCATCGCGAGGAGTTGGGCTGGGAATCTGTTTCAGAGAAAGGTCCTGATCGGGCACCAGGCGAAGCTGCAGTCTCTGGATCAGCCCCACGGTCATCAGCCTGATTTCCAGTTCGGCCAAAGCCTTTCCAAGGCAGACCCGTTCTCCACCTCCAAAAGGCAACAGGGTCTGATCGAACGATCCGTCCAGATGGCGCTGCGGCCTGAATGCGGCGATGTCACTGCCTTCCTCTGCGGTTGATGAAGCCAGTACGACCTGAATGACCCGATCACGGGGAATCTCCACATCGGCTAACTGGATTGGCTGCAGATTGCGGCGGAAGAAGCCTCCTACCGGTGGTGTGAGCCGCATCACCTCCAGAACCGTTGCATCCAGGCGGGGTGATCGATGCGAGGCCTCGAAAGGCCAGGGTGATGTCAGCAGCTCCGGTAGCAGCCAGTTCTCCACCTCTGGGTTGAGCAGCAGGGCTCGAAACAGACAGCTCAGCGATGATGCCGTTGTTTCATAGCCTGCGAACAACAGAAGCAATAACTGCTCTACCAGGTCGTCGTCATCCAGTGGTACGTCGACTTCATCGAGCCCACCACTGAGTAGATCAAGGCCTCCCTGACAGCGGGTGCTGTTCTGTAGCACCGTCTTCAGGCGTGAGAGCAGCCGCTCTCTTGCCGCCAGTGCCCGGGCAAAGGGAGTTCCCGGTACAGCCAGTGGAATCGAAAAGAGGGCCTGGGTCCAGATCTCGAAATCACCAAACAGAGCATCACGATCGTTGGCATCCAGCCCCAGCACGGTCGAGGCGATCACAGCGAAGGCGAAGCGTCGCATTTTGGCTGCCAGAGGCTGCGGATCATCGCTCTCCTGAAGCTCCGTGATCAGTTCCTCGATCAGAACCTGGATGGAAGGTGTATAGCGGCAGAGTGCGCCGCTGGAGAACAGCTGACCCACCACTCGGCGGCGAGCTTTGTGAGCTGGGCCTGTGCGGTTGGCTAGCGACCGGCTGCCGAGCAGTTTCCTCACACTGTCCGGCCACCACCCCTCAAGGGATGCACCTTGCTTCAGCAGATCTGACACCGCCCGCTCACCCCGGATGAACACGATCCGCTGGGCCAGCAGGCGGGTCTCAAAGACATTGCCATGGGCTGCAAAGCGTTTGCTGGCGAACTCAGAGTCACTGAAGAATTCGAGCGTCTCCCTGAGGCCTGTGACAGCACCGGTGCTCGGACAGGTCGTGACAGTCATGAACACTCATCTACTGCACTGAAAACTGATCGGTCCATGTCAGAGCTGAGGGTCAGGAGCTGTGGATGAGGTCCGTCTGAAGATGCCTGAACTGAGAACGAGGGCAATGAGGAAACCCAGGAACTGCACCATCACCACCGAGGGGCCTGAGGGAAGGTTGGTGAGTCCGGATGCCAATAATCCCAGCAATGCGCAGGTGCCTCCCAAGATCGAGGAGACGAAAATGTAGAGCGGAAAACGACGACATAGCAGCCGACCGGCACAGGCAGGGATGACCACAAAGGCACTGATCAGAAGCACGCCGACGGCTTTGATCGACACTGCCACCACAACGGCCAGCAGCACGATGAAGGCCAGTCGATGCCATCGGGTTTGGACACCGACTGCACCAGCAAGTTCCTGATTGAGGGTGAGCAGAACCTGAGCACGCAGGCTCAGGCACAGATAGATCAATGCAGCGGCCAGCAGCATGCCGATCACGATCAGGTCCAGAGTGCTGACCCCGAGAATGTCTCCAAACAGCAGCTGGCGAATCCCGCCCCGATAGCTCTCCACCAGGCTGAGAAACAGAATTGCTGCCGCCAGAGACGTTGAATACACAATGTTCAGCAGCGCATCCGTGGGGAGAGAGCTGCGTTCGACCAGCTGATTCACCAGGATGGCGAACACCACCGCAAAGGGGATTAGAACCAGCGTTGGATTCACGCCCATTAGGATTCCCAGCGTGATGCCCAGCAGGGCGGAATGACCGAGGGCATCGCTGAAAAACGACAGTTGCCTGAGTACGGCAACACTGCCCAACAAACCGCCAAGCGCTCCTGTGAGCAGACCGCCGATCAGCGCGCGCTGCATGAAGGGTTCGGCGAGAACAAGCGCCAGTGCTTGAGTGTCAACCATGACACTGATGCCTGTACTGAACCATGTTGGGTCCATACAGATCGACGAGGCGTTCAGGAGTCAGGGTGTGATCCGGTGAGCCACTGCAGCAGAGGCGACGATTCAGTCCCAAAACCTGATCGCTGCTGCGACGGACCATGTCGAGATCGTGAGAGACGTGCAGAACGGTCCATCCCTCCTGACGCCGCAGCTCAAGTAGCAGCTGCTGGAAGCGTTCGTTCGACGGCACATCAAGGCCTGCCTGTGCTTCATCGAGCACCAGGAGTTGACGGGGCCGCACAACGCAGAACGAGAGCATTACGCGTTTGAGCTGACCTCCCGACAGTTCACTGAGAAGACGGTTGCGCAGATCGATGCACCCGGTGCGATCCAGGGCCTTCTCAACGGCAGTTTTGCGTTTGCGATGTTGCTGCCATGGCCAGCGTGGTCCTGGGGGGTCAAACCCAAAGCCGACGAATTCGGCCACGCTTAGGGGGAAACGACCCTGCAAGGCCAGACTCTGCGGAACATAGGCAATCTGAGATCTGATCGCACCAGGAAGGTCGCCGTTGGCTGAAAGCTGTTCTCCAAGTATCTGAACGTTTCCTTCTTTTCGTGGCAGTAGCCCGAGCAAAGCAGCCACCAGAGTGCTCTTGCCGGCGCCGTTAGGGCCAACCACAGCGGTCTCGCTTTCACTCTGCAGTTCGAACGAGACCTTCTCAACGGCAAGGCGACCTGAACGCTCCACCGACAGGTCGCTCACAACCAAAACTGGGCTGCGCATTAAACGTCAGTCCCCGATGGCCTTGACCAGATTGTTGACGTTGGAGCGCATCACTTCGAAGTAAGTACCAGGCACTTTGGCGGATTCAATTGAGCCTGTCTCAAGGGGGTTGAATTCAACGATATTCACGCCCAGGTCCTTCGCCAAGGCATTGAAAGAACGCTTTCCTTCCTGGGGTTCGCTCAACAGGGCATTGAGGCCAGAGGCTTTGACCTGCGCCGCGACACGTTGAAGATCCGCAGGGCTGGGATTCATTTCCGGGAGGTCAACCAGGTACTCCGCTTTCAGGGAATAACGATTGGCGAAATAGGGGGCAAAGTCGTGGAATGCCACAAACGTCCTGCCCTTGAAGGGCTTGAGCTTGGCCGTGAACTCCGTGTTCAGCTTTTTGAGCTTGGCGGTGTAAAGCTCCGCATTCTTCTTGTAACCATCAGCGCAACTGGGGTCGGCCTTGACCAGACCGTCTCTGATGTTCTCAACCTGCTGGACCGCAAGAATCGGGTCAAGCCAGATGTGTGGATTCACTTCACCGTGACTGTGCCCATGATCGTGCCCATGATCGTCTTCCACTGATTCGATGGTTGGCACCCCGCTGCTGGAATCAATCACCATCAGATCCTTGTTGTCAGCGGAGCTGATCAGATCATCAAGGAACTCCTCCATGCCGAGTCCGTTTTTGACCAGCACGTTCGCGCTACTGAGGTCTGTCAGGTCAGACGGTGTGGCCTGAAAGTCGTGGGGCCCCAGGTTGGCTGGTATCAAGGCTGTGACGTCCGCGCAGTCACCAGCCACCGCTTCGGTGAACAGTGTGATCGGCAGAAATGTGGTGACCACTTTCACTCCCTTGCTTTGGATTGGATCGGTGTTGTTGACAATGGGAGCTCCGCAGGCCACCAGGCCAAGCAGGAGCGACATTGCGCTCATACGCGAAAACACAGAAGCCATTCAGATCTGAAAGCCAGGAGGAGGTTGAGGATCAGAGCTCAATCGAGCCCACTCATACCAATGATAATCATTATCTCGTCGACTGCCCGCTCTCACTAGTGTTGTGAAAGCTTGCCGTTCGGTGTGAATGTATCAAAAAGTACCCGTTACGATTTTGACCGGCTATTTGGGCTCTGGAAAAACAACTTTATTGAATAAGATATTAAGTGAGGAACATGGCAAACGCATTGCTGTGATTGAGAATGAGTACGGGGAGGTTGGTATTGATCAAGGGCTTGTGATCAATGCTGATGAAGAGGTCTTTGAGATGTCGAATGGGTGCATTTGTTGCACAATTCGAGGCGATCTGATCCGGGTTCTTGGCAACCTGATGAAACGACGCGACAAATTTGATTACGTCTTGGTTGAAACAACTGGGCTTGCTGATCCTGGGCCAGTTGCGCAGACATTTTTTATGGATGACGAGATTAGGGATGAATTCACGCTTGATGGAATTGTCACGCTCATTGATGCTGCGCACATTGATCAACAGCTTGAACGAAGTAATGAAAGCTCTGAACAAGTGGCTTTTGCTGATGTCTTGATCCTCAACAAGTCTGACCTTGTTCCTGAGGAATCATTGTTGAAATTGGAGTCACGCCTGCGAGACATGAACACCATGGCTCGTGTAGTGCGTAGCACTCAGGCTGAAGTGCCTGTTGAGACGGTGCTGAATCTAAGCGCCTTTGATCTTGACCAGATTCTGGAGCGTCGTCCCACCTTTCTTGAGCCGGAATATCCCTTTGAGTGGACCGGTGTCTATCAGCTCGAGCCAGGGAAATATGAGATGACTCTCGATGATGGACCAGACCCTGAGATGTCTCTGGTTGCAATTCCAGGGCAGCAAGCTGATGAAGATGCGCTGAAGCAGAGCGCAGAGCAGTGCGTTCGGCTCTTCGCCCAGGCCGCGCAATCTATCAAGCCAAATGATTCGATTGCTGCCAATCAACATCTCAGCCTTGAATTGGAGACGAAGGGCACGAAATTTTTTCCATTTGAAGTGAAAAGTGAAGGAACGATTGGCTTCTACGCCCAGCACACGGCAGAGGAATTTAATCTGAAGATCATCAAAGATGGGCAGCCAGTGAGTCCCGTTAAAGAGCGAGCCTGGGTTGCAGAGCATGAGCACGACGATGAGGTCGGCTCCATGGCCATTGAGTGTGAGGGCAATGTTGACCCTGAAAGGCTCAACGCGTGGATGGGAACATTGCTTGCCGAAAAGGGTGTTGATATTTTCCGCACTAAGGGAATTATCAGCTATCAAAATGAATCCCGAAGAATTGTGTTTCAGGGAGTTCACATGTTATTCACCGCCCAGCCAGGGCAAGAATGGGGAGATGCGCCGCGCTGCAATCAGCTCGTGTTCATCGGCCGTAACCTTGATGAGGCCCAGATACGCAAGGACTTTGCCCAATGCCTGATCTGAAGACGTTTGCCCCCCAGGGCATGCTTCATGAAGGTTGGACTGCCCAGGTTGATGACTATGCGCTGGCCTGTGGATGGATTGGTGAAGAAGATAATCTTCTGGTGTGTGATGTCGCCGGTGGATTGTCTCTCTTTGCGGGACAATCCGGTGAACGAATTTGGACTAAAAGTAATCTTCACCAAGGCGGCTTACTGGCTTTGGCAATTCATCCTAAAGGGGATTATTTCGCCACATCTGGTCAGGATGGATGTGTCTTAATCTGCGATAGTCAGCAGGGAGAAATCCTGCATTCGATTCAACCTGGTAACGTTTGGGTTGAACATCTTGCCTGGTCAGATAATGGCGAAATGCTCGCTGTTGCCGCATCAAAAAATGTTCACATTTACAACTCTGAAGGGGTTGAGACATGGTGCACTGGCGAACACCCCAGCACCGTCAGTTCGATGTCCTGGTCGAAGCCCGATGAGCTCGCCACTGCTTGCTATGGAAAGGTCAGTTTCTTTGACATCTCCAGGAAACAAGTTGCTCAGGAACTGAAATGGCAAGGATCCCTTGTCTCCATGGTGTTGAGTCCCGATGGAGACATCGTGGCTTGCGGCAGCCAGGACAATTCCGTGCATTTCTGGCGCCGATCAACCGGTCTGGATGCTGAGATGACGGGCTATCCAGGCAAGCCCAGTCAACTCGCGTTTGATCAAAGCGGCCACTTACTGGCCACTGGCGGTAGCGATCAGATTGTTGTCTGGAATTTTCAAGGCGATGGTCCTGAAGGATCACTGCCGGGTCAGCTTGTGCTTCACCCTGAAGCCATTTCCAGCCTGGCTTTTGCGCATGAAGGATTGTTTCTGGCCTCCGGTGCAAGGGATGGTTCGGTGTTCGTCTGGCTACTCGATCACAATGGTGATGGCAACCCACTCGGAGGCGCCTTCACTGCTGAAAGAATCAGTGCGCTGTGTTGGAAACCGGATGACACCGCATTGGCGGCGATTGACTCCGATGGACGAGTCTCTGTATGGCCATTCAAAATTCGTGGCTGATCTTTGATCGAGTCCTCTGCTGGGCATGTTTGAACTTTCCCAACCCATTCAGCGCGGCAGGATCCGGCAATTGCTGGGTCGTGAGTTCCATATTGCAAAAAGAAAGATCCACTGGTCTATGGGTGGCCAGACCTGGGCGGCCCGCTCGGACGCCCTGTTGATTAACCATCTGAAGTTCAATCATCAGTCGTTGATTCTTCGTCCCTTGTCAGGGGTGGATCCTCAGCTTCAGCACAACAAGCGCAGGAATCTTCAGCTGGCTATTGCCCGGTTGGACCGGGTTGTTTTGCGCCCTGGCGACACTTTTTCGGTGTGGAAGCTGGTTGGTCGACCGACCAGAAGCAAAGGTTATCTGGATGGTTTGGTGTTGAAACAGGGAACGATTGCTCAAGGTCTGGGAGGGGGGCTTTGCCAGCTTGGGAACCTTTTGTTTTGGATCGCAGGGCACAGTCCACTCACGATCACCGAGCGTTGGCGCCATGGATTTGATGTTTTCCCTGATGTGAATCGATCGATTCCTTTCGGGGCAGGAGCAACACTGGCTTACAACTATGTCGACCTGCAGTTGACCAATCAAACGGCCTACTGCTTTCGCATTCATTTATGGCTGGATGAAATGTATTTGCATGGTGAACTCTTTTGTGACACCAATTATTCATCGACTTACATCCTGGAAGAGCGTCACCACCAGATCAAGCAACAGGTCTGGGGTGGCTATTCCAGGCACAATCAGATTTACCAGATCCGACAGAATAGTGATGGTTCCAGCTCAGACAAGTTGCTGGTAGAAAACCATGCTCTGATGATGTACGAGCCTTTGTTGACAGCAGCTTGAGCCATTCGCTGAAGTCGTGGCTAGCTAGATGAAGTGACGTGATTCTCTGCCCATGGACTGGATGCTGCTGCTGTTGATTGCCGCTTCACATCTGGCCAGCGCTTTCCTGGCTGCGACGATTGCGCAGCAGAAGGCTCGCAACAGCCGGATGTGGTTCGTTGCTGGCCTGCTGTTTGGTCTGCTGGGTCTGATCGCTGCTGCTGGTCTTCCCGATCGTCATCAGATCGTTTATTTGCGCCACCTGGCTGAAGCACAGGGCTACAGGAATAAAAGGGGTTCTGGAGGTACGGGCGGCAACTCACGCAAGACTTGAGGTTGCTTCTTCAGCAACCCTGAGTGATTTCCTGGAGTGATGGATTGGGATGTTGTGTTGGACCCTCTGCTGACCACAGCCCTGTTGTTGGTGGCCATCGCTTTTTCCGCCTGCTCGGGTCTGCTGATTGCCCTGCTCGGGTTGCAGCGGGTGTTCTCGATCGCCCCTTGCCTCGACGCTGCCCCGGAGCTTGATCCACCGGACACCTCCCTGTGCGTGGTGATCCCCGCCTACAACGAAGCCGACAACATCGGTCAATGTCTGAGCAGTGTGCTCGCCAGTGATCCGCCCTGCTCGGACTGGCAAGTGTTGGTGGTGGATGACGATTCCACGGATGTCACTGCCGAAAGGGCAACGCTCGCGGCGGCAGAACACAACGTTGCACAGCCGCCATTTGAACTGATCGGGGCTGGTCCTCGTCCAGCTGGTGAGCGCTGGGTGGGCAAAAACTGGGCCTGCACCCGAGCCATGGACCAGGTGCGCAGCCACTGGGTGCTGTTCATCGATGCCGATGTACGTCTGCAACCCGCGGCCTTGCGCCGTGCTCTGGCTCAGGCGATCCGGGAGCAGGCGGATCTGTTCAGCCTGGCGCCGCGGCTTGGATGCGGCTGCCTGGCGGAGTGGATGGTGCAACCGATCATGGCCAGCCTGCTGGGGCTGGGGTTTCCGATCGAGGCCACCAATGATCCTGCTTCAGAGGTGGCCTTTGCGGCAGGGCCCTTCATGCTGTTTCGCCGCAGTGCTTACGAGGCCATCGGTGGACATCGCGCCCTTGCGTCCGAAGTGGTGGAGGATCTGGCCCTGGCAAGGGGCATCAAGGGCGGTGGCTTTCGATTGCGCTACCTGCTCGGTCTTGATGCCGTGGATCTGCGCATGTATGCCGATCTGCCATCGCTCTGGGAGGGATGGACCAAAAACTGGTTGATCGGTCTCGATCGCGATGTAGGCAAGGCTCTCGGTGCCGCCGCTGTGGTGGTGCTGATGTTCAGTATTCCCTGGCTGCTTCTGCCTTCGGCGCTTGTCTTGCTTTGGCTATTGCCCCAGTTGTCGCTTTGGTGGTTGATTTTGCTTGGATTGTCGTTGCTGGGGATTGGGCAGCAGTTAGCTCTACGTTTCTGGCAGCGACAACGCTTTGATGTGCCGCTCACCTACTGGTGGCTGATGGGTGCAGGCGGACTGCTGCTGGGGGCGATCGGACCGGTGTCGGTGTGGCGCACGCTCACCGGCCGCGGCTGGACCTGGAAAGGTCGTCAGCTGGCTTGATCAGAGACCATCCTCAATCACCTGAGCTTGTTGCCCAGACTTCTTGCTCTCTGCTTGCCATGCTTCCAGCACTTCGGGAAAGTGCTCTTCAATGCAGCCGTCGCAGATGCCATGCGAGAAGTTCAAGGTGCTGCGACGAGCCAGGTATTGATCGAGATGCACCCAATCCCCACGTTCATCCTTGGCTTTGCGGCAATAGCTGCAAGTGGAGATGATTCCTGAAGGCTTGGTTTCGGAGCAGAACGATTCGAGCAGATTGAACGAACGTTTTCTCAGATCAAGGAATGACACCACTTGTCGAGACAGGGCTTGCATGATCTGCAGCTGGTTGCCTGAGAGCTGACTGGGCTTGCGGTCGATCACACACAGCGTTCCGATTCGATGCTCTGCTTCGTTGTTGAGCGGAAAGCCTGCATAGAACCTGATTTTCGGATCGCCGCATACCAAGGGGTTGTCGACAAAGCGATCGTCTTGAAGAGCATCGGTCACGATCAGGGGCTGGTCGCTGTGGATGGCATGGGCGCAGAACGACCAGTCTCTGGGGGTTTCCTCAGCCTCGATTCCCACCTTCGATTTGAACCACTGCCGGTCGCTGTCCACCAAGCTGAGCAGTGCAATGGGGGCCTCGCACACCAGTGAGGCCATATGAGTGATGTCGTCGTATGACTGCTCAGGGCGAGTCCCGAGAATCCTGTATTCACTCAGGGCCTTGAGACGTTCCTGTTCGAATTCAGGGATGACAGCAGTTTTCATCGCCTGACTCACTTCCCCAACAACGTATTCGTCATTGTCAAATTGACTGCGTCCGGCAATGGAAGTTCATGGCGTGGGTGTTGCTCTGTGAAGTTTCGAGATGAATGAATGAGAAATGCCTTTTCGACCGGGACTCTCACGGTGTGGGATGGCGATTAAGCGTTATAAGGCGAAGCAGAAGAAGAGCCCATGCCGCTTCCCGGTTGTGTTGATGGTCTGAGGACTCATCAATTTCAAAACTCAGAAGCATTACTGAAACGGATGAAAACATTCCATTGAGTGCTGCTGAGTGCTGCACGGACTCGTGCGAGAACCTCTGAGTTTCAGCAACTCTGCGACGAGGAAGACGTCACAAGCCTTAGACACGGCTGTAGCCCAGCTTGCTGGCGAAGATTTTCAGCGGCAGCCCGAAGGACTCCATCAGAGCGCGGCATTCAGCGCCCACGGTGCCGTACACCTCGATGCTGAAGCCATCCCCCAGTTCGACATGTTGTTTGAGATAGTCCTGCACTGGTGGGTTGCTGACATGTGCCGCGAAGGCCGCATCATTGGCATAGACCTCAGACCACACGAAAGCCTGAGGATCGTCGGGGTCCTGATCGAAGGTGTGATGCAGCATGCCGGGTTCACTGGTCTGTACGGCGGCATCAGTGGCTTCGGCAAGCTTGAGGTAAGCGTCCACGCAGCCTGGTTTCACATGAATGCGCGCCAGCAACATGAACGGTGTGGATGCATCGAATCCGACCATGACTTCACTGAAAGGTCATCAATATTCGCGTTCACAAGGATTGTGGGCTGAATCATGGTCACACTGACAAAAGTGTCTGTTCCGACCTCCGAATCCATGCGCAAGTTTGTTCTCCCCGCCTTGGCGGCAGCCTCTGTTCTGATGGTGGGCGTTGCCGGTTGCTCGAACCGGGGACGTGAAACAACCAAGGCCGCCGCGCCTGCGGAGCCCGCTGCGACTGAGGTCAAGATTGAGGAGATTTTCAAAGGCTCGAAGACGCTCAACGGCACTGCTTTGAGCTACCCGGAGGGCAATCCCGAGTTGCGCCTGTATCGGGTGGAACTCCCGGTGGGTGGCAAGATTCCTGTACACACCCACCCCGCTCCGATGCTGGTGCATGTGCAGGGATTTGAATCCGGGGATCTGCTCAACACCCGGGTTCAGCCGGATGGCACGGAGGTGACCAGCGTGTTCAAGCCAGGCGAAAGTTTCATCGAGGGCTCCAAGGAGCCTCATTTCGTTCAAAACAACAGCGACAAGCCCACGGTGGTGTGGGTGATGGTGGCTTCGGTGGAGGGGATGCCTACCACCGAGTGGGATGAATAAATGACTGAGCGCTTCAGCTGACCCTGGCTGTTAGGGCTGCGTCTGTGGCACCAGATCGATCACCACGGCGGTGGCTGGTTGGTCTGAGTCATTTCTCCAGCCGTGCAGCACACCGGTGGATTCGAACACGGCCTCTCCGGCCTTGCGCTGGATCGCGCGGGGACCTGTTCCGTCATCGCGGATCTCGACTAGGGATCCATTGAGCAGGTAGGCGACCCCAGGCCGTTGCTGATGCTGATGCCAGGCCACCGACCCACCGGGGGCAATCGTGATTCGTCGGGTGCGCAGCATTCGACCTTGCAGTGCGGTGAATTCCCTCGAGAGATCCAGGCTGCCCAGGGATTCCACTTTCACTTTCTCGGTGGTGGATGGTGCATGGCGGGGAGCTTGGTGCTGTTCGCTTGCGGGCGTCACGCTCTGGGAACTGTGGTTCCGGTGAGCCAGAGTCGCAGCACTTGGAAGCAGCAGGCCGGCGAGGGTGATCAGCGACAGGACGGTGGCTCGCATGGCCGGACTCAAATTGGTCACTATTGTTTCAACCACTACCAAGGCGGTGCCTGCGACCGCTCGATCGACATGAGTACTCCCGTTTCGCCTTCCAAAGTTTTGGATTTTTTAGGCCGCGTATTGCTTGCGGCCGTGTTTGTTCATGCACTGCCGGGCAAGCTCAGCGACTTCACGGGTAATGCCGGTTTCATCGCCTCCAAAGGCATCCCTGAACCACTGGCGAACGTGCTGCTGTTGGCTGCAATTCTGGTGCTGATCGCCGGCTCGATCCTGCTGGTGTTCGGCGGTGACACGATTTTTGGTGCCTCGCTGTTGCTGGTGTTTTTGGTGCCCACCACCTTGATCTTCCACACCTTCCCAATCGATGCGGGTTTTTACATGAATCTGGGGTTGATCGGTGGCCTGATCTTGGCAATCACCCGCTCAACGGCCAATTCCGCTCCCAACTTCCGCAAGGTGCGTGCCAAGGCATTTGACAGCGTGCGCTGAGCTTGCTCTGGAGGTTCAGGCCACAAAAAACCCCCACTCGCTGGTGGGGGTTAAGCAGTCATGTTCAGGATTTCACTCGTCAAAGACTTTGCACATCGGTGAGCCCGGATGGGTATCGCAGATCTCGTCGAGCACTTTGTCGCGGTGACGGCTGTCGGGGTTATTCACTCCCGCATCCTTTTTGGGATCGAACTCTTCAGTCGTGTGCTTTTCGTTGGTGCCGAAAGGGAGCTCATACTCCTCGAACTTGTGCTTGCCATCAGACATCGCGCAATTCCTCCTATAGAACGAATTCCTTTCGAGCAGACCTTAGAGAGCCTGGGGGAGGAACTGAGCAACTTTGGCAATTCTTCCGTTGTGCTCAGCTGCCGGAGGAGCGCAACGGCCTGCGTTGCATGCGCAGGCGCTGGGGGATTTCGCTTGCGCTGGGCAGTTGCAGTTGGGCCTCGGCCCAGTCCTGCATCAGCGCTTCCAGCAGGGATTGACGATCGCCGAACAGCCGAAGCATTGTCCTTGCATCTGAGATTCAGTCGCAACAAAGCATGGCCGTTCTGCTTGGAGCAAGTGATTCTCATTAGCGTTCACAATGTGTTGCACCCGACACTTCAGCGCTGATGCCCGGCTTGTCCTGGACTCACAATCACTTCAGTGACTCGCGTGGGTGTTGATGGGGCCATTCCGCCTCGAGCTGATCCACAGGCAACGCATCGGAGATCCAGCTCTTGGCCTGAATGAACCCTCGGGCCTCAGCCTCAATGCTGATGGCACGGCGCTTTTCACGGTCAGCGACGATACGAAGGCCATCTTTTGCATGGATCTCAATGGCCGGGTGTCGACCAGTGAGTCGTTTTTTGTGAATGCGACAGGGCTGGAGGGTCTCGCCCTCAGCTGCGACGGCAGGCTGCTGCTGGCTGTGCAGGAGGAGACCAATTCGGTGGTCAGTATTGATCTCGCCAGTCGTCGTGAATTGCAGAGTCGCCCCCTGGCCGAGATGGTCAATTACGCCAGCGTTGCTATGCACTTCCCCGCTCAGCCCGACAACAAGGGTCTGGAGGGGATCACGGTAAACAGCACCAATCAGCACGTATTTGTGGTCAAGGAATGTCGACCAGGGCTGCTCATCGAACTCGATGCTGCATGCAGCACGATCCTGTCGTCGCGATTGCTAACGCCAGAGAACGGCTTCTCTCATCCAAAGCGGGGGACTCGCAGGCTCGACTTCTCCGGATTGAGCTACGACAGCCTGCACGACAGCTTCTGGATCGCCAGTGATCAGGGGCAATGCCTGTTCCATTACGACTGGACGCGTGATCGGGTGCTGCATCGCCTTGATCTCAGTCTCGAAGACGGTGGCCAATCCAAGCGTGTGCGTAAAGCAGAAGGCATCGCCGTGGATTCAAAGCGTGGCAAGGTTTATGTGGTGAGCGATCGTGACGCCGAGCTCTACGTGTTCCAGCTCCATGGCTGATCCTGCATCCAAACGCGTGCTGCTCACCGGAGGAAGCTCCGGCGTGGGTTTTGAGGCGGCAACAGTGCTCATCGCCCAGGGGCATGAGCTCACGATTGTCTGCCGCAACCAGGCCACGGCCGATCAGACCCGCAGTTTGCTGCCGGGATCCGTTCACATCCTGATCTGCGACCTAGCCGATCTCGGGGCTGTTGCCACGATCTGCAGCCAGCTTGTGGACAGCGGTGCAGCGTTGGATGCGCTGGTGCTCAATGCCGGTTTGCAATACGCCGGTGCCTCCGACCCACAGTTTTCAGCGCAGGGCATCGAACTCACCATTGCTGTGAACCAGCTGGCCCATCAGCTGATGGCGATGCGGCTGCTGCCCCTGTTGTGCAAGGCCGATAGCCCGCGGGTGGTGATCACCGCGTCTGAGGTGCACAACCCCAGCAGCGGTGCCGGCAAGGTGGGCAAGCCTGCGGATCTCGGCGATCTGCAGGGGCTGCGAGCCGGGCCCGGCTTCGCGATGGTGGATGGGAACCCAAGCTTTGATGGCAACAAGGCTTACAAAGACAGCAAGCTCTGCAACGTGCTGATGGCGCGGGAGCTCAACCGGCAGCTAGGGGCCGTGATGCCGGTGATCGCCTGGAGCCCCGGCCTGGTGATCACGCGCACCAACGGAGGCTTCTTCCGGTACAACAAGCGCAGTAACCCGCTGGGCATGGGGGCGTTCGCGTTCGTGGCCCGTGATTTGCTGCGGATCACTGAATCACCCGAAAACGCTGGCCGCTTGCTGGCGCAGCTGGTGTGCGATCCGGAGATCACGCCGGGGTTCAACTACTTCACTAACAAGGTGGTGAGGTTCGGTGGGCATCGGCTTGATCCCACGGACACCAGTGCTGATGGCGCTGATCTGCCGAAGGCCGCTGAACTATGGCGGCTGTCAGAGCAGTTGATGTCTGAGCTGCCGATCTCTCTAACTTGAGCTCAAGCACAGAAGCCCAATGGCCGAGAACGGTTTTTCAGCAAACCAGACGTCTCATGTAGTGGTGGTCGGTGCCGGCTGGGCAGGCTGGGGTACGGCCAAAGCGCTCTGCGAAGCCGGCGTGCGCGTGACTCTGATCGACGGGATGGCGGATCCCAGCGGTAGTGAGCCAATCACAACCCCGAGCGGCAAGCCCTTCGAAGCCGGCACCCGCGGCTTTTGGAAGGACTATCCCAATATCAACGCCCTCACCGATGAGCTTGGCCTGGGCTCGATCTACACGGAGTTCACCACCAGTGCCTTTTGGTCGCCGGATGGTTTGGAGGCCACCGCGCCTGTGTTTGGTGATGCGCCGCAGTTGCCCAGTCCTGTCGGGCAGGTGTTGGCCACGGTGAAGAACTTCAAGCGCCTGCCCGTGTCTGATCGGCTCAGCATCGCTGGTCTGCTCTACGCCATGCTCGATCTCAACCGCAGCGACGCGGTGTACCGGAGCTACGACGCGATCGATGCGCTGACGCTGTTTAAACAGCTGCGGATCAGTGATCGCATGATCGACGATTTCCTGCGCCCTACGCTGCTGGTGGGGCTGTTCAAGCCGCCGGAGGAGCTTTCGGCGGCGGTGACCATGGAGCTTCTGTATTACTACGCCCTGGCTCACCAAGACTCGTTTGATGTGCGCTGGATTCGCTCCAAGAGCATTGCCGAACAGCTGATTGCACCACTCAGTAACCGGCTACGGGAGCGCCATCAACTCGCGGTGCTGGGCGGCACGCTGGCGACCAAACTCAACGTGTCAGCCGACGGCCAGACGATTCGGTCGTTGGAAACCCGCAACGTGATGACGGGGAGCAGGGATGTTCTGGATGACGTGGATGCGGTAGTGCTGGCAATGGGAGCTAAGGGAATGGGTGCCTTGATGGCGCAATCGCCAGAGTGTGGTGTGCTGGCACCGGAGCTGGTGCAGGCCGGCACTCTTGGTTCGATCGATGTGGTGTCGGTGCGGCTATGGCTGGATCGCTACGTACCGGTTGCCGATCCCGCCAATGTGTTCTCGCGCTTCACTGCGCTTCACGGTGCCGGGGCCACTTTTTTCATGCTGGATCAGCTGCAGAAAGCTAATGAGCAGGAGCTCTGGGGTGGTCAGCCCGTGCAGGGCTCGGTGATTGCCAGCGACTTCTACAACGCTACGGCGATTGCTGAATTGAGTGATCAGGGCATCGTCGACTGTCTGAAGCAGGATCTGCTGCCGATGGCGCAGCCTGCTTTCGCCGAGGCCCGGGTCGTGGATCAGGAGGTGCGTCGGTATCCGCGTTCGGTGTCTTTGTTTTCACCAGGCAGCTTCAGCAAGCGACCGCCCCTCGAAACCTCATTGGCGCCAGTGGTTTGTGCCGGCGACTGGGTGCGGATGGGTGATAAAGAACACGGTGCCAAAGGTCTGTGCCAGGAACGCGCTTACGTGTGCGGTCTGGAAGCGGGTAACTCATTGCTGCGGCGCGGCATTGTGCGTGGTGACGGCGTACCGCGCAGCCGCCAGCATCCGGTGGTTCCGATCCGGGCCGATGAACCGCAGGTGCTGTTGGGTCGTGCCCTCAACAAGCTGGTGATGGATCCGCTGGAGACCCTGGGCATCGACTGGCCCTGGCTAGCGAGTTAGGTCACAGTCAGATTTCTCTCCATCAAGAGGGTCAGGAGGTGGAGCCTTGGCTCAAAGGTCAATCGAGTGAATCGTGAACAGGCCGTCATTGCGGTCATGCGTACGGCCGCCAATGAGCTGATCCTCAAAGGCGAAGCTGCTACCGCTGAGTAGATCGAAATGTCGGTAGCCACCTGGATTGGCGTTGTCGAAGGCTGTGAAGATCAATCCTTCGCCGTTGTGCACGATCGGGGCGTAGAGCTGACCTGTCGTCAGCTCGATGGCCCCTTTCTGGGTCGAACCGATGCTCGTTGCAATCGGGGTCTCGGGGTGCACCCGATTCTCCCAGGCTTTCACCAGGTAGCTGCTGTCATCCGGCGCAACACCGTCGATGCTGCCTGTGAGGTCGTCGATGACATAGAAGAAGAGCCGGTTGTCGTAGGCGCAGTCTCGGGAGTAGCTGTAATTCACCGTTGCGGTCTGTCCGTTGAGGGCCTGAGGCAGGATGCTGAGGTCGATTAGGGCTCCAACGACATCGCCGTTGAACGCTGACGGGATATCGAATGGATGGGTGGAACCGAATGTCGGTTCTTTGGCTTTCACCAGCGCCTCGCCATGTTCGCTCAAGAGATCCCAGGTATCGAGGCGGTTGAGCCCAAGACGCTGAATCATTGGAGGCACATAAAGGTCGGGAGACCCACGCCGTCGGTTATTGGGCGCGAGGACCGATGGTGTATCCGTTTTCGGCAGGTAGTAGCGGACCATCACCTGGAATTCATTGGCATTGGCTGGGTTGGAGGACCCTGAACCGGTGACCGACGGGATGGGAAGCCAGTTCCGCACATTGGATTGAGGCTTGAAGCTTGAGAGGCTGAGAGCGATGGATCCATCGCTTTCGATGGCGAGGGTCGTGCTGGCATTGGTTTCACCTGCCAACTGACTGGATCCGAGTTGCGCGACGGGATTAATCCATCCGAACGACAGGCGGCTGCCCGGCGCACCATTGAGCGAGAGCTCCGAGCCAGGGGTGGGGGATCCAGCGCCACCAATCGGGATTCCGTTGCTGGCGTAAGACGGTTGATAGTCAGATGCCAGCGAGAGCAAGAGTTCGTTGCCGACCTCCTGAGCTTTATTCACGTAGTAAATCGTGTCGGCATCAAGGCCGTTCACACCATTCGCAGATCCTGTTAACAGGGCTGTACCAACAGCGGTTCCCCGGTTCCAGTTTCCGGGTTTTGCTGTTCGAAGCCGGCCATCCGCGGTGAGCGTGGCTGTGGCATTGATGGGTGAATAAGCCGTGTTCTGGATGGCGTTCTCAATCAAGAAAGGCTGGTAAGCATTCCCTGGGTTTGGCTGGTAAATCGTGAAGGCCCAGAAGCCTTGGGCCGGTGCATACGTTTCGGTTTCGGGAGGAGCTTGGTCTGCTATTGCCGGCAGGACAATTTGGTAGTCATAGGTACTAGTGAGTGGATGACCTTCGTTATCGATTTCAGTGGTGGGATAGACGGCGTCATTGGGGATGTTGGCTGCACCTCCTTGAACAGCAACACCAGCGCGAACAAGCCATGAACTCCAAGTGTTGGGGTAAACCCCGATATTTTCGTTGGAGATATTCCAACCATTGTTGATATCCATGTTGCCTTCCACCAATGCGGTGGTGGCTTCACTCAGCAGATCGAGGCCGTAGCGATAGGCCTCCTGGAAGACAACTTTTTCCTGCGCTGTCCAGTTGACGGGAAGGGAAAAACCTGTTTCCAGATTGAGTCCGATCGTGGCAAAGCGCGCATTGAGGTCAGCCCGATCTTTAGGTGTGAGAGCAGAGGGAGGCTGGTAAGGCGTGTCGGAATTCTGTAGCGAGTTCTGGTTCCCGATCCAGATTTGATAAGGGGGAGGTGTGACATTGGTCTCAAGTTCAGCAGGGACAGGATTGAGTGCCAGTGCTTCAGAAACTTGCTTGAAGAATTTCACAGCATGCGTGGGGATTTCTCCCCATGTCCTGCTTGCTGCTTGATTCGGCGATGATTGACTGATTGGTTTGGAATAAGGGACGACTCCGGTTTCCTTGAAGTCCTTCAGAGACGTGAGCTGAAAACCGCTACCCAAGTCATCTTTGGTGCCGTTGATGAAAGCCCGCGTGGCTGTCATTGCATCGGCGTCCAGGGTGTTGGTATCGATGCGTGCCGTGATCCAAGCCAAGGATGTATCCACCTGGAGCACCGGCAACTTGGTTCCCTGGATTGTGACTTCTTGAATGCTCTTCCCGTAATAAGTGCTGTCAGGCCCAACCAAAAGAATCTGTTGAGGAAACTCAGATCCACCCTTTGGGATCGTTCTGGGCCCTAACGATCCAACGGTGTTGATGTAAGCATCCAGAACTGCAAGGATGTAATAGGCATCATCTGGGTTCTTAGGGAGCTGCAGCACCTGTTCCCCGTGATCGGCTTCATCAACTTTTCTGAGGTCAATCCATGCGGGCATGTAGAGCACCGAAGCATTGGGTGCTGGTGATGAACTCTCATTCAGCCAGCTGGCGGCAAAACTAGGCTTAAAGAGTGAGTTTGCTGGCGCCTGAGTGCGGGTGTTGAGGTTATATAAACGGAAAGTTTGATTGAGTGGATAAGACCAGATCAAGGCCTCTAGCGTCGAACGAAAAATAGAATTTTCATCAGCATTGACATCTAATAACCCGCTGCTTGCCTTGAAATCATCCAGCAAAGATGGAATATTTAATCCGTTGCCATTGGCTGATAAGTAATCACTAGGCCATGCAAGCGGGCTCATTGAGCTAGGTCAGCAGTCCAATTCTTTTTAGCGAGGGAGCTGGTGATTGGTCGTTAAGGCTCTGGCTTCAGATCCTGCGTTTGAACCCTGGAATGGTGTGAACTCGGATCAGAGATTGCCATGGCTGTGCCTTCACGGCGCGGGTCGGCCGCTCCATGCCAGCGGCCGTTGATCTTCTGCACCAGAGCGGTGCCGCTGCCGATGGGCTATAGGCGTACAGGTTGATGAGTGATTTGCAGCTGGTCCAGCGACAGCGGCCAGGGAATCGGTGGATCTTGCTCCAGCACGAGTCTTTGGCCGCGGCTGGAGAGATGGGGCAGGCCCACGGCCCGCTGTGGTGGTTCGTTCCAGATCAATGAGGCGAGCAGCACTCGGCTAAGCAGATGGGGAATGCTGCGACCGCCAGGGCTACCGAGTGCAAGCACCGGTTTGCCGTCTCGGAATACTAGGGATGGCGCCATCGACGACATCGGCCGGCGACCGGGCAGGCGTCGATTCGCGATCGGCTGGTCCCCAACCGTGGGTTCAAAGGCGAAGTCGGTGAGCTGATTATTCATCACCATGCCGGCTACCAGGTGCCGACTCCCGAAGACCGTCTCCACCGAGGAGGTGTAGCTGGCGATGTTGCCGAATCCATCCACGATCGTCACCTGTGTGGTGCCCTGTTCGTGGCCTTGGGCCGGGCGACCGTAGGGATAGTGATCGATGCCTGCTGGCAGTCCCGGTGTGGGTTGAGCGGTAGGTATGGCCTGCATCGATTGGGAGCGGCCCCGGATGTAACTGGGATTCAGCAAGGCCGCGGCGGGGACGGCTGCATTGATCGGGTCATGCACCCAGTAAAGGCGGTCGGCATCAGCCCACGCCTGGGCCTTGGCGAGCTGCAGCCAGGTGTTTGGATCAGCAGCCCTGGAGAGCGTGAGATCTGTTGACTGATTCAGCAATGCCAGGGTCTGCAGCAGGCCCACTCCGCCACTGCTCGGTGGCGGCATTGTGCAGACCCGATGCGCGAGTTGCTCGCTGCAGAGCGGCTGGCGGTGCAGTACGGCATAGGAGGCCAAATCGGTTGCGCTCCAGCCGCGGAATTCAGGCTCTCTGGCCTGCAGTGCGGCCATCTCTCGCAGGATCTGGCGGGCCAAAGCACCTTGATAAAAATCAGGTCCGCCGTTTCGCGCCAGTGCTTCCAGCGTGCGTGCAAGGGCCGGGTTGCGGAAGATCTGATCTGCCGGGGGCGGCTTGCCGCCAGGTAAGTAGAGCGCTTGAAACGTTTTGCTGTGACCCGCTCCGATGCGTTGGGCGAGGCTGATCGAACGCAGCAGCCGCGGGCTTGGCATGAAGCCATCCTTGGCGAGCTGGATCGCCGGGTGCAGTGTGCTGGCCCAAGGCAGACGGCCGTATTGCTGATGGGCTACCCAGAGCAGCGCCACCGTCCCGGGGATGCCGATTGCATTGAGCCGTGCCGTGGCATCTCGCCAGAGCAGGGGGGCAGGGCTACGCAAGCGGAGTCGTTGACTTCGTGTTCCAGCTTGGCCGCTGCCGATCGTTGGTGGGGGTTGTGGATCAGGGCATTGACTTGATCAGCTTCTGCAGAAACGGCTTGAGTTGAAAGACCTGCTCATTGAGGTAGGTGATGTCGCTGATCCGCCAGCTGCCTGTGCTGTCCTTGTTCAGTTCGTAGAGCAACTTGCGCGGGGGTTCGCCTGATCTGCCTCTGAGGCCAGCTTGCACATCTACCGCAGCCTTGATGCTGTTTCCGATCTCCGCACTGCAGCCAATGACAGTGGCTCCGAAGGTTGAGACCTGGGTATTGCTGAACACATCGAAATCCAGATAACGGCCATCACGCGAAGGTCTGAGCTGCCTGGCCTCCATCAGTAGTTCGAACAGTGAGGGTGAGAAGCGCTGGCGCTGAGTGGAAAGAGACTTCACCTGATCCATGCGCTGATCCATCTGTTGCACCTGCCAGCGATAGAGGCCATTGAGCTGATCGATCACGCTTTGCGGGCAGGGTCCATCTGCTGCCGGCACGGTCATGGCGATCAGGCTTGTTGCCAGCAGTGGAAGCATGGCTGCGGTTCGGTTGGCTCCAGTCTGGCTGTGATCTCCAACCAAGACTGGGTTTTGAGCGCCTGATCAAGGTCACGTTTCACGCCAGCAGGGCTAAAGAGCATGTTGCCTGTGCCAAGGTCTCAGCTTCATTCGGTTGAGTGGCTCGCGATCCATCACTGGATGACAATCGACGTTCCATTTCATTTGTCGCCAATCACACCGCAGTGCTGATCTGAACACGACATGATTTCAATACGTGGATGGGTCATGCCGACCAAGACGCGGAATCCAAATAACCGGACAAGTCAAATGAGCCGAAGAGGAATTCATCCCCTGCTGATGGGTTTAGACAAGCCCAAACCCAAATCAATCGAGAAGAAACAGGTTGAACTGTCTGGCTACGAGTCGGCACAGCGCAAACGTTTTCTTCGCTCAGAAGCAGATGAGTCAGAACAGAGCAAAGCCTCCTGAGGCCGAAACGCTGAAGCTGTTCGTGTGAAGAGGGGGCGACAGAAGCCGCCTCCGCTCTCATGACGTGGGCGCCCCACCAAGAGCGTTTCCCACGCACCATTGATGGCAACAGAACTGGGAACAGGCAAGTTATCGGGAACTTTTTTGACTGAAGGGAATTAGCGGTCAGTGAGTTTCAATTCAACAGAGATTGCTCCCTCATCCGAGGGATGCTGGATCTCTTGGAATAGGGCTGAATGGTGTTGCGTGCGCAGAAGCTTTCATGCCACCCGCCTACGACTTGATCATTTTGCGTGATGGAGAGTTTCAGACCAAAACTGTGCAGGTGGCTAATGCGAAAGAAGCTTGGCGTTTAGGACGTGAGCAATATTCCGATTGCATGCGCGGTGTCGTTTGCCATGAGGGCTCGGCAGTTGCACCCGTTGAACCCAGCTAAAACAAGACCACTGTTGAACTCGTTATGGAGCTGCTCCTTGACTCCCGAATTCTGAAAGGAGCTGTTGAGCAAGCCGCTCAGTTGTTGCAGAGCCGGCGGATCGTGGTCTGTATGGGCGATCGCTTGGCCTTGATGTGTCTTTGTCTCACTGAACCGATAAGGCCTGTGGTCTTGGGTGCTGCAACCACTGAGGATGAAGGCTTCGAGCTGGTGCGGCGCACCAAGCCTGATTTATTGATCTGCAGTTCAGATCTGGAAACCGGTTATGGCATTGATCTGATCAAAAGGGTCCATGCCGAGTCGCCAAGCTGTCAAAGCCTGATTGTGCTCGTTCGTGAAACGCAAGCAGTCGTGCGCGAGGCCATGGATGCCTATGCCGATGGCGTGATGTTCAAATCCAGCTTCGGAACAGGCCGGGGCGACTTCATTCAGGCGCTGCAAACTCTTGCTGGGGGTCAGGTTTATTACCCCGAGGAGATCCGTCGTTTGGGCTCGGAAACGCCTCGGCCACAACTTCCACCTTTGGTGGAGCCGCTCTCAGATCGCGAGATCGAGGTGGTCTCCTTGATTGCTCTGGGTCTCAGCAATCAAGCCGTTGCTGATCAGCTGCTGATCTCAATCGAGACAGTGAAAACGCATGTCGTCAATGCCACTGGCAAGCTTGGTGCTCAAGGCCGTACCCAGCTTGTGGTGAAAGCCATTGCCTACGGGTTGATCGATCCATCAGTTAGTTGATCGATGAGCGGCTCGGGCCCCATAGGGTGCTGCTTCATGCTCTTTTCTCCCTCAGGTCATGGCTGATCGGGCCTTGTTTATTGAAGCGCGTCGCGATCGCCCATAACGGCAAGTGATCCGCCTGAAAGTTGAGGTTGGACAGCTGCAGTGAGCCCTTTGAATCACAGTCTTGATGAGACCTCAAAGCTGTGCCAATGCCACCTCGAGTCCATCAATCACTGCAGCCAGGAAGGGCAGATCGAGAGTGTCGATCGTGTCGCTCATCTGGTGGTAATGCGGGTTTCGTAGGAAGGAGGTGTCCGTCACCATCAGGGCGTTGTATCCGAGATCCCAGAAGGGGCTGTGGTCGCTACGGCGCACAGCCGGCACATCGAGTCCAGCGCGTAGCACCGGCAGCGCTTTGGTTGCCACGTGTTGCCCCATGGCACGGGTGAGCTGGCTGAGCATCAAGCCGGCACGCGCGTTGGCCACCAGTGCAATGAAGTCGCCGCGGTTGCCGTAGAGCCTGCCCATGGCGGGGTTGGTGTAGCTCTGCTGGTCGCTGGTGTAGGCGAGCATTTCCAGACTCACCATCAGCTTGAGCCGTTGCTGTTCAGCCTTGAGTTGTGCGGCCAGCACAGAGCTACCGATTAGGCCCCATTCCTCCAGATCGAAGGCCACCAGCCACACAGGTCGCCGCGGTGGTGAAGTGCTCCAGAGTCGGCCCAGCTCAAGCAGGGCTGCCACCCCACTGGCATTGTCATCGGCTCCCACCGATTGGAGAGGTCCGTCGTAATGAGCTCCCACCAGTAAGGCCAGGCTCCTGGGATGAAGGCCGGGAAGTTTCAGGATCAGATTCACGCCTTCATGGCTGCCGTGTCTGAACGGGTGTTCCTCCACTGCTCCAAGTGCAGTGAGTTGTTCGCGCACATAGCTGCGCACGGCCATCAGACCCACCGGATTCCAGCTGGCATGGCGGGGAATGGCGATGGCTTCGAGGTCTTTTCGGCAGGTGGTTGAAAGCAGTGCCATCTCCTCAGTTTGATGACCTTGGTTTTCAGATCACCAGACAGGGAAAGCCTCCTTTCTCAGGGGAGGCTCTTGATCAACGGCGGGGATCCATGCCGTTGGTTGTCGCGTCACCCGACGCCATTGCAATCTCGAGCAATGCCTATCGATCTTCCAGGGGGACAACCGTCTGCTCCGGGTGCGGAGATCTCCACTGCAATCTTCAAAGCCGTTGGGTCGTGAATCGCTCAGATACCCCGCAACCAAGCAAATACGACCTGCGTACCAACAGCTGATCACGTGCAGCCAAGGCGGCACCTTTTAGTTTCGCAGGACAAAATGCTTGAAGGTTGGATGTCTAACCCGACTCAGCCAACGGTTTGGCCCGCTTTGTTGCCCACATTTCTGTTCTTTGGAGGATTGGCTTCCGCTGCTCTGCTGACTCAGTTGGTTGGCTAGCTACCGCTGTCTCATCGCCGCAGAGCGCAAGTTGGAGTGAGGTTCTGTGAACTCTGGCCTGCATTGACACGGATCACGACGAAACTCCGCGGATGCCCAACCAGGACCACCCCTCCCATGAACTACCGCTAAAGGCTGGCAGGGATGGCTGGCTCGTGAATGGAGATGAGCAGCTGCTGGTGAGATTCAGCCATGGCCTCTCAACCGCCCATGGTCAATGGGTGATTCTCAGCACCTATCGCTGGGTGAGACCCCATCCTCCGGAACCGCAGAGCCAGAGGAGGATGATTCAGCAGAACGCCATCGAGGTATGGCAGAACATGCAAAAGGTCGGATGGCGGCGTTGTCGTCCACCGGTGCGCTGACTTTGTATTGGTAAAGCGAAGCGCATCCAACTGATTTGCCGGGGTTTGCTGATCTTGTGATTGCCATTCCACGGCGTCCCGTTTAGATCCTGGTTATCAGGGCATTGGGCATGGACCGCGCTCATAATCTCGCCGGACTCGCCTCGATTGCAGTCGCCAGGGAGTCCATGGGCGAAGCTAAATGGCAAACCATGGTGAACATGCGCCGAGCTGCCTATGTCCACCGGATCATTGACTGCATGCTCACCGGTCAGGTGTCACGCTTGCCAGACACCCATCGGATCCACCCGGTGTGAATCAGCTGGCACTGCTCTGGCGTCTGTGCTCATCCAATCGGTGGGAGTAGTTGCCACGTCCACTGGATCAACCAGGCAATCGCCAGCGAATGCAGGATGTAAGTGAACTGTTGGCTCAGCTTTGGGAACTGACGTCTGACCGTTCCATGACTGGTTTCCTCTGCCGAGCCCTGGGTCAAAGCAAGATGTGCGCCCCAGTTCAGCACTAACCAGGCAGAGATCCACTCGACGAACAGGTATTGATCGAGCCCGAACATCCGCAATGCTCCTTTGCTGGTGCAGTACAACTCTCGCAAAGTTGCGATCAACAGAATTCAGCGGCTTGGTTTCTCGTCTGCAGGCAGCCATCGAATCAATCCGGTGTGGTCTAGCAAACGTTGAGCCCACGGTTTGCAGAGCTTTGATCAGATCAGTTTTGAACCGCCCATGATCCAGAGCACAAAAAACAGCAGGATCCAAGGCGTCAGGAATGAGCAGTAGGTCTGCACGAGGATCAGAACCACCAACGCTCCAATGGCTGTTCGCAGCTTGGCGTTCACAGGCTGCTCACTGCAGGAGCCAGAAGCATCGCCAGCAAGGCAGCTCCAAGTGACACCAGCCAGGCCAACAGCCGCTTGTGTACGGCGACCGGACGGGGATCAATCCCAGCCAGGATCACGACGCTGGCATTTCCGAACAGTCTGATGGCCACTGTGATCAGGGCTAGCGCTAGCAGCCTTATTTCCATGCTGATCCTGTACTCGTTCCAGTGCTTGAACCCCAGCCTTCTATAGCCAATACAGGCTTTCAGGATTCCGTCTAGTCCGGCGCTGAATCGTTCAGCACCGGTCCCACCTAGGCGACCAATCGACCATCAGATTGGACTTACAACCTGGCAACAGCTGCTTAAAAAGCCTTGCATCACCTGAATCACCAGCCCAGGTGAAATGCATCCAAGTCACTGCATCATTTGAGGGTGCAATTACATTCTGGCGCTGTCCCACCAGCGCCCGAACGACCAATCAGCCACCTCTGACTCATTGGACTTCAAAATTGCCATTTCAGCTGGCAACGTCAATGTGTCGCCGACTTCATTCGGCGAATGAATAATGGCCGCAATGGCTTTTGCATTCACTAGCCAAGTTCAAGGCAGGCAAGCCCGTACACCTCATCTAATTGTCGGGACGGCATCACTCCGCGGTACATCCTCAGCGTGCGTCCTGCAGGTGTGAAACCAAGTTTCTGAAGCAGCGGCGAGGCCAGTGCATTTCCGCCTGGTGAATCAATGATCACTAATCCATGCCTTGCCTTGAGGAGATCCATGATCAACAGCTCAGCGAGTTCTGGGGAATCTGCCAGTAAGGGGCCGATGCGCCAGCCTGCTTCGTTCTTGAGCAGGCATGGCCGGATTCGGGCAAAACCGTGGCAGTTCTGCTTCTTGTCCAGCAGCGCCGTCACATCACCTGCCGGATGATGAAGCCAATCAGACAGAAAGTGCGGTCTGGGATTGAGTTCACGATCAGCGTCATAGATCTGAATCTTGAGTTCAGGGATGTCATCCCCATGAATCAATCTCAGCCCTTCCGGTTGTTTTGGTGATCTGAGCTGGTCTGGAAGGGAGTCAACCTCAAGCTGCCAACGTGTTGTTGTTGAAGCGGGTTGAAACCCCCAGTTTGAGTAATCATCAATCCTGTTTTCTGCTGCTTCGAGCCCAACGCAGCTCACGTTATCGAGATGCTCCAGCGCTTCTCGCCAGAGTTTCACCCCATAGCCTCGACCTCTCTGATCTGGTCGCACGATGTAGAGGCCGATAAAACCGTAGGCATGGTTGTAGCGAATGCCTGCGATGCATCCGATTGGTTCTTCATCCAAGCAGCCCGTCCAAATGCCCTGACGGTCTGTTTGGCGATAAATTCCGATATCGCCCGTACCTGGAGCAAATCCTTCATTGCGCGCCCAGTCGTTGATCAGTGGAAGATCAACGGGTTTAACAGGGCGAATCGTGAAGGTTGAGTTCATCCCATCAGCCTGAAGCGACCATCTTGGTGCTGCAAGCAGATTTCATGCGCTGAAAGACTTGACTGAGCAAAGCTTCAACGCGTTGCGTTGTTGAACGTTGAAGAGCACAACAGCTCTTCGGATCTGTGTGGCATCGTCATCAGGTTTGTTCATCAGGCGACGTCTGGAACAGGAAAGCTTTTGCCGATGGCTCGAATGCCGAGTTTTGTCTTTGCTCGGACGATCCATTGCGCAAACGTGTTGCTGTTAGGGCCTGGCCAGTACCTGTAGGTCTCGGTGAAGGGGTAGTGGTTTGGGGAGGATTCAATCGTCTCAACCAGGCTCAAAGCATCATCACCAATCCATTGCTTGATTAACTGTGATGGACCATTGCCAACACCTTGGCGGGGAGCCAAAAGGTTTTTGTGTAAATGCCCCCAGCAGGAATGATTCTGGCGCGCGAATTGCCACACTTCCCAGCGATCGCAAGTCTGCTGACCGCTGGCTTCGTTACCACGGATCACGAGCAGCCAATAGTGATCTGCAACCAGGCCTGGCAATCCTGGGATTTTGGCGGCTCGCAACTCAACCTTCAGCATGGGCTGATCGAATTAGAGATCAAGTTTTAAAGCTCTTTGGTCTGCTGCTTTTTACGGAGCTGAGCTTTTTTTAGCTTCTCCTGCACTTCGTAATTGGTCGTGCGAGTAAAGGAATAAAAGAGAACAACAACAATCGCTGCCAGCCCCAAACCCAGTGCCACCAAATAGTACGGAGGAATCAGGCTCAGCAAGTGCTACACAACCGTTTAAACAATCCTAGCTCGCTCCAGTTGTTTCAACGGTTTGGGCCTTTGACTCAATCTTTGCCGTTTCGACTGTTTGCTCACTTTCGAGAGGGACTTCGATGGAAGACTCATCGTTGAACAGATGCAATGTTCCGTCTCCTCTGACGTATTGATAATCTTCCGGTTCACCTGTGACCTCCTCCGACTTCAGAACAATCTCCAGCTCCTTAAGAGATAAGTCTTGCCATTGGAGTTTCTCTGGACTCACCGATGATTTGCCTGGATGCAGCACTTTAAGCGATGGGCCATGGTGTCGCTTCGGTTGGTTTCAACAAAAAAGCAGGGCTGACCAGCAACCCTGCCTCAAGTTGATTAATAGTGATGGGCTCTATCGGCCTGATCACTCTTCCCCTTCTTCCTCACCTCCGACAGGAATTAGGCGAATTGCCTTCTTGCCCAGCTTGATCTCGAATTCATCGCCAGGTGCAAGATCCAGCATGGCGGTATAGGCCTTACCAACCAGCAGGTTGCCGTTGCCTTGCACTTTGGCCGTGTAGCTCAGTTTGCGACCACCTTTGCCCATGCCGGCAGAACCACCACCGAGTTCGATGCCCTTGGCATTCAGAAGTGCTTCGTAGAAAGCGGTGAAGTTCACCCGATCAGAGCCGTCTTTCTTCTTAGAGACGTACCCACAGGCAGTTGCCAGATCAGTTTTGGAGACATCCCCCAATTCTTTGACCTTGGCCAGCAGATCAGCACCAGTGAGCATTTTAGTTAGAAGAATCCGTCACCCATATTTATACCCTGCTGCCCCTAAATAACAAGTCGGAATTCGTCTCGCTCTGAAGCTTTCGTGGATCTCATCTGTTGCGGCCGTAGCAGATGAACTCGCAGTAACCTATCTGAGGCTTGTAAGGAATTGGCTGCGTTGATGCACGCGACCTTCTCAGTGAGCCTCTCCCCAGCTCTCTGCAATGTTGCAATCCGCCTCTAGGGGAATGTCACCCAGGTACTGCTTCTGAAGCTTTTTGGAGGTCATCGAGGCTAAGGCGACCGCCTTGACCTCCTCCACTTGATCACGTGGAACCTCGAGAAGAATTTCATCGTGAATCAGTCCAACGATGTGAACACCTGCGAAGCCATCCAGCGCAGGCCAAAGGTCACCGAGGGCTGCGGCGAGTAGGTCACGACCAGATCCCTGAACAGGGAAATTGATTCCATTGGTTCGTCCCAGCGGTTGCATTGGTCTGATGCCGTCCGTGCCGACCCTGTTGCCTCGGAGTGTCATCCGTCGACCGGCAATGCTGCGTACTTCGGTGATGCTTTTTTGGGAGAACTTCTCCATCTCCCGACTCATCTGCGGGTGCAGGCGATGCCAGGCGTCGTAAACCTTGTGGGCTTCCGTCTCCGTGACCTGCTTACCGCGAGCGCGGGAGAGCAGTTTGCGAACACCGGACAGCCCGCAGCCGTAGGCCAGGGCGAAATTGGCTCGTTTCCCGATCGTTGAGCGCTCTGGATCTGCTTTGGTGATTTCGCGTCCGCAGGCCTGACTGGCGATGTAGGCATGCGGGTCGATCCCCTCCAGCAGGATCTTGCGCTGACCATCGTCGTTGTACAGCTCTGGACTCGCTTGAAGCCGGATCTCAATCGATGACCAGTCGAGGTCCATCAGCACGCTGTCGGGGTTGCCCGTGCCAAGTGCTTTTTTTCGATCGCCGGTGATGCCCTGGAAATTGAACCCACATTGCCCGAGCTTTACGGCCTTGGGTTCGCCTTGCCTTAGGCCTGTCTTGAATCGCTCGGTGTCGGAGGGAACGTGACTGCTGGTTTCGCGGATCAGGGCACTAGTGCTCATTCGGCCGGTGCTAGCACCAATAATTCGGTAGTGGGGACGGACACGGCCATCGGTGAGCCTGGCTTCCTCGAGCAGCCAATTCACCTCTTTCAGTTCCTGATCCAATGCTTTCAGCTGAAGCAGTCGCTCGATCACAGGATCGGGAAGAAAAGTCTTCAGAGTTCTGTCTTTGGTGTTTTCAACTGGCTCGCCCAGGTGAAGACTCAGGGCATCCTGCAGCTTGTCCGGGCTTCTGTAATTTTCGATCCCAAGTGTCTTGTGCACATCAATAGCCAATCGTTCCCGTTCGCGGAGACCTTGTGTCTTGGATTGGAGTGCTGCTTCAACATCCACCGCCAGCCCTCGCACTTGACCATCGGCGCAGGCGCTGATCATCGAGCAATCAAGCCGGTGCACGACGACCTGTTGCGTGGCCACAAGCTGCTGATGCAGCACACGACCCAGAGGCAGCACGATCTCGGCATCCAGAGCCGCGTAGCGCAGCTGGCTGGCGCTGAGGGCATGCCCCCAATCGCTGCTCTGTTCACTCTTGTCGAGCTCCCGCTTCAGGTAGTGCGCAGAGGCGGCGGCCAGGCTGTTGCTTGGCAAGTCGCCGATGATCTGGCTGGCCAGCATCGTGTCCCACCACTGGCAGAGTGGTCTGATGCCAGCGGCGATCAGAAAGGTGGCTTCAAACAGGAGGTTGTGGCCCACCAACCTGCGCGCAGGGTTGCGCGCGATCCTGCGGAGCCAGTCAATGGCGGGTTGGCCGATCACCGCCACATCGATCACCAGCGTGCTGTTGCTTTCAGCCGTCGTCAGCTGAGCCAGACGGATCTCGCCACCGAGAGATGGGCTGAGGCTGGCCTTATGCCGCCAGAGATCAGTGCGGCGATTGAACGTTTCCAGATCAAACCCAATGGACAGTGCCATCGAATCGGGTTGGGGTAGATCAACCGCCTTGCTGATGTAATCGACCCCGCGGGGAGCCTCTCCGACGAAAGGCACTGGAACAGCCGGCTGGATGGCGTCAGCCCCAGGGAATAGCAGTTGCTGATCGAACAACGGCTTCGACATGCTCCAGGCAGTCTCGGCTGTTTTAGGCGGTTCCGGAGTGCCTGAACATGGTGGATCTAGTGATCAGGCTCAGTTCTTGACCGGGCAGGCGCAGGCGTCCATCTGCAGCTCGCGGGTCACGGCTGCGATGCCATCCATGTCGCGGAAGGCGCGATACATGGCCAGCTGCTTGTTCAGGTCCTGGCAACGGCTGCTGTTGGCTTTCATGGGTCCAACTCCACGGTGTAGATATCGTCATGCTGGCCAGAGCAAATGCACTCGTCGGTGACAACGGCTACGAATCCCCGATCGATCTGTTGGACAGTTGTGATGCGGATGCGTCAGATGAAAAAGCCTTCGAATCTGATCCCGTCTCACCAGCCAGGACATCCTCAATTAACTCGGTTTCTGCCGTTCGCCGGCCTCCACTACGGTTGGCTTATCAAGCCCTGGACCTGACCGCGTGTTCGGACCAGGACGGGTATCACCGTCACGATCGTGTGAAGGAGTGGCGATGGTTGGGAAGGAAAGTCCAACGTCTCACTTCGGTGAGGCTTTTGCCGCATCTGCACCATGACCAACCATCGCTTGTCGGTTGAGCAGAAGTTCAGCCTCGAAGCTGCGTTTCGTGAAATCGATTCCTGTGAGGACATCGAGCAACTGCGCCAGCTCACCAAACAGATCATTACGGCTCAGGAAAACGAGAAGGCCTTTGCTCGAGAAGCGATTGTGCAGATCAGGCGCGAGTTTGAGGCCAGTGCCGCTCGACGTTTTGGATTTGCATAAGCCAGGAGCTAATCGATGCCACTCGTTCAAACCGCGAACCGTTATCTAGTTCGCTATCGCGATCTCAGTGGAGCAACTCTCGAGAGTTGCTTTTATGCCTCCGATGCAATGGAAGCTAGAGATTTTGCTCGAGAATTTACAGCTGAACTCAGGCAGCGCCCGAATTTGATCAGTGCGATTCTCAAAATCGCTTGATCACAGGCTCTGCAGCAACCCGATCAGTTTGAGTTCTGCTGTTGAAGGTTCTGTATTTCCTGATTCAGCTGCGCATTGAGCTTCTCGAGGTGACAGACCTCGTGCTCAAGCGCTTGTAGGTATTTGGCGATTGCAGGGTCCGTACCGCGTAAGTTTTTGCGCGCCTGTTTTTGCAGGTCTTTGTCAACGTTCATCAACCAGTGGTGGTTGTCGAGAACCCTAGAGAATATGGCTGTTGAGAGAGCACTGTTGAGACGGCGCTGTTGGGAAGCCGCTGTTGAGAGTGATGTTGCGCTGAGGGTTGTTGAATCAAGTCAGGGTTGGTTTAGATGGAACCTCTTGTCAGTTAAATGTGACCTTCGGGAGATTTCTGGCGTTGTTCGCCTTGGCCTTCATTGCCGCTGTCTGGCTGCAGTGGTCATGGATGTATTGGCTGCTCGCTGCCGCAGCGCTCTGGGCGCTGTTCAAGCTGGTGCGATCTTGATGGGTACATCAGCAGTTGTCTGCAGCTGATAGCTGATCAAAAAAGCCCCGCCATCAGCGGGGCTTTTGATTTGCGGTTGTTGGATCAGCCTTCGAGCTTGGCGGGCTTGGCGTCACCTTCCCTGAGCTCGGCGTCGATGATCATGACGGCGGCTGGGTTGTTTGCTGCGAACTTGACGCGTCCGAGCAGGTAAGCGGCTTCGTGCTCAGAGAGGCGCTGATCATCAACGATGGGATCAAGGAAGACGGAGGTGCGCCTGTCGAGATCCTGCTCAGCGGTGCTATAGAGCTGGAGTACTGAGGCGGTTACATCAGCTTCCAAGCGGAAGACATTGGCCATCACCTGTTCGACATCAGGCCATTGCTGACGAGGTGGTTCAACGGTGTCGAGAACAGGCCTCTGACCTCTAGAGATCAGGTAATCGGCGAACTTGGCGGCATGCTGCTCTTCCTGCTTGGCTTCATCGCGTAGATGCTCGGCAAAGCCGACGAGTTCGCGTTCAGCAAACCAGATGGCAGCAGCGAAATAGGCGGCTGCGGACTGACGCTCAAGGTTGAGATGAGCTTGCATGAGATCCAGCATGTCGCCGGACATGGGTTCGGCCATGGCACGGCCTGCAGGACCGACGGGAACGGCAATGGTGGCTTGAGCGGTAACTGAATTTGTCATGTCGAACCTCTTGGAGGGATGAGACAGTTCTACATCACAAAAGAGCGAAAGATAAGGGTAAAAACCGAACATTAAGGGATCAAAATATGCTTTTGAGAATCACATTCAAGAGCCGTAAATATGCATTTGAGAATCACAGTCAGGAGTGTAAATATGCTGATGAGAATCAGTTTCGTTTGCGTGGTCTTACCGCTCGGCGTCGGCCGCTCGGCCGCGTCTGCGGTTAATGTTGCGCAATGTAAAGGGCTTTGGCTTCGCTGCCCTTGCTTTGTCGCCTTCGTTTTACTGCCGTATCCATGACCTACCCCTTCGGCGCCGCCAGAACCGAGCTGGAGAAATCCTTTGCTCTTCCGTCTGCGCCGCCGAGTTCTGAGTTTGAGTCGAGCTCCGATGTTCGCCAACTCAGTGAGTCCGACCTTGCGGTGGCTCTGTTTGAGCATCCCGACCACTGATTCGTTTGTTGAATGGACTGCGGCGTTCCTGACCAACTCACCTCTCGGGACATCGATCGCGTGATCGAAATGGCCTGGGAAGATCGCACCACGTTCGAAGCCATTGAATTCCAGTTCGGTCTGTCTGAAGCAGCAGTGATCTCACTGATGCGTTCCGAGCTCAAATCCGGCTCTTTTCGTGCCTGGCGGAAGCGAGTGAGCGGTCGACGGACCAAGCACGGCAGCACCAATCCTTCCAATCGTTTCCGTGCGGCTTGCCACAAGTGAAATGACAGCGTTTCAATCTCACGCCAGGCGCAGCGTTCTAATCACTGGAGCCTCCAGTGGCATCGGCTTGGCCACGGCTCACCGATTGCTCGATCGTGGCTGGCGGGTTTTCGCTGCCGCCCGCCGGCTTGAGGCGATGGAACCTTTACGCAGTCGAGGTGCTGAGCTGCTATCGCTTGATCTCGCTGACCAAGACTCCTGTCATCAGCTCGCCGATGCAGTCAGCTGTGAAGTTGGAGCACTGGATGCCCTGGTCAATAACGCCGGCTATGCGGACACGGGTCCGGTGGAGACCATGTCCATCGAGTGCGCCCGGGCGATGTTTGAAGTGAATGTTTTTGGATTGATCGGACTCACCCAGATGCTGTTGCCACCTATGCGGGAACGACGTCGTGGCCGCATCGTGAATCTTTCATCCATCGCCGGCCGTTTTGTGACTCCAGGAGCCGGCTGGTACGGCGCTAGTAAGCATGCGCTCGAGGGCATCAGTGATGCTTTGCGTCTGGAGCTACAGGGTTTTGGCGTGCAGGTGGTGTTGGTAGAGCCGGGGTTGATCCGTACCGGCTTCGAAGCGGTGAGTGAGGTCTCATTGCGGCAGCAATCGACCGATCCGGTGTGGGGGCCAATGATGCGTCGTGTCGCAGCTAGCTGGGCGGATGGCTTTCGTCGCGGCTCCTCTCCAGAGCTGGTGGCTCGCACCATCGCCTCGGCTCTGGAGACAGCGAGACCCAAACCCCGCTACCGCTGCGGCAAGGACTCTGAAGCACTCGTGCTGCAACGGTTGATCCCCACTGAGTTGTGGGATGCATTGGTGCGTCAACGCATGATTGGTTAGCGACAATCAGGCTCCTCAACGTCAGCCACTGACGCATGATTGCCCGATCAAGGGGATCCTTGAAAGGCAACCCCTTTATCAGGGAAACATTTTTGAAGAATTGCAGGATTGATAGTCGTCTGCGCGTGGAGACACATTCACACGACGGCTGGCTCAAGCATCGACGGTGACATCAGCTTGAAGCCGGCGTCCTTGATTTTCTGGTTTGACACACGAGCATTCATGCTGCGTTCGTTCTCCCCACTGGAGTAACTCCAAAGCACCGGAGGCAGTCCATCCTGATCGCAGATCAGGGTGGAGAGTTCCCGTCGGCTGAGCTGCATGTCATCAACCAAGTTGTAGATGCCTATCAGCTTTTGATCGGATGCGAACTGCACGCCTCTGGCGATGTCGACAAGGCCGCTCCAGGCATTGATGGCATTGCCATTCTTCGGCACCTGCTGGCCGGCAGCCTCGCGGATCATGCCCACCATGTCGCGACCGGGTCCATAGATTCCGCCCAGCCTGAGTACGCAGATGGAGGTATCTGGGCGGTCAATATCGAGCATCAGCTCTTCGGCTGTCGCCAGCATGCTGTTGACCTGGGAGTCCGAATCCAGGGCTGAGTATTCCCAAACCTCCTCTCCCTGCCGGTCTCCATACACGCTGACGCTGCTGATATACGTGATGTGCAGTGGCTGTGTGCTTGGTCGGCGCCGCAATGCGCCAACCAGGTTGCGCATGCCGCGGGCGAACACATCGCTATAGCCATCGTTTTGCCTGGTGGGGGCCACGCTGATCAGCAGGCTCTGCAGGTCGGCAAGAAAAGAAAGATCTAAATCTGGGTCAGTGATGTCGAGCTGTCGTACGTCATCCATCAGTCCTCGTAATTCGCGCACGTTCTCGACTGAGCGGGTGGTTGCGGTGATGGGCAAGCCTGCCCTCTTCATGCGCATGGCCACAGCGGTGCCGACGTATCCACTGCCGATTACTCCGTATCCGTGAGCCATGTTTGCTGTTCGTGTCAACTCCTTTTAACGGATCTTGACCTGTCACTGTTGCGGTGACGCCGACCGTTTGGTCGTGCTGCTTGTGGAGGCTTGCGGATGGTGCCGCATCCATGATTGGCTGCGGTGATTGCGATGTGCAGTGAATGGACGATGAGAACCAGATGCAGCTGGAGCGCCTGCGTACCGTTTTGGAGGTGGCAAGGCGCAACGGTAATCAGCTGTTCATCGACAACATTGAGCGTGAAATCGCAGCCCTAGAACGCGGTGATTGCTCCCCCATCGTGGAGGAGTACCTCACTGAGGAAGAACGATCTTGAGCCACTGCAGTGCCGCATCAGCTTTGCAAGGAGCGCTGAGCAGAAGCGTGACTTTGCTGGTGTTGTTCACGCATCCCTGCTGGGCCGGTCTCGATAGCTACACCGAGCTTGATCGGGTCAATGGCTGGTTGATTGAGCGCAAGCAGGGGGGCGATGGTGCCTTGAGCTGTCGGGCGTATCTGCCTTCAGGCGCATCTTGGTTCAGCGGCAACATTCATCTCGATGCTGGCGGTGAGCTTGTTGTGCCGGATGGGCGCAGCTTTGACGGAGAGCCACAAGTGCTTAAGTCGGTGCGGGAGGCTCTGGACCGTTGCGGCCGTGATTTCCTCTACCTGCCCTTCTAATGACTGTTCATCGGGAGCGATTAAATCTTGTGGACCGGTACAACGGTCATTCCCACGGGCGCCAGGGCGATTAGGGCCAGTTTCATGTGCTGAATCCCGAAGGGGATACCCACGATGGTCACGAAGCAGGCCAGGGCGGAAGTTAAATGACCGACTGCCAGCCACCATCCCGCCACCAGAAACCAGAGCACGTTGCCGATCAACCCGATCGATCCGGTGCCCAGATCATCGCGGCCGCGTAAGTCCCTGCGGTTCACGGCTTCCTGCCCAAAGGGCCAAAGCGAAAATCTCCCGATCACGAAACAGGAACGAGCCCAGGGCAGTCCCACCACCGTGATTGCACAGATCAATCCGGCCAGCCACCAGCCCAGGGCCATCATCAATCCGCCGAGCACTACCCAAAGGATATTAAGGAGAGCAGTCATAGGCTTACCTGAATCGTAGGTGACCCCCTCTCAGAACGCAAGGGAATTACGGGCATTCTCCCGTGGTTTTGTGGGACTTGGTTTCAGAACTGGACGATGTGCCACTGATCGGAGCAGGGCGTAGTTGTGCAGATGTGAACCATGTTGCCCTCAGGTCACAGCCACTCTTCATGGTTAATGAGGCACTGCTGCATGTTGAACGTGTGTCCCGTACAAGCAGCCCACCAGCTCAGGTCCCACCAGCTCCGCAGGACGGCAGAAAAAAGATTTGGGTAAGGCAGGGAAAACATTGCCGATGAGCTGGGTGCTTCTTGCAGTAGCTAAATCCACTCAAAGCATGACAATTCAATATGCGATGGTCAATATCGACTGAGACCCCCCTAACTACAATGTCCCCAGAATCACTCAAGGCATTTATTGGAAAAGTTACAGGCGACAAGACTCTTCAGGACAAGCTGAAAGGCGCCAAGACTGCACAAGCTGTGGTTGACCTTGCAAAGGAACATGGCCATGAAGTGTCCAGTGACCACATCAATCAGCTGAATCTAAAACTCAGAAAATCAGATGTGAGCGAACTCAATGCAGAGGAACTGGAAGCAATTTCAGGCGGAAGCGGCCCTACCGTATGCATGCAGGGTTGTTCCTGGGGTCCCTGACAGACCAGAACCTGTTGATCATGAACTTCTGGCTCAATAGCGATTAGGTCGTTCGCGAATTTGTCTTGGCCTCTGCATACCAGTAAGCAGTCGAGGATCCATTCCTCTTCGATTGCTTGGATGTGCCAGCCCACTGATTGTCACAGGGGAAAACAGTGACAGGTGGAGAAGAGACATAGAAGACGCTGAGGAGTACAAGCGTACTATCTATAGCCAGCATGGTTGGATGTACTTAGATACACCTGTACTATTGCTGATGATATGAGTAGATATCCCTACTGATCCCCACCGATCAGGCGTGCATTAGATCAGTGGACTAATGACTCTGCAGTTCAGTACTGACTATCACTGCATGAATCGTAGGTGAGCGACACCTTGATGGTGTGAAGCAGCCTTCAATGAATCAAAACTCACTCTGTTGAATTGAAATCGGACCCCGGAATCTCCACAGCCAGGGCTGGTGGCTGGATAGGCCGAGGAGCATTCATCAGGATTTGCCACCCCCCAAGGGGGTAGCTGGCCGCCGCCCCTAAGGGGATACCCTTCAGAGATTTTTATCATTTTACTCCGAAGGTTTGTCCACTAGAAAAGATCAATTAGGCCCTGAGAGGTCTCGCAGGCAGTCCCTGAGCATGCTGTAAAGCACTTCAGCACGTCTGGTATCTCCCTGATCTCTCGCCTGCTGCAGGGCCTCAGAGACGTCTTTGATGAATTGCCTTTGAAATTGAACACGAAACTCCTCAGGAGTCATCGTTTCTGAGCAGATTTAGCCTCAGCTTGGGCCTTCAAAGTCTTCTTTCGAAGCTCTAAACGCCGTTTCTCTGCTGCTTTTGCCTTAGCGAGAGCAGCTTTAGAAGCTTTCTTCTTAGTTTTAGCCTTAGGTTTAGTAAGTTTAGCCTTGGTTTTTGTTGATTTAGTAGCCATAAGTTTACTTTTTCCTGCGATTAAGCATCTTGATCTGTCGTTCTGTTAGCTCTTTAATGCCTTGAGGGTCAGGTGTGAAGTTCTTTGGAGGCTTACTCCACCCCGAATACTCCCAACCTTCCTTGTTTTTGATGGTTTTCACCTCAGGTTTGTTGTTAGTAGGGGTATCAAAGTCGCCTAAATTACTAACATTAATGTTCTGAGGATAGGGCTGGAGGCCACCACGAGCTAAAGGAGGGGCTCTGAGTTCCTCAGGGGGATTCTCATGAGCTCTTTCTTTACTCGGTTCAACTGTATAAGTCTGATTAAAGGAGCCAGGTCTAAAGCCTCTCTCCTTCGCATCTGCCTTATTGGCCTCAAGTAGAGCATCACGCTCTTCACATGACTCACGACTCTTCTTAGCCCAGTCAATGTTCTTGATTTCAGCGTCCATCTTTAGCCTCACTGTTAATCTTCTTTGTGATCTTCCTATGTGCCCTCTCAAGGAACGCAACACGGGCAGTCAGTGCATCTAGCTCAGCAACCAATGCAAGCCCGTGAAGACGCTTCTGGGTCTCGATACGGACCCTCTCAGCTTCGACACGTTCGGCTTCTAGACGAGCACACTCAGCATCATATTTGACGTTATTTGCATCCATGTTTGGACGCGACACGAGTGCAGCACCTTCCTCGCGACCTTGCGATGGTCGGATCTGATGGCCGTAGCCAGAGATCGGAATGTGAGCCTTAGGTGTTGTTACATAGGAGCCATCACTGTTGAGGCTTGATTCCCGAGGCTTTCCATCTGCTCCTAATACTCCAGAGATTGGATCAGCACCATTCTTCATGGCCTCAATCATCTCCTGAGAAAAAGAGATGCCACCAACTTCGACGTTATTAGACATAGTTATCAACCCAGGTTAAGTGTAATTTGACCGCTACGAGCAGCGCTAAGTAATGCTTGAGCTAGGGCAGGATCTCCCATAGCAAGCAGAACTGCTTGGTCTTGCCGCATTGTTCCGTTGGCAAGTTGAGCATTTATGTGTTGTATTTTTGAACTTATTTCAGAACCGAAGCTCTCCTCAAGATCGCCAATGATGCCGGGATCTAATACTTGAACGTCTTCTGAACTGCTGACCCAGCTTGGGTTCTCAGCGACATTCTTCATGAATTGGAATGACTGAGCTACATATTCGTCAGAACCTTCGCTCAGGGCCTTGTTCAGTACGCCACTCACGCCATCGCTAAACACATCGGCTGCGTTCTGGAGGATGGCATCACAACGCTCATCACCTAGCTCACTGCGGATGGCCTGGCCGGGGTCTTCTCTTTGCAGATCAACTTGATCGCTGTAGTCAGGATTTAACCCCTTGGCCTCTGCCTGGGTCAAAACCTCGGCAAGGTGCTGGGTCTCTGCGATTAGTTGAGCTTGGCGGCGAGGGTCATTGGTTCGCCCTAGCTCTGCCTGTTTGGAGAGCAAGAGGCTCTCGGCTTGGCTGACTTCAGAATCCGTGGTCCCACGAGCAACCGATTCGTCTGATGTGAAATTCCCGGTTTCACGCATGGCAGCGCGACGGGCAAGATTCTGAGCAGCTTGTGCTTGGCGTGAGGCTTGGGCCTCGGGTGACCCCAGTGGACTTGACTCGCCACTGAAACCTGCATCTGCTCCACCATCAGCCCCTGCTGGGCCTGGAGCTCCTCCGAATGAATCGGACATATTAGTAATAGTTAGTGAAATAAATCACCCTCCAGCGGGTGTAGCTGGGGTCTCAGTCTTTAAGGCGACTGGCCTCCTAGGTTTTTAGGAATGAAAACGGGGAAGATTCGATCTTCAGCTCGCGCTATAACCCGATCCGTTGCGTCTTACGAATAAGAAGCTAAGTACACAAATACCGTTAGAAAAGAAACTGTTCTAAAAAGAAATCGAAGAGATGTCGTCAGAACATCTCTCCAGATCATCCACACACACCGTAAAGAGAGAGGAGAGAAACCTATTAAGAAAACTCTCCTCTGTCATCACCGCATTAGCCATTAAAGACTAACCGGACTTGCGTCCGGTATCCACACCGTGGAGCACCACTTCCACGGATTTGACAGCAGTTTAATGTCATACTGAGGACAATGATTGATAGTGGAATTACACCACTAATGGAGCACCGTTAAAACTCCACGCTTAGCTCAACCGAATAGCTCAGGTATCTCCGTGGAGGCCGAGCTTTCTCCTTGATCTGTTCTGTTAATAGAGCCCTCGCTCTATCTCCATAGCGGAGGATCGCTATTCCAGGGGGCTTACAAAGGCCTCCGGGCTCCTCATTACCAATTAGGATTTACATCCCACTTCTCTCCTTTCGGAGACGGTAGCTGGCACCAAATATCAAGGAGCAGGAGTAGGAGCTAGTCCCAAGACACTGCGGCAGACTGTTGCTATAAATACTCAACAGACCTGATACCCATGTCCCTAGAACAACTCAAGGCATTCCTAGAGAAGGTCAAAGGCGACACCAGCCTTCAAGACAAGCTAAAAGCAGCTAAGTCACCTGAAGATGTTGTAGGCATTGCTAAAGAACATGGTCATGAATTCACCGCTGATAAGTTCAACCAGCTCAGTGAAGAGGAGATAGAAGGAGTGGCTGGAGGGACAGGAACATGTGAAAACATGAGTTTAAGAGTTTCGAAGGAATTGTGTTGTTGATTTTGGCGTTGATCTATTGACTCACATCAGAAACCTGAAGTCCTGCAATTGCAAGGGCTTTTATTGCTTCAATCTCGCCAATAATCCCACGAATCAGCCTTCAATACCTGGCACCTAGATATTTAAGGAGTAGGGGGAGCAGGAGATTTAGGAGCAAGTCCGTAGACACGTCCTTTATCTGCTCTTGCTTGAAGTCGATCAGCAAACACCAGTCGACTTGTTTTAGGTAAGAAGGTGGTGTTCACTGTCATAACTTCATATCAGTAGGGATGATGACGGAGGGATCGAAGCCACCGTTGGTGTCTTCTATCTCTGTCTTTGTTTTACAGGTTGAGACGCCCCCTCTTTTAGGAGGCATCCATCTGTTGTGTTTTTGTCATCCTGCTGTGCTGGTGTTGTGTGAGGTTCCTTGCGCGTAAGAGAGGGGGGTGTCAAAAAAGAACTTACTGCGTGGCTTTTATATCAGGGCCGGCCGAATATACATCGGAGGTTTTCTCGGTCCATATCCTCACATCCCATTGACCAGCGCGGTATGGCATTCCAACCATATGCGCACCACTGACGTGGCTCAGACTTGTGGATGAGTTGTAGTTTTGAGCCCAAACAAAACTGTTCGGGGTTATCTATAGGGGCACCAGGTACGCCCAGTGATAGCAAGGGATCTGCTTGTCTGATCGTTAAACCAGACAGCAGATTGTCACATGTTCAGCTAAACATATGCCTTGCATGTGGGATCTCCGAGAGATCGCCATCGCCTTTGCTAGGTATCTCCAGAGTCAGCTCATTGGTGTCAATGAGGCTCTGCATCGGTGCAGCAGTCACTACACGCTCAAAGCTATCCCTGAGGGCCTGACAGTTGTAATCACAGTCAGTGGCCAAGTAATACCCACAATCGTGAACCGTGAAGAAATCTCCACGGGTTTGAGTGATTGCACCCTGGAGGACATCTGAGTCAAGACTGTGTGTGAAGTTGGCTCCCAAAGCTGTTGCTGCTTTGTTCTGCTTCACATCGCCCCAGCCCTTCTGCACTGAGAGAGTGATCCGCCCTTCTGAGCGGTTCTCTTTCAACATCCGATAGGTCTGTCCAGACATGGCGTGAGTCTTGACCTTGGTGATGTTGGGTTCCCTGTACTCCTGGCGGATGAATGAACCACTAGGTGTTGTCCAGGAGACGTACTCCAGGCCCTTTTCCATTGCTGCTTTACCAACAGCACGGAACCAATCATTCAGCTCATCACACTTAGGGAAGGCTGATGATTGGCCCTCGATGGCAGCATCCGTGACCAGACGCTTATCAATGAGGGTTGGGTTGAACGGATCAGCTTTGAATGCCTCCTCGATCTCCTCACTGATGTACTCGTTCTTGGATTGCCAGCTCGCCCCGTACGAAGTACACATCACCGCACGTTTCAAAATTGACCTATCAACAGAAGATGGATCGATGCCTAGAACGAATGAGGTGTAGTCGATAGGACGCACGGTCCTACCTTCTTCCTCCCGCTTCTTCATCTTCTTCTTGGTCTGCTTGGTGTAGTGCTTGATCTTCTGCTGAACCCATACAGCGGAGTTCAGTAGAGCCTGAGCCTCCCGTGCAACCTCGCCATAAAGGTCCTGTGGGTCTGGTGTGTCATAGACATTGGTGAACCACATCGCCTTCTTATCTAGGCAGAGCGAGCCGAGGATCTGCATCCCGGAGTTCGTTGCGTCTCTTCCGTTGAATAGGTGGGTTCGCGTCTTTGTCTTCCAGTAGAAGAGCTCGAAGATCTCCCGTACACAGGCAAGGAACTGGAAGGGTTCCGATGCTGATGTCCAGATGGAACGTGCAGCAGTTGAGAGGGGATCTCGTGCAACCACCTCCAGCTCCTTGAGGAAGTCCTCAGCGAACTTCACACGGCTAGGGAGACTCAGCTTGTCGGTCTTGACTCCGTCCTCTTTGTTCGCCCAGCAGTTAGCCAGGGTGATGCAGAGGTTGTTCCAAACCTGAGTCCGATTCTCCGGAGTCACCTCAGCACCATCAGCAGAGAGCAATAAAGCTTTCTGATAGTCGGAGCCATTAGGTGAGACGGTGTCGCTGACGTAGTAGAGCCGAGTCCTCGTGTCGAAGTAGCAGGGGAGATAGAACCGGTCAGCGTGACGGAACCGAGCAGCAACACGCAGAACCCTGATAGGACTTTTGCGGGTCTTCTCGGCTACCTGTTGTGCTGCATAGAACTTGGCGAGGGTGATTCGAGCCTCCTTGTGCTCGGGCCTCTCGTTGCGGTTGTCGTCCCACTTGTAATCGAAGATCTCAGGGTTGATGTAGGGGCGGTTGACGTCTTCCCAGGTGTCCTTTTCGTAGGTACGAAAGGAGCCGATCTCCTCGGTTCTGGCGAGCAGTTGTTTCTGAATCTCATAGACAAACCCGTTGATCTTGAACGGCTTTGACTGAGCCTTGTGCAGTGCATCCATAGCCTGCTGACTTGGGATCGTGCCCATGTCGTTATGGATCAGCTTGGAGACTTGGCCAGGGTGATGGCTGAGATAACCGCCACGCTTGCCTTCCTCCAGGTCCCACTCCTCTGGTGGAACCAGCATTGGCCACGCTTCATAACAGGCGTCATCAGCAGCAGCCTGGATCAGATCCCTGTACTTCAAACCCTCCTGAGTGAGACCGACGAAATACTGAGTTCTGGTCTGCTTGCCACTCCCTGTCGTCCACAAAACGGTGTCGAACCAGCCTGTGATCATCATCAAGGCATCGAAACACCACTTCCCGAAACCGGCTGCAGTGTCGCTATCGATGAAGTTGTAGGAGTTGGTGATCTCCGTTAGTCCGGTAGCTGCTCGGATCTTGTAGCTGTATCCGCGCTTGGTGTCCTGGCTATTCAGAACCCAGCGATCAACACGCTCCCAGCCGTTCGGGTCCTTCTCTTTCACAAGGCGTAGAAAGGCCTCGTGGTCGACCCTGCTGCCGATGTTCTGGCAGACGGTTGTCAGTGGCGTTGACATAGTCACGCCTCTGCCGATGCCATCGAGGACACAGCTCATGGTGATATGACTCACCACGTCGTAGTCATTCCCTATGGCTTCCATCAGGGGCTTCATCACTGAGTGATGTCTGCCACTTCGTTGCTGCAGTGCTGACTGGTGGAGGGCCTTGAGCTGTTGAGACAGGATCGGAACGAGCTTGTGACGGAAGGCGTTACCGACTCGAACCTGTGAGCCACGGCCTTTGTAGGCCTGACGTGCTTCTGTCTCTTTTTTAAGTGCAGCCTGGTACTCCTGGCTTCTTTTCTCAAGGTCAAACTGCAAACTTCTGAGGTCTTCTGCCTCCTCGATCAGAGCCTTGTGCTCCTTCTCGATGTTGTTGAGGTGGATGAGTTCAGAGGCGGGGTTCTGTTGACGTTCGGCAAAGGCCTGGATGGCTAGCTGCTTGAGTTCATCATCAAAAATCATTGGGTCTAGGTCAGGTAGATCGGTGAGCTGGATCTTTTCCAGTCGTGTTCCTGGGATCCATCGGACGTTCCCTGGTGCGGGTCGTGTTCCTTCGATGGCTCCCGTTAGCCAATGGCCCGGGGTTGGTGGTTCTCCTACTTCCCTTAGAAACTCAAGGAAGTCAGGCCAGAGGCGGGAGTAGTGGACGCTCCAGGTGCTATGCAGCGGATGCTTCTTCTTCCCCAGTTTTTGGCACCTCGGGCACTTCTCCGAGCTGCTCCGATGCCAAACCCCACAGAGACATTGCTTGGCTTTCTTCGACATAGCTGGTGATGATTTCTTTGGTGAGTGTTCGGACTGCTTGGGACCAGGAGAATTTGCTGTGCCAAGCGTTGTGGTGCGTCTTGTCTTTCTCGGTTCCCGGTAGTGGGATGAAAGGCAGGTAGTAGACGAAACCGTTGAATCGGTATGTGATGCCAAAGCTGGTTGGCTTCCTCTTCCGCTTGGTTTCTGGGTGGTATTCCTTCAGCCCCACTTCCAGGTCAAAGCTCAGGCCGGGAATGTCTGGGTGATTGACCGTGATGGTGGAGGTGGATGCTGGGCACCACAGCTCCTGCAGTTCGTCGAGTGAAACGGTCTTATCAACCGCCTTGTCGATGTCCTGCCATTCGCTTTTGGTCTGCATCCAGCCATTGCCTCGATCCCAGTCAGGCTTGTATTGGCCGTTCTTGCGTCGCTTGTAAGTAGTCATGGTTAGTTAGTGGTGAGTGTTGGTGTTCTGTTGGTCAAATGCGAGAGAGATAGTCGCCGCACATATCAGCCAGCACCTTGATCTGGTCATCAAAGTGGCGACGGGTGTCTGGGTCGTAGTACTCCGCATCTTTCATGTACTTATTGAGATCAGCAGTTGCCTGCGGAACTCCGATGGTCAGAGCATCAGTTAGGAGCTTGATCCTGGTTTGACGCTGTAGATCCTGGTCGTACTTGTATTTATTCAGCTCTGCTTCTTTGGCTTCAACTTGAGCCTGGAGTTCAGAAATCTTCTGCTCCCAGTTTTCTACTGACTCTGCTGCGTGCAAGCTGTTGTCAACTGCCTGGGTGTACTCAGAGGATTTAGGGGTGATCTCAGGATCTGCCTTGACCTCCTCCCAGCGTTCTTCAGCCTGTTGCTTCCTGATGCGTGCAGCAGCCAGAAGCTCTTCTGCTTTTGACAGTTTGATCTCTGGTGATTTGCTGATCTCGTTGGCATCTGCTGCTGAGATCTGACGGCCCTCGGCAATTTCTTGGTAGAGGTTATTCCGATCTTTTTCAGAGCAAGATGTGTAGATCCGGGCTAATGCTGTCTTGGAAAGAGCAGCAGCCCTAGATTGAATCTCTGAAGGTGAAAGGCTTCCCGCAAGCTTCTCGTGCATCTCCAGAGCTGCTCTGTAGGCATTGGCCCACTTGAAAGCAGCGGTCATTGATGTTGAGTTTTCAGGCTTCTCTAGACCCATCTTTGTCATAGATGCGTTATCCCAGTACCCCAAAGAATGGAAGTACCGGAGCAGACCACCTTTCAGCTTGGGGTCATTCTTGAACCGTTCCTGAATCTCATAGATGATCTTGCCTTTGGCATCCTCTGCTTTTTGATCGATGGCCTTGCAGATCTGCTCCTTGGCGTATTCCGCCTTGGAGTCAATCCGCAGAAGCTCATGACCATTCGTGACCAGAAAGGACTGATCCGCTTCGTCCGTGAAAAAACTCACATCGATTCCAGAAGAATCGACATTGATGATGGCGGACTCGTCGCTGAAGAAAGAATCGATAGAGAGAAACATAGGAACTTAATTACGTGCTTTGTTTGCTGGGGTGCTGTCAACGTCATGGCAGCATTCGAGATAGAGGATCTCTTCGCGGAAGCCTTCGAGGGCCTCCTGCATTTCGTATCTGTGATCGCCGTCTGGGAGGCTGTCGATGTATCGAAGCAGCCAGATCCCGTACTCCTCGACGGTGAGGTTTGAGTCGTCAGTCATCCTGTGATTTCGTGGGAATCGATGTACTGAGCTCTGATGGCCGCTTGCCTCGCCTTGCGGCGCTGCTCCATGAATTGGAGCTGTCGCAGGACATTTAGGGCCTCTTGCCGGGACTTGGCGTCCTCGGCTTGCTGTTGCATGTAGGCATCGTGTTGCATGTGTTTCTCATAAGGGGTGAGTGTTGGTGTTCTGAAGGTCAAGCGAAAACGCCTGCTCTCTCCAGTTCTGAGCACAGACGGGCTTCAGCCAGTTCTGGGCAGTCCATCCATTCCCTGATCCACTGACGCTGATAGCGGGCAGAGAAGTTCTGCTCTTGTGCTTTCAGGTACTGGGCCAGTCGGTAACCCAGGAAGGTTCCCCGTAGTTGTCCCAGGTGGAAGTCGAAGTCTTCATCCCTGCAGCTATCGGTCAGTCCGTACAGGTTGCGAGCATTGAACTCCCACTCAGCGTTGAACAGGGCCTCAGGGCGATAGATGATCTCATCGTCTGACTCGTAGCCAGGCGTCCATACGGCTCTCTTCAGGCCGAAGGCTTTCACCTCACCCATGCGGATCCAGTTCCATTCGCGGTTCACAGGGCGGCGTCCTTTCAGTTGCCCGATCTCGTTCTCTTTGAGATCACCTTCTGCCATCAGTCTTCCGATTCGCTTGAAGGTGAACTGCAGTCCAGAGTTGGAGATACCGGTAAGCGTTTCTGTTGTTGCTGTCAGTCCACTTGCGTGGAGGCGGAGCAGGTCTGTCACATCTTCGCCAGAACCCAGAACGAGTCGGCGGTTGCACTCTTCAGCAGCTCGGAACAGGTTCTGAGCGTCGATGTCCTTGGTGGTCAGTTGGGCAGTAGGGAAGTAAGTCATGGTGATTCAGAGAGAAAGGTTGTGAAGTTGGAATTGAGAAACCAGAAGGTCGTGGTGTTGCTTCAGTAGTCGCAGCACTGCCTTTCTGGTTGAGTCGGGGAACTCCTCGAAGTTGCTAAAGAAGATTCCCGTGGAGCTATTCAGCTCATCCAAGTTGAGGATCAGTGAGTTGCCTGCTCTGGCTATTCGGCCATTCAGGCATTGCTCGCTGTGTTCCTGATCGGACCTGTTTGTGAGAGCTACTTGCTCAAGGGCAGTGAGCAGCTCGTCACGTTCTTTCTGCAGATCATTGATCCGCATGTAGAGCTGTTCGTCATTCGTCATGTGGTTTATCTGGGTAGATGCCTACATCGGCTAGCTGATTGGCTAACCGTCTGAGCTCGGCTTTCACCTGCTCCTGTGATTCCGCTTCCGGCATCGATTGCAGGATGAGGGAGAGGTTGTAAGTGATCTCCTTGAAGCCCTTCTGGATCAGGCTTTCCCTGCCCTTAGCTCGTCGTTCTGCGATCTTCTCAGCGTCAGATTCTTTCGCTGGGTCTGATAGCTGCCACTTCTGATCTGCTGCTGCTTTCCGCTCACGCGCAGCGGCTAGAAGTTGCTGAGCCTTGGTGCTGATGTTGGAGGCAGCAGTGATCGCTTGTCGATCTTCAGCAGGCAGGCGGGAGAACTCACGAATAGCGGTCTGAGTGGGGAAAGCTTCTGAAAGCTCCTCACTAAAAACTGGTGTGGCCACACCACTTTTTTCGACACAGGCTGCCAGAGCCTCTTTAAGGACTGATCGAACCGTTTCGATGGGATCACCCACCGCCTTGGCGTAATCAGTCATCTTTCGCTTCGGGTCTTTCTTGGTGGCTTCGTATTCACGGAGCACAGCCTGACGCATCTGTGTTCGACCTTGTTTGTAGTCGGCCACGTTCTGATCGAACGAGGTGGTGGTGGTGGTTGGAGCCAGGTTCAGTGTCTGTTCCATTAGTTGGGGTGGATCCTTGAAGGGGAGCGGTTCATTCATTGGTTCTCGATGTTGTTCTTGGCCCACTCCTGCATCCGCCTGGAGTACTCCTCGTGGCTGACGTTGTCGTCATCAACCCCACAGGCTTCAGCCGCCTCAGCTATGCCTGAGTCGATGTAGAGCTGAAGGCCGAGTTCGTTCACTCGACGTGGTGCGTTGTCAGCAGCGACCAGCAGATCAGCTATGCCGATTTTGCAGCCATCAACCTTGGTCAGTCCGACTAGGTAGAGGTTGAACCGGCAGGCATCCATGATTTCTGCACGGCTCATAGATCCGATTTGAACCTCATTGATCATGTCGGCGGCCATTGAGCTGATCGCCTTCTGGAAGAGGGAATCAAGGCCCTCTCCGTAAACGCTTTCGGCTACTTCCTGGTGGGGCTTGGTCATGCAGTATTCCTGCAGAGCCATTCCGCTGGTGATGCCATTCAGCTCGAACAGTGAGCGGGTGGGAGTGGTGCTGGTCATCGGTTGTTCTCCTGTTGTTGTGGTTGGCGGCGTTCGAGATACCTGTTGATGTGGCGACATGCCTGAATCCGGTTCTCCCCCGTGTTCTGCATCCGGCGGGCGACCATTTCGTTGATCGCCTCGAACTGTTCAGGGGTCATTCGATTACCTCTCTCGTGGTGTTTTCCAGGAGGCCGAGCAGGGCGCGTTGGCAGGCTTCCATCAGGGTCTCGATTTCTGACCTGTCGAGCTCGAAGCCACAGCCCTGGCGTTCCCAGTAGGCCGCCTCTTCAGAGTCGAAGTGGAGAACAAAGGTCTCCTCGTTGCAGCATTCGCAGCGGTATGAATCGAGGTTCATTAGGTGTTGCCTCCAGATAAGAGTTGATCGGCGATCTGATCGAGTTCCTTGTGGATGGCCTCAACCTCAGGGGTGTTGCAGGAGTCAGACGGGTAGTGCCTGAGACATGCCCTGAGCTCCCTGGCGCGGGCTATTAAGCGGGGTTCTGTCATTGATTGAAAGGGGTGAGGATTAGTGTTCCTGTGGTCAATCGACCAGGCTGGCGACCATCCGAAGAAGGTTGGCCACATCTTGTGCTGATGATCCGCCACTGGTTTGTCGGCTCATGCCCTCGTCGAAGTAGTCCTCGATGATCCGAGCCGCAAAGCTCGAAACGGACTGCCCTCTTTCGTCGGCGTGTTCCTCCAGCAGTTGGCAGATCTCCTCTCGGAGAACTACCTGGATTCTTGGTTTCTTGATGTTGCTCGTAGAGGCTGATTTCTGACGTACTGCCATTTGGTTCTTTAGTGGGGAAAGTGAGTGTTCTCGTGGTCAGCCCTGGCTGGCCCTTTGGAAGCGTTGAAGCTTTAGGCAGCGAACTGCTGCAACCTCAGAGCAGGTAGGGCTCAGGCCTTCAAGGCTTCGAGCATCCCGAGAAGCTTCTGCAGCTCCTTGATGTTTTCCGGGGTGATCGTTTCGGCCTTGGCGCTGGGCTGGCGGTAGTAGGGCGCACGGCTATTTGCCCTTGTGTCTTCATACGGAGCCACTACCTCAGTCGGGTCAGCGGTCTCCAGAAGTGCTTGCCATTTGGGCTGCTGGAGGGCCTCCTCAATTAGTAGGGCGGCCATGTTGCTCTTGGTTCTGTTGGTCCTGTTGGCCAGCGTGAGCACAGAGCTGTGAAGCTCGGGCTGCATCAGGCATTGGACTCTCGGCAACTGGGTCGGCATGGTGTTGATTGATAAGGGGTGAGTGTGAGAGTTCTCAGGGTCAGTAGGAGATGGCTAGATGAATGAGCTCTGCCTTCCTGTATCGGCTGTTGGTGATACCGGTGAGCTACCGGAGCTGCTTCACGGTCAGGGTCAGCACGTAGTCGATGTAGTCCTGGTTGCTGGTGGTGGTCGCGTGGACGTTGGGCGTGTCGATGGTTGAGTCATTGACTTCCTCGGCGTGAAAGCCAGCTAGTTCATTGATGATCCAGCAGGTGGCTTCAACAAGTAGGAGCAGGCCGAGGATCAGCAGATCAACCGGGTTGGTGTCGGTGTGGGTGTTGTTCATTGGATTGTAGGTAAGGGGTGAGTGAGAGTGTACTTGAATTCAAAGGGAGGTGATCACCGGACCTTGTGGCCGTGTCTGGCGATCCACTTGTCAGCCTTGCGTCTGATGTTGGTGGTCTTGGTTGTGGTCTTCGGTGTCTTCCACCGCTTGGCGTCTGTTCTCTTCTCCTTCCCGATCACCTTGGTGGGATTAACAGGTATGGAATTGGGGTGGCACTTGTCTGGGCAGTTGGGTGGGGTAACTGCGTGAGCCATTGGCCAAAGCGTCTTCTGCTTTTGGCCGAAGGTTGTGGTGGTGTTCTTCATAGGCATCTCCTGGGTAGTGGTGGAAAATTCCTCTGCCGGGACTCGCTCCCGGTCTGACCAGCGGGCTGGTTCAGAGGTCATGGTCATGACGGATCTGAGCATCTACTCGTGACCTTCCGACCTCAGCCGGTGGTTTCTCCGAAAGGCAGCTCGTCCTCTCCGTCTCTTCCCATCTCATCGAGTGCTGGCTGTGACCTCCGGTGGTGAACTCTTTCGTTCGGGGCTTCGGGGTCCTCGGCGGGCTGATCCTCTAAGGATTTGATTTGTATCGAATCAATTGAGTGAATTCCGATATTCAGAAGATAGCCCTAGGTTCACCACTCTGTCAACACTCTTTCCTGAGAGTTCCCTGAGAGTGTTCCTGACGGTGGATCCTCTCCCTAGTTGGGCCCACTATTGGTTCCCCTTCCTAGATCCCCTAGATGGTTCCCCTATAGATCCCCTACCAAACTTTCCCTGCTTAACTCCGCCTATTTCCCCTGAGGATCAGCTTGCACCGTTGCAAAATTGAACCGCATAGTGGAATCTTTCTTGCTTTTTTAATGAGGTCGTCTTTTTGTAGTCCCTCATTTTGTTATCTACACACCAGTTCTTCGCGTTGCTCTCCCAGGAGATAGGGGCAATCATCACGGTGGCAATGACACCTAAGACAACAGCGATCTGCTGATTGGTGGTTAGTGATTTGAACCTGTTCATTTCTTCCATCCTTTAGATGCCAACTCCCATCGTCTTGCTTCCTCTTGAAGGATCAGGCGACCCTCTTCGCTCTGCTTTAGCTCCTGCCTAAGGGCTCGAAGACGCCACGAACTAGCCAGTGAGTCTGGCCCGTGCGTGAGCAGGTAAACCTCCCGTGGTTCTAGGTCTCTCATCAGTTGGCTTGGTGGAATTGGTTACGTAGTGGCGATCTTCTGGAACATCTCGGACATCATTGCCTCCATCTTCTGGAGCCTTGCATCCTGCTCTCCTAAAGCCTCAAGCATTTCTCCTCTCATCTGCATCTGTTTCTCCTCTTTGGATTGATCAGGAGCAGGTGGCTGATAGCTCATCATCTCCAGTGCCTTCTCTTTGCTGATGACTCCAGCCTTGACCATCTCGAAAAGCTTGGCCTGATCCTCTGGAGTGAATATGGGTCGAGCCTGTTGAGCCTTCCTTAGATCAGTGGCGATCTCCTGGTCCTCTGTTCGGTCTGGATCGACGTAGGTCTTGTAGTGAGGCCTAGCAATTCGCTTCCTCTTGTCCTCTTTGATCGGGACCTCTCCACTGACTCGACATGCCTCCTCATACTCCGCCCTTATCTCCTCGGTCTGGAGGGCTAAGCGGCAGAGATCCTGCACGACATTGCTCATGGTCTGGTTGCGACCTCTGGCCAACGTTTTGATTGCGGCATGAAGGTCTGGTGGTGTGCAGACCTGGATTCGGGGGTTAGGTGATGGCATATCTCCCCATTTCTATTTGAACGGAACACTGACTATACCCTCTCTTCTGTGGAAGTAAAGGAAAAGGGGCTGTTGAGTGGTTCATGAGTTGATGTATCCCCTTATTGCTTCCCAGGTCTTCTCAGATCCTGCCTTCAGTGCTTCATCAGGGAAGCCTTCGCCTCCATAGGTGGCCTCCAGCTCCTGAAGCTTGTGCATCATCAGAGCCTCACCCAGGACGCTGTCGATCCCTGCTGCTCTCGTGGCTCGCTTGAACCCTGACCTCAGGCCGTGGTTGCTGAGCTTTGGATGAACCTTCTTAAGGGCTGCACTGAGACGGCTTCCACTGATCACCTTCAGGTCTCTGCCTCTGATCCATAGCTCCATCGGTACGGGCACCCTGCCTCCTCCTTTGGTGCCGTCTTCATCGGGTACATCCAGCCACCCTGGCTCTGTTGACGTTGCCAGGTGCTTGGTGCCGCTGACCCTGCAACCTGTCCACACCATCAGCTCAATGCCGACTCTGTAGTTCTCAGGCAGCTCTGGCAGAACCTCATTGAAGAGCTTCCTGTAGTCCTCCTTTGTTGGGCAGTAGTAGACGTTCTTCAGTTCGAGCTCCTTAGAGATGGAGAAGTCGATCTGCTTGAAGACGTTCGGCGCAAGCTGTGGAGCATGGCCAGAGGTGATTGCTCTTTCGATCAATCCCTGCAGAGCTGAGCACCAGTTCTTAAGCGTGACGGAGGTGACTCCTTTGCTTGCTTGCTGATCCATCCATGCCCTGATGCTCCGCACAGTTGCTTGCTCTGGTGTGAAGGGCACCCGCTGCAAGATCTGGTCAATGTTCTTGTGCCAGGAGATTGAGTAGCCGCTGCCTGTCTTGTGCTTACGGACTGCTTCAGCCCTGACTCTCAATTCCTCCCAGGTGATCGCATTGACGCCAGCAATCAGCTCCGCCAGCTCCTCTGTCTTGGCATCCTTTAGCTCTCCCGTGGTCTCCTTGTATCCACGTTTGCCAGTGAAGGAAGCCGCTAGCTCCTGTGCATCTAGCTCATGGTTCTGCTGATACTCCTGCCTTAGATCATCGAGCTGCTCAGGTAGCCATGCCGGAGTCTTCCTGGTGGCTTGATGCTCTCTTCTGATCTTGTTCAGTAGCTCCCTCAGCCCCTCCTTGTATCGCTGGCAGGCCAGCTCATAGGAGTCAGTCTTCAGGCTCAGTGACCTCCGTCTAGGGCCGTCATAGACCTCGACGTAATAGAGCCCCTTCATCTTGAAAGGACCTTCTCTGCGTGGTTTGGGCATTGGAATTACGGGCAGGTGTGTGACCTATGCCCCGCTAAACCTTAGTCCCTGTCTAGATGATTCGTAGAGGCGATCACCCAAAGGATGTTGAGCAGGGAACTCAGCATGGGGCCTGCCTCGAGAATCGCGATCTCTCAACACAATGGCCCGCTTTCACGCATCCGCCGAGGATCGTGTTCAATTGCACCAGTTCCCTAGCAGTGATGACCCCATCACCGGTACAACACTTTCTTGAGCATCTGGGCCGTGATCCGGTTCTGCAGGTACGGGTCCAGGCAGCGGCCACGGCGGATGAGGTGGCACAGCTTGCCCAGGATCTCGGCTATCCCGTTGCAGGCAGCGATCTTTTGATGTTGTCCGGCCGCAGCACGGCGGGGGTACGCGTCATACGCGTTGATCACCCCGGTGAATATCCAGGCCGTTACTACTGAAATTTGCTGGTCTCATTCAGGTGCATTGCATGGGTTACAGAGCACGATTTCATCGAGGAGCTGTCACTAGAGCTTGGTGTGACCGACCCTGTCTCTGGACTGGTGATCACCCATAAGCCTTGAAGCCGATGCATGAACAGAGCTAATACTCGCTAGTTGGTTTTTTTACCAGCGGATCATTGTCTGCCTGTTGATTGCGGCCATTGGCCCCAATCTTCTGCTTTTGGCTTATTGGTTATTTGCGTGGTTGGGCTAGATGCTGTTGGCGACGAGTGTGTTCGACCGGTGATTGCTTTACCGGTTCACGTCCATCGATTGAAATCAGCTCGCTGATTCATTAAGTCATTCAGATGTTCCGAACAACTTGGTGGATTTGCGTCAACGTGGACTCACCCGACGCTGCATTCCGCAATACGCCGTCGGGTTTGTCACGCGCGAACGCCCACCTCTGAACGGTCGCGAGGTGATCATGGCGAGACGGTTGGCCCTGTTGTTGCATCACTTGCACCGCATCGTCTGACAAATGCACCTTGTGCATCAGTCAAGGACGTAATCCATGGGGTCGTCTCCATGGAAGCTGCTACATGGGGTTTGTGCCCTGCCGCCGGGAAGCATGGTTTCGGGGATCAAACCATTCTCGAATCCCTGGCAGAGTTCAGCAGGTGGTCTGCTGTCCACCCAGTCTTGGAAGTCGAAATCACTCCATGCCAGTAGTTGCGCGATCAACAAAACTTCTTGCATGACAACGACGGTGTTAATGCAGTACTAGCTAGATAACTAGATTGATGGATTGTCCGGATAAGCAGTGCTTATTCAGCTGCGATCAGGGCCTCTCACTTTGGCGTAGGCTTGCATGTTGTTTGCCGGGCCAGAAGAGCAGTTTGAAGTTCGGATAAACAGACAGGATCCCAAGTGTGAGGATTAGCGACTGCACGCCAACAAAGGGAAATACCTCAAAGCCAGGCATAAGGCTGCTCAGCACTGCGATGTAGAGCCAGTATTTCTTAAGGCGCGGACCTAGATCCCTCCATCGTCTCCAGGTGATTGGAAGAAATAGCAAGATGTTTAAAATTTCACCAAACAGCCACACTCTGACGGCGTGATCCGTGATCCATTGGGTGGTCGCTATTGATAGTTCTTGGAAAGAGCTGCTGAAATACCCCCTGAAAATCGAGGCAAGTACGACAAAAAAAATTAAGCCTGCAATCAACGACCTGAAGATGGCGCTACCCCAGAAATCAATGCGACCCATCTCTCCTTCGAAAGAGAAGAAAGAAGGTTTTCCTTCAGTCATATCAATCAGGCTTCAATGTCTGAACGCTACCTGAATCAACGCTGAACGCCCACTTTCGCCTTGCTTGCTCCCTGTTTGTTGGTTGTTGTTGAGGCAGATGTCGTGTGCATCTTCCACACTTATCCGCAAAAGCTCGGCATGGACGTGATTTTTGGCCTCTCCCAGCAAGACACTCTGCTCGCCGACTTCGTGGATCTGCATCACTTCTGGAGTATTCAGAGAGACAGCCCCCATCAGCGTAATCGCGGCGCCTAGAAGGCCTGATCGGTAAGACATGGAACAGCGTGCGGTGGAGAGGATTCCGTTGCAATCACCCTCTGCTCTTTCCCCGGCTCACCTGTTGACCTGATAACGCCCCATCTGTGATGTTGCGCACAGTTGGGCAGGGGTCACAGTTTTTGGATCATCTCTGATCCGCCCAAGAGTCGCCCTCTTGTGGCGAGTTTGTACATTTCTTCGTGAATGTTTGGGGACTCTTTTGCAAACCAATCAGCGTCTTGAGCGGGCAAGATTATTTTGGGGCCAAAGTCTAGAACTTGATACTCAAGCGTCATGAAAGTAAGACCGCAATAATAGCCAAGATCAACAAGAATTTTTCCGCTCCGAGATGGTAATTCAATACTGGCTTGTACTTGCTTGAGCGATACTTGAATTGTTTTGGAAGACATCGAATGATCCCCAGAGATATCTTTGATTCTGATGAAGAGAGCTGATTCAAAGTCGCGCTGGATCATTAATATGCTTTCATCTCTGATTTTCCACTCGCAGAGCAATTGATCAGAATCAGGGGTCACGCTTAGAAAGGATCCATCGACAGCAAGTCGCTGGTCAGGCTCCCTGTCTTTGCCTGACATCCCAAGCATGGAAAGCAACCATTTCATGTTTTGCCTTCAATCTTGCTTCGCCACTCTATGTGTTGAAATCGGCTGATACTTTTGACTCACATGATACTTAACGCATCGTTTTGCAGTTTCCCGTGTCGATAAATAATTAAATTCTTTATCTAGTTTGTTCGTTGAATCGTCGTGTTTGTATTAATCAGCGCAAGATTGTTGTTGCTCGTCGTGATTGGGAACAATAAAGTCCTGATAGGTGAGGCAGTTCTTTTGGGAGTGCTTGTATGCAGTGTTTGGGACGCTCTTGAGTTGGCTGCGTTATCTTTTTGTTATCGCAGGGCGAATCAGCCGATGCCTGAAGTGGTCCGAACGGCTTGAACATCCAGTCGCTGTTCTCTCCAATTGTCTCTGAGCGTTGCAACACAAAGTTGTTGTATGCGGCCGATGGGCCAGTTCTTTGACGCGCTGGTCTCACAATCGGGGATGGCGCACTGAAGCTCGGTGGGCGATTATTGAGGCAATTGCAGCTCAAGACAATGACGAAGAATCCTTTCCAGGCATTGGTGGGCGCAGATCGCGATGCTTATTTCTGGATCAAGAAGAAGTTCGGACTCGGTGAATACCAGATGGGAGCTCTTGTCTGGTTTTCTGGTCTCATCATCGGGATCCTTCTTGGAGTTTGGATCGGCTGAATTTTTCAGTGATTCCCTGATAGCCCAGACGGATGTTTCCAATTGCGCTTTAGGTCAGTACCGACGCCGGTTTGTTCACATCTTTGACGCTTGTTTCCACAACAGGTGGGAACAGCATGAAGACCAAGCAAGTGAGGATTTCATCAAGACCGTCGTCATCGAGAGCTTGTCGCGAAGATTGTCCGGAGATTGAGAGCCAAGCCAGCAGTGCTGACCCGTCACTGTGGCCCACTCTGGTCATTTCGCCTTGATCGTTGTCGACCGTTTCCATGCCGTGACGATCTTCCAGGATCGCCACCACCCTTTCTAGTAAGTGCTGCCGGTTGAGCCTCTCCTCCGCCTCCATTTCAACGAAAAGATCAGCCCCTTCGGTCTCAAAGCGGACGTTGTAGAGCTTCGCTGCCATTCGTCGCTCCTTGATGGATCCCTGTGAAGAGTGTGCATGCAGTATCGGTAGGTCTGGTTCTGACGGCAACTGACATTGGCGTTCAGCTCAATGTCAGTTGTAGAAAAGCATCATCCACTTCCACCATTTCGCTGTCGTCCTCATGGCTGCTGCAGCGGTAGAGCAAGTTGATGATGCGCCCCATTTCAAGGTTCCGATCACCAACCTCTTGCCAGAGTCTGCGTGTCAATTCCTGATCGGCCAGAACGAATTGTGCGTCGACCAGTTCGCGGGTCATGCTGAAGTAGGTCTGGCGGTCATTTCGGGCACGGCATTCAGTTCCCGTCAGCACCGTTTGAGTTAGCAGACCCTGATCGCTAGGTCGTTTCTGGGAGACCTGTTCGTCATTCAGTCCTAGAGGAACGGCACCCACCCGCGGATCTTTCATGCTTGTCTTCCTCTTCGCTCAGCCTTCAGTCTGATGAGCCCCCTTCGCGAGAGAATCGGTGTTCCTACTCAGATCAGCTGTGGTGAAAAGTGATCGGATTCAGTTGGTGAAGGTCATCCGCGACGATGGCGTTGAAGACGACCTCACGCGCAGGAACTACAGCACTTATGACGAGGCCTATGACGAACTCGAACGTTTTTATGGCGATCTCTGTTGTTCCGATGATCGCATTGAGTATTCAATAACGGTGGCAGATTTGGGGACAACGAAATGCTGAGGGCAGCTTCGATTTTAACCCCATCATCGAGGCTAAGTTTGATCAGAAGCGCTGCTTCGTTGACGCCTCTCGAAATGATCCTTGAAAGCTCGTCTTGATTTCTCGGATGATGCGAGTCTGTTCACCAGTAGTGCTGTGTCGTGTGCCGACAACTCCCCGTTGATTCCCCACTTCAGGCAAGACAGTGGCGCTGGAGACTGCCCTCTCATCTGCGTTACAAGCGTTTGAATTCCTGTCACCTTAAAGTCAGCAAACGCGGATAAATAAGCAAACAAGCTGAAGAAGTGCTGCTTTGTCTGAGTAGAAATCACCATCAGATTTGATTAGCCGACTGAATTGGTCAGCAAAACCGTGCAATAAGCTTTTTCCAGCTTTGCCTGCGGGATCATGTCTGCAACCGCTTGGCTGGCTTCAAGGTCAGGGATAGAGCGTGCGCACGGCTGTGCAAGGGATTGTGTTGTCCTTAGCCGAGCCTCAGCATTGTTTTTCCTGCTGGATTTCCTTTGCAGCAGCGCTTTGGTGATTTAGGGAAACTCTTTCTGTCTTTATCTACCTCATTAAAGGCGACAGTAAAACATGCATTAACAGATACAGGCTGACTCCAATCAGGACGGTAGGGAGTGTGAAACTCATGAAAATCCTCCGACTTCCTTAGCCTTATAGGAGTAATTTCTTGTCGCGGTAGTGTTTGGCACACAAAACTTTGATGAGGCAATAATGCTTAGGGGTATATGCTTAGCGCTGCTTCGATTGTTTATGCTCAATATTTGGTTGCATTAATATTTAGATCTGATTCTTGCTTTGCTGTGAATGAATTGATGCAACTTTCTCGCTCTTGGCAAGCTTGGACCAGCATCTTTGCATTTTCCACTTGTTTTAAACTGATTTCTGTGCGAGGAGGATTAACCACAATTTAGATATGGCCAAGACACGTTTAACGGTGTGGTTTGAAGCGATGTTGTCATCGTCTTGCGCAACTCTTTTGATCGAATAAACTTTTCAACTCTTTTGGTATGACCGTCTTATCAATCGTCTTTCCAGGAATATTTAAAAGCCCCTGACTTGTAATGCTGCTGCATTAAGGGCTTCTGTTTGTTAATCAGTTTATTGTTTCGAGTAGCTCTTTGTGTAAGTTATTTGTCTCGCCATCTTTGTCATACCCAATGTGCTTGTTGTTGTGATGTTCTTGCGGGTAATTTTGTTGCGCTCACTTAGTTCCTGCTATGGCAACGCGTTGGATGCATGTCTGTCTTTTTGAAGATTCTTTCCACTCGCATCGTCAATTCAGCTTTGTTGCTTTGCCTGGGCTTGAGGCTGCTGCTTACGGCATGTTCCAACGCTGGTGCTTAGCTGAACAGCAATCCTGTTGTGCTGGAAACCGTTTCCATGGACTTAGGAGAAGCAGATCAGCTGCCTCTTGAGTCTGGTGAGCTGGATGACGCAATCCAAGATCCTGGTCTTTGAAGCCTGATGTCGTCCACGACACCCCGCAATTCAACGAACCTCCTATGGTAAGTAGATATGCTCAAGCTAAAAGCTTTTCGATGATTTCTTTCGCCGTTCTTGGCGCGGTCGTGGGGCTCACGATTTATTTGCGCGCAACCAGTGCGCTGGGTGAGGAAAGCTAATTACCTATGTGGTTAATCACGGTTTCTTTGTTGACTGGCTTCACGGTGATTGCCCTCGCCTTCTGAATAAGTAGAGCATGTGCTGTCAGCCGTCCTTGATCCTTGAGTGGTGTGAGCTGGTCTGACCCTGCTGAACTCTCTGGCCAGGCTTAGCCTTCAGTTCTCATTGCACTGTTCCCATGGGCCTGATCGGCTGGTTGTTGCAGTGGCCTGTTCGAGCCTTGGTGTTGCTGCTCGTTGCAGCGATGCCCCTGGGTGTCGAGCTGGCTGGTTTTCAGGCGGCTTTTTCATCTGCCGTCACCATTGGTTTGCTGGGCACGCTTCTGATTCTTCCTTTGAAATTCGTGTTGGCGCTTCCCTGGGCTGTATCCAGCCTTGGCGGATTGATCGCCCCAGTCAACTGGCTGTTCGACTGGTTGATCACTGTGATTCTGTTTGGCTTGGCGGCGTCATTAATTGATGGTTTTCGTCTGAAGGAAGGCTTGCGCAGTGCCGTGCTCGGTGCCGTGGCTTACAGCATTATTAGTGCTGTCTTTATCCGAGTCCTTGGCCTGGCTGATGTTGGGGTCATTCGTGCTGCTGTAGGAGGCTGATGGCCTCAGGGTTTTGAACGGATCTAGAGCGATCGGCAAGATAAGCAAATACACCTGGTTAAACAGCTTTACAAAGCGCCTAGATTGTTCACACAAGTTCACAGGACCGCGATGACCGATTATTCTGCTGCCATTTATGGTCTGATCGCTTTTACAGCCGTCATCACAGCAGGTGTGGTGTATGTGTTGGCTCAGCCCACTGACCTGCCTTCGGCCAAAAAAGCGAGGAACTGAGTGATGTCTTCTGCACTGATCCCTCTGGCGTACACCGCAGCTTGCGCGTTTGTACTTTTATCGGCCTTTCGTGGTATGGCTCTCACTTTTAAAAAGCAATCCAGGCATGGCGACAGAACAGGATTAAAAACTACTCACCCTGAATTGCTTGATGAAAATGGGTTTATCACCAAAGAAGAATTACTCGTTGTTCACTTCGGTGGCATCGACGGTAATGCATTGTCTGTTAACTCTTAATTTTGGGTTGTGAACGGATGGAAGTCCTTACTGCTATTGCTATTCTGCCTTTTGTTGCTGCTCTCGCCATTGGTGCGCGACAAGCTGAGCGTGACGAAGAATGATGTTGATACACCTAATTGGTAGCTTGTTCCAATCAAGAGACATTCTGAATGGGTTTGTGTGATGTTGACCCTGGCATTTTGTGGAGTTCTCGCATTGCTCAATGTCGGTTTTATTATGTTTGTGCTGTTTGTCGATAAATTATTTATTTAACTTTCTTATGACTTGGCGCCAGGAATTCGAGTTTAGTTCCTGTTAATTTGAAAATCAATCAAATTCAGATTTGGTGACTATCAGTTGGATATAGGTTTTTGGACCTTTCTTCCCAGCGAATGATAAGTTCAATTTTTCAGTTAAATTTTTATTATTATAGACATTCAATATTGCCTGGACTATCACTTCAGAGGGTTAGATGCTCCTCAGTCAAGAGGGATCAATAAAGAGGGCAAGACATGGTGGTTCCCCTTGCTACTGACATGCCGTTCCGCTTGGACAACCCAATGGCCTGAAAACTTTTGAACCATCTTTCAACGGCTTCACGTTCCTCCTCGTTACAGCGCTCAAGGATTTCACGTTGAAGGACTTTTCGAATCTGGGAGTCCATTACAAAACTTCATGCCAGCAGATTCTGGCAAGTTCTCCTTTGACGCTTCGTTGGCTTGATCACGGAAGGATGTTCAAAATGCTTCTGTGGCCTTGGTTTTAAGCATATTTACCCAGGCCTGAAAGCCTTGTCTGTCGCATGTGCGCAAGTGGTCTGCCTCAAAGCTTCGCTTTGAGCTGTTCTGTTGTGAGGCTTTTGAGGTGTCTGAGATAAGCCTGCTGCATCATCTCCGCCGGTGTGATGCCGATGTTCTTGCAGTAGGACCGATATTTTGCGTAGACCTGTTCGACCAAACAATCCTTTTCTGTCATCGGGTTATCCGTCAAATGCTGAAGAACTGGCTAATGCAGCCTTGGAGTGATGAGCCAAAAAGAAACCCCCGCCAAAGGCAGGGGTTCCAAAAGATCAACGTGAGTGTGTCCTTGTTTCCACCACGTGAGCTTTTCTCCTCACAAGAGCAATTTAGCCATTGGACTGGCACAGTGACACTAATTAGCAGGCCGGTCTCTTGAATGGCACACAGGAGCTGCTAGAACTCACGAAGTTGGCTCTCCTCACAGAGATTCCAACTCCTCACACCCACCGAAGGCCCTTTGGGCCTTTTTTTGTGTTGATCGTGAAGATGTTGTTCCCACGGCTTCCCAGACAGTTGCTGCACGCGGCACACCACCGCTGGTGCTTTTCAATAAAAAAGCCTGCCGCTTGGGCAGGCCGGGTGATGGGGTTTCCAAAGTTAGGTCGCTGAAGCGCTAGATGCAGGGTTTGCTCGTAAGTGTTTCAAGACTGTTAACAGTCCACTGGAGTCTGCAGTGCGGCTTGAGTCACTCCACATAGGAACTGCCCTTGTTCTGGGGCGGTTCTTCGATTGGGAAAGTCTGCTTTGCCATAAAGACTTTCAAGGCAAGGCTCTGAACAACAGCGACGAGCGGCTGTGCTAGCGCCTGCACTCTGGTCTCAACTGACGAGGTAACCCTCCAACCGTGCTGCTTTGAGAAACAATGTTGGTCAGGCTGCGCGTTTGTCATCTTTGAGCCAGATGTTTCTCCTGCTGTCAGGAAGTCTCACAACTGATCTCTCGTAACGACTGCGGCAGCTCTGTCTGAGCAGATGCTCTTCCGCTTCTTGCAGAAGAATCGTCAGTCTTCGATCCGTCATCACTGAGTCACAAAGGGCATCACTATTGAGAAGCAGACCACATGATTGTCAAGGCACTCGATTCTGAGGTCTTTGTTAATTCTCCTGCGACGATGATGCTGGTCTTGTTCGTGATCGTTGTACATCCTTATTCGTAACGTGATCTTTACAACGTGAAGCGAAAGTTACATGGTAGTGACTTGCAAATCTTTGCTTCTTGTTGTTGCTCTTTCCTGTGTTGAGAGGCCAGACTAATCATATGCAGGAGTAGGTATGGCTCGTCGTCGCGTCTTCCCAAGTCCTGAGACAAGGGCCGCCCAGAAACTTTACGATTCGCTGATTGTGACTGGGGTTGGTATCGCGTTGACTGGTATCGTCACGACTTGCTATCTGGCCTTATCTGAGGCTGCTACTGCGCCCTTTGATGCTTGGATTGCCGGTAAGACGTTTTTTTAGAAGTCAACCATGGCCGTTCTCTAGATTCACGGCACTCAATGGCCAATTCGCTTAGAGTCTTAACCTTGATATTCATTAGAGAAAATAATTTAGATCATTAACATTTGATTGAAAGGCGGAATTTTGCAGTTGTAGACCTATAGGAGCGAAGCAGAATCTCAATGGCTCATTCAAGTCGCATCTGCCTGACATCAAAGGGATCCACAATTGATGCTCTCGGAGGTGGTCAGTACAGAGTCTGCGATCAGGGCCGCAGTTGCACCGTTACAGAAGGGCTCTGGGCTGCGTATGAATCTTTGCGTGAGCTCGAGCAAAAGCGCTTTCACTGAATCAGTTATCGGCTTCGAGTCGCCTGAACTGCTCAGAAATTGGGGCGATTAATGCCTTTGATTCCTCTTCGCTGAGGTTGAGGTTTTCGGCTGCTTTCTCGATCAGAGCTTCAAGTGCTCGCCTTTTGCTGATGTCTTTCATCGCTGCTTTCTAGCGAGTCTTCCTTCTTGATGCACAACTCGCGTCTTACGACGACACAGAGTTGTCATCAATGAAGGGTCGATGACCCCTTCAGCCTTGGCTTTGAATAGGCTCATAACGGAGGTTGAGGTCATCACCCAACACCATTAAGAAAGCGATTTCTGATTGGAACGAGAGCAGATGACAAGTCTGTTCAGCTCCATTTTGTCCATAGCAAAAGGTGTCGAAATTAGAGGGATCTCTGTGTGAATCGAATACGTCACCGTTTCTCAGCACAAATCTCGTCATCGTCGTTGAATGCCTTGATGGTTTGGTAGCCAGAGGGAGTGAGCGAGTCAGGTCTTCAATCAGGCCAAGTCTTGATCCTCTGACAAGCCGCGCACCTATGGCATTAGGGATTCGTGGGCAGAGTGTTTCTGGCCGGAACAAGCCAGACAACCACCATTGATGCGATAAGGGGCCAGATGACCCCTCAGGCAATACGTTCCACGGAAAAACAGGACCTGCCCTAGTTCTCGAGCATGGGCATCGGTCAGTGGAAGTCGTAGCCAACTGTCCGGTACTTGACCCATTAACGCTTTGCGTTGACGCTCTGCATTGTCTCGTCTTTGTCGCTCTTCACGATCGTTCTTGGTGCAGACCCCCTCGACTTGCAGTTCCCTGGAACAGACCAGACAAGCTGTAACCACCGGCTTTTTGCGAGCTGTGTTGGTCGAAAGCTTGTCTCCTGGTACTTCCCTTTCCCTGCCACAGCTGCACTGGCACCACCAATAAGCATTACCACTTTTGGTACGGCGTTCAGAAGCGCGAACAACAGTCAACCTCCCATAGATCTCGCCAACACGATCGCGGGGTCTCGATGGCATGCCAATCTCCACATTTCAATGAATGAGCAGTGTGCTCAGTGTTCAAGCCTTACTTTTCATCGTTGGTTAAGTCCACACCAATCTCCTTCATTGCACTCACGGTGTCATTGACGGAGGGAACCACTGCAACTCGCCTTTTCAGTTTGTCGAGTGGTTGGAGCAACCAAGCCCAAATAGATGATGGATGATCTTGCTTTTGAGTCTCCATGCTTTCAGATGAGAATCTCACACAATTTAGCGTTTTTCTCTGTGCCGTTTGTATCGCTTCGACTCTCCATAACGATCAGAACGGTTTGTTGATTCTTAGATTAAGGCGTTGATCTCTTGGCTTCTACAAACTTCCAACGTTCTGAGCAATCAACCTTTGATCTGATCCATCACATTAGTTTTCGCATTCAGAAGACGTCCAACAATCCTGGTTGTTTCACCTTCGCCTACATTTAAGTCTGATAGCTCCTGGAATTTATTAAAAAAAAGTTGGTCAATTTCCTCGCAGAAATTGTCATAGAAGATTGAAAGGGCCTTTTTTTTGTCTTCGCCATAGAGTCTTTCCACAGTCATTACTCACACAATCTGTTTATTGTATCAAAAGTCAGCTAGGACAAGCTGCAGGACTTGCCTTTTCCAGCAGGAAGTCATCTAAGAGAGCTGATGCAGCCACAAACTGTCGAATTCCATTGACACGTTGAATGTTGATGTGGTGGGTGTTATGAATAATTCCTTGAGAAGAAGTTGTATGGAGGGTTGGAACACCTTCTTTGGCTAGCCGCTGCGGCTTGTATTGATCAGCGACTGGAATTGGCGTTCGTTCAGGCATGTGGCGGTGTGTTGATTGATGCTATCAGTAGTCGGTTTTGGCGTGGATTCTCTAGTTCTTTGATCGTCTCTTCCCTGCAAGCGTTTTGCTACATGGGTTCAGCAACGGGCGACACCTGATGTGGTCTCATTCATTTCAGGCTGATTGATGAGCTTGTCCGAGCATTGTCTTGCCGATTGCTGATCCGCAATTGGTTTGATTTGATTGATGGAGACTCCTTCATTCAACTCGAATCAGCCAGGTTGGGCTGGTGAGGACTAGGGATGGTTTCACCAGCGCAACTGATTTAGAGTGCTTGCCTTATCGCTTTCATGCACGACAGGCAAGCTTTGATCAGGTGTAGAGTCATCTAGTTTTTGTTTGCCAAAAGTCATGAGTGAAGAAACGTCGAATCAATTTTCTTCTGACTTGTGCTTACTGATTCTGCGTGTTTCAGCTGGTGTTCTCATCATCCATCATGGTTTTGAGAAATTGCAAGATCCTGCCGGATTCACCTCATTTATTATTGATCAGTATTTTTCTTTTCTCCCCTTTGACCATGTCCTCTGGACCTATCTAGCTGCTTATACCCAAATCATAGGATCGATTGTTCTCATCTTTGGGATCGCGACCCGCCCTGCAGTGATTGGTTTATTGTCAACCATGCTGTTTGCTATGGCCTTTCACTTTCAGGATACGGGTCTTCAAGGCGCTCCCTTTGCAGTTGTAGAAGCTCACAATTACGAGTACGAGACTTCAGCGCTTTATCTGTTCATTTTTCTGGTCCTCGCGATTGCCGGCTCAGGTTCACTGAGTCTGTCCAAGCTCTACCGCGATCGATTCCCTCAGCTTCTCCGTGCCTGGGTGTGATCAGAAGTTCAATCTGTTAATCCTTCATTCGCCAGGACAGCCACAGATCAGGTCTAAGTATTTCTACTATATGTAAGCCCACCTGCATCGAAAGCCCTCCTTATGAGAGGGCTTTTTATTGGTCTTCTGCAAGCATCTGGTCAATGGCACGTCGTGCAGCAGCATCGGCAGCTTTTAGTGATGGGTATTCTCTGCCCAATTGTTTGAGGTGACCCTTAGGTGAGCCAAGCACAAGATATCCAGGACCACCAGTCATTTCCTTGATGACATAGGCCATGCCTTTGTGCTCGTATCGACCCTGGAGCATTGAACGGTTGGTGATCATTATTCATCCTTAGCAGATTTATGGCTCTTTGGCCGTCTCATATGGTGACTTCCTTAATCATTAACACCCTTCTCAGCTGCTGAATCAATGCTGAATCAGGTCGCTTTGCTGATTGGGTAGGGTCGGGTGGTCATTTACATATGTTTGTGGAAATTAAATTTCTGGCTTGTTGTTGGTATTGCTTCGTCGCTAGTCAAAACCGAGCTTTTGATATTGACATAGAACTGTCGATCTTCTTTTGGTCATTTTTGTAACGCCAAGTGTTTCATACGGCTGATCTTTATTTGCTGCTGATTCGATCGAGGATATTAATCTCAATCCATTGCCTGGTCTGAGCTCTTTCCTTTTTTAAGGGTGTCGAATTGTCGAGGGCTCTGAGGTCGATGTCGCTCTTGTAAACAGATGGGATGTATGAATCTTCCATTAATCTGCGTACAAGGGTATTTTTGATGTATCGGTCCCTTGCAAATGTTATTACTACTGAAATAATAAATGCTGGGGGAATTGTTGCAATCAGGATGCTTGATGGATCCGATGCTGCAGTGAATTTTGGAAGAATGTAGAGAATGTTGAAAATGAGTAATGTCGCGATATACGTTTTATTGCTCAGCAATCCTTCTTCGAGCTTCTTTTTTAACTCTTGCAGTGAAGGTAGGCTGAGCTTCATTAAACTTGTAAATTTTGTTCAATCTAAATTAATCTTTGCGTTGTTGATGCAAAAAACATCACATTCAGCTTGAACATTGAGCCTTGATGCTGTTCCGTGTCTGATTGAGGCCTCAGCAGGCGATGATCAGCTCCGTTGCTTTTGCCCATGGCTCTTGATCAGCTCAAGGCGTTTCTGGTTCTGATGCAGAACGACCTGGCCTTGAAAGAGGCTGTGCTTGCTTCCTCGACTGCTGATGATGTGGCCAAGATTGCTGCCGGTCTTGGGTATGAATTCGCTGGTGATGAACTTCTGCGCTTTTCTGGTCAAAAGGTGGGTCGCGTCACGGTGTCCAAGCGTCAGCCCCCCGGGGAATACAGCTGAGTGAAAAGCTCTCTTGTTTTGAGACCTGATCCTGTGTTCTCCTTGGCAGGTTGATCACTTCGCTCTGCAGCGCATGAAGCAACTGCCCGGGCGTAGTCGCCCACCCTGGCTTCAACAGTTGATCAGCTTTGCTGCTCTGATCATCGTGACGGTTTGGTTAGTGACGCTTCTACCGGTTTTGCTTGTCGTCGGCTTGATTGCAGCGGTTCTGTTGATTCCTGTGCTGAAGCAACTCCGTCAGGAAATCGATCAATTCGAGCAAACGCAACGTGGTGAGCCCGTTCCTCCTAAAGATGTGACCCCCTGGCAACGAAGGGTTTGGAATCGTTGGCGCAGACGCTGAACCATCAGAGCAATGGTTCTTTGCTGTGTGCTGTTGGCATCATCGGTTGAGAACCACATCTGTCTTGACCCGTGGGCTCCATCGACCCCCTCATCCAAGCCAGCTCCATTGCGGAAGCAATCGAGCATTTGGCCGACCAGCTCACTCCTTCTGTGATTCGTGCTGCTCGTGCAGATCAGCATGGGCGTGTGAACCTCGAACGGATCGAGTACGCCCTTGGCACGATCGGGAAGGCTTTGATCCTGACTGATTACGCGATTGATCAGGAAAAAGACATCGACAAGCTTCAGGCCTTTCGAGAGTCTCAGCAGGGCTAAGCGATTCAGGCTGATTCATTCCTAAAAACAACACTATGCCTCTAATTAATTTGCGCACTTCGCTTGCTTCTGTCGATCATCCCGACGAGCTGCTGCTCGAGTTGTCCGCCAACCTGGCCGAGCAGACCGGTAAACCTGAGGATTATGTGATGACACTCCTCGAGACCGATGTACCGATGACCTTTGCTGGCAGCTCCGCTCCTGCCGCATTCGTTGAGGTCAAGTCAATTGGGGCCCTGCGTCCTTCTGCAATGACGGCGTCACTCTGTGAGCTGATTAAGGCTCGAATGGGGATTCCTGCCGACAGGGTCTATGTCCACTTCGAGGATGTTCCTGCTAGTTCCTTCGGTTGGAACGGAAGCACATTTGGCTGACAGAATTTTCGTCTGTTCTACTGGCCCTCTTGGTCAGTTTTCCATAGTCTGAATAGCCATTCATCCTTGTCATGGCGGTTCTAGGGCGTCAGGCCATCCTGCGGGCAATCGACGGTGGCACCATCACAATCACTCCTTTCATTCCAGAGAATGTGGGCCCTGCATCGGTGGACCTCACGCTTGCCTGCAGTTTCCGGGTCTTTCGCAAAGTGCACGAAATTGTCGATGTGAATGAACACACCGACTACCGCTCGTTTACCGACAAGGTCGACCTCTCAGAGGGAGAGCACATCCTGATCATGCCTGGTGAAACCATCTTGGGGATCACCGAAGAGCGTTTGACGCTCGCCCCTGGTCTTTGCGGATGGCTTGAGGGCCGTAGTCGCTTTGCTCGTTTGGGACTGATGGTGCACATCAGTGCTCCTTTCATGGGTCCGGGCATCGACAGCCAGCAGGTGCTGGAGATGAGCAATTTCGGTCCAGCGCCTCTCGCCGTCCATCCTGGAACAGCGATTTGTCAGTTCATTTTCCAGACCCTCGATGGCGAAGAGAGCTATCAAGGGCGTTTCGCAGGCCAGAACCAGAGCAGTTTCTGAAATAACGTCCACCGGTCAGCCTGCGATACCGCATGCGATGCGTTCACCGCCGCCGCCGAGTGGAGGATTGTCGCTGTACGTGTCTCCACCGGCATGCACGATCAGAGCCCGCCCGCGCAAATCAGCTGTGCTCAACCGCGGAGCTACAACTTCCGTCGTGGTGGTGCCGTCGGCATTCACAACCAAACGGCTGAGATCACCACGATGTCCATCGCCGAACGGACCGCTGTGCGTGTTGGTGTTCTCTGGATCCCAGTGTCCCTTGGCCGCGAGCCCAGGGATGCTGACCTTTTCATCATTGAGAGCCGCTTGGCAGGACGTGCCGGCATGTAGATGAAAACCATGCTCGCCTTCGCTCAGGTTGTTGAGGGATGGTGCGATCACAAGCCCGTTTGTGCTGTCGCTAGCAACAATCGTTCCGATCGATTCACCGACTCCGTCCTTAGAGATGGTGTGGATATCAATCTCTAGAGAACTGGCTTGAAGCTTGCCTGGCAGCAGCAGGGCGACGCACAGGGAAAGCAGAGAGGCAAGAAGGCGCATTGGAGACATTTATTTCTGGCCATTCTGCTGTTGTGATTTGGTCGCTGTGATCAATGGCTGATGCTCATGCCTGACTGAAGTGCAGTGGTTCTGCCATTTTTATTGTATGCACGCTATGCACCGACGAAGTCGATAATTTGTGGTCTTGTCCACGGTCTGGATGAGGTATGAAAGCGGTTCTAGATGCAACAGTTCCGTACTTCCCACGCTCTGCAATCCGTCAGGAGTTCTTCCGCGAATCAAACCACACCACTCTTTGCGGCTGGAAGGGCAATGCTCGCTACTGGGATGTGCGCAAGCTCATTCCCAACGCCGCTTGGAGTTATGAAACGCCCAACCCTGAGCATTTGTGTGAGCTTTTGGATGGTGCCTAATCAGACTGCGTGGTAAGCAACAACATAAGCATTCAGAGGAATTATGATAACGCAACTCGGATTTGCCTGATAAAACGATTATCATTTTCATTTTTTGTTCAATTGCATGACTCTCAGTTGTTTTTAAGTCGTTTAATCTCCATCTGCTGCTAGACCTATCTCAGATGCAAAAGTTGGATTATGACTACTTCTTTGAAATGTGCATGCCCAAGCTGCAGCTGTGAAGCTGACGGTTCGTCTGTTGTTCGCAAAAATGGGCAAAGTTTTTGCTCAGATGCCTGCGCTAATGGTCACCCGAACCAGGAGCCTTGTCACGACGCGGCTGGTGCCTGTGGCTGCACCTGTGGAGGTTAGTCGCCCAGCATTGATGGGATGGCCGGCCTGAACATCGAGATGGATGTCAGGAGTGAGAGTGGTAACCGTTCTCTCAATCCTTTGCTTTTGTTGGACTTTCAGTGAGCGCTCAGTCGACGAATCACCATCAGCTGTACTTAAGCTGAATGTCACATGAATCAGACCGCTGATAACAAATCTGAAGGCAAGTGAACTGATGCTTCAAGGTTGAAGCCCTCCATCCTTCTGATCGCAAAGGAGAGCATGTTTAAGATAAAAATTTGAAGACATCTCAAAACGCTCCTCTTCGTGAGGTTTTTTTGGATCAAAACTCATTTGTAGCAGCAGAGTTTCAGTCCATTCACCGACTCCCGGATCTTGCTTGAATGGTCTGTATGGGAAACAAGCCTTTTTTTCAAGCAAACATCCACTCACCTGGAACGGGGGTGGCACTGATTGTGATTGCGATCACTCTGATTCCCTTGGGTATGGCTTGCCTAGCTCAGCTCAGCTGCTTTGGAAGGCCAAGCTCGCATTCAGCAGCCTGGTCGATTGAACGCATGCGTGTCTGTAACGGCGGCTGAATGGAATGATCAAGTGGATCAACGTCAACGCCTGAAACGCTCTCCAATCCAGTGGGTATCCCTATCCACTGGATTGGTAAACGCCCGAAAGCTCGACGCAAATCGGACTCCGACTATGACGACTGGACTGCTTCATCTGTGGGTCGCCAATCAGACATCTGACCCAAGGCAAAAAAAAAGACCCATAGGGTCTTTTGTGGGTGTGAGGAGTTGGGAATCTCGGTGAGGAGAGCCAACTACAAGAGGTATAGCCACTACGGTGTCTTTCAGTGCATTGAACACACACCTGGTTGCAATCTCGAGACAGCTTCTTCGTGCTTCTTGGTGCTCTCCGTTTTGATCAACAATGCAGTCTGTTCAAAAAGACCACGGTGAGTACCGCCATGATTTGATTCAACTACGCGGATGGTGAACTGAATTTGAAGTTCATCACAAGGTGTACAAGATGACCTATTTCGAGTTGATGATCTCTAGCATTGTGGTATTGGTCCGGGTGATGGGGATTATCCGATAGCCATTTCCCACCACTGCTGATGCAGTGGTTTTTTATTGATTTCGACGCGAAAGGGCAATCTCTCAAAAAAAGAGATCGGATTACTCCGACCTCTGATCCATCTCGAACTGAGTTGATCATGCCATTTGAGCGTGCTGATGCAAGCTGAGCCTTGTTCAAATGGAAAGAGAATGAAGGTGAACTGATGCCTTACCGCTTTCGTCGTCGGCGATTGCCCTTGCGTGTACCTCCGTATCTGTAGCCAGGTTGAGCAGCAATTCTTGTCCAGCAATTTGTGCATACAAGCTTCCACTCCATTGTGACTTCGCTGCGGACGCGGTAGTGGACAGACCCCAGAAGCCCACAAAGATCGCAGCAGAACCCTTGCTCAGCCATGGATCATCGGCCTAGCGCTGTGTCTCGCCAGGGGTATCGCCCGTGCTTGAGAAGCATGCCGCGGTTTCGCCGTGCAACATCGGCGGTTGCGACATCAACCCATCTCTCCAGAAGAGGGATCGCCTTGTTCACTGTGTCGAGGCATTCAGCGTGCAACAGCGGCATCAACCAGAACTGTCGACGCGCCTTCTGAGGCTCCTGCTCCAACCAACGTTGATCCAGTGCTTTTTGGCTCAATCGTTGTGCACGGAGATCGCCCTGGTAGGCGCGAACTTGATCACGCCAAATGTGTCGAGAGAATTGATCGAGCAACAACACGAGTGCCAGAGACGACGCTTGGCTGACTTCCCAGTCGATCAACCTCTCATCTTGAGCGTCTTCCGTGAGCGACCTGAATCGTTCACTCACAGAACGGTCAAATTCGCAGTCACGTCGAAACCATTGCCATGGTTTGCATTCTTCGAACCAGAAGCGAAGGATATTTTCAGCGAGGGGAGGTCCCTCAACTGGCATTGCGGACCCGTTTAACGGCTAAACCTGCTTCCACTGCTGTGACGGCAGCCAGCAAGAGGAGTCCGATCAGACCTATTAGCTGGTTCTGACTTCCGACATCAGCAGTCGCGCCCTGTCCAAGTACAGCTCCGGCAGCAAACCAGGCTGACGCTAGAGCGGAAGTGATCCAGTAAGCCTTCCAGCGACGCTGATAGAGATAACCCGCACCGAGCCCTGGCAACACATTCAGCAGTACGGCCACCCACCCTGCCGATGCGGCAAGAACCTGATCACGGTTGGGAAGGATCATCTCGTCTGAAGACTCCGTACTCATGCTTTGTTTTGGTTAACCCCATAGGCCACGGCTCCACCGGCGACCAAGGTGAGCAGCCCCGTGCTCAATAGGAATCCTGTCAGCAAGATCAGTCCGATCACAGACCCAAGCAACGACATCTTCACTCGCAGCAGCTTGGATTTGATCAGCAGGATCAATAACAGTGTCACTGTGGCTTTGAGCCCTGCAATTTTTGCGGCGCTGATCGGACAGAAGGGAACGAAAGGAGGGAGCATCAAAGTGAACCTGCACGAGGGTGCGACAGTGTCATCCTGTCGTTTCCCTGACGCTGCTGTGGATCACCCTCTGCGACAGCTACATCTTTGGGGTGGCCGTCTGTTCCAGGTCTTGCTGGTGTTGATCGTCATGATCACGGCGGGACTGCCGGTGTCAGCGGCCTGGATTTGTGACGGTGATCGGCTTACGGCCGAACCCATTCAGTTGGGTCGGGACGCCTTCGGTGTCATGGACGAGCCAATCCCTAACACTGCGGACGGCACCGTTCCCGGGGATGTGATCCTGCTCAATTGGCGGGGTGTAACCCTGCAATTACCTCGAACCAACAATGCTGGGGCTCCCAGTTACACCGATGGTCGGTGGTGGTGGCAGGCCGAGAATCCTGAGCAGCCCGATTTCCGCCAACGCAAAGGGGGAATCGTCAGTTATGCCTGCAGCCCTGAGACATAAATCTGTTGGCTTCAGGATGCGGGTGCCAATCCCTGTACAAGTGAGTATTCATAGGCTGCCGCAGCTAGGAGAAACACTCCGATCACACCAATCAGTACTCGACCGTCAATGCGTTCCAAGGAGAGTCTGTCTGCTGAGCAGAGCCAATGGAAACCTAATTTAGGGGTAATGCCATTGATGGGCTACAACTCGCCCCTTCTCCGTCGTTGTTCTTCCTCTTCGAACCGGTCTGTCTCCACCAGGGTCCAGCCGTCATCACGAAGCATGGAGTTGATCACCTGATCGCGATAGTCGACTTCAAGGGCTCCATCGATCCCGAAGGCCATCATGATCTTCTCTCGATCGGCAATTAATTCCTCTCTGTAGATCTCGTAGAGATCAGGGTTTTCGATCAGGCTTGGATCCGGTTTGCCGTTCAGTCTCCATAGCCATTGGTACAGAAATGGTTTGTATGTCGAGTTGGACTGCACGATGGGCATCAGCTGATTCAGTGTCAGCAGATTGCAAGTGGTCTGCGCCTCCCAGATCTGCTCATCGCTCAGAGCCTCTGCTGTCTGCTTGCAGTGATCGAAGAGGGCTTTGATGAACTGTTGAGGTGTGCACTCAAATGACAATTGCTGGGGGTCGATTCCTTCTTGCGCCAAATAAACCATTCGGGATAGATCATTTTTGCTGAAGCTTCCCTGTAGTGCGTACATAGCTGCAGCTTTGCGAATGTCCCAGAACAAGCCAGGATTGTTCGCGCAGGCACTGGTCATGAAGGCATCAAAAACTTTTTGATCATCTTCAGTGATGTGAATTGAGAGGGCTTGCACCGCTGATGCGAACTCCTGTTCCAGCCGCTGATCGAAATCCTCTTGATGGGATCTGTAGAGCTCTGGTGGTTCTGGCTCCCGGAACAGCTGAAATCTCTCTTTGCCTTCAAGGCTCCAGTTGTAAGCCGATAGATCCTCAGCTTTCACCCCTTCCACTAAGTGAATGTCGCTGTTCTGTTGTGTGGAAATCAGTCGCACCACCGCCAACGTGCTAAGTGGAAGATCGATCGTGTCGATGGCGATCACACCTGCTCCCTCGCTGGACAACTCAATCAGCGTGCCGTTGGCGCTGTGGCTGAAGCTGTGCAGGCAGCTCTCAGGCGAACGCTCACTGCGAATCTTCTTTGTGATCGGATCAATTCCGATTGAATACGACCCGATAGGGGCTCCCTTGATGCCGTTCGGCCGCCAGATGCTTTCGTCTGAGCGGCAGATCACGACTACCCGATTGTTCACCTGATGCGTCAAGTTCCCCGCCCCGAGGGCTGGCACCTTAATCGGTTGGACCCCTCTTAAAGCAATGTGTTGAGCTGGTCTTGCTTCAGTTCTTCGCTGTGATGGATGGGGCTGATTGATTCTCCTGATGAATGGGCGGCTCAAGGGCCTCTGATTGATCGACCAAAACCGTTCCGTGTCGCCAAAGACACTGCATTTCGAACGATTCCTGATCAACAACGCGATAGACGCTCTGGCATTGACCTGACAAGACACTCACACTGGCCTTGGCTTCGTCAAGTGTGAGCTCCCGTTGCTGCGTTTGCCAACCCTTGTCTGTCAGTCGCTGTATTGAAAACACTGAAATGCCTGACCTCTCCCTTCACCCTGGATTCAGTCGGGCCCTTTCACTAGGAAGGTATAGGGGAGCTTTGGGATCATGCTTTTGAGCTGAGCAGTGTGGTGGCTTAGCGACACCAATCAAGGCGTATGTCAAAAAGGCCACAACTTTTCAGCGTGATGAAGCGATGCTGCAATTGATGGACGCATGCGAATAGTCACTCCATAACCTCATTTGAAATGTGAGGATTGATTTCGCCTGTGAATAACCACCCCCTGTTTGCTGCTGTTTTTAGCTTGCAAAAAGCAGGGTGCGAACTGTCCTGCTTTTTTAGGTTTTAGCGGGGCACTGGACAATTTTTAATGGATTGGTCATTTGCGAGAAGCGCAAAGGCTTCATTGGTTGCTCTTTGAGGAGTATTGTCATCTCCTTTTTTGAGGTATTTGATAAATTCTCTTACCATTGATCTCGAAATAATGCCTTCTGAATACATTTCGCACGCCGTATGAACTGCTCCAATGTAATATCCTTTGTGGTATTCAATGCCGACCTGAGCTTTGATGTCTGCAGGCAGTACAAGCGAAGAGCTAAACAATGAACCGATAATAACCCTTCTCGTGAGCCTCATGGTCCTGATTGATTGCGTTTTGTAATTCTAATTTAGCATCAAATATTGACAATTAGTTTCGCTCCCGGCATTTTCATTGTCTGTGACCGCGCAGCCTTGTTTGCTTCAGGCTTGCCGCTGTCTTCGGTCAATGCTGGGCCAACGTGATGAGCTTTCCGTGCTCAGGATCGGAGTCCAGAATGCTCTCCTGCTCAGCTAAAAAGAAATCCCCGCCAAAGGCAGGAGTTTTGGAAATTCTGCGGGAGTTTGTCTTCTGTTCTACTCCGTGGTCTTTTTTCAATGCCTCTTGGAAGCGACTCGAGTGGCACTGTGCCAGTTGTTGCTGGGCCAGGCCCCCGTGCCTCAAGCCACGAATCCTTGTATAAATCTTTACTATTGCTTGAGCGAGTTTCCTTGGACGGGATCCCGCTACCAACAAGGGGGGCAGTGGGATGCCCCTTTTTTACTCTTCAACGGTTGTCAGTTGCCTGTTGGCTCTGGCGCTGTCAGATCAACGAGAGCGCAGGCTGGCAAACGGGAGACCCCCTCTGTCTTCAGGCTGTTGCTTTCACCATAAAGGTCATCACCATCACGGCCAGTGCAACCATGCATCCAAAGAGGGGGAGAGATAAGTGAAGTCCTTTCATTGGTTTCCTTAAGGGCCTTGACTATGGACGCATTTTTCTTTTCGACGACTAAGGATTAATGCTTATTTCTCGATGAGTGATTCGAGAAATGTGCCAATGGATTCTCGTTGTCAGATCAGCCACAATCAACTCATGAAGCGCAATTGGACTGATATAGAGCCGCATTGGATGCGACTGAGCAGCAGGACAGCATTCGATCTCAGTGCGGAGTGCGTGGTGATCGATCAGCAGAACGAAGTGATGCAGACGACCCTTTCGGGTCTCTCCACTCATTTAAAGGTCTCGTCTGCAATGTCGAATCCATTGGTGAAGCAGTTCATTGCTCTAGCGAAAGACAGAGGCGCAGAGAACGCTATGCACAAGATGTTGATGGAGGCGGGAGAGGAATTCGCTCAGTTATGGAAAGAGGCTCAATCGGATTTGCAGCGAGGAGCCATCACAACGATGGACGATCTGGTTGAGGCAATCTCAACTGCAAAAAAGGGCTATGACGAATGCCCGAGACGAATCTTGGTGATTCAAGTGAATCAGCGCGATTGCGATGTGCTCTTGGTTGGCCCACCAGATTACGATGAGTCAGGCTTTTTTGCTTCCTAAACTTTTATCGACATGTTTTCTACTCACAAGAAGCAACGCTTGTGTTTGATCAGCATGAGCAAACGACGTTGCATGACAAGTCTTTGTTCTGGTGATGTCTCGTTCAGTGGTGGAACCCCGGTCCAGCAGGACGAACAGAACATGTGGCCATGGCGAATCCAATATGTTTCCATTGAACCCCCAACTGATTGGCCACAGATCAGACATTCAAAAGGCTCGGACACCATGAATGCAAACCTTCAACCTGTTAGTCAATCGTGCCTTCCTTGACTGATGAAGTCTGTTCACGATAAGCATCTTGCGTCGCTGGTGAATCTTTGGATGTCGTTGGTGTTTCGAACCAACGTCGCTTGCTACCGATCACGATGTAATCATCGCTACTGTTTTGATGCTTGTTAAGCATAGAAACGCTTCTGATTGACTAATCGTTGCGAATCTGTGTTCGATTGCCAGCGCCCTTAACTAAATTTCAAATACAATTTTAGCTGTTATGTTCCATGGAAGCTCGAATCGCAACCTCTATCAACGATTGGGCTGAGAACGTCGTCGTGCTCTGAGGGTTCTAATGGAAGTGCTAAAACTGTTCGAGGCGCATTGTCTTGACACTATTCAATTTCTGGACGTCTCCTCCCTGCATGAATGGTTGCAACTTCCGTGATTTCCTCAATCACTAAGTTTTTTTTCCAGTCCTGTGAGCCATTCAGTAAGTCATCGAGCTCTTCTGCTGTCATCTTTTTGTCAAGGCCCCCGATCGTTCCCTTGATCGCGCATTTAATGATGATCTCTTGCTCGTACGTCATGACTTGATGGCTGTTTCAACCATTGTGCTCGATTGTTTGGCTACAGCCTGTGTTCAAGCTGTTTATTCACCATCTGAATTTTTCTGTGGGCTTTGCACCTCCTCTGAGCTTCATTAATTCATCGGCAATAACAGGTCTGCCATTGTTGGGCAGGCTAAATGTATAGCCGATGTATTGGATTTCTTTTTTCTCGCAGAATCGATTAGTTGTTGCACCCTTGTATTCAATGCTTTGTAGGTATCCATTGGGCTCAAGAGTAAATTCAATGCCTCGGCTAGCCCAGTCCTCGCATGCTTTCTCGGCCTCTAGGACTGACTGATAGTTGTTGTCGCATGCTGTCAAGCTGCCAACCACTAATGCTAGAAATATTGGAAGAGTTTTCATCGTATTGACGTGATCATGTGCTGTCTTGTCGCTAGATCTTAGTTCCCCTTTGATTGTTAAATCGGAGTTGTAGCAGCCTTTTGGTCTTCGATCTGTTTGAGCAGCTTTGATGCTTGAACACATTGTGACGTTGATTGACTGCACCACTGAAGTGAAGTCTCTGGATCGATTCATTGACTGTTCTGGCCTCCTGTTGAGTCCTATTGCGTTGTCGCACCCCCAGGGGGGTGCGTTCGTGGTTCGACCTGAGCTGACACTTCTCATGCCCCTTGAGTGGCATTGGTTTTCTACAGTTGTGTCGCTGCAGTCAGTGACTGTTGTCTTCAGGGTCCGCCGTCGTCATCTTCTGTTCCCTAGACCTGGTTAAGTTTGTGGGGTCTCTGACGTCTGACTGTCATTCAACCTGATGCATCAATTTTGAAGTCGTCAAGAAGTTCAGCTCTCTTGCATGTCTTCAGCGGTTCGGTCACAGACTGCTCGTACGTTCGTTCACCTGTCGAGGTGAAGCAGTCGCTTTTAGTCATGCCAACGGATGTCGATGAACTTGCATGATCCCCGCTGGATCCTGGTGGCCTGGGCTGTGGTGGCGGTTGCTTCCGCATTGCGCTTCTGGAGACTCACTGGTCCGTTTCGTTCCAAGCTGAAAGCTCAGCAGCGGCTTGAGTCACTCAATCCCGATCAGGCGCGCGCCTCACTTGAGAGGTCCTGGTTGAAAAGCGACACGCGTAACCATCGCTGAATAGCATCAGTGCATGGCTGATTCGATGTCTTCTCAGCAGTTAGAGCAGGAGTTGACCCGTGCTCGCGAAATGGGTCGCTGGCTGAGTGACGATGAGCTCGAGAAGATGGAGCATGACAAGCGCTTGACCCGACTCGAGCAGGATCAGACTTCACGACGACGTCTGAAGCTCGGTCTCTTCACTGTTATTTGTGTGTTGATTCCTCCCCTTTGGCCTGTCGCTCTTGGGCTCAGTCTTCACCTGCTATTTCCCGAGACATTCCGCCGATTGCTCTGGCTTGCTGGGGGAAGTCTGTTGCTGCTGGCTCTATTGAGTGTTGGTCTAGGAATGGCTGTTGTATCGCTGCTTTGGATGTTGATGAGCTGAACCTCATAGATTGAGAATGAACCAAGCCATCCAACCGCCCACGAACAACGAAATGACTCCCAGTAGAGACTTCCAGAAGCGTGGGTCATTGACCTGAAACAAGGCTCTCAAAATTCTCAGGTTCAAGTAAGCCTGATTGATCCGTTATCGACCTGTTTGAGTAGGTCTTTGCGCAGCTTGAGATCCTGGTCATCAAGGTCCTTCAGTGTGAGCACCGATCGATAGGCTGCCTCGCTCATACAGCTGTGAAGCTTGGCGTTTAAGTAAAGCTCAACCATGGGTGGCCTGTTCTGTTTCAACCTTAAGCGGGCTCGTTAGCCGGTTGTGGAGCACTGGAGGTTCATTGGACACCGAGAAAAGGTGATTTTTTGGCAATGGATGCCAAGACCGGTTTTTCATCCATCCGTTGTGATCAAAGGGTTTTGCCCTGGTGGGCAGCCAGCAGATTGCTGCTCGTTTGCTGAGGAGCTCAAGAAGTCTGCTGAGATCACGCCTGATGCCTTGGGATGTGCTTTCGGCTGGTGCGCGGGAATGCCCTAGCTGGTGGGATCAGGCTCTGCCAATGCCCAGGAAAACCACCACCAGGATCACCAGCAAGACCAGAACAATCACTTGGACGCCTCAGCGATCATTCCCAACACTCTTGCAATGTGAACGACAGTGTCACAGTCCTGTGGCGGATGTACTTGTGTTTGTGCGCGTTGTGATCCATACGAACTTGCTCGCGTGGCAGATGGCCTCAGCCATTCACCAGAAGCTCACCACAGCCGTGTAGTTCGTCTCACCAGAAGGGCTGTGATCTTGAAGAAGCCGAGGGGTTTAGATCCCATAAATCACCCATGACTCACACCTCTTTTCAAGCGCTTTGTTTGTCGCTAGCTCTCACTTCACCGCATGGGATTCAAGCATCTGCTCTAACAAATCAACAGCTTTTGCAGGAACGTCTGATCACCCCAGCTGTGTATGTGCTCCTTAAGAGTCATGGCGCCAACACTCCCACTAAGCGATGGGAAGTGATCCAGAAAGCCTGTCGAGCAGGCCGTCTTTCTCCTGGTGAATGTGGAACCTCTAGAAGGCGGAGAGAGTATTAATTAATGGTTTCTATAAATTTTGAACCTAGAGGTTGATCAAAGTCCCTCTCAGAACGAGGAAAAGATGTGCGTTACTTGATCAGAGTTCTCCCAGCGGATCTCTCCCGAGTCCACCTCGGCGATCTGGAAGAGGTTGTGGATCTTCGGATCATGAGCTGCTCCGCCGCAGTGGATCACTTGCCCCATCCACCAGTCTTTATGAGCCTTTTCGCCAATCTGGTGATTCTGTTTCACGATCACCGTCATCCCTGGAGCGACATCCAGGAAGACTGGCCTTTCTGACTCGAGCGAGCTGTGAACCCCGTGATCGAATGCCATATTTCAACCCTGGTGCACTAGTTTCGTTTAATAGGCTGGGCGGGATGGTGCCTCGAGGAAGCGCTCTACTGCAGAACCTCTGCTGTAGAAATTTTTTTTGTTTTGTCGATACCTACAATAAATTTAAATTCTGGCCTGTCACGATTAATCGCTTTGTAGAAGCGATTCGAGTTCAAGCTTCAATAAGGACTGCTGTTCGTTTGCTGCTCAGAGTATCGCTCTTGCCATGTTCACGAGCAGTAATGACTCACTCTTGCTGAATTCTTAAAATCGGCTGAAAAAGAGCTGATTTGATCGTCATGGCAATCAAGGCTTCGTTAGCTTCTTCAGAATGAACGCTGGGCTTGCGATGGCTCGACAATCAGACAAATCCATGGCCAACGAGACACCCACTAGTCCTAAGGAATTCATTGTTGTCGGAGGAAAGCGCCGCTGGTTTTCTGTCCTTGATAAGGATGAACGCTTTAGCTGTCTACAGCAACGAGTCACTCAAGAAAGGTCACTTGCTATTCCTGAACGTCCTCCAGAACTGGCTTGACCTTTAGAAAATGTGCTGCAACCCTCCAAATTAATAGCCAATTTTTTTGTGATTTAATTGATCATTGCTTAATCTATAATCCCGGGAAGGTTTTTGCTTCTTGGTGCTCTATTTTAAGAAGCAATTTATTTGCTTTGATCTTTGGGCCTTGTCATGGCAAGTCAATGCCGTATCTCACTCTGTCGTCATTTGGTGAAGTGCATTATCTCTCCTGCTTCATGGATGCCCGCTATCAAAGCATGAGGTTTGTTGCTGAAATGTTCCTCCAATTGTTTATGTTTTTCCTTTCCACTTTCGAGTTGCTTCTCAGCCCTGAAGTCGAAGCTAGAGATCCCTTGATTAACCTTCCATAGCACTACTGGCTAGATGGCGTTGCTGATGGATCTTTGCTTCTGCTCTTTCAGGTGTGTTGTGGCCTTGATCATGAGCTTTGGCTGAAACAAAGCGTCGCCCAGCGCGATTTGCATCTTCCACAGATCGGTAATTGCCGACATGGGTGTAATCGAGGCCATCGCTGGTTGCCGATACCGAGAACAGGTTGTTGGTGACGCGCTGAACGCTCCAGTGCATGAAGCAGGATGGAGCTGAATGATGCAAAGCCATATCACGTTAGAAGCTGAAGGTGTTCAAACTATGACCAGTGCAGGATTACAGGCACGCAGCTTCTTAAATCTCAAATAGGTATTTATTTTTCCTAAAGAATTAACTGGACCGCCCCGATCCTTTCCATCCCTTGCGGTGATGATGTCGGCGATGGTCTTGGTTTAGTCGTCGCGCTTGTTCTGATCTGATGAGTTCAGGTCTCTGATGGATCAGCAGTTGCTCTAGTTTTGTGCCCTCGACGATTTCAGTGCTTTTCGTGTAGATGGGTAGACAGCGAACGGGGCAGGTCAGCGTTGCGTCTGGGACACGCCGTCGTGATCGCCCGACGAAAATCTGTCCAGTCTGTGGCAGGCCGTTTCAGTGGCGTAAAAAGTGGAAGGACGTTTGGGATGAGGTGCGTTATTGCTCTGAACGCTGCAGGCGCCAAAAAAAATTCCCCGATCATTGATCGGGGAATTTGAAGCCGGAGATTGAAGTCCCCAACACCCGGCCCTGGAATGGGATTCCAGCAGCGATGGCTGCTTCCCATTCACCCCTCTACCAATAGGTCTGGTGTGTGCTTTTGCGCAAGCCCCAGATCTGGTGTCAAAGACGGGTTGCGTGGTCGGAGTATTGCCATTCAGCTCTCGTGTGGCGTTGCTACAGGTTTATGCCGCTACATGTGGAGTGAATTGTTCAGTCTTTGATGCTTCGTGAGCGAAACCGCAAGCGGGTCTCAGCTGGATCGATTGGTCTCAGTTGTCGTATTCCAACATTTCTCAGGAAGATTGATCTTCACTGAAATGCATCTTTATTCCCTGTGTTGGAGATTGTCTGTCTTCTAATTCTTTCGACGATGTTGATCATGTACTGCGCGATTATGCTCATTGTTGCTTGTCTTGGTAATATAGAAGTGACATGTAAAGCATGACTCTATTCTCAATAGCTTGAGCTTGTTTTTGTCGAGTTCAGTGCCATGTTTTGCTGTTACGGATCACCAGTCAGGACGATTTTTTGATACAATGATCGTGAATATCCTTAGATAAGCAGAACACAGAATGACCTAAGCCTTCGTTTTCAGTGAAGAAAACTCGTTGATCATTTGGCTCCGATCGTCAATACCCATGATTGCTTCTGTTGAGTCTGCGTATAGGTCTGCGACGAATGGGCGGGGTCTTGAGATTTTGCTGGTCTTTGCCTGAGGTTCATCTCATTCCTTAGTCTTTAGGAGTGATTGTGGTATTGGTGATTCTGTTTTGCTGAAGCGAAGCCTGCCTCTCATTGCTGCCTGCATCGGTTCTCTCTTGATCACGACGGCTTGCAGCAGTCCGACACGGCTGGATATCTCAAAGTCGTCCGGTACTTCAAAGCACAGTCGTGGAGAGTCTCGTTCGGCTCAAGACAGCCGCCCCAAGGTTCTGACCACCTTCACGATCCTTGCTGATATGGCCCGCAATGTTGCAGGCGACAGGCTGCAGGTGGAGTCCATTACCAAGCCCGGTGCGGAGATCCATGGATATGAATTCACTCCCAGCGATATCGAGCGTGCTGCAGGTGCCGACCTGATCGTTGAAAACGGCCTGGGTCTTGAGCTCTGGGCCAGGCGTTTCACTGACGCGGCTGGAGATGTGCCCACAGTGACGCTCACCGATGGCATTGAACCGATGCTGATTGGTGAAGATGCCTATGCCGGTCGCCCCAACCCGCATGCTTGGATGTCTCCGAAGACGGCCCAGCTCTACGTTGATCGGCTTGTTGAGGCTTTTTCGTCACTGGATCCTGAAGGTGCGCAGCAATACGAGGACAATGCAGAGGCTTACAAAGGGGAGCTTCAGGCGCTGGATGTGGAGCTCCAAAACACCCTGCAGGTCTTGCCTGCTGGCCAACGCCTACTGGTGACCTGTGAAGGCGCCTTCAGCTATCTGGCGCGTGACTATGACCTTGAAGAGGCCTATCTCTGGCCCGTCAACGCAGAGAGTCAGATCTCACCACGACGTATGGGCCGATTGATTGAGCGGGTTAAGCGCGATGAAGTTCCAGTGGTGTTCTGTGAAACCACGGTCAGTGACAAGGCCCAGCGCGAGGTGGCAAGAGCTTCTGGGAGTCGTTTTGGTGGCAGCTTTTATGTCGATTCCTTATCGGATAGCAACGGTCCTGCCGCCACCCTTCTTGATTTGCAGCGCCACAATGTGAAACTCATTCGAGCAGGGCTGGGTTCCGCCGCCGATCCAAAGCCATGACAATTCGGATCGCAGCCGATCAGCTCTGTGTCGATTACAACGGCTCCGTCGCGCTTTATGACGCCTCTCTGACGCTTCCTGCTGGCTGTATCTGCGGAATGGTTGGGATGAATGGAGCCGGCAAAACCACACTGTTTAAGGCACTCACAGGCTTTGTTCGTCCGTCCCGTGGAATGATCCGCATCAACGGGCTCAAAGTGTCTGAAGCTCAGCGAGAGCAGGCTGTGGCTTATGTGCCCCAGAGCGAGGGCATTGATTGCGATTTCCCTGTTTCTGTCTGGGATGTGGTGATGATGGGCCGCTATGGCTCGATGAACCTGTTGCGGATCCCTCGTCAGTCCGACCGCCTGGCGGTGCGTAATGCTCTCGAGCGTGTGGAACTGCTGGATCTCAAGGATCGCCCCCTTTCTGTCCTGTCAGGTGGTCAGCGCAAGCGAGCTTTTCTGGCCAGGGCGATTGCTCAGAGAGCATCTGTGCTGCTTCTTGATGAACCCTTCAACGGCGTGGATGTGCGTACCGAGAAGCTCATGGCAGAGCTGTTTCTGCAATTGCGCAAACAGTCTTGCTCGATTCTGATCTCGACCCACGATCTCAGCCACGTGCGTGATTTCTGCGATCTGGTGGTGCTGATCAACAAGACCGTGCTGGCCTACGGAGAAACATCCGAGGTCTTCACTCCCGAAAACCTTTCGATGGCATTTGGCGGTCTTCCACCAGATGTGCTTCGGGGGCAGACCCAGTGAATGTCATGGTCTGCAAGACAACCTTTTTCTTGAAACACTGCCGAGATCAGAAGGAGTTCACCTTTGCCTGACTTCTTGTTGGAGCCTCTCCGTCACGACTTCATGGTGCGGGCGCTGTTAATCAGTGCACTGGTCGGTGGAGTTTGCGGTCTGCTCTCCTGCTACATGACGCTCAAGGGATGGGCCCTGATGGGTGATGCCGTCTCCCATGCCGTTCTTCCCGGAGTGGTGTTGGCCTATGCCCTGGGGTTGCCTTTCTCTTTGGGGGCTTTTGTGTTCGGTGTGGGATCGGTGGCCACCATCGGATTCGTGAAGCAGAAGTCGCGCATCAAGGAAGACACGGTGATCGGCCTTGTGTTTACAGGCTTCTTCGCTCTTGGTTTGGTGCTGGTGTCGAAGACGCGTAGCAATATTGATCTCACCCAGATCTTGTTTGGAAACGTGCTGGGGATCTCCGCGGCTGATATCCAGCAGACCTGGATGATCTGCCTTGTCGTTGTGGCGTTGCTGTTGCTGTTCCGCCGTGATCTGCTGCTGTTCTGTTTTGATCCCACCCATGCCCGCTCGATCGGTATCAACACCGGTCTGCTCCACTACCTGCTGCTGTCGGTGCTCTCGCTTGCCGCGGTCGCCGGACTGCAGACCGTTGGCATCATTCTTGTGGTGGCCATGTTGGTGACCCCCGGCGCCACGGCCTATCTGCTTACTGATCGCTTCGATCGCATGACCTGGCTGGCGATCGGCAGCAGTGTGCTCTCAAGTCTTCTGGGCGTCTATCTCAGCTATTGGACTGATAGCTCCACGGCAGGCTGCATTGTTCTCGTTCAGACAGGTCTTTTTCTACTGGCATTTCTGCTGGCGCCGCGTCATGGAATCTTGTGTCGCCCGTCGGCCTGAGGATCGTGTTCTTATCCCGGTATTGAGCTACCTACTACTTAGAAGAATCCCTTCAATGTCATTCATGCTCCGTACATCAGTTGCTGCTGCGGCTGTTGCTGCCACATCTTTGGTAGGTGCACAGGTCCACTCCAAACCTGTCATAGAGGTCTTCAGCACAGCAATCACTGAAGCTGAGGTGAATCAAACTGCGCGTGGTTGGTGTGATGCTGTGCTTGCGATCAGTGACGCCTATCAGAAAGGCGGCTATGAGGCCGGCAAAGCCAAGGCTGAGGCCGTGATCGATACGGCTTATGCCTTTGACTTCGGGCCGATCGCTTTCAAGCCCACCTACGCGGTCGGTGACGAGACCTTCCGAACCACCCGCGAGGGTGCAATCGCATACTTCGTGGGTCCTGATCCCACAATTGACTTATACAGGGACAAGAAGCTTGGATTCACGACCTATCGGCACTGGGTCAAATGTGAGTTCAAGAACTATGTGGTGCAGTTGTTTGGTAACACTGCGAACACCATGGGTCAGGTGATCCTCACCGACTCCAATGGGCAGACCGCAGAGCCTGAGAAGACCTGGACCTTCATCCGTGAAATGAATGGTGATGTTCGCATCGTGCTGCATCACTCGTCCGCACCATTTGATGCCCGTTAGTTCGTAAAGGGGGTGCCAATGGCTGGGCTGATGTTGGAGAATGGAACAAACACATCTGCGTTGTCCAGCCTGATGCTCCTCTCCAACCGATCCGTCGTTCGGGGTTCCCTGGCCGCACTGGCCGCACTCACGCTCGTGGGAGCACAATCGGCCCGGGCCCACCATGTCCCAGGCGACGACCACACCGGCACCCTCGTTTCTGGTCAGTCCACCAGTACGGCCCAGGGCAAACAAACCATCTTCAACACCAAAGCTGAGGCTGAGGCCGCGGCACCAGGATTCGATTGCAAGGGGGCTCACAAGATGGGCAATCAATGGATGCCTTGTTCATCCCATGGCCACTGATCAGCTTGTCAACTGATCGGCCTTGCCAACTGATCTCGCTAGTCGCTTCAGGTCATCAAAGTAATGATGGCCTGATCCGGCTTGGTCGGTAGCTGAGCAAAAATTTCTGATCTTCGGCTCTAACCGCCGTGATGCAGTCATCTTCTGTAGTCCAGATCCAGACCTGTTGAGGGGCCTGGTCTGTGTGTTTGATCGTTGTACTGACCGGTGACCCATAACGAGTTCTGAGCCCTGCGAGCACCTCAGTCATCGCATCGCTGGGCAAGCTATACACCAGTTGTTCCAGTCCTTGGTTGCCGAAGCGCAGATCCAGCTGTTCAACGGGAAAGTCACCGATGTGCTGGTTGCTGACGCGATAAATGGCCGACGAATCCGTGTCCAGAGATCGGGCTGATTCAAGAGAAATCTCCAGACGCTGTTCAACGGTTGAGCTGTCCATTCCCCACTGCAAACCAGGAATGCAGGCCATGGCCTCTCCGGGAGCCCAAAGGACGGTGGCTGCTAACAGCAGATTCAGGACCCATTGCAGCGAGAGGCGCACCATGAATTCCCAAGACGACGTCTCTTTTCAGACGTTAGTTGTGATGCCAACAGCTGTCTGTTCTCCCCAGATGACTGATCTGCAAATCAGAGTGATGTCGACATTGCTGCTGATGATCCCTACGTTGATCTGCGCACCCATCACGGTTGTGGCTTCATTGCCCTGGGCTGAATGACGCGTCTTGCCACAGCCTGGGCCATCTTCCAAGGCCTGCTGATCGAGGCACTCCCTTTTTTGATGCTGGGGGTCACCATCGCTGGCCTCGCTCGCTGGTTGGTCCCCCAGTCGGCCTGGGTTCATCGGCTGCCACGCAATCCCCTGCTCGCGCCAATCGTTGGAGCCTTGCTTGGGTTTGCGCTCCCGGCCTGTGAATGCGGCAACGTTCCAGTGGCTCGCCGCCTACTGGCCAGCGGCGCACCGCTCGGTACGGGATTCGGTTTCCTTTTCGCTGCGCCGGTTCTGAACCCCATCGTTTTGGCCAGCACTTGGGCGGCATTTCCCGATAAGACCTGGTTGCTTTGGGCCCGGCCTGCTGGGGCTTTTGTGATTGCACTTGCGCTGAGTGCTCTGCTGGGGCTGATTCCTGAATCCCGCCTGCTTCAGGGTGCACTGCTGGAAGAGCGCAGGCTCAGTCAGCCCCTAACCAGCATCGGGTTGTTGGAGCGGCGTACAGGACTGGTCGGTGCAGGTCCGGTCAAGCCTGCGATGCAGGCCCAATCCCAAGCTCTTCTTCCCCGTGAGCTTCTCTCCCACAGCACCCGGGAATTCCTCAGCCTGCTCACATTGCTGGTGCTCGGCAGTGCTCTGGCCGCTGTGGTTCAGACCTGGCTGCCGCGCAGTTGGTTGCTGGCGCTGGGAAGTGCTCCGACGCTCTCGGTCCTTGCGTTGATGCTGCTGGCGCTGGTGGTCTCGGTGTGTTCAAGTGTTGATGCTTTCCTTGCACTTGGCTTTGCTGCCCAGGTCACGCCGGGAGCGTTGCTGGCTTTTTTGTTGCTGGGGCCGGTTGTTGATCTCAAACTGGCCGGATTGTTCACCGTTCTGCTCACTCCTCGAGCCATTGCAATCACAGCGCTGTCTGCATCTTTGATGGTTCTGCTGATCGGCCAGTGGGTGAATCTGATTCAGCTCTGATGTGGTGTCCTTTCCGATGAGAAGCTTGCGACAGCTACGTCGGGCCGCTGTTCTGCCCCCTCTGGTGGTCACACTTTGGGGTTGGGTTCTGGTCTGGAGCAGTCTGTCCTCGCGGTTGGATCTACTGCTGAATGCAGCTTTTCATCCGGTAGTAGCCGTTGCCGGTGTGGTCCTGATGGTGGTTGGACTGATCCAGCTGCGGTTCGTTGGCCGGCGACGCCTGCCTTTGGCGCCTGTCGGTTGGCTGTTGTCTGCACTGGTGGCTTTGTTGATTTTGCTTCTGCCTCCCCAACCATCATTCAGTGACCTTGCTGCCAGTCGTCCGGATAGTCTTCCAACGGCACCGAGTCTGAGCTTTTTCCTGCCTCCGGAGCAGCGCACGCTGACGGAGTGGGTCCGTTTGCTTCGCAGTCAGCCTGATCCGGAGTTGCATGCCGGAGATCCAGTGCGAATTAGTGGCTTTGTTTTGGATCGACCCGGGGAACCATTGCAGCTTGCCCGCTTGACGGTGCGCTGCTGCCTCGCAGATGCCACGCCCGCCGGCCTGCCCGTGGACTGGCCCGATGAAGCCGATCCAAAGGTGGATCAGTGGTTCGCGATTGAGGGAACCATGACTGTGAAGGAGCGCAAGGGGGTTCCGGTCAATGTGGTGAAGCCGACCCGTGTGACCTTGATTCCAAGGCCTGAGCGCCCGCTCGAACCATGACCTTGTCGGCTCCATCGGCACGGCCGCGGCTGTTACTCGGATGCCTTGCGGCTCTGGCTGGACTGGCTGTTGTGCAGCAGCAGATTCTGTTGCGACGACCACCTCGGCTTCAGTCCGTGGCCATTCAGCCGCTTCGTTCTGGAGCCGCTGCGCTGGATGTCAGCTTCAGCAGGCCGATGGACCGCGCCACTGTCGCAGCTAGTTCACTGGCGCCTGATCGTGCTCATCGCTGGTTCGGTCGACAGGATCGTCTGCGGCTACTGGTAAACCCCGGCCCACCGATCGCCGGACCTCTGCGCCTGGAACTGCTTGGCCAGGATCTGAGGCAGTTGCCACTCAAGGCGCAGTTGGTCTGGTGGAACCCCAGACCACATCTGCTTGCGGTGGTGCCCAGCGGCGATGGAGAACGGTTGATGCTGCGCCAGCGAGATGGACGATGGCAGTCGCTTGCGCCGGCGCAGCAACGCATCCTGCAGATTGAACCACTGGGGAATGGCGCTGGAGTCGCACTGGTCAGTGATGACAGTGAGGCTCGGCAGCGAGTGCTGCTGCGTCAATTGGATCAGCAGGCTCTGAGCATCCGTGAGCAAGGTCTTGGTGATCCGGTGCTGGGCAGCCTTGAAGAGCTGGAATCCGGAAACTCGGGAACTTTGCTGTTTGCTCACCTGAGCAGCAATCAACGCGGAGAATTGCTGGTTCAGCTCGGGGGGTTTGCACCAGACAGTGATCGCGTCTGGATTCAGTCCGAAGGGAAAGCACGACGGTTTTTGGATCTGAAGGCCAGCGGCCCTCTGCGTTTGTTGCCCGATGGAAACGGACTGGTGTTGCCGTCCTACGACGGTTTGGAGTTGCTGCCCCTCAACCCCTCATTGGATGGAGGGTCAAGGCAGTCGCTTCCAGGAAGTCGGGAGGTGAAGGCCTTCTGCTCTGGCTCCGGTCGCGCTTTGCTGGTGCGCCACTGGCCTGACTACCGCCGATCGCTGGAGCTAGTGATTCCAGCCCGGCCTCCGCAGCAGGTCTGGCTGGGTGAGGCCGGGGTGATGGCAGCGGCCTGCGATAACGGCGGCGAACGACTCTGGCTGGTGCTGCGGGAAGCCGGACTGCGCACTGAGGACGTGCTGTTGCAGCTCGACAGCGAGGGGCAAGAGATTCGTCGACGCTCTCTGGGACCGTGGCGCTTGAGCTCTGGGTCGGAACTCGACTACGACCCAGTGAGTGATCAACTTCTCACCGTGGTTCAGAAGCCTGCTGCCGATCATGGACGTATAGCTTTGATTTCCGGCATTACCCTCGGCATCGAGGTGCTCGAGCAACCGGCGGTGCTGGCGCGTTGGCTGCCGGCCGGAGGTGTCTTGACTGACTTTTCGGATCCGTCTGGATAGGTTGATCGAGAATCGTTCTCATGGCCCATGAGGGTGCCCCCCCTCGTTGCACAAGGTCTGTCGGTCGCTTATGGCAACCGAGTTGTTCTTGATGATGTCTCGCTGACCCTGGAAGCCGGAACGCTCACTGCACTGGTTGGAGCCAACGGGGCGGGTAAATCCACGTTGCTGCACTTACTCCAGGGCCGATTGCTGCCTTCGGCGGGGATGGTTGCTTGCGACGGGATGCCGATTCAGAGCTGTCGTGACCGGGTGGTGCTGATGCCGCAGCGTGGTCGGATCGACTGGTCTTTCCCCATCACCGTGCGCGAGTTCGTGGCTCTTGGAGCGATGAACAACAGTTCATTTGGTTGTTGCGATCGGGAAGCGGCTTTGCAACGTGTTGGCTTGGAAATGTTGGCGAACCGTCGGCTGGATGCACTGTCTGGAGGTCAACAGCAACGGGCCTTGCTGGCACGCACACTGGTGCAGCCATCTCGGGTTCTGTTGCTGGATGAACCCTGCGCCGCGATTGATCCTCCGTCACGAGAACAGTTGATTGCCCTGATGCGTCAACTGGCCGATGCAGGGCAGACACTGCTGGTGAGCAACCATGACTGGGGTTCGGCTCTTGATCTTTATGACCGAGTAATCGTGCTGGATGGTCGTGTCCTTGCGGATGGTCCTCCGCAGCAGGTGCGTTGGATGCTCGGCAGCACTATCGCTCCGAGGGAGTCATGCCATGACTGAACTTGATCTGTGGCTGGTTCCACTGCTAATGGCATTGCTTGTGGGTGTGCTCTGCCCGGTGACGGGCACGTTGTTGGTCACCCAGAGACGTGTTCTGCAAGCCAATCTGATTTCCCATGCCGTGCTTCCCGGTGTTGCCATTGCCGTGGCATGCGGGGTTGACCCAGCCATCGGCGGGGTGATGAGCGGTTTGCTGGGGTCCATGGCAGCCGAGCGGCTTCAGCGGGGGCAACCGGCTGGCCAGGAAGCGGTGATTAACACCGTGCTTGCCGGTTTCCTTGGCTTTGGTGTGCTGCTGATTCCAGTCTTGAATATTCGTCTTGATCTTGAGGCTCTCCTGTTTGGCGATTTGCTGATCGTTGACTGGTCAGACCTATACAGGGTTTTTGTGGCTGCCGCCGCGATGGCGGTGTTGCTGCTGACTCGCTACCGACAGCTTGTGTTTCTGGGTGTTGATCCAGAGGGGGCTCAGGCCTCCGGCCTTCCAGTGAGAGCTCTGCAACTCGTTCAGTCTTTGGTCACCTCCATGGTGATCGTCAGTGCCATGTCAGCTGTTGGAGTGATTTTGGTGATTGGCTTGCTCTGTGCTCCCGTGCTTCCAGGTCTTTGGCGGGTCACCAGTCTGCGTGCCGCGATGCTTCAGTCCGCGTTGGTGGGCCTGGCCCTCAGCGCGGTGGGTTTCCTCTTGGCTCTTCCCCTGAATCTGCCCCCTGGCCCCCTCATCGGAGTTGTGTGCATGGTTCTGCTATGCCTGCCCAGCTTGCGACCAGCCAATGCAGCTTGACTTGCATTCGTAGTGAGAATGATTATCGTTTCCGGAGATCATTTGTCACAAGTTGGCCTTCTCTCTTCTCACAGCAGCAGCAGGAACCCTGCTAGCAGCTGCCTCTTCAACCCCAACGGTTGTTGCAGTTGACGGCGTTCTCTGCGACATCACCAAGAAGCTGGTGTCTGATCAGGCCCGTGTGATTTGCCTGATCCCGCCGGGGACAGACCCGCACACCATGGCTCTGAGGCCTGCTGATCGCAGCAATCTCAGTAAGGCCAAGCTTGTTGTGCTGAATGGCTACAACCTCACACCTGCTCTCAAGGGCGTCAAAGCTGGTGGACCGGTGGTCTCCGTGGGTGAAATTGCTGTTCCCAGCAATCCCTTGAATGACCCGCATCTTTGGCATGACCCCGCAATTGCGGCATCGATGACCAATGTGGTTGCGACCAAGCTCAAGCCTGTGTTCAACGGAAGTCAGAACGCAGCGATTGATCAGCGCCGCGCTGCTATGGATTCAGTGCTCAATTCGCTCGGAACCTGGACCGGCCAGCAGATCAAGACAGTCCCCGCTGAACAGAGGGTTCTGATCACGGGCCATCGTGCCTATTCCTTTCTGGCGCGTCGGTTCGGCATTCGCGAACTTCCCGTTATTGATGAATATGCCACTGGCGGTCGCATGCGCCCTTCCAGTCTGAGTTCCATCAGTAAGGCGATCAAAAAATCCGGAACCAAGGTGATTTTCCCCGAGGCGCTGCCCCCGTCCAAGACCATGCGCCGGATCAGCAAAGCCAGTGGCGTCCCGCTTGCCAGCAAGCCCTTGTTTGCAGACGGCCAGGCTCCAGGGAAAAGTCTTGTGCAAACAGCCACTGGCAACATCTGCACGTTCGTTGTTGCCCAGGGCGGACGTTGTGATGAAAACGGCGCAGCTCAGCTTCAGGAGCGTTGGGCCTCAATTCGCTGATTGATTTTCACTCTTTTCTGAATTTTTGGATTTCTGAATTTTTGATCTGATGATCTTTTCTCGTCTTTCGTTTTTGAATGCCGCCTCGGCACTTGCTTTATTGCTAGCCGGTGATGCTGCAATTCGTGGGGTCCATGCCCACGGCGGACATGGTGGTGGTGAACAAGTGCCGGCCGGTGAATTCCGTGTCACTCCAGTGATCACCATTGAGGGTCATGGAGGAATGGAAACCAACCTCGATGGCAAGCCTGAGCACTACGCCATTGATGGCCAGTTTGGTTATGTCTTCGAATGGGGATTGCCCAACAACGGAGTGTTTGCCATTGAAGGTTCCATCGGACCTTCTGCTGTTTACGGAGAGGCGGAACACTTCTACGGCGTGGTTCACGCCCATGGCTCCGATGACCATGGCGATGGCGATCACGGTGACCATGAAGACCATGATGATCACGGTGACCATGACGACCATGATGATCATGGCCACGACGATCATGGTGATGAAGATCATGATGACCACGATGATCATGGCCACGACGATCATGGCGATGAAGATCATGACGACCATGCTGATCATGACGACCACGATGATCACGGCGCGCACGATGATCATGCACATGGATCAGGTGCACCCTTTAAGCGGACTGATGTCAGGGGCTACTTAGCTGCCCGCTACCAACCCAATGAAAAGTGGGCTTTCCAGGTTGCCTGGATGCCCTACTACGTGACAGGTGAGGGTGAGGAATTCGGTGAAGGCCTGAAGAACGAAGTGGGCGTCAATGTCACGTACGCCTTTGGTGACGGCGATGTAAATTTCGCGCTGGGTGATGGCCTGGAAGATGTGATTGATGGCGTTTTCATCTCCGTTGAAAACAGGACTGGTTGGGAATCTGATGGCACCTATATCGGTAATTACACCGATCTTTGGCCTGGTTTTGGTTTCAATGTTGACCTGCTAAATATCACGCTTTCGGCTGGTCCGCGTTTCTATTCACCCGGTAGCTACTCAGGTCTTTCCTCTCGCACCGATTGGGGCGGAGAGCTTGAGCTGGAATACCCAATTACAGACACCATTGCGCTCTTCGCGCACTGGGAACCTGTCTATAGCTCCGAAGACTGGGGCTCTGAGGGTGGCAAGGGTTGGAATCATCACATCGGAACTGGTGTGACCTTCTCGTTCTGATCTGCCGAACGTTGTCTGCACTTCACTTGTGCAGACAACGTTGAATTGCAGCATTCTTGACTGACATCGTATTAGTCAAGCGTAACGGTCAGATCAGTTTTAGGCCTAAACTCAAGTCCTGCTCAGAGATAACTTAATAGGCATAATCGTTTGAATTTGAATACTTGTTTTTGCTTGATTTTGTACGCAATTTTAGTTAAATTTCTTGATTTGCATCCACATAATTTTACTGATATCGACTTTAATCAATATTTCAAGGTGCTCTTGCGTCAAAGCTCGGGCATCATTTTCACGTCCCTGAAGTGTGAGCTTAGAGAGCCGACCCATGCACCAGTTCTGTAGTGCAACTGCCTGTGCTTTGCGGCATCCGTGATGGCATTGTTCCGGCAGATCCATCGAGCTGGATTCGGTGCGGAATGTCTACTTGTATGAACGAATGCTTCTGGATTCATGCTCAACATTCGTACGTAGCGAAATGCACCTCTGTGCTGTTTTGGTATCAAATGTGTGGATTCCTTCTTTGTTGATTGCCCCTTCTTTTGTGTTGGCGTCGTCAGTGCATGGAAGCTTCAGTGCATGAAAGCTTCAGTGCATGGAGCGTCGGTGCATGGAGCGTCGGTGCATGGAGCGTCAGTGCTTAGCAGCGGGTCAGGCAGGGCTCAAGTTCTGATGAGGATCGCTCCTCAGGAGGCTGACTGTTCTTGCAACGGTGAGCTGCAAGTGAGTTCGCGTACCTGTTGATGGTGATTTGCAGACGCGTGAGGCTCGTTTGTGAAGAGGTACTACGGCCCATCGGCAGTGTCTGGCTTGGCTTCGATGCCCCTTTCCTGCAACGTTGCAGGGATCGCTCGAATCGCGGTGTTTGTAGCTGTCCAGTGGGATCTGGTCGGTTGCGCAAGTGCCATTCGTACCTCGCAGATCACGTCTTGTTGGGCCTCTTCGTAGCAAATGGCTCAAAGGAACCTCCTACTGCTTCTGAGAATCGCTTGCATGAAGGCCAGTTTTGCTTCTAGAGTCGAGATCGATTCTCAATAGCAGGACGTTATCCGTCCATGACTCTTTCGGCTTACCGGTTTCTTCCCGATGCTCCCGTGGCATTGATGACGATGCCTCGTCACCAGACCGTGTTGATCGACCCGGCTTCTGCTGGCCAAGGCAGCATTCTTGAGGTCCATGAAGGCTTTTGCCGTGTGTACTGCCCCTGTGAAGAAACAGAGGGCATGACTCTGGCTTTCCTTCAGGCTGGAGATCGCCTGAGGACTGACCGCCTCTGTAGCGAAGGCATCTGCGTGGAAGCCCTCACTGATCTTCGCCTGGCTCGCAGCGTTTCATCTGACGATGAAGTCGGTATGGATGCAGTGAATGAGTGGACGTTGCAGCTTTTGCGCATCCGTCACCTCGGACAGGCCGAGCAAAGACTTCATGCTCTCTTCTCGCTGTTGGTCAATCGTCTTGGCAAGCGATGCAGCGATTGCTTCCAGTTGCCTTTTCGCCTCACCCATGACCGACTTGGAGAGCTGATCGGAGCCACGCGCGTCACCACGACCCGTCAGGTCTCTAAGTGGAGGAATGTGGATCCGATGAACTGTTCGGGTGGTGAATTCACCATGAACTTCTCAATCGACATGATCAGCACCGCTCCCCTGACCCATCTCTGATGGTTGTGATCCACTGCCAGAGCAGCAATCTCCTGGCAACGCTCTGTCGTGATGCAGAGCGTTGCTCTAGGCGGAGTCTTCAGATCCACCAACAGTGCAATTTTTGCCTGAATCAGACACTTCTTAAGCGATTGCGCTCTGAGCAGTGTCAGCTAACAGCACATCTCAAGCAGCTTCAGAAGCTGATTGCAGGAATGGATCGCGAGTCCGTTCTGGATCCCTTGGCATTGGATTTTGCCAGTGAAGTCGCCAGGCGGGCAGTCGCGAAAATCCGATCTTCGGTGAACTGATTACTGAAGCTGGGCAGGGTGCGCGACACCCTCTATCAGTTCGTTGTCAATGACTAACACTGCAGCAGCCTGACCGTCAGCGAACTTTGTTCGTCCGAGCAGATGAGCGGCTTCATGTTCGGCTTTGATTTGTGCCTCCACCATCGCTTCAAGAAACACAGTGCTGCGTGTGTCACAGACTTGTTCTGCAGCCATTAGTAATTGTTGGAGTGATGTCGTCACGTCTCGTTCCGTCAGAAAGGCTGTGCTCATCACGTCGATGATCGATCCCCAGGATTGATCAGGAGCTTCGAGAGCCTGTAGTTCGGGTGATTGTGCGCGTGCGATCAGGTAGTCAGCAACCTTCGCTGCGTGCTCTTGTTCTCCTTTTGCCTCATCCATGAAGTGATTGGAGAAGCCGCGTAATTCTCGTTCCCCCATCCAGATAGCAGCGCCAAAATATGTCGCATGGGCCTGACGCTCCATGTTGAAGTGCGCCTGAAACCCCTCCAGCAGCGCCGGGTCCATTGACTCCGCCATGGCTCGACCTGAAGGGCCGACCTGCAGTTGAACGTGCTGTGAGGGATCCGTTTGCATGAAAACAAGCTACCTATGTATCAAATGTACATGGGTTGTCGAGTCTTTCGATTGGTGCTGGTGTCTTGATTGATCAACGCTGTATAATGAGATGCATTCTCAGCAGCTTGGATCGTGACGGTTCATCAGCCTCAGAAAAAGAAAGGTTGTAAAAAGTCCAAGTGCTCGAAATGGAAAGGCGGTCAGTGCAAGTGCGGGCGCGGTTGAGCGAAAAGCTCATCCTGCTTGGCTTGCAGTTGAACAAGGTTGAGTCGCATTGTTTTTGTTGTGATATCTACCTCGATGAGTTTCTGACGTTGCATCCATCCAAGGTGTCTACTGATTGTCGGTCTGGTGCTGCTGATGATTTCGCCGATGCGTCGGTGCGACAGACCCGAAATTAGGGTTTGTCTAGGGGTGCGATCCTGGTCATTATTTGATTTGGCCAGCAGCAAGAAGAGTTTGATCAATCGTTCCAAGCTGTCAGCTGGCTGCTTGATTTCGTAGAGGTCGAGCATCCAGTTTTCCAGGAAATGGTGGGTATTGATGGGTCGCTCTTTTGGGTTGAATTCAACTTTAGATGCTTCTAGGGCTTCAATCATCAGTCTGCGGTGATTGTTCCAAGAAAATGAACTGACTGTTCCAGAGTGGATTAACGCCAGTGTAGATTCAGTTGAATTATTCTTGCTTTCGTTGACACAGAAAAGCCGAATAAAACCATCCACTACGTTAAGTTGAAGGTTTCTGTTTTTACTGTCGTTCGTGATAATCCTGTGTTGGCTTGATTTTTTTAGCGTAATAACCGATGTGGCCAGTTTTGATAAATTTTCTTCGGCCTGCGCCATATCGGTTGCTGGTGCAGCGATTCAGGAATGCACCTTGGATTGCTGTGGTTATAACAGTGCAAGCGTGCCTATTATGCGTGTCTTTTGATACGCCTTGGTTGGCGTTTCAGGGGGGATGCGGGCTGGGTTGTGATCGGTGCGAATCAACAGGATCAGATCCTGACTTTTCCAACTTCTGCGCGAAGAGGTGCGCGTCCTGTACTGATCAGAATCGGCTCACGGGTGAAAATTTCTACGCGGATTCCACTCCTTGCCACAACGAGCATGGTCCTGCTGATGACCAGTACTGAGATGAGAAGGACTCCTGGCCAAATCAATGCCATCAACAGTGCGCTCAGATCAGCCATGTCATTGGGTTGGTTCCTGCTCTTGAGATAGCAACATTTGTCTTGATGATTGCTGGGGTGGATTGCTTGAGCTCTTGGATCATCCAAGAGGGGGTGACGGATTGAGCCAATCCAGGCACCATGGTCAACCATGTTGAATCCCATGCGTCGCATCGCTTGGCTCCTAGGGGGCTTCCTGCTGCTTCCTGCTCCGGTATCAGGTGCCGGCTTGATGGAATTGCTTGACAGCATGAAACCGGTGCAACCTGAGAAGTCGCGGCTACAGCTTCCGCGGCTTCCTCTGACGCCTGGCCGTGGCAAGAACTGGGTCGGTGACCGCATGCCCAAGGAGGGGTTGTCGATTTTGGTTCTGGCGGGTCATGCCGATTCGCAGCGCATGTATGGCTCTGGAACACCAGGCTGGGCGGTCGGTGTTGCTGGAGCGGCTCCGATGCAATCGGGCATCACGGACGAGCTTTATTGGAACCTGCGCACCGCTAGGGCTGTGGTGGCTGAAGGCACAAAGCAGGGTCTGAACATCAGCTTCTATGACCCCGGTGTACGCACCATCCGTAATGTGCAGGATCCACGCACCAACTGGTCCGTGGGTCAACAACACGCGTCGGAGGGGGGCTATGTCATGGAAATCCATTACGACGCCTACTCACCACATGGCATTGGAGCGGGAATCATCCCAGCCGTCGCGTTCGGTTTTTCTGTGATGGACGAAGCCTTAGCGAAGGAATTTGGGGCTTATCCCTACGACTATCGCGGCATGTTGGGCGCACCTCGCAGGGGTGTGTCGATGTTGGAAATTGGCAAGCTTGAGGGGGCTCTGGAGCGGGGATTGCGCGACCCACAACAACGCAAGCTGACTCTGGACAGGATTGCTAAACGCGTTGTTTCAGCACTGCGTGATGGTCTGGAACAAGGTCCCTCTCTGAGGGCGATCTGCCAGCCGACAACAGAAATCGCGGCGTACTGTCGTTAGCGATCAGAGAGTGGTGTTGAGGTAGTCCTCAAGGCGGTCCGTCGGTATGCGCTGATCTGAGACTGCGTTCCCTACCGGAAGAAAAACAGGCATGGTGAGTTGTCCATCGATGACAAGGGGAATCAGCGGTTGACGATCAACTCGCATCTCGGCTCCGATCTTCTGAATGCAGAGCAGTTCCAGGACCCCATCGTCGTGCTCGCGTTGGTAGAGACGTGCATTGTCAATTGTCCCCAGGTTGCATGGAGCAAAGCCATGATTGGCGACGACATCACTCAGCCTCAAAGTTCAGAGCTCCCGTCTCGTGTGCTCACGAGAAGACCCATGGCCTGTCGGATACGAGGGGAGATGGATCGAATGGATTGCTCCAGAGTAAGTGTCTGATGCCATTCACCGGCTGCATGCGCCGCGTCCTGACGATCCCAGAGGAGTAGGCGCTCACTGAGCAAGTCCAGCAGTGATTCAGAGTCTTTGAGCGTGTTTGTTCTGTTGCTGTTTTGCGTATTCTGCATAGTGATACTGTCCACGATTGAAACCAGATCATCAACTCATCGGAGGGTGTGATTGCCGAGCTGAACTGTTCGGTTCACCGCTTTTGTTCTTGACCGGAGACTGTCGGACTGCATGCAATTGATGACCGGGAATGCAAATCTCCAAGCCTTTCATCAACGATCAGCATGAATCTGATCTTGCTTTATGCCGATGATGCCTGGTCAGGAACCAGCTGCTTTTTGGCCAATGGTCGCCGAGCTCAACACATCCGTTCGGTTCTGCGAGCGGTTGTCGGGGACACGCTTCGGGTTGGGTTATTCGGCGGTGCTCAGGGGAAGGCTCGGGTCGATGTCATTGATGATGCGGGTGTGACCTTGACGGTGCAGTTGATGCAATCACCGCCCCCTAGGCATCGCTTCGACATTGTTTTGGCACTTCCTCGACCGAAAATGCTGCGGCGAATTTTGCGAACTGTCGCCGAATTTGGAGTTTCTAATCTGCATCTGATCAACAGTGCCAGGGTCGACAAAAGTTATTGGCAGTCCCCTTTGCTGTCGAAGGCAAAACTCAAGGAGGCTTTGGTTGCGGGGATGGAACGCTCGCAGGACACCATCGCTCCGGTGGTGCACTGCCATCAACGCTTCCGCCCCTTTCTGGAGGACCAGTTGCCTCAGCTTTGCAACGGCCGTCCCTGCTGGATCACCGACAAGGGAGCCCCAATGTCCCTGTCGCAGACCCCAGCGGTACCTGCTCTGGTCATGATCGGTCCGGAGGGAGGATTTGTGCCTTTTGAAATCGAGCTTGCGACATCGGTTGTGGCACAGCGGGTCCATCTGGGCGAACGCATCCTCAGCGTTGATACTGCCCTGCCGGCAGTGCTGGCGCAGGGTTTGACGTTGTGATTAGCTCCAGATCAGCTCCAGTTCAATCAAAGGATCAAGGCTCCGCTTTACGGGACATTGCTCTGCAACGCGTTGCAACAGTGCGCGCTGTTCGTCGCTGAGTTGCTGGGGCAGTTTCAGATGCACTCGCAGCTTCTCCACTTTGCGGGGACTTGATTCGCTCATGAGTTTGTCGACATCGGCAGTGCTCCCTTCAATGGACCACTTCCTGCTCTTAGCCGTGATTCCCATGATGGTGAGCATGCAGGTTGCCACCGATGTGGCTAGTAGGTCGGTTGGCGAGAACTCTTCCCCTTTGCCAGCGTTATCGACCGGGGCATCGGTCAACAACACAGCACCAGAGCCATGATGGATGGCTTCACATCGCAGTTCACCGCTATACCGACAGGACACAGTGGGCATGAAATGCTTCCAGGTGGTTTGTTCAAGTTGGCAGCACAATCGATGATCGGTCATTCCTTTGTGTTGTGCTCACAATGAGTACATCACTTGTTAACTCATAGGAATGTGGTTGTTGCGTAGCTCGTGCCTGTGGTTCATCCGTTGATGATGATTTCGCTGATCTGATCTTTTGATCATCAAAGGGTCATGGGCTATTGGTTGTCATTGCCATGTCCATGGCATCCGATTTGTATTGGAGCTATGGTTTTCAAATTTTCAAATTTGATGTGGTGCTATAAATATTCCGATTCCGCTTCCAAAGGACACTTGGCCAGATTTTTTCTTGTGGCTAGTTTGTAAGAGTCAATACTGCCAATTTAAACGGGAAGGCGATATGGCTACTGGAGTCACGAGTCTCGGGCATCAACAACGTTTGCTTGTGATGCCTGATGACGGTGAGCAGGCGGTTCTTGATCTGCTCGCGTCGGCGAAAAAGAGCTTGCGTATCAAGCAATTCAAGCTGCAGGCTCCTGCTGTGATCAAGGCGATGCAGGATGCCCATGATCGTGGGGTGAAAGTGCAGATCATGTTGAACCCTCACACATCGGGTGGGGATCGATGGAATGACGAGGCTTTTGAACTTTTTAAGAAATCAGGGATTGATGTGCGCTGGACGAGTGAGTCCTTCCCGGTGACTCATGAAAAATCAATTGTTGTTGATGATGAATTTGCTTTAGTTGCTACATTTAATTTGGCTGAAAAATACTTCACTCAAACAAGAGATCACGGGTTGGTAACTTATAATAAAGATGCGATAAAGCAGGTTATTGCTGGTTTTGATGCTGATTGGAACAATGTTGAATTCAAGCCTGATCTAACGGTTGGGCTTGTGTGGAGCAATCTGCATAGCCGTGGTCAGTTGGCGAAGCTGATTGATTCCTCAACGACGCATTTATGGGTCCAACATCCCAAATTTGTTGATGCCGTCATTCTTGATCGGATTGTTGAAGCTTGTGTAAGGGGTGTCAAGGTACACCTGTTGTGTGGTGGCAAACATGGGATTTCCGACTGGGATATCTACGATACATTCGGAAATTTACGTGTAATGTCGCGTTTCGGGGTGAAAATTCGCCGGCAGAAACACCTTAAGCTGCACACCAAGATGATCATTGTTGACAAGAAATCGGCTGTAATTGGGTCAATGAATATTGATAGGAGTGCATTTGATATTCGTCGAGAGTTGGGAATGGAAACAGATGCGCCAGAGGTGATTGCACGCTGTTGCCAAATCTTTGAGTCCGATTGGCATGAAGCTAAGGACTACATCGCCCCCGATCCTCTCGATCCTTCCCTGCATGACCATGGGGAATTGTCACCGGATCCGAATTTTATTCATGAGTGATACCACCGACACCGGTTTGCAGCTGGAGCAAACTGCAAACCCAGGTCTCCTTGAGCTTTTTGTTTGCATGATGCAGGTTGCTTTCTCTGCCTTTGGTGGAGGAATGTCACTCTGGAGTCACCGGATCATTGTTGAGCGACGTCATTGGATGACGTCTGAATCGTTTGTCACGGGATTGACTGTTGCGCGTCTTTTCCCAGGACCGAATCAGATCAATATGTCGGTATACATCGGCTCAATTTTTAAAGGTGTTCCTGGATCCTTGGCTGCAATAGCTGGGATCATTCTTTTTCCTTTTACTTTGTTGATGGTTTTAGGCCTGATCTATTTTCAGGTCAGTGCCATCTCTGAGGTCAACCGTCTTCTTGCTGGCCTGGCTGCCGCTGCCGCAGGCATGGCACTGTCCATGGGATTCAAAATATTGGATGTCTATAAAAAAGATTATCTTGCCCTGGCTATTGCGGGGATTGTTTTTGTCTGCCTTCAGGGCTTTAAGTTTCCCTTGATTCCAGTGGTCCTGGTTTCAGGGGCGATTTCGATGAGTTTGTACTGGCCTCGAGGACAACGTCGATGACTGCGATCGAAACCTGGTGGCATGTGGTGTGCACCTTTCTCAAGCTTTCATTGTTTTCGATTGGTGGGGGTAACACTCTCCTGCAGGCCTATCACCATGAGGTCGTGGAAACATTCGGCTGGCTCACCAATCGTCAATTCTCTGACCTTTATGGATTGGCCGAGGCAGCACCTGGGCCAAGTTCCATGTTTGTGGGTCTTCTGGGTCTTGGAGCGGGCTGGAAGCACGGACCGGCGTGGGCTCTAGTTACTGGATATTCAGCAGAGCTTGCCATTCTGCTGCCCTCCACAGTGGTCATGCTGATTGCATCGGTTTATTGGAACCGCTGGCGTGACTCTCCATGGCGGATGGCTTTTGAAAGGGGGCTCGGGCCAGTGACGCTCGGCATCCTGTTCTCTGTGAGCGTCACGATCCTGCGAACAGCCAATCACAGCTTGATCGCTTACGGACTCTCGTTCATGGTTTGCTTCTTTGTTTTGAAGACAAAAATTTCCCCCCTTGTGTTTATTGGGATCTGTGGCCTTGCCGGTGTGCTCGGGTTCGTGCGCTGATCTGCAGGAATGATCCGTTTTCAAAATCGTCTGGAGCCATGATTTCTGCGCCGGGCGCTGTATCGGTTCGTCTCCGGCTGATTCTTACGTCATCTGATGGCTATAACCCTGTTGCACTTCCTTGTTAAGGCCTGTCCTTCGTGGACAATGACGACATGACAGACAACAGCGAACTTGCCGGGTTGCAGGCTCTCGTCGCCGACGTTGGTGGCGGCAATGTGATTGATGCCGAACTGCTGGAAGGATGTTCCGTTCAGGGGCATGAGCTCGATGAGATGGATGAGGACCAGGCTGCTCGTGTGGCGTCTCACTGCTTTTCTGTTCTCTTCGATCACAAGGTTGAGCGGCTGGAGGGCACGGCTGCCGATGCTGCTGCAGGTGTCTGGCGTGGCACGGTCGATGGCTTTGCCTTCACCATCAGCCGGGAGGATCTTGGTGACCTCGTGCTTGATTTCAGCGTTGCTGATTGATGACCGTTGATGAGCTGCGTCACGACCTGTCCGAACGAATCGGACGGCGTGTTGAACTGTTGCTGACGCGAGATGGCGACACCGTTATCGAGCTATCCGATCTCTACCAACCCTCTCCTGCCGGCTTTGGTGGTCGGTTGCGTCTACGTGATGGAACGGCGATGACTTGGGAGCTGTGGTTAGAGGACGGTGATAGCTGGAATTTTCACGCTGCATCATTAACCGAGTCATGACGAGTTGGTGATCGAGGTCTGAGCTTTCTTTGAGGCTTCGATCAGCGCGGCCGCCGGCGACCTCGCCAATGATCGATCACTGCTGCAGACAGCGTAAGTTCAACGCTGCCGTTGGCGGTTTCGCGATGATGTCTGTTGTGGAGATCTACATCTCAATCCCGCTTTCAATTCTTTCTTTTTGCGCTGCGGCTCGGTAGCACAAGTGGTCAGGATGGATATTTGTTGCAGTAATCATTGAGCATTGTGTTTTATTTGTCCTGTCTTGATGAGTTTTGTAATGAGAGTTTTTGTTTGCTGAATTAAGTGTCGTGCGCCTGTTCGTTTCACGCATATTGGCAACTTCGTCTCTGAGGTGTGCAGGTGGGTGAAAGTCTTGGCAACAGTGGTGGCTTCCCATTCAAGGAACCTGTTGATGCATCTGAGCTGAATCTCGGTCTTGATCCCACTCAGGGTGAAGAGGTTCAAAGTGTTGAGATTGCCAAGTCTCCGCTGAGCGCTGTTGAAGCATCCTCATCCTTGGAGGCAGAAGATCATGGAAATGAACTGTCGGTATCTCACCTCATTCAACAACTTTTGCTTGGCTTGGAGTCATTAAAACAGTTGAATCTCGAGGGTTTCAAGCAGATTTACCCGATCTTTCTGATTGTCTTTGGCTCCGTAATTCTTGGCCTGCTGCTGTCATTTATTGCTACATTTTTGGGTTCGGTGAATCATCTACCCATTGTGGGTGGTTTGTTCCAGGGAGTGTCCGAACTGATTGGCCTGGTTGCTGTTGTGCGTTTGATTACGTCAAATTTATTGTTGCAACATCGACGAGCAGAGGTGTTCGCTCGGATCGCGGCATTAAAAAAAGATCTACTTGGTGGGTCGGAATGAATGGTTTGTTTGTTTCGACCTGAATGATGTGTCTTTTAATCTTCGATGACAAAACCGAAGCTTTCAAAAATTTCGTTGTTCGCGTGGATGATCTTTCTGGATCCTTCTTGCTGCTTAACAGCGAATCCGGTCTGAGCGAGACGCCTCATCAGTGCAGCGGTGTCTTCGAAACGTGCCGCCATGTCTTCGAGAGTTCCGCAATCTGCGGACAGGGTGGATTCATTCCAGGTGAAGGATGCCATGGCGAGTACAGAAGAGGGTGAACCAGTGCTGCGTTATTGCAGATGTGGTTCCATTTTAAGGCTTTTGCATGCCTGTTTCGTTGGCGCCGACTGCCTCGGCCAGCAAGCGGCCAAATTCCTCATGAAGCCCCAGGCGACCATTGAGATCCGTGACACGATTTGCTTTGTCTGCCAGCGTCAACATTTCCTGTTTGGAGCGAGGAGGTGCTTCGTTGGCCAGCACCACATGCAGAGAACAGTGCAGGCGCTGAGTCTGCACAAGCCACCACTGAGAGTCTGCGGCTGCATCCAGGCCGCCAGTGACAAAAGCTACGCTCGCAAAACGAGCTCCCGGCTGCCGACTGATCTGTTGCTGTTCCCGCAGACGTTGAGGCGTCAAAAGGTTGCGGTTGATCCAGACATGGCGACGCAGCATCAGTTTCAGGATCGGGCGGCTGGTGTTGAGTCGATAGAGAAGTGGTCCTACGACTGGTAATCCCACCAGCTGTCTCACCCAGTTGAAGCTCTGCCCTGCTCGACCGGTCATGGTTGGAAGCGGACCTCGGAATGTGGGTGCAACCACAACCAACTGTGCCCATTGCTGTGAGTATTGCTCGGCTAAACCGAGAGCGATGGGAACACTGTGGCCAGCGGCTACAACATTGATCTTGTCCAGATCAGCGCGTTGTAGGTGTTGAAGAATGCCGCTAAGAGCCTCACGAAGAACGTTCGCGTCGTAGGGCATTGCTGGACGTTCGCTATCTCCAAACCCCGGCCAATCGAAGCTCACCAGCTGACAGCGTTCATCCATGGCATCGGCAAAGTCATGCCACTCGCCCCGGGTCGATACGGTGCTCAATGCCGGCAGCAGCAGCCAGAGGTCGCCGTTCTCTGGGCCACGACGCTCAAGTGTGACGCGGACGTCGCGGTCGTTTAGGTGGATCTGCACATTTTCGGGATCACCACCGATCCGGGAACGAAGATTCATGGTGACGTCAATGTCATCGACTTATGGCATGGCTCAAGCTTCGGTCTGATGCAGAGATCTCCCGATGGATGTTGCAAAGATTTGCCGACGGTATGGGCGAGTGGCCTGATCGGTTTCAAGCAGGAGCTCAACCTCAGGGTTGAAAAGCTCTTCTCTCCAAGCCGCAGTCTCCGTTGGGGGTCAGCCCCTGAAGACGCAATGTCTGGACCTCCGCTTTTGCGGCTCTTAGATCAGCGCGGAAGACCGGATCATTCTGCAATTGAGCCACGGTGCCTGAGGCGATGATCTGGCTGGCTTGCACATCACTCAGCCAGTGCACATTGCAGATGTAGCGGCTCTTTCCATACTCGATTCCTCTTGCCAGGATTGCATCGCGCCGTTCTGGTGCGATCTCGCTGAGAACCAGGGCCCATGCCCATCCAGCTGCGGTGTGGCCGGAGGGATAGGAGCCATCGCCTCTGAGCTCAGTCTCATCATCCGGAGTGCAGATTGGTTTGCCGTTGACCATGAACGGCCTTGGGCGTTTGTAGTTGTTTTTGGCCTTGTAAGTCGCCAGACCGGCATCGGTCAGTGTGCGCTGCAGCAGGGTGTAGAGCCTTGGCGTCCCGTCCTTGGTGATCGGCACCCCAACAGCGCATGAATAGATCGCTGCAGCCTCAGGAAAATGCAGATTGGCATCGATCGCCGCGACTTCCCAGCGTGGTGTGCCTTGAAGTGGGAAGGTTGATTCAGCATTGGCAACATCAAGGTCGTAGGCCAGAGACCCCTGTTTGGGATGTGGGGGAAGCAGCCTTAGGGAGTTGGGTACGGCATCGGATGCCAGATAACCCTCGAGAAGCCCATGCTTAATTATTTTGAGATTCGCTGGTGAGCCAATATCCGGTTCGCAGTAAGTGGGTGTCTGTGCTCCCGCTGGCAGACCTGCAACGCTGATGCCTGCAATTAACCCGATCGTGGCGCAGTTGTAAGCGAATCGACGCATTGGTGGATGTTGATCGTTTGTTTGTTTACGGCTTAGCAATTCTGGAGGCTCTGTCCCAACTATCAGACCGGCAGATTTGCACTGAACGGATCAGTAATTGCTTTAATGGATTGTTAGTTGCGAGGCTTGATCAGCAGCGTGACTCCTGATGCTGTGATCACAATGGTGAACACTCCCAGTAGCGCTGGATAAAACGACTGCAGGTTCAGCATGCCGAACCTGCCGGTGTGGACCTTAAGTAACCAGAATGCATCGATACCCTGTTCCAGTAAAACGCTGTATAGCGAGCCACTGATCGCTGTGATGAGCAATGGTGCTGCTGCGATCGGAACGAGCCAGCGGTGAATGCGCCGCGCTTTCCGTTGTGAACTAAGGCCGCGCTTCATTGCTTGCGCAGCTGTTGATGCAGTTCACGCTCATTTGCGCAGGGCATCCAGCGACCGTTGTTTTCATGCACAGCGTTGCAGCCGATCTGTTCAGCACGTTGGCGTGCTTCGGCTTCTGTTGCGTAGAGGCCTTTGCTGTGGGCTCGTGCAGAGCCAGGCATCACGAAGTCAGAGATGCCAACCCCAGAGATGACAACTACCGTCGTCCAGGCAATCGCCAACGCTGAAAAAGCCATGATTCAGATTGAGGTTCAGACCCTCTCGCCGAGTGCAGTCGGCTTGGACTGAGCCAATCTTGCCTGAGCTGAGCATGGACTGGGCATTGTTGAAGCTGCTTTGAGGCTTTTTGTCGCAGCGGGCTTGTCTGTGTGATGTCACAAAAGTGGCCACTGATAATCATTCTCACCACAATGAAGACAACGACGGATTTTGCATGCGCGCTCTCGCTTTGATGTGTATGGCAGCCCTGGCCGGTATCAGCGGTTTCTCTACGGCTCCAGTGTTGGCTCACGCCGGTCATGGCGATGAATTTGTCCAGACCGGTGCCGTGGGCCAGGTGCAGGCCAACCCCAACCGCGATCAGTTGCTCGGAATCGTCTCTGAAAAGCCCAAGGTCGAGGCCAACGGTCAGTTGAGTGTGCCGAACGTTGCCATTGTCAAGGCGAATGGAGAGCCCTATGTCTTCGTTTTCAGTGGAACCACCTACGACCCGGTTGTCATCAAACTCGGTTCCGTTTCTGTTGATCGCACGGTGGTTCTCAAGGGTGTAACGGCAGACGAGCAGATTGTCGTCTCCGGTGCTTTGTCGATCTTCGCCGAATCGCAGAAGAACAAACGTTGAACCTGCTCAGCTTCTTTTTGTCGTTTGGCGATTCAAGAGTTCATCGATGTTCAACAATCTGCTGAATGACATTCTGCGCTGGTCAATCGCCCGCAGATGGCTAGTTCTGATCAGCTGCTTGCTGATCAGCCTCCTTGGCGTGATCAATGTTCTGCAGATGCCACTGGATGTGTTCCCGCCCTTTGCACCGCCTCAGGTCGAAATTCAGACCGTCGCACCCGGTTTGGCACCTGAACAGGTCGAGCGTCAGATCAGTGAGCCGATCGAGGCGGCTGTGAACGGTTTGAGAGGGGTTGATCTGGTTCGATCCGCGTCCAAACCTGGTCTGTCGATGGTGCAGGTGGTGTTTGATGATTCGGCCAGCTTGGAGCGTGCCCGGCTGGCGGTGTCGGAACGTTTGCAGCGAGTTCGGATGCAGCTTCCCGAATCGGCGGAGGCTCCGGCAATTTCGCCGTTGCTTTCACCTCTGGGAACGATTCTTCAATACGCATTCACGCTTCCGGAGAACGCTTCGCTCGAGCAGACCTTGCAACTGCGCAGCATCGTGCAGCGCACCTATGAACACTCACTGCTTGCCATTGCTGGAGTGGCGCAGGTCACGATCTATGGGGGGGACAGTCCTCAGACCGAGTTGCAGCTTGATCTCAAGGCTCTGCAGGATCAGGATGTCGCCTTGAATGAGCTGCTTGAAGCCGCTGGTAATGCTCAGTTCAATGGTCGCGGTGGGGTGCAGATTTCTGGTGGTCAGGAACGTCTCATCCTCAGCGACCATGCCATCACTAATGCCGATGACATCACGCGTTCCGTTGTGCGTGCGGGTGATGGCCGTGCCATTCCCCTGGGATTGGTTGCAGAGGTGAGATCCGGAGCAGCGCTGCGTCGTGGCGAGGCCAGCCTCAACGGACGACCGGCTGTTGTGCTGATGATCAACAAACAGCCTGATGTGGATACGCCTCAGCTGACACGCGCTGTTGAAGACACCATGCGCCGTCTTCAGTCGTCGCTTCCTGCAGATGTCTCGGTCACTCAGACCTTCCGTCAGTCGAAGTTTATCGAGATTGCCATCCGCAATGTCAGTGAATCGCTCCTGCTTGGAGTGTTGATTGTTGCCGTAGTGCTTCTGCTGTTTTTGATGAACTGGCGTACAGCCTTGATCGCTCTCAGCGCCATTCCACTCTCCCTGCTCGTTGGGCTGTTATTGATGCGTGGGTTCGGCCTTCACCTCAACACGATGACTCTCGGTGGTCTGGTGGTGGCAATTGGTTCCGTTGTCGACGATGCCATCGTCGATATGGAGAACTGTTATCGGGGGCTGCGTCGCAATCGACTTCAGGCCCAGCCGTTGAATCCGCTTGAGGTGGTGTTCAACACCTCGGTGGAAGTGCGAAAACCCGTGCTGTTCTCCACTTTGATCATCGTTGTGGTGTTCGCACCGATCTTCACCCTTAGTGGTGTGGAGGGGCGCATTTTCATGCCGATGGGAATCGCCTATGTGCTGTCGATTGTTGCCTCAACAGCTGTTGCGCTCACCTTGTCACCGGCCCTTTGCGCCTTGCTACTGAGTCGTGCTCCTCTGCCTGCAGGTGCGTCATGGGTGGAATCCAGTGTTCAACGTGTTTACAAACCGCTGCTTGAGCTTGTCCTGCGATCCCCACGTCGGGTTTTGGTGCTGGCGGTGTCTGTGGTGATTGCCACCTTGTTGATTCTTCCCAGTCTCGGCCGAGTTTTCCTGCCTGAATTCCGGGAGCAGTCACTGGTGAACTCCATGGTGCTTTACCCCGGTGTTTCTCTAGAGATGACCAGCCGTGCCGGTCGACTTCTCTCCAAACAGCTCCAGTCCAGCGACGATGTGGAGTGGGTGCAGGTGAGAGCTGGTCGTGCACCAGGCGATGCCGATGGTGCTGGAGTGAACATTGCCCACGTGGATCTTGAGCTGAGTGATCAGGCGATGAGGGATCGTCCTGCTGCGATCGCGCGCATCCGTGAAGCTTTTGTTGGCCTGCCTGGTGTGGCCCCCAATGTGGGTGGATTCATCTCCCATCGGATGGATGAGGTGCTGTCAGGGGTACGCAGTGCTATCGCGATCAAAATCGCCGGTCCTGATCTGCAGGAGCTGAGCGATCTCGGCGGGCAGGTTCGCGATGCTGTTGCCGAGGTCTCCGGAGTGGTCGATCTGCAGCTGGAGCCACAGTTACCGGTACCTCAGATCCAACTTCAGATCGATCGCGAGGCGGCACTGCGTGAGGGAGTCCGCGTCGCAGCACTGGCACGGGCAACTGAGGTGGCCCTGCATGGAACGGCCGTTGGCAATACGACATCCTCCGGCGCTCAGGTTCCTCTGGTCGTCACCCTTCCCACTGAGCAGCAGGGCGACCTGCAGGCGTTGCAGGAGCTGCCGATCCGAACGGCATCTGGGGCATTGAAGCCACTCGGTGATTTCGTGACCTTCGAACAGACGTCGGGTCCCTACGAGGTCAATCGCGAAGATGTCTCCAGGCGGATCGTCGTCTCAGCCAATGTCGCCGGTCGCCCGCTAGGGCCGGTGGTCAATGACATCCGCCGCCGCGTAGAGCAGTCGGTGAAACTGCCCTCTGGCTATACCCTGCGCTACGGGGGTCAGTTTGAGTCTGAACAGCGTGCCAGCCGTTCTCTGGTGCTCTACAGCTTGCTGGCCGCTGTTGTCATCGCTGCAGTGATGGTGGTGGCTGTCCGGTCTCTGCCGGCGACGGTTGCCATCCTGCTCAATCTGCCGCTTGCGCTGGTTGGAGGCCTTGTTGCCGTACTGCTCAGTGGCAGCGTGCTCTCTGTGGCATCGCTGATCGGATTCATCACTCTATTTGGCGTGGCAGTCCGTAATGGTCTTTTGCTGGTTGATAACTACAACCGACGTCATCAGAGGGGAGAGAGTTTGAAGGAATTGATCCGGGCCGGCACCATCGAGCGTCTCAACGCGATCCTGATGACCGCCCTCACCTCATCGCTAGGGATGTTGCCTTTGGCTCTGGCCTTCGGTGCCGGCAACGAGATTCTGCAGCCGCTTGCAATTGTTGTGCTGGGTGGTCTGATCACCTCAACGCTGCTCACGCTTGTGATGATCCCTGCTCTTTATGCACGTTTTGGCTCAAGACTGCTTGCTGATGCAATCGATTGAACGATCTAGAGGCATGTCCAGCAACCATGGCGGGCCAAGGATGCCGCACCAAGGATGCCGCTCATTCATTAGTGGCTTGTCTTGCTCGGCAGCCAGCTGTGATGGTGTCGTCAATGACGATTGATGTGCTCGTGATCGGTGGCAATGGGCGCGTTGGTGCCTCAACAGTGCGTTGGCTCCATCAGCTCTCTCTCCGTCGCAACGCGAGTGCGCCACTCAGGCTTGCCATCGGCGGTCGCAGCAGGGCCCATTTTGAGGCCGTACAGAATCGTCTCGCCCTCCCGAAGCTCGTTTTTAGGTCAGTGGATCTCGAGACTGGTTTCGACTCGCTCGTCGCCGTCGTCCGTGGCGTCAAGCTGGTTGTGCATACGGCCGGACCGTTCCAGGGTTGTACGCAACCTGATCTACTCAGGGCTTGCATCGCAGCAGGGGTTCCGTATTGCGATGTTTGCGATGAATTTGCCCTCAGTCGCCATGCCAAGGAGCTCTCGAGTGAAGCTGCCGCTGCTGGGATCCCTGCGGTGGTCTCCTGTGGCATCTGGCCCGGAGTCAGCGCACTGATGGCTATCGAGGCAGCACAACAGCTTGGAGGTCCAGAGAGCTGTGAACGCATCGAGCTGAGCTTTTTCACAGCCGGAACCGGTGGTGCCGGGCCCACCATCGTGAGTGCCACCTTTCTGCTTCTGGCCACCAAAGTGTTGACCTATTTGGATGGCAGTCTCACGCTCAAAGAGCCCTGGACTGAGCGTCGGGTCGTTGACTTTGGTTCAGGTGTGGGCAGGCACGCCTGCTTCCTGCTCGACAACCCCGATGTGCCGACCACTGTTGAAGCATTGGCTGTTGCTAATTGCGCTTCGCGTTTCGGCACTGCGCCGGGTGTCTGGAACAGTTTGTTCGCGGCCATGAAACTGCTGCCGAGCGATTGGCTGTTCAATCGCTCAGCGATGCAGGGCCTGGCGTTGTTTTCGATGCCCTTCATCAGGGTGGTCGACAAGCTTGTCGGAGCCACCAATGCCATCCGTGTTGATGCTTTCAGGAAGGGTGATGCCAGCTCAGGAATGCCTGCTCAGGTCACCCTGCGCTGTGTGCATGCGGATCTCGAAGATTGTGTGGGTCAGGCCACAGCGGCATTCGCATTGGAGCTGTTGCGGGGGCGTTCAGGACTCTCGTCCGCAGAGCAGACCATCCCCGCAGGTGTCTGGTACCCGGCCGAGCTGCAGGCGAAGGCACGCAGCAACATTCTCAACGTGGCCAGTGAGAAGGCTCTGATCTGGGAGATCTGAGCAGTCAGCAACGTGATCACTTTGGCCTGTGCCGCGAGATGCAGCGGAAGCCGATGTGACTCGTGCTTTCGCTGGATTCCTGAGGAGATCTGGCAGCTGGACGGAAGCGGAGGCAGTACTGAGGGGAACATAGGTGCGAGCCGCCCTTGATGATTTTCAGGTCACCACCGGCTGCTGATCCTGAGCAACAGGAATGTGCACTAGGAATGTCCTGCCACGCACTTTCCGTTCACTCCCAGACGTTTCCTGCCATGTCGAAAAGGCCGTAGCCATTGGCCGGAAAGGCTCCGACTGGTGACGTGCCTTTCCATCCATGGGCCCCACGATTGTCAAATGGAAAGTCGCCCTGCCAGGTGTTGGCGAAGAGAGTTTCACCTTGATTGGGCTCCTCCCCCCAGGTGTAGGTGGCTCCTTCAAGGCCCCCACGAGCACACCACTCCCATTCCGGTTCCTGCGGGAGGGCCAGACCGGCCCAGTCCGCATAGGCCCGAGCGTCGTGTAGGGACACATGCACAACGGGATGATGCATCTGCTCATCCAGGTTCGATTCAGGCCCTTGGGGGTGAAGCCAGTTCGCGCCAGGAACCCAAGCCCACCATTTTCGCCAGTCATCTAGAGCGACGGGTCCAGTCGTCCCAACGAATACGACGGATCCCAGGCGGTCGTTGCTTTCTGCTGTTGTGACATAACCGCTTTCAGCTATGAAATGGCTGAACTGCGCGTTGGTGACCAGCTTCGACTGGATCAGAACATCGTCGATCTCCACCACAGCTGTTGGTGATTCTTCGATGTAAAACGCGCCGGATCCCATCAGTAGAGATCCACCGCGAATGTGAATAAGGTCTTGCGTCGCGATTGGGTTCAACTGCAATTCACTCGGCTTCGTCATTGCGGAAACGACGTCATGCTGAAGGTTGGAGGATTGGGATGCTCCTTAATGGAGGTTAGATAATTGCCGACGATTTTCATGTATGGACCCAAGACCCAGGCACATGTTCCGACCACGTTGAATTCCTCCCTGGGATCACGCTCGATATGGAAGATTGACGGGTATCCCATTCCTTCAACTCGATAGGCGCAGACTCCGAGCGATGAGGGATTGGTCTGCGACTGGATCACTTGTTTGGGATAAAGACGCCATTGTTTCCAGCGCACAGCTGCAATCTCACCACCGATGAAACTGATCAGATGATCGCGATTCGACTGCTCGCTTTCACCAACGAAGAACGTCCATTGATTAACTCCATCGTAAGCACGATCGTCCGGCAGTTTGGAGCCCAGCATCCCTGCGATGGTCGGCACAAAATCGTGAATTGACACCATTTCATTGCTCTTGCGCGCCGGAATATTGCCTGGCCATGACACCATTCCCGGTACACGCAGGGACCCCTCGAGTACGTCGCCAACTTCGCCCCGGAAGGGTCCTGGCGAGCTGCCTTTGAAGTCGGTGCTGATCACCTGGTTCTGAACCGGACCGTTGTCGGAGAGGTAGATGATGATCGTGTTATCTCGGACTCCTGCCGCCTCAACAGCGGCCACAACCTGTCCTACACGGTGGTCGTGTTCCATGAGCATGTCGCCGTAGGGACCGGATGACGATCGATTCTCGAAATCGCTGTGGGCTCCCTCCGGGTAGTGCACGTGGGACCATCCGACATAGAGAAAGAAAGGATCGTCGTCAGCAGACTTCTCTTTGATAAACGACGTTGCCGCATCGGCGATGTCACTTTCGACGTGACGGCGATACTCGAGGTCATAAGGGCGAACACGGCGCAGACTGCCGTCATCATTCGACTCCCAAATGTGGGATTGTGCTGCTTCGATCTGCTCTTCGCTCATCCCTGAGCGACGCATGGTCTGGGGATAGAGGGTGGCGTCTGTCGTTTCCAGAATGCCGAGGCGGTACGAATCGAATCCCTGCTTTGTGGGAATGCTCTGCGCATCTTCACCCAGATGCCATTTGCCAACCATCCCTGTGGAGTAGCCGTTCTCCTTGCAGATTTCCGCGAGTGTCAACTCCCCTTCCTGCAGGGTGCTGGGTGTTCCAGCGACGATGATGCTGTTGAGTCCCGACCGAACGCTGTATCGACCGGTCATCAATCCAGCCCGAGACGGGGTACAGCCGGGCTCAACGAAGAACTGGGTCAACATCAGGCTCTTTTCCGCCAGATCATCGAGATGCGGTGTTGGCATACCGCGGAGGTCTCCGCCGCTGCCGTAGCAGCCGAGGTCTCCGAAGCCGATGTTGTCGGCCAACATCAAAACAATGTTCGGGCGGTCGGTGTCGGCTTTCCAGGCAAGATTTCCAACGGAGCCTGTCATGTTGTGAGCGAGAGACTTTCGTTGTTCTGATAGCTCGTTTTTTTGCCTCGCTTCTCACGGCGAAGACCATCGCGCACAAACGGGATCTATGCGTTCGAATTAGACCAGCGCGCAGCAGTTGGTGTCGCCTGGCGCCTAGCTTTGATCAATTGTTGGTTCAGGCCCATGGTTCCAGGCCAGGCCCCGATGTTGCGAGATCGCAAGCCGGAGGTGATGGACCAACCTGGATTGGACCCAGCTGAACATGACCGGGCGCTTCGGGGTTTACGTCGCATCAATGCCATCAGCCGTTGCGTTCCAGGCTTGTTTCGGCATCTGGAGGCTCTGGCGCTGGAGTCTCCTGCAGAGTCTTTAAGTGTGCTGGAGCTGGCCTGTGGAGGAGCTGACACCGCCATCGAGCTGGCAGCACAGGCTCAACGACGTCAGCTAAAGATGACGGTTCACGCCTGTGACCTCAACCCAGAGGCGATTCGCATCGCCCGTCGCAATGTCGCCAGGCAGAACAGCAATGTCGAATTGTTTGTTGCTGATGCACTGAATCCACCTGAAGACAGAACGTTTGATGTGGTCTATTGCACTCTGTTCGTTCACCACCTCGATCCTCCGGAGGTGGTGCGACTGCTGTCCGTGATGGCTGCAAGGGCGCGTCGTCTTGTGCTGGTGGATGATCTGATCCGCAGCCGTCTGGGGTATGCACTTGCTTGGGCTGGAACCCGGTTGTTGAGCCGTTCTTGGGTGGTGCATTACGACGGACCACTCTCAGTTCAAGCGGCATTCACTCCCTCGGAGATCCTCGAACTCGCTGCCCAGGCTGGTTTGCACAATCCCGTGCTGGAGCGCAACTGGCCTGAGAGATATCGGCTTTGCTGGAGACCCAACTGAGATGCGAAACAGTTGGGATGTCGTGGTGATTGGAGCTGGAGTTGCTGGTGGACTGGCCGCCCTCGCCTGTGCGCGTCGAGGTTTGACTGTCCTGCTCGTTGAAAAGCGCTCTTTTCCACGCTGGAAGGTTTGTGGTTGTTGCTTCAATGCCAATGCTTTGGCTGCCTTGGCTGAGTTGGGGTTACCGGACCTGATTCGTGATCAGGGAGGTGTTCCTCTTGATCAAGTCCGTCTCGGCTGGAACTCCAGGACACTTAATGCGGGGTTGCCAGGAGGCTGGGCACTCTCACGCGAGCGTTTTGATCAAGCGTTGGTCGATGCGGCTGAGGCGGCAGGAGCCACAGTGAGGTTCCAGACCGCTGCCGCTGTTGAGGAGACTTTCGCCGATGCACGAGTGGTGCGATTGCGTCCTTCTGGTGGTGCATCCGCTGAGAGGGTTCGGGCCCGTATTGTCCTTGTCGCAGCTGGTTTGCAACATCAGGTCTTGGCATCAAGCGACCAGAACAAGACCTGGATCGCTCCCGAATCAAGGATTGGAGCAGGTTGCCTGATTAATGACGACGAAATCGCTTACGCCAGCGGGACTATTCATATGGCTATCGCTCGGCGTGGTTATGTCGGCTTAGTGCGCCGTGAGGATGGTGCTCTCAATCTGGCAGCTGCTTTCGACCCCTCTGCGTTGAGGTCTGCAGGTGGAGTGTCTCGTGCGGCTGATCAGGTTCTACGCCAGGCCGGGTTCGCTATTCCTCGAGCTCTGGAATCATCACGCTGGCAATTGACTCCTTCCCTAACACGTCGTGCTGGAGTGTTTGCAGGTGAGCGCTTTCTGCTGCTCGGTGATGCTTCCGGTTATGTGGAACCTTTCACCGGTGAGGGCATGGCCTGGGCTCTTGCTGCAGGTGCGGCGGTGGCCCCTTTTGTGGAGGAGGCCCAGGGAGCATGGACCGCTGATCTTGAGCTGCGCTGGCAAAAGAAGTTGTCCGATCTGACGGTGAGTCGTCAGCGTCTCTGTCGTCTCTTATCGACGTTATTGCGGCAACCGCTCGCTACCGCCGCCGTGTTCAGGTTGGGATACCACTGGCCCGCAATCCCCGAGCGTGTCATCAGTGGCCTCAATCGGGTTGCTCCCAACACAGCTTTCTCTGATCCATGTCACTGACACTCCATGGCATCGGTACTGCAGTGCCCACTCAGAGGTTGAGTCAGGAGGAAGCGCTGGAGGTTGCGCGTCGGATCAATGTCGAAAGTCCAGATCAGGCCAGGTTGATGGCTCGGATTTATCAAAAGACCAAGGTGCTCAACCGCGGCAGTGTGCTGCTTACAAATGAAGCCGATGGAGGCGTGAATCGGAAGCGTCTGAGTTTTTACGGCACGGAGAGTCCTGGCACGGCAGAGCGGATGCAGGCCTTTGCGGAGCACGCCGGCAGGCTTGCCCTGGAGGCGGCCCGTCAGGCAATGAATGACTCCGGCTTGCCGGCATCGACGATCACCCACCTTGTCACTGTCAGCTGCACGGGCTTTCAATCGCCTGGGGTCGATTTGTTCCTGATCGACAAGCTCGGACTTTCCGCAGCAGTGCAACGAACGCATGTTGGATTCATGGGCTGCCATGGAGCGCTCAACGGCTTACGTGTCGCCCATGCCTTTGCCGAGATGGACCCCAACGCTGTGGTTTTGCTCTGCGCCGTGGAGCTGTGCAGCCTGCATATGTCGTACGGCTGGCATCCCGAACGAGTCGTGGCCAATGCGTTGTTCGCCGATGGAGCAGCAGCCGTTGTCGGCTCCGCTACGCCGCCATCGTCTGGTCGGGACCTGGTACTGCAGAGCAGCGGTTCGATTGTGATTCCCCACAGTGCTGATCTCATGCACTGGGAGATAGGTGATCATGGTTTTTCCATGGGACTGTCGCCGCTGGTGCCGGAAACGGTGGGTTCCGCACTGCTTCCCTGGTTAGAGGATTGGCTTCAGGATCGGGCCGTTGATCTCTCGGCGATAGGCAGTTGGGCCGTGCACCCAGGCGGTCCGAAGATTCTCTCGACCTGCGCTGAGGCGTTAGCGCTGGATATGACGCATCTGGAGGAATCTAGAGCTGTTCTCCAGGATCACGGCAACATGTCTTCGGCGACGATCTTGTTCATTCTCGAACGCCTGCGTAAGCGATCTGTTGCGGGCCCTTGTCTTGCACTGGCGTTCGGTCCCGGTCTGAGCGCTGAGGTGGCACTTCTCGATCTTCAGGTTGCTCAGTTTGCATAAGCACTGACGTGGTTGTTTCAGGTGCGGCATCCTGTTTGGCCAGTTCCTGGAGGCACGATTCATTGGTTGTAGAGATCGCTGCTTTCACTGGCTTCAAGGTGATTTGCTTGCTTACGCAATAAGCAGGTTGTTTGGGGTGGAGCGCTGTGGTCGTTTCGACGCCAGTCGCTAACCATTAGGAGCCAATGATTCAGATCTCTCTTCGTATCAAAAAAACGATTGATCGACCTCTAGTCTCAGTCTGGTTGGCGATTCAAGATTTTAAAAGTTTTGCAAATGCCTTTGTTGTTTCCGGTTGCATTGCTCCCCCTTCTGTTTGGTCATGGAGGAGGTGGAGGAGGTGCTGATTACTCCAAGCATGCTTACTCAGTGTGGGCAGAAGAGCATACAGAGCATCGCTGTGATGCTTACAAGCAGCGCATGAATTGGGATGAAGCCTATGCGTATGCCACGGAATCTTCAGGTCAAAGTTGGAGAGCTGTGTTTGTCTCCTACTCTGAAAAAATGAAAGCATATAATGATGCTATTAAGTGAGATTGCAAGACCTTCCATGTTGAAATATGGAATCAAAATGGCTAATTGATCAGATAGTTGAACAATCTCCATCGTGATCTGGTGCTGATTGCAATCGATTTATTGGTTGCTCGAGTGTTTAGTTACTCAAGCCAATTTTGATGGCTTTGAATCGCTTGCGGCTAAAACCGGTCCTGCTTTTCGATGCCGGTTGGCGGCTCGCTCAACAGCGCGCATCGCTTGATCACCTCATTTGAGGCCTTCGATGCCTGCTGCGTCGATGGAGATGGCTTGTGGTTGGCTCGCAGCAAGCCCTTAGGAATCAGTCACCTGCTGGAACGATTAGCTGAGCTGATCATTGCGATCAAGGTTGCTGTCCCGTTTTTGGCGATACGAACGGTTCACATTGCGCAAAACAGCTTTACATTGATGTGGTCGGTTATCCGACTTTCTTTACTTGCCGACGGGTTTCGACCCACAGGCTTCTTTCCCGTTCTCATGACCACCACCATTCAGCAGCGCTCCGGCGCTAACGGCTGGCAGCAGTTCTGCGAGTGGGTCACCTCCACCAACAACCGCCTCTATGTGGGCTGGTTCGGTGTGCTGATGATCCCCACCCTGCTGGCTGCCACCACCTGCTTCATCGTTGCGTTCATCGCAGCACCCCCCGTCGACATCGACGGCATCCGTGAGCCCGTTGCTGGCTCCCTGATCTACGGAAACAACATCATCTCTGGTGCTGTTGTTCCCTCCTCGAACGCCATCGGCCTTCACTTCTATCCCATCTGGGAAGCTGCTTCTCTTGATGAGTGGCTGTACAACGGCGGTCCTTACCAGCTGGTTGTCTTCCACTTCCTCATCGGCATCTTCTGCTACATGGGTCGCGAGTGGGAACTCTCCTACCGCCTCGGCATGCGCCCCTGGATCTGCGTTGCTTACAGCGCACCTGTGGCTGCTGCCTCCGCCGTGTTCCTGGTTTACCCCTTCGGTCAGGGTTCCTTCTCTGACGGCATGCCCCTGGGCATCTCCGGCACCTTCAACTTCATGTTGGTGTTCCAGGCCGAGCACAACATCCTGATGCACCCCTTCCACATGCTTGGTGTGGCTGGCGTCTTCGGTGGTTCACTGTTCTCCGCCATGCACGGTTCACTGGTGACCTCCTCCTTGGTTCGTGAAACAACCGAGAGCGAGTCCCAGAACTACGGCTACAAGTTCGGCCAAGAAGAAGAGACCTACAACATCGTGGCTGCCCACGGTTACTTCGGTCGCCTGATCTTCCAATACGCGTCGTTCAACAACAGCCGTAGCCTGCACTTCTTCCTGGCTGCCTGGCCTGTTGTCGGCATCTGGTTCACCGCCCTTGGCGTGTCAACCATGGCCTTCAACCTGAACGGTTTCAACTTCAACCAGTCCATCCTTGATGGTCAGGGCCGCGTCCTGAACACCTGGGCTGATGTGCTGAACCGCGCCAACCTCGGCATGGAAGTCATGCACGAGCGCAACGCTCACAACTTCCCCCTCGACCTGGCTGCTGCTGAGTCCACACCTGTGGCTCTGCAAGCACCTGCCATCGGTTGATCTGGAATCAACAAACGATTCAGGTCAACTGAATCGGAAAGCCCCCTCTCACGAGGGGGCTTTTTGTTGGCTTGCTGTTGGATCAGCAAGTTGTCAGATCGGTGAGTTGACTCGGTGCGTCAGTCGCAGACCACCAAGAAGGAAGGCCGCCCTTCCGGATGGAAAGACGGCCTAACTCGCTCGTTTATGCATTGTTCAACCCATCACTTGTTGTGGAAGGAAGGGGTCGAAGCGTCTGGCTAGAGGCGCCCTGGGGCCATTGGCTCTAGGTGGGAGGTTGTGAACTCCTGGGGCACCTAGGGCGGTGCAAGCGGAGTGTCGATTGGCGTGGCGCACAAGTCATGCCTGCCAAAGGACCAACCCAGGTCATGGATGAGACTGTTGGAGTAGGGGCCAGAAGTCAGTCTGCTTCTGAGATCTGCTCAGGTGGAGTATCGGCCGTCATGGGCTCCTCCGATTCGTGGCCTCACTCTCCACCCGCAGTGGCGGTCTTGCCATCGGTCAAATGGCGCATTGCCTTCATTGGCAAATCCTCCAATAGTGAGAATGGTTTGCCTCGGTTCTGATGCACGCTTGATTTGACATCACGTCGTTGTCCTGACGCGCATGCCAAGGCCGCTCACTGGTGTCCACACTGATCGGGACTGGGATCATTCGTTGGACTACGAACAGGGCTTCTTGCTGAATGCCGCCGATCATGGAACTCTTCAGGTTTCAGCAAGAACACAGAGGACTTCGGTTCTGATCACTCATTCCAGCAAAGCAGTAATTCTCATCGGCTGATGGCAGCATTCGCGAACGAGATTGAGGCCGGTGATGGCTACTCAGCAAGCCGGACGAAGGAAATCTTCAATCAGAACTTTAAGGACGCCACCCCTGATGAGATTGAGGCATCCCAAAAATGGTTTGACCATGACAGGTGGACTGAGGAGAACCAGGAACACAAGATTTGGAAACCAGATCTGTTGGCAGCCATCCCAGAGGGACAACAAGGCCACGGTGTGTTTGTGGTGAAGCATCCACACGCCGTTACCTTTATGTGCGGGCTTTGGGCGGTTGTGCTTGCGCTAACCGACGAAGCGGGTAAGAGGCATAAGTATCCGGTTTGGACCTTAGGTGTGAAGACTGGCAAACGCTTCCGATGCTCCCCCTCTGGCATTCGAACACTGATTATTGGTCAGTTCGATCAGGACACTTACGACGAATGGAAAAAGCTTGTGATGAGCAATCAGCAAGGTGCGTATGAAGCCCTGGCTTCTGCATGCGACTGGCTTGGTCACAAGAAGAAGGTTGGCTTGAGTTATCTGAGTGGTCGATCATCGATGCAGCTTCTAACGGATATGGGGATCCGATGTGAGAGAGATCATGCATTCCTTTATCCTCACTATAAAATTATGTTTGAGGAGAGACTTTTAAATAAAACCAGGTCTGAATATGAAGAGTGGCTGAAGCATGCTTCGATTGAACATCGAGAGATGTTTAAGCGAATGGTTTCTAATATCAAGAGAGAGAATCCAAGGCTCACTGAGGCTGCTGCACGACAACAGGTGATGACCACACTTCATGAAATGGGCGTGATGACCTAAAACCTTGCTGCCAATCTGTCGTTATGGATGGTTTATCAATGTCGTCAGCATCAAGCGATTCCAAATTTGTCAGTGACGATCAGAACTTGATTGCACAAAATCTTGATCAGATTATTGCCTCTGATACTTACAAGTTGGCGCATCACGATCTTGATCTGCTGAACAGCCCTTCAATGCGGGGAGTGAGAATGCTTCTGGAGATCAGTAAGCCAGAACTTCGACTCGAGGAAGCTGGAATTACTTCTACCGTCATTGTCTTTGGAGGTGCTCGAGTTCAGGAGCGCTCAGCCGCAGAGTCGTGTCTTGCGGAATCACTTGATGCAGTGAATGCTGATCCTAATTCTAAGTTGCTGCAACGAAGGGTGGAGCAGGCCCGAAAACTTTTAGAGCTTTCAGGCTTCTACGATTCAGCACGAGAATTCGCCTTTTTGGCCTCTAGATATGGCCAACCCAAAGACAGCACAACACCTTGTTGTTCAACCCACGTTATTGTGACTGGGGGTGGCCCTGGGATTATGGAGGCTGCCAATCGTGGAGCCTTCGACGCTGGCTGTCGTTCAATAGGTTTTAACATTGAACTGCCGCATGAGCAGTATCCAAATCCTTATATCACTCCAAACTTGTGCTTTAAATTTAACTACTTCTCGCTACGTAAGTTCCATTTTGTGATGCGCTCTGTTGGTGCAGTCTTGTTTCCGGGCGGTTTTGGTACTTTGGATGAGCTTTTTGAGGTTTTGACGTTACGACAAGTTGGGGCTAAAAGTGCAATGCCAATCATTCTTTTTGGAACTGATTACTGGTCGCGATTGATCGATTTCGAATTTATGGCCGACTCAGGACTGATTAATGATGAAGATCGTCAGTTGTTCCAATTTGCTGATACCGCTGCTGAAGCCTGGAGTCTGATTCGTGATCATGTACAAGAGACTTGCTGAAGAACTGAATGTGAACTGAGATACTGCATTTATGGGCTCGCCCTTTTAGCCAAGGCGAAGCAGCGTCCGCGCTGTGTCTCTGCAGATCATGGTCTTCGCGAGTGGATCGATCGCTGCTTGCTCAATCCATCGGCCTGCGAGTTCGATGTCTTCATAGGGGTAATCCGTGGAGAACATGATGCGTTCTGCGCCGAGGGTAGCGATCGAACATTGCAGTGCAGCATCATCACAGACGCCTGAGGTGGTGATGAAGAAATTTTGCCGGAATACATCGCTGGGTGGTGTGCTGATGTCGCCGCGATAGCGAGTCGACGAATATCGACTGTCGAGTCGCCAGAGATAGAATGGCAGGTTTTCCCCCATGTGTCCCAGGATCACCTTGGCGTTGGGATGTTTTTCAAAAACGCCTTTCACAATCAGGCGCAGCGCATGGGTAGCGGTGTCAAATGACCAGCCCCAAGTGGCACCATCGAGTTCCTTCACCATCGAAGCGGGTTGATTGGTTGGAAGTCCGGGATGGAGATAAAGGGGCACGTCAAGCTGCTCGAGCGTCGACCACAGCGAATCGACTCTGGGACTGTCGAGGTATTCACCTTGTGTGCTGCCGTTGACCAGAGCTCCAACGAAACCCAGCTCGCCTACGCATCGCTTTAGCTCAGCACAAGCTGTATCGATGTCGTGCAGATTCAGCGCCGCAAAGCCTCTGAATCGTCGAGGTTCTATCTCTACGGCTGCGTGTAGAGCGTCGTTGGCTTGTCTAGCCATGGCCGATGCTTCGGGCGAGTGGGCGATCGCTTGAATTCCCGGTGCAGTCTGTGACAGCACAGCGATCTCGATCCCGGCCTTGTCCATATTGGACAGGCGCTGTTCAGCTAGTTCAGGCAGCAACGGTTCAATCACGCCAAGCACCTGTGGGTCGAAAAACTCCAACTCCGCTGATGTGGGGAGAAGTTCTTCGATGGAGAAGTGTTCTTCGAGAGCGATCTTATTGATGGTTGGCTCTTTGTCTGTTGCTACCTGTGATGCTGAGGTGCGGTTCTGATTCATTTTCGGTTTTGTTATTGATGCACCAGCCATCGCCTGCACATCCGTTGTTGCCTCAGTGTCTTGTTACTGTGATTTGAGTCTGATCTGTTGCTTGCAGAGATGGCGATGAAGCAAAAAAAGCATATCTCCGAAGCTGCCAATTTCCCGCTCCGGAGCATTCTGGTAGGTGGAGCTGAGTCTGTAGGAATTGCTCGGCAACGGAACAGTTCTGGCTGCTCAGCAGAACCTGGCTTGAACAGTGTTTGTGTTGACTCAGTGGCGCCATGGTTATTGCACACTTGTTGCAGCAAAACTGTAGTCGTTAAATTAATTTTTAAAAATTCTATCCTTTTAGGTTGGTTGTCTCGCCGATGATTAAATGGTTGATGTTTTGTTTGGATGTGTTAATGCATACAAGTATCCCTTCGATGCATCTTTGGTTCCTGGGGCTCATGTTGACTATGTCATTGGCTCCTGCGTCGGCTAACCAGCAGAACTCTGGTTGTCCTGACGGTGTTGAGCCATTAGTGCGCTTGCTTTACAGCGAAGAGGTAAGGTCTGATTTCTGGAGCAAGAGCCTCTCACGATATAGCCATCTATTCGAAGCAGCTATTTACAGGCAGTTGCTCGATGTTGCAAAGGAACAGGCCCAATATGAAGCCTCGAGAAAGGGTTATGTGGTCGTGGACATTGATATTTTTTCCGGAACGCAATGGGGAACTGATGGGATTCAGTCAATTCGATGCCAAGTTGTGGATCCAGATGAAGTCAAAGTGAATCTTGTGATTCTTTCTGGTGGTAAAAACCGTCAGTTTGAGCATCCTGTTGTTGTGTTTCTTGAACGAGATCGACTTGAGTCATTTCGATGGAAGGTGGTTGATCTTGGTGCTTATGAAGATGCTTCGTTGGAACGTGGCTATCACTATTTGCTTTCAGAAACCTTGGATGATTGGTTGAAACGGGCAGGCAAGTCTCATTAATGCCCTGCTTTTGCTTGCGCGTGGCTTGGAGTATTTCGTGAAACGGTTCCTGCGGGGCTTTGTGTGCAGTGAACACTGAAGACCAACCACTGCACAGCATCGCCAATGGTCAGAATGTCGTTGACTGAGCCAGAAATGTGTGAAGGTAAATGTCACCCAGCCTGAGAGTCAAAGCTGGCCCTTCTGGTTGCTGCTGCCACTCAGGATTGTCTGCTTGCAGTGGGTTTAAGAGGTTGATCTCTGAATTGCTTCTGTTTTGTTGTGCAATTTGTCGTGATTGTGGGCCAGTGATGATTCGCAGCCTGAGCAATGCTTTGGCGAACGTCGCCTTTACCTCGTCGTCAGTCCCTGGGATGGTGACGCTGTCACCGAGAACTTCGTGCTGGATGGTTCCGAGTGAATGACTGTCTCATCCATAACCACGTCCATCGAAGGAGCCTTTTTTCATGCCTGAAGTCAATGATGCTCAATCCCGTCTGAATCCCACTCATGTGAAATCCATTCTTTCGCCATGTTCGGAGGAGGAGGTCCGGAAGGCGATCCTGACTGCGGCCGAGGCGGGCGATTCGATCTCCATGGCCGGAGGCCGGCATTCGATGGGGCGGCAGCAGTTCGGCAGCGGAACCTTGCATCTCGATCTTCGTGGGATGGATCGGATCGTTGCATTCGATCGTCGGAATGGTCTGATCGAAGTCGAGGGTGGAATCATGTGGCCGGAATTGATCGGTTACCTCCACGCTGATCAGGACGGGAGTGAAACGATCTGGGCGGTGCGGCAGAAGCAGACCGGAATCGATCAGGTCTCCATTGCGGGCTCGCTCTCCTCCAACATCCACGGTCGGGGACTTCAATTTCCGCCTTTCGTTTCGGACATCGAGTCCTTCCGGATCATCGACGCCGATGGGCGATTGAAGGTGTGCAGTCGAACCGAGAATCGTGATCTCTTCGCCCTCGCGATCGGCGGGTACGGTCTCTTCGGCGTGGTGACCCGGGTCACGATTCGACTTGTGCCTCGGTGCAAGGTGAAGCGGATCGTGGAGGTCATCGCGGTCAGGACTCTCATGCCTCGAATCGATGCGGCGATTGAGGATGGTTTCCTCTTTGGTGACTGTCAGTACTCGATCGACCTGCATGGTGGCGAGGAGTTCCATCCCGGAGTCTTCTCCTGCTACCGACCGGTTCCCGACGACACTCCCGTTCCCGAAGAGACCCGCCACATGGCGGCGTCCGACTGGGCCGATCTCTATCGACTCGCGCGAACCAACAAGGGAAAGGCCTTTGCGACGTACAAGCAGTTCTATCTGGGTACTTCGGGTCAGGTCTACTGGTCGGATGCCCACCAGCTTTCGAACGTGTTCGATGGGTATGACGCCGTGGTGTCCACCGATCAGGGGACCGAGATGATCACGGAGGTTTACGTCGACCGCGACTCACTGATCCCGTTTCTGATCGAGGTGCGTCAGGACTTCATTCGCCATGCAGTCGACATGACCTATGGAACCATCCGGTTCATCGAGCCCGACGAGGAGAGTTTTCTCCCTTGGGCTACTCGGAGAAGCGTCTGCATCGTCTGCAATCTGCATGTCATGCACACGCCGGAAGGCATCCGTAAGGCCCAGGCCGATTTTCGCCGGATCATCGACCGGGTGATCGAGCATGGGGGGCGGTTCTATCTCACCTATCACCCGTGGGCGACGAGGGAACAGGTCGAGACGTGCTATCCGCAATTTTCGGAGTTCCTCGATGCGAAACTGATGCACGACCCCGAATGCCGGTTTCAGAGCGACTGGTATCGGCACTACGCGACGCTGTTCGGCCGGGCCTGACTCGCGACGAACTCAGCCGTTCTTGGCGTCCTTGTTTTAACCCGCTGGCAAACGGGAATCCGCGATAGCGCTGAGTTCAGCCTGGCGTTGGTGGCACTTGTGCTGTTGGTGAGCTGGCGGCAACCGGCGTGGCGGGTGGTGCTGTTTTGCGCCGCGGTGGGTGGTTTGCCCCTGGCCTGATCGATTCCTCTGCAGAATTACTGCATTGACGGGGAGCATGGTGGCTGGAGCTGGTGTGAATCCTGCTGATCAGCGCTGGGGTTGGTGGCCGCTGCTGCCACCTAGCTCCCAGTTAAAGGAAAAGGTCTGAGGAGTCTGTCCCTGATTTGTCCTTGGGATTTTGTGCAACTGGGCGTGATTGTGGGCAATGTCACCAATGATTAGAGCGCAAGTCCATTCGTGGCCAAACTGGTTCCATGAAGCTGAATCACGTCTCCCCAGCAAGAGCCATTGAGGAGGACGAGGCTCGTTCCCTCCTGAAAGGACAGACCATTGGCCTGGTGGCTGGCAACCCACTACTACTGGCCGCAATGAACCTTCTGGAGTTCTTCAGGGGGAAAGTGCTTTGGGCAGTGACCTGTGAAAAGGAGGCACTCCAAGAGGCAGCGGTACAGGCACCTGACCTCGTCATCCTCACCGATGAGTTGGAACAGGGTTACGGCCCCTCACTCATCAAAGAACTGAAGACCACTGCTCCGAACACCCACACCCTGATCTTCCTGGCAAAGGAAACAGCTGTTGTCGTTGAGGAGTGCCTGGAGGCAGGGGCAGAAGGAATCTGCTTCAACTCCAACATCTCTGACGGGGATGGCGACTTCGTCAAAGCTCTGCGAGCCATTGCCAAACGAGGCGTCTACTACCCCGAACAAGTCAGGAAGAAAGCGGGTTATGTGGGTGCGAACCCCTTTGCAATGGTTCTCCCGAACGACATCACAGAAAGGGAGAAGGAAGTACTTGTGGGTCTGACAGAGGGGCTATCGAACAAGGAGCTGACGGCAATCAGATGAGCGATGTAGGGAACGGCTTTACCTTTGCGCCGTTGATCTCGGTGCAATGCATCGGTCCATTGCAGTGCTTCTCCGTATCGGGGCGTGATGGTCATTTCAGGCTCTCCCCCAGCAGTGATTTCAGCATCGAAACCAGCTCCTTCTTGGTGAAACTTTCCAGTGGTTTGGGCGGTGGGGTCACACCTTCCGCCTCAAGGTGTGCTGCCAGCTCTGCCCGCTCGAGTTGGTTGGGCTCTGCAGGGAATTTGCCTGTTGGCGGTAACGAAGTGGTCATATGACTCCCAGATGTTCTCTGCTCGACGATGAATCAGTTCGACTTCTCTGGGATCCCTCCATTGGGGGATTTTCGATCGGAGAAAAACTACGAATCTGATGCGGACGTCAGCCGAAACTGCCCCAGGCCATAGCCATGAGCATTATTCCCAACACGGAACTGATCCTTGAGAAGATCCCCTCGCCTGAGGGTGATCTAAGCGGCTGGATTCGCTTCGCGCACACCATCAATGGCTATGAGCAGATGGGAGGGTTTGATGCCTGTGCGGATCTGGCGAATTCAGGTGGTGCGGCAACGCTTACGCAGCTGCGTTGCAGCTTGTTTTTTGAGGCCCGTCGTGATCGCCACAGTGGTGGTATCTCCACCAATGAGGAGCTGATTCGAGATCTTCTGCGGGCCATTCACCAGAAGGTGAAAAGCGGTGAGCTGGATTGAGATTGGGAAGGACGCAGTTGAACCATGACGCGCACTATCCGAAGACTTCTCGGATGATTTCGTGCGAGCGGAATCGGTGATGGTCTGCATAAGTCCGTCGAAGCATGTCTTCTGAGGTTGAGAGCAGACCCGCGATCTGAAGTAAGTCCAATTGCTTGACCTCCAGTAGTCGTCGAGCTGCGTTATGGCGCAGTGTGCGGAGGCCAATTAGATCGCGGTCTTCCTTCAAGCCTTTCTCATCCGAGAGTTCCCGCCAAATCCAGCCATGTACGGCACCAAGCTCTTGCTCTGTCTTTCGTTGCTGATCCTGAGTGGGCTTCTCGTCCCAGGGGCTTGCTGCAAGGCGAAGTCGCTCAGGTGGTTCTTGCAGACGTTGAGGCCCGACGCTCTCTAGGAGATCACGCCAAGACGGGCAGAGGTTGGCGGGGCGGTTTCTGCCCCGTTTGTTGTCTTGGCATCGCACGTAGCTCCCAACGGCTACTTCGACACTGCCTTTCATTTTCCACATCAACTCAGAGGACATCACCATGGATCCTCTTGCGCCTGTGAGGGCGACCCAGGATGTGAGCCAGGCCGCGGCGTGAGCAAGTTCAGACGACTTGGCTCGATCCCAGAGCGACAGGATCACTCTTTCCACCTCAGTTGGCTCGACAGGTTTTCCTTGCCCTGCAGCTGGTTCCTTGTAAGCGTTTTCTTGACCCGGATTCAGTCTCTTCCCATCTGTCGCGATATCGAACAAGAGGCATGCTGCAGAGATGGCATCGCGCCGGCTCCTTGCTTCTGCCGGCCAATGTTGGATCCATTTCAGTAGGTCTTCACGGCTGGTGGCTCGACCGTTCTGATCGCTGAGCCATTGCACGCAGGATTTCAGCCATTTCACCCTTCGCGAAGCATGTTTCTCGGAATTCCCCGAGGCTTCGATGCGGTTTAGTGCCTGCCGCTGGTAAACGCCCAATGAGCTTCCGACTGGCCCGCCTGCGTTGCGCTTGAGGTCTTTGTCGAAGTTGGCCAGTGCCTGGTCGACTGCTCTAGAGATCGCGACGTCGGGATCTTCATAGGTGGAGGTCAGCTTCAGCCACCTCTGATCTCCCGATCCGTCAGCGCGGGTGTTGAAGGAGAGGTAGATCAGCTCTTCTCCTGAAGGCCTTGTTTTTCGTCGTAACGAGAGGCCGTATCGATCAGAGTGATGCGTCCGGAGATACTGAGAGAGTCGCTTCAGCCTTGCGCTGTTGCGGCGTTGCCCAGTCGACTCTGTCATTTAGGGACAAGGTGGCATGTACGCCAATTTTATCCCTGAAATGTCCCTAAAACCACTTGCACAAGGTTTTGCCCAGATGCACAAAATGAGTCCATGGAACAGCTGATTTGAGTGATGGCAGGCGATCTGAGTGCAACTGAGGGCATCTCGCCAGAGGACCAAAGCTGGCCCTGGTGGCCACTGCTGCCGTTGTATCCGTATGGCCGCCGTGCCACCCACTTTGAAGAGCTGATTCCCGGGCAGATCTGGAGCCTTGAGCAACTTCAGGGTGTCTATTACGTGGCGGTGCCGATCCGGCTAACGGTGGTGAAGGTTCCCGGCGGTCTGATGCTGGTGAATCCGCTGCCGCCCACCGGCGAGCTACTTGCGCTGATTCGCACCCTCGAAGCTGAACATGGAGCGGTGCTCAGCATTGTGTTGCCCACCGCTTCAGGTTTGGAGCACAAGCTGCCGTTGGCTCCGCTGGCCAGAGCCTTTCCGCAAGCTGATCTCTGGGTCTGTCCTGGCCAATGGAGTTTCCCGATCAATTTGCCGCTGTCTTGGCTGGGTGTGCCCGCCAATCGAACCAGGGTGTTGCTCGACGATGGCGTGCCCCATCGCGAGGTGTGCGAGTGGATTTCACTGGGGCCCTTGGATCTGGGTGTCGGTCGTTTTCAGGAGGTGAGCTGCCTGCACCGCCCCTCAGCTGCATTACTGGTGACCGATGCCCTGGTTGGTATTTCTTCGCAACCGCCGGAGGTCTTTAAGCACGACCCTGCACCGTTGCTGTTTCATGCCCGTGATCGCGGTGATCAACCCTTTGAAGACACCCCGGATCATCGCCGCCGCGGCTGGGCGAGGCTTGTGTTGTTTGCCTCCTACCTTCGCCCTGAACCGCTGGATGTCCCTAGTTGGCTGCAGGTGATTCGGTACGCCTTTCGGCCTGGTCTGCGCAGTGCAAGAACCCATTTCGGGATCTATCCCTTTGCCTGGAAGCCGGGGTGGCTGGATTCGGCCAAGGCTCTGATGGGAGACGATCAACCACGATTGCAGGTGGCACCTGTTCTGGAGCGTCTGGTGCTGCCCAGGCAACGACAAGCGTTGATCGCCTGGTTGGCTGCTCTCGAACAGCAGCGTGATCTGCGCTGGCTGGTGCCGGCCCACTATTCAGCACCGCTGACCTTCTCAACCCAACAGGTGGTTCAACTGCGCGAACATCTCATGATGAGGGAATGGGCCCCTAGCGAAGGCAACTGGGAGTTCCTAGGAAGCATTGATCAAACACTTCTCAACCTTGGCGTTGTTCCTGACTCTGCTAAGTCATCGCAGTGAACAAACGAACTAAACGCTGATCACTGCAGACTCGAATTGGAATCAGAGATCCGTGTCGGAGTCAATCGCCATTTCATCGTCCCCAAACAGGGTCTCTTCCAGTTCCTTGCGCTGCTCCATCTGACGCAGGAAATAACCAGTCATCATCGCGGAGGCAAGCATGTTCGCCAGATTGTCGCGATTGGAGGTGACTTTCACCTCGAACTGTTCACCGGGAAGCATTCCCAGCAATCCTTGAACGTTGTGGCGAATGATGTCCTGAATGTCCGGACTGGCCGATTTGGCTACGCGCTGCAACACGTCAGGTGATTGATCCTGCAAGTACTGAATCAGGCCATTGACGGGCTGACCCTCCTGGTTATCAGTGGTCAGAAACTCAGGGTTAAACATCCCATCGATCTCCGTCTTGTGTTTGACCTTATCGCAGCTGTGCTCTCCGTCACTAATGCGTCCGGTCGGGAGAACCGAATCGGACCGAACCTGTTGAGCGGCCAATAGCGCAGGATTGCCGTTCCGATCACATCCGCTTCCGGCAGGGGACCCCAGAGGTGGGAATCAAGGCTGGCATTGCGGTTGTCGCCCATGACCCATAACTCGTTGTCGAGCACCGTGACCGGGGCCATCACGTAGTCGATCGCTTCGTTGAGCCAGGGCTCACTCACAACGTCACCGTTGCGTATGAGCTGGCCATCACGCACCTCCAGCTGGTCTCCGGGCCTACCCACTAAACGCTTGATCAGTGCAGCATCTGGGTCATAGCCGGCTTGCACCAGTGGCTCAGGAACCCTGAATACCACGATGCTGTTCAGCGGAAGCGGTTGGTGTCGTAATCGATCAAAGCGTGGACGCAGTTTCTCCACCAGGATGCGGTCCTGTAATTGCAGGGTGGGCAACATCGATCCCGATGGAATCCAGCGCGGTTCGACGACCTGCCAGCGCAGCAGTAATGCCAGCAGCACCCAGATCAGTAATGAGCGCCAGCTCCCCTGACGTGTCGTGGAGTCGGCGGACGGGTCGCTCATCAGCAGCTTCAGCAATGAGGGTTGGCCTTGAACGAGGATCGCATCAGCCTCGGCATCAGGTCTGAGTCACGCTTCTGACAATCTTGCTGCAGCGATTGGTTTGCTGCTGTGCCTGGAGCAGCAAGGCCTGGAATGCCTGGTGCTCTGCCCTGGCAGTCGTTCCGCACCCTTGGCGCTGGCGGCGGGTGGCTTGGCCGAACGGGGATTGCTCAGGTTGACCACAGCCATTGATGAGCGCTCCGCTGGCTTTCATGCCCTCGGGATGGCTGCTGCATCCGGACGTGCTGCGGCTGTGATCACGACCTCGGGCACTGCCGTGGCCAATCTGCTGCCCGCTGCGGTGGAGGCTGATCGCTCAGCTCTGCCCTTGCTGTTGCTCACCGCCGATCGGCCGCAGCGCCTGAAGAACTGCGGCGCCAACCAGACGGTGAATCAGGAGGAGTTTCTGGCGTCGGTTTGTCGTTTGTTCACGACCGGACCCCTTGATGGCCTGCACCTGCTCTCGCAGGCCCAGTTGGAATCGCTGGCTTGTGGAGCTTGGGAACAAACGCTTTCGTATCCCGGGCCGGTTCATCTCAATCTCCCTTTTGAGGAGCCTTTGCATCCCAGCCGCGAAGACCAGCAGCAGGCCTGGTCTGGTTGGGAGTGGGCCGCTCATCAGCAGCATCAGCTTTGCCGGTCACGGGTTACCGCTGCGACTCAGCCACCGGTGGGCCTCGATTGGTCTCGTCCCGGTGTTGTGGTGGCTGGACCTTGGCGCGGTCTTGAAGCAGACAGGCCCGCATATCAGCAGGCACTCAGGGCAGTCGCTGAGAGCAGTGGCTGGCCAGTGCTGGCCGATCAGCTGGCCGCGATTCCCGCGGGTTTGCCCCATTTGATTCGCCACTGGGAGCTGCTGTTGCCGCACTCTCTGCCTGCTGCTGAGGCAGGCCTTCAAGTGCTGCGTTTGGGTCCACTCCCTGCAAGCCGCCGTCTAGAGACTTGGTTGAGCAGCCTTGGTTCCGGCCAGCTTTTGATCAGTGAAGGCGAACCCCGCTGCCTGGATCCACTGGGGTTATCCCAGCAGTACAGCAGTGGCCTGGTGGCTTGGTGGAATGCCATCAGCGTGAATGCCCGCTTCAGCCCTTCCAGTTCGAGGGGCTTGCTGGCGCAATGGGCTCAGGCCGATGCGCACGTGCAACAGGTTCTGGATCAGCATTTGCCGGCTGCAGGCGGGGTTACCGAGCCCGCACTGATGAAGGCCTTGCCTGAACTGTTGCCTGAGGGGTTGCCGTTGATGCTTGCGGCCAGCAGTCCTGTGCGCGACTGGCAGACCTTCGCTGCTGCTGACCTCGGGGCGCGTCGTTGCTTCAGCTTTCGCGGGGCTTCAGGCATCGACGGCACCCTGTCGCTTGCCCTTGGTCTTGCCCGCGTTCAGGGCCCCACTGTGCTGATCTGCGGTGATCTTGCGCTGCAGCACGACAGCAACGGCTGGCTGCTGGCGAGTGAGGCCTCACCACCTCTGCTGGTGCTACTGATTGATAACGACGGAGGTGGCATCTTTGCCCAGCTGCCGATTGCCTCCGTTGCATCCAGCTCGTTGGATCAGCTGTTCGCCATGCCGCAGCGCCTAGATCCTCTGGCCCTGGCAGCGGCCCATGCGGTGCCCGCCCGTCAGCTGACCAGGCTCGAGGATCTGCAGTCGGCTCTGGAGTGGGGACTGTCGCAGCAGCGCACTGCGCTGCTACGCGTTTGTACGGATCGATCCGCTGATGCCGAACTGCGTCATCAGCTGCGAGAGATCACGGTCACCGCGCTGCAGCGGTCGCGGGGCGGTACAACGGAGGCCTGATCGTCATCGCTGTCATGGCTGAGTCGTTATCCCGCGCGGTCTTGCCCGGTGATTCAGGGGCGATGTGGCAGCCCTGGTGTCAGTACGAGGATGTGTTGCTCGATCGCTGCGAGACAGGCATCGCCAGGGTCGCCATCAATCGACCGCAGAAACGCAATGCCTTTCGTCCACGCACCGTGGCGGAGCTCTGCGATGCATTTGCGCGCATTCGTGATGACAGCAGCATCGGTGTGGTGCTGTTCACCGGGGTTGGTCCTGCAGACGACGGCGGCTATGCCTTCTGCGCCGGCGGTGATCAGAGCGTCCGTGGCGACGGCGGCTATCTCGATGAGCAGGGACTTCCGCGTCTCAATGTTCTCGATCTGCAGCGGATGATCCGCAGCCTGCCCAAAGTCGTGATCGCTCTGGTGGCCGGCTATGCGATCGGTGGCGGCCAGGTGCTGCATCTACTTTGCGACCTGAGTCTCGCAGCAGACAATGCCGTGTTCGGCCAGACCGGTCCGCGGGTCGGAAGCTTCGATGGCGGATTCGGTGCCGGCTATCTGGCGCGGGTAGTGGGTCAGCGCAAGGCGCGGGAGATTTGGTTCCTTTGTCGTCGTTATGGGGCTGAGCAGGCGTTGGCGATGGGGCTGGTGAATGACGTGGTCCCTCTGCAGGAGCTGGAGACGGAGGGCGTGCGCTGGGCGCGCGAGGTGTTACAGCACAGCCCCACGGCGATTCGCTGCCTTAAGGCTGCCTTTAATGCCGAGACCGACGGGCTGGCGGGCCTCCAGGAGCTGGCGGGGCAAGCCACCCATCTTTTCTATCGAACGGAGGAAGGCCAGGAGGGTCGCAACGCCTTTTTGGAGAAGCGGGATCCTGATTTCTCTTCTTCTCCCTGGCTGCCCTAGCTAAACAGGGAGAAATCCCCTGTTTGGCGCAGCGATGCCGGTTCGCATCCCCTTCGTTTCAGGCCTGTCGGCTCTGGCCGCAGTGCTGCTGATTGTTCCTGGCGCAGCGTTGTCCGTTGAGACCGATTCACCAATCATTGAGGCTGCTGAGCAGTCCACTCAGTCGTCAACTCAGACCTCAACCCAACGCGAACCCGACCCCATCCCCCCACTAGCAGCAGCTGTCTCCGACGCTGAATCCATGCAACGAGTTCCCGATGATCTGCTGCAGCGTCTTGGTTTACAGCTGATTCTTGATCGTCAGCACCGCCAGCTGCTGGTGCTCCATGACGGTGTGCTCACCCGACGCTTTCCAGCTGCGGTCGGAACCGTGGGCTGGGAAACCCCTGCAGGACGTTTTCGCGTGATGCAGAAGGTGAAGAAACCGGTGTGGACCCACCCGGTCAATGGCAAGAAGCTAGGCCCTGATGATGCAACCAACCCACTTGGTAGTCGCTGGATCGGCTTTTACCGCGACTGCAAAGGCCGAGCAGGCTGGGATGGAGAGCAATACCTCGATATCGATGGCTGCACAGTGGCTGGCTTCCACGGCACCCCCTATCGCTGGACCGTGGGCCGCGCCGTCTCTCACGGCTGTGTGCGTCTTTACGAGGAGAACGTGCAGGAGATCTTTGAGCTGGTGCGGGTCGGTACTCCGGTCACCGTGCTGCCCTGATTGGCCTGATTACTGGCCCTGATCAAACGGCATTGCGCTTACAGTCGCGCCGCTTAGCCGGATCGATCGTCCATGCGTGTGCTGTTTGCCGCCGCTGAATGCGCACCCATGGTGAAGGTGGGCGGTATGGGCGATGTGGTTGGCTCCTTGCCTCCGGCACTGGCCCAACTCGGCCACGACGTGCGCCTGATCATGCCGGGCTACAGCAAGCTCTGGAGCCAGCTGGATATCCCAGCTGAACCCATTTGGCGTGCCCAGACCATGGGCACTGAATTTGCAGTCTTCGAGACCCGCCATCCCACCAATGGCCTGCCTCTCTATCTGGTGGGGCATCCCGTGTTTGATCCGGAGCGGATCTACGGCGGCGAAGACGAAGACTGGCGTTTCACCTTCTTCGCCAGTGCGGCGGCGGAGTTCTCCTGGAATGTCTGGAAGCCCCAGGTGCTGCATTGCCATGACTGGCACACGGGGATGATCCCGGTCTGGATGCATCAGGACCCAGAAATCAGCACGGTCTTCACCATCCATAACCTCAAATACCAGGGGCCTTGGCGCTGGAAGCTGGATCGCATCACCTGGTGCCCCTGGTACATGCAGGGTGATCACACCATGGCGGCAGCACTGCTCTACGCCGAGGGGGTCAATGCGGTCTCGCCGACTTATGCGCAGGAGATACGCACCTCCGAGTACGGCGAAAAACTGGAGGGGTTGCTGAACTACATCTCCGGCAAGCTGCGAGGCATCCTCAATGGCATCGATCTAGAGGCTTGGAACCCCGCCACAGATAAGACCCTGCCGGCGAATTACAGCGCTGATGATCTCAGCGGCAAGCTGGTTTGCAAGCGCGTTCTGCAGGAGCGGATGGGGCTTGAAGTGCGAGATGACGCCTTTGTCTTGGGCATGGTGACGCGTCTGGTTGATCAGAAAGGCGTGGATCTGCTCCTTCAAGTTGCCGATCGGCTATTGGCCTACACCGATACCCAGATTGTGGTGCTCGGGACTGGTGAACGCGGACTGGAGTCCGGTCTGTGGCAGCTCGCCTCTCGCCATCCGGGCAGGGTTTCGGTGTTCCTCACCTACGACGATGCACTCTCTCGGCTCATCTATGCTGGCAGCGATGCCTTCCTGATGCCGAGTCGTTTTGAACCTTGTGGTATCAGTCAGCTCAATGCCATGCGATACGGCAGTGTGCCGGTTGTCCGCAAAGTTGGCGGCCTAGTGGACACCGTGCCGCCGCACGATCCCCGCAACGCTGTGGGAACAGGCTTTTGTTTCGATCGATTTGAAGCTGTCGACTTCTATACCGCGCTTGTGCGCGCCTGGGAGGCCTACCGCCATCAGGACAGCTGGAAACAGCTCCAGCTGCGAGGCATGCGTGAGGACTACAGCTGGGCGCGCTCGGCCCTTGAGTACGACCAGATGTACAGGGACGTGTGTGGTCTGAAGGAACCTGGTCCCGATGCGGCAGCTGTTGAGCGGTTTTCTCAGGGCCAGGACGCTGATCCATCGCGCAACGCAGCCGTTGATCCGCAGTCCGATCCAACACCAGAACCTGAAAGCCGCGGTCGTGGCAGTCGCAACCCTCTGGCCCGTTTGCTGCGTCAGTCGCGCTCTTAAAACCAGCACATCGCCGTCAGGGCAGGCCATGATTGGAATGAACCTGGTGCGCACCAACTGGGCGGCACTCGGTTTCAATGTCCCAACTCTTAAGTGATGCAGGATCAGGACGCAAGGGACGAACGTTCGCTTCCGGCTCCCTATCAGAGCCCCTGGGACGCCCTGCGTCAGGATCTTCCCGCTGCGGCTGCGGATCTGCGCCTACGCGTTCAGGAACTCTGGCGACGCAACCGGGAGGGTGATCTCTCCACGCCTGGATTCTGGCCGCAGGATCTAGCTCCTCTTTTCTGGCCCGTGCTGCTGGTTGTTCTGATTTTGCTGCTGGCTCTTGGTGTTATCCAGCTGCGCGCAGCCATGAACCCTGCCGGTGCAGATCCCGTTCCGGCTGTCGAACGCATTCTGACGACTCCATTGCCTGAGGCTCGACCGCTGATGTCAGAGCCGGAGATCTTGCCGGCTGCAGTAGATCCAGAACAAACATCACAGCAAACGTCTCCTCAACAAGAGTCGATTCAGGTCACAACACCTGAGCCTGAGACTTTTGAACTCCCTAAGTCCGAGCTGCCTGTCCTTCAGGTGGATCCCTTGTTGAAACTGCTGGAGCAAGTGGATGCCGATCGCGCAGCTCCAGCGGGCTTGTTGATGTCCGCGCGTCCTGTTCCTGCTGAGAATGCTGCGGTGCTTGTTGTTGATTCTGGTTTGTGGTCTGAAGTTCCACAGGCACTCAGACGTGAGCGTGCTGAAAGCTGGTGGGCCACTCTGCAGGAGCAGGGCTATGACGCCATCACGCTCGAAGATGTCAATCAACATCTGCTCGCCAGGCCGGCCCGGGTGGGCGGCGGCATGATCATGTTTGATCTGTTGCCTTCGCCATGACGCTGCAGCTCGCTCACCTTGTGCAGCTTTGGGGGCATCCCGAGATGGGTGCAACAACACCAAATGATCTGCAGGTGGATCTGCAGCTCGAGCTCGGACCGGTCTGCAGCGATAGTCGCCAGCTGCAACCGGGTGCTTTTTTTATTCCCCTGCGCGGCGAGCGGTTTGATGGGCATACCTTTTTGGATCAAGCCGCGGAGCTTGGCGCGCAAGCTGCTGTTGTTGATCAAGACTGGAATCATCCCCTGCCGGATGGGCTTCTGCACTGGCGGGTTGAGAACACGCTTTGGGCCTATCAGCAGCTGGCCACGTTGCATAGGCGTCAGCTGAAGGCTGGCATCGTTGCTGTGACCGGTTCAGCTGGTAAGACAACCACCCGTGAGCTGATCCGAGTAGCGCTGGCGCCTCTCGGAGAGATTCAGGCCACGGTTAGCAATAACAACAATGACATCGGCGTGCCGCTCACCCTGATGGGTGCTCACCAAGGTCATGCTGCTGTGGTTTTGGAAATGGGCATGCGTGGCCTGGGCGAGATTGAACGTCTCTCCCGTTGCGTTGAACCGGAGATTGCCGTGATCACCAACATCGGTACGGCACATATCGGTCGGCTTGGCAGTCGTGCGGCCATCGCCACGGCAAAGTGTGAGATCACTGCCGCTTTAGCTCCCCAGGGAGTGGTTGTGATCCCAGCGGGTGATCCCCTGTTAGAAGCTGCCCTGTCGCGCTGCTGGAGTGGTCGCACGCTGCGGGTTGCGCTTGAAGATGACATTGCTTCTGACCTGCCGGAGAGTGATTGTCCTGCTGCTGATCTGGTGGGGATTCATGATGCGCAGCAGGGTTTGCTCAGCCTGGAGGGTCTGCGCTTCTCCTGTCCTCTGGACGGTCGTCACAACGCCCGCAACTTGATGTTGGCTCTGGCGGTGGCCTCTGAGCTTGGTGTTCCTCTGGTTGATCTTCAGGACCTCAAGGTGACCGTTCCCGGTGGCCGCAACCGGCGCTTGAGCATCGGCACACTTACTCTTCTCGATGAGACTTACAACGCCTCACCGGAAGCAGTGCTCGCAGCTCTGGATCTCCTGGCACAGCAGTCTGGTCGTCGATTCGCCGTTCTCGGGACCATGCTCGAGCTCGGCATTAGCAGCATTGAGCTGCACGAGGCCGTTGTCGCTAGAGCCATCCAGCTCGGATTGGACGGGTTGGTGGCGGTGGCGTCGGGTGAGGAGGCTGCTGCCATGCAGAGAGCTGCGTCATCCCTGGAGCGATTTGCTCTTGTGGAGTCGCCCGAACTGGCTGCGGAAACTCTCAATCGTTGGTTGCAGCCAGGCGACACGCTGTTGCTCAAGGCCAGCCGCGGAGTGGCTCTTGAGCGACTGATCCCTTTGCTCAAACAACCCTGAGGACTGCGGTTTAGGCCGCCATCACTCCTGACTGGGCGTCTTCGCAGCGAATCAGATCGATGGCATGGGGATGGTTTCGAATGTAGGGAACCGCCTCCATGGCGAGCACTCTGGCTTCAAACGCATCACCGGCGTAGTAACAGGATTCGATCTGTTGGCTCCTGGCGTCGCGGTATCGCACCGTGTAGCGCTTGTGATCGTTCATGGATCCAGTGATGGATCCACCCAACGTCCCGCATGATCAGCGTTAGGCCATCGTCATCACCTGAAGACAATCAGGGAATCCGTATCAGGTTGATGCATTGATCTGACCTGAAACGAGTTTTGGCAACCCCCTAATCAGCCTTTGAGATCATTGTCTTGAGTTGATCAGGTTGCGGTAGTTCGATCGGATCCATCGTGACCTCATTCCAGCCATTCTCCTCACGATTGGAGATCAGGGGTGTCAGCTGGATCCGTAGAGGGCTTCCTTTGCTGATGTCAACTCGCAGGGCACTGTATGCCTTGCCGCCATCGCAGTCAGCCCAGCTTCTGCCGACGTAAAGGTCACTGGTGGCGACCTGCCGCTGCTCTCCATTGCTCTGTGATTCGCTGAGCTGTGGGCCCTGACCTCGCTGGTCTCGCAGGCTGTAGCCACTGCCGCCGCAAACAGCCCAGTTGGTGAACGAATCACCGTGACCGGTGTCGTGAGTTCTCAAAATCTCGAGGCAGTGAGCATGACCGCTGAGCACGAGATCGACGGTTCGCTGGCTGCGAATCTGACGGCCGAGGGCTCTGTTGACATCATCAAGAACATTGCGCAGCCGTTGTCTGATGCCCATGGTGTCAGCCTGTGACCATTTGGTTCTCTCGGTCACGTAGGGAGGGTGATGCAGCGTCAGGATCCGGCCGCGCGCACCAGGATCCCGATGGGATGCGATCAGTCCGTCGCGCAGCCACGTGAGCTGCTCGCCATCTTCGGCTGCGTGATGATGAAGTCTCCGTTGCAGGTCGAGCCGTTCCTCTTGCAGGGTCTCGAGATCGTCCATTAATCCATCGCATTGGTGTTCATCGCGCGCCCTCAGCGACAGCGCTTTCAGGCAGCGAGTCTGCTCGTCGTCGAGGGATTTCAGCTGTTGTCGCAGCGACGCACGGTCGTCCCGTCCGCTCAACGGAGCAATCAGGGTGTTGGAGTCGAGCGCGAAGACGTCCACACCGGCATGGCGAAACCGGTAGTAGCGGTTCGGCAGTTTGGTGTGATGCCCCGGTTGGTATTGGAGGCAGCGTTGACCATCCCATTCAGCCGTGTAATGGCGGTCGAGATAGTCGTCTAATTGACTGCTGGTCACATCCGACAGCACATCCATGAAGGCGTAGGCAAAGCAGCCTCCCTGATCGGATCCGCGCCATCCCGTGTCCACGTCGTGAAACCACTGCAGATGGCGACGCAGGGGCAGGGTCAATCCGGCCAGTGCCGAGATCATGGGTGCCAGATCGTAGTAGTCGTGGTTGCCGAGCACCGGCAGGAATGGCTGGTTGAACACCAGTCTCTGCGGATGGATGCTTTCCCAGTCCTCCCCACCAGTGAGCCATTCCCGATAAGGGCGAATAAAGTTGTTGCGGTACTGGGCTGCGGCACCCACCAGATAAACCACATCACCTGTGTGCAGTAGAAACGCAGCTTTGTCTTTGTGCGGGAGCAGACGTTCAGCAATGTGACGTGGAGGGCTATGGCGTCGATGGCGGCCGGTTCCACTGTCACCAAGAACCAGAAAGTGAAAGGCGGAGTGCTCCCCGCCGTTCATGCCTGGCTGCTCGATCACCAGCCGTGTCTGATCAATCTTGCGTGCGCTGATCGCTGGATGCTGCCAGCGAACACGATGCGCCATGCGCATCATCTTGCGCTCGATCGGCGGGTCGCTGGCGAGATTCAAGGGCTGAGTCGGATCGGTGCGATGACCTTCAGCGCATCAGGAATCACCGACACGGTCATGTGATCGGTTTCCTCGATTTCACCATCAATGACCATGGATTGAGGCTTTGGAAGCGTCACGCTCAGTTGATGGGTACGTACGCAAAAGATATCGGCATTGTTGGCGCTGTTCTTGAGCACTGCTGATTTCGCCAGGCTGGACAACACCGAGAACCCTCCCATCCGGCCTCGTGGTGAAGCGATGATCACCTCAAGCTGGCCGTCATCGGGGATCACCTGTCCGAATCCCTGGGCCATCACGGATGTGGCTGGAGCGGCGTTGGCCACGGTGATAGCGCTGGCATGCACTTCCGTTGCTTCGCCGTCGATGGTCAATTTGGCATCAAAGGGTTGCTGTTCTACCAACTGGCGGGCTCCTGAGAAGATGTAAGCCATCGGCCCCAGCATGTTTTTCAGTTCACGGCTGGCTTTGTTCACCATGCCGGCTTCGAAGCCAAGTCCTGCTAGCAGGATCATCGGCTTGTCATTGCAGAGCGCCACATCCACCAGGCGCGTGTTGCCAAGGATCAGATTGGTGCAGGCGGCCTTCACTGAAGTTGGAATCCCCAGCGCGACTGAGAAGGCGTTGGCCGTTCCCCGGGGAATGATGCCCAGAGGAATGTCTGTGCCTCGCAGTGCGCTGGCGACGGCACCCACCGTTCCATCACCACCTGAGGCGATGATCAGCGATTTACCCTGACCCTCCTGATCGAAGGCGTTGATCTCCTTAATCAGTTCTTGTGCTTGCACGCCCGGATCCAGCCCGGGTTTGGTCATCCACACCTCAAGCATGATCTGCGGCTCGAGATAGTTGCGGATCTCGGCGAGTTCGACGTTGGGATCGCCTTGTCCGGCGACGGGGTTGAAGATCAAAAAGCCCCGGCGACTTCCCTTGATGCCGCGAAGGATTGCCGACGCGGTGGCGGGATTGAGCGCAATCGGCAGGTTGTTGAGCAGTGCTGCGCGTAGGAGCGGCTCTGAAAGCACATCCCCTGCCCGTTCAGCTCCTGGGGAAGGGAAATGAACTAGGCCGCTGACATCACCGTGCAGAATCGTCGCGGCAAGTTCGATATCGCCTCCTTCTGCGATAGCTCGTGAAGACGACACAGCAAGATTGTCGAGGCTTCCGCCGCTGCTCATCCGCTCAAGTACATCCTCAGCAACGAGAAGATCGAAACCTTTGAGCACCTCACTGTTGTTGCAAACCCAGGATCTGAGTGCCGCACAGACGTTCAGATCGGCATTGAGAACAATCTTCGACGGCATCGATGCTCAGGCGTGAGGTCGGATGTCAGGAGCTGGGTTGGCTGTGCTGTCGAAAGCACCCATCTCTGACAATCTGTCGGGCTCGATTGATGGCAAAAGCACCATCAATGACACCCTTGTTGGTAGTGGAACCAACGCTCAGCGTCAGCTGATGATTGAGGGTTATAGATCCCAAAAGTGCTGAGTTGTTCGAGCGACAGATTCTGACTTCGTCTCCATGAGCGCTTGGGATTACAAACGATGCCTTGGCACAAGATGCAGTTTTGGTTGGCTCTATGGCTTTGCTGCAGACCAGTTCTCTTTCATCATCTGTTTGGCGCGTCCAATCGCTAAAGCTCCATCTGCAACGTTCTTGGTGAGGGTTGAACCGGCCGCCACCGTGACCCTCTTGCCGAGGGTGATCGGTGCCACCAGCACTGAATTGGCACCTGTTTTGCTGTCGTCACCGATCACGGTGCGGTGTTTGTTCACGCCGTCGTAATTAGCTGTGATTGTTCCAGCGCCAACATTCACATTGGTTCCCAGCTCGGCATCGCCGATGTAGCTGAGGTGATTCACCTTGCTGCCGCTGCCAATCGTGCTTTTCTTCACCTCCACAAAATTGCCGATCTTGCAGTCATCACCGATTGCAGCAGCGGGTCGGAGGTGGGCGAACGGTCCAATGGCAGTGTTGCTTCCTACCGCAGCCTGGTTGATCACCGAATGCAGCACGGTGCACCCCGCGCCAAGCACCGCATCCTCGAGAAGGCTGCCGGGTCCTAGTCGGCAGTTGTCACCGATCTGGCAGGTGCCTCGGAGGTGGGTCTGAGCTTCGATCACCACATCGCGACCGAACTGGCAGGTTTCACTCAGGCTGCAGCTGTTCGGATCCACAAAGGTGACTCCCTCGTCCATCCAGTGCTCCTTGAGACGCTGCTGCAACAGGGCTTCGCATTGAGCAAGCTGGCGCCGGTTGTTGATTCCGTTGACTTCATCGGAATCAGGCACTTCCAGGTGCATAGCCCGATCGAGCATGCCAACGGTGTCGGTGAGGTACAACTCACCTTGGTCGTTGTCAGTGCTCAGCGTCGGGAGCACGGCTGCGAGCTTGCGCCAATTGAAGCAGTAGATGCCCGCATTGGTGAGGTTGTTGCAGCGTTGTTCCTCACTGCAGTCGCGATGCTCGATGATTGCGCTGACCATGCCATCCGCAGTCGCAAAAACACGGCCATATCCAGTGGGATCTTCCAGTCTTGCCGTTAGCAGCGTCACATCGGCGCCACTGCTCCGGTGTGTGGCCACCAACTGATCGATGGTTTCCGCACGCAGCAGTGGAACGTCGCCGTTTAAGACCAGCAGCTCTCCCTCAAAAGCCTCCAATGGCTTCAGCAGCTGTTGCACGGCATGGCCTGTGCCGTTCTGAGGATCCTGCAGAACAAACTCGAGCCCGCCGACTGTGCTCAGCTGCTGCTCAACACGACCGGCCTGATGGCCAACGATCAGAATTCGGCGCTCAGGATGCAGATTGCCGGCGCTGGCAAGAACTCGTTCCACCAAAGTGGCGCCCGCCAGTGGCTGAAGCACCTTCGGCAATGCACTCTTCATGCGGGTGCCTTTGCCTGCGGCCAGAACAGCGACGGCGAGCATGAAAAGCAATGCGGATCGGGCGGAATCTACCGGGATCCGGTGAGTTCAGCCCACCAGAAAGGTTTGTGATCTCTTTAACGGCCGACCAAGGTGCAACTGGGTTGACGGATTAAGGCATGGGCCCGCTGACGGGTGCAGTCCATCGGTTGGAGCACTGTGCTGAGGCGCTCGTCGTCATGCAGGGCTTCAAGAACCAGAAGACTGCCGTAAAAGACGATCTGAAATGTCCAGGCGTCGAAGCCGGACAGGGTGAAAGTCATGGCAGAAATGCACATCACTTCATTCAGACTGGACCTTCATGGGCCCGAAATCGACGATGTCTTGAACTCCCCACCATGAATTAACAGAAAAGACCATCGACATCCCCCCGTTGGCCATGTTTTTCATACGGGCGGAAGTTGATGTGAGTAGCAAAAATAGTTTGTTCAGATCGTTTTGATTCAGCTTGCACAATCGATTTTGATGTCGCTGCAGCCTTGAGATTGAGACTTGTCACGGCGGTTTAGAGCCACATTTAGGTGATATGGGAATCAAGCTGAAGGTTTTTTCATCAACCAGCGGCGTTGCCAGGCGCTCGTGCTCTCCAGGCCACAGGACTGCTGTTCGCGCTCTCTCCTCTGATGAATCATTCCGGGCTCGTCAACACTCTCAGGATCCCGATAGGGCACTGAGGCTCTTGTGTTGAGGTGCTCTTCTTCCATCGGACTCAGCACGGTCCAGCCCGGCCCTTCCATCGCCAATGGGTCTGTGGAGTGTGGTTTCACTGCCAGGGTTCCAGAGCTCCATTCGAGCCGATGGCGGGCTGCTGGACGCAGTGTGCGAAGTCTCAGCCCTGCTCGCCGCAGGCTGCTTCTCACTGCAGCGGCTCTGCAATAGGTGAGCAGTCGTCCCCCCGGTGCTAGGCGGCTGGCCAGAGCTCCGAGGAATTCCTCGCTCCAGAGCTGGGGGCAGTGCCCTGGGGAAAAGGCATCCATGAGGATTAGGTCTGGCTGGTAACTGCTTGGTAAGCCCTTCAGGTTTTGGCGCGCATCGCCCCAAAGCATTGTTCCCTGTCCCCCGGCGTCACACCAGCTGCCGCTCTTGTGAAGCTGCTCAAATCGCTGCAGGACGATACCGGCCCAGAGGTCACGAAACGGTTGCTGACTCAGTGCCCATTGGAGTGGCCGCGGATCAACTTCCAGCCCCCACCACACAATCCTGGGTGGGCTGGTTTGTTGCAGTGCATGCATCACGGACGCACTGTTGTATCCCAGTCCGAAGCAGACATCGAGCAGTTTCAGCTCGCTGGCTTGCGAGTACCTTCCCAGCTCCGCGGGTCGGACAAATTTCGCTTTTGACTCTTCCAGAGCCCCTGTGGAACTGTGAAACGCTTCATCAAACTGTTCGCTGTGAAGACTCAGACTTCCGTCAGCCGTATCGAGCGGCCTGAGTCGACCGAGTGGATGGCTCAACGCTGCAGTCGTTCGAGATCGCTCCAGAAGCTGGGGTAACTGACGGCTGCAGCCTCACTGCGAACTAGGGTTGAATCACCCTTAGCCATCAGGGCCGCCACTGCGAGGCTCATGGCCACACGATGGTCGGTTTCGCTGTCGAGTTGTGCACCTTTCAGCGGTCTACCACCACGGATGGTGAGTCCGTCTGGATGCTCCTCGATGTCCGCGCCCATGGCTTTGAGCTGGCGCGCCATCACCGCCAAACGGTCTGTTTCCTTCACCCTCAGTTCAGCAGCCCCGGTGATTCGGCTTTCGCCATCGCAGAAGCATGCCGCCACGCTAAGGATCGGGACTTCATCGACCAGGCGCGGCATGATTTCTTCACCAAACCGGAAGGGTTGTAGTGACCCATGTTTGACACGCAGGTCCCCGACTGGTTCGCCTGCTACATCACGCTGATTGAGCACTTCGACCCGGGCTCCCATCTGCTCCAGGACCTCCAGTACTCCGGTTCGGGTTGGATTCAGGCCCACATTTTCAATGGTCAGATCAGCTCCGGGAACGAGGGCGCCGGCGATTAGCCAGAACGCCGCTGAGCTGATGTCACCTGGAACCACCACATGCTGACCCTGCAGTCGAGCACCAGGGCGAACGGTGATGTGGCGACCCATTTCGCCGCCCACATCCAGATCGGCGCCAAAGGCCTTCAGCATGCGTTCACTGTGATCACGAGAGTGGGCAGGTTCGATCACCGTGCTGGTCCCATCCGCAGTCAATGCAGCCAGTAGCAGGGCAGATTTCACCTGTGCACTGGCGACGGGTGTGCCGACAACAGCACCACGAAGTTTGCGTCCCTGAACAGCAAGGGGGGCGAAGTTGCCTTGACCCCGACCACGTACGTCTGCACCCATTAATGAGAGCGGTTGCCCAACTCTCTGCATGGGTCTTCGCTTGAGTGAATCATCCCCGCTCAGCACAAAATGTCGGCCATCGCGTCCAGCCAGTAACCCGAGCATCAGACGCATGGTTGTGCCTGAATTTCCGCAGTCGAGGACTTGGTTGGGCTCCTGCAGGCCGTCCAAGCCAACACCCTGAACGGTGATGACTTTCCCTTCGGATACAGAACTAATCTCAGCTCCCATCGCTCTAAGACAGGCAGCCGTGCTGACCGGATCCTCTGCCGGTAAAAGTCCTTCAATTGTTGTTTCGCCTTCGGCAATGGCCCCAAATAGCAAGGCCCTATGAGAGATCGACTTATCACCAGGGACCTTCACGCGACCGCTGAGACTTCCTCCGGACCTCAGTTGACGAGCATCTCCAGGGGTTCCCGGCACGTTCTCTATTGGCTTGGTGGTCAAATTCTATGAGTCGTTGCTCCAGTACCAGTCTGTCCTTGCTATTGAATCAAGCCACAGATTGTGAATTGTTGGCAACAGTTTTGTTTGTAGATGTTTGGTCGATCTCAACAAAATATAATTAAACACAGGGTGTGTTGAATCTATAAATTTTTCGATTGACCTGGCTATTTGTGATTGGCTGTCATGAAGTTTCTGTATTTAAGCAAAATTCAACAACAAGATGCCTTAACAATGAACTCTAAGTTGGATTTTTTCTTGATTTGTTTTAAGTATCGCGCGGATGGCCAGGAAATTATCGAAACCACTGCAGCATCTTGGTGCTGAAGATAGATTTAAAGCTAAATTGAATTCGTGATTATGAAAGGATGACTCTTTTGGCGATCAGGATATTGAGCTCATCTCGATAATTTCGAGCCGCTTGCCAATCTTTTCGTTTGACCGCATTGTTGTAAGCCTTGATGAGCTGCTGTCGATGGAGCTCGTGCGCTACGTGCATGATTTATTGCTTGCTCTAAATAATGTATGGATGTTTTTGGAGGATTGGGCGTAGTTCTGATGCACCGCAGAGTGATCAATGAATCTGAGCGCTTGTTGGAGTTGCCGCTCATGAGTAAGCGCGCTTGTTGTAAGCGCAATGGTGTCGATGGTTTCCTGTGTTCGTCGTGTTGGTTGACCCGTTTTTACTCGCGAGGGTTGCATCCATCACCAGAGTGGTCGGTTTGTGCTTTGGCGATTTCATCACTCTGTTTTCGCTCGAGTTCCGTCCTTGCCCCAGCTTGAAAACGTTCGGTGTGACGCTGGACGCCCCTTGACTGTTGATCAACTTCGGGGTCTTTTGTTCGAGCTTAATGTAGTGAGGCCAAGGGGTTTGGGCGGTAAATGTTGTCCGATTTGCTCCGTTGTCACGTCCTATCAGCTTCGATCGAGCTTCGATAACAGCTGTTTTCGGACGTGCTGATTGCCGGAGCGAGGTGATGTTTTTTCTCCTTTTTGAGCTTTTTCCGCGCATCGGCCGTCCTTCCGTTGAAGGCTCGATTGCTTTTCAGGTAGCGGAGACGCTGTCTGTGCGTTTTAATACGGCCGAGGCAATTGCCTCTTCCTCTTTTATTGGTGTGAGGATCAATGAAACTGTTCAAGCAACTGCTGGTTGCTCCTGCTGCTCTGGGCCTACTGGCTCCGATGGCTGCTGGCGCGACTGAAGTCAATGTTGCCGGTGTTTCCGACTACGCCCCCGTGTCTGCTGACGCGGTTGCTGTGGATCAGGTCACCAGCATCACCCAATTCTCAGACGTCTACCCGACCGACTGGGCTTATCAGGCACTCAGCAACCTGATCGAGCGCTACGGCTGTGTTGCTGGTTATCCCAACGGCACCTACCGCGGCAACCGTGCGATGACCCGCTTTGAAGCGGCTGCACTGTTGAACGCCTGTCTCGACCGCGTCACTGAAGTGACCGACGAGCTCAAGCGTCTGATGAAAGAGTTCGAAAAGGAACTCGCGATCGTGAAGGGCCGCGTTGACGGTCTGGAAGCTCGCGTTGGCGAACTGGAAGCAACCCAGTTCTCCACCACCACCAAGCTGAAAGGCAAGGTTGACTTCGTCATGGGCGGTGTCAGCTACGGCGGTACCGACTACGACCTCACTGTCCCTTCTCGCCAGATCGGCGTTGATAAGAAGGGCAAGGCCGTTTATTACAAGAACAAGGGCAAGTACCTCGGTCAGGACGCTTTCACGTTCAACTACCGCGCAACCCTGAATCTGAACACCAGCTTCACGGGTAAGGATCTTCTCTATACCCGTCTGCGTTCCGGTAACTTCAACACCAACGCCTTCTCTGGTAAGGGTTACACCAGAAACATCACTCAGCTCTCCGCTGCTAAGTCAACTGGTGATGCTCTGAAGGTTGACAAGCTTTGGTACCAGTTCCCTCTGGGTGCTGACTTCCAGGTTTATCTGGGTGCCAAGATCGAGAACTACTACATGCTTGGCGCCCCCGCCACCGTGTATCGCGAGATTCTCAAGGACTTCAAACTCGGCGGTTACTACGGCGTTTACGGCGCCAGCACCTCTCCTGGTGCAGGTATCGTCTGGAAGCCTGGTAGTCAGGAGAATCCTGGAGATCCCAAGTTCAGCGTTGCTCTGAACTACACCGCCAAAAACGGTGCCAAGGGCAATCCTCAAAGTGGCGGCGGTATCGGCGCCGACAACTCGAAAGGCAAGTTTGTCGCTCAGGTTGGTTACGGCGGACCCCAGTGGAACATCAACGCTGGCTATGCCTACATCCAAGACGGCATGACCGTTGGTTACGGCACACCTCTGGGTTCCGGCACCAAAGTCATCGGTGGTGACGACGAGTCCGTTTCACGCGGTTTCGACGATGCCAACGCTTTTGCACTCCGTGCATGGTGGCAGCCTTCCGAAGCTAGCTGGGTTCCCAGCATCACCCTCGGTTACGACATCACTTCTTTCAACGGCAAGAAGTACAAGTTCAAGTCTGTGAGCGGTACTACCTTCACAGCTACGAAGCCCATGCAGAAGCAGACTTCTCAAGCTTGGACCGTTGGTCTGAACTGGAAGGATGCCTTCATGAAGGGCAATCTGCTTGGCTTCGCCATTGGCCAGCCCCAGTTCGAGACAGAGCGTGAAAACGGAACTCCCGACGACGGCAACTACGCTATGGAGCTGTACTACCAGTTCCAAGTCACTGACAACATTGCAGTGACTCCCGCCATCTTCTATGTCTCACGTCCCTTCGGTGAACTCACCGGCAGTGGTCCTTTGACCGGCGGCGAAAATGCCGAAAGCTTCAACACCTTCGGCTACCTCGTGAAGACCACCTTCCGTTTCTGATTCAGATCGGTTGATTCTTCTCCAAGCTCCCTCTTCGAGGGAGCTTTTTTTTGTGGTTTGATTCCATTAAAAAAGGGGGCCTAAAGGCCTCCTTTTGATTAAAAATGTCTGGTTGGCTTGATTACCAGCAGTTCTCTCCCTCACCGATCGGTACACAGATATCTTCTTCTGCAGCTTTCTCAGCTGCTTTCTTTGCATCGGCATCCTTTTTGGCTTTGGCGTCGATGTCTTGATCAGTGTTCCATTCCTGCAATCCACCACCCATAGGTGCGGTGTCTGGGTTGGTGTCAGCAAATGCAGCTGGTACTGCAATTTGGCTGCTCAGTGCAGCCGCCCCTGCAAGAAAGATTGAAAGAGTTGACCTCTTCATTCCAACAAACACCATTTATAGAGTCCACTTCAATTCTAAGTCGTTTCAACTGCGTTGATCAGGTGCCCAGTGATCGTAGTAAATTTGTATACGCCAGGAACACCAAATCGAGTTCTTCGCTGCGACCGTGTTTGGCCAGCAACCCTCTGGCCCCCGTATCGAGTTGGAACAAGGTGACGCGATCAGCTTCATTTTTCAGATAGCTCTCGATCCAGCCCACACAAACGATTCGCTCTCCACTGGTGACTTTGTTGACGCGGTGCATGGTGGAGCTTGGATAGATCACGATCTCTCCTTGTTGAAGCTCCCAATCCAGTGAATCCATCACTGTGTCGACTTCGAGTGAACCACCTGTGAAGGACTTGTGGTCAGAAAGGCAGAGTGTGAAGGACAAGTCGCTTCTGCCGCTACTCATGTAGGCATTGTCGACGTGGCTCTCATAACCGCCTCCCGTTTTTGTTCGGCTAATCAAAAATCGGTGCAGTTTTCGCGGCACACAGAAGCTTTTAATCGCAGGATTTGCCCACATCGCTTGTTGCACATGAGTTTGAATCTCGGCTCTGATCGGGGATGTGTAGGTAATCTGTTCATTGATTTTTCCGTCTCTGGCTTGAGCACCAGCTGTTGTTCTGCCGTCATTCCATTCGTCGTTTTCAACTTTGTCCAGAATTGCCTGGCACTGCTCACTGTTGAAAAGTTGGAGCTTGATGTGGTTCATTGATGACGGTATGTTTGTATAAAATGTATAGCTTGGTGGTATCGAATTAGCGCGACGATTTGGATTTTCGCAGACAACCTCAGGTGGGTTCTTGTGTTTTATGAAGCTGTTAGCCTTTCCCTTGCTTGTGTCGCTGTCTCTGCTGACGGCTGCTGCGCAGGCTGAAGAAGTGCGTGTTTACTCTGGCCGTCATTACAATACTGACCGGCAGAGTTACAAGGCATTTTCCGATCAAACCGGCATCAAGGTTCGATTGATCGAAGCCTCTGGGATTTCCCTTGTTGAGCGCCTTAAGCGCGAGGGAAGCAATACCAAGGCTGATGTGATCATTCTTGTTGATGCAGCAAGAATTAATAATGCGGCAAAAGCAGGTTTATTTCAGTCGATCAACTCTCCAAAGTTAAATTCCGAAGTTCCTGCGCGTTATCGTGATCCAGGTAATCGTTGGTTCGGGATTGCACGACGTGTACGTGCAATTATTATTAATCCAAATCAGGTCAATCCATCACAAGTTCAAACTTATGCACAGCTAGCTTCCCCTGATCTCAAAGGCAAAGTGTGTCTTCGTAATCGTAAAAACGTCTATAACCAATCTTTGGTCGCTGATCAGTTGGCAATCCGGGGTGAGGTGAAAACCAAGGCTTGGCTTAAAGGTTTGATCTCCAATGTCTCTCAACCTTACTTCCCTGGTGATATTGCCCTGATTCGTGCCGTTGCCCAGGGCAAGTGCGGTGTTGGAGTGGTCAATCATTATTATCTCGCTCGCATGCGTGCGGGTATTAATGGGACGAAGGATCAGAAGCTCGGCAATCAAGTGAAAATTGTGATGCCGAATCCTGCTCATGTGAATATCAGCGCAGCTGCAGTATCGAAATATGCCAAAAACAAATCTGCTGCAGTCAAACTAATCGAGTTTTTAGCCTCTCCGAACGGAAGCCGAGGAATTGCAGGTCCCACCTTTGAATTCCCGCTCACCGGTGTTGGTGGTTCGACCTACCTCAAAGGAATGACCAAGTTCACCCCTGACAATGTGTCGATTTCTCAGTTGAGCGCTCTGAATCCCAAGGCTATTCAGCTCATGGCCCAGGCCGGTTGGCAATGAGTTGATCCAACAGGTAGCCGAACAATTCAGGGTTCGGCTCCCTGTTGCTGATGTCGGTTAGTCCCAGCTCGTCCAGGCGATCCGTTACGCGTTGTTCCAGATCGTCTGGTCTGCTGAGAGGTTCGCCCCAGGGGTGGTTTTTTTCAGGCCCTATTTTTGTAGTTGCGTCGATCGCCAATCTTCCGCCAAGCCCAAGTTGTTCACTGGCGAAGTCCAGTGAGTCGAACGGCGTATTTTCCAAGGTGAACAGGTCCCTCTGTGGATCCACTTGAGCCGCGATTGCCCAGACCACCTGCCGTGGGTCTCGCACGTTGATGTGACTGTCAACCACCACCACGAACTTGGTGTAAGTGAACTGTGGCAAAGCGCTCCAGAACGCCATTGCCGCCCGCTTGGCCTGTCCTGGGTAGGCCTTGTCAATCGAGATCACCGCGAGTTTGTAGCTCAGCGCTTCCATCGGCAGGAAGAAATCCTTGATCTCGGGGATTTGTTGGCGCAGGATCGGTGTATAAATCCTGTTGAGTGCGATGGCCAGCATCGCTTCCTCCTTGGGAGGCCGGCCGCTGAAGGTGGTCAGGAAGACCGGATCCTTGCGTTGCGTCATGCAGTGAAAGCGCACCAGCGGGGAATCTTCAACGCCGCCGTAAAACCCCATATGGTCACCAAAGGGACCATCTGGCATCACTTCGCCTGGTGTGATCGTGCCTTCCAGCACCACTTCACTGTGACTTGGAACCTGGAGATCGACGGTCTTGCAGGGGCTAAGCCTGACACCTTCGCCGGCGTAAATCCCAGCGAACAACCATTCGCTTAATTGCACTGGGATTGGCGTGGCGGCCGCCATCACCAGCAGTGGATGCACACCGATCGCGATGGCGATCTCAAGCTTCTTGCCAAGTGCAGCCGCTTTGCGTAGATGGCCTGCACCACCCCGAACGCTGAGCCAGTGCACAGTCATGGTGTTAACCGACTGTTTCTGAAGCCGGTAGACCCCCACGTTGGGGACGCCGGTTTCAGGGTCTTTTGTGATCACCAATCCAAGTGTGATCACGCCGCCGGCATCGCCTGGCCAGGGCCTGATTAAAGGAATGTTGTCGAGGTTGACCTCATCTCCTTGGAACACTTGCTGTCGGCATGGCGGCAGCAGATCCCTGTCTGGTCTGGCTTTCACTAAGTCCCAGAACACTCGGGCGAATTTCTTGGTTTCCCCTAATCCTTTCGGGGGGCGTGGCTGCTGTAGCAGTGCCAGACGTTCGCCCAAATCCTCCAGCTGCTCTGGATGTTCAAGCCCCATGCTCCAAACAACACGCTCCACAGTGCCGAGAAGGTTCACCGCAACCGGCATTGAGGATCCGATCACGTTTTCGAATAGCAGTCCCGGTCCACCGCTTGCCAACACGCGATCAGCGATGGCCGCCAACTCGAGATCTGGATCCACTGGTGCCGTGATCCGCTTGAGTTGACCCCGCTCCTCCAGCAATTGAATGAAGGCGCGCAGATCCCTGGTGCCGGGACCGGAGCGGAACAGAGCCATCTGGAATCCACCTCAGCGGGGGTGATCTCGGTACTGTGACGCACGCTGACGGTGAGTGTGGCCATGCAGGTTTCCTATTTTCATGCAGCTGCGGATGTTCCCGACACGATCGGTTCGGCCGATGGTCCCGACGCAGCGGTCGTGATCGATGTTCTTCGTGCCACGACCACGATTGCCTGGGCGCTGCATAACGGTGCTGAGGCGGTGCAAGCCTTCGCTGATCTCGATGAGCTGCGTGCCCAGGCGCTGCAATGGCCCGAATCTTCTCGTGTGCTGTTGGGGGAGCGTGGTGGTTGCATGCTCGAGGGCTTTGACCTCGGTAATTCCCCTGTGGCGGTGACTCCCAAGGTGGTCCAGGGCAAGCGTTTGTTAATGAGTACCACCAACGGCACCCGCGCGTTGCAGCGCGTCCGCGATGTCGCCTGCGTTGTTACCGCGGCTTTGCCCAACCGACGCGCTGTTGCACAGCGACTGCTGGCAGGACAACACCAGCGGATTCTCATTCTCGGCAGTGGCTGGGAAGGGACCTATTCCCTGGAAGATTCTCTGGCTGCTGGAGCGGTTGGTGAGCTGCTTGTGTCGGCCGGTGCTTCGGTAGCGAATGATGAACTCCAGGCTGCATTGGCCCTCTGGAACCAGTGGAACCATGATCCGGAGGCCTGTCTACGCATCGCTTCGCACGGTCAACGGCTGATTGGAATTGGTAACCACGATGCCGATTTCAGCTGCTGTGCTGGATTGGATCAGATTCAAGTCGTACCGACCCAGGTTGAACCCGGTGTTTTAAGAGCCGTTCCTGTCTAGAGCGCGGAGCACCCGTCAGCCATACGATTTCATCGACTGAACTCTGATCTCTGTGCGTGATTTCCTGGCGGCGGCCGTGCAACTCACTAGCAGTTCTGACCCGCAAAGCAATTTCAGTGCTGCCGAGGAACAAATCGACCTGGCTGCAAGACGGGGAGCCGAGTTAATCGGACTTCCCGAGAATTTTGCCTTTCTCGGTGAGGATGCACTGCGTTTGGAACTAGCGCCGGCTTTAGCAGAACAGGCTTCCAGCTTTCTGGTCACCATGGCGCGTCGTTATCAAGTGGTGATCTTGGGCGGCGGTTTCCCTGTCCCTGTCGGCGACGATGCACACACTTATCAACGCGCCCAGTTGGTGGGTCGCGATGGTCAGATCCTTGCCAGTTACGACAAGATCCACCTGTTCGATGTTGACCTGGCAGACGGCAGTTCCTATCGAGAGTCAGCCTCTTTCAACCCGGGTTCAACCCCTCCACCCGTTGTCGATGTTCCTGGACTCTGTCGGGTGGGGCTGTCGATTTGCTACGACGTGCGCTTCCCTGAGCTCTACCGAGATCTGATCGGAGCAGGAGCTGAGTTGTTGATGATTCCCGCCGCTTTTACGGCTTTTACGGGTAAGGACCACTGGCAGGTGCTGCTGCAGGCCCGTGCTATCGAAAACACTTCCTACGTGCTTGCCCCTGCACAAACGGGTGTCTACTCAGGCCGACGTCAGAACCATGGCCATTCCATGGTCATTGACCCCTGGGGAACAGTGCTTGCCGATGCCGGGGTTAGCCCGGGGGCTGCAGTCGCTCCGGTTGACCTGGATCATCTTGAGCGCATCCGCACTCAGATGCCTTGCCTGAAGCACCGCAGAACCGCATTGTTCTGAATCTGATGCCTCGGCTACCTCGTCGTTTCAGCGTTCTGCTGGCTGCCCTCGTTCTGCAGAGCGCAGGCTTGTTGATGGCGCTGCCCGCTCGTGCCGCTAGTGCCTTGGCGGCCTGGTCGCTGGGACGAGATGGAGTTCTTCAGTTACGCACGGCCACAGGCGCACGCCTTGAGGCCTTTTTTGAAGCGGGTGAAGCCGGTCGTGGACCGCGTGTCTGGATCGATTTTCCTGGTGAGCTGAGCCGGACCCGCAAGCTTCGTGGTTCCGGTCCCGTCCGCGAGGTTCGACTGGGCAAGCCCAACCCCGGAGCTACACGTCTGGTGATCGAATTCAACCCCGGAGTTGAACTCGATCCCGGTCAGTTACGACTGATCGGCACCTCACCGGATCGCTGGAAGTTGATGTTCGAGGGGCTGGCCACTGGAGGCCTGCGCACCATTGGGGAAGGCGATCTCAATCGAGCGAGTTCCGGACGCTGGGGCGGCGTTCGCATCAAGCCCACGCGGACTCCGGTGAATGCGGCCGGGCTCCCGAGTGTGTCTCGTGGTCGTTACAGGGTTGTGATCGATCCAGGCCACGGGGGACCTGACCCCGGTGCGGTCGGGATCAGGGGGATTCGCGAGTCGGAAATTGTTCTCGATGTTTCTCTTCAGGTGGCTCGCTTGCTTGAGGCCAAAGGCGTCCAGGTCACCCTGACCCGAACGGCAGAGGTGGATGTGGATCTGCCGCCGAGGGTGTCGCTTGCCAACCGACTCGGTGCAACGGCGTTTGTGAGCATTCATGCCAATGCCATCAGCATGTCTCGACCGGAAGTGAACGGCATTGAAACCTTCTATTTTTCCGATCCCCGCTCTGCACGGCTTGCTGCTCACATTCAGCAGCAGGTGCTGAATGTGTCTCCGGGAAGCCCCAATCGTGGTGTCCGTCGTGGCCGCTTCTTTGTGATCCGTCGCACCACCATGCCTTCGGTGTTAGTGGAAACAGGTTTTGTGACGGGCCGTCTCGACTCCCCGAGGTTGGCCAGCGCATCGCATCGACGTCGGCTTTCTCTAGCTATTGCCACCGGCATCCTTGAGTATCTGCAGGGTGTGCGATGACCATCCGTCTTGGCATGTTTGACAGTGGCCTGGGGGGACTCACAGTCCTGCGTCGTGTTCTGGAACGCCATGGATCCCTGCAGGTGATCTATCTCGGCGATACGGCTCGTGTTCCCTATGGCAGTCGCTCACCTGCTGAAATCCGCAGCATTGCCGCTGAAGTGGTGAGTTGGCTCAGCCAGCATCATGTCTCCACTGTGGTGATGGCTTGCAACACCACGAATGCCTTGGCCAGGGATGTTGCGGAAGGACAAGCAGGTGTTCCAGTGGTTGGCCTGATTGGTGCAGCTGCGGCAATGGTTCGGGAATCCCGGGTCGGGGTGCTGGCTACACCCGCAACGGTTGCATCGGGGGCCTACCGGGAAAGCATCGAGGCTCTTCATCCAGGGACGCTTGTGGTGCAGCAGGCCTGTCCTGACTTTGTTCCCTTGATTGAAAGCGGAGATCTGCGTTCCGAAGCCCTGCGCGAAGCCGCATGTCGCTACCTGCAACCCCTTATGGAGGCGTCTGTGGAGTCGGTGGTTTTGGGCTGTACGCACTATCCATTGCTGACGCCGCTACTCAACAACCTGTTGCCGCAATCCATTCGGCTGATCGATCCAGCAATGGCTGTTGCGAGTCAGCTCGATGCCTTGCTGGGGAAGCCAGTGCCCGAAGGCCTGACTCAGCCCCTCGCCCTGGAGGCAACGCGTATCTGTGTGACGGCGGATGCTGAGGGATTCGCGGACCGTGCCACGTCATGGCTGGGTCAACGGCCACGGGTTGAGATGGTGCAACTGCAGTGAACGGTCGACGCCTTCTAGGATCTGCGCACTGAGAGGATTCATGACCACCGTCACCGATTTGCTGGAGCCGGTTGAGGCGGATTTGGAGATCCTGCTCAGCGATCTTCGCAGTCTGATCGGAGCGGGTCATCCGATTCTTCAGGCGGCTGCAGAACATCTGTTCAGTGCAGGTGGCAAACGCCTAAGGCCCGGCATCGTCTTGTTGATTTCAAGAGCTCTTGCCAGTGATGGCGGGCTCACGTCTCGGCATCGCCGATTGGCAGAGATCACCGAGATGATCCATACCGCATCGCTCGTTCACGATGACGTCGTCGATGAGGCTGCGACACGCCGCGGTGTTGAAACCGTTCACAGTCGTTTCAATCACCGAGTAGCCGTGTTGGCCGGTGATTTCTTATTTGCCCAGGCCAGTTGGCACCTCGCCAATCTCGATGATCTGGATGTGGTGAAGTTGCTCAGCCGCGTGATCATGGATCTGGCTGATGGTGAAGTCAAGCAGGGTTTGTTCCGCTACGACACCGGTCAGACGTTTGAGACTTACTTGGAAAAGAGTTACTGCAAGACCGCATCTCTGGTTGCGAACAGTGCCCGTGCCGCAGGTGTTTTGAGCGGTTGTACCGAACCTCAATTGGAATCCCTTTATCGCTACGGGCGCCAGCTCGGTCTGGCCTTCCAGGTGGTAGACGACATTCTTGATTTCACCGCCAGTGATCAGCAACTCGGCAAACCTGCTGCCAGCGATCTGTCCAGTGGTTATCTCACTGCACCAGCGCTTTACGCCTTAGAGCGCAATCCAGCCATGGGTGTGTTGATCGAACGCGAATTCAGTATTGAAGGTGATCTCGACGAAGCACTTGGCATGGTGCGTGAGTCGGATGCGATTGCCCGTACCCGTCAATTGGCTGAAACCTTCGCTCAAGAGTCCCGCGAAGCTCTCACCTGGCTCCCGGATTCTCCCTATCGCACGGCTCTGTTGGAGCTCCCCGATTTCGTGCTCAGTCGCCTGTACTGATTAACGATTGCAGGCAGTTCTCGGCTTCAGTGAGTCGGTTGATGGCAAACAGACGATCTGATTGCAGCGATCCCTGCTCCTTGTGTTCCAACTGATCAATTCCTTCAGTCGTCCTGAGTAGACGCCAAACCAGGCATCCAGCGGCTAGCGCTGATTCACATCCAGCTCTTGAGTCTTCAAAGGCCCAGCACTCCTCTGGACTGACTTTTAGAACCTCAGCCCCTAGCAGGAAAGGATCAGGAGCGGGCTTGCCGGCCTTCAGTCCGGGATCATCGCCACAAATCATCAGCTGCAAGCGACTGACCCAGGGGTGATTGCCAATTTTGTGTTGCACTGATGCTCGGTCGCTACTGGTCACTAGGGCCGTCGCAATGCCAAGGCGTTCAGCCGTGCGTACCAGCGATTCCGCTCCCTCCATGGCCTCGGCCTGAGGCAAAAGCTGTGCTGCGATGGGCTGTCTGACGGCCAGCAGTTGCTCTGGTGTGATCCGTTGATCGATCCAGGAGCACACGAGCCTTGCGTTGTCGAGTCGGCGTCGTCCCTGCAGCTGGATCAGCTGCTCTGTTGCAAGGTCGGTGCCGAAATGGCATGCCGCCTGTTGCCAGGCACGTGCATGCAGCGGCTCGGTGTCAAGCAATAAGCCATCCAGATCAAACAGGCAGGCCTTGGGTTGGGTGGTGAGCTGATTCAGAAATCACACCTATGTCTGGTGTCGTCATTGAGCAAGAACTCAGCGAGAACCAGTCTGATGTCGGCATGCAGTCCGGACAAGGCTGCTCCTTGAATTTCAACCATTCTGATCGGAGCTCCCACTGATTGACCACTGACTGACCACCGATTGATCGCTGACTTTTGCCTGCTGACCGCATCCAGAGGTGATGAGCGTTCTGTCGTTCGTCTGTCGTTCGAAACGGTTTGATCCAAGGTTCTGTCTGGATGCGCTGTGGCAACTATCTTTTGCCCTAGGCGAAACAGGGACACCTCCGATGACGAGCGAGACATCCACCATCGAAAGCGTGCTTCAGGAGCAACGCGTTTTCGAGCCGCCCATGGACTTTGCAAGTTCAGCTCGCATCGGTGGTATGGAGGCCTATCGGTCCATGGCCGACGCTGCTCGCCAGGATCCTGAAGCTTTCTGGGGAGAGGCGGCCCGCAAGGAACTGTCCTGGTTCACTCCCTTTGACAAGGTCCTCGACTGGTCGGATGCGCCGTTTGCGCGCTGGTTCGAGGGCGGTACCACCAACATCTCCCACAACTGTCTTGACCGGCATCTCCAAAGCGAGAAGGCCAACAAAACGGCATTAATTTGGGAAGGCGAGCCGGGGGATGTGCGACGGTTCACTTATCGCGAGCTGCACGCCGAGGTCTGCAAGGCTGCTAATGCCCTCAAAGCGATGGGAATTGGCAAGGGCGATCTGGTGGCGCTCTACATGCCGATGGTGCCTGAGGCGGCGATTGCCATGCTCGCCTGTGCCCGCATTGGTGCACCTCATTCCGTGGTGTTCGGTGGTTTTTCAGCTGAAGCCCTGCGCGATCGTTTGATCGACGGCGAAGCCAAGGCGGTGGTCACCGCCGATGGCGGCTTCCGCAAGGACAAGCCCGTTTCACTGAAGCCGGCTGTTGACGCGGCTCTTGCCAATGGCAGCTGTCCAACCGTGCAGTCCGTGCTGGTGGTGCAACGCACCGAGCAGGCTGTGGAGATGGTCGACGGGCGTGATCAGTGGTGGCATGAGCTGGTCGAGGCGCAGAGCACCGACTGCCCTGCGGAACCGATGGCCAGTGAAGATCGTCTGTTCGTGCTGTACACCTCAGGCTCCACAGGCAAACCCAAGGGTGTCGTGCACAGCACGGCGGGATACAACCTCTGGGCCCATCTCACCTTTCAATGGATCTTCGACATCCGTGATGACGACGTCTACTGGTGCACGGCTGATGTGGGCTGGATCACCGGTCACAGCTACATCGTTTATGGCCCGCTTTCCAATGGTGCGACCACGGTGATGTACGAGGGAGCGCCGCGTCCCTCCAAGCCTGGTGCGTTCTGGGAGCTGATTCAGAAGCACGGCATCACGATCTTCTACACCGCTCCCACTGCCATTCGCGCGTTCATGAAAAACGGCCGTGAGGTGCCTGATCAGTACGACATGAGCAGCCTGCGCTTGTTGGGCACCGTGGGTGAACCGATCAATCCTGAGGCCTGGATGTGGTATCGGGATGTGATCGGCTCCGGTCGTTGCCCGATCATCGACACCTGGTGGCAGACCGAGACCGGCGGCGTGATGATCAGTCCACTGCCCGGTGCAACGCCGACCAAGCCTGGTTCAGCGACGTTGCCTTTACCGGGGATTGAAGCCGACGTTGTTGATGCCGACGGCAACTCTGTTGGAGCCGATGAAGGCGGTTACCTGGTGGTGCGACGTCCTTGGCCGGGGATGATGCGCACTGTGCATGGCAATCCTCAGCGCTTCCGTGAGAGCTACTGGGAGCACATCCGCCCTGCTGATGGAAGTCACATCTATTTCGCCGGTGATGGTGCCCGTCGTGACACCGATGGCTACTTCTGGGTGATGGGTCGTGTGGATGACGTGATCAATGTCTCCGGCCACCGACTCGGCACCATGGAAATCGAATCCGCGCTGGTCAGTCATCCGGCCGTGGCGGAGGCTGCCGTTGTGGGTCGTCCTGATGATCTGAAGGGAGAGGCCATCGTCGCGTTCGTCACTCTTGACTCAGGACGCGAACCGGATGATGCCCTGATCGCGGAACTGCGGGCCCATGTGGGCAAGGAGATCGGCCCGATCGCCAGGCCCGATGAGATTCGCTGCAGTGATGCTCTGCCCAAAACCCGCAGCGGCAAAATCATGCGCCGAATCCTCCGCGCTCTCGCGGCAGGCCAGGAAGTCACCGGGGACACCAGCACCCTTGAAGATCGTTCGGTGCTCGACCGTTTGCGTGCCTGAGCCCAGCGTTTTGGCCTGAAAACTCTCCTCCTGTTCACCAGCTGCTCACCAGGACGCAAGTCATGGTGAATCCATTGGTCATCAACCGTGATGAAACGCAAGCCCAACGTCAGCTATCGCTACCACCACATGGGTGTTCCAACCTCGGAGCAACGCCCGGGTGAGCACTACAGCTCAACCTTTCGCATGTACACATCCGGTGGCGAGGACCCCGGCGGTTTCCGGATTCAGTTTCACCGCTTCGAGTCCGGCAGCTGCCTGCATCCTTTGATTCAGTCCACTCCGCATGTGGCGTTTCAAGTGAATGATCTTGAGGTCGCCGTGGCGGATGAGCACTTGCTTCTCGGGCCCTATGAACCGTTCAGCGGCTTCAAGGTGGCCATCATCGAAGACGACGGTGTTCCCATTGAGTTGATCGAGACGGCACTCAGTGACGACGACGTCTTTGGAGAACCCAAGGCCAATTCAGTGATCTACCCGGAGGAGACGGTGCCGCTCAGTGCCCAGGAGGTGATCAGGTCCTGAAGACGATTCACCTGTTGCTGCCTGTCGCTGCCTTCCGCCCAATCGCCCAGAAACTGTCTTCGCAGACCAGCACTGGCGGGTGTGAGGTGATCTCCAGGCAGCCGGAGGAGCTCGCTGCAATCTCCCTGACGTGCCTGCAAGGCTGTGATCAAATCGAGGCTCTGGTCGATCTGGTCGCTGTTGAACCGAACCACCTGATTGCGAGGTTGCAGGTACTGCCGCTCGATCAGGCGCAGTGTTTCCCTGGGGCTTGGGCTGAATTCGGTGCTGACTCCCAAGCTTGGAGCGACGACACCAAGCAGAGGAATCGACTGATCCGCAGTGAAGTTGTTGAAGCTAAGCGCTACAAGGCCGCTGCAGTTTCGGCCTCCGTCTGGTGCGAGCAGATGCAGTTTGCAACCCAGGCTGTGGCCAAGACGCAGAGGTGGAGGCAGTTGGCTCAAGCGGTCGTTTAATCGATTGCGGCAGGCGCGCATGGCACTCCATGCCTCGCGAGCCTGAAGCTGGTGATCAAAACCGGGCACGTAGCTCCAGGCATGTACCGCAATCCCACGAGCCGCCAGTCCTTCGAGCAGACGCCTGTAGCTGATCTGTGGGGTCGCTGACAGGTAGCTGCCGCCGACAAATTCCACGAGTCCCCGCGGCTGGCGCGGGGACAGGGTCCAGCAGTCACGCACACGAACCCAGCTGCTCATTGACTGGGCTGCAGCGAACGCAGGACCTGCATGGCTTCGCGCACATGGGCCGGGCCATCAAGCAAGTTATTGAACACGTGCTGGATCACACCTTGGCCATCAATCACGTAAGTCACCCTTGAAGGCAGTAGGCCGAGGGTTTTGGGTACGCCGAAAGCCCTGCGCAAACGTTGATCGCTGTCACTGAGTAAGGGGAAGGGCAGCTGATGGCGTTCGGCGAAGCGGCGATGGCTCACAAGATCGTCGCCGCTCACGCCCCAGACCTGAGCTCCTAACTGTTTGAGTTCTTGATGGGAATCACGAAAGCCGCACGCTTCCGCTGTGCAGCCCGGCGTTTCGTCCTTGGGATAGAAGAACAACACGAGGGGGGTGCCGTTGCGCTCGCTGATGGCGCAGCTGTTGCCTTCGTGATCCTCCAGGTTGATGGACGGAACGCTGTCACCAACGGTGAGGGCCATGACAAGCAGTCGAACTGGTGGCGAAACCCTAGGAAGCGTGGATGAAGGACGGAGAATGGAGTGATCCAGGAGGGAGGCAGCGCATGGACAATCAACCGGTACCAGGTCAGCTCGATCTGTTGTCCTTGGGCGGAGGTCATCCCGCATCACCTCCAGTTCAGCACCCCTTGCAGCAGCTCAATGAGGTTTCATCAGCGCAAGCGGCAGATCCTCAGGAGATCAGTGCAGCCCTCAAGGCGGAAGACGATGATCTGGCTCCAGCGCGCACGTTGCTGATCGTTGACACCGAGACCACAGGTCTGGATCCGCAGCTGGATCACTGCCTTGAAGTGGGTGTGATTCTTTTTGATGTGCCCAGTCGCCAGGTGCTGGCGCAGCAATCGTTTTTATTGCCGGTAGAGGCCAATGCCGCGGAAGCGATCAATCGCATTCCTGCTTCAGCGACGAACCTGTCTCAGCCCTGGCGACCAGCCCTCGACTACCTCCAGTCGTTGCTGGATGCTGCTGATGTGCTGGTGGCTCACAATGCTGCCTTCGATCGCCAGTGGTTCGGGCGTGGCCACCTGCCCGCCACCGACAAACGCTGGCTCTGCAGCATGGAGGACATCCGCTGGCCTGCGGATCGTCAGCTCAGATCACGGCCATCGGTGCGTGATCTGGCCCTGGCCTATGAAATCCCAGTTTGGGCGGCCCATCGTGCCCTCACTGATTGCATCTACTTGGTGGAGGTCTTCCGGCGCTGTGATCACCTTGAGCAGTTGATTGAGCATGGCCTTGAGCCACGCCAGCTGATGCGTGCCCAGGTGTCTTACAACGACCGTCATCTCGCGAGGGAAGCCGGTTTCCGTTGGAACGAGCCAGTGAAAGGAGCCTGGGCCAGGCGTCTATCAGTGAGGGAGGCCTGCGATCTCGATTTCCCCGTTTCGCCTGTTGATCCCAAATTGCCCCTGGCGTCCTGATTTGCTTTAGCAGTCGGAAGTCTCGCGGTGGGTTTGCCGGTACTGCAGTTCAGATAGCCAGGCTGATGTCATGGATTTTCCAAGGCATCCGCCTTCCATTCGTTCTCGCCTGCAGCGCTGGCAGCAGGTTCGGACCTGGGCTCGTCTGATTCGCGAGGCGGAATGTCTCTGGCATGTTGATGTACGCGAACTGAAGCGTCTCGGGGCGCTCGAGCTCTCCCATTTGCTGGAGGAAGTCCCGACTTGTCAGCGAACGCGAGTGAATCGATGGCTGACGCGTTATTCGGCATCGACGCGATTGCCTTCAGGTGCTTCCGTCCATAAGTCTTGATTCACTGCCTCAGCGCTTGAAAGCGTTCATGAACTGCGTTCAAGAAGAATGCTCACGGATCCTGCCAGGTTCTTCTCTCAGCTAAGGATGGGTCGCTTCCCTTCAGGCCACCCATGAGCTTTGCCAGGCAGGCTGTCGTTTTGTTCTCCCTGCTCGCTGTTGCAACCGGTGTGTCGGCGTCTTCAGAGTCGTCTCTGACCAGTGTCGGCACCTCCCTCCCCGCCAGGCTCTACCGAAAATGGTTTGACCAGATGGCTCGCGCAGGTGGTCCTCAGGTGAGGTATCGATCCTCGGGCTCAGCTGAGGCTCAATGGGCTTTGATCAGGCAGGCCGTTGATTTCACGGTTTCTGATGCTCCGATGCAACCCAAGGACCTGGCCAAGGTGAGGCGTGGTGTGGTTCAAATCCCGATTGCTGGAAGCACCATCGCTTTTGCATACAACCAACCCGGGTGCGACTTGCAGCTGACCCAGGAGCAGGCCGTTCAGGTGGCTAGTGGCAGGATCACTGACTGGAAACAGCTTGGTTGCAAGCAGGGTTCTCTGACCTGGGTGCATCGATCGGATATCTCTGGCATCACCAATGCCTTCACTCAATCCATGCAGGCGTTTTCCTCGCAATGGCCTTTGGGGACCGGCGCGTCAATTCGCTGGCCAGCAGGCAATGCGATTGCTGCTGAAGGGAACTCCGGAGTTGCCTCTGCGATCGATAACAGGAGAGGGGCTATTGGTTACATCTCTCCGTCCCATCTCAAGGGCAGCCTTAGGTTTGCTGCGTTGCAGAACAACGCCGGAGAGTTCCTAAGGCCAAGTGTGATCTCTGGCGCTAAGACCCTCAAAGGCCTTGAGCTGGATTTCAATCTTGCCGGCAGCAGCCCCAACCCTTCGGCCGAGGGTGCCTATCCGATCGTCACGCTGATCTGGGTTCTGGCTTACAGGTCTGGAAACGGCGACAACACGCAGGCAATCAGAGCAACTCTTGACTTCATGCTGAGCAACCAGTTCCAGAACCAAGTTGATCAGCTCGGTTTGATTCCCCTTGCAGATGAAATTCTCAGCAAGTCGCGGCCCGTCGTTGAACGGATTGCTCAGTAATTGCAAGCCTCCTGCACGATCATTGCGCCGTTTGACACCAACCGATTGGCCGTTTTTGCCCTGATCTTTCGATACTTTTGAACACTCCTTATTGATTCGATTGCGGACTCTTCGTCTGGGTATGTGATGTTGCGCTCCATACACTCGTCGGTAGGGAATCGTCAGTCGATGCTGTCGAATCTGCTGCAGAATCAAACACATAAAAAGTAAGGCCTTGCCTTCTGGACTCCAGTTCTCAAAATCGAAATCGCTTGCATCTCGCCGCGGGAAACGTTGTGCCACTGCACAAAAACAAGTTGTGGCTTGTTGTTAATGGCATGGTGAAGCTCGGAGCTGTTTCTGTGCATGGCGATGAGCTGTTGCTGGGCTTGGCAGGTCCTAATGAAACCTTCGGTGAGCCGTTGAGCACGGTGCAGGCCTATGAAGCCATCACCCTCACCGACTCAGATCTTCTTTGCATGACCATGGGTGAGGTGCGTGAGTCACAGGACCTCGCTAACGATCTGTTGGGAGCGGTCGTGCTTCGTCACAGGCAGTCGGAGTATCTTCTCTCTCTGCTTGGTCTGCGTCGAGTTGAGGAGCGTGTCAGAGGTTTTCTGGAGTTGCTGGCCCAGGATTATGGACAGCCCTGTGAACACGGATTGCGTCTCAATCTGCGCCTCACCCATCAGGAGATGGCGAGTGCCCTGAGCACCACCCGTGTGACAGTGACCAGGGTCATCGGTCTGCTCAGAGATGAGGGATGGCTGAAGATTGACGGCCAGCGTCATCTCGTGATCACCCATCTGCCCTGCAAATGAATTGCTCCTGAGCGCGTGACCCTATGCCTATTGATTGAGATTGTTGTTAATTGGCTTGAGCAAATTTAAGAGAATTGCATAAAAAAACCCCTCATTTGAGGGGCTTAAGCAATGGATTGGACTGTGACATCGGAGCGGCGGGATTTGAACCCACGACCCCTACTACCCCAAAGTAGTGCGCTACCAAGCTGCGCCACGCCCCGACGGCAGATGCAAGCTATCACAAGGCATTCCCGCTCTTCGTGTGTCGCTTGATGCGTGTCAGCAGTCTTGTTGTGAGCCTGTCGCGGCTGTCGCCCGCATACCCCCAGAGTCTTAGTTGCCTACCTAGCTGACGTAGCGACGACAGACTCATCGAAGCAAGCTGCAGCTCCGGCAGTGTTCTCCAAGCTCTGGATGCAATCGGCAGGTTGGACCGTCGTTTGTTGTCCCCAAGACTGAGAGTGCCATCAGCGATCCACTCCGGAATCAACACCACCAGCACAGCGATCAAGCCATAAAGCTCCACAAGGCCGTTCGGAAGTGGGTGCAGACGGCGAGGTGGCTTCGGCTCAGGAATGGTGGGCACGCCTCGCAATCAGTCCAGTCATTCCCAACCTTGCCAGGTCGATGCCAGGTCGGTTGGATCAGAGGGGAGGAAGTGGTCAGATCGCCAGGGTTCCCCTCGGATGCGGAGCTGTGACCTGGGCGGCAGGTGCAGGGGACGGATCACGCCAAAGAAAAGGACGCTCATGCTCTGAGCGGGGTCTCAGGGTGAAAGCCAATGCGAAGACCAGGATCACCGTCAGCGTGATGACGGCGATCACCACCCTGTCGGGAAGTGAATCATTCATGGCTGCAGCTGGATCGGACTGTTGTCACCACGCAAGACGCAGTGACTGATGCTCCAGTCGTAATGGTTCCAGACCTGACTGGGCAATCGAAAGTCGGCGTCTTCAAAAGCCCCGAGGCTGATCCCTGTGGGCATGGCCGAGCAGTAGGGCCTGCTGCCGGGTCGCGCCAGATATTGCTGGTGGTAAGTCTCAGCGAAGTAAAAGGTTCGGTCAGCGGCTATTTCGGTCGTGATGCTGTCTCGTTCGGCCTGAGTTAGGGCCTGTTGGTACCAGTCCCGACTGGCCAGGGCCAATTGCATCTGCCGGGGCGTGGTGGTGTAGATCGCAGATCGATACTGACTGCCTTGGTCATTGCCCTGGCGGTCCCCCTGCGTGGGGTCATGACATTCCCAGAACAGCTTGAGCAGATCGCTGACGTCGATGGCTGGGGTGCTGTAAACCACGCGAACCACTTCGGTGTGTCCAGTCCGTCCGCTGCAGACCTGCTCATAGCTGGGAGATGCCATCTGGCCACCGGCATAACCAACGGCTGTGGAGACAACACCCGGTAGCCGCCAAAACCCCTTTTCCGCGCCCCAGAAGCATCCGCAGCCGAAAATGATTTCCTCCTGGTCCTCCATCAGCGGCGCCTTCAGAGGGGTACCGAGAACAACGTGACGCTCGTCAGCGTTGCTGTCTGATTGTCCTTGCTGAGAACCAGTGAGCCAGTTGGGCAGCATCACATCCTTGTCTGTGTCGCAACCCTAGGCAGATGTCATCGGATCCAGGCGAATGTGATTGAGCAGTGTGGTGACGAAGGCGAACAGCAGAAACGGAACGCTGAGCACGAGAATCAAGCCGACTCCCACCAGTGCAAACACTGGTCGAGAGGATCCCATCAGGGCCAGCCCTGCGGCGAGACTCACAAAAATCACGGCCATCCAGGCAAGGATCTGGCCATAGATATCCCCGAACGTCAGGGTGCAGCGGACCGAGAAAGGTGTACCTGACGTCATGGTTCGGCAGCAGAGACTCCAGCTAAGCCGAGGCAATGGGGTTTGTCGCCCGTACATTGCGCAACCTTTGCGTCAGGCCACCGTTTCCAGCCGTTCAGCAGCCTGTTCCCGTTCCCACAAACTCCGATAGAGACCCTGTTCTTTGATCAGGTCAGCGTGGTGCCCCTGTTGCACCAATCGTCCTTGGTCCAGCACCAAGATCCTGTCGCATGCCGCTGCAGCAGAAAGTTGATGGCTGATCATCACAATCGTGCGCTGTGTCTGACGTCGCACCGAAGCGAGAATCTCGGCAGCGGTGTTGTTGTCAACGCTCGCCAATGCATCGTCCAGGACCAGAACAGGAGCCTTCAAGAGCAATGCCCTGCCTAGTGCGGTTCGCTGTCTCTGGCCTCCACTGAGAGTGATTCCTCGTTCTCCGACAAGCGTGTTCATCCCATCGGGAAATCCGCGTACATCTCCCAGCAAGCGGGCCTGATCGGCTGCTGCTTCAACCCGTCCGCTGTCTGCTTCGGGTTCGCCATAGCGCAGGTTGTCCGCCAAACTGCTCGTAAAGAGATATCCCTCTTGAGGAACGAGTGCGATCTGTTCGCGCAGGTCGTTCAAGCGCAGGTTGGTGAGGTCGTGCCCGTCGAGGAACAATTGATTAGCCGGCACTTCCACCATGCGGCCCAAAGCGCGAGCCAATGTGGTCTTGCCACAGCCCACTGGACCGACAACGGCCACCAGCTCGCCTGAGTGAATCTGGAAACTCAGCCCGTTCAGGGTGTCGCAATCGGATCCGTCGTAACGGATGTGTAGGTTGCGAGCCTCCAGCTCTCCGCGTACTGGTAGTTCCAGTGACTCCGGTTGAATCGGATCACTGATCAGGGGTTTTCGTGACAGCAGTTCTTCGACGCGTTCCAGGCTGACCTGTCCGGTTTGGAATGTATTAAGCGTGAAGCCAAGCAGAGCGGTGGGGAACACCAGTCGTTCCACATAAAGGATCAACGCGACAAGGCCACCGATCGACAGGGTGCCCTGCTGGAGTTGACCGCTCCCAAGAGCGAGCAGCAACAACAGGGAGATGGACGAGATGCCTTCCAGTAAGGGGAAGAGGGTGCTGCGCGTGCGTGCTAGCTGAATGGCGGTATCGCGGTATCCGCGGTTGCGGGAACTGAAGGCATTCAGCTCCTGTTCTTCCTGGCTGTAGATCTTGATGGCTGCGATACCTGACAGGTCTTCCTGAATCAGTTCACTGAGACCTGCCAGCGCTTCCTGCTGGCGCCGTTGTTCCCGCATCATTCGCCCTCCAAACAAGCGAACGGCGCCGAGCATCACCGGGTAAAGGGAGATCGCGGCAACTGTGAGACCGGGATCAATCGCCAGCATGGCCGGCAGGGTGAAGGCGTAAGCCAGAACGGTATTCGTCAAGCTCAGTACGGCAAAACCAAGTAGCCGTCGAACGTTTTCGACATCGCTTGTCGCACGGCTGATCACTTCACCGCTGCCCGTTTGCTGAACCCATCCGGGCTCCTGCTGCAGCATCTGATCAAACAGCTTCTGTCGAAGCTCAACCTCCACCTGGCGCCCGACTCCGAAGACCAGCTGGCGTGAAATGAGCCTTACCACTCCCATGCTCGTGGCGAGCAGCACGATCCAGCCCGCCTGTTGGAGCACATCGGAGAAGGCAAAACCCTCTTGAAGGTCATCGATCACCCGTCGAACCTCGAGGGGGATGGTGACGCTCAGGATGTTCACGACGACCAGAGCGATCGCACCCATCAGCACCGTGCGTCGATGGGGCTTCAGGTAGCGGCGGATCAGATCGAGGCGGAAAGCGGCCATCGCGGACCCTGAACAAAGAACAAACTAGGCATTGAGCGGATGCTCAGGAGAGCGCAACGCTCTGGGGCGGGTTGAGATTGGCGTCGAACTGGCCATCGCATCCTTTTTAAGGGATAGTGTTGATGTCCCCATCACCCGGCCCGGAGTGCATCTGCACCCGGGCTTTTTTCTGTCCGTCGATCCCTAAGGCTCCAGGCCTCTTCTCCCATGGTCTCTCAATCCGTTTCCTGGCCTCAGACACTGGAGCTTCTGCTCAACGGTGGAGTGCTCGACCCTGACCGGGCAGCGGCACTGATGAGGGCCTGGCTCTCCGAGGAGCTCACGCCTGTGCAGACAGGGGCTTTTCTTGCTGCGATCAGGGCGCGCGGCGTCAACGGCGGTGAGCTTGGTGCTATGGCAGCGGTGTTAAGGGGTGCCTGTCCTCTGCCAGGGGCACGCCCCGAATTGTTGATGGTGGATACCTGTGGCACGGGGGGTGACGGTGCGGACACCTTCAACATCTCCACCGCTGTGGCTTTTACAGCCGCAGCCTGCGGTGCCCATGTGGCCAAGCACGGCAATCGAAGCGCTAGCGGCAAAGTGGGATCAGCGGATGTGCTCGAAGGCCTTGGTCTGCATCTGCAGGCTCCTGCAGGTCAGGTGGTGGATGCTCTCCCTAAAGCCGGAGTGACCTTCTTGTTTGCACCCGCATGGCATCCGGCTCTGGTGAATTTGGCTCCACTCCGTCGCAGTTTGGGTGTACGCACCGTGTTCAACCTGTTGGGACCTCTCGTGAACCCACTGCGTCCTGATGGTCAGGTGTTGGGCGTGGCCACAGAAGACTTGCTTGATCCAATGGCGGAGGCACTTCAGAGCCTTCGCCAAGAGCGAGCCGTTGTGGTTCACGGTGCCGGTGGCCTGGATGAAGCGTCACTGGCCGGACCCAATGCGTTGCGCATTCTTGAAAATGGAGTGTTGCGTTCAGAATCAATCTCCCCTGGAGATCTCGGCCTTCAGGAGGCACCTCTCTCAGCTCTACGTGGCGGCGATCTTGAGTGCAATCAGGCGATTTTGAGTGATCTCCTCCAGGGTCGCGGCACCCAAGCTCAGGCTGAGGTTGTTGCCTTGAATTGCGCTCTGGTGCTTTGGGTAGCCGGTGTGGAAATGGATTTGAAGTCTGGAGCGCAGCGAGCTCTTTCGGCTCTGAACGATGGCCTTGCCTGGGAGCGTCTCGAGCAGTTGCGCTTGGGGCTGACCCCCGCCGAGGGAGGATGAGGGCTCCAGCGTTGTTGAGGGGATTCATCTGCTGATGACTGCTTCATCCAGTGAGTCGGCATGGCTGGTGCTGGCCGATGGCACTGCTTTCTCCGGATTGCCCTGTGGCGCCGACGGCAGCGTGGTCGGTGAGGTTGTTTTCAACACCGGCATGACCGGGTACCAAGAGGTCATGACCGACCCCAGCTATTCCGGACAGCTGGTCACCTTCACTTACCCGGAACTGGGAAACACCGGGGTCAATCCTGATGATCAGGAGGCAGACAAGCCGCATGTTCAAGGTCTGATCGCGCGGCAGTTGTCACCGGTGGCCAGCAACTGGCGGTCCCGTCAAAGTCTCCAGGACTGGTTGGAGGCTCATGGAGTTGTCGGAATCCACGGCATCGACACTCGCGCTTTGGTTCGCCACCTGCGTGAAACAGGCGCCATGAATGGAGTGATCAGCTCCGATGGACGCTCGCCGGCGGAGCTGCTCGAGGTGGTGCGTTCAGCGCCTTCGATGGAAGGCTTGAATCTCGCCAACAGGGTTTCGACAACTACTCCCTACGCCTGGAGCGTTCCCTGTGCAGTTGATTTCGACCGACGCTTGCAGGTCGGCAGGCCGGATACTCCTTACCGAGTCGTCGCGATCGATTTCGGAATCAAGCGCGCCATCCTCGATCGATTAGTCAGTCATGGTTGTGATGTGACGGTTATGCCGGCATCAACTGACCTGCAGAGCGTGCTGGCTTGCAAGCCTGAGGGGGTGTTTCTGTCCAACGGACCGGGTGACCCGGCCGCCGTTGGTGACGGTATCGCTTTGTCCAAAGGTCTAATTCAGCAGCGGGATCTCCCTTTGTTCGGTATTTGCCTTGGCCATCAGATTCTCGGTCTGGCCATGGGAGGCAACACCTTCAAACTCGGTTATGGACACCGTGGTCTCAACCATCCCTGTGGCACCAGCGGCCAGGTGGAGATCACGAGTCAGAACCATGGTTTTGCCCTGGATGCGGCGAGTCTCCCCGCCGACTGCATTGAGGTGACGCACCTCAATCTCAACGACCGCACCGTGGCAGCGATGGCCCATCGGCAGCAGCCGATCTTTGGTGTGCAATATCACCCTGAGGCGAGTCCCGGCCCCCACGATGCCGATCACCATTTCGCCCGTTTCGTTTCGCTGATGTCAGATCGACGTTGATGCGTGGTCTGTCTCGAAGAGCATCACTACACTTCGCACGACGACGACGCAACATGGGGGGTCTGGTCCCATCACTGAACTGCAGCGACTGACGGTTTCGCTCCGTGGAGGATTTGAGCAGAAGGATGGCTGCCTGGTGTTTCACTTCACCGGTCAGTTAGATGCCTACTCCGAAAAGCAGTTCATCACTTACGTGATGGATGTTTTGAAGGCCAATGCCTTTCCTGCTGTCTTTGATCTGAGCAAAATCGACTTTCTCGATTCCTCTGGTCTCGGCGCCTTGGTGCAGCTGGCCAAACAATGCAAAGACGCCAAGCGCAGTTTCGTGGTGGTTGGCAATGCACGTGTCACCCAGACCGTGAAATTGGTCCGTCTTGAATCGTTCCTCCATCTGGTGGACGATTTGGAGACGGCTTACACCCAGCTGGCTGCTTGAGCGACTGGATCCGGCTTCAACAGTCTCTTCCGGCAGGTTCTACGGATCTCGGTCCTCTGCAGCTGGCATGGCTCGGGGATGCCGTCTGGGAGCTCCATCAACGTTTGCGGCACTGCCGGCAGGCCGGCCGATCCAAGGATCTGCACCGTGCTGTGGTTGCCGAAGTTCGTGCTGATGCCCAGGCGATTGCCCTCAAGCGGCTTGAACCCTGGCTCAGCGAGGAGGAGAAAGACCTTGTGCGTCGTGGCCGTAATCGTGCTGGCCGCGGCCCACGGGGTGCCGACCCTGCGGCTTATGGAAAGGCCACAGGGTTTGAGACAATGGTTGGCTGGCTCTTTTTGCAAAATCCGACGCGGCTTGCCCAGCTTCTGGATCGACTTGAGGAGACCGAAACCGCCCTGTCATAACCATCGATTTCATGAGCTCCCGTTTTGATCGCCGCCCCGCCCGTCCCTCCCGTGGTGGTGATTCCTCAGGCGGACGACCGTCTCGTGGTGGACCTCGTGGTCGTCGCCCAAGAGTGGATGGCAGCCCGACAGGATCCCGGCGACGAGAGGGAGACGACAGTCGAGCTGACACGCCATGGCGTGGATCACATGATGGAGAGTTCCGAGGACGCGGACCGTCCCGGAATGGTGCATTCCGTGGGGGGGCAAGAGATGCATCAAGACCACCAGGCCGTGGCGATCGTCGTGATGGGGACCGGCGCTTTGAACAACGCCGTCCGGATGACCGCCGTCCGGATGACCGCCGTTTTGAAGGCCGTCGCTTTGAGGATCGCCGTGATGGTGAACGTCGTGAAGGCAACAGGCGTTTTGAAGGCAGGCGCCCCGAAGAGCGACGTTCTGACGATCGGCGTTTTGAGAATCGGCGTTTTGAGGATCGCCGCGATGGCGACCAGCGCTTTAAGGGGCGTCGCGCCGATGACAGGAGTTTTTCAGACCGTCGTGCAGGAGGCCGTCGCTTTAGTGATGGCGAGTCCCGTAACTTTCGCCCCGGTCGTTCCGAACGCAATGACCGTCAGGTTCCAGATCAGCCCCGCGGCGAAGCCACTCCCCATGGGTCTGATTCGGTTGCTGATGATCTGCTCTGGGGCCGGCATGCAACCCAGGCCGCACTGGAGGCAGGTCGTCCGATCCATCGCATCTGGTGCACCAGTGAGATGCGCAGTGCTCCCAAATTCATGCAGCTTCTCCGGGATGCCAAGGCCTCCGGAGTCTTGGTGGAGGAGGTCACCTGGGCGCGTCTAGCTCAGATGACCGGTGGTGCAGTTCATCAGGGAATCGCTTTGCAGACCGCTGCAGCAGACACCCTGAGCCTTCCAGATCTGATTCATGGCTGCAGTGAGCTTAATGAACCTCCGCTGCTGTTGGCTCTGGATGGCCTCACTGATCCCCATAATCTTGGAGCGATCGTACGTTCCGCTGAGGCCCTAGGAGCTCACGGAGTGGTTTTGCCTCAGCGTCGTAGTGCAGGTCTTACGGGATCCGTGGCCAAAGTTGCAGCGGGTGCCCTGGAACATCTGCCTGTGGCGCGGGTTGTCAACCTCAACCGCTCTCTGGAAACCCTCAAGGATGCTGGCTATCGCGTGGTTGGTCTTGCCGAGGAAGGTGGTCAGACCCTTGAAGAAGTCGATTTAGAAGGTCCGCTGGTGGTGGTCACAGGTTCCGAGGACCAGGGCCTTTCCATGCTGACCCGTCGTCATTGCGATCAGTTGATTCGCATCCCGCTGCGTGGTGTCACGCCAAGCCTGAACGCTTCCGTCGCCACCGCTCTCTGCCTGTATGAGGTGGCTCGTCGAGGCTGGATGAAGGGACTTCAGGGACAGAACCCCTCTCCCCGCATCGTGCGGCCCCAGCTCTCCGCACCGCCATCGGTGTTGGCCACTCAGGATGAGATGTCGCAAAACGAGGAACTCAACGATTCCTCCTCAGATCTATTGCCATTAGATGCTGCTGGGACACAGCCGTCCGTCCAGCCTGACGCCACTCACTCGTTGCTCGAGGATCCAGGGATTGATCTGCAACTCGAACGTCTTCCGCAGACCACAGCACCAGCCTTCGATGGCAGCATCGATCTTTAAAAACGTGCAATCTCAGCAAGTCGATAATTTGAATGTTTTCACCAGCGTTAAAAGTGGCACAATGGCGGGACTTCATCGCTCCGCCATGGGCCCTCTGAACCGACCGATGCGCTCACTTGCCAACGGTTTAGGCATGGCTTGGTGGGCCAGGGTTCAGACCCATGGCCCAGACGTCACCTACTGGTTCGGTCCTTTCGTGCGCCGCTCCACCCTGGAGCGGGAGCTACCGGCTTTTCTGAGTGATGTGTCCTCGGAATCGCCCGCTTCACTCGATCATTCATTGGTGCGCTGTCGTCGTTCCGAACCGTTCACGATCGAATCCCAGGGCTGAGTTGGCCCGATGCGAACGCATCTGACTGATAGCGTCTCAGCTGCACGCAAATCCTGACCATGGCGATCGCCGAGTGGCGTCAGCAACTGGCAACCGGGGAAGTGTCCGCTAGGGAACTCACCGACCATCACCTGGCCAGGATCGATGCGGTCGACCCCAGCGTGCATGCCTTTCTTGAAGTCACGGTGGATCGTGCTCGTGCCGATGCCGATCGCATTGATGAGGCTCGTCGTGCCGGCGAGGATTTGCCGCCACTGGCTGGGATCCCCCTGGGCATTAAAGACAATCTCTGCACCAGGGGCGTGCGCACCACCTGCTCCAGTCGCATGCTCGAGCAGTTTGTTCCTCCCTATGAATCCACGGTGACCGGTCGGCTCTGGGCCTCCGGAGCGGTTCTTCTGGGTAAGACCAACCTGGACGAATTCGCCATGGGTGGCTCCACCGAAACGTCCGCGTTTGGTGCCACCGCCAATCCCTGGAATCCTGAGCATGTGCCCGGTGGCAGCTCCGGCGGCAGTGCAGCGGCTGTTGCCGCCGGCGAGTGTCTGGCCTCCATCGGTTCCGACACCGGTGGTTCGATTCGTCAGCCCGCATCCTTCTGCGGGGTCGTTGGTCTCAAGCCCACCTACGGGAGAGTGAGTCGCTATGGCCTGGTGGCTTTCGCCAGCTCCCTGGATCAGGTGGGACCGTTCACCTCATCGGTGGCGGATGCCGCCGAACTGTTGCAGGTCATGGCAGGAGCTGATCCTCGCGATTCGACCTGTCTGAATGTTCCCGTTCCTGACTACACCGCTGGCCTTGCCGCTCCGATCAAGGGTTTGCGGGTCGGTCTGGTCACCGAGTGCTTTGACCAGGACGGATTGGACCCGCAGGTGAAGGCGTCGGTGCTGGCGGCAGCAGATCAGCTCAAGGCTCTTGGCGCCGAACTGGTGGATGTGAGCTGCCCCCGCTTCAACGATGGCATCGCCACCTATTACGTGATCGCGCCTTCGGAGGCATCCGCCAATCTTGCGCGCTACGACGGCGTGAAGTACGGCTATCGGGCCGATGATTCAACATCTCTGGCTGCCATGACTGCCAGAAGTCGTGCGGAGGGGTTCGGCAGTGAAGTGCAACGTCGGATTCTGATCGGCACTTATGCCCTTTCAGCCGGTTATGTCGATGCTTACTACAAGAAAGCGCAGCAGGTGAGAACGCTGATCCGGCGTGACTTTGACAAGGCCTTCCAGTCGGTTGACGTGCTGTTGACGCCCACGGCTCCCAGTACTGCCTTCAGGAACGGTGCCCATGCGGATGATCCACTCGCCATGTACTTGTCGGATTTGCTGACCATTCCCGCCAATCTCGCTGGCCTTCCGGCCATCAGTGTCCCCTGCGGCTTCGATTCGGGCGGTATGCCGATCGGTGTTCAGCTCATCGCCAATGTGCTGGAAGAGCCCCGTCTGCTGCAGGTGGCCCATCAGTACGAGCAGGTGGCGGAGGTGATGAAGTCCAGGCCTGAAGCGGGTCTGGTCCCCGCTTGACAGCATGCATTCAGCCTGGGTGGCACCGCATCTGGTGTTGTCACGGTTGCTCATGCACTGCATCTTGCGCATGCGCCTAGGCTGGGTGCATGGCATTCGTCCCTCTTCACAACCACAGCGACTACAGCTTGCTGGACGGTGCTTCCCAGCTTCCTCAGATGGTGGAACGCGCCAAGGAGCTGGGGATGCCGGCTCTGGCTCTCACCGATCACGGGGTGATGTACGGCGCTGTCGAGCTGCTCAAGCTCTGCAAGGACAGTGGTGTGAAGCCGATCATCGGCAATGAGATGTATGTCATCAATGGTTCGATTGATGATCCGCAACCCAAGAATGAACGTCGATATCACCTGGTGGTGCTTGCCAAAAATGCCGTCGGATATCGCAACCTGGTCAAGCTCACCAGCATTAGCCACCTGCGTGGGATGCGGGGCCGAGGAATTTTTTCACGTGCCTGCGTCGACAAGCATCTGCTTGCTCAGTATTCCGAGGGTTTGATCGTTGCGACAGCCTGTCTGGGCGGTGAGGTTCCCCAGGCCATCATGCGTGAACGACCCGATGTGGCCCGTGATGTGGCCCGCTGGTACCAGAGCATTTTCGGTGACGACTTCTACCTGGAGATTCAGGACCACGGATCTCCGGAAGATCGCATCGTCAATGTGGAGATCGTCAAGATTGCCTGTGAGCTGGGCATCAAGGTTGTTGCCACCAACGACGCTCACTACCTCACTCGCAATGATGTGGAGGCCCATGACGCCCTGTTGTGCGTGCTTACGGGCAAGCTGATCAGCGACGAAAAGCGGCTTCGCTACACCGGCACCGAATATCTCAAATCGGAAGAGGAGATGGGCCATCTCTTCGCCGACCACCTCGAGCCAGAGGTGGTGCAGGAAGCGATTGCCAACACCGTTGCTGTTGCAGAAAAAGTCGAGGACTACGACATCCTGGGCCGTTATCAGATGCCCCGCTTCCCTATTCCTGATGGCCATACCCCTGTCACCTATTTGCGAGAGATCACCGAGCAGGGTCTGCGTGACCGTCTCGGTCTGACAGGTGCCGACACCATCGAGGAGGTGTATGCCGAGCGGATGGTCCACGAACTCAAGATCATGGAACAGATGGGTTTTCCCACCTATTTCCTGGTTGTCTGGGATTACATCCGTTTCGCCCGCGAACAGAGCATCCCGGTGGGCCCGGGTCGTGGTTCGGCGGCAGGCTCGCTGGTGGCCTATGCCCTCGGTATCACCAACATCGATCCCGTCAGCAATGGCCTGTTGTTCGAACGTTTTCTCAACCCGGAACGCAAGTCGATGCCTGATATCGACACCGATTTCTGCATTGAACGCCGCGGTGAGGTGATCGATTACGTCACGCGACGCTATGGCGACGAAAAGGTGGCGCAAATCATCACGTTCAACCGCATGACCTCAAAGGCTGTGTTGAAGGATGTGGCTCGCGTACTGGATATTCCCTACGGCGATGCCGACCGACTGGCCAAGCTGATCCCTGTGGTTAGGGGCAAGCCCGCCAAGCTCAAAGCCATGATCGGCGATCAGTCGCCGAATCCCGACTTCAAGGATCGCTACGAGAAAGATCCCATCGTGAAGCGCTGGGTCGATATGGCCATGCGCATTGAAGGAACCAACAAAACGTTCGGCGTCCATGCCGCGGGAGTGGTGATTGCCGCTGATCCCCTCGACGAACTGGTTCCTCTTCAGCGCAACAACGACGGTCAGGTGATCACCCAGTACTTCATGGAAGACGTGGAGTCGATGGGCCTACTGAAGATGGACTTCCTTGGCCTCAAAAACCTCACAATGATCGACAAGACCCTCGAACTTGTCGAGCAGATCAGTGGCACTCGGATCGATCCCGACCAGCTGCCTCCTGAAGATGAGGGAACGTTCGATCTGCTGGCCCGAGGTGACCTCGAGGGCATCTTCCAACTCGAGTCCACGGGGATGCGTCAGATCGTGCGAGATCTGAAACCCTCATCTCTGGAGGACATCTCTTCAATCCTGGCTCTCTATCGACCAGGTCCCCTCGATGCTGGCTTGATTCCCAAGTTCATCAACCGCAAGCACGGCCGTGAAGCGATCGACTTCGCCCACAGCACGTTGGAGCCGATTCTGAGTGAGACCTACGGAATCATGGTGTACCAGGAGCAGATCATGCGGATCGCGCAGGACCTGGCTGGTTACTCCCTCGGAGAAGCAGATCTGCTGCGTCGGGCCATGGGCAAGAAAAAAGTTTCGGAGATGCAGAAGCATCGCGGCATCTTCGTGAAGGGAGCCACGGAACGCGGCGTTGACACCAAAGTGGCCGACGAGTTGTTTGACCAGATGGTGTTGTTTGCCGAGTACTGCTTCAACAAGAGCCATTCCACGGCCTATGGAGCGGTGACGTACCAAACCGCTTATCTCAAGGCGCACTATCCAGTGGCCTACATGGCAGCACTGCTGACGGTGAATGCCGGAGCCAGCGACAAGGTTCAGCGGTACATCTCCAACTGCAACGCCATGGGCATCGAAGTGATGCCACCGGATGTGAACGCCTCCGGAACTGATTTCACTCCTAGAGACAGCCGCATTCTCTTCGGACTTTCGGCGGTGCGTAACCTCGGCGATGGTGCCATTCGGGCCTTGATCCGCTCCAGACAAACCGATGGTGTGTTCCAGTCACTCGCTGACATCTGTGACCGGCTTCCCTCCAGTGTGCTCAACCGGCGCAGCTTGGAATCGCTGATTCACTGCGGAGCACTTGATGCGCTGGAGCCACAGGCCAATCGCGCGCAATTGATTGCCGATCTTGATCTTCTCCTGGATTGGGCCGGATCCCGGGCGAGGGATCGTGCCAGCGGTCAGGGCAATCTGTTTGATCTGATGGCGGCCCCTGCCGAGGATGAAACCGATGGCAGCACGGACCTGAGCCTTGCTCCAAAGGCGGCTCCTGTGAAGGACTATCACCCCAGCGAAAAACTGAAGCTTGAAAAAGACTTGGTTGGGTTTTACCTCTCTGATCATCCGCTCAAGCAGCTCAGTGCACCCGCCCGTCTTTTGGCGCCAATCGGACTGGCCAGCCTGGAAGAGCAGGCCGACAAGTCGAAGGTCAGTGCCATCGCCATGGTGAGTGAGATGCGTCAGGTCACCACCCGTAAAGGCGACCGTATGGCGATTCTTCAGCTTGAGGACCTCACCGGTTCCTGTGAGGCAGTGGTGTTCCCGAAAAGCTATGCAAGGCTCTGCGATCACCTCATGGCCGAGGCCAGGCTGCTGGTCTGGGCTGCCGTGGATCGACGCGATGAGCGGGTGCAGTTAATCGTGGATGACTGCCGCGCGATTGATGACCTTCGTCTGCTCTTGGTGGAGTTAGATCCCGATCAGGCCTCTGATGTGGCGGTTCAGCACAAACTGAGGGAGTGCCTTCAGGCCTATCGTCCTGACCAGGATGAGTTAGGCGTTCGCGTGCCTGTGGTGGCAGCCGTTCGCAGAGGCCACGAAGTGCGTTATGTGCGCCTTGGCCCCCAGTTCTGCGTCAAGGATGTGGCCGCGGCACAGCAACATCTGCAGAACAGTGCTTTCACTGTGAGCTGCAGTGACCCATTGATGAAATGACGGAGAACAGATTCAGGCCTGCTTCTGGGCTTTGATTGAGCTTCGCAGACGTTGCAGGTTGGGCTTCAGGTGCTCCAGCCCCAGCAGAGTTCCAGGCTGCGGTTCCCAGCTTGCAGAAAGAACCCCGTAGCTCAGACCGACAAGACCTAACAAAAAGAAGAATCCAGATCCCAGCAGGGTGATGCTTGGCGGAAGATCGAGTATGCCCCGACTCACTACGAGGTAACTGATGACAAAAACCGCCATTCCCATTAGGGATGGAACCCCTGTGGCAATGGCGACGCGTCGGGCCATGCGGTTAGCAACTTCTCGTGGAATTGCTTGATTCCGAGTGGTCTCTGGAGCTGAACGACGCGGTTCAAAGGGAAGAGGATCGCGCTTTTCAGCCATGACTCATGCAGATTTCTGGATGCGGTTCAGCCGCGGATCCCCAGTTTGGCGATGAGACTTGTGTAACGCTGCTCGCTCTTCCCTCTGACATAGCTGAGCAGCCGCTTACGGCGACCAATCATCTTCAACAGCCCCTGACGCGAGGAGTAGTCATGGATGTTCTGTTGCAGGTGGCTGCTGAGCTTCGAGATGCGCTCGCTCAGCATGGCCACCTGAACCTCAGCCGACCCTGTATCGGTGGCATGGGTCTGGTGGCTGTTGATCAGCTGCTGCTTTTCGGTGGTATCGAGCGACATGCGCGGCGTCTGGCCCTGACAGAGCAAAGAACCAACTTACCTTCCCGTGGTCCCATTAAGCCGATTCGCTGAGCCAACGCAAACTGGCGCGCAGCCATCCTTCACTGTCGTTGTCTCCAGGGACTTCGGAACTGCTGGCGACAGCACGCATGGCCCGTCGGATCTCGAGGTCCTCATAGCCAAGAGTCTCAAGGGTGAGTTGTAGCTCTCGCAGCGAATCGGGCTGAATTGGCAGCGCTTTGACGTCGCTGCGATCAACGATGGATAGTGACGATTCATCTGAATCGGGTGCCCAGGAGCCAAGGCGATCTCGAAGTTCCACTGCGATCCGTTCAGCAGTGCGCTTGCCGACCCCCTGGGCCTGCGTCAGGCGCTTCAGATCCCCTTCAACGATTGCCATGACTAGTTCCGGAGCTGCGCAGCAATCGAGCAGCGAGAGAGCCATCTGGGGGCCTACGCCATTGACTGCGATCAGGGTTCGAAACAGATCGCGGTCCCGTTGCTGGGGAAACCCATAGAGCGTCGAACCGTCATCTCGCTGAACCTGATGAATCCAGAGAGTGCAGCTGTCTTCGATTTGAGACTCTTGATCGCGTCGGGTCAGTTGAACCTCATACCCCACTCCTGAACAGGCGATGACCACGCCCCTGCGGCCTCCTTGCTCCCAGGTCTGGATCCGTTCACCCCGAAGCCAGCCGATCATGAAATGCCCCTGTTTTCTGAACGCTGACCTCCTTCAATAATGCCTGCAAAAGCTGAATTCAGAGCCTCGCAGGGTGATGAATGCCAGATCGACGCTTGGCATCCTGGTTGAGGAGAGATGGTGAGCCCACGCTTCTCGACGGGGTGAGTACAGCCACTGGGTAAGACCTATCTCAATCAGGCATCACGCGGGCTGAGTCTGTTCGCATGGCTCTTGATCGCTCATGCCGTTGATCAATCAATGTCCAGAAGCCTTATGGCTTTAAAAATCCAGTGTGGATTGCACTTTTTAATGGTCAATCGCTTCCGATTCTGTTGCCTGAATGATGTTTGAGGTTGCCGACCGAACCTTTGATGGCGGCTCTCCACACTTCACGTTGATTTGAGGCTGGATTACACCGAATCAGTTGGTTGTGATCTTGTCTGAAATATGCATCTTCCACGGTTCAATCGCTCATGACTGAAGGGAATTGATTTTGCCCCTGAACCATGAAGTGCTCCGCTTTAATGTTTGCGCTGTGATTCAACATGAAATTCTTTGCTTCTCTTGCTGCTCTTGCTCTGATGGTCATCCCTGCGAAATCGGATGCACGGCCAATGGTCGGAGATCTCATGGCTGAAAAGCTGTATTACGCCGAAGGGCGTCAACACCCGGGGCATCCTCTTCATGGTTCACATGAAGGCCTTTGGGCCGGCTCCGAGTAGTAAGCTGGTTGTGATTGGCGAGAGCGTATTGCTAGTCCTCTGAATGGCCTTCTCGAGAAGGCATTGAAGAATTGATTCAATCATTCATTAATTGTTTGATTGAAGCAGTCCTTAAAGAATGCATTGAAAGATCACTGCTAGATTCAGTCTGTGTAGCTTTCGTTACCCGAGTGGTGCTTGACGTGTGAGACTGTAAGAAATTGTTCTCTGAAACATGGCAAAGTTACGGCTTGGCCTATATGGCGCAACTGCATTGGCTGGTATCGCGTGGCCCTGGTATTGCATTTATCAGTTTATTAAAGAAACGGAAGCACTGGGTCTCACGGACCCAATTGAAATCGTTAATTTGTTTTCCCAGGGAGTCTGGGCTAATGCTTCGGCGGGTTTTATTGCCGCTGATCTCACGCTTGTACTGATTGCTTCATTTGTTTTTTATGCAGCTGAAGGCATCCGGTTGAAGATGAAGTTTTGGTACCTCTATATTGCAGTGACGTTCGCGATTTCGTTTGCGTTTTCTTTCGGGTTGTTCATGTTTAACAGGGAGCGCAATCTTGCTGCTACCTCGGCCACCGACTAGTCGTTGCTGGATCACTTAAGCGGGGCTATGTCGTCTTCAGGTTGGAGAGTGTGATTCCAGCATTACAGGCCGTTAGCCTGGAGCGGTTACTCCAGGGTGATCACTCCAGACACTGCAAATGATTGGCATTCAGATTATCGACACTTCAGATTGCAATGCGTCTGATCGTTCACTTCGTTTTGCAGTGATGCAATCTCTATGTCGCATGCGGAGAATGGTTCTGTTCGCCATGCTCGTGTGTTTGATCAGTCTTGGGTTGAGCTCCTGTTCTTTAGGCGATCATCCACCTCGAAGTGTGATTCTCAGCGCTCTTGGTCAGCAAATTCAGCTCACCCAAAGTGCGATCGCCCAGTCCCTGGATCTTGAGGCTTCTGGGGCTCCAGAGGTGACCAGGGTCCGTCTTGAGGAGCAGGAGAGTCTGAGCATTGGTGATCAGAAAGGCGTGCATCTCATCGGACGCTTTGATTGGCGACTTCCTGGAGATGCGGTCAAGGTCGATAGTCCATTCGAGCTGTTCCTTGAACAGGGAGAACGCGGTCAGAGCTGGCGACTGGCCTTACCGAGTGGTTCCGATGACGGCCTTTCGCAGACTTGGATCACTTATCCACTGGCTATTGATCCAGCCTGACGTTGTTTGGCGCTGAGGCTGATCAGCGTGGCGCCCAGCACGCAGAGCGCTCCGACGATGACGGTGCTGGTGATCGGTTCAGCAAAGATCAATACACCCCAGAGGGTTGCGAACACCACCTGTACGTAATTGATCGAGGTTGCGCGCGCTGCGGGGAGAGCCGCCAGGCCTTCTGTGAGCCAAACCTGCCCGATTTGCGTGAGCAGACCCACTCCCAGCAACCACAGCCAATCAGTCCCTGTCGGCAGCACCAAGTTGTTGACCAGTAACGGCAGCGTCGCCGGTACAGAGACGAGAGGGAAATAAAACACGATTACAAGAGGATGCTCCCGCACTGACAGTTGGCGCACACTCACGTAAGCCAGGGCTGTTAACAGGGCTCCGCCGAGTCCGATCAGTGCCGAGAAAGGTGGAAGCCCTGCCATCGATTGTCCTGCCCATTCGGGCTGCACCACAAGCAGGACACCAAACAACCCCAGCAGGATTGCCAGGCTGATGCGCTTGCGGATCGGTTCCCGCAGCAAGGCCCAGGCGCAAACCGTCGTGAGGGTCGGGTAGGTGTACTGAAGAAGGGTGGCTGCGGCAAGAGGCAGGCTGGAAATGGCCTGGAAAAACATCAGCAGCGCTCCAGTGCCGAGCGTTCCTCTCACAAGAAGCAATCCCCTCTGATGCCCCCAGGGGGAGACTCCTAGTCGCGACAGCATGGTGAGCGTGATCGCGAGGCTGATCAGCGATCGAATCAGCACCACCTCGGCCACTGGCAAGCGGCCTCCGAGGTGCTTAACGCACACGGTCATCAGGCTGAAGGCCAGTGCCGCTCCGACCAGACTCACGCAGGCCTTCCATTCCTCTGGGGACTGCGATCCGCGGATGGTTGTCAGCAGGCCTCGCATTCATCGGTCTGCACGCTAAGTCTCGACGATGCCACCGGAGCCGTTTCTGATCGAGCCTTGGCTAGCGCGATTTGGGTGGATTCATTCCACCAGCGAGCCCTGTTCGAGTTTCACGATCCGATCAGCGATGTCGAGAATTTTGTTGTCATGGGTCACCATCACGATGGCTGTCTTGTTTTCATGGGCCAGGGTTCTAAACAGATCCACCACATCGCGCCCGGATTCCTTGTCTAGAGCGGCTGTGGGCTCATCGGCGAGCAGAAGCTGAGGTGACGCAGCAAGAGCTCTGGCGATCGCCACGCGTTGTTTTTGCCCACCCGAGAGTTTTGAAGGAAAGTAATCAACACGCTCCCCGAGGCCCACTTGTCCAAGAATCTCGTTACAGCGATCATTCATGGCCGCCTGGCCGCGCTCGAGCCATTCGGGAACAACCTCTAATCCAAGCCGAACGTTTTGCTGAGAGTTGAGATACGGCATCAAATTGTGTGCCTGAAAAATAAACCCCACTTTGCGACGCAGTTTAGTGAGATTGGCCTTCGATGTTTCCCTCAATTCTTCGTTGAAGATCCGCAAACTGCCATCCTGCGCTGAACGCAGTCCGCCAACCATCGTCAGCAATGTAGTTTTGCCTGACCCAGAAGGTCCTAGAAGAATTGTAATTTCACCGGGTTGAACTGTGAGGTTAATCGACCGCAAAACCTGTTTGCGTTGATCTCCATCTCCGAACCAGTGATTCAAATTCTTGATTTCTACTAGTGGCTTTTGTTCAGTCATGATCAGAACACATCAGCCGGATCCAGTCGTCTTAGTTTTGCTGTGGCGAGCCAACCTGAGCCTGTACAAAGAAGCAGCGTCATGCTGAATACAAGTGCCGCACGACTGAGCGACATCACCACCAGTAAACCGGTGGCTTGCATCAGGACTCTGTAAAGTAGAGCAGAAACAATCAGGCTTGGCAGAAAAGCCAGGCTTGCCAAAATCACAGATTCTTGAATGATGATCGCAACGACGAAACCATCGTCATATCCCATTGCTTTCATCGTGGCGTATTCGCTGATATGTTCACCTACTTCAGAAAAAAGAATCTGGTAGACAACAATTCCTCCAACGCTGAAACCTACAAGAACTCCAAGTCCGAAGATCAATCCGAAGGATGTGTTGCGTTTCCAGTGCTCTACCTCGCGTAGCTGCAGCTCCTCCACGGTGAGAACTTGAAGGGAGGGACCTAGAACCTCGTCGAGTCGACTTTGAACAGCGCTGGCATCCGCACCCGACTGAAGTTGTACCACTCCAATCTGAATTTCATTGGAATCACGGTCTGGGAAAAGACTCTGGAAATTGCTCGTTGAAGTGATCAGATTGATATCAGCAGCGAAGGTGAGGCCAAGTTGAAACAGCCCGTTCACGCTGCTGCGTTGACCATTGAGTTCAGTAGTGAAGGACTGACCTTGCTCGAGGCGTGCAGTCACTGGACCGGCTGATGATTTGGAGGCCTTGTCGAACAGAACGCCACCTTGCAGTTGCAGTGACGAGCGCTGTTCGATCAGTTCCGGAAGGATCAGTGCCGGATTACCGGGGTCAACGCCCATCACCAAAGCCTGTGTTGATTCCTGGGTTTCCGGATTCAACCACTGCAGTTTTCCCAGCCGCAAAGGACTGACTCCACTCACGCCCTGGAACCCAAGGACCTGCAACAACCGTGACCTGGAGAAGCCAGCAGGTTCTCCAAAATTCGTGTATCGACGGGGGATCACAGCTAGAGATCCGTTGAACTGTTGAATCGGGCGTTTCTGGCTGTCGTAGAGACCCCCAGAAAGACCGAGCTGGAAAAACACCAGAACATTGGCGAATCCAACTCCTGCCAGAGCCGCCGCCAGACGCAGGGGACGGTGAGACAACTGAAGCCAGGCGATGGGGGTGCGCTTGATCAGTTTCATGACACCACCTTCAGGGCTGCTGGGGTCTGATGCGGCGTTGTTCGTCCGTCAGTGGGTCGAACAGAACGTTTACTTGGAGGTTGTTGATTCTGCTGGCGATGGCCAGGCTTTCCTTGGGGAGTGCAAGCTTCACTTTCACCACCCGTTGATCAACCTTGTCACCGGCTTCACCGGTGGCCACGCTCTGACTGCTGATCTGTTGAGCAATTTCAGTCACTTTGGCTTTCTGACTTCTGTCGGGGAAGCCATTGGCGGTGATGGTGGCCGTTTGTCCGGGACGGATTTCAGGTAGATCGCTCTGGTAAACCTCAGCAACCACGCCCATCTTGGTGGTGTCACCCAGTAGAAGCAGTCCGTCTTCGCCCACTCGGTTTCCTGGTCGGGCCAGAATTTCAAGAATGGTGCCTTTGGACGGTGCTTTCACTGTCGACTGGTCCAGGTCAGCCCGGGCCTGTTTCACCTGAGCCTGCTTGACACCTACTTCTGCCTTGAGCGTGACCTCATTGGCGATCGCCTCATTGAGTTGGGCCAGGGCTGCGTCCGAATCGGCCTGTAACGCCTCATAGCGTTGAAGGCTGGTCGCACCATCTTGATAGAGCTCCTTGCCACGACGTGCTTCTGCCTGTGCCTGTCGTCGCTCAGCTCGGTAGCGCTCAATCACTGAGATTTGAGCATCCAGTCCCCGCTGTGCTGCTGTCACCTCGGCTTCCGCTTTGTTCAGATTCGCTTTGAGGACGGGCTGAGTCTCGAGAATGGCGAGAGCCTGCCCCTGTTCAACAACCTGCCCCTCTTCCACCAGAACCTGGCGAATGCTGTCGTTGCTCAGTGAATTCGGAAGACTCACCTTGAGGATTCCGTCGAGAGGTTCAATCCGTCCCAGGGCAGACACCTGACGGGGTTGGAGTCTTTCCGTCTCAATCGACTGCTTCTCAGAAGCACTGCATCCGCTCAGGATTGCAGCGGACAATCCCAGTGCGAGAAGTAGTGAGGAGCCCTGGTGCATGGTTCCCAGACCTTTGCAGAGATGGTATTGAGCTCTCTCAGGATTGTCATCTGCAACCCTGATCGCCGTTGGGCGCGGTCTCTCGCAGAATGTTCTGATGGTCAGCCCCCGACTTCACCCACGAACCATCGAGGCCGTTAAAGAACGCGCCGACATCGTGGATGTTGTTGGTGAGCACGTCGTGCTCAAGAAAAAGGGTCGTGAGTTTGTCGGCATCTGCCCGTTTCACGACGACAGCAAGCCGTCCATGACGGTGTCTCCTGCCAAGCAGTTCTACTACTGCTTCTCCTGCGGCGCTGGAGGCAACTCCATCAAATTCCTGATGGAGTTTCAGCGACAGAGCTTCAGTGAGGTTGTCCTTGACCTTGCCAGGCGTTACCAGCTGCCGGTGGAGACCGTCGATGGTCCGCAGCAGGAGAAACTTAAACAGCAGCTGTCTCGCCGCGACAAGTTGCACCGGGCGCTTGCGCTTGCCTCTGGCTGGTTTCGTGCACAGCTCAGGACCGTCGCTGGTGCTGATGCTCTTCGCTATCTGAGTGAGACGCGTGGCCTGAGCGAAACCACCCTCGATCAGTTTGAGCTTGGTTATGCCCCGGAGCAGTGGGATGGCCTTCTCAAGCATCTGCAGCAGGTGGAGGGGCTTGCGCCCGAGCTGCTTGAAGCAGCCGGTCTTGTTGTTCCCCGCAAAGGGGGGAATGGTTTTTATGACCGCTTCCGCCATCGGGTGATTGTTCCCATTCGTGACCGCCAGGGGCGGGTGATTGGGTTCGGTGGTCGAAGCTTGGATGGCACTGAGCCCAAGTACCTCAACTCACCTGAAACAGAGGTGTTCGAGAAGGGCAAGCATCTCTTTGGTCTTGACCGGGCTTCATCAGCAATCCGTAAGGACGACCGTGCTGTGGTGGTGGAGGGTTACTTCGATGTAATCGCCCTGCATGCGTCAGGAGTCACTAATTCGGTGGCCTCTCTGGGCACCGCTCTTAGCAGTCAGCAGATCACCCAGCTGTGTCGGTGCAGTGATGGCAAGCGCATCGTTCTGAATTTCGATGCCGATGGTGCTGGCATCCGTGCTGCCAACCGAGCGATCGGTGAAGTGGAGCAACTAGCGCTTCAGGGACAACTGGAGTTGAGGGTCCTGCACCTTCCATCCGGAAAGGACCCCGATGAATTTCTCAAGGATCACGGTGCCGGTGACTACCGGGCCTTACTGGATCAGGCGCCGCTCTGGCTTGACTGGCAGATCGAACAGGTTCTTGAGGGCAGGGATCTCAGCAAAGCGGATCAGTTCCAGCGTTCGGTGTCTTCGCTTGTAGCGCTGCTGGGCAAGCTTCCACAGTCCGCCATCCGCACCCACTACATCCAGCAGGTGGCCGAGCGCCTCAGCGGTGGGCAGGGGCGTTTGGCCCTGCAACTGGAAGAGGATCTCCGCCAGCAAGTTCAGGGTCAGCGTTGGCATGGACGCTCGGCGCGGCATGAGAAGGCTGGCGAAGCCTCCCAGCGTGAACGTTCTGAAGCGGAGATCCTGCTGCTTTATCTTCATTGCCCATCCCATCGGGCCGGCATCCGTCAAGAACTGAGGAGTCGGGAGCTTGAGGATTTTGCGCTTCAGCATCACCGCTTGCTCTGGTCGAGCATCACCGATCTTGAGGAAGGCAATCTCGGCAGTGTGCGTCTTGAAGCGGTCAGTCGTGGTGAGGATCGCGGCGAGGAACTGGCAGACCTTGATCTACCTCGATTGCTCACGGATCAGCTCCTGCTGGAAAACAGTGATCTGGTGACGCGTCTGACGCCACTGCTCGAGCCGGATGAACTGCAGCGTGTCGCACTGGCTCGGCCCATGGATCAGCTACGCGGAACTGCAGCAATGCTCGAGCGTCAGAAGAGTCACAAACGTTGCCGACATCTGCTGGAAGCCTGGACTGGTCAGCGACTGCAGACCCTGGAGCGTTGCATCGCCGTCTTGATTGAGCAGGAAAAAGATGAGCAGTCAGTTCCGGCTGTTGAGGTGGAAGTCGACATGGAGCAGCGTATCCACGTCATGTTCGAAGACCTCAACGCTGAAGCGCTGCGTTTTCAGAAGCTGTATTACAGCGAACGTCGACACATCCAACATCTTGATCAGCAGCGCTGTGCCGGTTATGCCTCGCAATCCAGCTCCGAACCCAGCTCTGAACCGGCGACTTCCATGAACGGTTGAGTCAGCTGCCCGCGGACCAGCTTTCCCAACAACGCCATCGAGTGCCCTGGCCAACGCTTCTCGTTTAGAAGTTTTTCCAGTTCGCCCGCACGTTGGAGTGTGAGCTGGAAGGCCTGATGATGCTGGCTCGGCTCAAGCGTTGAGACGTAGACATGGGCCCTGGCCTGCGCTTCTGGGACTCCCTCGATCGAGAGCCCCAGACCTCTCCGGAATAGGTCTGCATCAAAGTGGCCAATCGCTGCTGTCATCCCCATGGCATCGGCGACGATTTCGTCAAACAAATTGATTCGCATTTCACCAACCAACCTGCGGCAGGCGATATGGGTGAGCTCATGTTCCAGCCGCCAGGTTTGCGACAGGTCTAGCCAGCGTTCCATTGGCGGCTCACCTGCAATCGTCTCTAGTGGAAGAGAGGCGTAGGGGGCCCGGTGCAAAAGGAGAATCTGGCATCGTGCCTGAACACCCAACTTGCGGATTAAACCCCAGTGGATCAGTCCTGAAACCGCCTGAGCATGCACAGTGGGCTGCATTGGAACTGCCTCACAGCGGTGGGCCAGACAGCGCACTGCCAGCACAAAATCCTCATGGTTTCCAAAGGTCAGCACTGGAACGGCACCGGTCGGATGCTGCGCAATGGTGATCGTTGTTCCTGAAGGCTCAAGCAGAACCGGCGCTCGTTTTAGGTCGGCAGCCTGTGCAGGCTCGCCCCGCATTACTAACCGTTGGTAGGCATCACTACTGTGAACGTCGCTGCCAGGTCGCAGTAATAGCTGCGGCAGGAGCTGACGGAGATCATCCCAGTATCCCGCCGGGTCCCGGTCTACTAACCATTGCTCCCACCACTGTTCCCGTTCATCGGCGGCAACCGGGAGCTCCGGCCAGGCTGCATCTGCATCTTTGAACCTTCGGCAATACTCCTCCAGCGTTTGCATGGATGACCGACTTCGCTGATCCGTGTCTAGCTATGCCGTGCAGCAGGACGCTCCGTTCTGAGAGCTCACCGACCCATCCAGCCGCCATCCACAACCAGAGTCTCTCCATGCACGTAGCGCGAAGCATTACTGGCGAGAAACACCACCGGTCCGCGCAGGTCATCCGGTGATCCCAGGCGACCGGCGGGAATGCGTTCGAGGATCTGTCTGGATCTCACGGGATCCGACTGCAGCACTTCGGTCATCTCTGTCTTCACGTAGCCGGGAGCGATGGCGTTCACCCTGATGCCGCGCCCTGCCCACTCATTGGCCAGGGAGCGGGTGAGGTTGGCGAGGCCTGCTTTGCTGGCGGCATAGCCGGCCACATTCAATCCACCCTGGTCACTGAGCACAGAGGCGGTGGAGATGATGCTTCCCTGGCCTCGCGCCAGCATCAGTGTCCCGATCCTGCGACTGACTCTGAATGCTGCGCTGAGGTTGACCTCCATCACTGTGTCCCAGAGCTCATCGCTGTGCTCTTCTGCCGGTGATCGGCGCACGATGCCGGCGTTGTTCACTAGCACGTCAATGGTCGGATGCTGGCTGATGACCTGTTCCAGCACGAGGTCGACGGCATGGCGGTCGCTGAGGTCGCACTGATAACCAGAAAACCGACGGCCACGCTTGCGAATTGCATCTCCGACCTCACTGCTGTCGGGGTTGAGGGAAGCGCTGATTCCAATAATGTCTGCCCCTGCATCGGCCAGTGCGTCCGCCATTGCAAGGCCGATGCCTCGACGGCACCCCGTGACCAGTGCGACTTGACCATCAATCCTGAACAGCGAATCCTGCATTGTTCTGCGCGTCCCTCAAATCCCATTGTTGAGCTTTTAGGCACTGTGCAGCGGACCTGATCGCAGTCATGATCAAATCGCTCGTTCCCTATGTCCGATGTCTGAATTCTTCGAAGCGTTCTGGCATGGGGAGGGTGTTGGAGATGGAAGTGACTTGGAGGAGGCCTTGCAGGCTTATGTGACCGTCAAACCTGATGACAATGATTGGATTGCGGCCTGTGCAGTGAAGGAGGCAGCTCCCCGGATCGAACGTTTTTCCTCATTCGAGGCTTACCTCGACAACAAGGATCCTTTGGAGGTGATTGAGGTCTCACCGCAGATGATTGTGGTGGCGATCGAACAGCTTCCCCTGTGATGTCACAACCATCTGTAGATTTCGCGTCAAGCGCACCCGCGAACGATCTCTGGCCTGCTTTGGTGGAGCGACTCGGTCTTGAACGCTCGCAGCGCGCAGTCCGACAAGCTTTGGATCTTCAGGCCATGCAAGGCAGTGCTGCAACTCTGCCGGTGTTGTTTTGTGAGACCTGCGGCCTGGCTCTCGCCAGTACTGATTTGCTGCGTGAGCAAACTGGACTGAATGGCCATGGTGATGATTTTGTGTTGTTGTTTTCCTTTAGATCCAATGCAGTGCAATTGGTTTGTCCGAAGTAAGGGTTAGATAAAGCTGGCCATAGAGCCAGCGTGCACTCAATAGGTTGGAAAAAATTGGAAACAAGTTTGAAAAAAAATCTTTCCTTCGACGTGATAAGGCTGCCCCCGCAGGGATGTTCATGTTGTTGTATTTAAAGCTCTGCTGCGCCTCTGATCCGATTCGAAAATAAGGGTCGGTTGCTTGGATCGGATGTTGCTGTCTCTCGAGGTTCTTTTAGAAGGTGCCACCGCCATGAAAGATGAGACCGGAACTCGCATCCACTGCCTGCAGGATCGCGATCACATCCAGCAGAACCTTGCTCGAGGTTGTGCCCGTGGCCTGCAGCTCATCGCACTGCATCAGTTGCACCTGTCTCTCCGCCTCGATGAGATGGCCGTAGAGATGGCCGACGCCTGATCAGCATCATCAGGGAGATGAGATTCCACACTGTCGCGATCGGCTCAGCTGCCCTGCTGTTGGTGCTTTCTCTGGCGCAGCCTGCTGCAGCCCTGGAGACCGTCACTATCCACAGCTGCTATGACGGCGACACCTGTAGGACCACTGATGGTGAACGGATCAGGCTGGCCTGCATCGACACTTCTGAGCTGAGAGGGAAACGGGCTCAGTCGGAACGGGCTAGGGCTGCCCGTGATCACCTGCGGGCCATGGTGGCCGGGAAGCCCCTGGGCCTTCGCCGAATCACCAAAGACCGATATGGCCGGACCGTCGGTGAGCTGTTCGTCGACGGGTTGAATGTTCAGCAGGCCATGGTCGCCAGCCGCCATGCAGCGATCTATTGGACGTACGCCAGCCAATGCTCCTGGATGCGCTAAGTATCTGAATGAGCTGTAATTCCGAATGATGCCGGAGATGCTTCTGCGGATCATTACTATGAATGTCTAGATAAACTAATCAATGCTTGGCAGGTATTTGAGAATGTAAAGCCGAAGGAGACCGGTACCGAGTCAATCCGCCTTGTAGATGTAGCGGGGAACCAATTGGCAGTCATGTCTTTCGACTAGCAAACGAGTAACGAAGTAGCTATAGAAAGACTATGAATTGATCACTCATGGAAAAAGCACTGTTCGTACTGCCAATGACTGCTCTTGCTGTTATCAGCATTTCATCATTCACAGCCACGCCTGCAACGGCATCAACTTATGTAAGACTATCGTCGTGGATTATGAGCCACTCAAAAGAGAAGTGCATTAAATTTGCAACAGAGGTAGCCAATATAACTGGTTTTACAGTTTCCCAAGAAATTGTGGCGAGCAAAGAATATCCCAGTTCTCAGTTTTACTCGTATTCCCCGAATGGTCCTTTTGCATTTGCTGTGAATTGTGATGACAAGACTGGAACTGCGGCATTTGCAGTAAGCGGGATTAATACTGAAAGAACAAACCAACTATTTTCTGAGATCATTCGTACATTCAAGGAAGTCAGTCGCTAGTAAGCAAAAAAGTGTTGTTTGTCGCAATCGATCTCCAGACAAAACAACTTCACACCAATCAAGCCCCCGCCAAGCGCGGGGCTTTTTATTGCCCTGGAGCCTCGGCGTCACCGGCCCCCGCGTGAACTAGCCCAGTCAGACAATGAACTCTGAGCCATTCACCAGAAGCTCACCAGAACTTCGCGGTTTCTACACCAGTGATGTGTAGTTGGGTTCACCAGAAAGGCTGTGATCTTGAAGGAGTCGAGGGGGGCAACACCCCCCAACACAACTCATACACTTATCTCCTTTAAATCAATGACTGCTTTCAACACTGACTACAACAACACTGAACTACTTGATCAAGAGCTGACGATTGAAGAGCTGGAATCTGTAGCTGGTGGCGGTCGCGAACGAGCCGAACTCAGCCGCCGTCTCTTCTTTACCGAAACCGACGATTGGGACGAGCCTGAAGCATTAGCAGAGTGGAAAGAAATGTACACGAAGTACTTAAAGTTGGTTTAAGTGAGCCCAGCTAGCAAAACATCACGCCTCAATCCTGCCAATCAAAAACTGACGGCTATTGTATCTAATCGTAATGTGACAGGAATGACCTGATGGCGGCTTGCGTTGAGTAGATCCCATTCCATGAACAATTAGCTTCACTGGTTATTGCTATCGATCTCCCGACTAAATATTTACTTGCCCCGCTACGAGCGGGGTTTTTAATGGATTTGGTGTCTGCAGTTCTGTCTCTTACTGGGATCTGAGCGGTTCACCAGAAGATCACCAGAACTTCGAGGGGTCTATTCCAGAGCTGTGTAGTGGGGTTCACCAGAAGGGCTGTGATCTTGAAGGAGTCGAGGGGGCAACAACCCCAACACAACCCACACACTTATCCCCATTAGAACAATGACTACTTTCAACACTGACTACAACAATGCTGAACTACTTGATCAAGAGCTGACGATTGATCAGCTTGAACACGTGGCTGGTGGATTTAACACAATGCAAACTATTAGTGGAATTCCAGGTGACCACTTAGCTGCGGTTGGCAGCATGATTTATCACACATTTGCAGGAACAAAAGGTAAAGGGTTCCTGAATTCTTGGGGAAATGATTGCTTTGACTCAAGGGGGTGCTAGGGCATTAAGACGAACCAATAACTGCGATTATAATTTAGAAATAACCCGCAAGAGTAACTATAATCACCCCCAGTTAAAGCCCCTGCATTGACAGGGGCTTTTTGTTTCTTTAACCAACACTATAAACCCTTAAATAAGCCTTTGATACCTGGCACGATTGAGTGCAGTAAGTATTAGCCATAGACGCTGCAGCAGACCTTTGCTATTACTACTGAACAGACCTGCTATCCATGTCAGAAGTACAACTCAAAGCCTTCCTTGAAAAAGTCAAAGCTGACACCACGCTTCAGGAAAAACTAAAGGCAGCAAAGTCATCTGAAGACGTTGTGGGTATCGCTAAAGAAAATGGCTACGAATTTACTGCTGATAAGATTACTGAACTCAGTAAAGCGGAACTAGAAGGCGTGGCTGGAGGAGTTATAGAAACTGGACAATACCTATCTTACCGTCCGCGCTCAAACTGCGACTGCTGTTAGGTAGTTGCTGGTAAAAATCTGGTGTCCATAATTTGTTCCCTCGGCGTCAAAACCTAAACACTCAAAGCCTCTGCATTGACAGGGTCTTTTTACTTCTTCAATCACATCCAATAGCCCAACAATCAGCCTTCAATACCTGGCACGATTGAGCGCAGTTAGAGGGCTTTTTATTGCCTTGAGCTTTGTGGTAAACCTAAGCTCATAGCGAAGCAGCACACTAAACGAATGTCTCACAAGACTATTGCCATTGCTGCAGCACTGCCTGTGCTGTCTGTACTTGCTCTTGGGTCGCCGTTCAGTACTGCAAGCGCGAACCCATTGGCAAAAAATTTATTCAATAGTGGAGTAGACAAATATGACCAAGGTGATTATCAAGGAGCAATGGCTGATTACACCAAGGCAATAGAGATCAATCCTGAGTATGCTCCTGTCTACTACTTTCGTGGTATTGCCATGGATGATTTACAAGATTATCAAGGAGCAATTGCTGATTTCAGCAAGGCGATAGAAATCAATCCTATGAATGCCATTTTTTATTACAATCATGGTAGTGCTAAGGATGATTTAGGCGATTATCAAGGAGCAATTGATGATTACACCAAGGCGATAGAGATTGATCCTGAGTTTGCGAGTGCCTATAACAATCGTGGCATTGTTAGAGAAAGGGTATCTGATCTTGAGGGTACATGTCGTGATTGGAGAATAGCGGTAGATCTTGGCGATGAACGCCCTACTGAATGGGTGAAGAAGCAGTGTTAGGGATTAGTCCTGTTATCACACGATGAGATCGGCAGGACTGCAGCAGGGGGCTCAGGGCTTGCTTCCGGTCGATCCTGAGCCAAGGAAACTGCCAGCTCGTTTCCTGCATCGGTGCAGCAGCGACAATTAGAGAATGAAGCTTTACTGGCTAAAAATGCTGTAAGTAAAAAATCTCCTACCTCTCTGTTGATGTAGCTCAATTAGTTTATTAGACTGAGCCATGATAAAATATCTATTCGCTTTGATTTTGGCGCTAGCTTCTTGCTGATCCGCCGTATCGGCTCAATCTAATTAGGATATAAAACACTATCTCTGCAGAGATGCGTATATCAGTCATGAATTCCCACGGCTAGGGACTCGTCTAACTATTGATTGGACTAATCGTCATTGTACCTTCAATAACTATCTCGGCTGGTATGACGGATTCAGTGTAATAAATAAAGGAACCGCTATTTGTTGGGAAGGTGACAGGACCCAACATTACAAGGATGGTCTCTATGAGCGTTGGACAATAGATGTAGTGGAAGGATACATTACTCAAAGAGATAATGATCTTGCGGAACAAACCTCAGAAGTGACGTGTGTAAAGACTTAGCCTTTTTGGTTTGACTAGTAGATAAAAAACCCCCTGTCATAAAGCAGATGGATGTTTGACGGAACTAAGGCTTCCGAGGTTGGCTCATCAGCCAAAACGCAAAAGGCTTATTTGACAACACCGTTGCAGTCAGAGTTCTTCCTTAACCCTTGATAGGCATTGCGGAAATCTTGTTTGAAGCTGGTTAATTCTGGATCTGTTTCCAATTCTTCAAACATTTCAGCGAATATTTTCGATCCCAGTGCTTTGGAGATCGTTCCATCTGTGGTCATCATGCAAAGCATCCCACCAGCTCCAGCGGTAAATCCAAACCAATAGGAGTTTGGATCGTATGGATTCTCAGCTTTAGCAGGAGCTGATGTTGCTAGCAAAAGACTACCCAACAGGATGAGGGGCATCATTGATTTGTTTTTCATCTATCGATTTTAGTCCATCTGCTCAGGTGGAAATTACTACAGGTCATTGAGGCTGGCTCAACACCTTATCGATCTCTTGTTGGATCTTGTCTGACTGCCTGTTGATGCTCCACGGACTCAGAAACACGACCACCAGGACCAGGAAGCCAGCGATACTCAGTAAATAACGGAGCAGTAAAGGATGCATAATGTGCCGATGCTGTCTATAAGAAGTTAATTCCAACAAGAGTATGGCTGCTTACGGCGGAGACCCAACTGGATACGTGTGTAGTGAGTGTGGCTGTGCTACCTATGAGACTGGTCAAATTCGCGTCTCTGGTGGCTTTTGGAGCAGCTTCTTTGATGTAGGTAATAAGCGCTATAACACCGTTACCTGCACCAGGTGTGGCTTCACCAAGTTTTATCAGAGAACGGTGAGTGGAGTGCAGAAGGTGTTTGACTTCCTTGGGGGTAACTAGACCATAAATCAATCCCCCTGTGTACCACGCATAGAGGACCATTGCCCACCTAAGGAACAGGACTAAGTGCTTACCAAACGGTGGAGGCAGGCTCCTGGAAGATCACTCGAATGGGTGATGTGAATCCGATTGATTTCAGAGATCGTGATGAGGTCCAGGTGGGATGACCTCATCACTCATACCAAACGAATGAAGCTTTATAGAGTTAAGAAAGGCGTAATTGTTGCAGGAGTGTGTAAAGGGCTAGAAGCCTCAGGCAAAGCAACCGCTAATGGATGGCGCGTCTTATTCCTTATCAGATGAACATTTTTCTTTGTTCCAAGCATCTGTTATGCAGTCATTGCACTTCTGCTTTCACAAAAACAGACGGCTTCGCAAGTAACTCGTACAGAGGAGAATCTCTACGAGGATATGGAAGAAGTACTAAACCATCTGACAGTATTAAAAGACCGTAGATTGATAGATGAAGACGAATATAAATTGCTGAGACGCCTTGTAATGAGTAGTTAGCAGCTTGTCGGGAAGCCTTAAGCCATGAACACGTGGCTGACAGCTATACAAAAGCCGAAAGGGAAAAGCAGGGGTTGTTGAGTAGTCGCTATCGATCTCCCGACAAAACAACCTCACACCAACTACGCTCCGCCAAGCGCGGGGTTTTTATTGCCATGATCTTTGGGGTACACCTAAACTCACATCAAAGCAGAGCACTAAACGAATGTCACGCAGGACTATTGCCATTGCTGCAGCACTGTCTGTAATTGCTCTTGGGTCGCCGTTGAATGTTGCTCGTGCGAATCCTCCATTTGTACAGTATTTCAATCAGGGAGCTGAGAGATTCAATTCAGGTAATTATCAAGAAGCACTTGCTGCTTACACGAAGGCGATAGAAATTAATCCTCAGAGTGCTGAAGCCTACAACTACCGTGGAGATGCAAAGAGCGCGTTAAAAGATTTCCAAGGAGGAATTGCTGATCACACGAAGGCAATAGAGATTAATCCTCAGTACGCCGAAGCATACGTCAACCGTGGTTTGATCAAGACTTATTTAAAAGATTATCAAGGATCAATTTCTGATTTTACGGAAGCAATCCAGATTAATCCTCAGAATGCCACTTCCTATTACAATCGTGCTTATTCCAAGGGTAAATCAAAAAACACTCAAGGAGCAATTGCTGATTACTCGAAGGCAATAGAGATTAATCCTCAGTATGCCGACGCTTATGTGGATCGTGGAATTGATAGAGAAATCATGAATGATCTTAAGGGCGCCTGTCGTGATTGGAGAAAGGCAGCTGGTCTTGGGAAAGAAAACGCTGCTGAATGGGTTAAAAAGCAATGTTAGGGATTAGTCCTGACATCATACGATGAGATCATCACACCTAAATGCCTTCAATCCCTGGCACGATTGAGCGCAGTTTAGTAGGGATAGCCAGGACTTAATTAGTAATCAAAACTGCAACCAACTAGCAACTCTGGCCGATGCTTGATCAGCGGCAGAAATTAGCCCCTGCTCACAAGCAGGCCTGCAAGCTAAAGTATTGCAAGGCTTATGATCCGTCAATGTCCAACAAAGAATCAAAGACTGTTAGTTATATGTCTTTTTTGTTGGCAATAGTCCCGGTCTTATACCTATTTCCTGTGTACTTGCTCTTCAAGGATGCAATGCATGGTGGCGGCATGGTGGCTTCATTGTTATTGCATATTCCGGCAATCCTCATCTTTTCGTGGGTGGAAGTTATAGCATGTGGCTTAGGCATATTTGCTGTATTCTCTAATCTCCAAGGACGTTCATACGCTTTTTGGGGAATAACCTTGTCTTCTGCCTATCTGATAACGCTATGGTTTATTTACGGCGAAGTGCTATTGCAAGTACTGCTTGTGGCTCAGTCTTGAGACTTGTGTGGAATCCTCTTTGAGCTTTGTATCGGTTCTCATGAGTGAGCTTCTTGCTTCTGACTTAGATTCAGATTCGGATATCGATTGGGCACAGTTGAGTAGAGATAGATAAAGCAATCACGCTAATAATGTGATGTAGCCGCCCCGCCAAGTGTGGGGTTTTCTATGTCAAGTCTGTGAATACGGTGCTTTCTGCCAACAGATGCTATGACTGCTGAACAGACCTGATACCCATGTCCCTAGAACAACTCAAGGCATTCCTCGCCAAGGTCAAAGGTGATTCCAGCCTTCAGGAGAAACTAAAAGCAGCAAAGTCACCTGATGAAGTTGTGTCTATTGCTAAAGGGCATGGTCATGAATTTAGTTCTGATAAGATCAGTCTGCTCAGTGAAGAGGAGCTAGAAGGTGTTTCGGGTGGCTGGAAGGCAACCAAGGCTGATAGGAATGATATTTTCTGTGGCTGATAGGAACCAGTTGTGTTGCTACCCATAGCAAACCAGCAGGCGCTGCATTGATTGGGACTTTTTATTGCTTCAATTATCCACATAAGCCAATAAATCATCCTTCAATACCTGGCACGAGTGAGCGCAGTTGATTAAAGATAGCCAGGAGTCAATTAGTCATCAAGACTGCTATCAGCTAGTAACTCAGGCCAGTACTCGTTCAGCGGCAGCCCACTTCATCGGGACGCCCGAGCATCGGTGAACCGTTATGTCTCGTAGGAATTCTTAGAGCAGTGCCATCGGAAAGTCAGCGATATCAGCTGTAGTCACTAACATCACTGCAGTTCGAATGTCCCTTATGGAACCTATTATCTGGCTTGTCATCACTTGGGCTACCTATGGTGCTCAGCGAACAACCGCTGCCCTGGAGAAGATTCCCCAAGCTTCGATGGAACAGTGCTTGAGCAACTCGAGGATCATCAAGAACTGGCAACCCAAGGCAAGCGCCAAATGCATTGAAGGGGTTCGGGGCTTCTAAGACGCTCAAGCAATGTTTAAAGGGGAGGAGCTCAGTAGCGAATGACGGAGGTTAGCTTAATTGATTCATCTTTGATACCTCCCTAGATGGCATTGCCGTTATTTTGATCCTTGGTTCGGCTGGATGGAAAGCGTAGGAGGTGCATCTCTTATAACCTTTGCATGGTTTTAGAATACGGCTCCCTATTGCTTCGCAATAAGCCTTTAAATGGGTGAACTTTTGCACTCTTACTTGATCCATGATTATCACTCTTTGGTTGTTCTTTTATAAAAAGTGCAGCTAATTTTAGACTGCGTACTGCTCGTAGTGAAGGTCAATCGCAACGGTCAATCAGCTGTTGGCCGCTGCTCCGTCCTTCGTGATCTGGCTATGTGGTTATTGCAGCGATGTTCAGCAGCTCTCATCAGTAAGTCCCTGGCCCTGGTTTGGGGAGTTGGAGCAGTGGGCTACGTCACCTACAGGAAGCAGACCACTAAGACAAAGGCGACCCCTTAGATCCGTTGCCCCGAAATGCATCAGGCTTTTATGGATGACTACCGCCAGGCTGCATACAAAGCCCAGCGGACGACTGCCAAGGTGCTCGGTTTTGATGTTTTTTTAACCCATAGCTTCCGCTGTTCATTCATTACAGGTGCCGTCAAGCGAGGCGCATCTTTGCCTGCGGTACAAAGGTTGGCGGGCCATTAATCACTTTCCGGGCTCACTTTTTGCATTGGGGTTGATGAGTTCGATGTGAAGGCCGCCCTGTCTTGCGCATAGCAAAGGCCGACAATTTGATCAATTGCTCGGCTTATGTTTTCAGGCTTATTATTGCCTGCTGATTTTGATGGTCCCGATTGTCTTGCTTATGAGAAGTCAGGGATTAGTTATTAACACTTAATCTCTGATTCTCAATGGACAGTTGCGATGGTTATTCCGAGCTTGATAGTTAAATCCTTCTACCATTTGTTTTTCGTCTCGCCAATTTGTTGAACCGCCTCTCACGATTTGATTTTCTAGCGTATCTAATACAGCATATACTTGTCTCTGGCTGTAACCTGAATCCAGCATTACACACGCAACTGCTGCAGCTCCCTGGCCAAAGTCATATCTTGCGGCTTGTGCTGGAGCTGCAGTAAGTAAGGCAGCGAGCAGTAATAATCTTTTCATAGCAAATGGGTGGAAGACGCGTCGTCTGAATTTCGACTGGCTGGCCGATGATACAAGAGATGACATGGACTATCAGTGTTCCCTTGAATAGCTCTCATCCTCTGAACGGATGATCTGTTTAATTGACTTCGTTGATTGATCATACTGGAGTATTTTGCTGATGTAAACTAGAGATGGATTAGTGTTCAATGATGCCTTTTCTAGTCTTAATTATTTAGCTGCCGCTTTGGTGTCACGACTGACTTAATTATTTCAAGGGTGCGGCTTACATTGTCGATTACTCATAGATGCAACCCGTTCTGTTGGCGTTGGAGATGCACCCTTTAGAGATATCACTTGTTGTGGCTTAATAGGTAGAGCCATTTTCAGATGTAAACGGTATTAGCCGCAAAGTCTTATTAGGTAACTTTGTCGTCCCTGGTCCACGTAACAGTGGCAGTTTGGCCAGACCTCTTGGCACTGAATTGATAATGATCGCCATTCCATTACTAGGTCCTAAAGGATGGCGTTGATGAGGCAGATGCTTGGCTAGGTGATTGGACGGAAGCTGGAGTTCGGGTTTGTGGGAGAGGGTGAGCTTGTGTATTCACAAGGCTTGTGGACTCCTTGCTCTCTAATTGTGCGCTCTAATCTTCGGTATTTGTGTTCGTCTTATCTGCAGTGTATTTGCCGTTAACGGTTATTTGAGTATGAGGTTGTATGCATGCAGTCGCCCCCAGGAGTACCCATTGAAGGCATACGGCACGACTTCATAGTGATCTTGCACTTTTAAGTGAGGTCCGCTCGCTTCTTGTTTTTCTAATGTAGTAATCGTTGTTTGCTCACCTATATAACCAGACCCAACGGTTAGGCCTCAGAAAGTGATCAGGCTTTAATTCGCTCGATTTCGTAGCCGACCAGCAGCCCTGTAGCGCCACCCAACGCCGTTGCGGTGATGGGTGACTTCTGCTTCGGGCTAAAGCTTTCACCAAGCATGGTGATGAACGCAATTGCTGTGAGTAGTACTGCTCCAACAATCACCGCGTCGAGGTGGATTTGGTTTGCAGACCGATTAGGCATCCCTGCATTCCAGCCGCCTTTTGCTTGTGGTTCTGCTGGTGGAATGCCTCCTGATGCTTTTGCATCCAGATCACGCTCAATGCGTTCGAGTTCTTTCTCACCGCCGCTTGGCACGAGTGAATTTTAAGAGAGATCTCAACTTCCTTTTCTCCATAAATGGGTGATGCACCTCAAGTCCATGCGGATGCTGCTGAGAAGGCCTCAGTCAAGCGGTTGCTGTCGACAGTGTCCTGCAGCTGGTTGCCGACCTGTTTTGCTCCGCTTAAGGCAGAATCAATCAGAACTGGTTGTGCCTTCAGCCAAACTCCTTGCCTTCAATGACAAGGAGAGCCCTTGTCTGATCCAATGGCTGCAAGCATTCAAGACCAGCCGCTTCCTTCACTGTGATGGTGAGTGGTTAGGGCTCACTGATATCACTGGCCATCGTGGATTGATTGAGCCAAAACATAGATGAGTCAACATTTACGACATGGCACGCAAAATCCAGCTTCCTCTGTCAAAAAGCTCGAGTTCGACCACGGCTGCATGGGCTGCAATGACCTTTGCTTGTATTACAGCCTTGGCGCTCTGGGGTCTTGCGAATGCTTATCCCCACTTTTGAACAGAACATCCTCCGATTAGTACAGCCACTCGGCAGGACAGTTGAACTCCATGTCTTGGGTGATCGACTGTTTTGTATCCAGCTGAACGACCTATCTGTGGAAACTTGCCTTATAAAGTGTCTGTAGCGATAGCTACCGACAACGTTCACCTCTTTTTTAAAGAGGCGCAGTTCGATTCAGGCCAAGGAACGGGGACCTGAACTTGCTTCGAGGAACCACTCATGACAGCTCTCACCTACAGAGGTCAGGCTTACACCCCTCAGCACTCTGCTGTTCAAAAGCAGAGTGTTGAACTCACCTACCGGCGCGAGCATTACAACACTCGTCGTCAGCAGGCGGCACGTGAGCTTCACCCCCAGCTTGTCTATCGCGGTGTCTCCTACACAAGGTGATTTAGACCAGCCGCCCATCCTGCCTCGCCTTGGCGAGGCTTTTTTAGTGGCCCAATGTGATGCTTTTCAGGGTGATGGCGCACAAAGGAAGGCCGCCCTTCCGGATGGAAAGACGGCCTAACTCGCTCGTTTGTACATTGTTCAACCCATCACTTGTTGTGGAAGGAAGGGGTCGAAGCGTCTGGCTAGAGGCGCCCTGGGGCCATTGGCTCTAGGTGGGGGGTTGTGAACTCCTGGGGCACCTAGGGCGGTGCAAGCGGAGTGTCGATTGGCGTGGCGCACAAGTCATGCCCGCCAAAGGACCAACCCAGGTCATGGATGAGACTGTTGGAGCAGGGGCCAGAAGTCAGTCTGCTTCTGAGATCTGCTCAGGTGGAGTATCGGCCGTCATGGGCTCCTCCGATTCGTGGACTTACTCTCCACCCGCAGTGGCGGTCTTGCCATCGGTCAAATGGCGCATTGCCTTCATTGGCAAAACCTCCAATAGTGAGAACGGCGTGCCCAAGCTCAGTGATGTTGGCCGCACAAAGGATGTGGAGCGAAACCGGCTGGCCTGAACTGATTGTGCTGCGTTGAAGCTGAAAGGGTCAAACAGCCCAAGCGGGCATTGCAGAACGTCGGCTCATGAGTGTCCTTGAGCCTGCTGATCACAATTTGGTCGAGGCCAAACAAAAACCCCACTCGATCGAGTGGGGTCTCTTTTCCTCAAAGCGTGGGCTCAGGAATCAGCAGCACTCGCAGCTGTTGCAGCACTGATCGCCTCCAGCATGTCCATCAGCGCAAGGCTGTGAGCAGAACACCTTTCCATCTTTTTCGACTGCAGAGTTCGGAGTAACGGTGCAATCACAAGGCTCACAGGCACAGGTTTGATTGGGATTTCCCATGGGCATTCCTCGTAACTGTCTCCTTTCTAGGACAGGTTGTGTCAGGGCTTATCCCCCAATTGCGCGCTCTTTTCACTTTCTTCAACGCCATGCAGCGGTCATTCATCCAGTGGCTGAAGCTTTGGTTGTTCAAAAGAATTCAGAATTTCTACTGATCGCCTTGGTGCACGATCGCTCATTGGGGGGATGTTCTTTGCATTGTGATCGAACAAGCTGGCATCACCCTTTTTCTATGAATGGTCGTTCTCGGTCGGCTTGTCGTTGGGTCTACTGCTGGTGGGCTGCTATTTGCTGCGGTTCTCTCAGCAGTTGAGGGTGTGTATAACCCTGTCCTGGCTGATCAGGTCTATCTGCGCTGCGACGTCTCCGGATCAGACCGCACTGTCTGGGAAATAACGCTCGACGAAGAGGCCGGAAAAGCATGGGTCTACAAGCCTGCATTCCGCACCAGTACGGAATATCCCGCCACGTTCACACCCGAAAAAGTTCGTTTTGGTAAGCAATTGCCTTACACGGGTTCATACCTCACCAATGTTTTGGATCGTTCAAGCGGCTCTCTTACCAGTGACATCCAGGGGTTGGGCGCTCCTCCTGTGACTGGAATGTGTGAAATGCAAGCCAACACAACCCCCATGGCTTGAACTGAACAATCTCTCCTCCGCGATTGCGTGTTGTTGATTTCCGGTTAGCAGAAGCGTTGGTCGATTCGACAAAGTTTCTGATTGGCATGCCAGGCAGGCCATGACTCGTCAGGCCTTGGACGTTTGTACATCAACTTCAGCGGCCACAACGCCAACGTCAACAGCGTCTGCATACAGATCATCTCGAGCCATTCAGAGAGGTGAATCAAGACGCTCGAATCACGACTTTCAGATGGTTTGTTGAAGAGTTCGGTCATGCTCAACCTACCGATACTTCAGTCGTAGCTCATCAACTCCTCAAGAGCATCGGAAATTCAACCTAATCGTTTCAACTGAACAGACCAAACACCTGGTCGAGAATCCCTTTACCGGTCAGTGCCTCCACGGTGATTCCGATGGTCAGCCCCACCATGGCCATGCGTCCATTCAGGCGTTCGGTGTAGTGATTGACAGGGTCAGCGGTTGTCTGCCTTGGACCTAGAGGTGCGTTTGGGGTCAGCAAAGAATCACTTAATCAATTGTTTGGAAAACCTTAAGAGCTTTGTTCTGCTTTCGGCTGTGCCAAAAGCTCGTGCGTGTCATTTGTGATTGCTTGTCTGAATCAGCTTGAACACTCCATCTGCTGATGGGCATATCATGCATTTTCTGGTGATGCTTCACGCAGGGGTTGGGTTGAGAAATCAGACTCTGGACATTGAGGCCGTATCACGCATGTTTAAGCTGCTTCCAGGTAGGCGTTCACTTCTTTTTTTGATCGCGTTGATGGTTTATGCTGGCATCAATCCTTGTCTTGCACAGGGGCAAGATCGTCGTATTCAGGATGTGATGCGATGCCAGAAGGTTCAAGAGCGCTTCACATTAGGACGTGATCTGGGGGCGCAAACCGGTTTAAATATCGGCGGTGGACGCCAGCTGCCACCTGCTGTTCGTCAACGTCTTACGGTCGCGGTTATGCGTGCAATGGACCAAGTATTTAACTGGAATATCGTTGAGCAAGATTACATTAAAATTTACGCCGAGATCTACAGTGCTGATCAGCTTGACTTCATTCTGCAGCTTTGCAAGGACCCTCGTTATCAGCAGCTGATGCAACTTGAATTTGAGATGATCAAGGACACTCTTGCTGTGGGCGAAAAATATGCTTCCAAAGTTCAGGAAGCTACTTTAAAAGCTGTTCAAGAGGTTTTGCAATGAAGATCTGGTGATCTTTTGATCGTGAATATCGAGCTTTTTGGGTTGAGTATGTTCTCTCTTTGATGCCAGGATCTGTGAGCTCTTTGGCGAGAGTTATCCCAGCAAGATTGCCGAGTTGATCCTTTTGTCAGTGAATTCTGAATGGTTAGGTCTTTCTTGAGTGAATGATTTGATCAAGGCCTGCTCGTTTTTGCAACTTAGGTCTTTGTCGATTTCATAAAGCAGTGCGAAAGCAAAGACCACCACGGCACCGCCTAGAAACATCCAGGTTTGCTTCCAGGAGTGCGTCTCGCTGAATTTTTCAACATGGATCCAGGACTGTGTCGTGATCTTGTCGTTCATGTCACCATTCTCCTCCTTGAAACATGCCTCCAGTGCGATGGGATGACATCGAAGGGGCTAGTCGAAGCAGCGGCTCCTCCGATGCGCTCGATTCGAAGACCAGCGTTCGCTTTTTAGGTGTTGGTATGGGAGGTTCCGCGTGTCCCCGGGTACACGGGACGGGCTAGCAGAGTCAGTGGTTTTGAAGCCTCGGATTTCTTCTGTTGCGTTGCGTTCTTGTCGATTGACGGCATAGCTCCAAAAGCGGTTCTTACAGGTGTAACCCAGGTCGCCCCTTCTGTGCACCTCGTTTGGTGACCAGCCATGACCTTGGTTTCTGCTGGTCTCTTACAAATCAGTCGGGTGTGTTGTGTTGCAATGCTGCGTGCTTTTTACGAGTAACGCTTTTTTCGGTTCTGCCTTATTGCCCAATTCCATCAAAAAGGGAGGTCTCAGCCTCCCCGATGATTGGAGTTGTCTTGCGAACCTCAGGCCACTGAAATGCTGTAAGGAGCGGCTGGATAACTTGTTGGCATTGGATCAATGCTGCCGTTGGCCATCGCTTTTGCGCGTCGGTACATCTGACTGTCGGTGGCACCTTGCTTTTCCATAGCGGCAGCGATTACGGCCCAATTACGGATTTCGTAGGTCATCAGAACAATCGAAAATTGAATGAAGTAGTTATCGCCAAATCTGCTATCGATCTGTGATGGAGATATCCGCACAGCGGCTGCTCGCGAACAGAGCTTGCAGTGCCTATGGTTCCGCGCCAAAAATGGATACTGTTGCCGCTGCTACGTCAAGACAGTAGGAAATTTTGTAATAATTTCTCAATCTTCTTGCGTTTTCCATGAACGAGCCTGTCGTTTCCTTTTCGTACGACTTGAACGCTCTGCGGCTGGAATACAAAACCACCTGCGATGCGCTGCGCAATTGGCCTGGTGGTGATCCCTGTGAGCAGGACTTTCTCGAATGCAAAAAGCAGGAGATCTTCCGGGCCCTGGCTGAGCAATCTCTTCAGCTCACGGTTTGATCAGACTGATGTTGCAGTCTGCGCTAGCAAGCCCATTTTCTTCGCTCGAAAGAAGGCCCAAATCACTGGTTGAACCTTTTACCTGCTGGGGTGTTGAAGATCGTGATTGTGCCGCCACCTTGGGCTGTTCAATCCACTCAACTGCTGCTGCTGCTGCTGCTGCAACATGGTTTTAGATGTTGTCTTTTAGTGCATCGTTCTTTCATTGCTCTGGCGGCTGCTTGTTGTCTTTTGAGTGCTCCAGTGATGGCCATACCGGCCATGGACGATCTGGAACTCAGATTGCAGGGTGAAGCCAAGGGATGGCTTGATGCCACCTGCACCTATTACGGATTGGGGTGGCTCACTCCCGATCAGGGAAGAAAGGCCTTGTAGCGTCTGATGTTGCTGCTCGCGTCACATTATTTCGATCCAGAAGAAACAGAACGGGCAAAATCCGCCGCACTATCCAGAGATCCGCAATGTAAAACCATCTGGCCGGAGTCATCTCTGTGACGTCCGCTCAATCCAGCTTCACGCCCATCTGTATGGAGATGGTGTTGTTGACCTTTGGACTGCGCAGTTCGTTGTAGATCGTTTGGCCGTTGAGGGATGTGAATAGGCGCTGATTGTTCATTGGGAAGACTTTCAACGCGATCGAAAAGATGTTGTTGGTTGAGATTCCGTTGACGTAAGCCCCGGTATAGGTATTGGTTAGCGTGAGACTGGCGGCAGAGCTGGGCTTCCATTCCAGTTCAGCTCTACCTGTTGTTGCTGCAAAGGTCTTTCCGCAGACTGGATCTGTGTTGCATCCATTCCCTCCCCAGATTTGCTCGATGGAGGGACCGAGGGACACAGTGAGCCGTGTTTTTGAAGTTTTGATCAGGTCGTAACCGAGGCCAATGGAGCTTTCAAACGCGTCGGTACCGCTGAAGTTCAGTGCGTCGTAATTGAAGTGCGCACCTGCATAGGCGTGCAGCCGACCGTTCAAGCTGCGGATGTATCGCAGTTCAGCATCACCTTCATTGGTGTCTGTTGAGTTGCTGCTCTCTCCCTGGTCACGTGAGACCTCGTACTGGGCGCTCACTTTCAACGAGACTTTGTCGGGGTCTGAGGTGTAGCTGGTCTCGAGCTGTGCGGTCCCCCCTACATCGAGATCGTTGTCGGTGTTGGACCCTGTGACTCCGCCGGAGAGACTCAGCTTCCATGGTTTCGGCTTGGGTTCGGGTACTAGCGCCGTTTTCGGGATGCTCAGCCGTCCCAGTACTGGGTGTTGAAGCACTGTTGTTGTGTCTGTGCTTTCCGAAGGGATGAGTTCTCCGTGCAGGGTGTCGCCGTTGCTCAGTTTGAGAGTGACCTGCTCGGCAAAAGTCGCTTTGGCCCCCAACAGGACAAGCCCCGCAGCAATGATCGGGATTCGCCGCAACACAATCCTTCCGTCGATAGTGGCCAGATTTTTTCATAGACCCCTTTGGCTGCTGTTCAGGCCTGGACCACGGGTACATCGCTCAGTCGTGTGGTGGCTGCCCTGCCCAGGCATTCTCGTCGCATGGACCAGCCGGAATGCAGGCCGCAGGCGGCCCACTGCACGGTGCCCCCTCCATAACGGCGGTTGAGCCCGTCGATGGTGTTCATCAGCGTGTCTTGCCGTTGTAGTTGTGCTGCACTGCAAGGCACCAGCAGGTGGTGCTGCAGTTGCTCCGTGTCCTGCAGGTGCTCCATCAGCACTCCGGCCTTGGCGAGCTGACGGTGCGGCTGGAAGATTCGTTCCACCAGTGGCAGCGCTGCGTTCAGCAGCATCTGGGTGTCGTTGCTGGGGAGGTCCAGATGGGTGCTGGCGCTGCGGCTGTAGAAGGCGGGCACAAACGGACTGGTGCGGGTGTACACGCTTAGGGAAGCGGCGCGTTGTTGCTGTTTGCGCAGCTTTTCCGCAGCGCGCACCACGTAGGTCGCTACAGCTTCTCGCAGCTCCGCCAGGGACGTGATTGGTCGACTGAAGCTTCTGCTGACACAGGTTTCCTGCTTCGGGGATGGGGCCAGATCAAGGGGAAGACAGGCATGCCCCTGGAGTTCCCTTTGCAGGCGCAGGCCGACCACACCCGCTTTGGCCCGCAGGGGGCCGCTGGCCATGTCTCGCAGTTCCCTGGCGTTGCATACACCACGCAGTCGGCACCACTCAGCCAGTTTGCGACCGATTCCCCACACGTCTTCGATGGCGATCGTTTCCAGCCAGCGGTCCTGATGGTTGCAGTGCCCGAGGTCGAATAGACCCGCATGGGTGGCCTCCACCTTGGCCAGACGGTTCGCCAGCTTCGCCTGGCCTTTGCTGGCTCCCAGGCCGATGGCGATTGGCAGTCCCAGATTGCGACGGATCAGGGCTCGCAACTGCCGTCCCCAGGGCAGCAGATCTGCCGCTGCTGGACGACTGATGCGAGCGAAGGCTTCATCGATGGAATACACCTCCAGCTCCTCCACCTGACTCTCCAGAAGGCTCATCAGTCGCTGGCTCATGTCGGCGTAAAGGGCGTAGTTGGAACTGCGTACCACCACTCCGCACCGTTCCAGTGTCTGCTTGGCCTTGAAATATGGAGTGCCCATGGCAATGCCGAGTGCACGGGCTTCGGCGCTGCGGGCCACGATGCAGCCGTCGTTGTTGGAAAGCACCACCACGGGGCGGCCGAGCAGGCCGGGATCGAGGCTCTGCTCGCAAGAGGCATAGAAGTTGTTGGCGTCGATGAGGGCGGTGACCTGAGCCATGGCGTTCAGAGGGGGTGAATCACATGGATGGCAACTCCCCAGATCTGCACGTCGTCGCAGGACTGCAGATCGAGAGCTGGGTAGCTGGGATTGGCCGCTTCCAGGCGCAGCCGGCCGTGATGGCGCATCAGCCGTTTAAGGGTGAAGCCGCCGTCGAGAACGGCAACGACCACGCGTCCGGGGCGGGGGTCAAGGCTGCGGTCTACGACCAGAAGGTCGCCGTCATGAATGCCGGCACCGGTCATCGAGTCGCCGCTAACACGTAGAAAAAAGGTGCTGGTGGGGTGACGGATTAGTTGGTCGTTGAGGTCGATCCCCACGTCCACATAATCCTCTGCTGGAGAAGGGAAGCCTGCCGCCACCCGCTCTCCAGCCAGTGGTAGCAGGCTTGACTTGCGCCGGGGGCGCAGGGGTTTCGGTGGCTGGAGAAAGGAACGATCAATCTCCACGGCAACGGGTTCAACGGATCGGCATACATAGAATAGTACAGATGTTCTATGTCGATGGCTGGCCGTTCCCGGCGTTCAGGTTTTGGCGATGAGATCCGCGAGGGCTGAGGCGATCGCAGGCTGGGACTGGCTGTCGAAATGGATGCCATCCAGGGATGAGGGGCTGGCCACCTTCTGGACATCGAACGCGAGCACCTCAAGCTCCCTGGCCAGCTGGAGGTAGCGACTGGCCACAGCTTGAGATTTCCTGTCGGCCCCTTCGTAACCCCAGGCCCGCGACTGCGGTGTGCTGACCATCAGCGGCGGTGTCATCAGAACGATGCCTGGGGTTTGGTCAGGCCGCTCGCGCGGGCCGCAGTGGAGGGCGCTGCGGATGTCTTGAATCAGGATGCGGGCGCCATCTGCGATCTGCTCGGCCGACAGGTTGAGGTAGTCCTTGCAGTCGTTGCAGCCCAGCGCCAGGATCACCATGTCGATGGGTTTGTGACTGTGCAAAGACGTCATCAGACCTGAGCGACCGCTGCAACTGTATTGAGCGCCATATTTGGCTGCACCGATGGGATCCTCGAGCAGCCAGGTGCGGGAATTGAGACCGTCCTCAATCGTGCGCCAAGCTTGGCTGGTCGCACGCCGGTTCAGCTGCTGCTCCAACTGATTCGGCCAGCGTGTGTCGTGGGGTAGCCGCCCACCACCGTCTGGGTTGAATCCCCAGGTGTTGGAGTCTCCGAAGCAGAGGACAGTTCTCGGTTCCTGAGCTGGTGTTGTCATCGATGGCAGGTTGTCTGCGCCAATCCAGTTCAGCCATGATTCGGATTCGGCGCCACTGCAGCCTTGACCGGAGAGGATGCGCTCACTGACGTTGTCGTGATGGCTGCTGCTCCCTATCTCGTTGCCCTCGCCCTGATCGAGCAGGAGGGGAAGAGAGCGTTGCCGCTAACCGGCCGTTCTCTGAGTGCAGAAGCCGCCGCTGCGGAGGAGCCCACACAGGTAGCCCATTCCCTGGCTCTGGAGTTGCTGCTGAGGCTGTGGCAACGCAGTGATGAGGGCCCGTTGCGTCGGGCTTGTGGCGTGGAGAGTCTGCTGCTCGTGGAATTGCCGATGGAGTGTCTGCCGGAGGACCTCCCCAAGCTCAAAGCCGACTGGCTCAACAGCGGAGATACCGAGGCGTTTCAGGCGAGTCTTCAATCGATTTGCGGGCGCGCCTGGACCATGGGCATCGCCAAATTCGAGCCTGTCGTACTCAGCGCCTGGCCAGCCTGAACCTCGTTTTGGTGTTGGTTTTAGGCCCGGTGATAAGGACTCCCCTGCAGGATCGACTGCGCTCTGTAGAGCTGCTCAACCAGGAGCAATCGCGCCAGCTCATGAGGAAAAGTCAGGGGTGAAAGGCTGAGCTGCCAGCGGGTTGAACTCTTGAATTCATCGGTGAAGCCGTCAGCGCCACCGATCACAAAGGCCAGGCGCTCGGAGCCAAAGTCACGTAAACGATCAGCGAAGTCAATCGAGGTCAGAGTGTTGCCCTGCTCCATCAGCAGCACCGGCAACTCATCGGGACGTAAGGCCTGACGGATCGCTTCGACCTCCTTGTCACGGCTGCTGTCACGCAGTTCAGTGATGGTTAGCCCAGGCAGGCGCTTGAGGTAGAGCTCCACACCGTCCTGAACCCATCGCTTGCGCACTTTTCCAACAGCGATGATCCGGCATCGGGAGATGTTCATGGCACAGCGGTGTTACTCCGTCTCGTCGTCTTGTTCCTCGAGAAACATCTGCCCGAAAGCCACATACAGGCTGTCCTCTTCGCTGCCGGGCGCCACATCACGGCGTTGAGGGCGGGTGTTCTTGCCCTTGCCGGTCGAGCGGGCGGGGACCGCTGTTTTGGATGCGAGCGAATCGTGCGTCAAGGGGGATGGCACATTCAGCTTCTGGCGTCGCTCACTGTCGACCCGCTCTTCTGCATCCCGCAATCTCGCCATCAGATGCTCAGGGACGGTGCCGTCCTGGCTCACCTGCAGAAGTTCATGAAATAGAGCTTTGGGATCCTGTTCAGTCTCCACTCTGTGGCGAGGTCGGCTGGTCTTCGCAGAGCGTTCCTTTTTGGTTTCTGGGGCAGAGATGGGCTCAGGAAGCTGACGTCCAAGTTGCCTCAGCCGCTCCAGGCTGCGGGGATCGAAGCTCATGAGCAGCCAAGGGTGTCGCGTGTGTCGCGGCCGGTCACAGGATTGGTTCCGTCGGCTGCGGCACAGAGTGTTTTCAAGGCGTCACCACGAAAAGGCACGTTGGTGAAATCGGCGCCGGTGATCGTCACATTGATGAACCGGGTGTTGAAGGCGAAAGCGTCCTCTAGAACGGCATCGGTGAGATTCGTGCCATCAAGCACTGCTGAATCCAGCGTGGCATCACGCAGATTGGTCCCTGTCAGGTTGGCGTCCTGAAGCTTGGCTCCATAGAGGCTGGCACCCTGAAGGTCGCTTCCAGACAGATCAGCTTCACGCAGGTTGGTGAGGTTGAAGGTCACCCCCTGCATCTCTCGGTTGGAGAAATCAGCACCGATCAACACCTGTTTGGCGTAGTCCATCGCGGCCTGCACTGGCTGCAAAGGCAGGCCGATCACCAGGAACAAAGCAAGCAGGGAGGCCAGCAGATGTCGTTGCATCAGCGGATAGAAAGCGTGGTTCAAGCCTAGGGGGCCTGATTCCTGGATCAGGGGGAATGCTCTGTGAATTCAGGGAGCAGACCTTGGGTGCTGATGATGCGATGAGCGATCCCGGTCGCTGGGCGGAGCGGCGTGCTCTGAGCTTGTTGAAAAATCGTGGCTGGCAATGCCTTTCTGAACGCTGGAGCTGTCGTTATGGGGAGCTTGATTTGATGATGATCAAATCGGATCGCTCAGGTCCTCGCCTGCTGATGGTGGAGGTCAAGGCCAGGCGTCAATGCGGTCTCGATGGCTGGGGCGTGAAAGCTTTCGCTGCGGCCAAACGAAAACGCTTAGCTCGAACTGTTAGCTGCTGGCAGTCCTGTCACCCCTGGTGTGATCAGGGGCATCTCGAGGTGGTGCTTGCCTTGGTCCCGCTCCCACCCAGTTCCAGGCCAGTGCGCTGGATCAGGGTGCCTGAGCTTTGGAGTGGTTGATCAGTTCCTCAATGTGCTGCAAGGCCTGGAGACGACCTGCCTGAAAATCACGGATGATCAAGTTGGCAGAACGTTTGAGCGGATGGATGAACCGCCGTTCTCCCGGAAGCATGTTCAACAGCATCTGGCGAAGCACGGACGGTGCTGATCGCTGGCGTTCGCGAATGTCCCGCCGCAGACGGCGAATCACCCTCATCGGTAGTGATGCATCCACGTAGATCAGAAGGTCGGGATGGAGTTGATCGATGAGCAGTTGGGGGCCGAACGCTCCCTCCAGCAGGACGACATCCCAGGCTTGATCCAGAGATTCCCAGTGAATTTTCCGGGTCCCCATGTCGTAGCGACGACGACGCAGCAGCCGTCGATCGCGCAGGGACACCACGTCTTGAAGCAGCGCATGGTTATCGATGGCGTCGACCGTGTCGAATCCATAGGTTGCATCGGGTGTCCACTGCTCCCGGTAGTAATCGTCGGAGCCGATCACCACAGCAGGGATCTGGCTTTGAGAGAGCGATTTCCTCAGCTCCTCACTGAAGTGGGTCTTTCCCGCTGCGGAGGGACCAGCGATGTAAATCAGCAGGGCAGGTCCGTTCATCAACCTCCCCAAACCGGCACATCACCATCATCGCGTTCTGCAGCCTTTGCAGTGGGGCACAGTGAACCCATGACCCGCATGACATGAGCTTCGCAGGACATTCGGCCCGCAAACGGTTTGGTCAGCACTGGCTACGGGATGAACGGGTTCTGGATCGGATTCTTGAGTCGGCAGCACTCGAGGAAGGGGACCGTGTTCTCGAGGTGGGACCAGGACGTGGTGCCCTGACGGACCGACTGCTTCAGAGCCCTGCCGCGTTAGTGCATGCGATCGAGCTAGATCGTGATCTTGTGTCGGGCTTGACCGAGCGATACGGAGCTCAATCGCGGTTTTCACTCTGTGAGGGCGATGTTCTCAATGTTCCTCTGACCTTTCCAGATGGTTCTCCGGCCTCCAAGGTGGTGGCGAACATTCCTTACAACATCACTGGGCCCTTGCTCGAACGGCTGATTGGTCGTCTGGATCGGCCCGTTGATCCGCCCTACGAACGGCTCATTCTGCTGGTACAGAAAGAGGTGGCAGAGCGCATTCGAGCCAATGCCGGACACAGCAGTTTCAGTGCCCTGAGTGTGCGTTTGCAGCTTCTGGCCCGTTGTCAAAGTGTTTGTCCTGTGCCGCCGCGTTGCTTTCAGCCTCCTCCGAAAGTGCAGTCCGAGGTAATCAGGCTTGACCCTCTGCCAGCGGATCAGCGCCCAGATCCCGAGCTTTGCCGTGGGGTGGAACGCTTGCTGAAGCAGGCGTTTCTTGCCCGACGCAAGATGCTGCGCAACACTCTGGCTGGCGTCAAACCGCCGGATCAGCTCCAGGAGCTGGCACAGCATGCCGGGATTGATTTGCAGCAAAGGCCTCAAGAGGTGGCACCAGAAAACTGGGTGGCCTTGGCCAAGGCCTTGCGTGAAGCGGAAGCATCTGAGTGAGCAGCTAAGGCCGGCTCAGTGCATGCGCCTGCGTCGATGAGACATCTGCCCGACATCTTGCCCTTGATCCCCGGTCAATACTGGGCTCTGGTCGTGGTTTAACCTCCACATTCCGGTCGGAGTCCTGCCGACTTCGCTGCGTCCTGTTCATGATGGCTCCGGTTTGCATCAGCGCTCCGGCCAAGATCAATTTGCATCTCGAGGTGCTGGGCCTGCGGGACGACGGGTTTCACGAACTCGCCATGGTGATGCAGAGCATTGATCTCACCGATGAGCTCGAGTGCGAGAACACCGCAGACGGGATGCTGTCCCTCAGCTGTAATCAGTCCGGACTCAGTTGCGGAGACGACAACTTGATCATGCGGGCGGCAAGGCTGCTGCGTGAGCGATCCGGATTCGGGGAGTTGGGTGCGCGAATGCATCTGAACAAGCGAATTCCCATAGGCGCCGGTCTCGCAGGGGGGTCCAGTGATGGGGCAGCAGCATTGGTTGGACTGAACACGCTGTGGGGTCTCGGCCTCGGCGCATCCCAGCTCGAGAGCCTTGCTGCTGATCTCGGCTCCGATATGCCGTTTTGTATCGCCGGCGGCACCCAGCTTTGTTTCGGACGCGGCGAACGGCTTGAGGTTCTGCCTGAAGTCTCTGTGCCGATGGGCGTTCTGCTGGTGAAGGATCCATCCATCAGCGTGTCGACGCCGTGGGCCTACGCCGAATGCAAACGAGAGCGTTTTCATCACTATCTCGTCGGTGAGTCAGCCTTTGAGCAACGTCGTGAGGCGTTGCGCACCTCCGCGTGGCTGCGTCCCTTACAAATCGAAGCTCCGCCGCCGTTACGCAATGACCTTCAGGCGGTGGTGGCTCCGCAGAATTCCTCAGTGCGAAAGGCGCTGGAGCTCCTAGAGTCATTGCCAGGGCACTTGCGAGTGGGCATGAGTGGTTCGGGACCGAGCTGCTTTGCTCTTTTCCCAGACTTCACCACCGCTGAACAGGCAAGTCAGCGTTCTGCGGAGCTGTTTGAAGCGGAGGGCCTGCACGCCTGGTGTTGTTCACTGCTCCCACATGGCGTCAAGCTGGCGGCATGAGTGACAGCAATACAGCCTCGGCGAAACCCCGTAAAGGACCTCTGAGTTTCCTTTCCGGATCCGTTACCAGTCTGGTTCTGGCCTGGGTGAGTTTCGGCTTGAGCAAAAAAGTCGTGATCTATCTCGCGACACACTCTTCGAACTTCAGCAGCGCTACTGCGCAGAACATCGCGTCTGCCATGAAGACCTTGTTCATTGGCATGTGTTTTCTGGCCACATTCAGCTTTGCCTTCATAGGGATTGGTTTGTTCTTGGTGTTTCTTCGCAGTCTTTTCATGAAAGACAACCTGGACGCTGCCTAGCCTCAGCTGAGAGCTATTGCCGACATGACCCTTCACGATCTCGGTCAGCTGGTGTTGCTGTTGTCTCCCGGCCTGCTTCTTTCGGTGCTGCTGCTGGCGACCTTCGCCGCCGGGGGCTGATGAATTTACCTGGACTGAGATAGCTTGGCCGCTAACGCCGGCATGGCCGGGATTGCAGCAACGCCGTGGCAGGGACGCTTCTCTTTAACGCACTTCGCGAAGCCATCGATGAGGAAATGGCCCGTGATCCTCACGTTTGTGTGATGGGAGAGGACGTTGGCCATTACGGCGGCTCCTACAAAGTCACCAAAGATCTTTGCGAGAAATACGGCGAACTCAGGGTGCTCGATACCCCGATTGCTGAGAACAGTTTCACTGGCATGGCCGTGGGTGCAGCGATGACCGGCCTGAGGCCGATCGTGGAGGGCATGAACATGGGATTCCTGCTGCTGGCCTTCAATCAAATCTCCAACAACATGGGGATGTTGCGCTACACGAGCGGCGGCAATTTCACCATCCCAACAGTGGTTCGGGGGCCTGGCGGTGTCGGTCGACAGCTGGGAGCCGAGCACAGTCAGCGACTTGAGGCTTATTTCCACGCCGTACCAGGCATCAAGATCGTGGCCTGCAGCACGCCGACCAATGCAAAAGGCCTAATGAAAGCCGCGATCCGCGACAACAATCCGGTTTTGTTCTTCGAGCATGTACTCCTCTACAACCTCACCGAGGAGCTTCCGGACGGTGACTACACCTGTGCACTCGATCAGGCGGATCTGGTCAAGGAGGGCAGTGACATCACGATCCTCACTTATTCACGGATGCGGCATCACTGCCTCAAGGCTGTTGAGCAACTCGAAGCTGACGGAATCAGCGTTGAACTGATCGATCTGATCAGCCTCAAGCCCTTTGATATGGAGACGATTGCCCGGTCGATCCGTAAGACCCACAAAGTGATTGTGGTGGAAGAGTGCATGAAGACCGGCGGTATCGGTGCTGAGCTGATCGCTTTGATTACCGAGCACTGCTTCGATGATCTCGATGCACGGCCGATTCGGCTGTCGAGCCAGGATATTCCCACTCCCTACAACGGCAATCTCGAAAATCTGACCATCATTCAGCCGCACCAGATTGTGGAAGCGGCTCAGACCATTGTTCGTCAGGGGCTCTGATTGATGGCCCGCCAACAGGGCTGGTTTGCCCTCATTCTTGCGCTCGCCATCGCGGCAGCAGCAGTTCTTTCCAGTTTCCCACTCCAGCTCGGGCTTGATTTGCGTGGGGGCAGTCAGCTCACACTTGAGGTCCAGCCTGCAGGAGAGATCACCACCATCGGCGCAGAACAGATGGAAGCGGTGAAGGCCGTGCTCGATCGCCGCGTCAACGGTCTCGGTGTGGCTGAATCAACTTTGCAGACCGTGGGCGACGACCAACTGGTTCTACAGCTTCCCGGCGTCACTGATCCCACTCGGGCTGCCGATGTTCTTGGTAGTACCGCTCTACTTGAGTTCAGGGCGCAGAAGGAAGGAACGCAGGAGGAAGTGGATAGTTTGCGCCAGCTGAGAGCCCAGCTGCTCAGTCTGCTGGCCACGCGTTCAGCGGATGAGGCGCCTGAGCTCGACCCCGTCGAGCAAGACGAGCTCGCGAAACGTCAGCAAGAACTGGGTCTTGATGGAACTGCCGAGACGGAGACGGAACAACTGGAACAGTTGTTGGCGCGAACCAATCAGGAAATTCTTGATCGATTTGAACCCACTGCCTTCACAGGCAAACAACTGATCAGTGCAGGGCGTCAGCAACAACAGAGCGGCTCTGGCTGGGAAGTGACACTGAATTTCAATGCTGAGGGTGGCGAGAAATTCGCTGAACTCACCCAGTCGATTGCCGGAACAGGGCGCCTGCTCGGCATCGTTCTCGATGGTGAACTGATCAGTGAAGCCAGTGTTGGACCCCAGTACAAAGCCGCCGGAATTTCAGGAGGTACTGCGTCAATCTCTGGCAACTTCACGGCAGAAGATGCCCGTGACCTCGAAGTTCAGCTGCGGGGAGGTTCGTTGCCCTTGCCGGTTGAAATCCTTGAAGTGCGCACCATCGGACCATCCCTTGGTGCAGAGAACGTGCGTCGCAGCCTGATCGCCGCCCTTTCAGGTCTTGTATTGGTTGGCATTTTTATGTTGCTGATCTATCGACTCGCAGGCGCTGTCGCGGTGATGGCCCTCAGCCTCTACGCACTCTTCAACCTTGCGGTCTACGCCCTGATTCCTGTCACGCTGACGCTGCCTGGCATCGCTGGGTTCATCCTCAGCATTGGCATGGCGGTGGATGCCAATGTGCTGATTTTCGAGCGTATTAAGGACGAACTCCGTCGCGGCAACACCCTGATCCGTTCGATTGAAACGGGTTTCTCTGAGGCGTTTTCATCGATTGTGGATGGCCACCTGACCACATTGATTAGTTGTGCCGCTCTCTTCTTCCTCGGCACCGGTCTGGTGAAGGGCTTCGCGGCGACGCTCGGCATCGGTGTTCTGCTGAGCCTCTTCACGGCTCTGACCTGTACACGCACGCTGTTGCGCTTTCTGATGAGCTATCAGGGCTTGCGGCGTCCGACAAATTTCCTGCCAGCAAGGCAACTCCCTACGACAGCGTCCTGAGCCATGGCTTTCAATTCACCTGGAACTGAAGAGCGACCTCTGCGCTTGCCACTGACCACCCGGCGACGGCAGGTCTGGCTGGTATCGGCTGTCTGTGTGCTGCTGAGTCTGCTGGGGATCGTGCGCAGCTGGACCGATCCTCAGATTGGTCTGCCTCTGAGGCCGGGGCTTGATTTCACAGGAGGAACCCAGATTCAGCTGGAGCGCAGCTGTTCGGAATCCTGTGACCAGCTCAGAACCAGTGCTGTCGAGGATGCGCTTCAACAGGTCAATCTTCCAATTCAGGATGGAAAGCCACTGCCCAAGCTGGAGAATGCTCGGGTTCAGCTCCTCGATCGAGGACAGTCGATTGTGTTGCGCATGCCAGCGCTCTCTGCGGGCCAGGGGCAGGCTGTCATTGAAGCGCTTGTGCCGGTTGCCGGTCCGTTTCAGACGGGTGGTCAATCAGTCGACACCATTGGCCCCAGCCTTGGTGGACAGCTGTTGCGCAGCAGTCTGATTTCGCTGCTGGTTGCTTTCGCGGGCATTGCTCTCTACATCACTGTTCGCTACGACCCTCGTTACGCCTTTCTGGCCTTGGTGGCCCTGGCTCATGACGTCGTGATTGTCTGCGGCATTTTTGCTTGGCTCGGACTCGCTACCGGACTGGAGGTTGACAGCCTTTTTGCTGTTGCCTTGCTCACTATCGCCGGCTATTCCGTGAATGACACGGTTGTCGTTTTCGACAGAATTCGCGAGCGCCAGCGCATGGACGCTGACCTTCCTCTCTCTATGCAGATTGACCGTGCTGTTTCAGCCACGCTGACCAGAACGATTTACACCAGTGGGACCACACTTCTCCCCTTGGTTGCCCTCATCTTGTTCGGGGGGTCAACCCTCTACTGGTTTGCCATTGCTCTGGCACTTGGTGTGATCGTTGGCAGCTGGTCCAGCATTGCCCTGGCTCCATCTCTTTTGAGCATCTGGCCATCTCGGTCCGGTGCAGCTGCCAGTGCCTGATCGCGCAGCGAGAGGATCAGGCCGCTCCCAGCGCTGGATACCGCTGCTGTTGCTCCTACTGGCTTTGAGTGATCTCAGAACGGAATTGCGACTGTTGGCGGATCAGGTGACCCTGACGGCTCTGATCTTCACCGTGCGCCATCACCTGCTCGCCGTGGTGGTGCTGGTGTTGCAACCTTCACTCTGGAGTCATTACGGCCCGCCTCGTCGGAGCGTCAGTAGCGAAACTGTCGATACGCCTTAATCCCCAGAGATTTCTGCTGTTCAGGGCTGAGTTCTGCATCCCTGGCAACGTCGAATTCAATGCAGTTGAAGCGTTGATAAGAGCTCACAGGATTGCATTTTCGTCTGGGGTGTTGACTGGCCTGAACACGAATATCCTCAACTACTTTTGTGGCGGGAACACTGCCGGAATCACCCGCCTCCGTTGCGGTCGAATCCTTCTTTGGTGGTAACTGCTGAAAGGAACAAAGCTCTTTGGCGAGATCCGTTGCGGCTTGATCAAGACAGGTTCCGTAGTCCGCCTCGATCCTGGCTCTGCGCTTTTCATCAGCCAGAAGCTCGAGTTTGCGCCGTTCCTGGCGGGTGAGGGGAATGGTCCTCCGAACGCGTCGTGTCGTTGTCACGACGAACTTGCCTCCCTCTTGGACCCAGCGGTTGGCTTCCTGCTCGGCCTGCGCTTGCGATGAATAGGAGGGGCGAAGCTCCTGATGCTCGACGCTGCCACTGTTTTGACGCAGGTTGGCATAGAAAAAACCGGCGTAAATCAGTAGGCCCAGTACTCCGCTCCCGGCGACCGTTGCAAACACACTCAGGGAGGAGGGTCGATCCAGGGATCCCGCTCAGAAGCCGTTGAAAACTAGCAGTGTCCTTTTGGCGTCTGTAGTGCTGACAGGTTTTGCTGTCACGGTTTTGCCTATTCTGCCGGCATCGTGAGCACGAACCGCTATGTCGCTTGATCTGGACGCCAAGAAGACACTGTTGCGGAAAATTCCCCATGGGTTGTTCATCTGTGGCGTCGCCGAGGGTGATGAAGTGAACGGATTTACCGCTAGCTGGGTCACGCAGGGATCGTTCGAGCCGCCTCTGGTGGTCATGGGTGTGCGTGCCGATAGCACCAGCAACGGCATGATCAAGCGCACACGTCGTTTTTCTTTGAACGTGCTGGCCGCCGACCAGAAGAATCTGGCTGCGACTTTCTTTAAGCCCCAGTCTGCAGTGGGTGGCCGTTTTGAGGCCGCACCCTTTGAGCTCGGCTCACTTGGGTTACCGCTCCTGAAGGACGCACTGGGTGGTGTTGAGTGCGAACTGGTGGGTGAGCTTGCTCACGGAGATCACACCGTATTCATCGGTGAGGTGAAGACAGCGGTGCTGCACCGCGATGGCGATGCGCTTGAACTCAGTACCACCGGATGGCAATACGGCGGTTAATCGCTCTTGTTATGTCCAGCGGTCCATGATCTGCTTGACCACAACCTGCTCCATTCCCACCTGAAGCACCACCACAAGTGGCAGCGCCAGCAACACGCCAGGAAGTCCCAGCAGAGCGCCCAGGCTCAGCTGGGAGGTGAGGGCCACCGTTGGCAGCAGATTGACAGTCCGCCTGAGCAACAGCGGTGTGAGAACAAAGGCTTCCAGGTTCTGCAGTGCCAGCCGTAGCACTAACACCTGAAGCATTGTTCCTGGGGAGATCATCAGCGCCAGACTGAGAGGGAGAACTGTTGCTGCTGTGGGCCCAATCGTGGGTACGAAGGTCAACAACCCACAGACCAAAGCAGAGAGCAGCGCTAAGGGAATGCCCAGAACCGCTAGGCCTGCCCAGGTGCAAAGAAACATCGCCAGGGCAGAGAGGGTCATGCCAGCCAGCCAGCCACCCAGAGCGGTGCGGCACTGATCCAACACATCCTCCATGGATGCGCGTGCTGGACGCGGTGTTGCAGCGATCACCATGCGTCTGTGTGCCGAGGGGTCCAGGACAAGAAGCACGGCCAGAAGACTCATCAGCAGCACTTGAACCAGACCGTTGGCCGCTCCGCCAGCTACGCCGAGCAATTGAAATCCGAAGGGTTGAATACGCTCCCAACTGAACTGGTCGGGCAGGCTTTGCGCTAGTTCTCCAAGCAAGGGTTGATTGGATAGCGAGGTCTGAACTTTTCGGAAAAGCGCAGGCAGAAGGGTCGTGAGCTGTTCGAACTGGTTGATCAACTGAGGCAGCAGCAGCTGCATGGCCAGTAGTCCTCCAACCATTGCGATCAGCAGCACCACAAGCAATGCGATTGGACGGGGTAGCCGGTAGTGCTTGATCAAATGGTGAACGGGGACGTCCAGGGCTACAGCCAGGACCACTGCACCGAACAGCACCAGCAGGACCCAGCGCAGCTGCCAGGTCAGCAGAGCAAGCACCACAAGGGTGAGAGCTGCCAGCAGATTGCTTGGGTTCATGCGGTCGCGCGACGCTTCTTCCAGGGGTCCAACAGGTCATGGATCACGATTTCTCTGATCAACACCTGCATGACGACCGCCAGAGGCAGAGCCATCAACAGACCGAGTGGTCCAAATAGCACCGTAAAAATGAACTGAGCCGTCAGAGTGAGGCCAGGAAGCAGGTTCACCTGGTGTTGCATCACCGAAGGAGTGATGACGTAGCTCTCAACGTTCTGGATCACCACGTAGAGACCGAGGACTGCAACTGCCTTCCAGGGAGCGTCAAGCAGAGCTACAGACATTGGAAACACGGTGCTTAGGGTGGGCCCCAAATTGGGAATGACGTTGAGCAATCCAGCCAGCAGAGCGTTGGCCATCACTAATTTCACGCCAAGCAGGGATAATCCGATTCCAGCCAACAGCCCCACGCACAGCGAACTGATCAGCACACCAATCATCCAGCTGCTCAGGGCTTCCCCACATTGCAAAAGGATATTTTTGGCGCGTCTTCGGTAAAAGGAAGGCACCAATTGAATCGCCACATTGCGATAGGACTCCGGCTGAATCGCCACCATCAGGGCCACCGCAATCACAAACACCAGCTGAATCAGCCCGCTGCCCAGATTGCTGGCAAGGCCCAGCAAACCCTTGATTCCACCACTCACTCCGGAAGCTAAAGCCGTGCTGTTGGGGAGTGATGACAGGTCACCAGGAACGAGCCGAGCACGGTCACCAGCTGAAGCACCTGCTCCATAAACAACTGATGAAGCATGGTTGACCCAGCCCAACACGATCTGTTGGAGCTCGCGAGCAGCAGCAGGAAGCTGCTGAAGCAACTGTTGAAACTGACTAAAGAACGGCGGAATGATGACGGCCACCGCGATGGTCACGATCAACACCAGACCAAGTAGGCAGATGATCAGGGCCAATGGCCTCTGAATCGTCCAACGCCTGCGCAGCGCGCCGACCAAAGTGCATACCGCCATGGCGAGAACCACAGCGGCGAACAGATGAATCAGAACTTCGCGGAGGTTCCAGAGCAGCAACCCAGACGCCAGCAATGCCGCAAGTCCGAGCCAGTGCTGAAATTTCACCCGTCTGTTCCTTCCTCACTGGCGTCATTGTCGCCGGAATTCTGGGAATAACCCATGCCGTTTGAATCCGCATAACGTTGCGCAAAGCGCATAAAGCGTTCGAAATCCGCTTCGCTTTTCCAGGTGTAGGTGGCTTCCAGAGCAAAAGCCTTGCCGTTCACAAAACGGCCATTCACTTCACGGGTCACCATTTCACCCTCTTCGTCCACCATCCACATTCCGGCAATCGCTTCCATCGTTTCTGGTGCGAGTGCCTGCGGTTCCTCGAAAATGAAGATGGCCTGCCCGGTACGACCATCCCGGCTGCGCGTCATGCGGATGTCTGGAATTACCGGCTCGTCTGTGCCGCGGAAGAACTGAATCGCCGCCTTGCCACCTTCTGACATGGTTCATCAACTTGAAGGTGTGGATCTTAGGTCGAGATCCCAGGGATGACGTGCCCTTGATCCAGAAGCAATCTGGCTGCTTGTTTGCTGTCGAGTCCTTGGAGATTCACCGAGGATCTTGCCGGAGAACGCTCAAGTTCTCGGTCATAACAGCTGTCGTAGTAGTTGAGCATCGCTTCGCAGGCCACATCCCACTTCTGGGCATCGATTGCTTCAATCGCCTGACGGGTGCGCTGGGGACCAAGCCGTTTCTGTATCCGTTCTGTTGCTTGCCGTAGTTCAGCCTGCTCATGACACGAGTAGACCTTCACAAGTCGCTCCACCCGCTCCTGGTCACTCCGCTGAATTTCCAGGACCGGAGACGTTTGCATCTGATCAAATAATCCTTTGGGAATCCTGCAGCGGCCTACCTGGATGCTTTCGGCTTCCAGCCAGATCTCCTGAACTCTTTTGTGACGCAGCCTCTCCAGGCATTCCGCGAGTTTGTTTTCGTAGTGCTCGCTTGTGGGTTGTGGCGGCAGCCCCAGATTGCCGAAACTGCTGCCGCGGTGACTGGCGAGACCCTCAAGATCAATCACGCCAACGCCTTGTTGGTGCAGTTCCAGAAGCAGATCGGTCTTGCCAGTACCTGTTCTGCCACCGAGCACCCTCAATGGCCAGACCTGGTCGAATCGATCCAGGACCCATCGGCGATAGCTCTTGTACCCGCCCTCAAGCACCATGACGGGGTGATCGCTCAGCCCAGCCAGCCAGCCCATGCTGTTGGACCGCATTCCTCCACGCCAGCAGTAAATCCTCAGGGGATTTGAGGGTCCAGCGGCAGCCACTGTCAGAGCAACCGACAACTCGGCCAGGGAGGGGCCGCAGAGCTTCAAGCCAAGTTGGATCGCGGCCAGCCGACCCTCTTGTTTGTAGTTCAGGCCTACTTGATGACGCTGATCATCGGTGAACAGTGGGATGTTGACAGCCCCTGGCCAGTGACCTTGAGCAAATTCCGAGGGTGTTCTCACATCCACGATGGTCCCCTTTGCTGTGCGGAAGTTGCTGAGACCGGTCACGATGCTGTTGCCCATGCCTGACATAGTGGGCCAATGCTGAGCCAGTCAGTGCCGGCACCTTGCCATGCTTTCCGGACGACCTCCCACCACACAACTCGGCATTGATCAGTTGCTGGATCGACTGGTTTCGGGATCACCTCGACAGAAGCGTTCCACAGCATCAGCGTTGGAAAAGGTTTCAGAAGAGCTTTCAGGAAAAGCTGATATTGCCCTCAAGGCCTATTCACCAGACAGTGACGACTGGGGAGCTGGCTGGATTTTGCAGATCCTCCAGCGTCACCACCCCGAGGCTCTGGACGCCATTCAGGGCGTCTCCGTCGGTTGGTTTCAGATGCCCTCTTCGCGCGGGATCGACTATTCGGATCTCCAGCGTGCATTGCTGAAGGAAGAGTTTGAGGAAGCTGATCGCCTGACAAGCTGCGCCCTGCGACAACTGGCCGGTGACCAGGCGGTGCAACGGGGATACGTTTATTTCAGCGAGGTCCGTCCGATGGAGGCACTGGATCTGACTACCATCGACAGGCTTTGGATTGCCTACTCCCAGGGTCGCTTCGGGTTCACGGTTCAAGCGCGACTGCTCAGCGCACTCGGCGGGCGTTACGACAGGCTCTGGCCAAAGATTGGCTGGAAGAATGATGGTGTCTGGACCCGTTATCCCGGCAGTTTTGAGTGGCGCATGGATGCGCCTGAAGGACACATGCCACTGGTCAACCAACTCAGGGGTGTGCGCCTGATGGATGCGCTGCTACAGCATCCTGGTCTGGCCAGCAGGTCCTGACTACTTTGGCTTTTCTGGCAGAACGCCGGCAGGCCGGTAATGTCGAAAAGGATGAAACAGTGCTGATGTTCAGCCGATTTCTACCTTCGTTCCGGTGGGCTGATTTCATCCTTCCGTCAACGTTTCAGCTCAGTCCATTAATGGAGCTGTTGCTGGAGCCTGTTGACTGCAATGAGACGTCGTGTCGTTTGCAGTTGGGTCTCCAGGAAGCGCTGGTGAATGCTGTGCGTCATGGCAATGCTGGAGATCCTCGCAAGTGCCTGAGAATCCGCCGCATTCTCACACCGAACTGGTTGATCTGGCAGATCCAAGATGAGGGTGATGGTCTATCAAGTGATGCACGACTGGGTTGTTTGCCGGATCAAGTTGATGCCAACCACGGGCGTGGTCTGTTTCTGATGCATCAATGTTTTGATGACATTCGCTGGAGCCGTCGTGGCAACAGGGTGCAGCTGGCCTGCCGACGGCCTGGATCCAGCCAATCGGCGATCAGTGCCGCGGGCAGCCAGGGTCTTTCAACTCTCCCCTGATCCAACCCAAAGCCTGCTTTGTTAAAGCTTCAACGTCATCATTGCGTCCGTTCTGGAGCAGTTGTGCAAGTGCTGCTGACAGCAATTCTGCTCCGCGTCGATCCGCATCTGACTTAAGTCTGTGCCATTCACGATCACTGATGCTGAGGCTCTGATGCAGAGTCAGGGCCTGCTCAATCGAGTGTTCTGGCCATTTTTTTGCGGACACGTTGGCGTTGGATCAGCGTGGTTTCTCTATCCTGACCGTTGTGATCGCTGGTGGTGGTGAACAGGCAGCTTCGCAGTCGAGGAGGTTTGCATGAACTGCGGTCTCTTCTCCGCTATCAGCCCAGATCTTGGGAGGGAAAAGATCGTCGCTCACTCCGACGCATGCAGCAGCGCCGGTTGTTGCGTCGATTGCTGGATGCAGACCCTGAAGTCTTTAATTGGCTCATCACACCTGAACGAGGTCGGCGATTCTGGAGAGCATTGCGCTGGGGTGGTCCAGCTTTGATCTTGGGGTGGTGGCTGACTCGCTGAGCCTCAGGCTGCCACCGCAGAGCTATCAACCACAACCAGTGAGTCGGGTGCTTCCTGAAGTGGTTCTTGAGCCTGAAACTGACCTTCATTTAGGGGTCGAGGTGTCTGGCCCTTGATCCAGGCCTGATAAAGAGCTCGACGACGACGATCTTCAGCAAGCACCAGACGATCCGCAGCCGCGGAGGGACTTTCCCCGGAATTCAATGCGGTGCGTAGGCAAATTCCAAAACCGTGAGCCTCGACCTGGACCTTGCCCTCCATGAAAACGATCTGAAAGGTCCATCCCCGCAACCAGCGGATCCGAAAAGGATTCGACATGGACGGAGTCCCTGAGTGATTGCACCATATGGGGTTGCAGAGCCCCTGCAAGCGTCTATGTCAGGGAATCACTGTGTTGAGGTGAATCTTCCTTTCTGGCCGTCCACACCCGCGTCATAAAATGAGATTCGGCTTGCACATCAATGAAGCCCGCATCTTCAAGGCGTTGATCAATGTCATCGCTGATGAAATTGCGGTAGTAGGGCTCGTGAAAGACTCTCCTGAAATTGTCCATGGCAACGTCGAACTGAGGAGAATCCTTCAGTTGCACTGAATCCGCCAAAACCAGAACTCCGCCCGGTTCAAGCAGTCGGAAACAGTCCTGCAGAACTGCTTGCCGGGCATCGGCAGGCAGTTCATGGAATAGGAACACGCAGGTGATCGCCTGGAAGCCGGCATCATCGAAAGGCATCCGTTCCGCGTTGCCTTGAACCAGCTGTACCAGTGGTCTGTTGGATTGATTCAACCAACGATTGGCCTGGCGTAGGTAAGCCTCAGAAAGATCTACGCCAACAAGAGTGGCTTGCGGCAGTGCAGCACGAATTTGATGCAATGTTCTGCCAGTGCCAGTGGCAACATCAAGGATGCGCAGGCTTCCCTGAGCACGACCATCGAATCGTTTCAGTCCCTTCTGCAGAGAAGGGAGTATCCGGCGACGCATGGCATCAGCAGCGCCATTAAACAAAATGTCGACCTGAAGGTCATAGAGCTCGGCGGAATGATCACTGAGATAACCATCGGTCTGGTGGTGAAAATTCTGAAGGTAATAATCCGGATAAAGATCTCGATTGGCCAGATCTGGAATGTCTTTGACGTCTCTGGCACGCCTTCTGGCCCAGTTGGAAGGAAGATCTAGCCACACACGTGGGTAGCGCTCAGCCCATTCCAGCCAGGGAATATCAAACAGCAGTGATTGGGGATAAACCCCGGACTCTGAATCCCGCCAGTCCCGCTCGTGCAGCTCGTCAAGCGACTGACGCAGCGCATCCATCATTTCGCTGGGGACAGGCTCCGTTTTGGGCACCACGTCAGGCGCCACCACTTCCATCACCTTGGTGCTCAGTTCCTTGTGAACCAGCCCAGCGAGGCTGCGCCCCTGCTGCATCGTCCGGTAAGCGATTTCAGTGAAACTGGGCGCCATGAAGGGACTGAGATCCAGGACGCCTCATTTCAATGGATTGGCAACCCTGCTGTGGGCTTTTGCCGCAGTGATCACGAAAGTTATGTGAAGCATCCATGAAAACGGTAGCCGTTGTTACAGAATTGGCTGAGGTACACCAGGAGCTCTCGATGGTTGTTGAGATCACCCCCGCCGGAACCACGGCGTCATATTCAGGCAACGTGCTGGAGCGGCGCCAGCGGGCGGCAGCTGAATTTCTGGCGTGGGCAGATCACCATGCCCACGAGGTGCTGAGGCAGCAAGCGGCAAGTGCTCAGGTTGAAGGCCATCCTGATCGCCTTGATCAACGCAGTGCGCTGGCGCAACAACAGGTGTGTGCTCGTCGCCGTCTTCATGCCAAGCAATTGCATGACAGTGCCATGGCTCAATTGAGGCACGGCTGAGACGTGAAGCCATACTTCGTGCCACCAGTGTGAGTTGGTGCACTGCGATTCAATTTTCAGAAACTAACTGAAGTAACTCTAGGCCTGTAACGACGGGCCTAGAGACTTTTTGATTCGTACTTTTCTCGTATCCATCTGAGCGATAATTGCAAAGAATGCTTGCTGATTGCCAGGCAAAAAATTAATTTGGTTCAGGCTTTTGGTTTGCCATCTGGATAAATAGTTAAGATATAATCATTGTGGCTGAAGCGAACTGATGCTTTAGTATTTTCTCGCTCATAGTTTTTGCCGTTGTTCGAATTGGGAAACACAAAGCTGTAATCCTTTGAATAAAAGTCAATAGTTGCATCATTGTTTTTTCCTGTCTTGTCTTCGAAGCTGCAGTCACCAGAAAGAATTGACTTTTCGGTTTCCGGCCATTCAAGCGAGCACCATGCAGTTTGTTGCGACGAGCAGGATGAAGCCGCGGATGCAACGAGTCCAATGACCGTGATAGCGAATAGCTTTTTCATTTTTAGTCCATTTTCAACTCAGATTACCTGCAAACTTGATGAACTTTGTTTCTGCATTGCGTCAGATTTACGACAAAGTCATACTGCGCGGTTCGCTTGAAATTTAAGAGATTTCAATTGATTCAAGTTAATGGCAAAGCCAGGCGAATGGGTCATAAAAATGTCCCCTTGCGGGGACAGTGATGAATGCATGATTCGGTTGAGAGATCTGTTACTTAATATTTATGGGCCAATGGATCATGCGTCGTAATACATCACAAATTCATGGGGGTGCGGACGCTGGCGAAGCTGCTGTACCTCTTCGTATTTCAGGTCAATCCAATTGTCGATGAAGTCCTTGGTGAAGACTCCGCCCTCTAGCAAATATTGGTGATCTGCGTTCAGGGCTTCGAGCGCCCCATTCAGGGATGCTGGAACAGTGGCAATTTTCTTGAGCTCCTCAGCAGCGAGTTCGAATAGGTCAACGTCCACTCCCTCGCCGGGGTCGATCTGATTCTTGATTCCGTCGATGCCAGCCATCATCATCGCGCTGAAGGCGATGTAGGGATTGGCCAGTGCGTCCCCGGAGCGGAATTCAAGCCGCTTGGCTTTTGGGCTGGGTCCCGTGAGTGGAATGCGAACGGCCGCAGAGCGGTTGCCTTCCGAATAAACCAGATTCACCGGGGCTTCAAAGCCTGGAACCAGTCGCTTGTAGCTGTTGGTCGTTGGGTTGGTGAAGGCCAGGAATGAGGGCGCATGCTTGAGGATGCCGCCGATGTACCAGCGTGCTGTCTGGGACAGATTTGCGTAGGTCCCTTCCCCGAAGAACAGAGGCTGACCATCTTTCCAAAGACTCTGATGCACGTGCATGCCTGATCCGTTGTCGTTGAAGACCGGCTTTGGCATGAAAGTGGCTGTCTTGCCGTACTTCTTGGCGACATTCCGCACGATGTACTTGTAGATCATCACGTTATCGGCGGCCTGAATCAGCTCGGCGAATTTCATACCCAGTTCGTGCTGACCTGCTCCTGCCACTTCGTGGTGGTGCTTTTCGATCGGAATGCCCAGTTGAGCCATCATCAGGAGCATTTCCGATCGGATGTCCTGGGCGGTGTCGTTCGGCGCGACGGGGAAATAACCCTCCTTGTCCTGAATCTTGTAGGCAAGGTTGCCGCCTTCTTCGATGCGGCCTGTGTTCCAGCCTGCTTCGATGGTGTCAACGCTGTAAAAAGATCCTCCCTCAGCAGAGTTGTAGCGAACGTCGTCGAATAGAAAAAACTCTGGTTCCGGTCCAAAGAACGCAGTGTCTGCGAGCCCCGTGCTGGCCAGGTAAGCCAGAGCTTTCTGGGCAAGAGCCCTAGGACACCGTTCGTAGGCATCTCCCGTGCGCGGATCCTGAATTGAGCAGATCATGCTCAGAGTTTTATGCCTGTAAAACGGATCGATCCAAGCGGTTGCCGGATCGGGCACCATCGCCATGTCGGAGGCGTTGATCGCTTTCCAGCCCCTGATTGAGGAGCCATCGAAGGCCAAGCCTTCTGTGAAGGATTCAGGCTCGATCAGGTCCTGGCAGACAGTCAGGTGCTGCCACTTACCGTGCAGGTCCGTGAACTTGAGGTCGATCAGTTCGATGCCTTCATCTTTGATCTGACGAAGCACGTCCTGGGCGGTTTTGGCCATGGCGGGGAATGGAGCCCATACAAATCGCCACGACCGTAGATATCGATCCGCAGCGGTTTTGTATCAACGGGCACCTTTTGGCTTTCCGTCTTCGTGGCTGCCTCTCTGAAGGCTCTTAGTAACCGTTTCTGTCAGATTGCCGTGATCGCCTTTGCTGGAGCAGGTTTCAACGCGTTGTCGGTGTTACCTTCCAACCAACGTGGACAGGGCTTGCATGCGCGATGCCATCACCGGACTGATCGGCCAGTACGACCAGCTGGGTCGCTATCTCGATCGTTCTGCGATTAATCGCATCGAGAGCTACTTCGACGAAGCCGAAGTGCGCGTCTTAGCTGTTGAAATCATCAACCGTGAAGCCTCGGATCTGGTGCGCGAGGCCAGTCAAAGGCTTTTTCAGGCGGACCCTGAGCTGTTGCTTCCCGGTGGAAATGCTTATACAACCCGTCGCTTGGCAGCTTGTCTGAGAGATATGGATTATTTCCTTCGCTATGCCAGCTACTCCTTGATCGCGGGCGATAGCACCATCCTCAACGAGCGGGTCTTGAACGGGCTGGACGATACCTACAAGTCTCTTGGTGTTCCTACTGGGCCGACCGTCAGGAGCATGGTGCTTCTTGCTGATGTCCTCTGTGAGCGCCTTCTGAACGAGGGTGTTCGTCAGGATCGCTGCGCACTTGTGCGTCAGCCGTTCGAGCACATGGCCTCTGGACTTGCCGCAAGTGATGTGCGTCAGCGCTGATTAAAAGTCTCCGAATCATTTCAAGCAGCGTCGGAGTGTTCGTTCACGACCAATTTTTGCCCGATTGATGCGTAGGCTTCTCGCCATTGATTTCCGGTTCCGGCTTCGCCGATGACACACCCTCACCTTTCGGTTGACTCGTGCCATCGATCTTCCATCGGTCCGATTGACACACCCGACCGTCTGTTGCTGGGTCCCGGACCCTCCAACGCCCATCCCACCGTTCTTCAGGCCCTTTCACGCACACCAATTGGTCACCTTGACCCGTTGTACGTGGAACTCATGGGTGAGGTGCAGGAGCTCTTGCGTTACGCCTGGCAGACCGACAACCGCCTGACGCTGCCGATGAGTGGCACAGGTAGTTCAGCGATGGAAGCCACATTGGCGAACACCGTTGAATCCGGAGACACGGTTCTGGTTGCTGTGAAGGGTTACTTCGGTAATCGCCTGATGGACATGGCTGGTCGTTACCGCGCCAATGTGCAGGTGATTGAGAAGCCTTGGGGTGAGGCTTTCACCCTTGAAGAGATTGAAGCAGGGATCAAGAAGCACAAGCCTGCGATCTTTGCAATGGTCCATGCCGAAACGTCCACTGGGATCTGCCAGCCGATGGAGGGTGTCGGTGATCTTTGCCGTGAGCATGATTGCCTGCTTTTGCTCGACACAGTGACCTCCCTTGGTGGTGTGCCGCTCTATCTGGATTCCTGGAAAGTTGATCTGGCCTACAGCTGCAGCCAGAAGGGTCTCAGCTGCCCTCCTGGCCTTGGTCCCTTCACGATGGGCCCGCGGGCAGAGGCCAAGCTGGCTGCTCGAAAAGACAAAGTTCCCAACTGGTATCTAGATGTCTCGCTGTTGAACCAGTACTGGGGCAGCAACCGTGTTTATCACCACACTGCGCCAGTCAATATGAACTTCGGCATGCGTGAAGCACTACGTCTTCTCGCCGAAGAAGGACTCGATAATGCCTGGGCACGTCACCGTCGTAACGCGGAAGCCCTCTGGACTGGCCTTGAATCACTCGGCCTAGAGATGCATGTGCCCGAAGAGCTGAGATTGCCGACGCTCACCACGGTTCGTATTCCCGAGGGTGTGGATGGCAAGGCTTTCTCTTCTCACCTGCTCAACAACCACGGCATCGAAGTGGGAGGAGGTCTCGGTGTGCTTGCCGGCAAAATCTGGCGGATCGGTCTGATGGGCTACAACTCCACCCCTGAAAATGTGGATCGCCTGCTCAATCTCTTTGAGACCGAACTGCCACGGTTCCGGCAGAATGCTGCCGTCGCTGCCTAAACCAGCGCCCCAGTAGGGCGGATGCTTCACTCTCCATCACGCCTCCCACGACTTTCATGTGATGGTGAGAACTGGAGTGTTTTGAGAGATCAATCGTGCTTCCCAGGCCACCACGTTTGGGATCGTGCGCTCCGTAGATCACCTGACCAACGCGGGCTTGGACGAGAGCTCCTGCACACATCGGACAGGGTTCCAGCGTCACGATCAGTGTGCACTGATTCAGTCTCCAGTCGCCGAGAATCAAGGATGCTTGGCGTAGAGCCACCAGTTCCGCATGCCCGAGTGGATCTGAAGCCGATTCGCGCCGGTTGCTGCCATATCCGATGCATCGTCCCTTCGTATCCAACACCAACGCACTGACAGGGATCTCTCCCGACTCACCCAGTCGCTCGGCACGTCGGAGCAGGCGGCGCATCCAGGCGTGCATCTCAACGGTCTCCATCTCGACCGGTGTCAGTCGCACATCCACCCCAAACGTGCACAGGTGTCCAATGTGCCACCGCAGGTGAGAATGGCTGTTCCTTCCGCTCCATCCTTGCTCGGATCCTCCAGGACTTCATCGGCGCCATCAACTGCGACGGAACTGTCCGCATTTGCACCCTCCGATGCGCTGGATCCGCAATTGCAGCGGTTCCTGGAGGACGCCAGTGCTCGCCTGTGTGAATGGCTCGGGTCAGCTTCCAAACGATCGCCGCTGCCAGCTCTGCGGCTGCTCCCCGAGGCGTTCCCTGAAAGGCAGGGTGTGGCTCCGGACCGTCTGCTGGATGATCTTCAGCAGTTAATGGATGGGGCATACCAGCCCAACCATCCAGGTGCACTCGCGCATCTGGACCCTCCTCCCAATACAGCGTCAATCGCTGCTGAACTGATCTGCGCCGGACTGAACAACAATCTGCTGGCCGAAGAGCTGTCACCGAGTCTCAGTCAACTGGAGCGTCAGCTCTGTAGTTGGTTTGCTGCCCGTTTTGAATTGCCCGATGGTGCTGGCGGTGTCGCTGCGAGCGGTGGCTCCCTCAGCAATCTCACTGCTCTGGTGACTGCCCGACATCGGATGGGTCTGGACCATGACCCCAATGCGGTGATTTTGATCAGTGATGACGCTCACGTGTCACTGCAGAAGGCGGCCAGGGTGATGGGGCTGAGGCCTGATGGCATTCAACGCGTTCCGGTTGATCCACAAGGACGCATGGACATTTCAAAGCTGCAAGAGCATCTGCAGGGGCTGACGAAGCACAACCGACCTTGCATCGCAGTGGTGGCGACAGCGGGCACGACAGTGCGCGGAGCGATCGATCCGATTCCCGCTCTGGCTCAGTTCTGCAGGGATCATGCCCTTTGGCTGCACGTAGATGGAGCGATCGGTGCTGTCTTTGCTCTCTGCCCTGGCACATCGAACTTGATGGCTGGGCTTGGCCAGGCCGATTCCATCACGGTGAACCCTCAGAAGCTGCTCGGAATTGCCAAGACTTCGTCTCTTCTACTGGTCCGTGATCAGTCAACCCTTCAGGAGACATTCCACACTGGCCTTCCCTATATGGAACCCGCCTCCGCTGTTGCCCATGGCGGAGAACTCGGGCTTCAGGGAAGTCGCTCTGCAGAGATCCTCAAGCTCTGGCTCGGGTTGCGTCAACTGGGTGAGCAGGGGATCAATGAAGTGCTGGAGAAAGCTCTGCTGAGACGTCAGCGCCTGGAACAGGGTCTTGATTCCACTGCAATGGAGATCACCTCAGGTCCCCTCCATTTGCTTGCCTGTGCTCCGCTTGGAGCGGATTCAGCGCGTTGCGATCAATGGTCAGCAGCTGTGCGACAACGGCTGCTTGATCGGCAGATCATGGTGTCCAGACCGGTTCATCAAGGACGGCATCGCATCAAAGTGGTGCTGGGCAATCCCCACACCTCCAATGCGCTGATTGACCAACTGGCGGCCGAACTGAACGACTGTTCACGGGAGATGGTGTGATGCCTGCAGCAAAGAACGAGCGAGGACGCTGGGTTGCCATCGTGACCGGAGCCATGTCAGTGCTGATTGGTGTGTTGTATCTCGGTCTGATCACGGTTCTTGATAGCCGCGGTCCGATGCGTCCTCCGCCGCCCGAGGCCCTGGCCGGGGCGGAAGTCGTTTCTTTGCCTCCTGCTGTAAGGGCTCCACCACCCGCCGCAGTGCCGCCTTCAGAAAGTCCTGAAGAGAGCGATCTCGCTGGTTGAGCTCGTAGTGGTGCTGAACCACGTCCTGCACTCCGCCGTCGCCCCAGTCTTGATCCTGTTGGAAGTAGGTCATGAAACTGGCACCCGCGATTCTGGTGAGCCAGCCGGCGGCCACACCCTGTACCGCCCGACCGAGTAGCAGGGTCGGCAGGTTCACACTCAACGCTGTACCGATTAGAGCTACTCCGCCTTTGACCACCCCCAGCCCAGCAAGGGTCCTGCCCACCGAGATGGCTAGCTCCTGGGCCCTGCCACGAGTCAGCTGGATGCCATACACCGCTCCCACCTCCATCACCATCTGGGCATTCACGGCCGCTGTACCCAGTAAATCGATTCCGGGTAATGGCGTTGCGGCGACGACACCGGCACTAATCCATGTGTAGCGATCGACGATTCTCCGGGCCTCGTCCGTGCGCTGACGGTCGAGAAGATCCCTACCGGCGGAGCCAAGATCTCTGCATTGCAGAAGGATGTTGTCTGCTAGCAGTTCCTCTCCATCGGCATGAAGCACTGCCGCTAACCGTCTGACCAGCAAGCCGATTTCGGCTGGTGGCTGAACGGGACGTTGACCAGGACGGGGCAGTGATTGGGGGCGTGCGCTTGCAGGAATGACATCCTCGGGTTGCAGCCATTCCGCGCAGCGTTGCCGCAACAGCTGAAGCAACCTGCGTTCCTCCTCCTCACCTCTCAGATCACACTTATTGAGTACCAGCACAAGACGCTTGCCCAGTCCCGACAGGCTTTGAACCACGTTGAGTTCGCTCTTGCGCAGATCGCCATCGACCACAACGATCATCAGATCCGCTCTGCTGGCTTGGCGACGTGCCTCCTGCTCGCGTCCCCTCCCTTCCTGTCCTGATTCGAGGATTCCCGGCGTGTCCACGAGCAGTACCCCACGCTCCAGACCTTTGAGCCGGAGCCTGTAACTGCGACTTTCGCTGGTGGAGCCCATTGCGGCGCCAACATCGCCGACGATCTCTTTGAGCAGGGCACGGATTAGGGAAGTCTTCCCACTAGATCCAGTGCCGAAGACCACAAGCACGAGATCACCACGTTCCAGTTCCCTCGCGACCCGTTGCCGTTCCTGCAGCAGAGACTGACGTGCCACATCGTCTTGAAGTCGTTCCAGCAGACGATCCACGCTGGACAGGCTCTGTTCCGCGGCGTCTCTACTGCTTGTCGGTGCCGGTCTGTCCTCGGGAGATGACGCGTGCCGACGCCAACCCTGTGTGCGCCAATGACGCAGCCATGGCAGCACGAACTGAATGACGACAGCCACAAGCAGAACCGTTCCGATCAGCAGCACGGGACCGACCAGCCAGGGAGGCAGCCAGTAACTCAGATCCCACAGCAGGTTTCGGATTCCCTGCAGCACCAGGCCAATCACCATGAGGGCGATCAAACCAGCGGCTCCAAACAGAATCCAACGTGTTGACCCCTTCATCCTCCGTTGAGCCCTCCTCGTCCCGCCGCGCGGATGATGTCAGCCCAGAGCGATGCCGCAAGGGCGCTTGAGCTCGCGGAGGGGCTGTTGTCGTCATTGCCAAGCCAGATGCCAAGCACCCAGCGGCGTGTGGGCTCGTAGCCCACGAACAGCAGATCTCGGCCTTCATTGGTGGTTCCGGTCTTTCCCCCTTCCTGTCCCCCGAGTGATGCAGCAGTGCCGGTTCCATTGCGTACAACTGCGCGCAGTAAGGCCTGCATCTGAGCCGCGCTGTCGCTGCGGACAGCCTTACGTCCAGGGTTCACGCCACGCTGATCGTCTCCGGCAAGGCTGCCGCAACCACGCAGTTTGTCGTCGCGACATGTTTCCGCATCGAGCAACCGACGAATCGTGTTGGGTGGCTTCCACTCTCCCTTGTTGAGAACGGCTGCATAGGCTCCTGTCAGTTCGATCAGTCGGACTTCGCTCTGGCCAAGTGCGAGGCCTGGAACTGGATCCAGTGGTGTTGTGATGCCAAGCGCTCTGGCTTGGCGAACCACTTGTTCAAGCCCAACGCGCTGAGCCAGGCGCAGAGCCGCTGTGTTGCTGCTGGTGGCAAAGGCTTTGGAGAGGCTGAGGCGGCCTTTGCAGCTACTTTCAAAGCGCTGGCCTCTCCAGTTCAGAGAACTGCAGTCAACGGTTTCGCTGGGTTTGATTCCCCTTTCCAGAGCAGCCAAGTAAGTCATCAGCTTGAACGTGCTGCCTGGCTGTCTCAGGGCCATAGATGCACGGTTGAACTGACTGAAGCGGTAGTCACGTCCACCGGCGATCGCCAGGACTCCGCCTGTGCTGCTATCGATCACCACGGCGGCCCCCTCACTCACGCCAAGTCCACCGGCATTGCTGACCAGAGAGCGCAGTTGCCGTTCCACCACCGACTGCAGGAGGGGGTCAAGGTGGGTTTCGATGAGGAAATTACCTTCTGCGGCCACTTCCGGACCCACGAGTGCTGTCAGGTCCCTGCGCACCTGATCGGTGTAAAAGGGTGCTGATCGGGTCAGAGCAGTTCGGCTGCAGGCCTGGGGTGCTAGCTGGATGGGTTGACGTCGCGCCAGACGAGCAGCGTCGAGTGAAAGGCGACCGGAATCGGCCATCTTGTTAATCACTCGGTTGCGGGCTTCAAGGGCCCGCTGTGGGTGACGGCAGGGATCATGACCATTGGGAGATGGCAACAGTCCAACGAGCAGGGCAGCCTGTTCCACGCTCAGATCAGCTGCTGATTGATCAAAGAAGGTCTTTGCGCTGTCTTCGAATCCCCAACCCACTCCGAGGTACACCCTGTTGAGATAACTGAGCAGCAGCTCCCCTTTGCTGAAACGGCTTTCCAGCTGGAGCGCGACCAGCAATTCGCGCCATTTACGTCCCAGGGTGTCGCCCTCACCGACGAGATCGGGGTAAAGGCTTCGGGCCAGTTGCTGGGTGAGGCTGCTGCCACCTTCGAGAACCCTTCCGCCGGTCAGGTTGGTCGCGAAAGCACGCAAGCTGCCGACAGGGTCTACCCCTGGATGCCACCAGAAACGATTGTCCTCGCTGCTGAGCAAGGCATCAATTAACAACGGCGAAAACGCTTCAAGGCTGTTCAGTTCACGATGTCGATTGGAATCAACCGACTTAAGTGGTTTGTTGTTGCCGTCATAGATGGCAAGCGGTCCCCGAACGCTGGCGAGTCGTCCACGTACCGGCACGTTGAGGGTGGCCAGACCCAAGAGCAGTCCTGCACCGCCGAGACAACACAGGATGCTGATCCCCAGGGACCTTTTGATGCGCTGATGAAGTCGTTGTTGAGGTCTCTCAAAGCCAATCCAGGGGCTATCCACTTCTTGGCTTGGGGCAAAACTGATCCGATCGCCGTCCTTGAGCTCCAGTTGCTGCACACGTCGCCCTTGCCACCACAGTCCGTTGGTTGACCCTTGATCCTTGAGAATCCAGTTTCTACCTTTCTTTTGCAGTAGGGCATGCAGCCGACTCACGGCTGCATGGTCGATGCGGATCTCCACATCTGTATCGCGTCCAATCCGATATCCCTCGCCATGCAGTTGCAGGGTTCGCTCAGCCTGATCCTGCTGATGAATGGTCAGCGAGGCCAATTCCCTTGGCTCAGCTGTTGGTCTGATCATCTCTGTTGCTGAAGGCGTCGATGGCGAAGCAGAGGACTGCCAGGTTGATGGCGACATCCGCCCAGTTGAAGATCGGAAACTGGATCGGTACAAGTTCGAGAAAATCGGTCACATGGCCGAGTCGCCAGCGGTCAATGCCATTGCCGATGGTGCCTCCGAGCAGAAAGCCCAGGGCCAGTCCCATCCAGAGATCGCGTCGCGCTTCTCGCCAGATCCAGATGCTGACGCCGATGGCAACCACCAGGCTGAGGATCCCTAGAGGCATTGAGGAATCTCGGAACAGACTGAATGCAGCACCGGTGTTGCGTACAAGATTCAGTTGCAGCAATCCGGGAATGAAGGGCAACGACCCTCCTGGAAGAAGGACGCTTCTGGCCCAATGCTTGCTGAGCTGATCAAGAACCACCATGAGCACACTCAGCGCAACGACACTGCCGCGTCGCATGCTTCTGGCTGGTCGACTGTTCATGGGATGCTTCCGGCTCATTCCACCCAGAGCACACGACGGGTTACGCGTGCGATCAGCCCAGCTGCGCAACACAGGGCCAGCTGTGCCGCTAGGGGGCCAAGGCTGTAGCTAAAGACAAGCTCGATCAGGGGTTCATTCCAGCGGTTCAGCGCAGTTCCCAGAGCAAGATTGAGCAGACCGCAGACCTGGATGGTGAGCAGGCCGGCCATGGCTGCGAGGGTCAATCTGGCGATGTCATTCATTCCGTTCTGCTGGGCCAGTCGACCGGTCAACCAGGCGGCAGGGACGAACCCAGCTAGATATCCGAATCCTGGATTCAGCACATAGGCGAAACCTCCACCTCCGTGGAAGACAGGCAGGTCCACCAAGCCGATGGTTAGATAAGCCACTGAAGCGATCACGCCCGCTCGTGGGCCCGCGACAAGGGCACAGATGAGCAATGCCGGAACCTGCCAGGTGCTGGGCAGACCCAACAAGGCTGGTGGCAATTCAGGCAGAGGCAAAAGCAGGGCAGTCGGGATCAGGCTTCCGACGAGGATCAGAAGCAAACCGGCGAGAGCGCCGCTCCAGGTGGCCAGTGCCCGCACGGGCAATCGTCAGCTCGCACCATCCTGCTGTAGGAGAGATGTATTGCCCAGCAGAGATGTCCGTTTCCATTGGTGACCAGGTGCGACTGGTTCGCCCTCAGACTTTCCTGAAAACAGCTGATCCGATGCCGATGCTGAGGCCTCCTGATCTTGTGGCCCACGATGAGATCGGCAGGGTCATGGCATTGCTGCCGGCGGAAACACTGTCGGTGCGTTTTGCTAGAGGCACGTTTTTGCTGTCCGTTGAGCAACTCACGCTGGTGAGCGAAGATCTCCAAACTTCCTCCAATCAACACGCTCCATCGGGCTCCGATGCCTTTTCTGATTCTGATATGTCTTCAGAGACGGAGGGTCTTGTTGATCAAGAGGACTGATTAACAGGCGGCACCTGCAGCGAGTGCGCTGAGGCCCCACTGCTTTTCCAGTGATGCCAGGGTTTCCGCTGGACCGCACAAGCTGAGTTGAGGACTCTGCAGATGGCGGCTTGCTGCCTCACACAAATGACTGGCTCGCAGCTGGTCCAGTTGGTTCAGGCAGCTCTGGTCATGATCGTCAGGGAGATTCAGACCCCGCAATTGGGCACGCCTCTCGGCTCTTTGGCCAGTGGTCTGGGACCCGTGAGCTAGCTGCCCCCTGAACTTGGCCTTAGCCAGCTTGAGATCTACCTCTGAAATGGTGACCTCCAACAGCTCACTCCAGCTGCTGATGAGAAGTTCGAGCGACAGTTCTGCCCTGTCCACTCCGGTCGATGCGTGCATCACGAATGGAGCCGCCCCAGCTCGTGCCGGGTGATGGACACCCACGTCGTAAGCGACTCCATGCTCTTCTCGAAGCCGTCGAAATAACAGGCTGGACATGCCTGATCCCAAGTGGGCCTGCAGCAGCCTTAGTGCCAGGTCGTCGGGGTGACCGTGGGGTAGAGCGGTCTGTCCCAGCATCAACACCACCTGTTCGGTGGGAAGAGCCTGAAGCCCGTAGGACGGTCTCTGGTTGCGATCCAATTCAGGCGATTTTTTTGTTGGTGATCCAGGTTTCCCGGAGTTTGGTCCGGTCCTGGTTGTGCCGAGCCACTCCTCCAGTCGTGCTTGGGCTCGATCAGGAATCGTTCCAGACAGTGCCAGCACCGATCCCTGGCTTTCGAGATCTGCCGCAAGGCCTGTGAGCTCGGCTCTCTGAAGCTGTTCGAGGTCGACGGCGATTCCCAGGGGATCGTGTCCATAGGGCCCCCTGCCGTAGGCCAACTGTCTCCAGCCATCAAAAGCACGATGGAAGGGATCCTCTTTTTGTCTCTGGAGGGCTTGCAGGCTTAGGTCTCGTTCCAGTTCAATCTGACTTTCGTCCAAATGAGGCTGGCGCAGCATCCAGCCAAGAGCAGGCATCAGACGGTCGGCATCGATATCGCGGCATTTGAGACTGATCAGAATTCCGTCTTCATGCGTGTCACAACGAAGACCGGCTCCGCAGCCTTCAACGAGATCTGCCAGTTGTAGATGGTCTGCAGGGCCGCATCCGCGGCTAAGCACTGAACCCAGAAGCTGGTGACCGCCCCTTTGTCCGAGAGGATCAGAACTGCTTCCCCGCCGGATCCAGAGCTTGGCGGAAAGCACCCCGGTCGTGGTTACCGGATCAAGAACAAGATCGCAGATGGGGCTCAAGCGTTGTCCTCCGATCGGGCAATCAGGGTGAAGCTGCGCTGGGGTTGAAGCAGGGGGATGACCCGTTCGCGCAGACTTGAGGCATTCCAGTGCATCAGATCCTGCAGTGGAGCCAGAAGGTCTCGGTGACGTCCCCACAGTGTCTGTGAGCCGGCACTGGCTGCAACAGCCCCAGGCGCTTCAAGACTGAAGCGATGACCGTTGCCCACGAGTTGCATCGCGCGATGGAATTCCTCATCCGTGATTGCGGTGTTCAAGCTGTTTTCAAGTTGTTGGTGGATCTCCCTCTCCACCTGTTCGATCTGATCTTCGGGGCAGCAAGCCTCCAGCATCACCAGGCTGCCCTGTTCCAGGGTGGTGACATCCATATCGATCGATTCAACAATCTGCAGCTCTTCCCGCAGCTTCTGCACCAGTCGGCTGCGCCGCCCCTCGGCGAGGATGGTTGTGGCCAGATCCGCTCCGGCGATTGCCAGCTGATCGTCAGCGGAGGCAACTGGCCAGACCATCATGAGCCGCGCTGCCTCTAGTCGAGGGAAGGTTCGGCTGTCCCGTCTGCAGCGGAAGCTGAGCGATGGCTTGGTAGTCCCCTTCAGATCTTCATCCGTCAGCTTGTTAAGCGCCGCCAAAGGGCTGTTGAGCACGTGACTGACTAAACCATCTTCGATCGTTCCGGCCACCGACAGGCAGCAATTGGCTCCCTGGTAGCGGCGATGGTGATAGTTGCGCATCCCCCCAGGGTTCATCTTCCGCAGGCTCGTCTCCCAACCAAGAATTGGTCTGCCGTAGCAGTGGGGAGCGCAACAGAGTTCCAGAAGGGTCTGCAACACCTGGTCATCTGGCTGATCTCGATACTGGGCGATCTCCTCGAGCACCACGTCGCGCTCCATTGAGAAACAGTCCTGCTCCAGCGCTGGATCGAGAACGAGATCCAGAAGAAGATCCACGGCTTCCTTGGATTCCGCGCTGGGCACAAGCACGTGGTAGTGCACGTCATCAAAACCGGTGGCTGCGTTGCTGCTGCCTCCCAATGCCTCGATTCTCCGATCAAATTCCCCTGGTCCCAGACGTCGACTTCCCTTGAACACCATGTGCTCGAGAAAATGAGCGATGCCCTCTTCACCGCTTCTCTCCCAGGCGCTTCCGCCTCGACACCAGAAGTCCAGGCAGGTCAGTGCCGCATCGGGTATGGCAGCTGTCACAAGGGTGCTGCCGTTTTGAAGAGTGCGGTGATCGAGCACCGGACCGGATGGGATCGCAGTCAGGGTCCCGTGGCAAAGTCCCATTCTGTGCAATTACGGATCGGATTGATGCCAGCGTCCCCGAGCGGTCAGGAGATGCACCCGCTGGTGATGGCTTTGGCTGCTCGCATCCGTCAGTGCAGGGATGGCTTTTCGGAGCTCAACCCACTGACGTTGACGGGTGATCTCGAGGAGATTATCGGCACGCTCGATGGTGAGGCCTTGTTCATCAGCAATGAGGTGCATTCTTGCCGTGGATTTCGCAAACTGCACCTGGAGATCGCGCGACTTGGACTCGGGCTCCAGATTCTTCATTGTGTCTTCTTTCCCGATCCGCGCTTCGATCTACCGGTGTTTGGCGCCGATATCGTCGCTAGCCCTGCGGGAATTTCTGCAGCCATCATCGATCTGTCCCCGGTCGGTGATCAGCTTCCCGAACGCATTGAACGTGGGCTTGAAGCCGTTGTAATTCCGCGTTTCGAACAGGTGCGAGAACTTCCCGCTTGGGCGACTATTTTCTCGCCTTTCGTGAGATTCATCCGCCCCGTGAATCAACAGGAAGAAGATCGTTTTGTGGAAGTGGTTGACGATTACCTCCAGGTTCTGGGGGATGCCGTGCAGGTCGCAGTGCCCGATGACCCCAGTGCTCCTTCTACTCTGGCCCGATATCACGGACAGGTCTCCTATTGCCGGCAACAGAAACGCAACGACAAAACGCGGCGGGTTCTGGAGAAAGCCTTCGGGACGGTATGGGCGGATCGCTACATCGAGGAGCTGCTGTTCGACGAGCCATCAAGCCCCTGATCGGACCGGGTCGGATCTGGATCGGCGTTGGGATGCTGGCGGTCCTGGCCGTTGGAGGTGGAGCGTTGATGCTGCGTCGCCCGCAGCCATCCACTCCAGTCGCCGCCTCCGAGCAGCAGGCGGCTCGAAAGCCAGAATCGGTCGCAGCCCTTGGAAGCCTCAGACCTGCCGGTGAAGTGCGTCGTCTGGCTGCGCCGATGAGCGGTTTCGGTGGCTCCCCGAGGGTGGCCACGCTGCTGGTCAAGGAGGGTGATCCAGTGAGCAAGGGGCAAGTGCTCGCTGTGTTCGATAACAGACCAAAAATAGAAGCGGATCTTGTTGCACTTGACGCGAAGATTCGCACCACTGAGATGGAGATACCTCTGAAAAGAAGAGAGGTTGCCCGTTACGCGCAGGCCGCCGGTCAGGGGGCAGCGAAGGTTGTTGTCCTTGAGGAAAAACAGAACGAACTCACCCTGCTTGAACGCAAAAGGACCGAACTGATCGCCGAGCGCGGAAAGCTTGAAGCTGATCTCAACGACAGCGAGCTTCGTTCTCCAATCGATGGCACGGCTCTCAAACTGCGTGCCCGAGTGGGTGAGCGTCCTGGCGCTGAAGGTGTCGTGGACGTTGGAGCCAGTCAATCGATGGAGGCTTTGATCGAGGTCTATGAGTCAGACATCAACCGCATCAATGTTGGGGAAACGGTCACGTTGATCAGTGAGAACGGTGGTTTCGAAGGTGATCTTCAGGGAACGGTTGAGCGCATCAGCCCTCAAGTGCGTCAACGACAGGTGTTATCCACGGATCCAACTGGAGATGCGGATGCCAGGATTATTGAGGTACTGGTGAGGTTGGATTCAGGGTCAACTCAGCGCGTTTCAAGGCTTTCGGGCCTGAAGGTGATCGCCCGATTCAGCTCCCCATGATCGGTCGCTTTCTGAGCGGGCGTCGAATTCCACTGGCTTCACTGATGCTGGTGCGCCAACCGGTTCGTCTGGCAGTTGCCTTGGCTGGCATCAGTTTCGCTGGAATTCTGATGTTTATGCAGCTCGGATTCCGTGATGGCCTCTTTGATGCCAGCGTCACGGTTCATCGACTCTTCGACGCTGACATTGTTCTGATTAGTCCACGGTCGACCAGTTCCGTGAGCATGGCCGGCTTCCCTCGCCGTCGTCTGGTGCAGGCCATGGCGTTGCCTGAGGTGAAGGGCATCACGCCCGTGCACTGGAATCTGCTGCTTTGGCGCAATCCCAAGACACGCGGCACCCGATCGATTCTTGCCCTTGGCTTCGAACCGGGTGATCCTCTATTTGTCGACTCAACGCTGGCGCCAAAGGCCCAGGTGCTGACCCAGAAAGGTCGGGTTCTGTTCGACGAGAAGTCGCGACCTGAGTTTGGTCCCGTCGCTGAGTGGTTCCGTGCTGGTCGAACGGTTGAAAGTGAAATTTCAGGTCGCAGGGTGCGAGTGGCTGGTCTGATTGAGCTCGGTAGTTCCTTTGGAGCTGACGGCAATCTGCTCACCAGCAGCGAAACGTTTCTCGATCTTCTGCCCAATACTCCACCAGGAAGCATTGAGGTTGGACTGGTTCGGTTGCAGCAGGGTTCTGACGCTGAAGCGGTGGTGGAGGAACTCAATGCACTGCTGCCTGAGGACGTCACTGTCCTCACCAAGCAGGGGTTCATTGATTTCGAGCAAAACTACTGGCGCACAAGCACCTCGATCGGCTTCATCTTCACCTTGGGTGCTGCGATGGGCTTTGTCGTCGGCTGCGTCATCGTCTATCAGGTGCTCTACTCCGATGTGAGTGACCACCTGCCGGAGTACGCCACGTTGATGGCCATGGGGTACAAGCTCAGAACCCTGCTGGGCGTTGTTGTTCGGGAGGGGCTTTTGCTCGCTCTATTCGGGTACCTACCGGCCTATGCAGCTGGGCAGGGGCTTTATTGGCTCGTGAGGAGTGCCACTGCGCTTCCTGTGGCGATGGATTTCAGTCGAGCCATGACTGTGTTCAGCATGATCCTGGTGATGTGTATGGCATCGGCAGGTTTGGCCATGCGCCGTCTGGTGGATGCCGATCCAGCGGAGATCTTCTGAGGCCATGACGGTTCTTTCTCATCCAGCTCAACATCAAGGTGCTGATCTCATCAGCACGGTGAGGATTGAAAATCTCAGCCACTGGTATGGGCGTGGGTCAACGCGTCGACAGGTTCTTCAGTCGGTAGAACTTCAGATCGCAGCCGGCGAAGTGGTCTTGCTGACCGGTCCATCAGGGTGTGGCAAGACCACTCTCCTCACTCTGATCGGTGCGCTTCGTCAGGTCCAGCAGGGAGATGTGCGCGTGTTTGGACAGCAGCTGAAAGGTGCCGGTCGGGGCCAACGACAGCTGCTTCGCCGCCGGATCGGCATGATTTTCCAGGGCCATAATCTTCTGCGCTGCCTTACTGCTGAGCAGAACGTTCAGATGGGAGCTGATCTTCTGTCCGGGTTCAGCTACCGCGGTCGTCGTGATCAGGCCAGGGAGTGGCTCAGGGCCGTGGGACTGGAGGATCACTTCAGCAAGCTTCCTCAAGATCTTTCTGGTGGTCAGAAACAGCGAGTGGCCATTGCCCGTGCTTTGGCCGCTAGGCCCCAGCTGCTACTTGCCGATGAACCAACGGCAGCGCTCGACAGCAGCACCGGACGTGAAGTCGTTGAATTACTCAAGCGCCTCGCTCGTGAGCAAGCCTGTTCCGTGCTGATGGTGACCCATGATCCCCGCATTCTCGATGTTGCTGACCGTCTGGTGAAAATGGAGGATGGCCATTTGCTTCAGGCCATTGAGTAAGTTGGGCTGATCACCAAGATGTTCCGGACTCCCGAATGGCCAAGCGCAGAAACCTCAAGAAGGAAAAACAGGAGCGCAATCGCGCCTATGCGCGCAAATTTAAGAAGCGCAAGATGCGTAACGATGGCCGCGGTGAAGGTGCTGGCAACGGTGTGACAGGTACTGCCAATAACGGTGGCGCTGCAGACTGATCTGTCTGCCAACAGTTCGTTCAGAAAGGGGGCTTGAGCTCCCTTTTTTCTTGCCCTTAGGCTGACTGAATAAGGCTCACCATGCGGGCGGATGTTCATCAGCGTCGTCATTCCTACTTACAACCGACGCGACATCCTTGAGAAGTGTCTGCGTTCTCTGGAATGTCAGAACGCCTGCTCCGAGATTGAAAACTATGAGGTTGTTGTGGTGGATGACGGATCCACCGATGGCACCCCTGACTGGCTTCGATCGTCTGCGGAGACTTTTTCAAGGGTTCGCTTGATTGAGCAAAGCCATGGCGGACCTGCCGAGGGACGCAACCGGGGTGTGGATCACGCTCGCGGTGATGTGATCGTCTTCATCGACAGTGATCTCGTCGTGACGCCGACCTTCCTGGCCAGTCATGCGCGAGCACTGAGGAGGCAATGGCAGCGTTCTGGCAATCGTCTCTGCTTCACCTACGGCGCTGTGATCAACACCGCTGATTTCGAGAATCCAACAGGAGAGCGTCACAAGCTGCGTGATCTCTCCTGGGCTTATTTCGCAACTGGAAATGTCGCGATCGATCGACAGGTTCTCGAACGGTCTGGTCTTTTTGACACAGGATTCAGGTTGTATGGCTGGGAGGACCTCGAACTGGGTGAACGACTCCGCCAGATGGGAGTGGAGCTGGTTCGCTGTCCTGAAGCCGTTGGTTATCACTGGCATCCCGCGTTTCGCCTTGCTCAGATTCCCGACCTCATCAGGGTCGAGCGTGAGCGCGCCCGAATGGGACTTGTGTTCTATCGAAAGCATCCGAGTCGCAGGGTGCGAATGATCATCCAGTTCACCTGGATGCATCGCCTGCTCTGGGGTCTGCTGACCTTGGGGGGCCTACTTAACGAACGCACATTGCGACCTTTGCTGGCCTGGTTGATCCACCTAGGTCAACCATCCCTGGCACTTGAGCTGCTCAGACTTCCGCTCAACCGTATCGGCGTAGAGGCTTTGTATCGAGAAGCGCGTCAGGCAGGGCTGTCCTGAGCCGGTGCTTTGTTAAGTTTGGCGGGTCCTTTCAAACCGCACACCTGTCTGTTTCGGGTGCTGGATGTGATCTGAACCACGGTTCACCACACCATCCCTGACAGGTGGAGGCGAACCCGAAACCCCTTAACAACCATGGCAGTCGTCACTCTCTCCGAGATGATGGAAGCTGGTGCCCATTTCGGACACCAGACCCGTCGCTGGAACCCCAAAATGTCGCGCTACATCTATTGCGCGCGTAACGGAGTTCACATCATCGACCTCGTGCAGACCGCTGTCTGCATGAACAACGCTTACAAATGGACACGCACTGCGGCTAGGAGCGGCAAACGTTTTCTCTTCGTTGGAACCAAGAAACAGGCTTCCGAGGTGATCGCACTTGAAGCTGCTCGTTGTGGCGCTTCTTACGTCAACCAGCGTTGGCTGGGTGGAATGCTCACCAACTGGACCACGATGAAGGCCCGGATCGACCGCCTTAAAGATCTGGAGCGCATGGAGTCCAGCGGTGCGATCGCCATGCGCCCCAAGAAGGAAGCCGCTGTACTTCGCCGGGAGCTTGATCGTCTTCAGAAGTACCTCGGTGGTCTGAAGAACATGCGCCGACTTCCCGATGTGGTGATCCTTGTGGACCAGCGTCGCGAGACCAATGCTGTGCTTGAGGCTCGCAAACTTGATATTCCTTTGGTGTCGATGCTTGACACCAACTGCGACCCCGATCTCTGCGAGGTGCCGATTCCTTGCAATGACGATGCTGTGCGTTCCGTGCAGCTGGTGTTGAGCCGCCTTGCTGATGCCATCAACGAAGGTCGTCATGGTTCCAACGAGCAGCGTGGCGCCGACCAAGGTTGAGTCGCTTTAGCCGCTAAGTTCACGCCGCCCTCCCGCCTGAGCGGGAAGGCGGATCTTTTTGTCCCAACGTCCTCCACCAACACATCCGATGGCTGTTGCCGTATCCGCCAAGCTCGTTAAGGAACTCCGCGACAAGACCGGCGCGGGAATGATGGATTGCAAGAAAGCTCTTGCAGCAACCGATGGTGATGCCGACAAAGCCGTTGAGTGGCTGCGTCAGAAAGGGATCGCCAGCGCTGAAAAGAAATCTGGTCGCACTGCCGCTGAGGGTGCTATCGGCAGCTATATCCACACGGGTGCCCGTGTCGGTGTGCTGATCGAAATCAACTGCGAAACCGATTTCGTTGCACGCGGGGACATGTTCCAGGAATTACTGCGCGACGTCTCTATGCAGGTCGCTGCCTGTCCTGGTGTGGAATACGTCACCACGGATGAGATTCCTGCGGAGATCCGCGAGCGCGAGAAATCGATCGAAATGGGTCGTGATGACCTTGAAGGCAAGCCCGAGCAGATGAAGGAGAAAATCGTTGAGGGTCGCATCAATAAGCGCCTCAAGGAACTCGCCCTGATGGAACAGCCCTTCATCAAGGACAGCTCCCTCACTGTGGCGGAGCTCGTGAAACAGACGGCAGGCAAGATTGGTGAAAACGTCAAGGTGCGTCGCTTCACCCGCTACACCCTTGGTGAGGGCATTGAGATCGAGGAGTCCGACTTCGCTGCAGAAGTCGCCTCAATGTCGAAAGGCTGATCTTGACAGGATCGCCTGGGAGTCGTCACGCACATGATCCAGGCGTGCAGCTCGCACGTCTGGAAGAGCGCTGTCATTCTCTAGCTCCGCATCTCTACAGAGAGCAGGCCCGGTATCTGGAACTGGTGCGTTGGATCCTTCCCACCGCCGTCAAAGCGGCGATTCGCCACCTTCTCTGCTCTCTTTCTCCTCTGCATCGCGCATCACTCTCCGACCACCAGAAGGTGTTGCAGCAACGCATTGATGCGCTCGTTCAGCGTGCTTCATCGATGATCACGATTGAACAGCTGCTCGTACTGGCCGTACGTCTTCAGGACGAAGAGCGACGGTCACGAGTGCAGCAATTCCGAAATCTTGCGGATCGCGCCTCCAGCAGCGTCGAGACACCAGTTGTCGACGCACCGTCTCCGGGTATTGAGCTGGGACTCGATTTGCCGCTGGAACGTCCCGATCTTCTGGAGGGTCTGCTGCCGAATGATCCGCCCTCTGCCGCAGAGGATCAGCTTGATCGTTCCGAAGCGACGGACCCTCAGTCACTGACCCCACCTGATTCAGGGTCTGAGCTGTCTGAGCTGGAGATTCTGCGCTCGCTGTTCGTTATGGCCGGTGAATCACTGGATCAGGTCGAGTCCTCCCAGGAGTCTCAGAGCGGCCTTGAATCAGGCGACTCCAATCAGGAACCCATGGCTCAGTTGAGCGATCAACTCATGCCGTCGACAGCAAGCGGCCTGTTGAGTTGGATGGATTCTGTGGATTCCGCCTTGATTCGCAGGCTGCGCAATGTGTCCCACGCTGTGAATGTTGAGCTGATGCGTGCGGGGGTGACGCGCAGTCTGCTTCCCATTCAGCTTCTAGATGCCGTCAACAGTGGTCAGCTGCCATCGCAATCGGCACCCTCCAATGTGCTGAGGCTGACGCTGCCTCTGTCGTTGGCCGGTGATGACCAGGGGATGGACACCGCTTGCGTCTTGATGAGACCGTCTGAGCTTGAGTTCGATGATCACGCTCTGAGACGCAGCCGCAGCCAGCTTCGTTTGCAACGTCGTGATCTAAGCACTTTGCTGCTGAAAGAGCGACACTGGCTGCGTCGCGCCAGTGTCCGAGAGGTTCAGAACGATTGGTGGCCCAACCAGCCGGAGACTCCTCAACTCAGTTGAATGCCGGCCTGGACTTCCAGGCTCTTGAGAGATTCCTGGTGTGGATCCGACCTCTGCAGCAAGCGTTGTCACTCGAGGTCGACCGGGGTTTCAGCAATCTTCAAGGCCGCCATGAACGCTTTCACAGCTTCATGCTGCGCGAGTTGGCAACTCCTCCGCAGATTCCTTTGCCAGGCGATGTTCCGCCTCGGCTTCAGGCTTTGGCGGAGGGATTCGCCGACTATGCATCCCTGGACGATGCAGCCCGCCGCCGACAGGTCACTGTCGTCAGGCAATGGCTTCATGCTCTGCGCCAGCGGCTTGAGCCATCAGCACCTATGGCTCCTCCACGTTTGAAGGTTGCCCAACGATCGTCGTCCTCTGCTGCATCCACGTCCGCCGCTCCCGGTCTCGACAGTCCACTCGCCCAGGTGAAAGGGATCGGTCCGAAACTTGCGGAACGGCTGGCCAGCTTGGGGCTGTTGCTGGTGCGTGATCTGATCCTCCACTACCCCAGGGATTACGTCGACTATTCCGCACTGCGACGCATCGATGCCCTTGTGCCTGGTGAAACAGCGACGATCGTGGCAACGGTGCGCCGCTGCCATGGCTTCACCAGTCCCCGTAATCCCAATCTGTCGATCATTGAGCTGCAGCTTCAGGATCCGACAGCACGGATCAAGGTGACCCGTTTCCTAGCGGGCAAGCGGTTCAGCAATCCCTCTTATTTGCATGGTCAAACCCGTCAATACCCCAATGGAGCCACGGTGGCTGTTAGTGGTCTTGTCAAAAGTGGGCCCTATGGAATCAGTTTTCAGGATCCACTGATCGAAGTGATGGAAAGTGCTCAGGCACCACTTCGTTCCAGCCGTATTGGCAGGCTTTTGCCAGTGTATCCGCTAACGGAGGGGCTGACAGCGGACCGCTTTCGATCCCTGATCGAACGTGTCCTGCCATCGGTGCGTCTATGGCCGGAGCCACTTCCCAGGGTCCGGCGGGATGCACGGCAGCTGCTCAGTCGAGATCGAGCCTTGGTGGCGATTCACCGCCCTGAGTCATCCGATCAACTTCAGCAGGCCAGGCATCGCCTGGTCTTTGATGAATTTTTGCTGCTTCAGCTCGGCTTGATGCAACGCCGCGCGGCACTGAAGCAGCGCTCCGCTCCCTCTCTGAGCAGCAGCGCTACAGATCGCGATGGGTTGCTGGGTCAGTTTCTCAACATGCTGCCGTTCGAATTCACTGCTGCACAGCAGCGGGTGCTGGCGGAGATCGAAGCGGATTTAAATCGGCAGGAACCAATGGCTCGACTGGTTCAAGGGGATGTGGGCAGCGGCAAGACGGTCGTTGCTGTGGCAGCACTTTTGAGAGCTATTCAGGCCGGTTGGCAGGGGGCAATGATGGCTCCTACCGAGGTACTCGCTGAGCAGCACTACCGCAGTCTCTGCGGCTGGATGCCAGCTCTGCATGTCACTGTTGAGCTACTCACAGGTTCGACTCCCCAGAAGCAACGGCGCAGGATCCTTGCTGACGTTGCTTCTGGAGCATGCAAAATTCTGGTCGGTACACACGCCCTCCTCGAGGATCCGGTGGCCTTCGCTCGTCTTGGCCTCGTGGTCGTAGACGAACAGCACCGTTTCGGCGTGCGTCAACGTAACCGTTTGCTCGGAAAGGGTCTGCAGCCTCATCTGCTGACCATGACGGCAACGCCGATTCCCCGCACCTTGGCGCTCTCTCTGCACGGTGATCTGGATGTCAGTCAGATCGATGAATTACCCCCAGGCCGTACGCCGATCCGTACCGCGATGATCACCGGTTCGAATCGCGACGAGGCCTATTCCTTGATCCGAGACGAGGTGGATAAGGGCCAGAGGGCTTATGTCGTGCTGCCTCTGGTGGAGGAGTCCGAAAAGATGGATTTGCGTTCAGCTGTGGACGTACATCGGCAGCTGGCCGATGAGGTGTTCCCTGATCTTCCGGTGGGACTCCTGCACGGACGTCTTGCCAGTGCAGACAAGCAGTCTGTGATCAGATCCTTCGCTTCAGGGGAGACCAAGGTTTTGGTCTCGACCACGGTTGTGGAGGTCGGCGTAGATGTGCCGGAGGCCAGTGTGATGGTGATCGACCATGCCGACCGTTTTGGACTCGCGCAGCTGCATCAGCTGCGTGGTCGTGTCGGTCGAGGCGCGGCCGCCTCCCACTGCTTGCTGATCAATGACAGTCGTAACCCCCTCGCCCGCCAGCGACTGGAGGTGCTGGTGCGCTCCACCGACGGCTTCGAGATCGCTGAAATGGATCTGCGACTTCGGGGACCAGGTCAGGTTCTAGGAACTCGTCAATCGGGCCTGCCGGATCTGGCGCTCGCAAGCCTTGCTGATGATGGATCTGTTCTTGAGGAAGCGCGTGAAGAAGCAGCAGACATTTTGCGTGAGGATCCAGAGCTCAGGGATTACGTGGTGCTTAGGCGCCTTTTAGATGAGCAGCGCAGTCGTGTCACATCGGCTGCTCAACTGAACTGAACCCATCAGCTCGTTGTGGATGGTCTCCCCATACGATGGCTGCCTGCGTTCTGAGATCGGATGCGTCGTCCCTGGAGCGATGTGGTGATCGATGACTGCGGTGAAACGCTTGTATCGCTCAAGCCTCGCTTCCTTTGTCTTGAGCCCCATCCCTATGCCTCTGTGGGTGCTCCTTATGGCGTGGATGCCGATCCCTACCGACTTCGTTCTGGCGTTCTGGAGCGTCTGGTTGCTGCGCAGAACCATTTGTTGCTGAGCAGTGATCCTGAGGTTGGCACTGTGCAGCTGGCGATCTTCGATGCGTGGAGGCCGATCCGTGTGCAGGCCTTCATGGTGGAGTACGCGGTTCAGGAGCAATGCCGTATTCAGGGCTTTGATCCTTCAGACCCGTTGATGGCTGCAGCTCTTGAACAGGTGCAGACCGATGTGGCGCGTTTCTGGGCTCCTCCGAGTCCAGATCCCTGCACACCACCTCCTCACAGCACCGGTGCCGCGGTGGATCTCACCCTTGCAGACAGTTCTGGAGAACCTCTGGAGATGGGTGGTGACATCGATGCCATCGGCGATCAGTCCATTCCCGATCACCATGCGCAGGAGGCTGAAGCGAATCCTCACGGTGAGGCGGCTCGGTGGCACCGCCGTCGTTGTCTGCTGAATGAGGTGATGACCAGAGCTGGCTTTGCTAGGCATCCCAATGAGTGGTGGCACTTCAGTCATGGGGATCAGCTTTGGGCCTGGCAACAAAACAATCCTGGGGCTATCTATGCCTCCGTTGCCAGTAATTGTTGAACCAACTCGTCTCCGAGTCGGTTGACATGAGCTCCGAAACTGCGCCTGACTCCGCACTGTTTCCAGTTGATCAGCAAGGGCTCCAGCGTTGTTTCCAGTTGATCGAGGGGCATCTTCTGAAGGAACGGCCTGGCGAGCACCTGAAGATTCGGCGTGCCACCCAACCAGAGCTGATATTGATTTAGGCCACTGCCCACTAAAGCAAGTTCGGCCATGTACGGCCGGGCGCAGCCATTGGGGCATCCGGTCATGCGCACTAGCAGTGACTGGTCGATACCCAGTTTTTGCAATAACGCATCCAGACGATCGAGCACATCGGGGAGAATTCGCTCGGCCTCTGTAATCGCCAGGCCACATGTCGGCAGGGCTGGACAGGCAATGGCGTGGCGTGCCAGTGGGGCTGGTTCTCCTGGAAGCTCAAAGCCCAGTTCGGCGAGTGCTCGCTTGATTGATGTTTTTTGTGCAGCTCCGATGTTGCAGAGCAGGAGGTCCTGATTGGCGGTCAGGCGGATTTCCAACTGATAGGTCTGCACAATGTTGCGCAGTCCTTTCTTCACCGCACCTTCCAGCCGTCCGCACATCATCGGAAGACCGACGAACCAGAGCCCTTTTTTCTGACGGTGCCAACCGAGGTAGTCCTGAAGCTTCGCAACCGGTTCTTGGCGCATGCCCTTCAGTTCACCTCTGAAGTAATGCTTTCGCAGTGTTGATTTGAACCAGGTGATTCCACGCTGATGCAGGAGATATTTCATGCGGGCGTGCTTGCGGACTTCCCGATCTCCGTGGTCCCTCTGCAAAGCCATAATCGCCTGAAGCAGATCGAAGATGTCCTCCGCTTTTACGTAGCCCAGCACGTCAGCGGTTCTTGCAAACGTGTCTTCCTGGTTGTGGGTTCGGCCCATGCCGCCGCCCACATAGACATTGCAGCCTTTCAGGGCGCCTGAGGCATCGGCAAATGCCACAAGACCGATGTCCTGAGTCAGCAGATCTACAGAATTGTCACCAGGCACGGTGACGGCAACCTTGAATTTGCGAGGCAGGTAGGTGTCGCCGTAGAGAGGTTCAGCCCCGCTGCCGGAAAAGACACCTCCCTTCTGCTGGCGGTCGCGGGCCTTGCGCACCCTTGTGGCTGGCTGAAATCGGTAGCTGTGGTCTCCGTCGATCCACATGTCCAGGTAAGACCCCTCAGCCGCCTCAGGACTAAGCAGATCAGCGATTTGATCGGCAAGTACCCTCGCGGCGGGATAAGCACCCTTCTCGAACGGCGCAGGTGGCGCCATCACGTTGCGGTTGATATCACCACAGGCGGCAAGGGTTGAGCCGAGATTGGTGATGATTGTGCCGATCACGGTCTTTAGGTCACCTTTCGGCACCCCGTGCATCTGAAAGGCTTGGCGGGTGGTTGCGCGAAGTGTGCCGTCGCCGTAGCGGTCGGAGAGGTCATCCAGAGCGACAAACAGATCAGCCGGTACCCGACCACCTGGATTGCGTAGACGCAGCATCATCTGCCAGCAGCGCACCTTGTCGGTTTTGCGCAGTTCGCGATGGTTTTGCTGATAGCTGCCGTGGAACTTCAGAAGTTGAATGGCATCTTCACTGAAACGGATCTCGTCGTTCAGCAGTTCCGACTGCAGGGGCTCCCGTAGATGGCCGCTGTAAAGCTTCCTTTTCTCAGCTTTTGACAGTGCTGTGTCGATTGACTCTGTGCGCGCTGCAGGCGCATCCAGCACAGAAGACACAACGGCCTCATGCGCATTAGATGTGGCTGTCAGTCCGTCGCTCACATGGACACCGTTGTTGCATTTGAAACTAGCGAAGCGGCGTCTCATAAAGTCGCCACCTGCATTGGCACGTGGAGTGGCAAACACGTTTTTGCTGGAGATCGGCACCGAGGAACTACCAGCCGATTTTGTGCGCTCAGCCCTTCAGCAGTTGGAGCGGCGAGTCCGCACTGATCTGAAGGAGCTGCGGCTCGACCATGGACAGCTCTCGGTGACGGGAACACCACGTCGTTTGCTTGTTCAGATCAGCGATCTCATCGATTCACAGCCTGATCTGGAGGAAGATCGCAAGGGCCCTCCTGTGGCCCAGGCACTGGTTGACGGTCAGCCAGGACCGGCTGCCATCGGTTTTGCCAAGCGTTGCGGAGTGGACCCCTCGCAGCTGGAAACCCGAGACACGCCCAAGGGTCCCTGTCTGTTTGCGCGTGTCCGCACACCTGGTCGGGAGAGCTCCGTTCTGTTGCAGGACTTCATCCCCCAGTGGATCGACAGCCTTCAAGGTCGTCGGTTCATGCGCTGGGGGAGTGGAGAGCAGCGATTCAGCCGACCTGTTCGTTGGCTTGTCGCTCTGTTGGGTGAGGCCCTGATTCCTGTGACTCTCGATGCCTCCGACCCCCTCGTGCGCAGTGGTCGTCACAGTCGCGGTCATCGTCTTTACGACGAGCTTGCTGAGTTGCAGTCTGCGGATGAACTTCCCAAGCGTCTTGCTGCAGCCGGTGTGATGGTGGATCGCGATCAGCGTGCCGAAACCATCCGCCGTTCCATTGCTGCCGAAGCAGCGTTATGCGGTGGTGAGGCGGATTGTCCGGAGAGTCTGTTTCAGGAGCTGGTGGATTTGGTGGAAGCCCCGCTCGTACTGAAGGGTGAAATCGCAGATCAGTATCTGGATTTGCCGCCGGAAGTCATTGTCACAGTGATGCAGTCGCATCAGCGCTATGTCCCCCTCCGGCAACCAAACGCGACTGCCGATCCGCTGCAGCTTGAGGCTCGCGACGTGTTGCGGTCCGATTTTCTGCTGGTAGGCAATGGATTGGCTGATGCCTCCAACACCATTGTCAGCGGTAATCAGCGAGTTCTCAGCGCCCGACTCGCGGATGCAGAGTTTTTTCTCAATGTTGACCGCCGTCAGCGCAGCGAGCAGCGACGTCAGGAGCTCGATCGCGTCACGTTTGCCGAAGGGCTAGGCAGCCTGCTTGATCGCACCGATCGGATCAGCTGGGTGATGGACCGGTTGGTTGAGGCCTTCGCAACCTGCGACTCACTGGCAGACCATGGACGCCGTGCGGCCCATCTTTGCAAGAACGATCTTGTCAGCCAGATGGTGGGTGAATTCCCTGAACTTCAGGGCCTGATGGGGGGCAAATATTTGCTTGAGGAAGGGGAGCCCCGCGAGGTTGCACTGGCAGTGGCTGAGCACTATCAACCTGCGGGTGCGGGGGACGCACCTCCCTCCAGCGACGCCGGAGCTTTGCTGGCGTTGGCCGAGCGCCTGGAGCTTCTGTTCAGCATTTTCGCCAAAGGTCAACGCCCAACTGGATCCTCTGACCCTTACGCGCTCCGCCGTGCCGGCAACGGGATTGTTCAGATTCTCTGGGACCGCGGCTGGCGCCTGCCGCTGCAAACTCTCCTGCGCACAGCGGCAGACCACTGGGCAGGTCTATTCCCAGCGTTTCAGTTCGATGCTGGGTCTCTTGCCAATGATTTGGGCCAGTTGTTACGGCAACGCATGGTGTCTCAATTCGAGGAAGATGGTTTTCCCCTCGATCTTGTGCAGGCGGTGAGTGGTGAGGGTGTGAGCAGCGCACGCCTGCTTCAGGATCCGGTTGATGCGCGTGAAAGGCTGCTGTTGCTGCAGGATCTACGGACTAGCGGTCGCCTTCAGGCTGTTCAAGCAGTGGTTCAACGTGCATCGAAACTCGCCGAGAAAGGCGATCTAGACAGCTCTCAACTGATCCCGGGGCCAGTGATCGAAGCCTCATTGTTCAATTCCACCAGTGAGTCTGATCTGTTGAAGCAGTTGCAAACCCTTAGTCCCCTGGCTGAGGCCTGTGATTACCGAGGCCTGGCTTCAGAGCTGCAGGGTGCTGCCCGAGCTCTCGAAGCCTTCTTCGACGGTGAGAACAGCGTGATGGTGATGGCTGAGGATGATGCTGTTAGACGCAATCGTCTGAACCTGCTTGGCGTACTGCGCAATCAGGCCTCAGTTCTGGCGCGTTTCGACAACATCCAGTCGTGAAAGTCTGTTGAGCCCTGCTGTTGCTGGGCTCAACAGACGATGGCTTCAACTGGTGGTGACTTTTGAACGCTCTTCACTGCTCGAACCTGAGTCTTCGCTGGCCTGCGATTTGATCGCTTGGGCCGCTTCCTCTGCCAGGAAATCACCGTCTGTCCGTCCAACAGCGGAGGGAACAGACCCGTAGTTAGACGGTGCAAGGGCCTGACCGCGCAACAAGCTTCCAAACGTGCGAAGCGTGAGTTTGATCTGCTGCCAGGGGTTCATCATCACAACCCGCTTGTACAGGTAACTGTCAAAAGTGAGCTTCTGAACATCGCGGTCATCGCACATCTCCACGAAGGCTTCCCTGGCGGCATCGTTCCGGTAGAAAATCTTCTGGAGAATGTCAAGCACTGCATAGGTGGCGCCGTACTTACGGTCCCAGCGTTTTAGGTAGGTCGACTTGATCTGCTTTTCCGTAGGGATGAGGCTTCCATTCGCTGAGATCTCAACAATGGCTTCCGCACACATTCGCCCGCTTTTGGCAGCGAAGTAAATCCCTTCGCCTGAGCTCTTGGTGACATAGCCAGCGGCATCACCCACCAGGGCCATTCGACCCACGACACGTCTTGGACGTGGATGTTCGGGGATGGGATGGGCTTCGACCTTGATCACCTCACCCTTGAAAAGACGCTTGCGCGCACGTTCTCGAATCCCTTTCTGAAGGCCTTTGATAAGCGACTGGTTTTGCTGCATTGTTCCTGTTCCCACAGCCACGTGGTCGAACTTGGGAAACACCCAGGCATAAAAGTCTGGGGAAACATCGGTGCCGACGTACATCTCGGCGAGATCCTCGTAGTACGTCATCTCCTCAGCAGGCAGCTTGATGCGTTCCTGGAAAGCGATGGCCACGTTGTAATCGCCGGCATCCATGGCCTTGGCGACACGGGAATTGGCGCCGTCGGCGCCAATGATCACATCCACCTCGAGTGTCTTCAGCTCACCGGTAGGACCACCATTGCTGAAATCGGCGTAATGCAGGGTGTACGGGCCCTGTCGGTTAGTTCCGGTGTCGATTTTCTGAACGAGGGCATTCACGAGGGTCGCTCCGAGATCGGCGGAACGGTTACGCAGAAAAGCGTCAAAAACCTCACGACGACACATGCCGATGTAGGCATCGTTGTCGTAGCCCAATGGGTCAAGTCTGATGTCCACCTCCTTGTTGGAGGGGGAAATCATCTTCATATTGCGGACTTTTCGATCGATGATCGATTCGGGAAGTTCAAATTCCTCGACCATGCAAAGTGGAATCGCGCCTCCGCAGGGTTTGGCGTTGTCGAGTTTGCGCTCGAACAGCCAAGTGCTGATGCCAGCTTTTGCAAGGACTTCGGCCGCGCAGGATCCGCTCGGACCTCCACCGATGACGGCAACTCTCAGCATCTCAGCACACTCCGCTGGACTCTGATTTGAAGCTACACCTCAAACTGTTTTTCGGCAGCCCGGGGCTGGCGCACCCCCTTACGATCGAAACAACATTGAAGTGTGCATTTGTCTCGGGCTGTCGCCACCCGCAGCAGGAAGCGAGAGAGCAGCCGCGATGACATCCCCATCGCTCGCCGCAGTCGTTCCTCTCAACCGAAACGGGGGGGTGGTCTAGGCCTACTGCTGGCCTGTGGAGTTGTTTTCTCACTGTCGCTGGCCACCGTTCTGTTCCTTCCGGAACTGTTGCCCTTCGGCTCCAAGCCAGAGGTCGTTGAAGGCATTGATGAACAGCCAGGTCGTGATGGTCGCTTGCTGGGTCATTTCCCTTACCCGGAAGCCGTCGTTGATCAACTGGTACCAGTGGAGGCCGGCATTGAATTGCATCGAGATGCCGCCATGTCTCTCGATGCCATGCGTCGAGCGGCAGCAGCCGATGGAGTTGATCTGAGGTTGCTGAGCGGTTATCGGTCCCAGAAACTGCAGAAAAGTATTTTCTTCGATGTCAAATCCGAGCGCAATCAAACGGCTGCGGAGCGCGCTCAGGTGTCGGCACCTCCTGGTTATTCCGAACACAGCACCGGTTATGCGGTTGATCTCGGGGATGGGGCCGACCCGGCCACGAATCTGTCCGCCACGTTTGAACAGACTTCTGCCTTCAGTTGGCTTCAGGACCATGCAGCCAGTTATCACTTCACGCTTTCATTTCCTGCCGTGAATTCGCAGGGTGTCAGCTATGAGCCGTGGCACTGGCGTTTCGAAGGTTCAGCGGATGCATTGCGAAGGTTCGAACCAGCCCGCCGCCTGGCCAACGGGGGTTGATGGTTGTCGCTGGCCTTGATCAGGATCGATCAGTTCAGACGATTTCGCTGTGATCCGGGGCTCTGATCTGAGTCAACCTTCAGCCAGACCGTCCACATCGACCCGAAACGATCTCACGTTGAGATATGGTGCGTCGACTGCGCCTTCGGGCGCTAAGTGACATTCCGCCCCCTAAAGACCCTTATGAGCGCCCAGCAAAAGGCGATTCGCAATATCGCGATCATCGCCCACGTTGACCACGGAAAGACGACCCTGGTCGACTCATTGCTGGCTCAGTCAGGCATTTTCCGTGATAACGAAGCAGTTCCTACCTGCGTCATGGATTCCAATGATCTAGAGCGCGAGCGCGGAATCACGATTCTGTCCAAAAACACGGCTGTCACCTACAACGACACCCGCATCAACATTGTTGACACCCCTGGACACGCTGATTTCGGCGGTGAAGTGGAGCGTGTGCTCGGCATGGTGGACGGTTGCCTTCTGATCGTTGATGCCAATGAAGGCCCGATGCCTCAGACCCGCTTTGTCTTGAAAAAAGCTCTTGAACAGGGTCTACGTCCGATCGTGTTTGTCAACAAGATTGATCGTGCTCGGGTTGATCCTGAGACCGCTGTCGACAAAGTTCTTGATCTGTTTTTAGAGCTCGGGGCCGACGACGATCAGTGCGATTTCCCCTACTTATTCGGAAGTGGCCTGGGTGGCTTCGCCAAGCCGGACATGAAAACCGAGAGCGACAACATGCGTCCGCTCTTCGATGCGATCCTCCGCCATGTTCCGCCTCCGGTGGGCGATGCCACCAAGCCCCTACAGCTGCAAATCACCACGCTCGATTACTCCGATTTTCTTGGTCGGATCATCATTGGCCGAGTGCATAACGGTGTGATCAAACAGGGTCAGAATGCTGTCCTGATCAAGGATGACGGCAACCTAAAAAAGGGCCGTATCAGCAAACTGCTTGGTTTCGAAGGCTTGCAGCGCGTTGAAATCTCTGAAGCTTGCGCCGGAGATTTGGTGGCTGTCGCTGGTTTCGATGAAGTCAACATTGGCGAAACGATCGCCTGTCCGGATGAACCCAAGGCTCTACCTCTGATCAAGGTGGATGAGCCAACCTTGCAGATGACCTTTGTGGTCAATGACTCACCCTTCGCAGGCAAAGAAGGCAAGTTTGTGACCAGTCGTCAGGTGCGCGACCGTCTTCAGCGAGAGCTGCTGACCAACGTTGCACTGCGCGTAGAAGACACGGACTCACCTGATCGTTTTGCAGTAAGTGGTCGCGGTGAACTGCACCTCGGGATCCTGATTGAAACCATGCGACGCGAGGGTTATGAATTCCAGGTCTCTCAGCCGCAAGTGATCTTCAGAACCATCGACGGCACTCCCTGCGAGCCTGTTGAGACCCTAGTCATGGACGTTCCTGAAGCAGCTGTGGGCAGTTGCATCGAAAAGCTGGGAACCCGCAAGGCCGAGATGCAGAACATGGAGACCAGTTCTGATGGCCGAACCCAGCTGGAGTTCGTTGTTCCTTCCCGTGGCTTGATCGGTTTCCGCGGTGAATTCATCCGTGCAACGCGCGGTGAAGGGATCATGAGCCATTCCTTCTTTGAATATCGTCCGATGACAGGTGATTTCGACACCCGCCGTAACGGTGTGTTGATCGCTTTTGAGGAGGGTACTGCCACCTTCTACGCTCTCAAAAATGCCGAAGATCGTGGTCAGTTCTTCATTACACCTGGAACCAAGGTCTACAAAGGAATGATTATTGGCGAAAACAATCGCCCTCAGGATCTTGAGCTCAATGTTTGTAAGTCGAAGCAGCTCACCAACATGCGGTCAGCTGGTGCTGAAGAACTCGACACCCTGCAATCTCCCGTTCAGATGACTCTGGAGCGTGCCCTGGAATACATCGGGCCCGGCGAAATGCTTGAGGTCACTCCTGAATCGATTCGTCTACGCAAACTTCCTGCGAAGAAGATGGCCAAGCGTTGAACCTTGCCGATGATCCCCGATTCCCTCAGGCTCTGGAACTGTTCAACTCCGGAGCCTGGTACGAAGCTCACGATGCCTTTGAGGAAATCTGGCACGAGCAGATGGATCCAGACCGCAAGTTGATTCAGGCGATCGTGCAGATCGCTGTTGCTCATGTTCACCTCGAGCGGGGTAATACGCGCGGAGCAACCATTCTTCTTGGCGAGGGCATTGGGCGTCTCAAGCCTTCATTGCCCAGTGCTCTGGGGCTTGATCTCACGGCGTTGTACACGGCCGTTGCTGATCGCTTGAACGCTCTTCAGTCTGATGCAGACCCGGAGGTCCTACCGCCACCCCGACTGCTTGCAGCGGAGTGATTCGTGAGACTATGACCCATCAATTTCTAAGCACGTAGACCGATCGTGTTTCCACCGTTTCAGCGATCGATGACTGTGCTTCGTGGTTCCGTGATCTGTTGCGTGGGCCTGGTTCTTGCCTTGGCCAGACCTTCCATGGCACAGGAGTCGATTGCACCCTTAAAGGGTCCGCCGGCCGACGATGGCTTAATCACCATCGAATCCGACAGACAGACGGCTGACAACGTTTCGGGTGTGGTCACTGCTATCGGGAATGTCCGCATTGTTTACCCTTCCCGCGGAATGGTGTCGACGTCACGTCAGGCTCAGTACTTCAGCCGTGAGGGACGTCTGGTGCTGAGTGGTGATGTCGACGTCGTGCAGGAAGATGGCAGCGAACTCAGGGCTGAACGTGTGACCTACGACCTTGAGGATGAACGGGCTGTAGCGGTACCACTGAGTGGCGGGCAGGTGCGCGCCACCATGATCCTGCGACCTTCTCAGCCTGCGCAGACCCCGCTGACGCCATGAGTCTCAGTCTCAATCGGGTCTCTCTCTCCTTGGGAGGTCGGCCTTTGGTGAAAGACCTCACGCTGACCCTGGAGCCGGGTGAAGTGATTGGTCTGCTGGGCCCAAACGGTGCTGGTAAAACCACCAGTTTTAATCTCGTTATCGGTTTGCTCAAGCCTGATCAGGGAGAGGTGTTAATGGATGGTCATCCTGTGGCCAGTCTTCCTATGCCTCAGCGTGCACGTCTTGGGATCGGTTATCTGCCGCAGGAGCCGAGTGTTTTTCGGCAGTTAACAGTTCGCGAAAATCTTGAACTCGTTCTGTCTCAATCCGGATTAGCTAAGCCTCAGGCGCGCGAGCGGCTACATCAACTGATCGAGGATTTTCATCTTCAGCCGTTTCTTACTCGCAAGGGTTTTCAGCTATCCGGCGGTGAACGTCGCCGTTGCGAGGTAGCCCGTGCCTTGGCGGTCGGCCTTGAAGGACCACGTTATCTGCTGCTGGATGAGCCCTTCGCCGGGGTCGATCCCCTTGCGGTTGCTGATCTGCAGCAACTGATTCAGGCACTGCGCCAACGCGGGATGGGAATTCTGATCACCGATCACAACGTGAGGGAAACTCTGGCCATCACGGACCGGGCTTACATCCTCACGGATGGAAGCGTTTTGGCCTCAGGTTTATCGGATCAGGTGGCCTCAGACCCACTGGTTCGTCGTCATTACCTCGGTGAGGGATTTCAACTGTGATCGAGGTTTTGATTCGAAGAATCCAAACGCAGTTGCGCAGGATTCCGCTCCTTGATCGCTGGCTGTTCGGTGAGTTGATAGGACCTCTTCTGTTCGCCATTGCGATGTTCACGGTGCTCGCCATCACTGTGGGGGCTCTCTTCGAGCTGGTTCGTTTGATTTCTGAAAAAAATCTGCCTGTGTTGATTGCCATGCAGGTGCTCTTACAGCGTCTGCCGAGCTTTCTTGTCCTTTCTTTTCCGATGGCGACTTTGTTCGCGACGTTGCTGGCGTATGGCCGTCTCTCTAGCAACAGCGAACTCACAGCACTTCGCAGTGTTGGTGTGACGTCCACTCGCATGATTGTTCCTGCACTGGTGCTGGCTTTTGTGATGACGAACCTCACCTTTCTGTTCAACGATGTCTTGGTGCCTCGTAGTAATCGATCGGCGGAGTTAACCCTGAGTAGTGCTCTTGGCTCTGCCATTGCATCGGGGGGGGATGACATTATTTATTCTCGATTTGGACGGCTAGAGCAGCCCGATGGTTCCTCGAAAAAGGGGTTGGTCCAGCTTTTTTATGCGGGCAAATTTCGAGATGGCACGATGATCAAGGTCACCCTCCTTGATTTTTCACGGGTTGGTTTTACACAGATGTTGCAGGCGGAGAGCGCTGAATGGAACCAACAGGAAGCTAAGTGGGAATTTATGAATGGCCAGATCCTGACGCTCACGCCTTCAGGGAGCACCACTTCTGCAGATTTCGATCGATACATGTATCCCCTTAGTGCAGCACCGATCAGGATCGCCAAACTTCCCAAGGATGCACGCAATATGACTGTGTCTGAGGCGCTGCAGGCTGAGCAGCTCCTTCAAAACTCTGGTGATTTGAAGGGAGCCAGGAAATTACAGGTTCGGATTCAGGAGAAATTTACTTTTCCGATGGCGTGCCTTGTTTTCGGATTGATTGGAGCAAGCCTGGGTGCCAAACCCAATAATCGAACCAATCGTGGACAGGGTTTTGCGCTCAGTATCGTGATGATATTGACGTATTACTTGCTCGCTTCAAGCTTCAGTGCCCTAGGTGTTCAAGGGACTCTCACACCAATACTCGCGGCCTGGAGCCCGATCATCATCTGCCTCGGGGGTGGCGGTTTCTTACTACGACAGGCCAGTCGATGAGCCAGACCGTCAGAATCAACGTCAATGAGTCTGTCGTCCGAGGTACTTAATGGGGTTTTCCGGTCTGCAAGTGATCGTCTCGGAACCCGTTCTGTTTCTGGGTCTGTTGGCCTTTGGCTTTCTCTTGATTGCTTTGCCCTGGAGTTTTTGGGCACTGTCCAATGGTCGGAGCTCCAGTGGGGTGCGGTCACTGATCGCACTCTCCAACTTGTTACTGACAGCTCAGCTCGTTCTGCGCTGGTGGCAATCCGGACATTTTCCGATCAGCAATCTCTACGAATCGCTTTGCTTTCTGGCCTGGGCATGCACGCTCACTCAGCTGCTGGTTGAACGCAATTGGTCATCACCTCTTGTTGCAGCTGCCGCAACACCCATGGGGCTTGGCTGCATTGCTTTTGCGAGCTTTGCACTCCCTGATCAGCTCCAGCAGGCATCACCGCTCGTGCCCGCCCTGCGTAGCAGCTGGTTAGTGATGCATGTCAGTGTGATCATGGTGAGCTATGCGGCCCTCATGGTGGGGTCTCTGCTGTCAGTTGCCGTTTTGCTGACCGACCGTGATGAAGAGCTGGAACTTCGCAGCAGCTCTATTGGAACCGGTGCCTATCGAAGACCGAAAGTGCTATCCATAGAAGGAGGTGTTGCCGTTCAGAACCCACCTGAAGTTCAGCTTTCATCCATTCATTTCAGCCGTACAGAGCAGCTCGACAGCCTGAGTTACCGCACGATCACGGTGGGATTCTTGTTGCTCACCGTGGGCATCATCAGCGGTGCCGTTTGGGCTAATGAAGCCTGGGGAAGTTGGTGGAGTTGGGATCCGAAGGAAACTTGGGCGTTGATTTGCTGGTTGGTATATGCCGCCTATCTGCACACACGTCTCAGTAGGGGATGGCAGGGTCGGCGTCCAGCGCTTGTTGCGGCTTCAGGCTTAGTGGTAATCGTTGTGTGTTACATCGGAGTCAACCTTTTAGGCATTGGCTTACACAGCTATGGCTGGTTCTTTGAGTGACTCGTAAGTAATAGTTTTTTCTGATAAGGCACCTATGAACTAAAGTTTTACGTACTGTTTTTGGCAGAAAATGAAAGTGCTTTGTATCTCTATCAATTTTTCCGGTATCTCATTTTAGCAGTTGTTGCCATAGGCTAGTCATAATGTACATTAGTGTCGGCCAAAGTAATGAATGCAATAAACATCAACGAACTGGCCTGCTCTATCTTTTCCTTCTAGATATACTTCCTTCCACCTTCCGAAAGATCCTAGTTTAATTGTTTGATTGAATTGTTCTAAAGCATCAGCGTAATTGTCGAATGAGTTGATCTCTATCAGGAAATGGCCGTCATTGATGTTGACAATGTAGCAAGCACCTTTCAGTATTGATTCTGGCATGGTCTCATCTGGTTTGTGATGTTGATAGATGGGAAAGGCTTCACACGCTAGAAGAATTTAAGTATTGTCGTTGCTATGTTTGTGCCAATCAACAAGTACAAAGTTTTCTGATTCTTTGATTAAGGCACAGGTGTTGCTCTGAGGCATGACTCCTAGAGCTTGGTTCGATTCGATCAACTTACCCTTGACGTCTCCCCTTGTCCTTCTCCTGAAGTCTTTTGGAGCTTCGGTAACCAACCCTAAGGGCTCTCGCCCAATAATAGAGAGATCATATGGGCCGCCGTTACTACAACTGAGTATATAATTGACTTAATCGCAATGAGTTATGAGGCTATTGGTGTCAAAGAATCGTTGAAAAATTGCTGTTTTAGGCTTTGCTTGCCCTCAATTTAGTTTATTTGTCGGTAAACTTTATAACTCTCTGCTCCCAATTTGCTCCCCATGGTTAGAAGCGGTCAGACGACTCAACTGTTAAATTCTGTCTTTTCATGATCAAATAATATTTGTGAATTCATCTGCAAACTAATCCAATCACCTTTGATGTCAACGAATACGAAGCTTCAGTCGGCCGAATACAAATACTGCGGGGAAAATTTCTGTTTAATGAGAGAGTCAACCCATGACAAGTCTTATGCACTTTATATGGAAGATAACGGCAAATGGGCAGAGATGAATTGGCAAGGCTATTTTGAGGACGGTGATCTTGATACCTTGAAAATGATTGAGGAGATCACAAAAAATATTATTGAGCGTGATGAATGGCTTCCTGACTCAAAGATGCCATCCATGCCATTTGCTTACTACGAAGAAGGTCATATCTATTCATTCGTAAACCCGAAACTCGAACAAACGGTTGAGGTCGAAGCATCAAGCCTCGATGAAGCCTCTAACATCATGTTTAGCGATGGTGAGTATGATCCGAATAATTGGAAGTTAGTGTTGATTGATCATGAGCCGATTACGCAAGGTTGAAGAGACATTTGTCATCTTTGGTTCCTGGATGAGTCGTGACTGAGGCTTTAAGCAGCCATCTCTTCTACGCGGTGTTCCATCGCTGCTTTGTTTTGTCCACACCACAGCTCTGTTAGTTTACTCTTTTAGACTCTTGCCTACGATGGGGATGAGTATGTCATGCCAACAAATGCCCTTAAGAATTCTTTTGGTGTCGTTATTGCTATGTCAGCTCTCTTTTGTCTCATCAGTCATTGCTATTGATGTGGATTCTTATCTCATGGATGGGGCAAAAAAATCCGAGGCTGGTGATTACCGTGGCGCATTAATTGAAATCAATAAGGCAATTGAACTTGATCCAACCAATGCAGCTGCTTATCAATACCGAGGTGTTGCTAAAGCAAAATATGGCGAATTTGAGGGCTCAATTTTAGATTACAATAAGTCTATTGAGCTTGATTCAAGTAGTGCCGAATCCTTCGGGAGTCGTGGCATCGCCAAGGCTCGGTTAGGAGATTTAGCTGGAGCGATCCTGGATTTTGATGTTGCTATTCAGATTAATCCTGCTGACGGCACTGCTTTTTTCAACCATGGAATGGCAATGGAAATGGCGAATAATCTTAAAAAGGCTTGTTCAGACTGGGATAAAGCTACCGAGCTAGGCAATCAGCAAGCAATAGCCTTTTCGCGAAAATATTGTCAATAATTCTTTTTCTGTGAATAATCAATTGATAATGCCGTAAACTAATGTATGAATAAAACGAATATAAAGATACATAAGAAAATGATTAGTTAGGACGTTTTAAAGAGATCGGATGCCATGTCCCGAAAACCCGATAAATTTCGGCCAGGTACTCGCTTATTGAAGCGGATTGAATTGCCCGGACGAAGTGCGTCTGGAGCAAAATTCATCAAGACAAGTTTTGGTTTCTCTGCTTCTGCGGCAGCAAGTTCTGCTGCGATCGCTTCAGCTGTTGTCAGCGATGGCTTTTGAGTTTCAAGTAGATTATCTAACTGGCTAACTTCTGAATTAATTTCAATTGGATTTTCACTCGGAATCTCATCAGTTTCAAGTCTGTTTCCCTTCGGAACTGTTGTCTGAGCTTGTGTATTTTTGGTTTTGGTGATTTCGTTGGCCTCTGACGTAGCCGCTGGTTGAAGGGGACGCAGCAGTACAACACCCACAGCAAGAATCAATAAGGACAGCACTATGGCAGGGAGTCCTAGGGAGCGACCTTGAAAGTTCCAAAGAATCGATGAGCCTGTTAATCCCAGTACACCTGCGATTGCGAGCAGAGGGCCAAGGAATTTGAACAACAAATTTTTCATTGAATGATTATGGCGAACCAGTCCGGCTGACGTGAGTTGGTTTGATTGGGAGTGTGTCCATTTTTATCTTGATCCAGCAGGCGCCTCATGCCTGTGCAAATTTTGCTTTGTGTTTGATCTTGAGCCTCTTTATGTATCAAAATAATCAATCTGAGCTTCATTCTGTGACTCAAGAGGTGGTCTTGTCCTTGCTGCAACTTTCAAGTCTATTTTGTTTGATGGTTTTAAATTATGTTTTTGCACTGATGAACCAATCTATAATTGACGGTGATTTGATGAATTAAAACAATATTGGTTGGAATGCGGATGTAGTCCTGAGGCACTTCTGAATCTGATCAGAAACCTCGATCGGTTTGTTCACGCATGTGAAGTCGCATTTTCTGGTATTGAAGGATGGCTCGTTCCTTGCTGAGATGCGGGAACAGCGCTGATGCTTCTCGTTGATTGATGGGCTCTAGTAACCAATCGTCTTGTTGCTGAGGTGCTACATCCTTCGCTGAGCGCTCCCATCGCTTTTGGATCGGAAGCCATCCGAACCAACGTCTTCGCCATTCACCAATGATTTCGAGAGGATGCATGCAGGTTTTTGGCTTTGCTCACGCCTGAAAACTTACGCGCTGATAACAGAACCACAGCCATTGTTGAAAAAGAAGATTTCGGTGAGATCTCCAGAGAGTTTGGGGATGGTCGGCATCAAAGTTTTGTGGAGGGGGAACATCTCCGCGGGCTTTATCTCGTTCCATTTCGGCCAGAATTCTGTCAACGTTGTACTCGGGGTGTCCGAGATGCATCAGCTGTCGTTGATCTGGTGTTTCGAAAATGGTGTAGCCGACCGACTCTCCATGCGCCAGCAATCGCAGACGTCCCTGTCGTTGAGCTGCCTCCATGGATGTGTCCGGAAGTGTGGCGTAGCGACTCTGGGGGCAGAGGAACTGATCGTTCTGTGTTCCCATCAATGAATGGCCTGGTACGAGGCTTCGCATCGGAAAGACGCCGAACAGTTTTTGCTGTAGCGCCACTTTCTTCACCCCAGCCAAATAGGCCAAGGCAAATCCGGCCCAACACAAGCCAAGGGTGCTGGCACAGCTGATGCGTGCTTCATCAACCAGTTTCACGAATTCTGACCAGTATGTAACCTCCTCAAAATCGAGATGTTCAACAGGTGCGCCGGTGATAATCAGTCCATCCAGAGGCCCTTTGGCATTCGCCTCCTCCCAGCTCTTGTAAAGGCCGTCGAGGTGAGATTGGTCCCAGCTTTTGTAGGCATGTGTTTTCAATCGAATCCAGATTGGTTCGATTTGAAGTACTGACAGTCCCAGAGGATGCAAGAGGTTGAATTCGTACTGTTTACCCAGCGGCATGATGTTCAGAATTCCGATCCTTAAAGGCCGGATATCTTGACGCTCTGCCTGTTCTGGTTTGATCCAGGAAATTCGATTGCGCTCTACGGCTGTGATCTTGTGATAGTTGGCCGGGAGGATCAGAGCCATGTCACAACCCTCCGGTCAGGCACCTGATGTGAGGGCCTGTTCAAAGTCGTCCTTGATGTCATCGATGTGCTCCAGACCCACTGAAACCCTCACCATCGTTGGTGTCACACCGGCGGATGCCTGCTCAGCTTCACTCAGTTGCTGGTGAGTGGTGGATGCCGGATGAATGACCAATGTCTTGGCATCCCCCACGTTGGCGAGGTGGCTCGCCAGTTTCAGACTGTCGATGAAGTGCACGGCATCCTCATATCCGCCCTTGAGCGAGAACATCAGCATGCAGCCCATCCCTCGGTCGGTGAGATATTTCTTGGCCGCTGAGTGGTAGGGATCGCTAGACAATCCTGGATAGCTGACACCTGTGACCTTCGGATGTTGTTGCAGCCATGTCGCCAGCTCCATGGCGTTTTGAGCATGCCGTTCGACACGCAGACTCAGTGTTTCCAGACCTTGCAGAAGTAGAAAGCTGTTGAAAGGACTGACAGCGGGCCCCCAGTCACGTAAACCCTCCACTCGGGCTCTCAACGCAAAAGCAATGTTTCGATCGTCCGGTAGCCCCAGCATTTTGCAGATGTCACTACCGAAGCCGAAGGCATCCCAGTGCACAAGACCGTGATATGCGGCGCTTGGCTGGCTCATCAACGGGAATTTGCCGTTGCCCCAATTGAAAGTGCCTGCATCAACGATCACTCCACCAAGGCTGGTGCCATGGCCTCCAATCCATTTGGTGGCACTCTCTACCACCACGTCAGCACCGTGTTCGATCGGGCGCAGCAATGCCCCGCAGGCGCCGAGGGTGTTGTCAACGATCAGGGGAATCCCTCGTTCCTTGGCGAGGGCTGACAGCCCCTCAAAATCAGGAATATTGAAGCGCGGGTTGCCCATCGCTTCCACGTAAATCGCCTTGCTGTTGTCGTCGATCTGTGCAGCAAAACTGGCGACATCGTCTCCCTCAGCGAACTTGACGTTGATGCCGAGGCGGGGGAATTGGACTTTGAACTGGTTGTACGTCCCGCCATAGAGGAATGAGGTGGAGACGAAATTATCTCCAGCCTGCATGCAGTTGGTGATCGCCAGGAACTGAGCCGATTGCCCCGATGCTGTGGCAAGCGCTGCCACACCTCCTTCAAGAGCAGCTACGCGCTTTTCGAAGACATCCGTTGTCGGATTCATCAACCGGGTATAGATGTTCCCGAATTCCTTCAGACCGAAAAGGTTGGCGCCGTGTTCCGCGTCATTGAAGACGTAGGAACTGGTCTGATAGATCGGCACCGCCCTTGAATTTGTTGTGGGATCAGGGACCTGTCCCGCGTGTAGTTGCAGGGTCTCAAAGCGCTGATCCGTCACGGCGATCGCAGAGAAGTCACTTCTTTCTAGCGGTGAAGCGATCGAGCGACTTCAGACATCGTCTGGATCAGGCCTGTCAGTCTCCGCAAGCGAGGGAAGGGTCTGACGAAGCAGTGGTGTGAAACTGCTGCGAACCTCGTTGCGAAAGCTGTCGACCGTTCCGCTAAGCAACACCGGATAGGGCTGTTCACCACTGGTTTCACGCAGATGGCGCCACTTGCTGTTCTCCTTCTCTTTCAGTTCCGCCAATGCGGCCTGAAAATCATGGCTGCGAAGCTGCATGTCTTCGCTCGCCAGTGAAGCGGCTTGTTCAGCCATCTGCTCTCGGAAGGCATCAAACTTCTTGGCTTTAATCGTGTCTGGAAGACCTAGAACCGGCTGATAGTGATCAAGAAGTCGCAGCTCTTCTTCTAGAAGAATCGCCCACGCCCCCTGGGATCCTTCAGCTAGTTCCATCTGCGCCTGGGCCGTATTCATGGCATCCAGGTGAAAGCGCAGCCAGCGGTAATAAGACTTGTCTTGTGTGCTCTTTTTGATAGTTGCTTTGCCGGTTGCCAATACAGGCAGCGCAGCTTCGGCTTTGCGAAGAAAAAGACGATCTTCCCGCTCCAGATTCATGGCTCCCCAGCGCTGCCGGTACTCCCATAGTTCGGCGTAGCGATTCACGTCGTCAGCAGACCAGCCGAGACCAGCCAGTTCATCGGCGCGATGGGTGAGTTCTTTTGCCACGCAGCTTGATAAGTCCTGATCTCTGAAGCGTAGATGCCGGACGAAGAAAGACCAGGGGTGATGGCCACTGCTGCATCCTCTTCAACCAAGATTTGCGTTCTGTTTCGCGGCTGATGCCCTCATATCGGCGGAACGCTGTGGCGGTTTTGTCGTAGATAACTGTCGACCGCAATGGATTGTTGTTGCGCATACCCCTCATGCAACCAGAGGTCACCAGCAGAGGAGGCGTAATGAATCTGCCATTGGTGAAAAGCCCGATAGGTCAGTGGTTCTTTCTTCAGTAATGCCGCGTAATGCAGCACGGCTCTCCCGTAGTGGTCGCTGTTGTTGTAACCCCACAAGCCACTGCGGATGTCCTCAAGACCTCCTCGTCTCACCAGATAGCGCGCAGCAGCATGGATCGAATCCCATGGGTCACGGATATTGCCGCCATTCCCGATACCAGGCTCGCTCCAGGTGGTGGGTAGAAATTGCATCGGCCCTTGCGCATTGGCAATAGAGACGCCATCGATTCTCCCCATCCCCGTTTCCACGAGATTCACTGCGGCCAAAACGGTCCAGTCAATCCCTGTCGCTGCGGAAGCACTGCGATAAGCCTCGAGTAATTGATCTGCTGGTGCCGGAGTGATGATTCTCCAGGCAGGCAATGTGGACGAAGCAGGCCCTCGGTGCATCGCCAGGAATTCTCTGCGGGCTGCGATGTGTTGATCAAAGACCCAGCGCCAGCGGGGATCCAATCGCGAGCGAACGTCTTGACTTAGTAGTGGGCGTTTGGAGAGAACTCTGTAGATCACCTGTTGCTGATGGGCCAGCGTTGTGAGTTCTCGTTCAGCCAACTGCGGAGTGACCAAAGCAGCCTCGATGCCATCAATGAGCGCGGCGATGTCACTGGGTTCGTTTGGCACCAACGGATAGCTCCGACCATTTGGAGCAACGGGCAGGCCTGCTTGGTTTGGCAGCTCCGGGGTTGCAGCGTTGGTCTGCACCTCTTCTCCAGCTGTCTCGACGGTTTCCACCGTCTTGCAGGCCACCGTGATCGGACTGAGCAGTACAGGGATGCTTAAGAGACACCGAATCCAAACCCTGGAGATCGGTAAACGATCGATCACCACTGCAGAAAACCCCTTCGGTCATGGAAGTCTGGCTTGTCTTCCGGGTGGGTCATCGCCCAATAACTCAGGCAACCACTTTGGTCTTCCAAAACCATTGTCAGTGCAATTTCAGGAAGCTCCGTGTGCTTCCACCAAGGCTTGAGTGGGATCTGAATCGTGCAGCGGCAACCAACATGATCGAGGCTGAAGTTCACTTCAGGGGGCTCCGCCAGCGGTTCTGCCATGCCACCCGTGCGGTAACTGCTGAATTGATAGAGATTCCAGTCTCCGTTTGGCGCAACATTCAGCTCCCAGTACTCTTCTGCGCCAGGACAAGCAAGAAAGGCTTCGAAGCAAGTATGCCTCCAGAGGTTGTCCAATCTCTGCGCTGAGTTCTTTGGCGTGCCGCTGTTGAAGGTGAGGCAATCCATCGAGCTTTCGACAGAGCTTTCGAACTTCTCCGGGCAAAGACTGAAACTCAGTTCAAAGGGGGCGTTTTCGTTCCAAACAAACTCCGCCATGGCGAGCACCGCTGGAGACTGATCACGCTCAAAGGGAATCAGTGGGCAGACTTGCCTCACCATCACAGGGTGTCGTCCCATTGCTTAGATCCCAGTCCAGGCTGTTTTGCCCTGAGCTCTGTGCCTGATGGCTTGCCTCGTCGTCACTGTTGAGTGGTGAAGTCCGGCCTGTTGAGATTTGCAGACTAGGAGCAGAATCAGAATGGAACCAGGTGGAGCTGACAAGACATGAGCCTGAGAGAACGTTTTGCCGATCTGCTGATTCGAGCTGCCTGCCGCATCGCGCCACCTGTGAATCCCGATGAATTCGATGAGTTGCCAGAGGTTTTGAAGCCATTAGAGAAAGGTGACCACCTCACCGTTGCGGCTTCGGCAGATGCTGCGGATCTGCCTTCGGTTGAACCGCTATCGCTTGATCAACGTGTCATTAGCCGTTCGGTCAAAACCCTCAAGGCCGAAGCCATCAGCTCTCTGGCCACGCTTCATGCCGCTCACCTTGTCGGTGCTTCCGTCTGGGATGAGCGGCGCATTGCTGCGCGAATTAATGCTGCTTCTGGCATCAAAGCTGCCAGCCCTGAAGTGCTCGCGGAGATCGAAGGTTTAGCCGTCACCTGGCAAAACGACCTGTCTGCCATCACCAACGCTTTGCAGCAGGTTGCCGCCATCAGTTGCCCAGAAGCGCCGATCTCTCAGGACCTGCGGCTTGAGGGAGAAGAGCAAGACCTTGCCGCTGATCTGATCGAATCCTGTTCCGTTGAGCTCACGCGCCATCAGTTGGAACTAGCCAACCCTCAGGACGACGATGATGAACAAGAATTAAATGACGAACAAGAACCAGACCCTCAAGTTTGATCGAATTGAATTGAAGGCATCGGCAAAGGCATGGTGGAAGTCTTGGCTCGCAATTCCTTTCGCTGCAGGTTCGCAAATGCGGGCGATCTCATTCTTCTGCATCATCAGTCGATCCGCCATTCATGGGCATCTTCTGTGTAACTTAGTTTTCACAGGCGCGTGACTTAGAAGGGTAGAGCCATGACTAAGCTTGGCGGCAGTCGCCCTTGTAGTGCTCCGCGGTCGCTTATCAATGCGGATGACTAATCTGACAGCGGTCTAATGTTCATTGCCACCGCCAACCCGATTGGCACGGGGGGCTGGTGGATCAGAGCGAATATTTTGAGCATATAAAACTCTTCATAATATCCCTGAGCTTCACTGCCAATCTGCGTTTTGAGACTGTCAAGCTAATGTCAATCAAGGATCACAAAATGCCAAAGGATGCTGGTCAGAACGATCGTGCGCCTCGCTACAGACAAGCCAGGGAGGGGTTGATTTCAGCAGCTGTAGAGATTGTGCTTAATCATTGTTCAGAGGAAGATCGCGAGCGACTCAAGCTGATGTCATCCTCAGCCCCTCAGGATTCTGAAGTTTTTATTCCTGAATTCAATAATGAAATCACTCAATATGCGGATCTTATTGCTCAGCAAGCGATCGCCACAATCTCTATGCAAATTTCCAAGCAATACAACATCAGTATCCCGAAGCCTGATGTCTGTGTCTGACGCTTATTTTTCTAGGTCACTCTTATATCACGTGTTTTCATTCTGGGAGGGGATGGCAAATGTCGTATCTCTTCAGTCACTCAGTACATGTTCTTGTTAATTAGCGTTATGACGACAGCTCTTCGACCAGGCCTTTTAGGTCTTTCCACTGATTTTCGATCGAGCGGGTGAGCGCAAACTGAACCTCAGCGCGGTCGAGATTGTGCTGCGGCCTTGATGTCCGGAAGTAGCGGTCTCCCGACAGATGATCTGTGAGAAAGCGGATTCCAAGCTCAAGAGGAATCAGGCGAATGCAGTCAGGCAGGTAGCGGAAATCCTCTGGCGAGAGGAATGATCGGCCGATGGACAGATATCCCTCAAGGATCGCGCGGCAAAGTTTGAGATCAAAGCTGACCTTTTGGGCATCGACAGTCTCTTCGCCCAATCTGTTGCAGCAGGAACGCAGACAGTCGCCGATGTCGTAATGAACCAGTCCTGGTTTCACCGTATCAAGATCGATCAGGCCGACGGCCTGTCCGGAGACGTTATCCATCATCACGTTATTGATCTTCGGATCTCCATGGATCGGTCGTCGTTTCAGCTCACCTCTTGCACAGGCCCGTTCAAGTACATCAATCCCATTCCTTCGTTCTTCGATGAAGGAGGCGGCCTCAGTAATTCGGTGGCTGTTTTGACCATTCGATCTAGAGAACACCAGGTCAAATTCAGCTAGGTAGGCCGGCGCGATGTGGAAGTTTTCAATCGTGTCTGCCAATTCCTCAGTGGCTAGATCACTAATCAGATGATGAAACATGCCCAAGCCGTAACCAAGCTCACGGGCATGCATATCGTCTTGGATGACGTCGGTAGTGGTGGCTGCGCCGATATGGGTGATGGACCGCCAGAACTCACCTTGATGTTCTACCCAATGGCCATCGGCATCCAGTGTTGGCAGAACTTTGGGGACCTCCCAGCGTCGACCCAAGAGTTCCGGTGGTTGTTGCGCTAGACGCTGTTCTACGTGGTTGCCCAGTTTCAGCAGATTGCTCATTACCAATTCAGGTTGTTCAAACACTTCAGTGTTCAAACGCTGCATCACGAAAGCTGATCGTGATGAACTCCGATTCAGTGTGACTAAAAACGTGTCATTGACATTTCCTGACCCAAGCTGGCTAATCCTGTCGATCTGTTCCCGGGGATGGAACAAGCCTGCAATAGTCCCCAGGATCGAATTGGAACTGGAGAACGGGGTGGACACGTTGAATCGCATGGGTCTCATGGCGCAACATGCCGTCTTCCTGACCCTTTGCCAGCAATGAGTGTGCGGAAAATCAGGCGGGAAGGCGGCAGCATGGAGTTCGTTATCTGAATGGCACTAGTGCCACGCATCCTTCACACAGCTGACTGGCAGATCGGTAAGCCCTATCGCTGGATTGAAAATTCCCAAAAACAGTCACGGCTGCAGCAGGAGCGTGTCGATGCGGTTCTGAGGATTGCTGAGGTGGCCCGCCAGGAACAAGTGGACGTTGTACTTGTGGCGGGAGACCTATTCGACTCGAGCACCGTGGCTGCCGCGATGGTCATGGAGGTGCTGGAAGCGGTTGGATCGATCCCATCACCTGTCGTCGTGATTCCTGGCAATCATGATCACGGAGGAGCCGGTGGAATCTGGAGGCGAGAAGATCTTCGCCGGCAGATGCAGCAGCGTGCTGGCAATCTTCAATTGCTGCTTAAGCCGGAACCGGTCGTTGTTGCGGGGATCACACTGCTGCCATGCCCCTTGCAACGACAGCGGGACAGCCAGAGTCCGTCGCGCTGGCTTGATCAGCTCAACTGGACGGACCTTGATCCGGTGAACCCTCGAGTTGTTCTGGCCCATGGCTCCGTGCAAGGTTTCGGTGGTGATGGCCAGGTCAATCAGCTATGCCTTGATCCCCTTCCCCGCGATCAAATCGATTACATCGCTCTTGGCGACTGGCATGCGCTTATGGAGATTGACCGCAGAACCTGGTACAGCGGGACACCAGAACCCGATCGTTTCCCGACTGGGACCGATGACATGAGGTCTCAGGTTCTTGTGATTGATGTGGAGAGGGCTCAGCCGCCGATGGTCAGGGTGAAACCTACCGGTCGCCTGCACTGGCATCGGATCACCATGACGCTGAACGGCGATGCCGATCTGGCCCGTCTCGAGCAACAGCTTGTTGAGGCGGTCGGCAGTCGCGTGGGGCGCGATTTGATGCGGCTTGAACTCAATGGACAACTGGGTCTCCAGGGGCACCTTCATCTGGAAGATCGTTTGGCGTTGCTCGGACAACAGCTTCTCCACCTGCGGCTGCGAGGCAAGTTGCACCGTCAACCAACAGCTCAGGAGAGGGATGAGCTACTGCTTCGGATGGATAGCCCTCTGGTCAGCACAATTGCTGCAGGTCTTCAGGACGAGCTTCGGAGCAGTGCTGATCCTCTGGTTGAGCAGGCTTTGATCGAGTTACATCGTCTTTGCGCAACGGATTCATCTGCAACGGATTCATGCGCCTAATTCGTTGCCGACTGGAAAGCGTTCGCCGGCATCGAACTCTCGAGCTGTCGTTCGCTCCTGGATTGACCTTGATTGGAGGTGCCAATGAATCCGGTAAAAGCTCGCTTGTGGAGGCGATGCACAGGACGTTGTTTCTGCGTGCTTCGGCCACGGGAGCCGCAATTCGTGATCTCCGCTCTGCCACCCATGCAGGCCATCCCCAGGTGGAGATCGATTTTGAGGCCGCTGGGCACAGTTGGTCGCTGTTGAAATGCTTCAGTGGATCCGGTGGGACAAGCCGCCTCAGCCGAGCTGGTCAGGAGGCTTTGCTTGGTGGTGATGCTGAAGATCAACTGGCCGTTCTTTTAGGTGTCGATGAGATCATCGGTAGCCGTCAGGTGAACCGTGTTCTTCCTACCCGCTGGGCTCACCTCTGGGTGATGCAAGGGCTAGCTGGTCGAAACCTGCTGGATCTCAGCGGCGAGCACTACGACCTCAAGGGATTGATCACTGCTCTGGAGGGACAGGCTGAGCAGTCACTTCAGTCGCCGATGGATCAGCAGGTCTACAACCAGCTGGAACAACTTGTGGCCTCAAGCCTCACTAGTCGGGGCGTTAAACAGAACAGTGAACTCTGGAAACGCCGTCAGGATCTTCAACAAGCTTCAGAGCAACAAGCCGAGGCGCAGGAGCGACTGCTCAGCTATGAAGCAGCTTGCATCGATCTTGATGCCAATGAGCAGGCTCTTGATCAGCTGGAGAGCACTGCACCGCAAGTGCAGAAGCGACGTCGACAGCTTCTGGCACTCAAGGATTTGCAACAACGGCTCGCTCCACTACGTCTTCAGCAGACCCAATGGCAACAGCAACTCGGTGTTCTGAGCCGTCTGACTCAGGAGATACAGAGTGTCGAAACGGCGATGAAAGCGCATCGACAGGAGTTGAATGTTATGAGCGAGTCTGCCGAAACAATATCCAGCAATCTCGTTGAACAACGACGTGCTTTTGAACACTCCGACCGTAAGCGTCAGGCGCTTGAAGAGCGCGGCCATGCTCTTCGACGTCGTCAAGATCAGGAACGGCTTCAACAACGCATCCAGGACATTCGTCGTCAAAAAGACCAACGCGCCAAGTTCGAACATCAGCAATCTGTGCTCAATCAAGAGCTGATGGGTCTGCCGGGGTGTGATGCCAATGCTCTGGCTGCACTGCAGGCTCAGCAATCACAGCTTCGTGAGCTGGACATCCGTCTGCAAAGCATGGCATCAAAGATTGAACTGCAGTCCTCCGACATGACTGTGCGCCTGGATGGTGAACAGCTTGGGACTGGCGACGTTGCTCAAAGGACTGGTGCCTTCCGACTGGAGGTGGGTGAGGGAGTCAATTTGCTGGTCAGCCCCGGTGAGGGGACCGGTCTTTCATCACTTTTGGCAGATCGAAGGCTGTGTCAGTCCAGGTTGGAGCAAAGCCTCAAACTGTGGGGAGTCAGCAGCATTGAAGCTGCAGAGGCCCTGTTGCAGAAGCGCATAGAGCTTGAGCAGCAGCGTGCCGTTCTTGATGCACGTCTTCGCCAGCTCAACGAACAGCAGCAGGGCAACCTGAAGGGGAATCAAGACCTCGAACAGCTCGATCAGCAACTCGCCGCATTGCGACAACATCAAAATGATCCGGAGATTGCCGCGGTAGATGATCTCGAGCAGGCATTGGACGACTGCCGTCAGGCCTATCAATTGGTCCAGGAACGGGTCCGCTCTCTGAGAGCTAACTATGAGCTTGCCGAGGGGCAACAGACCAGTCTTTCCAGGAAGCTTCAAGAACTACGGATTCGACTGGAGCGACATGAGGCACGGCATGCCCAGCAGGTTCAACAACAACACGAGATTGAGTCACGGCACGGTTCAGCGACATCAATCGACGCTGATTTCAAGAAGCTGTCGCATCAATGTGAGCTGTTACAGAAACAACTGCTCGAGCTAAGTGGCGATTGTGGTCTCGCCGCTGGTGCTGATGTTGAAACCTCCCTGGTCGAACTGGATGATCGTGAGCTGAAGTTCAATCGTCAGCGTACGGATCTGAACCGTGAACGTGGTTCATTGCTGGAGCGCTGCGAACGCCTCGGCAGTCGAGAACTGCATGCCGAACTGGAGGAAGCGTCGAATCGTCTTAATGTCGCTCAGCAGGCAGAAGAACAGGAAAAACAGCTGGTTGAGTCACGGGTTCTGCTTCTCAAGCGATTTCAGGACGCGCGTGCTGACCTTTCACGTCGCTACTCATCACCACTGAGGTCCAGCATCAACCGTTTCATTGCTCCGTTTCTGCAGCAACCTGGCGATAGCTCTGAGCTTCTCTTTGACGCGAGCCAAGGCCTGAAGGATCTGCGGCTTCAGCGATCTGGTCAAAGTCTTGAGTTCTCACAACTCAGTGGAGGACTCAAGGAGCAGTTGAACGCAGCTGTTCGTTTGGCGATCGCCGAGGCCTTACGCGATGGCCACGACGGCTGTCTGCCTTTGTTATTCGATGACGCTTTTACGAACAGCGATCCCTCTCGACTTGAAGCTGTTGGGAGCATGCTTCGGCAGGCCGTTGATCTAGGCCTTCAAGTCGTTGTGCTGAGTTGTGACCCAGATCCCTACCGTGAGATTGCCGATTCAGTGATCGATCTCGATCATCACTGATCATCCAAATTCAGTTGGCCATTTTCAGAGTGCGTTTTCGATCACGTTCATGGCTTTGAGATAGGCCGGGGGTTCATCGCTTGTCTCTTGTTCCTCAATGCCATTGTCATCCCGAATCAAGCGGCGAGCATTATCAGCAATCACAGCATTCACCATTAAGTCCATCGCCTCAGGCTGATCGAGGTTCTGGAGTGCTTCTGCGTACCGTCGGCTATGGGTGGGTCGCACCGATTCCTGGCAGTAATTGGACAACTCGCGGCTTTCGGTCATCACCGAAAACGCCACATTCTTGGTCGTTGCGTTTCCATAGATGGCCATATAGAGCAAGTTCACCATTGATGCGTCATGTACGGGAATGGCGTATTTGCGCACAATCTGTGGCCAGTAGCGCAATGACTTGAGACCTTCCAGTCCTCCCTTGCGCAGACCTGCTTGTTCGCACCAGTTCTCTAGCTCTTCCATCGATTGTGGGCAGCGCTTTTCAGCCCTCATGTGCTCTGCCAACACCTGTCCGACCTGAAAATTACGGGTGGGTGTGCCGGAAACCGGCAACATCATGCTGCCGCGTACATCAGCCACCATGGCTGTGAGTTGGGCAAAGGTGTGATCACGCACTTTCTCCATGTCTCCCCCGCGGACTAGAGCCGCTTCGATCCTCTGAACGCCATAACCGAGCTCCGTCAGTGCAAAGGGCTGACGGTTGTAAAGCCTCTGGCGATTGCGTCGTGCCATGGAAACGGTTGCCGCTTGGTCCAAGCACTGGTCCAACAAAAGCGTCAGTAGAGTCGGAAGAACTCCAGGGTTGTCCTGGTGATAGGTGTATCCAAAGCCAGCGAAGACCGACGACATGTTTTTCGCTGCCTTGATGTACTGCCCCTCGATGTTGTGAACCCCAGCTGAAACCTGGATGTTCGGAGACAGTCGATCCAGCATTCGCGCTCCCAGGAGCGCAGTCAGTGCATTCGGATGGCAGAAGTTTGCCGTGAAACTGTCGAGTGGATTACGCAGGGCGCCATGGCGATGAAAACCGGAGAAAAAGCCCAGGCTTGGGACTTTCTCGCAAAGCACATAAGACTCATTGATCAGGTTGTCGTGACTGAATGATCCAGCCAAACAGGCCAAGACGACATGTTGCCGACCCAATTGTTCTCGGAGTTCAATCGCTTTGATCAGGTCTTCCTCAACATGGTTGCTGTTGGCACTGAGTACCACCAGCTCACAGCGTCTGAGCAGGTCAGCCAAGGTGTTGGGTTGACGATCACCTTCAACTTGGTGGCTGCCCATCCGTTCCATGACGGCTACATGCTTCGGGTCCATGCCATCTAGGGCTGACTGCGTGAACGCACCGAGAAGCTCGCGTTCGGCTCGGGGTGCCAGCAGCAGATTGTCCTCGTCCTTCTGCTGCATGGCACAGTTGTAGGCAAGGGACGCGGGATAAAGCCCCACGCTGTAGAAGCCGACCTTTCCTGTCTCCAACTCCCAGATCCGCTGACGCACCTGATCTTTATCCAGGCTGGGAGGAAAGAATCCGTTTGAGTTCAACAATGTTGCAGTGCTGAGACTCATTGCAATGACAGAGAAGGCTAGGTGATTGAAAGATGGTGGCTTCGGATGGCAGCCGAGTTACAGCGCTGTTTTTGGCAGGTTCAAGAGGTCTGAGCAAACCGTTGGATCAACCTGTTCAATTCCAGCCATGTTCCATTATCTGCTGTCAGCTCAGAGGGGGCATCTCTGATGGCCAGACCCGAAGCCGTTCGCTGTCAAATCGGACAATCTCATGCCTGACACTTCGGCTGATTGGAATGGCTTCGAATGGATCAATCAATCTGTTGAGTGATTCATCCTTGGAGACTGAACATAAGTTGCCAATTGCTGCTGCGGCATCCATAGTTTCAGAGACTGTTGCTTTTGTTCGATAGATCGCGGTACAGATGGTTTATCTTTGCTGCTACGCCTACTTTCTAAATTTAATTTTGGCTAATGAATAGTCTTGAAATGGAGAGCGAGATTCGTGCCCTTCTAGAAAGTGCTGATATCGGTGCTTTGGAAGGTCTTTTGGTGGATGCTGCCGATTGGGGAGTGAATGTCAGGATGACATTGAATGGTCAATTTGTAGAAGTTGACCTAATTAAAAATTGGGATGGATTTGAAATGATTTTGCTTGATGATCAGAAGCGAGACTCTATTCAAATTGATGAACTTGTAGATATGGTTCAGATTTTAAGAGGTTACTGCTGATCCTGTCTTGATGCGGGTTTTAAGTTGTTCTCGAAGGTGATTTTCATCGCCAAGATGATCAAATTTAAGGTTAATGTGAATGCATTTGCGATCATTACAGGTTTGGCGGCTACCTGGTATCCATAGATCACCCAGCAGAGGCATCCTGTACTGAATGTCAACAACAAAGCGTAGGAAACATCCTTTGCAGACTGTGTCCTCCAGGTCTTTAGCACTTGTGGCAGGAATGCAATTGTGGAGAGTGTTGCTGCTGAAAAGCCAAATATTTCCGAAGAGCTCAATTCCAGTGTCATTTGGCGGATGTGAATAGATCAATGTTCGCCTTCAAGGATAGCTTGATAGTCCGACCGACTGAACGTGTAGCTGGCACAAGGAATCAAAGACTGGTGTTTTGGGATGTCATTTTCAAAAATGATCTCGGCATTTAGACCACCTTGAATTTTGTTTATTCACAAGAACAAGGGCGAGCATGTCCAGTTGGTTCGTCGAAGAGAAGGCGATCAACGACAATCTGGTAAATCTAAGCCTTCTCTGTGGGTAGCATCGACATGCGGACTTACTTGGAATCAATTCATGTGGAAAGCTTTCTGTATAGGTCGACATTGATGTTGTGCTTGATGTTCGAACTCCCCTAAAGTTGTTTGAAACTGGTGCATTTCTTCTTCGTCTTGCCGAGAATGAAAGCGACAAAAAGAAAACAGCACACAATTTTTTTACTGCTTGTTTGTTCCCTTGCTCGGCTGTTGCTTAATGCGCTCTAAGAGTTCATCTCAGTGACCTCCCACCGCCTTTCTGAGATTAACTGTTCCTGAGTTCAACCAGAACAACAATTCTGTGATTCTGGCTGTGAGCTGAGCACAGCAGCAGCTAGCCGCCGCTCAGGCTGGTCGTGGGTCTTTCTGAAGGTTGATCAACGTCTCTTTATCAACTGATTGGCGATTCCTTCTCTGCATGGGAGGGTGAGAACCAAGATTGCGACAACCATGGTTCGGATGGACCTTGATTCACTGCATCAGGAACTGGTCGTTAGCCCTGATCTGCTGATCGTGCAGGACCTTGACGGGGTTTGCATGCCTCTTGTCAAAGATCCACTCACTCGGATTCTTCCTGAGAGTTATGTCCGCGCCGCGGGGCGAATGCGAGGCAGTTTTGTGGTTTTGACCAATGGCGAACACGAAGGTCATCGCGGCGTGAATCGGCTTGTTGAGAAAGCACTCGGTGACAGCGCAAAAGCCCGTAAAAAAGGGCTCTATCTCCCTGGGCTTGCTGCTGGTGGAGTGCAACTGCAAGACGAACTTGGGAACCTCACACATCCTGGAGTGAGTGAGGCTGAAATGACCTTCCTGGCATCGGTTCCGGGGCGGATGAAGGTACTGATGTGTTCCATGCTTCCTGTTGTAATGCCGGAACTGGGCGAAGAGGAGCTTGCTGTGGAGGTCGAGCGGGCCGTTCTCGATACTCAGGTGTCACCAACCATCAATCTCAACAGCCTGTTCAGTTGGATTCCCGACGATGTCGCCCGTCAGCGTCAATTGCAGTCAATGCTGGAGTCGCTGATGCAGCAACTCATGGCGATAGCAGTGGAAGAAGGTCTTCAGGACTCCTTTTTTCTGCACGTCGCGCCGAATCTCGGGCGTGACTCCCTTGGCTGTGAACGGCTCAAACCAGCCGTTAATGGAGACGTCGGCAGCACAGATATCCAGTTCATGTTGCGAGGAGCGATCAAGGAAGCGGGTCTGCTTGTGTTGATCAATCGCCACATCGCAGCACGCACAGGCACGGCACCTCTCGGTGAAGAATTCAACGTCAGAACCGCACCCCAAGACAACGCATCTCTGCTTTCTCTCTGCAAGCGACGGATACCGCGTGAACAGATGCCTCATCTTGTCGGCGTTGGTGACACGGTCACTTCAACAATCAACCCGTCTGGCGATGGCTGGCTGAGAGGAGGCAGTGATCGTGGCTTTCTCACTCTCCTTCAGGATCTCGGATCCAGTTTTGGACGTCCAAATCGGGTTGTCTTGGTCGACAGCAGTGGTGGAGAGGTCGACCGCCCGTCGTTAGCCGATGGCTCTCTAGCCGGGATCAGTGACCCTGAGGACCCTCTGCATTTTGACGTTTGCATTCCTGGCGGTCCTGATAGCTATGTGAACTGGTTTATAAATTTGTCGGAAGCTCGGACCGAGCTGACACCATCAATCTCCCTGCCGGATTGATCGCGGTGTGTGTTGTTGGTTGAACAGTGTTGTCCTAGATCGGAGTGTGTTTCGTCAGAATCCAATCAGGCCATTGCTTCAGATCGCTCCAAGACGTTGACATCAACCTTTCCCGAAACGCTGAGGTTCCCCCCCGTTCGCCGAAGCAAATTGACCACTCTGCAGGTCAATCTCGGCTATCGCTGCAATCAGACCTGCAGCCACTGTCATGTGAACGCTGGCCCCTGGAGGAAGGAAATGATGGACGGGGAGCTGATTGATCTCATTCCAGAGGTGCTCGCCTGTCTTGATCTTCGCTGTCTGGATCTCACTGGCGGTGCACCAGAACTGCATCCTCAGTTTCGTGAGCTTGTTGCGGCGGCCAGAGCTCTTGGTGTGGAAGTGATTGATCGCTGCAACCTCACGATCCTCAGCGAACCCGGATACGAGGACCTAGCTGAATTCCTTGCAGCAATGGGTGTGAGGGTGGTTGCTTCTCTTCCCTGCTACCAGAAGGAGACGGTGGATCTACAGCGAGGCCAGGGTGTCTACGAGCGCAGCATTGCAGGTCTAAAGCAGTTGAATCAGCTGGGGTATGCCCAACCCGGTTCGCCATTGCAACTTGATCTGGTGTTCAACCCATCAGGTCCTTCTCTTCCTCCGGCTCAGGAGCCACTTGAAGCTCAATATCGGCAGGCCTTGTCATCAACGCACGGAATTTCGTTCTCCCACTTGCTGACGATCACCAACATGCCGATCCAGCGCTTTGCGAGAGATTTGCAGCATCAAGGTCAGCTTGAGCCTTACCAGCAAACCCTGCGAGAAGCCCATCGGCCGGAAAACATTCATGCGGTCATGTGTCGAAGTCTGATCAGTGTGAGCTGGACCGGTGATCTCTATGACTGCGATTTCAACCAACAGCTCAATCTTGCAACCAACAACGGACCTCGAAAGCTTGCAGATCTACTCAGCGCAGCGAATGGTTTGATAGATCAGCCGATTGCTGTGGCTGAGCACTGTTTTGGGTGTACGGCTGGCAATGGGTCTAGCTGTGGTGGTTCGCTCAGTTGAGAGTCACCTGAACACCCGCTGGTGTGAACAAGAACACGTGTTCTCCAATGCGATGTTCCTCACCGTCGACGGCCTGCACTCCACCGGAGACGAAATCAGCGGTGCGTTGCGCCTGGGCGTTATCCATGGAGGTGAGATCGAGTACCACTGTTTTGTGACTGCGAACAGCCAAAACAGCTGCGATCCCTTCTGTGACGTCTCGCGCACGGATCACCAGCAGCTCCTGTGTTAGCTCTCGAGTGAATTGATTCATTACTCTCAGCCTGGCGAGGCTGGAGGAAAGGCGCAGCAACCGTCACCATGCAGAGATGACCAAATCCTCCCCACCCAATTCGACGCCAGCGCACTGCGGCAGTAAGCCCAAACGTTTGGCCATTGGAATCGCCCCGCTCGGTACCGTGTCAATTGGGATCGTCCCGATGGGTGTGATCTGTATTGGCATCGTTCCGATGGGTGTGGTGTCCATCGGTGTCGTCGCCATGGGCGTCATCAATCTGTCGATTGTGGGAATGGGTCTGCTGGCGATTGGAGCCAACACCATGGGGGTCTGGACCGTTGGCCCGATGAGCATGGGTTTGGTCAAAATTGGCGGTAGCGGTAGTCAGGACCACACCAGCGATCACCACAACAGCCATCAACACAACAGCCGAGCTGAGTCAAAGGATGATCCACGCTTTCTGGCCTTTCCAACCAAAGCTGAAGCTGAAGCACAGGCCAGGTTGATCGGCTGTGAGGGAGTTCATCCGATGGGAAGTCACTGGATGCCTTGCACTGAGCATTCAATGGACCATCACTAGATAGACCAAGTCAGCGGCACTCTGGACAGATTCCACGAACGTTCAGGCTGGAATCGATCAGTTCAAATTCAAACTGTTTGCAGGCATCTCGACCTGCCTGGAGAACCGGCTCATTTTCAAATTCCTCGGTTCGTCCGCAGCGCACGCAAACGAGGTGATGGTGGTGGATATGTTCGGCATCTGCAAGCTCGAACCGACTGCCACCATCTCTAAGCTCCAGCTCCTGCAAAAAGTCCATCTCCACTAACAAACGCAGGGTGCGGTAGATGGTTGCAAGCGAAACCTTGGATTGATTGTCCACAAGCTGACGATGGACCTCTTCTGCACTGAGGTGACTTCCGCTGCCAATCTGTTCGAACAGGTCAAGCACCAGGCGCCTCTGTGGCGTCATACGTCGCCCATCCTGGTGAAGACCCTTCTTCAGAGTTCCGGTCGCTTCAGCAGAAGTAGTTGCAGGCGACATGCAAACGGAATGCAGTGTTTCTCAATAGTACGCACTATTGAGACTCATCACCAGTGCTCGTTGACGAGTTGTTTTCTCCTTTAGCTGGTCGTGAGCGTGATCTCTGATACGAAGATCCAGTCCAGCTGGGACATCAATGGACATTGGGCGTGTTTCCCAGCGTTCTCTGCAGCGATTCAGCGAAATTGATCTGACATGGGCCTTAACAACCCTCAACAGCTTGCTGAAGATCAGGCATGCAAACCCTATAGGCTGTTTTGCGTTCGCTGAAAAGAGTGTCGGTCTCCTGGACGGTGCTAATGCGCTTCTTTGCGAGCGGCCTTTTCCTGCTTGCCCACGGCCTGCTGGTGCTTGAGCACATTGCGCTCGGAACCGCACTTCACGGCGTTGCCGAAGTTTTTTTGGCCCCTTGGGCACTGCGTCATCGTGCCTGGGACCTAATCGTGATTGGTCTGATTTTTTGTGTGTTTGACCTCTGGGGAACCCTGAGACTGATCAATGTTCTGGGTTGAAGGTCAAAGATTCCAACCACCACCGGGCAACGCGTCCTGCCTGATCGGGTTGACTGGCTGGCACCGTCACGACCACCAGCCGTTTATCGCTCCGCTGGTAGTCATATCTGCAGTAACCGACACCTGTTCCTGAGCAGGACGCAAGTGACAAAAGCTGATTGCCCGCCTGCTTCTGTTCAAAGGTGCGCACCCGTCCCACAGGCGCAGGATTCCAGCCTGTGGATGTCAGTGTCTGATCGACAACGAGAATCGATTGACCTGCCTGAAGATCAGGTGGCCGTTGCTCCGCTTTCAGATCAAACCACATCCCGGACATGACGAGTCCAGAAAAAACCAGCAACCAGCGCATAACCGAGCCCGTTTCGTCAGGCATAGCCATGGATCTGTTTCTGAAGCCACGCTTTGGCGTTGATCCTGCTTTGCTTCTCTTGCTTCAACGACTTCATTGGCGAGAAAGGCGCAACTGCAGTGGTTGTGGCTGAGTTCAGCGTCGAGATTGGATGAATAAGAACTTTGCGCTATGTAAAGCTCTGCCGAGCTTTCCATAGGCATCACCGCAACGACAACCAAGTGGCGCTGTCACTCTGTTAGACGTGACGATCCATCAGCGTCGACTGGATGCAGAAAGCTTCGAGATGATGAACAAAATGAGAACTGACCTATATCAATGAGGTGGTTCTAAGTAATTATTATCGAAGCGAATCGTTGATACGCAGAAAGTTTTGCATCATATATTTTTTCTATTAACGCTTTTGGAATGAATGTGACAGTCCGCGAGGAGAGAAATTAGATCTAATGTTGTATCATGATTTTAAAGTCAATTGCTTTCCCACAAGAAATATCCACCTAAAACACCTGCTTTGTTTGAGTGTAAAATCACATCACTGGACAATTGTGAATCTTTCAAGAGCTTGCTGTTGCCACCACCTAAGTGTAAAAAATCCCAGTTCCAGATAAGTTTTGTTGTAGATATCACCCTTTCAACTCGCTTAACCCATTTTGCTTTCCCAATAGTTTCAAGGGCTGCTCTGCCAACATAATCTTCATAGGTCTTACTTTTTTTAAATAGATGATGAGCAAGTTCCAGATTTGGCACTAAGCATCCATCAACAAATAGTGCTGATCCCATGCCTGTGCCGAGTGTCAACACCATTTCAACACCCTCACCAGAAACACATCCGTAGCCCTGAACATCGGCATCATTGGCAACACGAGTTGGCTTGTTAAAGCGTTGTTCAAGCTGAACAGCAAGATTGATGCCTGGCCAGTCAGTGCCTAAGTTTGCGGCGGTTTCGATGATTCCATTGCGAACAACTCCAGGAAATCCAACAGCAATACGCTCAAATTGGGGCACTTTGCTCGTCAACTCTTCGATGACTTCGAGAATTGATTCTGGCGTCGCTGGTTGGGGGGTTTCTTGACGCTGTCGGTCACACAATTCCGATCCCTTGGAGTCAAGAACAATCAACTTGACCCCAGTTCCTCCGATGTCGACGCAGAGGGTGCTGGGTGATGACTCCATTCATAGTCTATCTATTAACAACATTCTATGCATGAAAACTCAACTTTTCAACGGTGCTAATTGCCGCTGACAATTTATGATGCAAGTCGAGGCTTGCATGAACTCGAGGGTGCGAATAACTTACTAGTAAATTATTCTAGAGTAAAGTCGAAATTCTGGACTTGAAAATGAGTGATTGGCTTGTGCGAAGCCCTGGACAAAGAAATAGTTTTATATTAATTCTCTGGCTAATGTTATTCCGCCTGAGATTTACTGAATAATATTGCACGTAGGATGAATGCAATGGAAAATATAATTCATTGAATGAGTTGCTAGGTTGATCGTCTGTTTTAGAGGTTCAGATTTTTATTGTCGCAAAGGCTCTTAGAGCGATTGATCTCCACAGTGTCTCTTGAGAAATTCAGAACGCTGAGGTTCAGTCCAATCTGATTGTTGTGCTTGACCGCAAATCCCTCTGAGTCGCTGGTTTAGTTGTTTCTGTTCGCGCATGTCATCTCGGATGCCCCGAACATACAAAGATCCTGTAACCAAAGTCACTGAAAGTGCACAAAGCACGGCAATGATTTTCAGCAACTTATCCAAGCCTCTCCCTCCGAGTACTTCAAACTTATGCCAAGGCATTGGCGCTCGAGGCCTGTTAATCAATCGGGGCGACAGGATTCGAACCTGCGACCTAGTGCTCCCAAAGCACCCGCGCTACCAAACTGCGCCACGCCCCGTTACCTGAACATAGTAGTAGCTCACGGGGATCTGGCATAAAGCGAAGGCTGTAGTGGCTTTCAGGTTTTGAGTCAGGTGTGCTTTGAGGTCGCTTAGCGCAACCTTTACCCACTGCCATCCACTTATCGTCCCATCTGATGTAGCACTCGCTTTTCCTGTCCAGCGGGTAATCTCTATTCAGCAATGCAATTGAAATTGCTCTTCGGACATCAAGCTTTTCGATAACATTTAAATGCCTATAAATAGATTGATGAGTGTAGTTTACTTGAGATTAATTCATTCAATGTTTGATCAATATTGATCAAGCTGATACATAATTGAGTGCTTAACCTGCTTCATCATTTCATTGATCAACGGGGCAGCTCATCAAGTTGTTGTGATGAAAGCTTGTTAGGGAAGCTGAAGCCGTTTGACGACCCTGCTGACCTGCGCGGGGTTCCACTTGCTGTTGCCGCTAGAGGTCAGGATCTTCGCTTGCTCTAGGGCTTCTCCCATGGCCCGAAGGGTCTCACGACGTTCAACCATCGGAGCAAGCAAGCCGCGCAGCTTTTCCGCCGCTTCAGTTGCTTGAGAACGCCGCGCAGCATTGGCCTTTTCGATACCTGGCCTGATACCTCCAAGCAAGACGCCGCGCTCTTTTGCTCGTTGAAGGCCGGCCTTGGTGCGTTGGCTGATGAACTCACGTTCTTGCTCAGCCAGGCCCGCATAGATGTGCAACTGAAATTTATCTGCGTTTGGCATACAAGCGACCTTGAACTCGAGGCCCTTCACCTCGAGCAGTTCTGCAATGAAGGAGACGCGGCGGCTTAAGCGATCCAGCTTGGCAACAAGCAGTGTTGCCCCCTTATGTCTGCAGTGGACGATGGCTTTTTTAAGTTCAGGCCGATCATCGTCTGCTTCTGATTGAATTTCTAAATAGCTTCCGACTTCATCGCAACCAGCGGTATCAGGGCAGCAAGCTCCCAGAAAAATATCCAGATCACGCCTCTGTGCTTCGAGGCCGTAATTCCTGTTACTGCGGTTGTGCTTGCTGAGACGGAGGTAGGTGACGTAGAGCCCCAATGGGTTGTAACAGGCACAACCTGTACAAATTAACAGAACACGACGCGCGTAGAGCATGTAACGGAATATCGACTTGGTGACCGAATGCACGTTTTACGGATCCGCGTCGATCACAAAGGAACTCAGATCTGCACATGCAGCTTCATCGTCAAAGCAAAAATGCTCAGAAATATGAATGACTGACAATTGTGATCTGCCGGTCAGTCTCCGTGACCTCACTGGATTAGTGGTCTAACGGAGCCATTTGATGATTGACCCTGCACCGAGAGACAAAGCAAAGATGTAGCGAGCCGCACATTCATTCCCCACTGTTCCCAGCCTGATTCGTTTCTCAATTGTCTTTGCTCTAGTTGGGTCTAGTGAGGCTCTTCTGGAATAAGCCATTGCTAATGGCTTGCTTCCCTGTGGAAAAAATGAACTGTTTTCCACCAGTTCGCAGGAGTTTTCCACAGGAAAAACGCCAGAAACCTAATGAGAAAAGAAAGTCTGTGGTTTTTGGTCTAAGTGCCCTTCGTTGCTTGACAGAAAGCACTTCTCCCAAAAAAACAAGTACTTCAGTCGAAGTGGCAACTCAAAAAGCAAAGCAGGCAAGGAGTCTCGTTTAAGACTGAGTATTTATGCTGATTCTGCGAGTCCTTTGACGTTTGGCTGAAATCATGGCTTTGTGGTGGTGGAACGCCCGTAGTACGAAGGCTGAATGGATCGCAACCAAATGGAATTTTGCATAGACCCATCTTTGGATGGTGGCTCTGAACTGCAAACACCCTCTGAACAGCAGGCACCATTGGTGAGCATGGAGTCTGAAATACCTGAAGTCCTTTTCAGTGCGATGAAAGGGTTCATTGGCCTAAACCCCAGCTGGGATCAATGTCAGCTGATGAGTTCTGCATTGGCAGGATTTTTATACCAGAACGGATGTAGCGAAAGAGCCGTGACTGAGCGTTACCTTGATGATCTTTTCACTCGACCGATAATTACACCACATCAAGCCGAGCAAATGAGCAAAATCTGACCGCTTTCGGGAGTTCCAGGTATGTCGGTTTGTGAGCACGGATGGTGTTAATGAAATCTCTTCAGATGTTTGCTTGTCGCAATTGCTCTGATGCCTTTTTGAGGTTGTCGATAGCAGCGCCGATTCTGGGATCTAAGCCCTCCTTAAAGGGATGTTGCTCGGAAATTTCAGCAGTTAGTTCTTGAACTCGAAGATGAAAAAGAATTTTGAAATCAGCCATCCCAGCAAGGCTTTTGTATCCAATTGATAGCAGCTATCCATTCGATCCGTGAAACGTCCATAGTTTCAGCACAATCAGCCGATCACAGGGAATGAATGCCAAACATACGAGTTCAAAACTTGCGGAGCTCGCGCTGTCGTCCAGCTCTTAAAGGGCCAAGCGACGATTCCTTCTGACTGGTTGGTGTTTCTGTTGACAGCATGTCGTTCTTGCAGTCACAACGCGGTTCATTCATCGCCAGAACAATGACAGCAACCGCTAGAAGTGCAACGGCTAGCGAATTGATGGGCGTCGATCTGTTGTTCATAGGTTCTTAGAGCATTCATAAGCCGACGTTCTGCAATGCCCGCTTGGGCTGTTTTCCCCTTTCAGCTTCAACGCAGCACAATCAGTTCAGGCCAGCCGGTTTCGCTCCACATCCTTTGTGCGGCCAACATCACTGAGCTTGGGCACGCCGTTCTCACTATTGGAGGTTTTGCCAATGAAGGCAATGCGCCATTTGACCGATGGCAAGACCGCCACTGCGGGTGGAGAGTAAGTCCACGAATCGGAGGAGCCCATGACGGCCGATACTCCACCTGAGCAGATCTCAGAAGCAGACTGACTTCTGGCCCCTGCTCCAACAGTCTCATCCATGACCTGGGTTGGTCCTTTGGCGGGCATGACTTGTGCGCCACGCCAATCGACACTCCGCTTGCACCGCCCTAGGTGCCCCAGGAGTTCACAACCCCCCACCTAGAGCCAATGGCCCCAGGGCGCCTCTAGCCAGAAGCTTCGACCCCTTCCTTTCTCTACAAGCGATGGGTTGAACAATGCACAAACGAGCGAGTTAGGCCGTCTTTCCATCCGGAAGGGCGGCCTTCCTTTTTGGTGGCACTACCAATTGCAATTGGCCATGCTGGAAGAGCCAAACGACGCTTGAAAGGATGACCGCGCTGAATCTGCAGGACGCAGTGCGAAAACGAATTCCTGAAGTTGATCAGTTCGATTCAGATGACCTTGATCAGTTGATAGAGCTCCTTTCCATGGAGTACTCAATCACGACATCGGAAGAGCTGAACAGTAGATTTGTATGCGCAAAGCAACTCATTTGGACTGACGAAGATCAAGCTGAGATTAATGGCTGTGAATCTTTTGAGTTCAATGAGTTACTCATCTATATCAAAGAGATTGATGCACCACCAGTGTCTAGCAAAAACTCTGATTAGTTTCATTGGTAGTACTTAGTCGATGACTGCTGGTCATCAGTACATTTCGCCGCGAGCACATTGAGCTCTAGAGAACGAAGTAGATCGTGATTTCAACATGGACCTTCTTGAAAGGGGATTGCAGCATTAGCGTTCAAGGGTGATGCTTCCCTTCTTTTCGATCGATTTACTCGGCTTGAAGAGCATCGTGAGCCAACTCACTGCGATGGAGTAAGTCTTGGTTTAGCTCTTGTGGAGGGAATGGGAGGTTCTGTACGCAGACCTCGAGTCAGGTAACAATTCTCAGTTCAGATGTGGACTTGCAATCTCGATATCTTTTCCTCTGATTCAATCTTGCTAATTGACATTCCGTGGCTTTTTTAGATGTCGATCCAGCAGCTCAGGCAGTCGCTCAAATAGGTCTGGTTTGATGATGTAGTCAACTGCGCCATTCTCCATCGATACTTGTCGTTTCTCATCGTCATTAAAGGCAGTGACGACGAGGATTGGAATATTCGTTTTTTTCTCTTTTAAATGTCGTAGACAAGTCAGTCCATCCATGACAGGCATCATCAGATCGAGAAGGATCAGATCAATTTTTTCAAGATTCAAGCAATCCAGTAGTTCCTGACCTGTACTGCAAGCGAGAGGGTGAACGCCTTCATCAAACAACTCTTCGGCGATCAGAGTGCGAAGACGAGGGTCGTCATCGACGAAAGCGACCCGTGGTTTGTCATCCATGGTCAGCCTTGATCAGCGACCCCCATCATGAATGGGTCGTTGTGTGATCGGTGAAATGGGTCGCCTGAGATTCGAACTCAGGACCAATCGGTTAAAAGCCGAGTGCTCTACCGCTGAGCTAGCGACCCTCCCTTAAGCCGGAGCAAACGTTCCGGAGCAGGCTGTGCTTTCAAGCACTTATGAAAAATATCACCCTGACGAACCAGCGTCTACGAGCAACCTCAAATCCACGTCCGCCTCAATTGACATCAACATGAGTACCTGTTCTGGCCAGTCCTTCGTTTCACCGGCTTGAATCAGCACAACGAGTTCAGGACTGTGAACTGATGAATGGTTCGTCTTCTCCAGAGACGTTGAACATCGGTTCCCCACGGATTGATCCTCATGCCTGGGTCGCTGAAAGCGCTGTTGTAATGGGCGATGTTGAGATTGCAGCAGGTGCCAGTCTTTGGCCCACTGCCGTTGCCAGGGGTGACATGTCGGCCATCGTGATTGGCCCTCGTAGCAACGTTCAGGACGGTGCTGTTCTGCATGGCGATCCGGGATCGCCGGTGTTGATCGGAGCTGATGTCACCATCGGCCACCGTGCTGTGGTTCATGGAGCCATCCTCGAAGACGGTTGTTTGATCGGAATCGGAGCGATCGTCCTCAATGGCGTCACCGTTGGTGCAGGAGCTCTCGTAGCTGCAGGTGCTGTTGTGACCCGTGATGTCCCCCCACGCAGCCTGGTGGCGGGGGTTCCTGCTCAGGTGAAGCGGGAACAAAGCGAATCGGCAGTTCTGGCGCAGAAGCACCACGCGGTCAACTATGCGCAACTGGCTGCGGGCTGGGCTGAAATGCTGCAAAACCAAACGGACTGACCCTTTAGAGCCTTTCTTGCTCCGACATTCATTAAGATCGCCCGACCATCCCTAGAAACCATGGATCTTCGCGTCGTCGTTGTGGCAGCTCCGATTCTGATTGCCCTGGGCTGGGCTGGTTACAACATCAGCCGTGCCGCTATCGGTCAATTGCAGATGATGCTTAAGCGCGGGGAAGCTTGAGTCATGAAGCTTTCTTCCGACTCGATCGATAGGGTTGAAGTCGGTTGATTGCACAGTCTTGGGAATCGGCACCGTCGTTGTCATTGGTGCTGGTTTAGCCGGCACTGAAGCTGCCTGGCAGATTGTTCAGGCAGGAGTTCCTGTTTGCTTGGTCGAAATGCGGCCTCTGAGGCGTTCTCCTGCCCACCACAGCAGTGAGTTCGCTGAACTTGTTTGCAGCAATAGTTTTGGCGCTTTGAGCAGTGATCGCGCTGCAGGCTTGCTACAGGAAGAACTTCGTCGTCTCGGATCATTGGTGATCCGTACCGCTGATGCTCATGCGGTGCCAGCGGGTGGCGCTTTGGCTGTTGACCGCGGTCGCTACAGCGCTGCATTAACTGCAATTCTCGAGCAACACCCTTTGGTCACGATTGAACGTCGGGAACAGATGTCTCTTCCTGATGCAGATCAGGTCACTGTTCTGGCCACAGGCCCGCTAACCAGCGACTCACTGGCCAAAGATCTTCGTGACTTCACAGGCCGTGATGACTGTCATTTTTTTGATGCGGCCAGTCCAATCGTCGATGGTGACAGCATTGATATGGACAAGGCTTTTCGGGCCAGCCGTTACGACAAAGGAGACGCGGATTACATCAATTGCCCGATGGACCAGCGGCAGTATTTAGATTTTCAGACAGCTCTTCTCGCTGCTGAGCAGGCTGAGCTCAAGGAGTTTGAAAAAGACAGCGCCACATTTTTTGAAGGTTGCTTACCGATCGAGGAACTTGCCCGCCGTGGTGAAGACACCATGCGCTATGGACCACTGAAGCCAATTGGTCTCTGGGATCCACGCTGGGGAGATGTCAACGATCGCGACGTGAGACGTGCCAACCGAGCCCACGCAGTGGTTCAGCTTCGGCAAGAGGACAGAGATGGTCGTCTCTGGAATCTGGTTGGGTTTCAGACGAATCTCAAATGGGGAGAGCAGAAACGAGTTCTGCGCATGATCCCAGGTCTTGAACAGGCTGAATTCGTACGTTTCGGTGTCATGCATCGCAACACCTTTCTTAAGGCCCCTGAGCTGCTTCAGCCCACTCTCCAGTTCCGAGGCCGTGATCGTCTTCTCGCCGCAGGTCAGATCACGGGGACTGAAGGTTATGCAGCTGCAGTGGCAGGCGGCTGGCTTGCGGGCACGAATGCTGCCCGTCTTGTTTTAGGACAACCCACTTTTGATTTGCCCCCCACCTGCATGATCGGCGCATTAACGCACTTCATCAGTGAGGCACCATCCGGCAAATTTCAGCCGATGCCCCCCAATTTTGGATTGTTACCCGTTCTGCCTGAAAAGATCCGAGATAAACGTCTTCGCTACGGCGCCTACCGGGACAGAGCCCTGAACGATTTGCTGCTAGCAACAAAGAAGCAGGACTCTGTTGATGTCGCCTGTCCGGCCTAAAGACCGCCTAATTGAGCTCCGTTCCCTGAAAATCGGTGTTTATGCCAGCGCACTGATGGCGCTTGCTGGGCTCTGTGTTCATTTGATTTCAGGCTCCTATGCGCTCCTCCTGGATGGTCTTTACTCAGCGGTGATGGTCGGGTCTGGCTTGGTCGCAGCAAGGATCAGTCGCAACGTTGTTCGACCGCCAGATCGTGCCTATCCCTACGGCTACGACGGACAGGAAGCGTTGTACGTGCTCTTCCGTTCTTTGCTGTTGATGGGGGTGCTCTCTTTTGCTGCAATTTCAGCCCTCAGCACCGTGATTGATTACGCCTACGGCAGTGTCGTCACTTCAGTTCGCCTCGGTCCGGTCGCCTGGTATTCCATCGCCATGGTGGCCTCATGTTGGGGACTCGCCTGGCGCCATCATCACGACTGGTGCAGCACAGGCCGACACTCTCAGATCCTGCTCACCGAAGCTCGGGCTGCTCGATTGGATGGTCTGATTAGTGGTCTAACCGGACTGGCTCTGCTTGGTGCACCGCTGCTCAACGGAACCAAGCTGTCTGGACTGATTCCTGTCACAGACTCACTACTGGTGTTGGTAGTGAGTCTTCTGGTGTTGCGAGAACCGTTGCAAGGTTTTCTCACCGCTCTGGGTCAGGCAGCGGGTGCCTCAGCGGAAACCGATGTGATCAGCAACACCCGCCTCGCCCTTCAAGATCTGCTCGCAGGGCTGTCCTGCTGGCTTCTTGATCTCACGGTGTATCAGGTCGGTCGGACGGCTTTTGTTGTTGTTTATTTGAATCCAAGTCAACCGATGGATGGCGGCGCCATTGACCTGATCCGTGATCGCATCCAAGAACGATGCCAGTCCCTACTGGCATGCCCTGTCCGAACTGAGGTGATTCTGACCGCAACTCCACCCTTTGCAGCCGCCAGTGTTTCCTAGGGTCTAAGGCTCGAGCAATTTCTGAAGTGTGGCCGTGAGCTCAAATCCAGACTGGGATGTGATCGTGATCGGTTCCGGCATTGGAGGGCTGGTCACCGCATCTCAGCTGGCTGCCAAAGGGGCCAGAACTCTTGTACTCGAGCAGTATCGGATTCCCGGAGGCTCCGGTGGCAGCTTCCAGCGCAGGGGATACACCTTTGACGTGGGTGCCTCGATGATCTTCGGTTTCGGCGAGCATGGCCATACCAACCTGCTCACAAGGGCACTGGCTGATGTGGGGCAGCGCTGCGAAACGGTGCCTGATCCGGTGCAGCTTGAGTACCACCTGCCTGATGGTCTGAACATGGCAGTGGATCGAGATTACGAGGGTTTCATCACTCGCATGAGCGCCAGATTCCCCAACGAGGCTGCAGGAATCAGAGCCTTTTATGACACCTGTTGGCAGGTCTTTCGCTGTCTGGATGCCATGCCGCTCCTTTCTCTTGAAGACCCGGCCTATCTAGCCAAAGTTTTTTTCAGAGCACCTCTTGCCTGCCTGGGACTGGCTCGCTGGCTCCCTTTCAATGTGGGGGATGTGGCTCGAAAACACATCCGGGATCAGGAGTTGCTCCGTCTGATCGACATGGAGTGTTTCTGCTGGTCGGTAATGCCAGCTGATCGGACACCAATGATCAATGCCGGCATGGTCTTCTCTGATCGCCATGCCGGCGGCATCAATTACCCCAAGGGTGGTGTCGGAACGATTGCCGAAAAGCTGGTGGCAGGTCTTCAAGCCCATGGCGGAGCGATCCGCTACAAAGCCCGTGTCAAGAAGGTGCTGATTGAGCAAGGCCGTGCAGTTGGCGTGGAGCTTTCCGATGGTGAAGAGCTCAGAGGTAGGCGAATTGTGAGCAACGCCACTCGCTGGGACACATTCGCTGGGGAAGGTTCACCTGATCACACTTTGGTGACCGAGGACCACACCCCGTCCGCTGAAGCCACCTGGCGCCGTCGCTATCAACCGTCTAGTTCGTTTCTTTCAGTTCACCTCGGCGTTAGAGCTGATGTCGTCCCCAACGGCTTCCACTGCCATCACCTTCTGCTTGAGGACTGGAATGACCTGGAAGCCGAGCAAGGAGTGATCTTTGTGTCAATTCCAACGCTGCTGGATCCATCCCTGGCTCCCGAGGGTCGGCATATCGTTCATACCTTCACCATGAGTGATATTCAGCACTGGGACGATCTCACGCCCAAGGACTACAGAGCCAAAAAGCAGCACGACGCCTCTCGGCTGATTGAGCGGCTTGAGTCCATTCTTCCGGGTTTGTCACAGGCCATCGAACTTCAGGAGGTTGGAACTCCCCGTACTCATCGTCGCTTTCTTGGACGAATGGGTGGTTCCTATGGGCCGATCCCAGCAGGTCGACTGCCAGGACTTCTGCCGATGCCGTTCAATCGAACCGGTTTAAACGGTCTTTATTGCGTTGGAGATTCCTGCTTTCCTGGCCAGGGATTGAACGCGGTTGCGTTCAGCGGTTATGCCTGCAGCCATCGCATCGGGGCTGATCTTGGGATCAATTCCTGGGCTTTACCCCGTTGATGAGCAGACTGTTTTTCGAAAAAAAGAAATAGTAAGGAAAACGTCTGCTCTGCTCATAAACTAAATGCTTTTGCGAAGAATTGACATTGAACCGATGGATAGAGACTTAATAAGACATGTCGTCTCATACACCCTCATCCGTGCTCAAACCTGCATACAAACTAGGAATACGGTCCCGTAAATAATTTGTATTTTCTGGGTGGGTTGGACCGTAATCACCGGGTACACAATCTGCGATCATTAACGTTTCTTCGTTACGAGGACTCAGCACAATATCTCCGTGAGGTCCAGCAATTACGCTATTTCCAAGATATGAGCCAATCTCAACTTCCTTGCCGTCACTATTCAGTCTTGTCTCTATACCGCTACGATTGCAATAGGAAATAAACATAGTGTTTTCATATGCATGAGCTGGAATGAGGTTATGAGAAACATCGGGATATGGCATTTTTGTCCTTTCTCCTGTTGATAAGAGCGTCCATATATCTGCTGCGGTAGGAATAACGACTAACTGCGCCCCTTTAAGAGCCATCAGGCGAGAAAGCTCCCCAAATTCGGCTTCATAGCAGTTCAGAAGGCCGACCTTGAATCCATTAATCTCGTGAATCGAATAAGGCCCATTCTCATCACAGAACTGATGACCAGGTGAATATATCTTTGACTCATCAGGACCCCATAAATGTGTTTTACGGTAGTTCTTGAGAAGCGTGCCTTCGGGACTAAACAGCGCTATCGAGTCAAAATAGTGTGTATTCTCATCAATAATGGATTTCTCGGGATAGGGGCAAATTATCGCAATTTGATGTCTCTCAGCAATAAGGGCTACTTCTTTTAAAAGGCTGCCATTCAATTCTTGTGCCAGCAAACAGACCTCCTCTGGAGATACTGCATAACCAGTTAGGTAAAGCTCAGGAAAACTAACAACTTGAGCATTGTATTTCTTGGCCTCCTCAGCCACCAGGCTCATTGTCGAAAGGTAATGGCTTATTGCTTCTTGAGTGCCAACCGGACCACCATTGTTTTGGTAAATTGCTAGTCGAATGCCCTTGCCAAACTCTGGAGGTTCCGACTTGATTCGGGTCAGAAAAAACATAAGGATTACAGCAGAAACTTGTGTGCTTGAATGTTCAAGGAATAATGCGCTCGAGTTCAGCCTAGCCAGGAAGATGCTTGCAGTCTTGGATTAATTTCTATGTCCAAAAATCAATATATTCAGAATACTTTTTGAATAGGGTCGGAGAATTTTTGGTCTTAATAAGCAATCGCTAGTGTTGAATTATGCTTTGAAGTCAATGTATTATGTAATTATTAAAAGGATGTTTATCGCTTTTGTGTGGTAGAGGCATGGCGATAAAGTCTGCGCACACGTTGATCAATCAAATTCAACAAAAGAAATTTGATATGTTTTGATCAATGGTGAAAGGGCTGATGTTCAGGATTTGGATCAGGCATAGGGCTGCTGAGTTGTTGGAACCAATCCACCGCGTTCTTCAGATCCCGCAGCAACAAATCGGCCATATCACGTGTGAAACCGGCTCGGATCACAAAGCGCAGCACTGAGAGATCTTCACAAGCTGCCGGCATTGTGTATGCCGGCACTTGCCAGCCACGAGCTCTCAAGCGTTCTGACAACTGGAACACCGTCCAGTTATCAACCGAATCCTCGAGGCTGACAGCAAACACCGGGAGCTGCCCGCGGGGGTGGCTCAACAACTTCATTGTTGGCATCTCCGCAATCGAATCAGCCAGGTAAGAGGCCGTGGCTTCAAGACATGCCATGCGCTGGCAATAGCCACTATGACCTAAATGGATAAAGTTGAAATACTGCGCCACCACCTGGGCTCCAGGGCGGGAGAAGTTCATGCCGATGGTTGGCATCTGGCCGCCTAGATAGTTGACGTTGAAGCGCAATTCCTCTGGTAGATCAGCCTGTTCCCGCCACAACACCCATCCAACGCCGGGAAGGACGCCACCGTATTTGTGGCCGCTGGTGTTGATTGACTTAACGCGGGGCAGTCGGAAGTCCCAACGCAGCTCAGGGGAGTTGAATGGCGCCACAAAGGCACCGGACGCCCCATCTATGTGCATGGGAATGTCCAACCCCGTGCGCTTTTGCAGCTGATCAAGCCCTTGTTGGATGGCTTCAATGGGTTCGTAGCTTCCATCAAATGTGCTGCCGAGTACGCCAACTACCCCAATGGTGTTCTCATCGCATGCTGCAACAGCACCATCAGCTGTCAACTGGAGGTGTTCTCTCGAAATCGGCACCATGCGTGCTTCAACGTCGAAGTAGGCGCAGAACTTGTCCCAACAGATCTGCGTGTTGCTGCCCATAACCAGGTTTGGGCGCCGATCATCAAGACCTTGCGCTGTCCTTCGCTGGCGCCAGTGCCAACGGAGCACCATTCCGCCCAGCATGCAAGCTTCGCTGGACCCTGTGGTGGAGGTCCCAACAGCAGCCTCGGGATCCGGTGCATTCCAAAGACGCGCCAACATCTGGATGCACCGATTTTCAAGTTCGGCGGTCTGGGGATATTCGTCTTTGTCGATCATGTTCTTATCGGCACATTCGCGCATCAGATGCAGTGCCTCAGGTTCCATCCAGGTACCGACGAACGTGGCCAAATTGAGCATGGCATTGCCGTCCAGCATCAAATGGTCGTGAATGAGCTGATAAGCCAGATCAGCGTGTAAGCCATGCTCTGCTAATTGGTTCCGAGGCAACACAGCCTCGGGTTGAGCGCGTTGATTGAGGCGGTGGCCAAGGTTAGTTTCGAGATCAAGTTCAGAGCGGGAAGTCTCCATTCGGTATGGATGTCCAGGGCAACACTCTTACTGTTAGCAACTCCGCAGTAACAAAGGAATAATCTCGAGCCGCGCTTTGACGACATTGCCTTTCAGCTCAGGCGAACTGAAGTACGTATGCCATATGGCAATTACTGAGCCTTCTCAAAGCTTTAAAACGACAACTTGTGAGGTTCGCTGGGATGTATTACTACACCATTTTCTGCTGTTTCACTGTCAGAACAGTTGCCGAGGCGTGTCCACCGCTTCGTATTCAATGGGCTGTCACAACGGCTGCAGCCGCATAGATCAAACCGGGGGTGATTCTTGTCGGGACGCCTGGAGGGTTTCAGTTTGGAGATATTCACATGAATGTTGCTCGACTTCTTAGGGTCACACTGTTGATTTCACCTCCATGGCACAGGCTCCTCAACCCAGTTCTGCAGAACTTGCTCGCTACCTCGAACAACGCGGTGAACTGGGGAAGCCCTGGATGCTTCAGATGTTGCGGCTCTCCAAATTGAGGGAATCGCGCGACCAGATGACTCCTGACACCTACCTGAAATCGATTCAGGAGGCCCATGACGACTTAATGCGTCTGGGTGAATTCTGGAAGGGCAGAGAGGAGGAAGTATTCGACGGCAATTACCGCCCCAACGCTGTGATCGAGCCACTGCCGGGTTCAGCAGAGGATCGCTGAGCGATGTCTGTCTCGCTACAGGAGCGGTTTTGTCTTTCACCGCTGATCAGGTGGACTCTGATCAGTGTCTATTTGGCTCTCGTTCTGCCATTGCCGCTAATGGCACCACCAGAGTTGAAGCTGGTCCTCTGGAGTGCCGCTCCGATTGGATTGGCACTGGTTCTCGCAATGCTCAGCGAGCAGGTGAACGTCGATGAAAAAGGTATCAGTGTGGGACATCCCACATGGTGCAGTTGGTTGATTCGTCGTGGCTGGCAGTTGCAGTGGCAAGAGATCAAACGGTTGGTTCCTGTTGGTACAAGCCAGGGAGGAACGGTTTATTACCTCACCACCATCAACCAGGGGCTGCAGTTGCTTCCACAACGCATCGAAAAGTTCGATCGTTTTCTATCTATTTTTGAACAGAGAACGGGTCTGAAAACCGGCACAATTCAACGATTAACTCCACCTTGGACCTATCAGCTTCTTTGTGGTCTTGCGGTTGGCATGCTGACCCTTGAATCTGTAGTTGCTATGGGAATCAGATGGGGGTTGATTGTTATTCCGGAAGGTTATCCAGGCTAAAGCGATATCCCTGTTGACGAACGGTGGTTATTCCACCTCCCTCTCCTAGACCTGCCTGTTCAAGTTTGCGGCGGAGAGTCAAGACCTGTGTGTCCACAGAGCGGGGTCCACCACTGAACGGTGGCCAGGCCATTCTCAGAAGCTCCTGTCGGCTACGCACCATCCCCGGTGGCATCAACAGCGCACACAACAGTGCAAATTCGCGAGGGCTGAGTTCAACAGGTTGCTCGCGCAGGGTCACTTGACGCAGAAGCAGATGCACCTCAAGGGGCCCAACAGCAACACGTTCCTGGAGTCCACTGCGACCCCGCTTCAGCAGAGTGCGACAGCGGGCGGCCAATTCTTCCAAACCAAAGGGTTTGCGGAGAACGTCATCAGCACCGTCATCCAACAAACCCACAACAGGTTCAGCACCGCTGCGAGCTGTCAGCACAATCACCGGACAACGTAATTGTTGACCAAGTCTCAGGGCAGAACTTTGCTCAAGAAGTTCAGCACTCACAAGCAAATCAGGAGATTGCTCCTGACAGAGCTCAATGGCTTCCAGCGACGATGACACAGCTGCAGTCAGATGTCCGTCCTGGCGAAGCCTTTGAACAAGGACTGTGCGCAGTGTCGGATGTGGTTCAACGACGAGAATCCGTGAGGGTTCTCGTGAAGGAATTTCGGGAACAGTCAGTTGCTGCACAGGAGCCTGACCGGTTCCATGGGCGAGGAGATCGCGGGAGGAGGAGGTCACAGGGCATCCAAAAGCCGTCTTACGCTAATGCCATTCCTCAGGCACGCCGGTAACAGGGGCTGCCGTCCTCACTAAAGATGACATCTCTTCAGCACCCGGAGGCCATTCGCCACTTCCAGGCGCTGTGTGATGCCTGTCAGGAACTGACATCTCGCTACCACGGTCCGTCTGAGTTACGCCTCTATGCCGATGGCTACCTACATGCTCTACGCAGAACCGGTGATCTTGATCCAAGGGAATTGTCCAAACTGGAGACTCTGATTGAACGCTGGATCCTGGATCCTTCCAGTTTTATCGGTCCTGATGGGGATGTGAGCGCTTTGTACAGGCATCCAAATCCGTATTGAGCTTCCCGGGTCATGGGTATCAATCGCCATTCTCTTGAGGCGGTCAAAACGATCTCAGTAAACGGAGGTTGTATTGAGCTTCGCTGTTATCGACCTCATTGCATCGAAGCTGCTGAACGGATCCCTCTGCTCGTTACACACGGCGGTCCAGGTGGATCGAGTGTTGGTCTCTATGACGCTCTGCACCCCCTGGCGGACCAACGACCAACAATGTTTTACGACCAGCTGGGGTCATTTGCATCACCTGCTGACCTGCTTCAAGAGCAGATGACACTGAAGCGTTTCGCAACAGAGCCCCTTTGCATTCTCGATCAGCTCAGTATTTCCCGTGCCCACGTCTTTGGACACTCATGGGGCGGTGCAGTCATGACGCAGTTCTGCCTTGATCACCCAGATCGAGTAGCAGCCCTATTGCTTTCCTCTCCTCTGCTGTCCACTCAACGATGGATTGCGGATTGCAATCAACTGATCAAAAATATCCAACTCGAGCTTGGGGAATCGGTGAATCTGGAGAATGAATTCGAACGTCGACACTTTTGCCGTTCCGATCGAGATACAGATCAAAAAGCATTGCGTTGTGAACGTCAACGTGGGAACACCAAGCTCTACGAACAGATGTGGGGGCCAAGTGAATTCGAGCATCACGGAATGCTCAACGACCTTGACTTGTTTCCCAACTTTCGGGATCTCTCTACGCCGACGTTGCTCACCTGCGGAGAACATGACACTGCAACACCTGAGACCATGCAGGATGCAAGATCAGCGATCGGTGATCATGCCCGATTGGAAGTTCTCAAGGACGCAGGACACAAGACCTACGTCGACCGCAATCAGGCGTTGATCGCAGTTGTGAATGATTTTCTGAATCAGCTGGACTGATCAGCTGGCCAAAGCGATCTCTAGCTTCTCCTTCAGGGTGCTGTCGTTGTACATCTCGATGAGAATGTCCGAACCACCCATAAATTCTCCTTTCACATAAACCTGAGGGATGGTGGGCCATTCGGAAAACTCCTTGATGCCCTGGCGTACCTCAGGATCTGAGAGCACGTCGAAAGTCTCAAAGCTCACGCCAAGTGCATTGAGAATCTGGACAACATTGTTGGAGAAGCCGCACTGGGGCATCAGCTTGGTGCCCTTCATGAACACGAAAATCGGGCTTGACTGGATCAAGCTCTCGATGCGGGATTGGGTTTGGCTGTCCATGGGAGTCAGGCGATGAGAGAAGACGTATCAGGTGGGTGTGGAAGTGTTCAGAGCGAGGGCGTGAATGGCTTCTGAGGCCAGCTCTTCCCTCAAGGCTCGGTAAACCAGTTGATGTTGACGGATGCGGTTGAGACCATCGAAAGCAGTCGACACCACGCTCACCTGTAGATGATCACCACCACCAGTGAGATCTTCGACGCTCACCTGAGCATCTGGGATCGCGCGTCGGATGGCAGAGGAGACGGCGTCAGGCTGAACCATTGGAACAGAGCTTGAACTCAAGTGATGCTGGCAGATGAATGTCTCGTGTGAATTGGATCACCCACCAGCACCGCGGTAAGGGGTGTCCACGAAACCGAGTTCTAAAAGGCTCTGGTAAGCCTTTTGTCCTTCTGGCTTGGCTGGTGTCATCAGTCGTACGACCTCAACCAAGACAGGCACAGCAATTTCGGGCTGACCTTGACGACGGAAGAGCGCCGCAAGACGCAGATTTGATTGGGCGAGGAGCGCCAGTGCAGCCCGACCTTTGGTGTCCATTTCACGCGGAATACGGGCATCGAGACCCCTGAACGATCCGGAGAGATCGCGGTAAAACGCCAGAAGTTGCTTGGACGCGGTTCGAGCGTTGTCGTAGTCCTTTTTGGCCTGAACCAGATTTCCTGATGCCACGGCAGCATCACCTCGTTGAATCAAGGCCTCAACAGCTGAAACATTGAAGCCAGATCCAGTTGAAGCGAGCACTTTGGTGGTCGAGCCGGATGCATCTGGTCCGGACTGAGCCAATGCAGGAGTCATGCACAAGCCGGCAGTCAGTGCAATCGCTGAGCAAAGAAGGCGGGTGCCCATGGAACCAATCTTGAATGCGCGGACTTTAAGGGCAATTCAGCGATCGTCCGATGGACTCTCGGGCCGCTTGTTCAGCCGTATGCATCCCTTTGGCCAGGAGCTGATTAAAACGAAGGGCTTCTTGCTTGCCCTTACCGTCAACAATCAACGGCTTCTCGAAACAAATTGCTGAGCGACTGCGTGGACCGGGCACTGCGGGGTCATAGGCAAGACCAACAGGAACAACCTGCACATCGATGCCACGGCGATGGGCGAGTTGTGCAAGCCGAACGGAACCTTGTTCCAAGACAATCGGTGCATCAATCCTTTTGATGCGTCCCTCAGGAAAGACCACCAGTTGCTGACCGCTCTCCAGCAGGTCTAGAGCGAATCGCAGGGTTGTCAGCGAAGGCTTGTCTTGGTCGATCGCAAAACAGCCGAGGCGTTGCAGAAACCATCCCTGCAACCCAGACATTTCTGTTCGAGTGACCATGAAACGGCAGTCACGTCCTGTGATCCTCCGGCCTGCAGCCATCGGGATCATTAGGGCATCCCAGCGAGCTCTATGCGTTGGAGCCAACAGAACGGGACCGTTCTGAGGGAGGTTCTCGGAACCGAGAACTGTTCTGCCACGAAGGTAGTGAAGAGCCATGTCCTGGGTCAGAACCATGGCAAGAGGTGCCCAAAAGGGATCGATCCCCCTGTCGAGAGCAGAAGAACGCGTCGTCAGGCTGCTGCACACCGCCTTGAACTAAAACCCACTGAAGCGAAATTACCTGGGAAGATCGAACACCACAGACTTCGCTGGGCAGTTGATCCTTCGGCCGTATCGGCCCACATGCTGAATAGGATTCATTCCTTTCCAACGACATATCGTGGCCAGCCTCGGGGTGAATATCGATCACATCGCCAATGTGCGCGAAGCGAGGCGCACGCTGGAGCCCGATCCCGTGACCATGGCTCTTTTGGCAGAACTTGGAGGGGCTGATGGCATCACAGTGCATCTGCGTGAAGACCGTCGGCATATCCAGGACCGCGACGTCGATCTCCTCAGGCAGACCGTTCGCAGCAGGTTGAATCTGGAAATGGCTGCCACTGATGAGATGGTCGAAATCGCGATGCGTGTGAGGCCAGACATGGTCACGTTGGTGCCTGAACGGCGCGAAGAAGTCACCACTGAGGGGGGCCTGGACATAGCAGGACAGCTTCCGCAACTGAAAGGAATGGTGAAACGGCTTCACGATGCAGGGGTTCCGGTAAGCCTTTTCGTGGATCCGGATCCGTTACAGCTGAGGGCTAGTCGGGATTCCGGAGCCCGCTGGGTTGAACTGCACACTGGCGCTTATGCGGTAGCCGCTTGGACTGAACAGCCCCGTGAACTCGCTCGCTTGACGGAGGCCACTGCTTTTTCCCGCTCTATCGGTCTACGCGTTAACGCTGGCCACGGACTCACATACCAGAATGTGGAACCAGTTGCTGCGATTGAGGGAATGGAGGAGTTGAATATTGGACACACCATTGTGGCCAGAGCAGTGGCAGTGGGTTTGAAAACTGCTGTCAGCGAGATGCGCTCCCTGGTTCAGAATCCACGCCGTGAGACCTTGTTCGCTAGTCAAAGTTGATGACCACTTATTACTTCGTTGCAGCCAGCAATCGCTTCCTCACAGAAGAGGAGCCCTTGGAAGAAGTTCTCAAGGAAAGACGGCGTCATTACAAAGAACACGGCAAGGAAGTGGATTTCTGGCTGGTGCGTCAACCGGCCTTTCTCAACGCAGCGGAGATGAGGACGATCCGTGAGCAGCTCCCCCAGCCTGCAGCAGCCGTGGTCTCAACTGACTCGAATTTCATTACGTTCATGAAATTGCGCCTTGAGTTTGTTCTAGATGGTCGATTTGAGGCACCAAGTGTTGATATCCCTGACGCAATCGCAACGTCTGATTAAATTTATTGATTCAATTTGTCATAAAAAGTGATGAGTCTATTGTTTAATCATTCTTTTAGGATCTTGAACTTAAGAAGCTAGAAGTTTCTCCTCAAGCATTATGTTGAAATTCAAAAGTTGCTCGTCGCTGAGTTGTTGGCGTGAACTGACTTCAAGGTGCTGATTCAGGAAGTCCTTGGCCTGTTGCTGACTCCATTGCAAGCGTTTGAGAATTTCGTCGCCCTGTGCGACTAAATCGGATCGTCGTAAAGGAATCTCTGCGTGCTGTGGGTCACTTCCTGCCGCAAGATCACGAAGACGCTTGAGGTATGCCACAAGGTCACTGAAGCGAGTGAGCCGATGGCGGCTGGCATGGCCAAATGCACGTTCGAGATAGATCTTCTCACTGTCGCGGTCCCATCCGACCCTCTGAAGTTCGAGATCAATGGCGGTGAGCTCCTCACTCCAATCCTCGGGATCGACGGGAGATTCGCTGGGTGGTTCAGGATCAGGCCCCTTGTCCATGCTTTCAGAAACATTGCCAGGGGGAACTGGCAATGTCTGCAGGGGCTGAGCGGTCTGCTTGGGTTCCTCAGATGCAGTGACTTCAGGAGGCGTGATTCGCCTAATCAACTGCGTAGGCCTTACGCCCCCAGCCTGGTCCAAGCTCTCAATACCTGCCTCAGCAGACGTGTTCATTGTCTCCTCAGCTTCGCTGAGGTTGAAGGAGTTGAACCTTGCGTGAAGTCGGAGCAGAGCCTGATCCTCGGCCTCTGATGCGGTGCGTCCCTCACCGAGAGCACTGCCGAGTGGAGTGCTTCCCTCGTAGGCCTCAACGAGTACAACGCATCGATCAGAACTCACATGGCAGAGCTGGGAGTGGGTTCGCATTCCACTGTTCAATGTGTTCTATTTCTAGGCTGTAGAAATGGATACAGCTGCACTGTCGTCACTCACTGCCTGGTTGGACGGCGTTGACCAGCTGGGTGAACTGTTGCCGTTGTTGCCGGTACTTGTCACTCTCGAGCTACTTCTTTCGGCTGACAACGCAATTGCATTGGCAGCCATTGCGCGAGAACAGCGTGATCCCCAACTTGAGCGCCGCGCGTTGAATCTCGGCATTGTGATGGCGTTCGGTTTGCGCGTGGGTCTCATCCTGATGGCGCAATATGTTCTGGCTTTCCCGCCTATCCAGCTGATTGCAGGTGGCTACCTGGTCTGGCTCTGCCTAAGCCACTGGAATACCTCTGCTGAGCAGGCCGATAAGCAACCCGTTGAAACAGCGTCTAAGTCGATTCGTTTCGGTCGAACGGTGCTCACTCTGGCCATTACCGACCTTGCCTTTTCAATCGACAGTGTGGCTGCAGCGGTTGCCATCAGTGATCAGTTGCTTCTGGTGTTAACGGGTGCGCTGATCGGAGTGGTTGCTTTGCGTTTCACCTCAGGACTTTTCATTCGGTGGCTGCAGATTTATCCGCGACTGGAAACAGCAGGTTTCCTTGCGGTCGGTTTTGTTGGTCTCAAACTGCTGGCGATGATGGCTCTACCGACCTTGCATCCATCTGAACTGGTCACTCTTGTTGCAGTTGTTGGATTGATGATTTGGGGGTTCTCACTCCGCGAATCGCCAGCAGCAAAGGAGTCTTGAGTTCATGCTCGTGGAAATCCGACAGACCGGCAGTGATCAACTGCTTGATCGTGTTGAACTCGATGAGCCACCTTCCCCGGGCCGCTGGTTTTTACACGAAGACGACAGTTTTCTTGTGATGCAGCGCCGTCATCGTTACCGCCTCCATTCCGGTCGATATCAGTTGAGCTCTGTCGTGCTGATGGTGAAGCCTCAGAAGCGACCTTCAGATGCTCGTTGGTTTCAGCATGGTTGGGTCATTGGTGATCCGGCGTGTCGTTTTAATGCCCGAAGTCCTCTGATGCGCTGTGCCGTGATTCCTGAAGGACCATGTGAGCGTTGCAGTCATTGGTCGCCGTGACATCCATGAAACGCGTGCGCTGCTGGGTTTGGTTTCGTGGTGGCCTGAATCAACAGTCCCATTGGGAAGGTGGGTTTTATGCCAGCACTGATGAGCAGGAAGGAGTGCTGATTCAACACGGCACTTATCGCGACACCAGAGTTCCTGCTTGGCGGGTGACTCAGCAAGAACCGTCCGATCTATTCGCTGCTCCTGAGATTCCTGAGGATGCCGTTTGGAAGATCATCTGAATTTATTGTTCAAGTCCCGCCAGCAACAAGGAGGGGTTTAATGGCCGCCTCCTAGGGTGAACAATTGGGCTCCAACACGATCGGCGAGACTTCTGTCACGGTCAATTCACAGGTCGGTTTCGAAGACTTGGGACTTGGAGAACCCCTTCTTAAGGCGCTGAGGGATAAGGGGTACATTCACCCATCACCGATTCAGGAACAGGCGATTCCAGCGGTGATCAGTGGTCGCGACGTTATGGCGGCTGCTCAGACAGGTACTGGAAAAACCGGTGGATTCACTCTGCCAATGCTCGAACGACTTCGGCATGGTCGACGCTCCGGTCGTGGTCAGGTGAGATCACTGGTCTTGACCCCGACCCGTGAATTGGCAGCACAGGTTCATGAGAATGTGCGTGCTTACGGGCACCACCTTCCCTTGCGAAGTGATGTGGTTTTCGGAGGAGTCAAGATCAATCCGCAAATTGATCGACTTCAGGGAGGAGTGGATCTGCTGGTCGCGACGCCGGGCCGATTGATTGATCTCCATCAGCAAGGAGTCGTGCATTTCGATCACCTCGAATGCCTGGTGCTGGACGAAGCGGATCGAATGCTTGATATGGGCTTCATCCATGACATTCGCAGATTGATTCGCTTGATGCCCGAGCATCGGCAGACTCTGCTGTTCTCCGCCACGTTCAGCCCGCCGATCCGAAAGCTGGCTACAGGGTTGCTGCATCACCCACTGCAGATTCAAGTCACGCCTGAAAATCAGACGGCACGCTCTGTGGAGCAGGTTGTTCACCCGTGTGACATGAAACGGAAGCCGGAACTTCTCAGTCATCTAATCAGAAGTGGCAATTGGCGTCAGGTGCTGGTGTTTTCACGCACCAAGCATGGTGCTAATCGGGTCGCAGAAAAACTCAGCAACGAAGGTCTCGAAGCAGCTGCGATTCATGGCAACAAGAGCCAAGGTGCGCGTACTCGAGCCCTTCAGGGCTTTAAGCAGGGCAGCGTCCGTGTACTGGTCGCGACAGACATTGCTGCACGCGGGATTGACATCCAACAGTTGCCGCACGTGGTGAACCTGGATCTTCCCAATGTGGCCGAAGATTATGTTCATCGCATCGGTCGTACCGGTCGTGCTGGTGAAACCGGTCATGCCATTTCGCTTGTTGCTGCTGAGGAATCACTCTTACTGAAGGCCATTGAGCGCCTCACAGGGGAAGCGTTGCGCAAAGAACAAGTGAAGGGTTTTGAACCGACGATTTTGACGGCTCCACCTCTTGACCTCGGTGGTGGTAAACGGCGTAGCAATCAACGCGGCAATCAACGCACTCGTCGCAGCGCCACACCCGTATCTCGCCAACGCAGACGCTGAGCACACCATCGGAGTGCTTTGAGTCAGCCCAATGTGTCTCCCACAGTGGTCTGCAATTGCTGAACGAGAGCTCGACCATGGCTCCGGGCCTTCCCTTCCAGCTGTGCTTCTCGGATTAGCAGTGGACAACCCGAACTGCTGACCACCAAACCGGCCTCATTGCTGTCAAGAACAGTCCCTGCCGGGTGGCCACCGGTCTGCCAGCGGCCCAGCAGCTGTTGCGCAGCAGTGCTCAGCTCGACTCCAAGTCGTTCAATTAGCGGTTCAGTGACCAGCAATTTCAGCCTTTTCCCCTTCCAGAGCGTCACAGCACCTGGGTAAAGACCCATCACCTTGCGATGGATGGCCAAAGCAGAGGCTGACCAGTCGACCTGGTAGTCAGTTTTCACGAGCATTCTTGCGTAGCTGACCTCAGACGTCTGGTAGCGCACCCCCAACTTGCGAAGTCGCTCCTCTTCCGGTCCGGTTCCAGCGGTTTCAATCCGAGGGACTGCCTCCACCATCAGCTCCGCTGTGAGTTTGCTGAGTCGGTTGCCAAGTTGATGCGCGTTCTCAAGTAAACCGATTTCGATTTCCCTTTCCATAAGCACTGGACCGGTGTCTAGCCCTTCTTCCATTGCCATCACGCCGACGCCTGTTTGAGCATCACCTTCAAGAATGGACCATTGAATTGGGCCGGCCCCTCGCCATCTCGGCAAAAGTGATCCATGGCCGTTCCAACACCCCAGAGGTGGCTGCATCAACACTTCTGTGGGCAGAATCTGACCAAAGGCCACAACCACGGAAAGGTCAGCACCAAGTTCCGCTAATTGCTGTTGACAGTCATGATCTCGACGAATTCTCTCAGGGGTGTAAACGTTCAAGCCGAGTTCCAGAGCCCGCGCTTTCACAGCTGAAGGCATCAATTGTTTTCCTCGACCTCGACGACGATCAGGCTGAGTGACAACACCGACAATCTGGTGTCCGGCGCTCTGCAGAGCATCCAGCGTGGGCACGGCATAAATGGGTGTACCCCAGAACAGAATTTTCAAGACCAATGAATCAGCAGTGACTGTTCAGGCTTCACCGGTGATCGCCAGACCATCAACCCACACATAAGGACTGACACCTTCATGGGTCACAACGGCTTCCGGCTCCAGATGAACAATTGAACGTAAGAGTTCCCGGATGTCTCCAGCCACTGTTGCTGCCTCAACGGAGATGCGTTCTCCACCTTTGACCAGCCAACCGTCGAACGGCAGAGAGAAAGCGCCCTGGCTGGCTTTGACCCCTGCATGGAGAGCACTGAGACTATCGATCAAAACGAAGGTGTCAGATGTTGTGGTGTGGTCAAGTTGATCGGCTCCAGTGGTTATGGAGGGGGTACAACTGATTTCAAACCAGTCGGGACCTACAGACACCTTGGCTCCCATTCCTGCATGCCCAGTTGGATCCACTCCGAAATGACGCGCAGTGGCTTCGGAATGCAGAAAGTTCTCCAGGCAACCTTCGCGGATCAGAGGAAGGGCTCGCGTTGGCGTGCCCTCTCCATCAAAGGGCATTGCTCCGAGGTGGGCAGGATGCAATCCGTTATCAGTGAGATTGAAGAAAGGAACAGCAAGAGTTTCGCCGATTGAGTCAGCTTTGCTCAGACTCACACCATCTAGAACGGCTCTTGCATTGAGCATGCTGCTGAAGGAACCGATCAGATCCAGAAAAGCTTCTGGCGAAAAGCAGACGAGGTAGCGCCCGGTATCGATTGGCTGATAGTTCAGATGGCTGATGGTGCGTTCTGCCGCTTCATCAATGCATCCCGCCAGGTCGAGATCGCTGCTGCCTAGAGCAAGTCGAACGGCTCCCCCGCTCCGAGGTTTGCGACCGCTTTCTTCTGCGCGTGCCATCAGGAAAATACTTGCCTGAGTGCGCTGAGCTTGGCGCAGTGCACCTTCACTATTGAGATAAATGCGTTCACTACTGCCCTCGTTCATGGCGTTGTAGGGAAGAGTGCCGATGGCCGGATGCCGGCTCAAAAGCTCCTTTTCAGCATCAAGAAGTTGATTCAATAGGCTCTGAATTCCTTGAGCGTTCTGAAGTGGACGATGAAGATCTGGTTGAGGAGCAGTGGCGAGGGGGGAAAAACCAGGAACATCATCTGGATTACCGAAATGACTGGCCTGCTGCGCACCCATTAGCGCTTTTTCCAGACCTGAATTGGAAAGATCAGACGTGCTTGTGATGCCGACTAATCCTTGTTGGTTCCACACTCGGATGGTGATCGAACTGCGTTGAGCAGCTTTTAATTGTTTGGCCTCACCTCGATCGACTTGAACAGAAGAACTGTTGCTTCGACTGGCGCCGAGATCCCATTTTGTGATTCCTTCACGCCGTGCCAGGGACTGAAGTTGATCCTGTAGCGAGTTGATATTGAGTGGTTCGTTAGGCATGATCAACGACCTCCCACAGTGATCGAATCCACTTTCACGTGGGGCTGACCCACGGTTACAAATACGCTGCCGCTGACGGATCCGCAGTAACCGGCAGCTAGCTCAAGATCATCAGCGCACATCGAGATCCTGGGCATGACTTCTTTGGCATCACCAATCAGAGTGGCGCCTTTGACGGGTTGACCGAGTTCACCATTTTTGATCAGGTAACCCTCTTCAACAGAAAAGTTGAATTGACCGGTTGCCCCAACACTGCCGGCACCCATGGACTTGCAATACAGACCGTGGTCAACCGAGCTGATGAGTTCATTGATGCTGTGCGGACCAGCGTCGATGTAGGTGTTGCGCATGCGACTGGCTGCAGCAAACCCGTGACTCTGTCGACGACCGCTGCCAGTGCGTGCATGACCCGTGCGCATTTCACCTGCACGGTCGCTCAGAAAACATTGCAAGATTCCATCCTTAATCAGAACGGTTCTCTGCGGTTCCATTCCCTCGTCATCCATGGAGATGGACCCAAAAGCACCGCCACTCATGCCTTCATCGATCGCGGTAACAGCTGAATGGGCGATGCTTTCACCGATGCTGTCGGCGAAAGGTGTGGAACCACGCTCCACCTGGGTGGTTTCAAGCAAGTGGCCGCAGGCTTCATGGAAAATGACACCGCCAAATCGGTTGGCGAGGACAACGGGCATTTGGCCACCGTCGACGTAATCAGCGCGAAGCATTTTGGCAGCAGTGTCACAGACCTCCTGAGCAGAGGCATCAACATTCCAGTTGCACAAATCGTCAGGACGATCGGTGCTTCCGTAACGACGGGCGATGCTGGAACGATGTTCACCATCAGCAGCGAGCACACTCAAACCACTGGACTGGTGCAGCCTGATGTCTCGGGCAAACGTCCCATCGCTTGCGGCCACGAGTACTTCTTGCCAGTCGCGAGCAAAGCTGCCTCGACGGACGTCGAGATGTTGCCCGCGCTTCTCCAAACAATGCGTTCCTTCAAGAAGACGTTGAGTAATCGTGACGAGGTCAGGTGTGCCGTCCAACCAATCGTTTTTGGAAGAGCCGAAGTTGCGAAGTGGACCAAGCCCATCAAATGCGCCTGGTGAAGCCAGCGTGGATGTACTGAGCTGAAGCATGGCCAGAGCCTGCTGAAGAGCTTCTTCCAGACCTTGATCGCTCAGATCGTTGGTACTGACGAAACCATCTCGACCAGCCCGAAACACTCGAATACCAGCTCCCATACCAAATGAGGGACCCACACTTGTGATCTTGTCCTGCTCTGCAAGAACGCCGAGATGATCAGTACGTTCAAGGAATACTTCGACGAGATCTGCTCCGGCACTGACGCCCAAATTCAGCAGAGAGTCGAGGCGCTGACGCCAAGGGTGATGGTCTGGATCAAGATCATTGAATCCAACCAAAGATTTTTGAAGGGTTGACTGCATCAGCGCACACTGGGCTGGAAGTTTTCACTGCGAACAGGTGCCATCAGGAACAGAGAAGCCATTTGTGCTCCGTTAGCAAACCAGTGTGGAAGTTTGCGAACAAATTTGATAGGAGCTGGGGAAGAACTTTGATCAACAGATTCTAAAGATTCATTGTTGATAATGATGTTCTCTAAGCGTTCGTAAAAACGCGGATTTTTAACATCAAGAACGACGGGGAACACACGAGCTGATGTTTCATTGGTCTTATCAATCACCATCCGGTCATATTCGCGTGCGTCCAGCCCGAGAGCTTCGTAAAACTCTTTTCGAGCTACATCTCTCACGTACATCGTTGCAAAAACTGCAAGTAAAAAGAAACGACACCATAGCCGTGCACGAAGTCCACGAACGGTTTCAGGCTGAGACTTCATGAGAGCGTCAAAAAAGTCTCCGTGTCGATTTTCATCTTGACACCAATTTTCAAAGAAATTAAAGATAGGGAAGATTTTACTCTCGGGATTTTTTTCAAGGTGTCTAAAAATAGCGATATAGCGCCAATAACCAATTTTTTCAGAAAGATAGGTGGCGTAGAAAATAAATTTAGGTTTGAAAAACGTATATTTCTTATTTGCAGTAAGAAAACCAAGATCAAGCTGAAGCCCAAAATCACTCATGGACTTGTTGAGAAAACCAGCATGCCTGGCTTCATCCCTAGCCATATGTCCAAAGCATTCAGCAAGAAGAGGATTGCGAGCCTTGATACGACGACTTAGTTCTTTGTAAAGAAGGAAACCAGAAAACTCGGAAGTACAACTCTGTTCAAGAAACTCGATGAACACACGGCGCGTGTCAGGGTCGAGCTTGTCGGCAGCACCGTCAAACTCCTCGTTGCGCACGAAGTGGTGACGGTTGTAATCCTTGCGGAACTCCTCACAAATAGCCTCGAGTTCTGCTTCGTTAGGGCGGAGATCCATCTCCGCCATGGCTTCAAAGTCTGTTGTGTAGAAGCGTGGAGTGAGGATCGTGTCCTTGACTGGATCTTTGACGGAGACGCCGGGACCCCCGGATTTCGTGTCATTCACAGCGGTGGGAGGCACCATCAGATCCAACGTGTGTTGTCTCCATCGTAAATGGAGTCCAGGCCCAGTCGGGGCTTGGTGTAACCCATTGGTTCAGTTGCCTCCGAACCACTTCTGCCCATTTAGGCGTTGAAGTAAACGGGATTCCAACAAGGCCTGGTTGATGCGTTTCTCATCAATCAAGAAGGATTCCAGCAGGCTTGGGTCTGAACCGGATTCAGCGAGGACAATGGTCTTGCCAGATGTGATCGCATCGGATTCAAAGCAAAGCCAGAACCGCCGTCCTGCGGGCAATTCGCCTTGAATCATCCAACATCGACCACCCACCACAGGTCGTTCTCCTTCAACGAGCTCAAGACTGATCGGTGCTTGTTCACGTTCAGTCAAGGATTTGCTCAGTGAAGGCAGCAGATTTTCCTGGATGAACTCTGCAAAGGGCTTGTCCTCCGGTTTTGGCTTTGGAGCTGGTTTTGCGGGCTTAGGCGGTTGATCTGCGCTGTCTGTTTTGGCTGGCTTTGCGGATTGACCGGCATCCGCTGATTTGGCAGCTTTCTCTGCCTTCACTGGCTTGTCGGCTGTGGCAGCTTTCGCGGATTGATCAATGCTCGATGCCTGATCAGCTGTTTTGGACTTGGCAGCTTGGTCAGTTGGCACCGCTGCTTCTCTCTTGTTCGGTGAGGCAGGTGAATCTGCTTTCGCTGAGCCTTTTACACCTGCAGTGGTGTCCGGCACGTCAGGCATTTCAAGCTTTGCAGGAGTGTCGGAGGTTTCGCTCACCGGACATCAATCGTTCGCGGGACTGTAGACAGCCCTGGGCACTTCCCACCAGCCTCACCAATCTGTCGATAGCGGCTGATTCCAATCATCAGAAACGGTTGTTGATGGTGTTGGAGTCTGTGCTCTCTGGGAGAAAGCCTGCTCCTTCACCTCCGACTCAGCAACGTCGTCCTTTGATGATCGACCGGTCCGAATCACCCGGAACGGTACAGACACTGTGGGGGCAGGATCACGCACGTCTCTCTGTGGCCAAGGCATGGTTGCGGCTGCAGTGGCAGCACGTTGAGTGACCTGTTCTGAAGTCTCTTCTTGCCATGCATACGGTCGTCGAACCTCCCGTTGCAGGGTCTGCTGGGTTGACGAACCTGCCGCCAGGACACCTCCAGATCCAAGGACAGCACCTGATGTTGCGGCTACAGCAATCCATACGCCAATGGGAAGCTTGGGTAGCTCCCACGTGAGGATGCGAAGGCTGCCTCCCTTTCCGAGATTGAGACAACCGATCAGTATTGAAAGAAGTAGGGGTGAAAGACAGGGAATCAGCAGCAGACGTTGTAGACGCGTCATATCTGAGGCCCCTGCCATCGCTTCTGGTCCGTGAGCGATTCCCCTAACGAGTCAAAGAGACGCATCACGAGGAAATCGAGCATGTCGTCGATGGTTTCTGGCTGGGTGTACCAGGCCGGTATCGGAGGAGCGATCCTTGCTCCTGCCTCAGCGAGAGTCGTGAGGTTGCGAAGGTGCAACAGGTTCCATGGCATTTCTCGCGGTGCAATTACCAGAGGACGGCCCTCTTTGAGATGAACGTCTGCACAGCGTTCAAGAAGGTCTCCGCCAAGTCCCGCCGCCAGGCGACCAACGGTTCCCATGGAACAGGGCACCACCACCATGCCTTTGGTAGGAACACTGCCACTGGCGACAACAGCTGATTGATCGTTCCAGCGATGACAGACCAGTTGACCTTGTTCAACTCCAAGTCGATCCCGCCAAAAGCGTTCCTGAAGTCTTGAATCCACAGGAACCGAAATCGACCGTTCTGCGCGCCAAACTTCATGGGCACCACGACTGAGAATCACGTGAACGCTCAGATCACGGCGCAACATCCACTGCAATGTGCGCTCAGCAAGCTGTTGTGCGGAAGCTCCGCTGATACCGATCACATAAGGAATCATTCCTCGCTCACAGCTACCGGCAGAGGATCGTCAGAAACAGGAGCAGAGGCAGGAACCACTTCAAGATCGATTTGGTTTCTCAGCACATCAACCTTGAGAACTTTTACCTCGACGGCGTCACCAAGTTGATAGACGCGCCTGCTTCGTCTGCCAACCAGACGATTTTGTCTTGATCGATATTCATACCAGTCATCATTCAGTGAGCTGACATGCACTAGACCTTCAACCATTGAAGGAGCAATTTCAACAAAAAATCCGTAGCTCTGAACCCCACTGATTACACCGGTTTGCTGCTGATCGAGCATGGGCTCTGCGCTACGGGCCTTGGTCATTGCCAGGACATCCCTCTTGAGCTCCTCAACTTGGCGACGACGCGAATTCAACTTCTGCACGGTGCGTTCGCGGATCATGTCCAATATTTTCTGCTCTTGAGACGCCGTGAATAGAGGCCAGCTGATTGAGGCAGCAACTCCCTTTTCACCAAGTTTTACTTTGTTCTTTTGGCGCACATTTGGTCGATCTTTACCGTCATTAAGCAGTGAACAAAGGACCTGTTGGTTAATGACATCTGCCTGATGCAGCGTTGGGCAGCACCATGGAGCAATGGGTTGAAGAGCTTGGTTGCTCGATCCCTCAGCGTCGTTGCTGTCGGGTTCATGATTCACCTGATCTTCATTGGACTCGATCGAGGCCTCTTCAGAGG